>NZ_JAQZAN010000002.1 GCF_028737255.1 Actinomycetospora straminea | reverse complement strand
TCACCTTCCGCGCCACCCTGGCCTGGATCTCATGATCCGCCAGACACGCTCTAGCTGAACAGCCCGCCCAGCACCCCGCCGCTGCCCGACTGCTGGCCGCTGCCGTGGCCGCCGACGGCGCTGGCCGGCGGCTCCTCGCTGGGCTGGACGATGACGAAGCCCCGGCCGGAGAAGCCCATCGTGTAGGCCTCGCCCGTGGTGCGGCCGAGCAGGGTGCCGAGGCCGAGCTGGTCGGCACGGTGCACGCCGACCTGCAGGCCGGCCGACCACGCGACGGCGGCCTGGGGGTCGGCGTAGGTGGGCTGGTCGACGTTGAGCACGACGGGCGAGCCCTTGCACGTGATGGCCAGCCGGCCCTGCCCACTGAACACGCAGTTGAACAGGCCCGAGCCCGACATCGACGCGGCGCCCTGGACCATCTGGATGTCGTAGGACAGCGTCGGCTCGAAGGCGAGCACGTTCGCGCCGTTGATCGACAGCGCGTCCTGCGGGCCCTCCAGGTCGATGAGGTGCACGTCGGAGGCCGCGTCGGCGAGGAACACGTCGCCGCGCCCGCTGACCTTCATCAGCGGCACGCCCTCGCCGGTGAGCTGCTGCTTGAGGAACCGCCCGATGCCCCCGGAGCCCTTGGCCTCGAAGTGCACCTGCCCCTGGAACGCGACCATCGAGCCCTGCCGCGCGAGGCACTCGCCGTTGAGCTCGATCTTGAGCATCTTCGAGTTCTGCAGGCGCAGACCCGGCTGGGCGGACTCCTGCTCCTGGTTCTCCGGGGCGAACAGGTTGCTGCGCATCGGGGTCTCCTCGTGACGCTCAGTGCTCGATCAGCCGAGAATGCGCCGAGATCATCCACTCGGCGAACACGCACGGTCAACGAGCACGAGGTGAACGGAGTTCCCCGGCCGGTACAGCGGGGAGACGCGAAGACGACGACGTTGTCGACGTACGACCGCGACCAACCGGGGGGACTGGTTCGCCAGAACGAGACGACGTGGGTCACAACGAGCAGTGCCGAGCGAGGATGTGCGCCGAGGGGCACGATCTCCGCGTGACCTCCCTCCCGCTGGACGGCGTCCTGGTCGTGGCGTGCGAGCAGGCCGTGGCCGCGCCGCTCGCGACGCGCCACCTCGCCGACCTCGGCGCCCGCGTGATCAAGGTCGAGCGGCCGGGACGCGGCGACTTCGCCCGCGACTACGACACCGTCGTCGGTGGCCTGTCCAGCCACTTCGTCTGGCTGAACCGGGGCAAGGAGAGCGTCACGCTCGACCTCAAGGACCCCGACGCGCTCGCCGCCCTGCACCGGATCCTCGCCCGCGCCGACGTGTTCGTGCAGAACTTCGCGCCCGGGGCCGCGGAGCGCCTGGGGCTCGGCGCCGCGGACCTGCGCCGGGAGCACCCACGCCTCGTGCACTGCAGCATCTCGGGCTACGGCTCGTCGGGCCCGTACCGCGACGCCAAGGCCTACGACCTGCTCATCCAGGCCGAGACCGGTCTGGTGACGATGACCGGCACGCCCGAGCACCCGGCCAAGGCGGGCATCCCGGCCGCCGACATCGGGGCCGGGATGTACGCCTTCTCCGGCGTCCTCGCCGCCCTCTACGAACGGGAGCGCACCGGCGAGGGCGCCGCGCTCGAGGTCAGCCTCTTCGACGCGCTGAGCGAGTGGATGGGCTTCCCGCTGACCTACGCCGCCGGCGCCGGCCACGCGCCCCGCCGCGCCGGCACCTCCCACCCCGCCATCGCGCCGTACGGGACGTTCACCGCCGGCGACGGCACCGAGGTCGTCCTCGCGATCCAGAACGAGCGGGAGTGGGCGCGCTTCTGCGCCGAGGTCCTGGGCGACGAGGCCCTCGCGACCGACGAGCGCTTCGCCACCGGCTCGGCGCGCCTCGAGCACCGCGACGAGCTGCACGCGGCCATCGACGCCGTGCTGGGCGGGCTCGACGGCGAGGAGGTCGTGGGACGCCTCGCGGCCGCCGGCATCGCGCACGCCCGTCAGCGCGACCTCGTCGGCGACGACGGCGTCCTCGCCCACCCCCAGCACGCCGCCCGCGACCGCTGGCGCACCGTCGGCTCGCCGGTGGGCGAGGTGCCCGCGCTCGTACCGCCGATCGGGCTCGTCGGCCGGGAGCCGCGGATGGGCGCGATCCCCGACGTCGGTGAGCACACCGACGCCGTCCTTTCCGAGTTCCGGGAGACCTGAGCCGCGCTGTTGCCCCGCCCCACCCGCGTGCGCTTCCCTGCCTGACCATGGCCGCTCCCTCGCGCCGCAGCATCTTCGCGGCGAGCTTCGTCGGCACGTCGATCGAGTGGTACGACTACTACATCTTCGGCACCGCCGCGGCGCTGGTGTTCGGGAGCCTCTTCTTCCCGCAGTTCTCCGCGGTGGCGGGCACGCTCGCGGCGTTCGGCACCTTCGCGGTCGGGTTCATCGCGCGCCCGCTCGGCGCGGCGGTGATCGGGCACTTCGGCGACCGCATCGGCCGCAAGGCCATGCTCGTGCTGACGCTGCTGCTCACCGGCGGCGCGACCGCGCTCATCGGCGTGCTGCCGACGTTCGCCGCGATCGGCATCGCGGCCCCGCTGCTGCTCGTGCTGTTGCGCCTCCTGCAGGGCTTCGGGGTCGGCGGGGAGTGGGGCGGCGCCGTGCTCATCGCCACCGAGCACGCCTCGAGCCGCCGGCGCGCGGTCTACGGCAGCTTCGCCCAGTTCGGCGTGCCGATCGGCGTGCTCACCTCGAACCTCGCCTTCCTCGCCGTCGCCGGGCTGCCCGACGAGGCGTTCCGGTCGTGGGGCTGGCGCATCCCGTTCCTGCTCTCGGTCGTGCTCGTCGTCGTCGGGTTCGTGGTGCGCAGCCGGCTGCAGGACGCACCGGAGTTCGAGCAGGTCAAGCAGCGTCGCGAGACGAGCACGGTCCCGGTCGCCGACCTCGTGCGCCGCCACCCGAAGGTGCTGGCGCTGGCGAGCCTGGCCTCGATCGCGCCGCCGGCCGTCGGCTACACCGTCATCGTCTACATGCTGAGCTACGGCACGACGGCGCTCGACTACGAGCGGACGACGCTGCTGACGTTGATCATGCTGTCGACGGTGGTGTGGGTGGCGACGATCGTCGTGGCGGCGATGCTGTCCGACCGGTTCGGCTCGCGCCCGGTGTTCGTCGTCGGCGCGCTGACGGCCGTCGCCTGGCCGCTGCCGATGTTCGCGCTGGTCAACACCGGGTCGGCGGCCCTCGCCGGGATCGCGTTCGCGGTCGCGGCGATCGTCCAGGGCATCATGGCCGGCGCCCAGGGCGGCCTCTTCGCCGAGATCTTCCCGGTGCGCGTGCGCTACAGCGGCATCTCCATCGCCTACCAGGTCGGTGGCATGGTCGGCGGGGCGGTGACGCCGCTCGTCGCCACCGCCCTGTTCGGCGCCACGGGCTCGTCGACGCCGATCGCGCTCTACGTCACCGGGCTGTCGCTGCTCAGCCTCGTCGCGGTGTTCGGGCTGCGGGAGGGGTCGGCCCGCTCGGCGGCGACGCCCGACGAGGTGTCGGCGGGCTGACCCCCGCGCCCGTCACGCCCCCGCGGCGGGGGCGATCGCGACGGCCAGCGCGAGGTCGTCGGAGTGCGCGGCGGCGTCCCCGTTGACGGCCCCCTCGGTCATCTCGACCGCGAGGACCTCCTCGGCGATGGTGCCGGCGTGCGTGCGCACGGCGTCGGCGACGTCGGCGCGCTCGGCGGCCCAGGTCAGCGCGATGCGGTCGGAGACCTCGAGCCCGCGGGTCTTGCGCGCCTCCTGCACGACGCGCACGACGTCGCGCGCGAGGCCCGCGGCGCGCAGCTCGTCGGTGAGCTCGGTGTCGAGGCCGACCGACAGGCCGCCCTCCGACCGGACCGCCCAGCCCTCGCGCGGGCTCTCCTCGACGACGATCTCGTCGCCCGACAGCACGATCTCCTCGCCGTCGACGGCCACCGTCAGCGTCCCGTCGACCGGGGCCCCGGTGGAGGCCTTGACCGCCTCGGCGACGACCGGGGTCTGCTTGCCGAAGCGCTTGCCCAGCGCCCGGAAGTTCGGCTTCACCGTGACCTCGACGAGGTCGGACCCCGCCGCCTCGACCCGGCCGACGTTGAGCTCCTCGGCGATCTCGGCGAGCAGCCCCTCGTCCAGGTCGGCGAACCCGGGCGCGGCCACCACCGCGCGCGACAGCGGCTGGCGCGTGCGCACCCCGCTGGCGGCGCGGGTCGACCGGCCGAGCTCGACGATCCGCTGCACGAGCGCCATGCGCTCCGCGAGCACCGGGTCGAGTGCCGCCTCGTCCAGGACCGGCCAGTCGGCGAGGTGCACCGAGTCGGGGGCGCCCTCGACGACGTCGCCCTGCAGCCGCGTCCAGAGGTGGTCGGTGGTGAAGGGGATGAACGGCGCCATGAGCCGCGAGAGCGTCTCGACGCAGTGGTGCAGCGTCGCCAGCGCCGCCGTGTCGCCCTGCCAGAAGCGCCGGCGCGAGCGGCGGACGTACCAGTTCGACAGCTCGTCGACGAAGGACGAGATCGCGCGGCCGGCGCTCGAGGAGTCGAAGTCGTCGAGCGCGCGGGTGACCTCGCGGACGCAGGTCGCCAGCTCGCCGAGCACCCAGCGGTCCATGGGGTGGTCCGACGCGAGCGGCTCTCCGGTCGGCCGCCACCCCGAGGCGTTCGCGTAGGTGACCAGGAAGGACGCGGTGTTCCAGTACGTCAGCAGGATCTTGCGGACGATCTCGCGCAGTGCCTCGTGCCCGACGCGCCGATCGACCCACGGCGAGCCCTGGGCGAGCATCAGCCACCGCACGGCGTCGGCGCCGTGGGACTCGAAGAGCTCGAACGGGTCGAGCACGTTGCCCAGGTGCTTCGACATCTTGCGGCCCTGCTCGTCGAGCAGCAGCCCCAGGCACACGACGTTCTCGTAGGACGACCGGTCGAACACCAGCGTCCCGACGGCCATCAGCGAGTAGAACCAGCCGCGGGTCTGGTCGATCGCCTCGCAGATGTACTGCGCGGGGTAGGCCTGCGCGAAGTCGGCCTCGTGGTGGTGCGGCGCGCCCCACTGGGCGAACGGCATCGCGCCCGAGTCGTACCAGACGTCGATGACGTCGGTGACGCGGCGCATCGTCCCGGTGCCGCTCGGCGCCGGGAACGTGACGTCGTCGACGTAGGGGCGGTGCGGGTCGAGCTCGGACAGGTCCTCGCCGGCCCACGACGAGAGCTCGGCCAGCGAGCCGACGCACACCATCTCCGACGGGTCGGCGTCGTTGCGCCAGATCGGCAGCGGGGTGCCCCAGTAGCGGTTGCGGGAGAGCGCCCAGTCGACGTTGTTCTCGAGCCACCCGCCGTAGCGGCCGTGCTTGATGTGCGGCGGGTACCAGTTGGTCCGCTCGTTCTCCTCGACCAGCCGGTCGCGGACCGCGGTGGTGCGGATGAACCACGAGGGGAGCGCGTAGTAGATCAGCGGCGTGTGGCAGCGCCAGCAGTGCGGATAGGAGTGCTCGTAGGACTCCGAGCGCCACAGCACGCCCCGGGCCCGCAGCTCCTCGACCAGCGTCGGGTCGGCGCCCTTGAAGAACATCCCGCCGATGAGCGGGACGTCGGCGTCGAAGTGCCCGTCCGGCCCGATCGGGTTGACCATCTCGAGGCCCTCAGCCTTGGCCACGAGGTGGTCCTCGGCGCCGAACGCGGGCGCCATGTGCACCAGGCCGGTGCCGGCGTCGGTGGTGACGTGGTCGCCGTGCACGACGCGGTGGGCGTCACCGAAGCGGTCGGGATCGATGAGGTCCAGCGGGCGGCGGTAGTGGCTGCCGATCAGGTCGGCGCCGGTGAGGCGGTCGGTGACCCGCGCGTCCTCGCCCAGCACGGGCAGGAGGTCCTCGGCGACGACGAGGTCGTCCCCGCCGGCGGTGGTCGCCCGGACGTAGCCGATGTCGCGCGCCACGGCCACGGCGGTGTTCGACGGCAGCGTCCAGGGCGTCGTCGTCCAGATCAGCAGGTCCGCCCCCGCCCACGGCCCGTCGGTCAGCGGAAAGCGCACGTAGACCGAGGGGTCGACGTCGTCCTCGTAGCCCAGCGCGACCTCGTGGTCCGACAGCGGCGTCTCGTCGCGGGGGCAGTAGGGCGTCACGCGGTGGTCCTCGACGAGCAGGCCGTCGTCGAAGATCTTCTTGAGCGACCACCAGACGCTCTCGACGTAGCGCGGGGCCATGGTCAGGTAGGCCTCGTCGAGGTCGACCCAGTAGCCCATGCGCTCGGTCATCGCGGCGAAGGCCGAGACGTTGCGCAGCGCCGACTCGCGGCACGCCGCGTTGAACTCCGCGATGCCGTAGGTCTCGATGTCGCCCTTGCCGGTGAAGCCGAGCTCCTTCTCGACGGCGAGCTCGACCGGCAGGCCGTGGCAGTCCCAGCCCGCGCGGCGCGGCACGTGGTAGCCGCGCATGGTCTTGAACCGCGGGAAGAGGTCCTTGAACGCGCGGGCCTCGACGTGGTGGGTGCCGGGCTGGCCGTTGGCGGTCGGCGGGCCCTCGTAGAAGATCCACGGCTCGCCGCCCGCGGTGCGCTCGAGGGAGCGACGGAACACGTCGCGGTCGGCCCAGCGGGCCAGGACCTCGCGCTCGATCGCGGGGAGGTCCACGCTCGCGGGGAGGGCGGCGAACGCGGGGCCCGTGGCGGGGGACGGCTGAGAGCTCACGTCTCGATCTTCCTGGTCGTACGGCGGCCCAACTCACCCAGGTTACCGGGGAGCGCTCCGGTGTCCTGAGCTGCGGGTGCGGGGGTCGCCGCGGGGGGTGTCGAACCGGCGTGCGGGCATGTCCTAGACTGGACGACGTCATCGGGCAGGACATGATTCGTCACGCTCGGTGATCGCCATGGGGTATGGTGTAATTGGCAACACGGCTGATTCTGGTTCAGTTGTTCTAGGTTCGAGTCCTGGTACCCCAGCTGCGAGCGGTGGCGGACCGTGATCTAGGGTCGTCGCCGTTCTCCTAGGGCCCCGTCGTCTAGCGGCCTAGGACGCCGCCCTCTCAAGGCGGTAGCGGGGGTTCGAATCCCCTCGGGGCTACACCACGAACGCGGTGCACCGTCCTCGGTGCACCGCGTTCGTCGTCTCCGGGGTCTCAGGCGATCGACCGGCCCGCCGCGCGCAGCTCGTCGCGCAGCCAGCAGTGCATCGGGTCGGCCTCCAGGCGCGGGTGCCAGACCATCCCGTAGGGGATCGCGTCGAACCCCTCCGGCGCCTCGACCACCCGCACCCACGGGAACGCGCCGGCCTGCGCCTCGGTCATCCGCCGCGGGATCGTCGCCACGAGGTCCGTCCCGTGCAGCGGCGCGGCGACCGAGCTGAAGTAGGCGACCCGCACGGCGATCCGGCGGGTCTGCCCCAGGGCCTGCAGCCACCGCTCGATCATCGGCTGGTCCCCGCCGACGACGGCGACGGCGACGTGGCGGGCGGCGACGTAGTCGGTTACCGAGAACCGGTCGCGGACGGGGTGGTCGCGGTCGACGACGCACACCAGGTCGTCGGTGAACAGGCGCTCCCAGCGCAGCGGGGCGGCCGGGCGCAGGACGGACAGGGCGACGTCGGCGCGGCCGCGCTCGAGGTCGGCGTAGCTGTCCTGGTCCCGCGGCTCGATGCGGACCTCGAGGTCGGGGGCGGCCCGCGCCAGCCGGGGGAGCAGGACCGGCCCGAGGGTTGCGGTCGTGTAGTCGGTGCCGATGAGGCGCACGACACCGGTGGCCGTGGACGGGTCGAAGCCCCGCCCGGACACGAGGCCCTCGAGGCGCGGCAGGAGCACCGCGAGCTCGCCCTGCAGCTCCCGGCCGCGCGGGGTCAGCGCGTAGTCGCCGCCGGACCGGACCATCAGCTCGTCGTCGAACACGGCCCGGAGCCGCTGCAGCGTGCGGCTCATCGACGGCTGGCTGAGGTGGAACCGCACGGCGGACCGGGTCACGTTGCGCTCGTCGAGCAGGATCGCGAGGGCGCGCAGATCGTGCAGCCCGAGGTCGCCATGCGACATGCGCCCAGTCCGCGAGGTCGTGGTCCGCGACGCGTTGTCGGTCCGCGCCGCTGCTCGGCAGGTTCGCCTGGCACGCGGACGCCGCCCCGGCGTCACCCTCCTGCGCCCGTGGGCCCTGCTCGCGTTCCGGTGCGTCGTGACCGCGCTCTTCCTCCTGCACCCCGTCGGCGCGTTCGGGGTGCTCGACGGCTCCACGCCCGCCGCGCCCATGATCGCGATCTCCGCCGTCGAGATCGTCGCCGTGCTGCTCGTCGCGGTCGGGCTGTACGCGCGGGTGGCGGCGTTCGTCCTGTCCGGGATGATGGCGTTCGCCTTCTTCGTCGTGCACCTGCCGTCGGGCTGGAACTGGCTCGAGAACGGCGGCGAGCCCGCGGCCCTCTACAGCTGGGTCTTCCTGCTGCTGGTCGTGCTCGGCCCCGGCTCGCTGAGCCTCGACCGGCGCCGGATCGCGCCGGCCGCGGGCTGAGCCGATCCCCGTCGACGGCGTCCGGTGATCGGTCGTAGCGTCCCCGACCGATCAGCACCCGACCGAGGAGCGCCGTGCCCCCGACCACCCACGTCCTCGTCCACGGCGCGTTCGCCAACGCCTCGCACTGGGGACCGGTGGCCCGCGCCCTGGCGCTCGCCGGCCACCGGGCCGTGGCCGTCGACCTGCCCGGGCACGGGCTCGACGCCCGGCCCGACGGCATGGCCGGCCTGTCGACCCCCGACGACGTCGCGGCCGTCGTCGGCGTCGTCCGCGCCGCCCGCGAGCACGGGCCGGTCGTGCTCGTCGGCCACAGCCGCGGCGGGATGACGGTGACGGCCGTGGCCAACGCCGTGCCGGAGCTGCTCGACCACGTCGTCTACGTCTCGGCGTGGTGCTGCGTCGACACCGGCCCGTCGACCTACCTCACCGACACCGGGCCGTCGGCCCTCGACCGGCTCGCCCCGAGCCTCATGACCGCCGACCCCGCCGAGGTGGGCGAGCTGCGGGTCGACCTGCACACCCAGGACCCGACGGCCCTCGACGCCCTCCAGGACGCGCTGCTCGCCGACGGCACGCGGGCCGAGCTGCTCGCGCTGCTCGCGGCGATGGACGTGCGCGAGGCCCTCGCGATCGACGAGGACCTCGTGCGCGTCGACCCGGAGCGCTGGGGCCCGCTCCCGCACACCTACGTGCGCCTGTCCGAGGACCGCGCGCTGTCGCCGGCGCTGCAGGACCGGTTCGTCCGCGAGGCCGACGCGGCCCTGCCGGTGCCGTTCGCCGTCGTCGACGTGCCCACGTCGCACGTCGGGATCCAGCTGCACCCCGCGCGGCTGGTGGGGGTGCTCACGGGGCTGTCGCCGTAGACCGGCGCTCGGGCGGCTCGGCCCGGCGGATCAGCGCGACCGCGCCGACCACGAGCACCCCGCCCGCGACCTGCGTGGCCGTCGGCTCCTGGGCCACCAGCCACCAGGCGCCGAGCACGGCGAAGAGCACCTCGCTCAGCCCGACGAACGACGCCAGCCGCGAGCCGAGCCGCCCGACCGCCGCGATCCGGGTGAGGTACGCCAGCGCCGTCGACAGGGCCGCGACGAGCAGGACGCCGACCCACCACGGGGCGCCCCGTCCGCCGAGGTCGATGGGCGCGGTCGTCGCGGTCAGCGGGAGCAGGCCGACGAGCCCCAGCAGCGCGACGACCACGCTGCCGACGACCGCCCCGCCCGCGGTGAGCACCAGGGCGGGCAGGCCCTCGGCGCCGCCGGCGTCGGCCGAGAGCCGGAAGTACGCCGCCAGGCACACCGCCGCGCCCAGGCCCCACAGCACGCCGACGACGTCGACCTGCGCCCCGCGCGCGACGTCGAGGACGAGCACGAGGCCCGCCACGGCCAGCGCGGCGCCCGCCAGCGTCAGGGGCCGGGGGCGGACGGCGGTGCGCGCCCACGTCCAGGCGAGCAGCAGGACCGGCGCGGTGTACTCGATGAGCAGGGCGACGCCGACCGACAGGTGCCCGACGGCGCTGAAGTAGCAGACCTGCGCGCCGGCCAGCGGGACCAGCCCGTAGACCACCACCGCCCGCCCGTGCCCCGCGCGCGGCCGCCACCCGCGGGCCAGGAGGAGCGCCAGCGGCACGGCGAGGAGGACCGCCGCGCCCGCCAGCCGGGCCAGCGCCACCGCCGGCGGCGACCACCCGACCGCGATCAGCGACGCCGCGAAAGGTCCGGCCAGCCCGAAGGAGAAGCCCGAGAGCAGGGCGATCGCGAGCCCGGACGCGGTGCGGGTCGTCGGCCGCGCGTCCGGGTGCCCCACGAACAGTGATCAGAACAGGCTGCGGGTCGGCCGGACAAGCGGCTCAGCCGGCTCAGCCGGCTCGGCCGCCGAGGTGCTCGGCGAAGTGCGCCTCCATCGCGCGGTAGAGCCGGAACCGGTTCTCCGGGTTGGCGAAGCCGTGGCCCTCGTCCTGCGCGACCAGGTACTCCACCGGTATGCCGCGGGCCCGCAGCGAGGACACGATGTTGTCGGACTCGGCCTGCACCACGCGGGCGTCGTTGGCGCCCTGGGCGACGAGCAGCGGGGTGCGGATCCGGTCGACCATCGTGATCGGCGAGCGGGTCAGCATGTCGGCCTCCTGCTCCGGGACCGCCGGGTCGCCGACGTAGCGGTACCAGTTGTTGATCAGGCTGGGCCGCGCGAACTCCGGCAGCGTGCGCATGAAGTTCGCGAGGTCGGAGATGCCCACGTAGTCGACCGCCGCGGCGAAGACGTCGGGGGTGACGGTGACGCCGACCAGCGCGGCGTAGCCCCCGTAGGACCCGCCGTAGATGCCGATGCGCTCGGGGTCGGCGTAGCCCTCGGTGACGGCCCAGCGCGCGGCGTCGATCAGGTCGTCGTGCATGGCGCCGGCGAGCTCGCCGACCGCCGCGGTGAGGTGGCGGCGCCCGTAGCCGGTGGAGCCGCGGAAGTTGACGTGCAGGACGGCGTAGCCGCGGTTGGCGAGGAACTTTGCCTCGGGGTCGTAGCGCCACGAGTCGTGCGCCCACGGCCCGCCGTGCACGATCAGCACCAGCGGCAGGTCCTCGAGCGGCACGCCCACCGGCAGCGTCAGGAAGCCCGGCAGCTCCAGACCGTCGCGGGCCGGGAACCGGACCGGCGTCACCGGGGCGAGCTCCTCGGGCGCGATGTGGGTGAACGACCGGAACAGCAGCCGGCTCTCGCCCGTCGTCCGATCGAACAGCCAGGTCGCGCCGGGCGCGCGGTCGTGGACGAAGCTCGCGGTCCACCACCGCTCCGCGTCGTCGGACGAGACCGGACCCAGCACGCCGTCGGAGAGCGCCGCGAGCGCGGCGAACACGTCGGCGTACGCGAGGTCGAGCACCTCGACGCGCGGGCGGTCGCCGACGAACCGGGCGGCGACGACCTCGTGGGTGCGGGCGCTCTCGATCACGGTGGCGGGCAGGAGCGGCGAGTGCGCCCCCATCGTGTCGAGGCTCTGCCCCTCGACGGCCGCGACGACGGTCTGCCGGCCGGTCGCGCGGTCGACGCGCACGAGTCGCAGGTCGTCGCCGTCCTGGTAGAGGCCGAGCAGCAGGCCCGTGCCGTCCGGGGTGACGAGCTGCGGGTAGACGCCCAGCGGGTGCTCGGGGCCGCCCACCCGGAGCAGGAGGCGGGTCTCTCCGGAGCCGTCGACCGCCGAGAACTCGTACTCGCCGTCGTCGGTGAGCTCGGAGAGGAACGCCGGGCGGCCCTCGCGGTCGAGGAGGAACGTCCGGCGCGGCGAGGGCTGCTCGAGGTGCAGGGTCGTCTCGCCGGTGGCGACGTCGACGCGGAAGACGTCGAACACCGTCGGCCGCCGGTTCATCGAGACGAGGACCTGCCCGGGGGACGACGGCAGGGGCTCGACGCCGACGACCCGCGAGCCGGCCGGCAGGGGCGTCAGGTCGACGGCCGGTCGGTCGGGCGCGGTGAGGTCCACGCGGTGGAGATGCCAGTCCTCGTTGCCGTCGGTGTCCTGCAGGTACAGCAGCCAGCGGGGGTCGTCGGTCCAGTGGTAGTCCGTGACGCCGCGCCGGGTGTCGTGCGTGACGGGCACGGCGTCGGCGTGCTCCTCGTCGATCCCGCGGACCCAGACCTGCAGCCGCCCGTCGCGCGGGGCGAGGTAGGCGAGCCGCGTGCCGTCGGGCGACACCGTCGCGTGCGCGAACTCGGGGTCGGCGAAGAAGTCCTCGACGTCGATGAGGCGCGGGCGGGACTGCGTGGGTGTGCTCATGACGACCAGTCCAGTCCGTGCCGTCGCGGCACACTCAAGCCCGCGTGCCCGCCGTCACCGGGCAGGACCCGCCGCATCGGCCTCAGCCGCGAGCGCCCCACCGAGCACGGTGTCGAGGATCGCGGCCAGCTCGACGGCGAGGTCGAACGGCGCGGGGTCGACCGCGACCCAGCGGGTGACGGCCGAGAAGTAGCCGAGGGCGAGGAGCCACCCGACCCGCTGCGGGGACGCCGATCCCGCCAGCGGCTCCCCGGCGTCCTCGACGATCTCCGCGAGGTCCCGGGCCAGCGGGTGGTCGACGAGGATGTCCGTCTGCTTCACCGCGAGGGGCATCAGCGCCGCCGTCTCCGCCCGGGTCTCGACGTTGACCTCGGCCAGCGCGCGGAAGTAGCTGCCGAGCACCGTGCGCACGGTGTGGGCGCCCCCCGTGTCGCGGAAGGAGCGGGCCGCCCGCTCCCGGCGCCGCAGGGTCCACTCCTCGAGGAACGCGGTCTTGCGCGGGAAGTGGTTGAACACCGTCGTGCGTGCCAGCCCGGCGCGCGCGGCGATGTCGTCCATCGAGGTCTCCTCGAAGCCCCGCTCGCCGAACAGGGCCACCGCGGCCTCGAAGACGCGGTCCCGGCGCTCGGTGCGCCCGCGCGTGCGCCGCGAGGGCGGCGGGCCGGGCGCCGCGGCGTCGCCGGTGTCGGCCATGAGCTCGCGGAAGCTCGGTGCGGCGTCGAGGTTCATCCCGGTCAGTAGACCACGCGACCCCACGAACTTGTACTCGGGTCTTGTTTCGAGCCGCCTCCCCGCTCTACCGTCCTCCCTCACGAACTTGTACTCGGGTACGCCTTCGTGACCCCGAGTGCGCTCCCGGAGGAGGCCGCACCGTGGCGACACCCCTGACCCCGACGGACCCGTCAGCCGCGTCGGCGCCGTCGTCGGACGCCTTCAGCCTGCTCGCGGCCCACGCCGCCGTGACCCCGGACGCGCCGTTCCTGCTGTTCGAGGACGCCGCGGAGCGGGTCTCGACGACCACCTACGCCGAGCAGGTCCGGCGCGCCGAGACCGCCGCGGCGTTCCTCTCCGACCGCGGCGTGGGGGAGGGGGACCGGGTCCACCTCCTGACGGCGAACCGCCCGGAGTTCCTCGACCTGCTGCTCGGCGCGGCCCGGCTCGGCGTCGTGCTGGTGCCGGTGAACCCGTCGTCGACGGCGGAGGAGGTGGCCCACCAGCTCGCGGCGTCGCGCGCGATCCTGTCGGTCGCCGAGGACGAGCGGGTCCCGGCCGTGCGGGCCGCGGCGGGCGCGGTGCCGGTCGTCCCGATCACCGAGGTGAGCGCCGGGCGCGGCGCCCTCCCGCCGCGCCGCCCCCGGGCGGGTCTCGCCGCGATCATGTTCACCTCGGGCACGACCAGCCGGCCGAAGGGCGTGCGGGTCAGCCACGCGAACTACGTGCGGGTCGGGACGGCGCTCGCCGAGCACCTCGGGGTCACGGCCGCCGACCGCTGGCTCGTCACCCTGCCGCTGTTCCACGCCAACGCGCAGTACTACTGCGTGATGTCGGCGCTGGTCGCCGGCGCGTCGGTGGCGCTGGCCGACCGCTTCTCGGCGAGCCGGTGGATCCGCCAGGCGCGCACCCTGCGCCCGACGCTCGCGAGCCTCTTCGCCGCCCCGGTCCGGATGATCCTCGCGCGGACCACGCCCGAGGACCGCGACGCCGACAACGACCTGCGGCTCGTGCTCTTCGCCCAGAACGTCGCCGACGAGCAGGCCGCCGCCTTCGAGCAGCGCCTCGGGACCCTGCTCGTGCAGCTCTACGGGATGACCGAGACCGTGCTGCCGCCGTTCGTGAACCCGCCGGACGAGCGCCGTCGCTGGGGCTCGATCGGCCTGCCGCTGCCCGGCGTCCCGGTCCGCGTCGTCGACGCCGAGGGCCGCCCCGTGCCCGCCGGCGCGCCCGGCGAGCTGCAGGTCGGGGGCACGCCGGGCGTCGACGTCACCGACGGCTACGACGGGCTGCCGGCCGCGACCGACGCGCTGCTCGCGGACGGCTGGCTGCGCACCGGCGACCTCGTGGTGCGCGACGCCGAGGGCCGCGCGTGGTTCGTCGACCGCGCCAAGGACATGATCAAGCGAGCCGGGGAGAACGTCGCCGCGAGCGAGGTCGAGCGCGTCCTGGCCGACCACCCCGACGTGCTCGAGGCCGCCGTGCACGGCGTGCCCGACCCGATCGCCGACGAGGCCGTCGTCGCCCACGTCGTGCCGCGGCCGGGCCACCGCCCCGACCCCGACGCCCTCGTCGCGTGGTGCCGCGAGCGCCTGGCCCGCTTCAAGGTGCCCGCCCTCGTCCTCGTCCGTGACGACCTGCCCCGGACGAGCGTCGGGAAGATCCGCAAGGACGTGCTCCGCGCGGAGACCCCGCCGCTCACCCCCACCGAGACCCCGTCGACCCCGTCCCTGCGGAGCCCGTCATGACCTCGTCCCTGTCCGCGTCCCCACCCGCCCCGTCGCCGGGCCCCCTCGGCGAGCTGCGCCGCCACTGGGCCGCCCTGACCGCGGCCACCGTCGGCATCGGCACCGGCGTCGCCGTCATGCCCTTCTACACGAACGGCCTGTTCATCCCCGCCCTCGAGGCCGAGTTCGGCTGGTCGCGCGCGCAGCTGTCCTCGCTGGCGCTGGTCGGCGCCGTCATCACGATCCTCACCTCGCCGCTCGTCGGCGTGATCGTCGACCGCTGGGGCGTGCGGCTCCCGGGCGTGGTGTCGCTGGGCGTGCTCGGCGGGGCCTACTTCCTGCTGTCGGCGAGCGGCCCGTCGTTCGCGGGCTACCTCGCCGTCTGGGTCGGGATGTACGTCCTCGCCGCCGCGTCGACCGCGGTGTCGTTCACCCGCACGGTCAACGAGCGCTTCGACCGGGCGCGGGGTCTGGCCCTGGGCATCGCGCTCGGCGGGGCCGGGCTGGTCGCCTTCGTCGTGCCGCAGGTCCTCGGCGGGCAGATCGCCGAGGACTGGCGCGGGGGCTACCGCGTCCTCGGCACCGCGATCCTCGTCGGCGCGCTCCTCGTGCTCCTGCTCATGCCGCGGCACCGGGCGCCCGCAGCATCGTCCCCCGCCACGTCGTCCCCCGCCGCGCGGTCGCAACGCGCCCGCATCGGCCCGCTGCTGCGCACCCCGCTCTTCGCCCGGCTCGCCGTGGCCTTCCTCGCGATCTCGCTGGCCGTCGGCGGGCTGACGGTCCACCTCGTCCCGCTGCTGCGCGACGCCGGGGTCGCGCCGGCGTCGGCCGCGGCCACCGCGGGGTTCGTCGGGATCGCGGTGATCGTCGGCCGGGTCGTCAGCGGCCTGCTCGTCGACCGCTTCTTCGCCCCGCGCGTCATGGTCGGCGTCCTGACGGTGGCGGCCCTGGGGTACGTCGCCCTCGTCGTCGGCGGGCCGTCGTTCGCGACCGCCGCCGCCGTCGGCGTCGGGCTCGCCCTCGGCGCCGAGGTCGACGTCGTCGGCTACCTCGTCGCCCGCTACTACGGGATGGCCGCCTACAGCCGCGTGTTCGGCGTCTTCTACGCCGTCTTCACCCTCGGCGTCGGCGCCAGCCCCCTGCTCATGGCGTTCCTGCGGGCATCGACGGGCAGCTACACCGCCCCGCTGCTCGGCGCGATCGGCCTGCTCGTGCTCGCGGCCGGCCTGTTGCTCACCGCCCCCCGCTTCCCGGCGACCACCGACCCCGCGGACGTCCCCGTCCCCGCGGCGACGACCGCGGGAGGCGCCTCGTGAGATGGGTGTCCTACGACGCGGGCGACGGCCCGCGGACCGGGCTGCTGGAGGGCGGTGAGGTGCGCGGGCTGCCGGCCCCCACGACGCTCCTGTCGCTGCTCGGCGACGACGGCGAGTGGCTCGCGGACGCCGCGCGCACGGCACGGGACGACCCGGCGGAGGTCCGGCCCGCCGGCGCCGTGCGCCTGCTCGCCCCGATCCCGCGCCCACCGTCGGTCCGCGACGGGCTGTGCTTCCTCGAGCACCTGCGCGGGTGCTGGCGCGCCCTGGGGCGCCCCACCGATCTCCCCGAGGTCTGGTCGCAGACCCCCGCCTTCTACTTCGGCAACCCCGCCGCGGTGGTCGGCCCGCACGACGACGTGCCGATCGCTCCCGGGTCGGCGCTCTTCGACTTCGAGCTGGAGATCGGCGCGGTCGTCGGCCGGGGCGGGCGGGACCTGCACCCGGACGAGGCCGCCGCGCACATCGTCGGGCTGACGTTCTTCAACGACTGGACCGCCCGCGACCACCAGGTCCGCGACATGGCCCAGGGCATCGGGATGGGCAAGGCCAAGGACAGCGCGATCACCCTCGGCCCCGCCCTCGTCACCGTCGACGAGCTCCCGCCCGCCCCGGACGGCCGCTTCGACCTGGACGTGAGCGCCGCGGTGAACGGGACCGAGGTCGCGCGCGGCTCCCTGACCGGCACGGACTGGTCCTTCGGCGAGCTCCTGGCCTACGTCTCGCGGGGCACCGACCTCGTCCCCGGCGACGTCGTCGGCTCGGGGACGGTGCCCGGCGGCTGCCTCCTCGAGGCCGTCGACACCCCCGACATCGCCGACTTCACCGGCTGGTTGCGGCCCGGGGACGTCGTCTCCCTCCGCTCGCCGGTGCTGGGCGAGACCACCCAGACCGTGCGCCCCGCCCCGCCCGTCCACCGCCTGCACTCCGGCCACTGACCCCGAGGAGCCCCCCCATGCCTACCCTCGTCGACCTGACCCGCACCATGGACCCCGAGCGGCGCGCCCAGGTGCACGAATCGTTCCGCGCGCTCGAGACCGTGATCGCCCCGCGCATCGAGTACCTCCGCCCCGAGGCCGGCGGGCTCGAGCGCATGACCTCCATCTTCGGCTGCGAGCCCGCCGACCTGCCCGACGGCGAGGGCTGGGGCGAGGACCTGCTCACCGAGATGAACACGCACTGCGGCACGCACGTCGACGCGCCGCTGCACAGCGGCAACACCGTCGAGGGCCGTCCGGCCCGCACCCTGTCCGACATCGGTCTCGCGGAGCTGTTCCGGCCCGGGATGGTGCTCGACCTGCGCGAGTGGGTGTCGCCGGGCACCGCCATCCCGATCGAGGGCCTCGAGGCGGCGGTGAAGGCGACGGGCCGCGACATCGCCGAGGGCGACGCCGTGCTGCTGCGCACCGGCCAGGAGGACTGGTACACGGTGTCGGACCCGGAATACTTCGACTACCCCGGGATGACGGGGGAGAGCACGCGCTGGCTGACCTCGCGGGGCGCCACGATCCTCGGCACGGACGCCATGGCGTGGGACCGCCCGTTCCCGGTGATGCGCCGGGCGTTCGAGGAGACCGGCGACCCCGCCCAGATCTGGGACGGCCACTTCGCCATCCGCGACAAGGAGGCGTTCATCGTGCAGCAGATGACCAACCTCGGTGCCCTCCCGCTGACCGGGTTCACCGTGGGCTTCTTCCCGATCAAGCTGCCCGGGACCAGCGCGGCCCCGGCGCGAGCGGTGGCGTTCCTCGACTGACCCCTGACTGACCTCAGCCCAGGCCGCGGAATCCCGTGACCTCGAGCCCCGCCCCGGCGCCCGCCTCGAGCAGGCTGTCGGCGAGGTACTGGCCCGACGACCGCTCGCCGTGCAGCAGGTAGGAGCGCACGCCGGCCCGGTCGTCGCGGACGACGTCGGTGACCACGGCCGCGACCGACGTCCGCAGCGCGGTGCCGTCGGGCGTCACGGCGTCGGCGAGGTCGATCGCGCAGACGCCGGCGAGCACGCGCGGCGCGGCGGCTCCCTCGAGGCGGACGAGGGCGCGGCCGTGAGTGAGGTCGAGGACCGAGGTGAACTCGCCGGTGCCGGCGAGCAGCTCCTCGAGCGACGCCACGAGCGCCGCGCCCGTGCCCGGCGCGCCGAGCACCAGCCACTCGCCGGGCCCGGCACCCGCGATCAGCACGCCCTCGCCGCCGAGGTCGACCCGCCCGGTGCGGCCGTACCGCACCCCGAGGGCCCGCCGCGCCGCGCCGTCGAAGGGCGCGCGGACGGACACCTTGGCCAGCGGCGTCTCGTCGGACAGCGTCAGCGGCCCGACGGTCACCGTCGCGTCGACCTCCCAGCCGTGCCGGACGGTCGGCGCGGCGGGCGCGATCGGGCTGCGCGCGACGGCCGTCTGCTCAGACACGGAGCCTCGCCCCCTCGGGGTCGACGTGGACCGGGCTGGTGACCTCGGCGGTGACGTCGCGGCCGTCGGGCAGCCGGATGGTGACGCGCGTGCCGACCTCGGCGAGCTCGCGGTCGAGCTGGGCCAGCCCGATCGACCGGCCGAGGGTGGGCGACATCCGGCTGGAGGTCACCCGGCCGGCGATGCCCCCGGCGCGGTCGAGGATCTGGCTGGCCTCGGGCGGGACGACCATCCCGTCGAGCGGGCGCAGCCCGACCAGGCGCGGGGCGGTGTCGCGCTCGCGCTGCCAGCGCAGCTCGGGCAGCCCGACGAAGTCGTCCTTGTCGAGCTTGATCAGCCCGTCGAGACCGGCGCTGAAGCCCTGGGTGAGCCCGTCGGTGTCCTGCCCGACGATGGCGTGGCCCTTCTCCAGGCGCAGGACGCGCTGGGCCTCCACCCCGAACGGCCGCACGCCGAGGTCGGCGCCGGCGGCCATCAGCTGCTCCCAGACGTGCAGGCCGTAGCCGGCGGGCACGTGGACCTCGTAGGACAGCTCGCCGGTGAACCCGATGCGCCACAGCACGCAGCCGTCGACGCCGGCGACGCGCCCGGTGCGGACCTGCATGTAGCCGAACCGCTCGGGGTCGAGGTCGACGTCGGTGAGGCGGCCCAGCAGCTCGCGGGAGCGGGGGCCGGCGATGTTGGTGCTGGCGTAGGCCGTGGTCACCGGCGTGACGTGGACGCGCCACTCGGGGTGGGCGGTCTGCAGCCAGTTCTCGACCCACTCCCACACCGTCGCCGCGCCCGACGACGTGGTGGACATGAGGTAGTGGTCCTCGCCGAGCCGCCCGGTGACGCCGTCGTCCATGACGACCCCGTCCTCGGCGCACATCACCCCGTAGCGCACCTTCCCGACCCCGAGCGTCGACCACCTGTTGACGTAGAGCAGGTCGAGCAGCGACGCGACGTCCGGGCCGCGCAGGTCGAGCTTGCCGAGCGGCGTGACGTCGATGATCCCGACGCCGGTGCGCACGGCGGTGACCTCGCCGGCCGGGTCGCCGTAGTGCTCGGGGCGGATCCACTGCCCGGCGATCAGCGGCACCGCGCCGTGGCGCTCGTGCCAGGGCTGCATCGGCGAGTACCGCACCGGCTCGTGGCTGCGCCCGGCCAGCGCCCCCAGGGTCACCGGCGCCCACATCGGGCGCCACGTGGTCGTGCCGGTCTCGGCGATCGTGCGGCCGGTCGCGGCGGCGAGCACCGCGACGGTGTTGACGGTCTCGAGCTTGCCCTGGGCCGGGCCCATCGTCGCCGTCGTGTAGCGCTTGACCAGCTCGACGGAGTCGTATCCCTCGGCCGCGGCGGTGGTGATGTCCTTCGCCGACACGTCCTCGGAGAAGTCGACGAACCCGCCGGTGCCGGCGCTGAACAGCTCGGGGTGGTCGGCGACGGGCAGCGCGGGGACCGCGACGGCCGCACTCGCGCTCCGGCCGGCCCGCCGCGCCGCCTCGCGGCCCACGGCGTCGGCGTGCTCGACCAGCGCGTCCACGTCGCCGTCGCCGACGATCCCGCCGGCGGCCAGCACGTTCTCCGGCATCCGCGTCGGGTCCGGCACGAAGCGCGCGGCCCGCGGCTCGTAGACCGGGCGGTCCCCGGACTGGTTGAGCAGCGACGTCGGCGCGGTCCACCCGACGGCGGTGACGAGCAGGTCGGCCTCGACGCGGCGCCCGTCACCGAGCTCGACGACCCGCAGCCCCGAGCGCCCGTGCGCGGCGCGCACCGACTCGCCGCGGCGGGCGTCGACGACCTCGGCCACCTCGACGCCCGCGGACTCGAGGTCACCGACGGCGGCGTCGCCCTCGGGGTTGGCGGAGAGCACGACCGCGCGCCGGCCGGGCCGCACGGCGTGGAGGTTCACCAGGCGCCGGACCGCGGTGGAGAGCACGACGCCGGGCAGGTCGTTGCCGGCGAAGACGTAGGGCCGTTCCACCAGCCCCGGCGCCACCACGAGCACGCCCGCGCGGGCCTTGACCAGCCGCTCGTCGATCCCGGGGACGCCGCGCGCGACGATCGGGATCCCGTTGTCGTCGAAGCGGGCGCCCACGACGGCGTCGGTGAGCACCTCGATCGCGGGCTCGGCGGCGACCTGCGCGCGCAGCTCGGCGAGGCGCGCGAGCTCGGCCGGGCCGCCCCAGCGCAGGTGCCCGCCGAGCTGGTGCTCCTCCTCGACGAGCATCACGGTGGCGCCGGAGCGGGCGGCGGCGACGGCGGCGGCCATGCCGGCCGGACCGCCGCCGGCGACGACGACGTCGGGGTGGGCGTAGCGCTTGTCGTAGACCCCGGGCGCGCTGTCCGGCGGCACCTCGCCGGCGTGCACGAACGTGCGCAGCACCTTCTCGTAGGCCGGCCAGAGCACCTCGGGCTTGATGAAGGTCTTGTAGTAGAAGCCGGTCGCCAGGAAGCGGCTCGCGAGCCCGTTCACGGCGCGGACGTCGAAGCGCAGCGACGGCCACGTGTTCTGCGAGCGCACGTCCATGCCCTCGGCGAGCAGCCGGTGCGCGCCGCGGACGTTGGGCTCGTCGCCGACCTGGACCACGCAGCCGGGGTCGAGGTAGCTCGCGGTCAGCAGGCCGCGCGGGCGGTGGTACTTGTAGCTGCGGGAGAACACGCGCTCGCCGGCCGCCGCCAGGGCCGAGACGATCGTGTCGCCGGGGTGGCCGGTGTACGGGGTGCCGTTCCAGCGGAAGCCCACCGTGCGGCGGCGGTCGATGACCTCGCCGGCCCGCGGCGGGAGGCGCTCGGCGTCCGCGCGGTCGGTCGCCCGGGTGCGCCGGGGCGTGGGCAGCAGGCTCACGGGGCGGCCTCCGCCGTCGTGCCCGTCGCCGCGTCCCGGACCGCGCGGATCTCGTGGGTGAGCGTGTGCCGTTCCACCGACAGGTACCGGCGGCAGCCCGCGCGGTGGTACCAGGTCTCGGTCGACCAGCCGCACGGGTTGGCGTGGACGTAGAGGTAGTGGCGCCACTGCTCGGGCGTCGCGGTCGCGGGGTCCGGGCGCGGCCGGGCCTCGCCGACGAACCGGAACTCGGTCGCGGTGCGGGGCCCGCACCAGGGGCAGGGGAGCAGCATCATCGTCGATCACCTCCGGGAGGGGCTGGCGGGGGAGCGGGACGGGCGGGCCTCTTGGGGGCTCAGTGGCCCACGGCGGCCGCCCCCTTCTCGCCGACGAGCCGCCCGTCGCCGAAGCGGTCGAGGCCGAAGGCGGAGATGATCTCGGGCGGCTTGCCGTGCGCGAGGCACGCGGCCATCGCCTCGCCCGACACCGGGCCGGCCTTGAAGCCGTAGGTGCCCCAGCCGACGTCGACGTAGAAGCCCTCGACCGGCGTCGGGCCCATGATCGGCGAGTAGTCCGGGGTCATGTCGCAGAGCCCGGCCCACTGGCGCAGCAGCCGTATCCGGTGCAGGGCGGGCATGAGCTCGAGGACGTGCCCGGCGATGCCCTCGGCGAACTCCAGCGACCCGCGCATCGAGTAGGACGCGAACGGGTCGACGCTGGCGCCGAACACGAGCTCGCCGCGGTCGGTCTGGGACACGTAGACGTGCAGGGTGCCCGAGACGACGACGGTGTCGAGGAACGGGCGCACCGGCTCGGTGACCGCGGCCTGCAGCGGCGAGGTCTGGATGGGCAGGGACACCCCGGCCATGTCGGAGACGAGGCCGGCCCAGCCGGCGGTGGCGTTGAGCACCACCGGGGTCGCGATCCGCCCGCGGTTCGTCTGCACGCCGGTGACCCGGCCGCGCTCGACGTCGATGCCGGTGACCTCGGTCTGCTGGTGGATGTGCACCCCGTGCGCGTCCGCGCCGCGCGCGTAGCCCCACACCACGGCGTCGTGGCGCACGATCCCGCCCGGCGGGTGGTAGAGGGCCCCGAGGATCGGGTAGCGGGCCTCCCCGCTGGTGTCGAGGTAGGGGACGAGCTCGGAGATGCGGTCCGGCCCGATCACCTCGGAGTCGACGCCCTGGAGCTTGTTGACCTCGGTGCGCCAGTGCATCGTGCGCAGCGACGCGTCGTTGTGCGCCAACGTGAGGTGCCCGCGCTGGGAGAACATGACGTTGAAGTTCAGGTCCGCGGCGAGGTGCTCGTAGAGCTTCACCGACCGGTCGTAGAACCGCACGCCCTCGGGGGTGAGGTAGTTCGACCGCAGGATGGCGGTGTTGCGCCCCGACCCGCCCGAGCCGATGTAGGCGCGGTCGAGCACCGCGACGTCGCGCACGCCGTGGTCGCGGGCCAGGTAGTAGGCGGTGGCCAGGCCGTGCACCCCGCCGCCGATGATCACCGCGTCGTAGCTCCCGCGCAGCTCCCGCTCGTACCAGGCCCGCGGCCACTCCTCCCGGCCGAGGCCGTGGCGCAGCAGGCTCCACGCCGAGTAGCCGCGCCGGCGTCCGGGCCGGTGCCCGTCGCCGTTCGTGCTGGTCACCGGGGCGTCCTCCTCGACGGTTCGGTGCGTCTCACGCCTGGGTCAGGTAGCGCCGCACTTCCCAGTCGGACACCGAGGCGTGATAGTCGTCGAACTCCTGCTGCTTGACCGCGGCGAAGTAGTCGACGAAGTCACCGCCCGAGGTCTTGCCCAGCGCCGCGCGCAGGACGTCGTCGGTGACGAGCTCCTCGATCGCGCGGTCGAGGGTCTTCGGCAGGTGCTGGATGCCGCGCGCGCGGACCTCGTCGGCGCCGAGCGTGAAGAGGTTGTCGTCGGTGCACGCGCCGGGGTCGATCTCCCGGTCGATGCCGTCGAGGCCGGCGGCGAGCAGCACGGTGGCGGCGAGGTACGGGTTGGCCGACCCGTCGACCCCGCGGTGCTCGACGCGACCGCCCTCGGGCACGCGCAGCATCACCGAGCGGTTGTTGCCCCCGTAGGCGACGTAGGCGGGCGCCCACGTGGAGCCCGAGGTCGGGGCGCCGACGCCGATGCGCTTGTAGGAGTTGACGGTCGGGCAGATGATCCCGGCCGACGCGCGGCCGTGCTCGATCAGCCCGCCGAGGTAGTGGTAGCCGGTGCGGGACATGCCGAGCGCGTCGGTGTCGTCGGCGAAGAGGGCCTGGCCGTCCTGCGTCCAGAGGCTCTGGTGGATGTGCATGCCGTTGCCGGTGAGGTGGGAGAGCGGCTTGGGCATGAACGTCGCGACCATGCCGGCGTCGTGCGCCAGCATGTGGATCATGTAGCGGAAGAAGACGGCGCGGTCGGCCGTGGTCAGGGCGTCCGCGTAGTGCCAGTTGTTCTCGAACTGGCCGTTGCCGTCCTCGTGGTCGTTGGCGTAGTTGCCCCACCCGAGGGCGTTGAGGTGCCGCGACACCGTGGAGAGGTGGTCCCACATGCGCGTCAGGCCCTTGACCTCGTAGCAGGGCTTGTCCGCGGTGTCGTGCGGGTCGGCGGGCTCGAGGCCCCCGTCCGCGCGCCGGCGCAGCAGGCTGTACTCCAGCTCGGTGCCGGTGTTGAACACCCACCCGCGCTCGGCGAGCTGGTCGAGCTGCCGGCGCAGGATCACCCGCGGCGCGTAGGGCCAGGGCCGCCCGTCGACGTGGGGGTCGCAGTGCAGCACCGCGACGCCCGGCTTCCACGGCAGCTTCGTGTACGACGCCGGGTCCGGGACGGCGAGCACGTCCGGGTCGGCGGGCGACTGCCCGAGGTCGCCGGCGGCGAATCCGGCGAATCCCGCGCCGCCGTCCATGAGCAGGTCGAAGGACGAGGACGGGACCGCCTTCGCGCACGGCTTGCCGTGCAGGTCCACGAACATCGCCAGGAAGAACTCGATGCCGTCCGCCTCGGCGCGCTCCCGCAGCTCGTCGCGCGTGTCGCCCACGCCGCCTCCTCGCTCGTGACGGCCGACGACCGTGTCGGTCCTCCGGTGTCCCGTCCCGCGACGGTCGCGTCGGCACGCTCCCGCCCGATCAAGGTCTGGACCGAGAACCATTCACGGCCCCGCCGAAGGGTGTCAACCCCGTCGCTCCCGTCACGGCCACGGCGGGACGCGGGGCGCTCCCTCGTCCGGACACGCACCGTGACGTGCGGGGTAGCCTCCGACCATGGCCCGGCAGGTCTCCTCCACGACGCTGGCCCAGGCCGTGGCGGACCACCTGCGCATGCGCATCCACCGCGGCGACGTCAGCCCCGGCGAGCGCCTGCCCGCCGAGCGCGAGCTCGCCGAGCAGCTCGGCGTCGCGCGGATCAGCCTGCGCGAGGCGATCCGCCAGCTCCGCGAGGACGGCTACGTCGAGGTCCGCCGCGGCTCCACCGGCGGCACCTACGTCACCGAGCTGCACCGCCCGGCCGAGGCGTGGCGGGCCCGGATGCGCGCCCAGGCCGGCGAGATGGACGACATCATCGACTTCCGGATCGCCCTGGAGACCGAGACGGCGGCGCTGGCCGCGCGCCGGCACACCGCCGTCGGGCTCGCCCCGGTCCGCGAGGCGGTGCTCGCGCTGCACGACGTCATCGGGCGCACCGCGTTCCGCCAGGCCGACTCCCGCTTCCACGTCGCCCTCGCCCGGGCCGCGGGCAACGAGCGCCTGGAGGAGGCGGTCGAGTCGGCGCGCGGCGAGCTGTTCAGCCCCCGTGACCTCCTGCCGTTCCGCGAGCCCGTCGAGGAGACGCTGCGCGACCACCAGGCGATCTACGAGGCGGTCGCGGCGGGCGACGCGGCGGCCGCGTCGGCGGCGATGCGCGCGCACCTGGAGGGGACGCGGCGGCAACTGAGGATCATCGTGTTCGGCGCCGAGGACGGGGCGGACGAGGTGGCGTGGAGCCCGGTGTGACCGCCGCCCGCCCGACGCGGCCGGTGACGCCGCCTTGACACGACGCGGCGTCGGTCTCCTATCGTGGCCCTCGATGGTCCTCTCACCGGACCAATGCGCCGGGCCGTCGCGGTGCTCCCTCACGACGCAGGAAGGCTGAGCCCCGTGTGCGGCATCATCGGTCTCCACCTCCGCGACCCCGCGCTGCACCCGGTGCTGGGACGCCTGCTCGACGACATGCTCGGCGGCGTCGCGGAGCGCGGGCCCGACTCGGTGGGCATCGCCGTCTACGGCGACGAGGAGCGCACCCCGCCGGGCCACGCGGCCGTGTCGGTGCTGCGTGCCCCCGGTGACCTCGCGGCCACCGTCGGCGGGCTCCTGCCGGGCGCGCCCGCGGTGTGCGCGCAGGCGGCGGGGGACACGACGGTGCTCACCGCGCCGGTCGCCGTCGACGCGCTGGTCGCCGCGGTGTCCGCGGCCGCGCCGGACGCGCTGGTCGTCGGCAGCGGCACCGACCTCGTCGTCTACAAGGGCGCGGGCCACCCCCGGGACCTCGCCCGCACCTACGGGCTGCGCGACGTCACCGGCTGGCAGGGCCTGGCCCACACCCGCATGGCGACGGAGTCGGCGATCAACCCGGAGGGCTGCCACCCGTACTCGGTGGGCGCCGACCAGTGCCTGGTGCACAACGGGTCGTTCTCCAACCACGCCACCGTCCGCCGCGAGCTCCAGCGCCGGGGGACGGCGTTCGACTCGGAGAACGACTCCGAGGTCGGCGCGCGGTTCGTGGCGGCGTGCCTCGCCGAGGGCGACGACCTCGAGAAGGCGCTGCTGCGCCTCGGGGAGACGTTCGACGGCTTCTACACGCTGCTCGTCACCACCGCCGACGGGTTCGCGGTGGTCCGCGACGAGATCGCGTGCAAGCCCGCGGTGATCGCCGAGCACCCGCGCTGGGTGGCCATGGCCTCGGAGTTCCGGGCGCTGGCCGACCTGCCCGGCATCGACGAGGCCCGGATCTTCGAGCCCGACCCCGGCCGGGTGTACACGTGGCAGCGCTGAGCCGCGCCGAGGCCGAGGCTCGCGAGACCGCAACGAGCACCGCCCACACCGTGACGGTCGACCTCGCCACCGCGACCGTCCGGTCGCTCAACGCCGAGCTCCACCGGCCCACCGCGACGTCCTACGAGGTGCTCCACCCGCACGGCGCGCACTCGATCGCGGCCGGCGTCCACGACGAGATCGACGTGCACGTCCGCGGGCACGCCGGCTACTTCTGCGCCGGGATGAACCAGCTGGCGCACGTCGTGGTCGACGGTTCGGCGGGCAACGGCGTCGCCGAGAACATGATGTCCGGGACCGTGCGGGTCCGCGGGGACGCGTCGCAGTCGGCCGGCGCGACCGGGCGCGGCGGGCTGCTGGTCGTCGAGGGCTCGGCGTCGATGCGCTGCGGCATCTCGATGAAGGGCATCGACATCGTCGTGGGCGGGTCGGTGGGCCCGATGAGTGCGTTCATGGCCCAGGCGGGGCGGATGGTCGTGTGCGGCGACGCCGGCGACGGGCTCGGCGACTCGATCTACGAGGCGCGGCTCTACGTGCGCGGGTCGGTGGGCGCGCTCGGTGCCGACTGCGTCGAGAAGGAGATGCGCGACGAGCACCGGGCCGAGCTCGCCGAGCTGCTCGCCGCGGCGGGGTTCGAGCACGGCGACCAGCAGCTCCGGGAGTTCCGCCGCTACGGCTCGGCCCGCGGCCTCTACCACTTCACCAGCGAGCACTCGGGGACGTACTAGATGAGGGATCCCTCGGAGCGGGGCCTGCGCGAGTCGGCGACGTTCGACCGGGCGTCCATCGCCGCGATCCAGCACGCCGCGCGCACCGGCGTCTACGACATCCGCGGGTGGGGCGCCAAGCGCGCGGTGCCGCACTTCGACGACCTGCTCTTCCTCGGCGCGTCGATGTCGCGCTACCCGCTCGAGGGCTACCGCGAGCGCTGCGACACCGACGTCGTGCTCGGCGACCGCCACGCGACACGGCCGCTGCACCTGGACATCCCCGTGACCATCGCCGGCATGAGCTTCGGCGCGCTCTCGGCGCAGGCCAAGGAGGCGCTGGGCCG
The DNA here is from genome assembly GCF_028737255.1 of Actinomycetospora straminea. GTDB lineage: Bacteria > Actinomycetota > Actinomycetes > Mycobacteriales > Pseudonocardiaceae > Actinomycetospora > Actinomycetospora straminea. The sequence goes on along the minus strand of NZ_JAQZAN010000002.1, from coordinate 416,758 downwards.
GGGCGCGTCCGAGGTGGGCACGTCGACCACCACCGGCGACGGCGGCATGACCGACGAGGAGCGCGGCGAGTCGACGACGCTGGTCTACCAGCTGCTGCCCAGCCGGTACGGGATGGACCCCGACCACCTGCGGGCCGCCGACGCCATCGAGGTGGTCCTCGGGCAGGGCGCCAAGCCGGGCGGCGGCGGGATGCTGCTCGGGCAGAAGATCTCCGACCGGGTCGCCGAGATGCGCACCCTGCCGGCGGGGATCGACCAGCGCTCGGCGTGCCGGCACCCGGACTGGACCGGGCCCGACGACCTGACCATCAAGATCGGTGAGCTGCGCGAGATCACCGACTGGGAGAAGCCGATCTACGTCAAGGTCGGCGCGACCCGCACGTACTACGACGTCAAGCTCGCCGTGGCCGCGGGCGCGGACGTCGTGGTGGTGGACGGGATGCAGGGCGGCACGGCGGCCACCCAGGAGGTGTTCATCGAGCACGTCGGCATCCCGATCCTCGCGGCCATCCCGCAGGCGGTGGCGGCCCTGCAGGAGCTCGGGCTGCACCGGAAGGTCCAGCTGATCGTCTCCGGCGGGATCCGCACCGGCGCGGACGTCGCGAAGGCGATGGCCCTGGGCGCGGACGCCGTCGCGATCGGGACCGCGGCGCTCATCGCGCTGGGCGACAACGACCCGCAGTACGCCGCGGAGTACGAGGCGATCGGCTCCGCGGCGGGCTACTACGACGACTTCCAGGACGGCCGCGACCCCGCCGGGATCACCACGCAGGACCCGGAGCTCGCGAGCCGTCTCGACCCCGTCGAGGGCGGGCGCCGCGTCGCGAACTACCTGCGCGTGCTGACCATGGAGGCCCAGACCCTCGCCCGGGCCTGCGGGAAGGCGCACGTCCAGCACCTCGAGCCCGAGGACCTCGTCGCGCTCACCATCGAGGCCGCGGCGATGGCGCGGGTGCCGCTGGCGGGCACGTCGTGGATCCCCGGCGCCGGGAGCTGACGGGCGGCGTGCGGCACCGGGGATAGGGTGACCCGATGGAGTCCGTGGTGGCGCACCCGCACCCCGAGGGCCGCTCGCCCGCCACCGCCCACGCGGCGGGACGCGCCTGATGTCGCGGGTGGTGAGCGCGCGCCGCGAGGTCGCCGCCTCGGCGGCGACGATCTTCGAGCTGATCGCCGACCCGGCCCGCCAGCCGCTGTGGGACGGCAACGAGAACCTCGCCGAGGCCGCCGACGACCAGCGCGTCCGGGCCGTCGGCGACGTCTTCCGCACGCGGCTGACGATGGGCGAGGTGCGGGAGAACCACGTCGTCGAGTTCGAGGAGGGCCGCCGGCTCGCCTGGCGTCCCGCCGAGCCGGGCTCGCCGCCGCCGGGGCACCTGTGGCGCTGGGAGCTCGAGCCGCTCGCCGCGGACCGGACGGCGGTCACGCACACCTACGACTGGACCGACCTCACCGACGAGGGCCGCTTCCGACGCGCCCGCGCGACGACGTCCGAGCGCCTCGCGGCCTCGCTGGACCGGCTCGCCGCGCTGGCCGAGGGCTGCTGAGCAGAGGACCGGCGGACCGGTGGGTCGACCCGTGTCCGGAGGACACGGGTCGGGGGCGCCGGGCTCGTGAGCGTCAGGACGTCTCCGACGTCACACGGCGCCGGGCGGCCTCGGCGACGGCGTCGACGATGCCCGTGTAGCCGGTGCAGCGGCAGATGTTGCCCGACATCTCGGCGCGGATCGTCTCGCGGCCGGGGTCGGGGTCGGTGTCGAGCAGGTGCACGGCGGTCATGAGCATCCCGGGGGTGCAGGCGCCGCACTGCAGGCCGTGGCACCGCGAGAACGCCTCCTGCAGCGGGTGCAGGGTGCCGTCGTCGCCCGCGAGGCCCTCGACGGTCGCCACGGACGCGCCGTCGGCCTGCACGGCGAGCATCAGGCACGCGCGCACCGGCTCGCCGTCGACGAGCACCGTGCAGGCACCGCACACGCCGTGCTCGCAGCCGACGTGGGTGCCGGTCAGGCCCAGGTCGTCGCGCAGCGCGTCGACCAGCGTGCGGCGGGGCTCGACGTCGAGGCGGTGGCGCTCGCCGTTGACCGTCACGGTGATCTTCATGCGGGCTCCCGGACGGGACGGAGGTGCCCGGCGAGGTCCGCGAGCGCCCGGAGGGTCATCTGCTCGGTGAGCGCGCGGCGGTAGCCGGCGCTGCCGTGCAGGTCGGAGGCGGGGTCGACGTCGTCGGCGGCGGCCGCGGCGAGGAGCGTGACCCGGTCGTCGGAGACGTCCCCGTCCACCGTGGCGAGGTCGCCGGCGTCGACGAGGTGGGGCACGCCGGCGACGCCGCCGACGACGATCCGCACCCGCTCGCCGAAGCGCGCCGCGGCCACGGAGACGACGGCGAAGTCGCCGTGGCGGCGGGCGAACTCGGCGAACCCCCACGCGTCGGGCACCGGCAGCTCGACGCCGGTGATCATCTCGGTGTCCGCGAGGGCGCTCTGCAGCGCGCCGACGAACAGCTCGTCGGCCCGCAGTCGCCGTGTGCCGGACGGCCCGGCCACCTGCACCGCGCCGTCGCAGGCGCGCAGTACCGCGGGCAGCTCGGCGGCGGGGTCGGCGTGCGCGAGGCTGCCGGCCAGCGTGCCGCGGCTGCGGATGGCGGTGTGCCCGATCCAGCGGGCGGCCTCGGCGGCGAGCGGGTGCTGACGCTGGTCGGCGAGCGCGAGGTGGCGCACCAGGGCGCCCGCGTGCAGCACCCCGTCGCGCCGCTCGAGGCCGGCCAGCCCCGGGATGCGGTTGACGTCGACGAGGACGGCGGGGCGGGCCAGGCGCAGCGCGAGGACCGGGACGAGGCTCTGGCCGCCGGCGAGGATCTTGCCCTCGTCGCCGGCGGCCTGCAGGGCGTCCACGGCGTCGGCGACGCTCGTCGCGCGGTGATAGTCGAACGGGGGGCACTTCACGGGTGCACCAGCTCCCAGACCCGCGCCGGGGTGACGGGCAGGTCGTCGATCTCCACGCCGAGGGCGTCGGCGAGCGCCCCGGCCACCACGGCGTTCGGGGCGAGCGTGCCGCCCTCGCCGACGCCGCGGACCCCGGTCGGGTTGGCCGCCGGGGTGCTGACGTGGCCGATGCGCAGCTCGGGGATCTCGCCGGCGGTGGGCATGAGGTAGTCGAGCAGGGTGCCGGTGGAGAGGTTGCCGGCGTCGTCGTAGACGAGGTGCTCGTACATGGCGCCACCGATGCCCTGCGCGATCGAGCCGGCGATCTGCCCGTCGACGATCACGGGGTGGACGATCCGGCCGGCGTCCTCGACGCAGACCCAGTCCAGGATGCCGATCTCGCCGGTGGCGGGGTCGAACTCGAGGGCGGCGATCTGGGCGCCGGCGGCGAACGCGCCGCGGATCGGGTCGTAGAACTTCGTGCCCTCCAGGCCGGGCTCGAAGCCCTCGGGCAGGCGGTCGGACTGCAGGTAGGCCACTTTCGCGACCTCGGCCAGCGAGATGATCGGCTTCGCCTGGCCGGCCATGTACACCTGCCCGCCGCGCAGGTCCAGCTCCTCGACCGGCGCCTCCTTGAGGGCCGCGGCGAGCGCGAGGGCCTTGCCGCGGACGTGCTCGCCCGCGAGGTGGGCGGCGCCGCCGCCGATCACGGCCTGGCGGGAGGAGAAGGCCCCGAAGCCCCACAGCGACTGGTCGGTGTCGCCGATGCGGACCTCGACGTCGCCGTAGTCGACGCCGAGCGCGTCCGCGACGACCTGCGCCATCGTCGTCTCGAGACCCTGGCCCTGGGAGGTCACGCCGGAGAACACGGTGACGGCGCCGTCGGGGTTGATCCGCACGGTGCAGGCGTCGTGGCCGGTCCGGAAGGCCATGCGGGGCCCGGCGGACGCGGCGCGACCCAGGCCGGTGAGCTCGTTGTAGATCCCGACGCCGATGCCGAGCGGCCGGCCGCCGTCGCGACGGCGGCGCACCTGCTCGCCGCGCCAGCGGTGGAGGTCGAACGTCGCGACGGCCCGGTCGAGGCAGGCCTCGTAGGCGCCGGAGTCGTCGACCAGGCGCGACGGCATCCGGTAGGGGACGTCGGCGGGGAGGATGAGGTTGCGGCGGCGCAGGGCGATCGGGTCCATCCCCAGGGCCCGGGCGCCGGAGTCCATCAGCGCCTCCATCGCGAACACCGTCGAGGGCCGGGCGACGCCGCGGTACGGGCCGGACGGGCTGGTGTTGGTGGCGACCCCGCGCACGGTGCACTCGTAGTCCGCGAGCTTGTAGGGGCCGGTGAGCAGGCCGCCGGCCATGAGGGGCTCGATGCCGGCGGTCCACGGGTGGACGGAGTAGGCGCCCGCGTTGCACCAGACGTCGGCCTTGACGGCGAGCAGCTCACCGTCGGCGGCGAACCCCGCGCGCAGGACGTAGCGGTGGTCGCGGGCGTGGGTGGCCGCGAGCAGGTGCTCGACGCGGTCCTCGACCCACTTCAGCGCGGTGCCGGGCATCGCCATGGCCATGAGGCACAGCGCGACGTCCTCGGGGTAGAGCACGGCCTTGACGCCGAACCCGCCACCGACGTCGGGGGCGATGACCCGGATGTTGCCCTCGGGCAGGTCGAGCAGCTCCGCGAGCTGGGTCCGCACGATCCAGGGCACCTGGGTGCCCGACCAGAAGGTCAGCTTCCGGTCCGCGGCCTCGTAGCGCGCGACGCCGGCCCGGCACTCGACGGGGTTGCCGCCATGGCGGTTGGTGGTGAGCTCCCGGTCGACGACGACGTGCGCGTCCGCGAGCGCGGCGTCGACGTCGCCCGCACGGAAGGTCCGCGACAGCAGCAGGTTGTCGGGCGCCTCGTCGTGGACGGGGTGCGCCGGCTCCGCCCACGCGCAGACCGTCGGGGGCAGCGGCTCGTAGTCGACGACGACGGCCTCGGCGCCGTCCTCGGCGACGTAGCGGTCGGTGGCGACGACGGCGGCGACGGCCTCTCCGGCGAAGCGGACCTTGCCGCGCGCCAGCGGTGGCTGGTCGGTCTCGACGTAGCCCGGCAGCGCCGACTGCGCGCGCATCGCGACCGGGCCGATCGCCGGGTGCTCGCCGGTGAACACCGCGGACACGCCCTCGACCTCGAGCGCCTCGGCGGTGTCGACGCCGGTGATCCGCCCGTGGGCGACGGGGCTGCGCACGAACGCGACGTGACGCATCCGCGGCAGCGCGAGGTCGGAGACGAAGCGGCCCCGCCCGGTGAGCAGGCGCGCGTCCTCCTTGCGGCGCACCGGGGTGCCGCTGGCGGGCCCGTGGTCTGCGGTCATCGCGGGGTCGGCGGCGGCCATCACGGCATCGCGAACCCGCCGTTGACCGAGACGACCTGGCCGGTGGTCCAGGACGAGCACGGCGAGGCGAGCAGCAGGATCGTCGGGGTCACGTCCTCGGGGCGCCCGAGGCGGCGCAGCGGGTAGAGCGCGGTGATCTTCTTCAGGCGCTCGTCGTCGGTGCCGCCGGCGTGGTCGGCGAACCGATCGGTCTGCACCAGGCCGATCGACACCGCGTTCGCGCGGATGCCGTGGCGCGCCAGCTCCTTGGCCAGCGACTTCGTCAGCCCGAGGGTCGAGCTCCGGGCGGTCGCGGTGACGGTGAGCCCCGACTCGCCGACGCGTCCCGAGTCGCCCATCAGCGAGACGATCGCGCCACCGCCGTGCTCGGCCATGCGCCGGGCGACGGCGTGCGAGATCCGCACGGTGCCGGTGACGGTCACGTCGATCTCGGCGGCGAACTCGTCGGCCGAGCGCTCGAGGAAGCGGCCGCGACTGGTCACCGCGGCGTTGTTGACGAGCACGCCGATCGGCCCGAGCTCCGACTCGACGGTCGCGACCGCGCGGCCCACGGCGTCGTCGTCGCGGGTGTCGACGGCGACCGCGATGGCCTTCACGCCGGCGGCGCGGGCGGCCGCGGCGGCCTCCTCGGCGCCGCCGGACGAGGTGTGGTGGCCGAACGCGACCTGGGCGCCCTCGGCGGCGAAGGCCTCGCCGATGGCGCGGCCGAGACCCTGGCCGGCCCCGGTGACCAGCACGGTGGTGCCGGCGAGCTGCAGATCCATGGCTCTCCTAGACGACGGTGAAGCGGCGCCGGCCGCCGACGGTGACGATCCGGCCGAACGCGAGGCCGGGGAAGTGGGCGGCGGCGACGAGGTCGCCGGTGGCGGCGACCTCGTCGGCGAGGCGGTGGCGCACCGCCTGGGCGGCGACGGGGTCGACGTCGAACACGGCCTGCCAGTCGGGCTCCTCGAGCTCCACCACCGAGTGGGCCACGTCGCCGATGAGCAGGGCGCGCTCGCCGCGGCTGGAGACGACGTAGCTGGTCGAGCCAGGGGTGTGGCCCGGCGTCGGGCGGGCGTCGAGCCCGGGGGCGACCGTGTGCTCGGCGTCGAAGGTCGCGAGGCGCTCGCGCAGCGGCGCGAGCTTGCGCACCGCGCCCGGGTCGGCGTCGGCGGCCTCGACGAAGTGCGCCCAGTCCGCCTCGTGCACGCGGCAGGTGGCCCGGTCGAAGACGACCTCGCCCTTGCTGGTGGCCCAGCCGACGTGGTCGAAGTGCAGGTGGGTGAACACCACGTCGGTGACCTGGTCGGTGGTGACGCCGAGCGCGGCGAGGGCGTCGAGGAACCCGCCGCCCGCGTACTGGTCGTTGTGGATGCGGCCGACGCCCGTGTCGACGAGCACGAGCCGGTCACCGGTGCGCAGGAGGAAACCGCCGAGCGTCAGCTCGAGGTCGCCGTGGGCGTCCAGGTGCTCGGGGTGGCAGGCCCACCGGTCGCCGCCCGGCGCGGTGAGCACCTCGCGGGCTCGCTCGCGCCCGGTCCCGTCGATCACGGGGACGATCTCGAGGTCGCCGACCCTCATGCCGTCACCTCGGCGTCGGTGAGCAGCCGCGCCAGCTCGAAGCGCTTGATCTTCCCGGAGCCCGTGCGCGGGATGACGTCGACGGTGCGGACGTCGGTGGGGACCTTGAACCAGGTGAGCCGCTCCCGGCAGTGCGCCGTGACGACCTCGGGATCGATCTCGGCACCGCTCCCCGGGACGACGAACGCCACCGGCACCTCCCCGAGATCGGGGTGGGCCCGGCCGACGACCGCCGCGTCGGCCACGCCGGGCGCGTCGAGCAGTGCGTTCTCGACCTCGGCGGGGTAGATGTTCTCGCCGCCGCGGATGATCATCTCCTTGGTACGCCCGCTGATCGTCAGGTAGCCGTCGGCGTCGGCGCGGGCGAGGTCGCCGGTGCGGTACCAGCCGTCGACGAGCACGCTCGCGGTCTGCTCCGGCTTGTTCCAGTAGCCGCGCATGACGCTCGGCCCGCGCACCCACAGCTCGCCCTCGCCGCCGGGCGGGGCGTCGGTGCCGGTCGCGGGGTCGACCAGCCGGACCGCGAGGCCCGGCAGCGGGAGGCCGCACGAGCCGTAGGGCCGCGTGCCGTGCGGCCAGTTCATGACGACCATCGTGGAGGTCTCGGTGATGCCGTAGCCGTCCAGCAGCTGGACCCCGAACACGCGCTCGAAGGCCTCGTCGACCGCCGCGGGCAGGATGGCGCCCGCCGAGACCGCGAGGCGCAGGCGGTGGGCCGGCGGCCGGTCGCCCGCCGCCTGCAGCAGGTAGGAGAAGCCGGTGGGGACGCCGGGCAGGACGGTGTAGCGGTCGGGTCCGCCCAGCATCTCGAGGATCCGGGTGGGGGAGAACCGCGGCAGGATGCGCTCGCTCGCGCCGGTCGCGACCACGGCCAGCACACACATGTCGAGGGCGTAGGAGTGGAACAGCGGCAGCGCCGAGAGCACGACGTCGTCGGGACCGAGGCCGACGATCGGGGCCCAGCACGCGGCGACCACCCAGAGGCAGCTGCGCAGGCTGAGCTCCACGCCCTTGGGGCGCCCGGTGGTGCCGGACGTGTAGAGCATGTAGGCGGTGACGTCGAGGTCGGCGGGGTCGGGGGCGACGACCCCGGGCTCGCGGGCGAGCAGGTCGGCGTAGGACGCCCATCCCGGCCGGGTGCCGCCGACGAGCACCACCGCGACGTCGGGTCCCACCAGGCCCGCGACCAGGTCGGCGTGCGCGGCGTCGGTGACCACGGCGCGGGCCCCGGAGTCGGCGAGCATGTACTCGAGCTCCGCCGCCGCCGCGTCCGGGTTGAGGCACACCGCGATCGCGGCGGCCCGGGGGACCGCGAGGTAGGTCTCCGCGACCTCGACCGCGTTGCCCATCACCATCGCGACGCGGTCGCCGGGGGCCACCCCGAGCGCGACCAGGTGGCCGGCGAGCCTGCGGGTCGACGTGGCGAGCTCCGCCCACGTCACCGACCGCACGTCGTCGGTGAACGCGACGTCCGCGGGACGGGCGGCGGCGTGGCCCTCCAGCAGGGCGTGGAGGGGCCGGATCACCTCGGTTCGCAGCATCGCGCCTCCCGGGCTGATGAACGCTCGTTAGTCGGACGGTAGCGAGCGTCACGTCTTCTCCACAAGGCTCACTAGCGCTCGTTCGTCGTGGCACCATGTCGGCCGTGAGCACGAACCCGGCCGACCTCGCGGAGCCGCGCGCCACCCGCACGGCGCTGACGCCCGACGTCGTCCTCGACGCGGCGCTCACGCTCTTCGCTCAACGCGGCTACCACGGCACGGCGCTGAGCCAGATCGCCGAGGTCCTCCGGGTCCGCACCCCCAGCCTCTACAACCACATGGGGTCCAAGCACGACCTGCTGCTCACGATCGTCGACCGCGCCACCGCCGGCGTGCTCGCCGACTTCCACCGGGTGGTCGATCCGGCCGACCCGCCCGTGGAACAGCTCCGCAAGGCCACGCACGTCTACGTCCACCGCCACGTCACCCACCGGCGCGAGGCGCTGGTGGTCAACCGGGACACCGGCAGCCTCGCCGAGCCCGCCGTCGGCGAGATGCAGGCCCGTCGTCGCGAGCACGAGCACGCGCTGCGCGCGGTGATCGCCGCCGGCGTCGCGGCGGGCGAGCTCCGCGTCGAATCCCCCGCGCTCGCGTCGTTCGCGATCCGGGAGATGTGCGTGAGCGTGGCGCGGTGGTTCTCCCCGCACGGTGCCCTCACCGCCGAGCAGGTCGCCGACCAGTACGTCGAGTTCGCGCTGCGCGTGGCCGGTCACCTCGAGCGCTGAGCCGCCCCCACCCGCGCGCGCAGCCACGTCCACGCCCCGGTGCACCACAGGGCCCAGGCGACGAGGACCGGCTGGTAGAGCAGGCGCACGGCCCGCTCCCGGTCGGTGTCGAGCCCGAAGGCGGAGCGCCCCTCGAGGTACTGCGCGACGTTGCCCGGGAAGATCACGACGAAGAACGCCGCGACGACGAGGCCGACGACGACGCGCCGCCGGGCGAACACCAGGAGCGCCAGGCCGAGGAGGATCTCGACGACGCCGGACACAACCACGACGACATCGGCGTCGGCGGGGAACCACGACGGCACCTGCGCCCGGAACGCGACCCGGGCGACGGTGAGGTGCGCCGTCCCGGCGCCGATCAGCGCGAGACCGAGCACGACGCGGGCGACGGTGCGCAGGACCGCGCCGACCCGGGACGCGGTGCTCACGGCGACCGGAGCACGTCGAGGAGCGCCGCCGTCACCACCCGGAGCTCCTCGTCGCCCCACCGCTCGGCGAGGCGCGCGTCGATGTCGGCGACGATCCGCATCCCGACCTCTCGCAGGCGGGCGCCCTCCTCGGTGACGTGCAGCTCGGCGGTGCGCCCGCGCCCGGGATCGGTGCCCCGCGTGACGGCGCCGCGCTGCTCCAGGGCGGTCAGCGTGGCCTGCATGCTCTGCGGGGTGACGCCCGCGCGCCGCGCGAGCTCGCTGTAGGACAGCCCCGGGCGAGCCGCGAGGTGGCCAAGCGCCGCGACGTGCCGCAGCGCGATCCCCTCCGCCCGCAGGCCCTCCTCGACCTGCTCGCGGAGGCGGCGACCGAGGGCCATGAGCAGGAACGCCGGGCTGGTCGGTGGCTCCCCGGACGTCACGGCGGGCACCCTACTGGCCGCGGGTGCAGCCCGACTGTAACATGTTTCAGGCAGGCTGGAACACAGCGACCGGGAGAGGTGCCCGTGGACGTCCAGATCGTGCTCTTCGACGGCTTCGACCCCCTCGACGTGCTCGGGCCCTACGAGGTCCTGCACCTCGGCGGCGGGCTCGCGGGTGGCGCGGTGAGCGTCGAGCTCGTCAGCGCCGAGGGGGCACGCGCGGTGCCGAGCGGGCTGCCCGCGGTGTCGCTCACGGCGTCGGCTCGGCTCGACCCGGCGGCCGCCGACCTCGTCGTCGTGCCCGGTGCCGCGGGCTCGCTGTCGCTCGACCCCACGGAGGAGGGGAGCGTCGCGTCGCTGCTCGCCCGCGCGGGCCGCGGGCCGCTCGGCCCGGCCCTGCGCGAGGCCGTCGAGCGCCCGGACACCGTCGTCGCCACGGTGTGCGGCGGGTCGCTGCTGGTCGCGTGGGGCGGGCTCGCCGACGGCCGTCCCCTCGTCACGCACGACCGGGGCCGGGACCTCGAGGGCACCGCCGCGCGTCCGGTGGAAGCACGGGTCGTCGACGACGGCGACCTCGTCAGCGCCGGCAACGTCACCTGCGGTCTCGACCTGGCCCTGTACCTGCTCGAACGCGAGATCGGCCCGCAGGTGGCGCACGCCGTCGAGCAGGTCATCCGCCTCGAGCGGCGCGGGACAGTGTGGCGGTCGGCGGCATGAGTGCCGTCCTGCTCGCCGTCCACGTCCTGGCGGCGATCGTGGCGATCGGGCCGGTCTGCGTGGCCGCGAGCATGTTCCCGCCCGAGGCGCGGCGGGCGCTCGGCGAGGAGCCCGGCGCGGCGGCGAGGCTGCCCGTGCTCGCCCGCATCTGCCGCACCTATGCCCTCGTCGGCGTCGCCGTCCCGGTGTTCGGGCTCGCCACGGCGTCGTCGATGGGCGTGCTCACCGAGCCGTGGGTGCTCGTGTCGATCGTGCTGACCGTGGCGGCGGCAGGCGTGCTCGCGGGGATGGTCCTGCCCCGCCAGCGGGCGCTGCTGGAGGGCGCCGGTCCGCGCGAGGCCCTGGTCGCCACGACCGGCCGGCTCGCCGCCGTTACCGGCGTGTTCAACCTGCTCTGGGCGGTGGTGACGGTGCTGATGATCGTGCGGCCCGGCTCGAGCACGGGGGTGTGAGCGTGCCGCTGCGCCTCGCCGCCACCGTCGAGCTCGTCAGCCTCGTGGTCCTGCTCGCGAACCTCGCGACGGTGCACCTCGACGGCGTCGCCGCGCTCGTCGGCCCGGTCCACGGTTGCGCCTACCTCGTGGCCGTCGCGCTCACGGTGGCCCGCGCCGGGTGGCGTTCTCGTGCGGCGGCGCTGTCCGTGGTGCCCGCGGTCGGGGGGTGGGCGGCGGCCGTCGCGCTGGAGAGGGCGGCGGGCGCCGCCGGCTGACGCCGACTCCACGGCGCGACGTATCGCCCGACCGGGCGGGTCGTTGTCTCTCCGTGACCAGACGAGAGCGCACGGCGTCCGGCGGCCCCACCCGGTACGTCCTCACGGCCCTGGGCGTCTTCCTGTTCGCGCTGCTGGTCGTCACGGGCACGGAGCTGGTCATCGGCCACCCGCTCTCCGGCGGCCTCGACGGCCAGACGTCCATGAGCACGCTGTTCGTGACGCCCGGGGACTGACCCCGCCGGCTCACGCCACCGGCGAGAACACCGCCCACACGCGCCCCGGCTCCTCGACCGGGCGCACATCCAGCTCGTAGCCGTACCGCCGCGCGATCACCGCGGCCTCGTCGCTGTTGACGCTGCGGATCGTCAGCCCGACCTTCTGGTCGCGCAGCACCCGTGCGGCCAGCGCCTGGTCCAGCCGGCCCATCTCGAACCCGGCCGCCCACTGCTCGGCGTCGACCGAACCCTCCCGCGTGCCCTCGCGCATCCCGCGACCTCCTCCACATCCGGCGCGCCCCAAGTGTTGACCCTGCCAAACGCTCCTGTCTACAGTCATCGGCGTCAGATATATCAGTTGGCTACGATGAGGATCGCGGATGACGATCACAGTCGCCCCCGCAGCCCGAACGCTCGACCGGACGCTCGCCGAGGCCGACCCCGAGGTGCACGCCCAGGTGCAGCACGAGGTCCGCCGGCAGGACCGGACGCTCGAGATGATCGCGAGCGAGAACGTCGCGCCGCTCGCGGTCCGCCAGGCCCAGGGCTCCGTCCTGACCAACAAGTACGCCGAGGGCTACCCCGGCCGGCGCTACTACGGCGGCTGCGAGCACGTCGACGTGATCGAGCAGCTCGCGATCGACCGGGTCTGCGCCCTGTTCGGCGCGCAGTACGCCAACGTGCAGCCGCACTCGGGCGCGCAGGCCAACGCCGCGGTGATGGCGGCGCTGCTCGAGCCGGGCGACACGATCCTCGGCCTCGCGCTCGCCCACGGCGGCCACCTCACCCACGGCATGCACCTGAACTTCTCGGGGCGCCTCTACGACGTCGCGGCCTACCACGTGCGCGCCGAGGACCAGCGCGTCGACATGGACGAGGTCCGCCGGCTCGCCCACGAGCGCCGCCCGAAGCTCATCGTCGCCGGCTGGTCGGCGTACCCGCGCCGGCTCGACTTCGCGGCGTTCCGCGCGATCGCCGACGAGGTCGGCGCCTACCTCATGGTCGACATGGCCCACTTCGCCGGCCTCGTCGCCGCGGGCCTGCACCCGTCGCCGGTGCCGCACGCGCACGTCGTCACCTCGACGACGCACAAGACCCTCGGCGGCCCCCGCGGCGGCATCATCCTCGCCGGCGACCGCGAGCTCGCGAAGAAGCTGAACTCCAGCGTCTTCCCCGGTCAGCAGGGCGGCCCGCTCGAGCACGTCATCGCGGCCAAAGCGGTCGCCTTCAAGCTCGCCGGCGAGCCGGAGTTCGCACAGCGCCAGGAGCGCACGCTCACCGGTGCCCGCCTCCTCGCCGAGCGCCTCCTCGCCGAGCCCGGGCTCGGCGTCGTCTCCGGCGGCACCGACGTCCACCTCGTGCTGGTCGACCTGCGCGAGGCCGAGCTCGACGGCCGGCAGGCCGAGGAGCGCCTGCGCCGCGTCGGGATCACGGTCAACCGCAACGCGGTCCCCTTCGACCCGCGCCCGCCGATGGTCAGCTCCGGCGTCCGCATCGGCACCGCCGCGCTCGCCGCCCGCGGGTTCGACGCCGACGACTTCCGCGAGGCCGCCGACGTCGTCGCCCTCGCCCTGCGCCCGCAGGTCACCGAGACCGAGATCGACGCGCTCGCGCAGCGGGTCGCCGCCCTCGCCGCCCGCCACCCCCTCGAGACGGAGACGCCGGCATGACCGCAGGCACCAGCGCACCGAACACCGCACCGAAGCCCCCGGGCGCCGACCTGCCCGAGCACCCCGACCACCTCTGGCGCGACGCCGAGCCGAAGAAGGCCTACGACGTCGTCATCGTCGGCGGCGGGGGCCACGGCCTGGCCACCGCGCACTACCTCGCCAAGCTCGGCATCACGAACGTCGCGGTGCTCGAGAAGGGCTGGCTCGCGGGCGGCAACATGGCCCGCAACACCACCCTCATCCGCTCGAACTACCTCTGGGACGAGTCCGCCGGCATCTACGAGCGGGCGCTCGAGCTCTGGGAGGGGCTCGAGGAGGACCTCGACTACCCGATCCTGTTCAGCCAGCGCGGCGTGCTCAACCTCGCGCACACGGAGCAGGACGTCCGCGACTCGGTGCGCCGCGTCGAGGCCAACAAGCTCAACGGCATCGACGCCGAGTGGCTCGGGCCCGACGAGGTGGCGAAGGTCTGCCCGATCGTCAACGTCTCCTCGGACATCCGCTACCCGGTCCAGGGCGCGACGTTCCAGCCGCGGGCGGGCATCGCCAAGCACGACTACGTCGCCTGGGGCTTCGCCCGCCGCGCCAGCGAGGCCGGGATCGACATCATCCAGGACTGCGAGGTCACCGGGTTCGTCACGGGAGGGTCGGGCGCCGACCGCGTCACCGGCGTGCGCACCACCCGCGGCACCATCGCCGCCGGCACCGTCGCCCTCTGCGCCGCCGGGCACACGTCGACGCTGCTGGACATGCTCGGCGTGCGCGCGCCGCTGCAGTCGCACCCGCTGCAGGCCCTGGTCTCCGAGCTCCTCGAGCCCGTGCACCCGACGATCGTCATGTCGAACGCGGTGCACGTGTACGTCTCGCAGGCCCACAAGGGCGAGCTGGTCATGGGCGCCGGCGTCGACAGCTACAACGGCTACGGCCAGCGCGGCGCGTTCCACGTCATCGAGCGCCAGATGGCCGCGGCCGTCGAGCTCTTCCCGGTCTTCGCCCGCGCGCACCTGCTGCGCAGCTGGGCCGGGATCGTCGACGTCACGCCGGACGCGAGCCCGATCATCGGGCACACGCCGTACGAGAACGTCTTCCTCAACTGCGGCTGGGGCACCGGCGGCTTCAAGGCCACCCCGGGACTGGGCTGGGCGTTCGCCGACACCCTCGCCCACGGCCGCCCCCACCCCCTCGTCGCGCCGTTCGGCCTCGACCGCTTCGTCAGCGGCGCCCTCGTCGACGAACACGGCGCCGCCGCCGTGGCCCACTGAATCGGATCTCCGGGAGTCCTCGTGCAACTCATCACCTGCCCCTGGTGCGGCCCCCGCGAGGAGATCGAGTTCTCCTACGGCGGCCAGGCCGGCGTGGCCTACCCCGAGCACCCCGCCTCGCTGACCGACGAGCAGTGGGCGCACTTCGTCTTCTTCCGCGACAACCCCAAGGGCCCGTTCGCGGAGCGGTGGAGCCACAACGCGGGCTGCCGCCGCTGGTTCACCGCCGTCCGCGACACCCGCACGTACCGCTTCCTGTCCAGCCCGACGAGCAACCCGGAGCTGACCTCATGAGCCGCGTCGACGGATACGGCCGCATCGACCGCAGCCGCACGGTCACCGTGACGGTCGACGGCACCGCGTACACCGGGCACCCCGGCGACACCGTCGCGTCGGTGCTGCTCGCCCACGGCGCGCGGCCGCAGAACAGCAGCGTCAAGTACGGCCGGCCCCGCGGGATCGGTGCGGCGTGGACCGAGGACCCGGTCGGGCTGGTCCAGGTCGAGGAGCCGTTCCCCGAGCCGATGCTGCTGGCCGCGACGGTCGAGGCCACCGACGGGCTCGTCGTGCGCGGGGTCGCCGGGCAGGGCCGGCTCGCCGAGGTGCCCGACACCGCCCGGTACGACCGCAAGCACACCCACTGCGACGTGCTCGTCGTCGGCGCCGGGCCCGCAGGGCTCGTCGCCGCCCGCGCCGCCGCCCGCGCCGGGCGGAGCGTCGTCCTCGTCGACGACCGCTCCGCCGCCGGCGGCACGCTCACCGGCACCGAGACGATCGACGGCCGGCCGTCCCTGGAGTTCGTCGCCGACACCGTCGCCGAGCTCGCCGCCCTGGGCGTCGTCCACCTGCAGCGGACCACCGCGTTCGGGCACTACGACGACGGCTTCGTCCTCGCCCTCGAGCGCCGCGGCGAGTCGGCGCGCACCCGCCAGCGCGTCCACCGGATCCGCGCGGGGCGCGTGGTGGTCGCCGCCGGCGCGATCGAGCGGCCCATCGCGTTCGAGGACAACGACCGCCCCGGCGTGGTGCTGGCCGCGAGCGCGCGGGACCTCCTGCACCGCCACGGCGTGCTCGCCGGCCGCGAGGTCGTCGTGTTCACCAGCGACGACGCCGCCTACGCGGCCGCGGCCGACCTCGCCGACGCGGGCGCGAGCGTCCGGGTCCTCGACGCCCGCGAGCGGGCGCCCCAGGCCGGGCGGCGACGCTGTGAGGAGCGCGGCGTCCCGGTCGAGACCGGCACGCTCGTGCACGGCACCCGCGGCGAGGACCGCGTCACCGCCGCGGTCGTCGGTCCGGACCGTCGCGAGGTCCCCTGCGACCTGCTGTTGGTCAGCGGCGGCTGGAACCCGGCCGCGCACCTGGCCAGCCACGTCGGCGGCTCGCTGGTTTACGACCCGGTCATCGGCGCGTTCCGGCCCGCCGAGCTGCCGCCGGGCGTCACGGTCGTCGGCGCCGCGAACGGCACGTTCGCCCTGGCCGACGTGCTGCGCGAGGCCGGCGGTCCCGAGGCGCCCGTCGCGCCGGCGCAGGAGTGGCCGGAGCCGACGCTCGTGCTCTGGCGCACCCCCGGCGACCCGGCGCGGCAGTTCGTCGACATCGCCCGCGACGCCACCGTGGCCGACGTCGAGCGGGCGGTCGGGGCCGGCATGTCCCACCCCGAGCACGTCAAGCGCTACACGACCATCGGCACCGCGCACGACCAGGGCAAGACGTCCGGGATCATCGCGCTCGGGATCATCGCCGAGCTCACCGGCCGGCCGATCCAGGAGGTCGGCACCACGACCGCCCGGCCGCCCTACACCCCGGTCGCGTTCGCCGCCCTCGCGGGCCGGGAGCGCGGCGACCTGTTCGACCCGGTGCGCACCACCGCGCTGCACGCCTGGCACGTGGCGGCGGGCGCGGAGTTCGAGGACGTCGGGCAGTGGCAGCGCGCCCGCCACTACCCGCGGGCCGGCGAGGACATGACCGCCGCCGTGCTGCGCGAGTGCGCCGCGGTGCGCACGTCGGTCGGGATCATGGACGCCTCGACGCTGGGCAAGATCGACGTCCGGGGTCCCGACGCGCCGGTGCTGCTCGACCGGCTCTACACGAACCTGATGTCGAGCCTGAAGGTCGGGCGCGTCCGCTACGGCGTCATGTGCGGCAACGACGGCATGGTCTTCGACGACGGCACGGTGCTGCGCCTCGCCGAGGACCGCTACCTCGTCACGACCACCACCGGCAACGCCGCCGCCGTCCTCGACCGGATGGAGGAGTGGCTCCAGACCGAGTGGCCGGACCTGCGCGTGCGGCTGACCTCGGTCACCGAGCAGTGGTCGATCGCCGCCGTCGCGGGCCCGCGCTCGCGCGACGTGATCGGCGCGGTGTTCCCCGGCGTGGACGTCAGCGCCGAGGCGTTCGGCTTCACGACCTGGCAGGACACCTCGCTCGACGGGGTCCCGGTGCGCCTGGCGCGCATCTCGTTCTCCGGCGAGCTGGCCTTCGAGGTCACCGTCAGCTCCCCGTACGCGCCGGCGCTGTGGGAGCGGCTCGTCGAGGCCGGGGCGCCGTACGGCATCACGCCCTACGGCACCGAGACCATGCACGTCCTGCGGGCCGAGAAGGGCTACCCGATCATCGGCCAGGACACCGACGGCACCGTCTCGCCCCACGACCTCGGCATGGCCTGGGCGGTGTCGACGAAGAAGGACGACTTCGTCGGCAAGCGGTCGTACGCCCGCGCGGAGAACCGCAACCCGCTGCGCAAGCAGCTCGTCTCCCTGCTGCCCACCGACGGTGCCACCAAGCTGCCCGAGGGCTCGCAGATCGTGGCGCACTGCGACGACGGCCGGCTGCCCCCCGCGCCCGTGCCGATGCTCGGGCACGTCACGTCCAGCTACCACAGCGCCGCGCTCGCCCGGCCGTTCGCGCTCGCCCTGGTCAAGGGTGGGCGGGAGCGCCTCGGCGAGGTCGTGCACGTGCCCGTCGGCGACGAGCTCGTGGCCGCCCGCATCGGCGAGTCGGTGCTCGTCGACCCCGAAGGAGCCCGCCGAGATGGCTGACGAGATGGCTGACCGCACCCTCACCCCGACCCACCCGCTGGCCGACCGCCGGCGCCTCCTCGCCGCGGTCGCCGACGAGACGGCCGGCGCGGTCCGCCTCGAGCTCGAGGCGCCCGTCGCCGCCGTCGACCTGCGTCTCGACCCCCGCGGCACCGGCCCGGCGGCGATCGCGGCCGACCTCGGGGCGGAGCTGCCCTCCGAGCCCGACACGTGGACCGCGCACCCCACCGGCACCGCCCTGCGCCTCGGGCCCGACGAGTGGCTGCTGACCAGCACCGCCGCCCGTCCCGAGGACTGGGAATTCCACCTCGACGAGGTCGCCGTCGCCCACGGCGGCATGGCGGTCGACGTGTCCGCGCAGCGCACGAGCTTGCGGGTGCGGGGCGCGGCCCGGGAGCTGCTGTCCTTCGGCTGCGCGCTCGACCTGCGCCCCGCCGCGTTCCCGCGGGGCCGGTGCGCCCAGACCCTCCTCGGTCAGTCCGGGGTGCTGCTCGCCGCCGGTCTCGACGGCGACGTCGACGACCTGCAGATCCTCGTCCGCCCCTCCTTCGCCGCGTACGTCGCCGACCTGCTGGTCGACGCCGCCGCCGAGCTCGTCCCCCAGCCCGCCTGACCAGCCCGTCTCGCCCGAGAAGTCCTGGAGACGCCATGAGCACCACCCCCCGCGTCGTCGTCATCGGGGCCGGCATCGTCGGCGCCAACCTCGCCGACGAGCTCACCGCCCGCGGCTGGACCGACGTCACGGTCCTCGACCAGGGACCGCTGCCGCTGGCCGGCGGCTCGACCTCGCACGCGCCCGGTCTGGTGTTCCAGACCAACGCGTCGAAGACGATGAGCGAGTTCGCCTCGTACACCGTCGAGAAGTTCCTCGGTCTCGGCCGTGTCCTCGGAGACGGGGACGGCGCCTGGTGCTTCAACCAGGTCGGCGGGCTCGAGGTCGCGACGACCCCCGAGCGGCTCGCCGACCTGCACCGCAAGCAGGGCTGGGCCACCGCGCGCGGCATCCCGGCCGAGGTCGTCGACGTCGACGCCTGCGTCCGGCTGCACCCGCTGATCGACCCCTCGCGGATCCTCGGCGGCCTGCACACCCCGACCGACGGGCTCGCGAAGGCCGCCCGCGCCGTCACCGCGCTGATGCGGCGGGCGGCATCGCGGGGTGCGGTGTTCCGCGGCTCGACGCGGGTCACGGGCGTCGCGCAGCAGGGCGGCCGGGTCACCGGCGTCGAGACCGACCAGGGCCTCGTGCCGGCCGACATCGTCGTGTCGTGCGCCGGGTTCTGGGGCCAGGCGATCGGCGACATGGTGGGGATGCGGGTGCCGCTGCTGCCGCTGGCGCACCAGTACGTGGTCACCGGCCAGGTGCCCGACCTCGTCGGCCAGGGCGACGAGCAGGTCGAGGCGCGGCTGCCGATCCTGCGGCACCAGGATCAGGACCTCTACTACCGCGAGCACCACGACCGCATCGGCATCGGCTCCTACGCCCACCGCCCGATGCCGGTCTCGCTCGCCGAGCTGCCCGAGACCGACGACGTCACCGAGGCCCGCCAGCCGTCGATGCTGCCGTTCACCGAGGAGGACTTCGCGCCGCAGTGGGAGGAGAGCCGCCTGCTGCTGCCCTCGCTGCACGACGCGAAGGTCGACTCGGGCTTCAACGGCGTCTTCTCCTTCACCCCCGACGGCGGGCCGCTAATCGGCGAGTCCCCGGACGTCGCGGGGTTCTGGATCGCCGAGGCCGTGTGGGTCACGCACTCCGCCGGCGTGGCGCGCAGCGTCGCCCAGCTGCTCGTCGACGGCCGCAGCCAGATCGACCTGCACGGCTGCTCGGTGCACCGCTTCGACGAGTTCCAGCTCGCCGACGACTACGTGCGCGAGACCTCGCAGCAGAACTTCGTCGAGATCTACGACGTCGTGCACCCGCTGCAGCCGCGTCTCTCGCCCCGCGAGGTGCGCACGAGCCCCTTCCACGCGCGCCAGACCGACCTGGGCGCGGTGTTCGGAGAGTCGCACGGCTGGGAGCGCCCGCACTGGTACGAGGCGAACGCGCCGCTGGTCGCGGAGCTGCCGCCGGAGTGGGCGCCGCCGCCGCGCGACGCCTGGTCGGCCCGCTTCCACTCGCCGATCGCGGCGGTCGAGGCGTGGAAGACGCGCACCGCCGTGGCGATGTACGACATGACCCCGCTGACGCGGATCGAGGTCTCCGGGCGCGGGGCGCTCGCGTTCCTCGACCGGCTCACCACCGGGAAGATGGACAAGTCCGTCGGGGCCGTGACCTACACGCTCGCCCTCGACGAGGCCGGCGGCATCCGCAGCGACCTCACCGTCGCCCGGCTCGGCGAGGACCTCTTCCAGGTCGGCGCCAACGGTCCCCTCGACGTCCACCTCCTCGAGCAGGCGGCGGCCGCCGAGTCCGACGTCACCGTCCGCGACATCACCGGCGGCACGTGCTGCGTCGGCGTCTGGGGCCCGCTCGCCCGCGACCTCGTCCAGCCGCTGACCTCGGCGGACCTCTCGCACGAGGGCCTGAAGTACTTCCGCGCCACGCGCGCGGTGATCGGCGGCGTGCCGGTGACCGCGATGCGGCTGTCGTACGTCGGCGAGCTCGGCTGGGAGATCTACACCTCGGCGGAGTACGGGCAGCGGCTCTGGGACGTGCTGTGGCGCGCCGGCCGGCCGCTCGGTGTCGTCGCGGCCGGGCGGGCGGCGTTCAACAGCCTGCGTCTGGAGAAGGGCTACCGCAGCTGGGGCGCCGACATGACGACCGAGCACAGCCCCTACGAGGCGGGCGTCGGCTTCGCGGTGCGGCCGTCGACGAAGGGCGAGTTCGTGGGCCGCGAGGCCGTCACCGCGCCGGGGGCGCAGGACGTCACGCGGTCGCTGACCTGCCTGACGGTCGACGACGGGCGCAGCGTCGTGCTCGGGCACGAGCCGGTCCTCGTCGACGGGGAGCCCGCGGGCTACGTGACGTCGGCGGCGTTCGGCCACACCGTCGGCCGGCCGATCGCGTACGCGTGGCTGCCCGCGGGACTCGCGCCGGGGACGCCCGTAGACATCTCCTACTTCGGGCATCCCGTCCGCGCGACGGTCGCCAGCGAGCCGCTGGTCGACCCGGAGATGGCACGGATCCGGCGCTGAAGACGTCGGTGGACGGAGACGCGCCGGCGGACGACCCCGTGGGAGGCCCCGTGGGAGACATGGTGCGCGGCCGGTCGGTCGAACAGGTCCTGGAGTCGTTCGCGACCCCGAGCGCCGGCCCGGGCGGCCGGGCCGGCGCTCGGGCGGGCGCCGCCCTCCACGCCGCGCTCGGGGCCGCGTTCGTCGCCCGGGCCGCGGCGTCGGTCGGCGGGCGCGCGGGGGAGACGGCCGATCGGCTGCGGGAGGCGGCGCTGGCGCTCGCCGCGGGGGAGGCGGATGCCGCACCCGCCAAGGCCGCGCGTGCGGCGGTGCGCGTCATCGAGGTCGCCGAACGCGCCCTGACCCTCGCCGAGACCGTGCGTCCCGTCGGCGACCGGGCCGCGGCCGCCGACGTCGCCGCCGCCGCCGAGGCGCTGCGCGCGGCGGTGGGCACGGCGCGCGTCGAGGTCGAGGTGCACCTGGTCGCGGTGACCGAGCCGGCCGATCGCGAGGAGCTGCTCCTCGCGATCGACCCCGTCGACGACGTCGTCCTGCGCGCCGCGAAGCTCACCGCCGTGGTCCGGGAGCAGATCCACCGCTGAGACCTACGTGCGTGATCTTCTGAGCCATAGCTCAGAAGATCACGCACGTGCGTCAGATGACCGCCCGGATCGCCTTCTCGAAGCCCAGCACGTGCTGGCGGGCGCGGCGGGCGGCGACGTCGGCCTCGCCGTCGGCGATGGTGCGCAGCAGGCCGGCGTGCTCCTCGACGTGCGAGACGAAGTCGTGCATGCGGTCGAGGAACAGGCAGAAGATGCGCGTCGCGAGGTTGTCGTAGCGCACGAGGGTGTCCTCGAGGTGCGGGTTGCCCGCGGCGCTGTAGATCGCGCGGTGCACCCGCATGTCCCAGCGCATCAGCTCGTCGCGGGTGAGCGCCGGCACGTCGAGCGCCTCGGTGGCGTCGGCGAGGTCGCGCAGGTCCGCCCGCACCGCCTCGCTCGCGTTCTCGGCCGCCCGGCGCGCGGCCAGGGGCTCGAGCTGCACGCGGATGTCGGAGATGTAGGCCAGGTCGGTGATGTCGACGGCGGTGGCGAACGTCCCGCGGCGCGAGTACGAGATGACCAGCCGGTCGACCTCGAGCCGCTTGAGCGCCTCGCGGACCGGGGTGCGGCCGACCCCCAGGGACTCCACCAGCGCGACCTCGTCGATCGGGGCCATCGGGGGGATGTCCAGCATGATCAGCTTGTCCTGGATCGCCTGGTAGGCGCGCTCGGACAGCGACAGCGGGGGGCTCGACTCCTGCTCGTCCGGGAGAACCGTCACGGCCGGAGCCTACAACAGATGGAGCAGCTCTTCTCCTATCCGTGCCATATTGATATACTAGTTCAACATCAATTGCTCTCTCAGCGCCCCGGGGGTGACCGTGGCCATCTCGGTGTTCGACCTGTTCAAGGTGGGGATCGGCCCGTCCAGCTCGCACACGGTGGGGCCGATGCGGGCGGCGTTCCTCTTCGTCTCGCGCCTGCACGACACCGACCGGCTCCACCGCGTCGCGCGTGTCCGCGCCGAGCTGTTCGGTTCGCTCGGGGCCACCGGGCACGGGCACGGCAGCGTCGGCGCCGTCGTGCTGGGCCTGTGCGGCGAGCAGCCGCACCTCGTCGACCCGGTGGAGGCCGAGCCGCTCGTCGCCACGGCGCGGGCGGAGGGCCGGATCGCGC
Organism: Actinomycetospora straminea; assembly: GCF_028737255.1. Classification (GTDB taxonomy): domain Bacteria; phylum Actinomycetota; class Actinomycetes; order Mycobacteriales; family Pseudonocardiaceae; genus Actinomycetospora; species Actinomycetospora straminea. Next base: position 394,340 of record NZ_JAQZAN010000002.1, on the reverse strand, counting down.
TCGGCGCGAAGCACCCGGTCGCGTTCTCGGTCGCCGACGACGTCGTGCTCCACCGGACCAAGCGCCTGCCGTTCCACAGCAACGGCATGGTGTTCACGGCGTTCGACGCCGACGGCGCCGAGCTCGCGCGCCGCGAGTACTACTCGGTGGGCGGCGGTTTCGTCCTCGACGAGGACGAGACCGGCGGGCCCGTGCTGCGCGAGGACGCGACGCCCGAGCGCCACCCCTTCACCAGCGGCGACGAGCTCGTCGCGATCGCGCGGTCGCACGGCCTGCGCATCAGCGACGTCGTCCTGGCCAACGAGGCGTCGTGGCGCCCGGAGCCGGAGACACGCGCGGGCCTGCTGCACCTGTGGTCGGTGATGCGCGAGTGCGTCGAGCGCGGCTGCCGCACCGAGGGCGTGCTGCCCGGGGGCCTGCGGGTGCGCCGGCGCGCGCCCGACCTGCGCCGCCGCCTCGACGAGGAGGGCGCGGGCTGCACGGACATGGACCGCGTGACGCTCGACGCGCTCGCCGTCAACGAGGAGAACGCCGCGGGCGGGCGGGTGGTCACGGCGCCGACCAACGGCGCGGCCGGGATCGTGCCCGCGGTGCTGCACCACGCGGCCCGCTCGCTGCGGGGGTTCGACGACGACGCCGTCGTGCGCTTCCTGCTCACCGCCGGCGCGGTCGGGCTGCTGTTCAAGCGGAACGCGTCGATCTCGGGGGCCGAGGTCGGGTGCCAGGGCGAGGTCGGGTCGGCGTGCTCGATGGCCGCGGCCGGCTTCGCGGAGCTCCTCGGCGGCACGCCCGAGCAGGTCGAGAACGCCGCCGAGATCGGCATCGAGCACAACCTCGGCCTGACCTGCGACCCCGTCGGCGGGCTCGTGCAGATCCCCTGCATCGAGCGCAACGCCGTGGCGTCGGTCAAGGCGATCACCGCCGCGCGCATGGCCGTGCGCGGGGACGGCGTCCACCACGTCTCGCTGGACAAGGCGATCCGCACGATGCGCGAGACGGGCGCCGACATGAAGGTCAAGTACAAGGAGACGGCCCGGGGCGGGCTCGCTCTCACCGTCGTGGAGTGCTGAGGAGCGCGCCGTGCCCGACCCGTCCGACCCGTTCGTCTCCGTCGTCCTCACCCTGAGCTGCCCCAACCGCGCGGGCATCGTGCGCGCGGTCAGCAGTCACCTCGCCGCGCACGGCGCCGACATCGTCGAGCACCAGCAGTTCGACGACCCCGTCAGCGGGCGCCTCTTCCTGCGCACGCGCGTGGCCGCCCCCGCGGGCACGGACCTCGACGCGGTCGCGGCGGACTTCGCCCCGGTGGCCGAGGCGTTCGCCATGGACCACGCGTTCCACCGGCTGGCCGCGCCGCGGGTCCTCGTCATGGTGTCGACGTCGGGGCACTGCCTCAACGACCTGCTCTTCCGCTGGCGCTCGGGCAGCCTCGGCGCCGAGCTCGTCGGTGTCGTCAGCAACCACGAGACCCTGCGGCCCATGGCCGAGTCCGCCGGCCTGCCCTACGTCCACGTCCCGGTGACGCCGGCGACGAAGCCCGACGCCGAGGCGGAGATGCTGCGGATCGTCGACGAGCTCGACGTCGAGCTGGTGGTGCTCGCCCGCTACATGCAGGTGCTCTCCGACCGCACCTGCGCGGCGCTGCGCGGGCGCGCGATCAACATCCACCACTCGTTCCTGCCGGGCTTCGCGGGCGCCAAGCCCTACCACCAGGCCTACGACCGCGGGGTGAAGTTCGTCGGCGCCACCGCCCACTACGTCACCGCCGACCTCGACGAGGGCCCGATCATCGAGCAGGAGGTCGTGCGCATCGACCACTCCTACGACCCGCGGGCCCTGCAGACCGTGGGCCGCGACGCCGAGGCCCTGGCGCTCTCGCGCGCGGTGCGGTGGCACTGCGAGCGCCGGGTGCTGGTCGACGGCCACCGGACGGTGGTCTTCCGCTGAGTCCCGAGCGACGGGCCCGTCGCTCGGCTCGACGGGCGGGGGCGCCCGTCGCCCGGAGGCGCGCGCGACGGACGCGGGGGCGGGCGGGCGCCGCGAGGGGCGCGGCGCCTACTCCCCGCGGTGGCCGAGCTTCGCCGACAGCTCCGCCGCGCCCTCGCGCAGGTCGGCGACGATGGCGCGGGCGCGGCGGCGGGGCAGGCGGTAGACCGGGCCGGTGGCCGAGAGCGCCGAGGCGACGCTGCCGTCGGCCGCGAACACCGGCACCGCGACGGCGTGCATGCCGACCTCGAGCTCCTCGAACGAGCGGGCGTGGCCCTCGTCGAGCACCCGCGCCAGCTCGGTGCGCAGGGCGGCGACCTCCGTGATCGTGTCGTCGGTGTACTGCGCGAGACGCCGGCGCAGCACCGCGCGGCGCTCGTCCTCGGGCGCCCAGGCCAGCAGGACCTTGCCCGCGGCCGTGGCGTGCAGGGGGCTGCGACGCCCCACCCAGTTCTGCGAGGCGATCGTCGCGGTGCCGAATTCCTGCGCGACGGTGATGCCCGCCTCGCCGTCGGTGATCGCGAGGTTGACCGTCTCGCCGAGCACCTCGGCGAGGCGCTGGCAGACCGGCTGGCCGAGGCGGGCCATGTCGAGCCGGCCGGTCGTCGCGGCCGCCAGGCGCACGATGCCGAAGCTCAGCGCGTACTTGCCGCGGTCGGAGAGCTGCTCGAGCAGGTGGCGGTGCTGCAGCGCGGCGACGAGCCGCGAGGCGGTGGACTTGTGCACGTCGAGCCCCTCGGCGATCTCCGTGATCCCGAGCTCGCCCCGCGCGGCCACCATCTCGAGGATGGTGACCGCGCGGTCGACGGACTGGACCGCGGAGGCGCCGGTGCCCGAGGTGCTCATGACTCGACCGTGGTGACCGCGACGGTCAGTCCACGGTGTCCTTCTCGATGGCGCGCGCGAGCTCGGCCAGCAGGCCGGGCAGGCGCCCCGCGCAGCGCGGGCAGACGCAGTCGCTGCCGTGCACGGCCAGCTCGTCAGCCACGGCGAACGCGTCGCGGTAGCGCGTCTCGCCGACCTCGGTCCCGGACGGGTCGCGGTCCTCGGGGGTGATGGACATCGGTCTCTCCTGCGTGCGTGGGGACGAGTGTGGACGGTCAGCCGACCCGCTGGGCGACCCAGTCGTGGAACTCGGCGATGTGGTGCTCGCTGGGGACGAGGACGCCGCCCCGGGCGTAGGAGCGCGAGTCCATGGAGACCTGGCAGCGCTCGCAGGCGTCGAAGTCCTGCAGGTTGACGCGGTGGAAGAGCTCCACCGACCGGTCGATGTCCGCCCCGGAGTCGACGACCTCGGGCAGGTAGAGCCAGTCGCAGCGCACCAACGTGCGGTCCGCGGTCAGCGGGAACATGCGGTGGAACACGACGTGGTCGGGCACGAGGTTGATGAACACCTGCGGCCGCACGGTGATCGCGTAGTAGCGCCGGTCCTGGTCCTCGGCGACGCCCGGGATGCGCTCCAGGCCCGCGGAGCCGTCGACGGTGAAGCCCGCGACGTCCTCCCCGAACTCGGCGCCGTGGCCGACGAAGTACTGGGCGGCGAGCCCGTTCGCGAACTCCGGCAGCACCTCGGTGAGCTCCGGGTGGATCGTCGCGCAGTGGTAGCACTCCATGAAGTTCTCGACGATCTGCTTCCAGTTCGCCTTCACGTCGTACTCGATCCGCCGGCCCAGCTTCAGGTCCGCCACCTGGTACCCGACGATCGCGTCGGGCGCGCCCAGCCGGGCGGCCACGTCGCCGACCACGGTGTCCTCGAACGACGGCGGCTCCTCGGCCAGGCAGAGCCACACGTAGCCGAGCCACTCGCGCAGGTGGACGCGGTGCAGGCCGTACTCCACCTTGTCGACGTCGGGCATGTCGCCGAGGTTGGGGGCGGCGACGAGCTTGCCGTCGAGGCCGTAGGTCCACGCGTGGTACGGGCACTGGAAGGACCGGCGGACCGTGCCCTTCTCCTCGGTGCAGAGGCGGGCGCCGCGGTGGCGGCAGACGTTGAGGTAGGCGTTCACCGACCCGTCCCGACCCCGCGCGACGATGACGCTCTCGCGCCCGATCTGCACCGTCTCGAACGCGCCGGGCGTGGGGATGTCGGCGGCGAGGACCGCGCAGAACCAGCCCGTCTCGAAGACGAGGGCCTGCTCGGCCGCGAAGATCGTCGGGTCGGTGTAGTACCGGCCCGGGAGGGTGCCGCGCAGGCTCGCCGGCAGCTCCGGCGACGCGATCGCCGGTGCGATCTCTCCGGTCGTCATGGGTCGTGCTCCTCGCGGGGTGCGCCTGCAGATGGGGGTCGGGCCGACGGCCTGACGCCGACTCGCCGTTGAGTTGCGTATAGAGAAACAAGGTTCGCTATGCGCAACGACACGGTCAGCGATCCCGAGGTCGGCTGTCAAGGGTGCGGACGGGGGAGTCCTCGCGCGCACACGCGCAGGCCCGTGTGGATCGGGGCTTGACAAGGGGCTCCGGCTCTCCCACGGTCTTGAGTTGCGCATGGAGAAGAGCTGTTCTGCTATGCGCAACTCTTCACTCCAGATCGTGGGGTGTCCCTTCCACCGGTCCGTCCCCGACGCGGGGGAGCGGCCCGACGTCGAGGCCCACGAGGAGGCCGCGCATGCAGACCATCACGATCGTCGGCGGGTCGGTGGCGGGGGTCCGCTCCGCGGAGGCCCTGCGCGCCGCCGGACACGACGGGCGCCTGCTGCTCGTCGGCGACGACCCGCACCGGCCCTACGACCGCCCGCCCCTGTCCAAGGCGTTCCTCGCCGGCGGCGTCGACGAGGACGCGATCGCGCTGCTCGACGACGCCGAGGTGGCCGAGCTCGCCCTGGAGATGCGGCTCGGGGTCCGCGCGACGCGCCTGGACCCGGCCGCCGGCGCCGTGGAGCTCGCCGACGGCACCGCGATCGCCACCGACGGCGTCGTCGTGGCCACCGGGGGGCGCGCCCGGCGCCTGCCGGGCACCGAGGGCATCGCCGGCGTGCACACGCTGCGGACCCTCGACGACGCCCGCGCCCTGCGCGCGGAGCTGCGCGCCGGCTCGCCGCGCGTCGTGGTCGTCGGCGGCGGCTTCATCGGGGCCGAGGTCGCGTCGACGTGCCGCGCGATGGGCCTGGACGTCACCGTCCTCGACGGCCTGCCGCTGCCGCTGGCCCCCGTCCTCGGGCCGCGGATCGCCCGCCACTGCGTCGACCTGCACGCCGAGCACGGCACCGACCTGCGTCCCGGCGCCGCCGTGTCCGGTTTCGCCACCGCCCCCACCGCCGACGGCCCTCGCGTCGTCGGTGTCGAGCTCGGCGACGGCACCACCGTCCCGGCCGACGTCGTCGTGGTGGGCATCGGCATCGCCCCGAACACCGCGTGGCTCGACGGGTCGGGCCTGACCGTCGCCGACGGCGTGGTCACCGACGCCGGCATGGTCACCGGGCGGCCCAACGTGGTGGCCGTCGGCGACGTCGCGCGGTGGGCCCCGGACGGGACCGGCCGGCGCCACGAGCACTGGACCAGCGCGGGCGAGCAGGCCGCCGTCGCGGCGACCAACCTGCTCGCGGGCCGCACCGAGGCGACGTTCCGGCCGACGGGCTACGTGTGGTCCGAGCAGTACGGGCGCATGCTGCAGCTCGCCGGGCACCCGTCGGCGCAGGACCGGGTCGACGTCGTCGACGGCGAGCCCGACGCCGGCCGCTTCGTCGCGCGCTACGTGGACGGCGACGGCGTCACGACGGGCGTGTTCGGCATGGACGACCCGCGCACGTTCGGCCGGGTGCGCCGCAGCGAGCTGCGCCGGCGCGCCGCGGCGGCGTAGGAGCGGTCACTCCTCGCGCGGCGGCTCCAGGGGCACGCCGTGCTCGTCGCGCGCGGGCGGCGGGAGGTCGGCGCTCGAGGTCAACGGCGCGGCGCCGGCCAGCGGCCGGCCCGCGGACTCGGTGAGGAACAGGACGCTGACGACACCGACCACCCCCGCCGCCACGAGGTAGTAGCCCGGCCAGTCGAGGTTGCCCGTGGCCGTCGTGGCCGCGGCGATGACGGTCGGCGCGGTGCCGGCGACGAGCGACACCGAGACGTTGAAGGTGAGCGCGAGCCCGCCGTAGCGCACGAGCGTGGGGAAGAGGGCGGGCAGCGTGGACGGCGCGACCGCGGCGAAGCAGACGAGGCACGCGCCGATGAGCAGCAGGCCGCCGAGCTGCCCCGCCAGGCCCTGGCGCAGCAGCCACACCGCGGGCAGGCCGCCGACGACGAGCGCGATGCTGCCGGCCATGAGGATCGGGCGGCGCCCGACGCGGTCGGACAGGCGCCCGAGCGAGGTGACGACGGCCAGCATCGCGACCATGACGACCACCTGCAGCGCCGTCGAGGTGGCCGTCTCCGCGCCGGTCTCGCCGTACTCGGCGAGCGTGCTCGTCAGGTAGGTCGGGATGTAGTTGGTGAGCACGTAGTTGGTGATGTTCCAGGCCACGACGACGCCGCCGGCGACCAGCAGCGCACGGCGGTAGCGCACGCGCAGGATCTGCAGCGCCCGGCGCAGCGGCATCGTCGCGAGGGCGGGGGAGCGCTCCATGAGCTGCCGGAACGCCGGGGTGTCCTCGAGGCGCAGGCGCAGGTAGATGCCCACGACGCCCAACGGGAGGGCGAGCAGGAACGGCAGGCGCCAGCCCCAGGCCAGCAGGTCGTCGTCGGGCAGCAGAGCGATGACGGCGGCGCTGACGCCGGCGCCGAGCGTGTAGCCGGTGAGCGTGCCGAACTCCAGCCAGCTGCCGAACAGACCGCGGCGCCGGTCCGGGGAGTACTCGGCGACCATCGTCAGCGCGCCCGTGTACTCGCCGCCGGCCGAGAAGCCCTGCAGCATGCGCATGACGAGGACGAGGACCGGCGCGGCCGCCCCGATCGCGCCGTGGCTCGGGATGAGCCCCAGCAGGACGGTGGCGGCCGCCATGAGCACGACCGTCGCCGAGAGCACCCGGGTCCGGCCGATGCGGTCGCCCAGCGGCCCGAAGAACAGCCCGCCGAGGGGACGCATGACGAACGCCGCGGCGAAGGCGCCGAGGGTGTACACGGCGGCCCAGGGCCCGGCGTCGGGGAAGAACACCCGGGAGAGCACGACCGCCAGGTAGGAGTAGATCCCGAAGTCGTACCACTCGGCGACGTTGCCGACGGCCGCCGCGGCGGTGGCCCGGCGCAGCGTGTACTCGCCCTCGACGGCCCGCGCGGCGCCGCCGCGGCGACGCGGTGGCGGGTGCTCGGACACGGTGACGCTCCTCGGACCGACGGCGGCGGAGGGGCTCGGCCCGGCGCGCAGTGTGACAGCCCGGCCACGGCGCAAACCTCAGGCCGCTGACATATGAGACGTGTATCAGTAACACACGCGTTCGGCATTGGAAACACTCGCGACGTCGGCCACAACGCTTGACGGCGGACTTCGTGGGCCTCAGGCTTTGTGTTGCGGATGACAGGACTCGATGCGCAAAGCGCAACAGGAGCCGAAATGATCTACGTGGGCGAGCTGGCCGACATCCCGGTGGGGGAGTCGGTGCGGGTGCAGGGCTCGGTGGCCATCGCCGTCTTCAACGCGGACGGCGAGCTCTACGCCATCGACGACACCTGCACGCACCAGGACGCGTCGCTGTCCGACGGCTGGCTCGAGGGCTGCGCGGTGGAGTGCCCGCTCCACGCCGCGTGCTTCGACCTGCGCACCGGGCAGCCGAGCGGGCCGCCGGCCAAGAAGCCGGTGCGCACCCACCAGGTGACCGTCGACGACGGCCTCGTGTACGTCGAGGAGACCGTGCGCGTCGAGGACCGGGAGCTGGCCCGGGCCGAGTGATCCCGGCCGGCTGAGCCGGACCCCGGGGAGTCGCGGATGAACGGCGGGGCCGGTGCGGCTGTGCCGCCGTCCACCCCGGTCGCCTCTCTTCGAGAGCACTGCTCTTGTCCGCGGCGTCCGGCTCGGGCATGCTGCGAGAGCACTGCTCTCGTATCCGAGTTCCCCGGAGGCCCCCGTGTCCGTCACCCCGACCAGCACCCCGACCCCCGCCCCAGCCGGCCCCACCGCCCGCCGCGTCCCGCGCTCCGTCCTCGTGTCGGCGTGGGCCGTGCCCGTCATGCTCGTCGGCGGCTTCGCGATGCTCGCGGTCGTGCCGGTGACCGTCGCGGTCGTCGGCATCCTGCGCGACGCCCGCCTGCGGGCTCTGCGCTGGTGGGCGGCCGCGCTCGGGCTCGCCTACGCGACGCCGCTGGCGCTGTGGGCGATCGGGCCCGACCGCGCGCCGAGCCTCACCAAGGACATGCACCCCGCGCCGGCGGCGGTGATCGTCGCGGTGTCCCTGGGGCTCGTGGCCGTGCTGCACCTGCGGGGACGGGCCGGTCGTCGTTGACCGGTCGCTCCCGGCTCAGCCCGCGGCGGCCGGCGCCGGGTCCTGCGCGGGGGCCGGCGCCGCGGCCGGCAGGGTGGCGCGGACGCGGGCGGCGCCCTCGACCATCGCCCGCAGCTTCGCCGTCGCGACGTCGAGCGGCAGGTTCCGCAGCCCGCAGTCCGGGTTGACCAGGAGGCGCTCGGGCGGCACGAGGTCCAGGGCGCGCCGGATGCGGGTGGCGACGAGCTCCGGGGTCTCGACGACGTGGCTCTTCACGTCGATCACCCCGAGCCCGATGTCGCGGTCCCACCCGGAGCGCTCGATGACGGGCAGGTCCTCGTCGCCCTTGCGCGCGAACTCCAGGACGAGCTGGTCCACCCGCGCCTCGAGCACCGCGGGGAACAGGAAGTCGTAGTGCCCCTCCCAGAGCGGGCGCGCGTAACGGTTGCCGTAACAGACGTGCAGCGCCCACGAGACGTCGACCTCGCGGGTGACGGTGTTGATCGCCTCCACCGCGAGTCCCACCTGGTCCGGGTAGCCGGCGAGGAACGGCTCGTCGATCTGGAGCAGCTCGGCGCCCGCCTCCCGCAGGGCGTGCGCCACGCCGGCGAGTACGTGGGCCAGCGACCGCACGAGGTCGGCCCGGTCGGCGTGCACGTGGTCGGTGACCCGCCGCGAGAGCGAGAACGGCCCGGTGAAGGAGAACTTGACGGGCCGGTCGGTGCGCGCGCGGGTGAACGCGAAGTCGGCGTCGAGCCCGAGCCCGCGACCGGTCGGGGGCGGCGCCGGGGTCGCGCGGACCTCGGCGTCGTAGTAGTCGTGGTAGAAGTCCTTGCTGGTCACGGGGATGTGGATCCCGGGAATGCGTGCCAGCAGGTGGTCGACGTCGTTGTCCCGGCGCAGCTCCCCGTCGGAGACGATGTCGATCTCGGCGAGCTCCTGGTCCTTGATCGCGGCCGTGACGGCGCAGTCGTGGACCGCCTCGAGCTGGGTGCGGCTCATCCGCGCGCGGAAGAAGTCGGTCTTGAGCCGCTCGAGCCACTCGGGGACCGGCCAGGAGCCGACGACGGTGGTGGGCAGCAGGGGGAGTCCGGTGGTCGGCATCAGTCACGCACCTGGGCGGTCATCGTCACGATGTTGGTGCCGGCGCGGTGGGCGAACGGGGTGTAGGTGACGTCGACGCCCCGCCGGCGTCCGAGGTGGGCGAGCAGCGGGCCGTTGACCCAGTTCACCACCGAGCCGTCGTACTTGCCGGGGCCGCGGAAGCCCGTGCGGTAGGCCCCGACGTCGCGGGCGAAGAGGTCGTGGCAGACGAGCCGGCCGTAGGGGTGCAGCAGGCCGATGGTCTCGGTGAAGCTCGCGACGGCCCCGTTGCTGACGTGCATCCGCAGGTCGGCGCCCGACTCGAGCAGCGGGCGCAGCGCCTCGCCGTTGACCGTCGGGGAGAGGTCGTAGAGGTCGAGCCCGGCGAGCCCGACGTAGCGCTCGGCGAGCCGGACCGCGGCCCACGTGCGGCGCCAGAAGTCGACGGCGGCCGCCGTGTCGGGGAACCGGCCCGGCTGCGCCTCCGCGAGCAGCGCCGGGCCGAGGCGCAGCAGCGTCGCCACCAGGCCCGCGAGCTCGTCGGTGCGCACCCCGACGAGCGCGGCCAGCTCCGCCGCGGCGTCGGCGGGCAGGAAGGCCCGCGACTCCACGAGGTAGGTGCGCCCGCCGAGCTGGGCGACCTCGTCGGAGGGCAGGTTGTCGTAGACGTTCGAGATGTAGATCAGGAACACCTTGAACTGCAGGAACCCCAGCACGTCGCGCGGTGAGGTGGCGTCGGTGACGAACGAGCTGACGTGCTCGGCGTGGTCGGCGACGGTCGCGCGGGCCCGGGCGAGGACGTGCGGGGAGTAGTCGCACATGAGGTAGTGCAGGCGCCGGTAGTACCCGCGGCCGTGGCGGGCGTCGAGCTCGCGCAGCTCGTCGAGGAAGACCTGCGCCTGGTGCCCGTCGCCGACCCCGATCTCCACCACGTAGAGCTCGGGCGGCAGCGCGCCCCGGTCGACGAGCCCGTCCCACACCGTGAACAGCTCGGCGAGGACGGCGCGCACCGCGTCGCGGTTGCGGGCGTCGCTCTCGCCGCCCGGCAGCGCCTGCTCGTAGGCCGTCCCGGTCGCCTCCTCCCACAGGTCGAGGGCCGACCAGTAGAGGGCGTTGAAGTCCCAGATGACGCTGCGCCGGGTCGGGCCCCAGTCCTCGAGGACGACGTCGCCCGCCTCCGCGCCCTCCGCGTGGGCACGCAGGACCTCGCGGGTCGCGTCGCGCAGCGCGGTCTCCCCGCCGCGGCGCACGTCGACCGCGATCTCGAGGTCGTCGTCGCGGACGCCCTCGGGCACCGGGCCGTGCGGCGGCGTCCCCGCCGGGTCGGCGCCGTCGGTCGGCAGGATCGGGCGCACCTCCACCACGCCGCGGAAGTTGTGGCGGTACTGCACCCAGTCGCACACCACCCGGACGCGGGCGAGGTCCGTCGGGCTCTCCGACAGCGCGTCCACCACCGGCCCGATCGAGTCGGCGACGCTCACCGGCGCGCTGCTGCGCAGCCGGGCGTGCGGTCGGAAGTCCACGAGCATGCGTGCCTCCTCGGTGGGCCCGCGTCCGGTCGCGTCCCTCCCCGCATCGTGAGACGCGTCACGCCACCTGGTCATCGTCGTCGTCGACAGGAAAGAGGGCCGCGTTCCTGTGGCCGAGCACGAGGACGCCGTGCCCGGCGCGCGGGGAGGATCGATCTCGTCCCCGCGAGCACCCGGAGGCCCGATGGACACCGGTCCGGTCGACGTCGACGGGATGCGCGCGACGGTCGCGCGGCTCGCGCGAGCGGTGAGCATCGAGGTGACGCCGCGCGAGCGCGGCGCCCTCGACGACGTCGCCGGCCTGCTGCCGCCCGGCACCCCCGTGTACGTCACCTTCCTCGCGAACGTGGGGTTCGACCGGGTGCTCGCGACCGCGGGGCGCGCCCGGGAGCTCGGCCTGCGTCCCGTGGTGCACCTGGCGGTCCGCGCCGTGCCCGACCTCGACGCCCTGGACCGCACCCTCGGGCAGCTGGTCGACGTCGGGGTCCGCGACCTGCTGCTCATCGCGGGCTCGATCGACCCGGTGGGGTCGATCGACAACACCCTCCAGGTCCTGGAGTCGGCGGAGCTGGCCCGGCGGGCGTTCGCGGGCATCGGCGTCGCCGGGCACCCGGAGGGCAACCCGGGCGTGGACGAGCGTGCCGTCGACGACGCCCTGGTGCGCAAGAACAAGATCGCGGCGGAGGCGGGACTGCCCCTGCACGTCGTCACCCAGTTCACCTTCGCCGCCGAGCCGATCGTGGCCTGGGAGCGCCGGGCCCGCGAGGCCGGCAACGCCCTGCCGGTGCACGTGGGCCTGCCCGGCCTGACCTCGCCCGCGACGCTGCTGCGCTTCGGGCTCGCGTGCGGGGTCGGCCCGTCGCTGGCGGTGCTGCGCAAGCAGAGCGGCAGCGTGCTCCGGCTCGCGACGCAGACCTACCGGCCGGACGCGACCCTCGCCGGCATCGCCCGTGCGGCCGCCGCGGACCCGGACAGCCGCTTCACCGGCGTCCACCTCTTCCCGTTCGGCGCGGTGGAGCGCACCGCGCGGTGGGCGGCGGCGCTGCGGGACGGGCGGGTCGGGGTCACCGACGACGGCACGCTGGACGTCGCCGACCCCCGGTGACGGGTGCGGCAGGCTCCCCGTCGTGACCGTCCTGTCCCGCCGGGCCCTCAACCGGGCGACGCTGGCCCGCCAGCTCCTGCTCGAGCGGTCGGCGCTCGACGTGCTCGACGCCGTCGCCCACCTCGGCGGGCTGCAGGCCCAGGAGCCGCAGGAGCCCTACACGGGCCTGTGGTCGCGGCTCGCGGGCTTCGACCCCGCCGAGCTCTCCGACCACGTGGCCGAGCGCCGGGCGGTGCGCACCCACCTCATGCGCCGCACCGTGCACCTCGTCACCGCCGACGACGCGCTGACCTGGCGGTCGCGCCACGACGCGATGCTGCGCCAGCGGATGCTCGGGGTGTACCGGCAGGAGCTCGCGGCCGTGGACCTCGACGAGCTCGCCGCCGTGGGGGCGCGGCTCGTCGCCGACGAGGCCCGCACCCTGCCCGACGTGGGCCGGGCGCTGGCCGACACCTGGCCCGACGTGCCCCCGCGCGTGCTCGGGGAGGCGCTGGGCACGCTCGTGCCGGTGGTGCAGGTGCCGCCGCGCGGGCTGTGGGGGCAGGCCGGGCCGGCGCGGTGCCTGCTCGTCGCGACCTGGCTCGGGCGGCCGGTGGACCCGCCCGCCGCCGACGGCACCGACCCGGTGGGGGAGGCGCTGGTGCTGCGCTACCTCGCGGCGTACGGGCCGGCGGCGTCGGCCGACCTGCGCGCCTGGTCGGGGCTCGCCGGGCTGCCGGCGGCCGTCGCGGCGGTCCGCGACCGCCTGGTGAGCTTCCGCGACGAGCGCGGCCGCGAGCTCCTCGACCTCCCCGACGCGCCCCGGCCCGACCCCGACACCCCGGCGCCGGTGCGCTTCCTGCCCGCCTTCGACAACGCGGTGCTGGGCTACGACGACCGCACGCGGATCATCGACGACGCCGACCGCGGCCTGTCGGTGGCGGGCGAGCGCGTCGTGCTCGTCGACGGCCGGGTGGCGGCGCGCTGGACCGTCGCCGACGGCACGGTCGAGGTGACGCCGCTGCGGCGGTTCTCCCGCGCCGACCGGACCGCGGTCGCCGAGGAGGGCCGGGAGCTGGCGGGCTTCCTGTCCGGCGGCGCGCACCGCCGGGTGCAGGTGGCGGCGTCGCCGGGGTGAGGTGCGCGTGATCAGCAGGACGTGGTGCACCGCGGGAGGCGCGGCGCGGTGCACCACGTCCTGTTGATCAGCTGCGGCCGGCGCCCCACCACGCGAGCCCGGCGGCCAGCGCGTCCTCGGCGAACGCGCCGGGGAGGTCGGAGCCGAAGCGGTCGGCGGCGATCGCGCGCAGCCGCTGCCCGCCGAAGGCCGCCCCGACCGCCGCGGCGGTGGCGACGAGCGCGCCGGGCCCGCCCTCGCGCCCGTCGCGCCGCGCCGCCGCCCCCGCGCCACCCGCCGCGAGGGCGAGGCGCGGCGCGAGGCCCGGTGCGGCGGTGCGGGGCGGGACGGCGGGGTGCTTGTCACCCGACGCCTCGGCCAGGGCGGCGAGCGTGGCCCCGCCCCGCCCGACCCTGCTCCCGAGCAGGCCAACCGCGCCGCGGTCGCCCGGGCGCGCCCGCCACGCCAGCGCCGCCGAACCGAACGTGCTGCGCGCCCCGTTCGCGGCGCCGAGCGCGGCCGCGCGCAGGAGCGAGCCCGCCGTCGCCGAGCGCGGCGCGCCCTCGGGGTGCTCGGCGCGCTCGCGCTCGTCGGCGCGGAAGGTGGCGGCGAGCGTGGCGTGGGTGGCGACGCCGTAGGCGAGGTGGGGGACGACGTCGGCGGCCCAGTCCGCGGAGCCCCAGCGGCGGGGGTCGGTGAGGCCGAGGCGTGCGGTCGGCAGGTCCGAGGCGACCATCGCGGCGGCGCCGAGCAGCGGCGCGCCGATCACGGCGGGGAGACGCACCCCGGCGCTGCGCAGGGCGCCGGCCAGACCGCCGACCGCCACGCCCGTCGCGGTCCCGGCGAGACCGCCGAGCCCCTCGAGGCGGTGTTGCCGCTCGCGGCGAGCGCCCGGGATCGCCACGTCGGCCTGCTCGGCGAGCGCCGAGACCGTCGCGGTCGGCATGCCGCTCGCCGGCCGTGCGCGCAGCGCCATGTCGGCCTGGGTGGTGACGTTGAGCGCGGTGGTGCCCGCGGCGCCGGCGGCGGTGCCGCGGAGGAATCCGGTCACGAGGGAGGTCACGACGAGTGGACTACCCGGCCGCGACGAGCGGGACGCCGGTGAGCGGTCCCTGAGAGCCGCACCGGCGGGCGCCGGGCCCTGATGGTCCGAACGGGGCAACGAGGACACGGCCGACCGGCGCTCACCGACCGCGGGCGCCCGCCCGTCCCGCCCGTCGATCCGCCCTTCTCAGGAGCGGCGGGTGCCGACCGTCCGCGCCCCTACGGTCACGGATCGTGTCGAAGCGGGCGAGACGTGCGCTGTGGACCGCGGTCGCGGTCGTCGCCCTCGTGGGACCGGCGGTGGTCTTCGTCGGCCGGCACGGGGTCGGGGCCGGCGAGCTGGTGGACCTCGGGGTGGTCCTCACGGGGCTGGTCGCGACCGTCCTCGTGGTCGTCACCACGGTCGGGGCGTCGCGCCTGCGGTCGCTGACCACCGCGCTCGGGATCGACCGGGTGATGAGCGGGCACCGGTGGCTCGGCGTGGCCGCGGTGGCGCTGGTGGGCGGCCACCTCGGCCTCGCGGTGATCGAGCGCCCGAAGCTCCTGAACCCCTTCGCGGCCTCGTTGGGCATCCAGTTCGGCTACGCCGCCTTCGCCGGCATGCTGCTGCTCGCGGGCGCGGCCTCCTGGGGCCGCCGGCGGGGCACGCGCTACGAGTGGTGGGCGCGGCTGCACGTCGCCGCGGCCGCACTCGCGCTCCTGCTCGCCGGCCTCCACGTGGTCTGGCTGGGCGATCTCCTCGAGGACCCGGTGATGCGGGTCGTGCTGTCGGCGCTGGCCCTGCTGCTGCTCGCCGTGCTCGCGCGCCGGTGGGTGTGGCGGCCGCTGTTCACCCAGCGCGGCGCGTACGTCGTCTACGGCGTGCGCCACGAGGGTCCGGAGGTGGCGACGCTGGCGCTCACGCCGGTGTTCCGGCGCCGCGGCCTGCGCTTCGCGCCCGGGCAGTTCGTGTGGCTGCGCCTGCACCGGCGCGCCGTGGGCGTGCAGGAGCACCCGTTCACCATCGCGTCGAGCGCCGAGCTCACCGACCGCCTCGAGCTGACCGTCCGCGCGACCGGCGACTTCACCCGCGCGCTGGCCCGGATGGAGCCCGGCCGCAAGGTCTGGCTCGACGGCCCGCACGGCAGCTTCACCCCGGAGACGCCGGACCGGGTCGACGGGCTCGTCCTCGTCGCGGGCGGTGTCGGGATCACGCCGATGATGAGCATGTTGCGCACGCTCGCCGAGCGCGGCGACCGCCGCCTGCACCGCCTCGTGCTCGCCGAGCGGCCCGACCAGCCGCTGTTCGGGCCGGAGCTCGAGGTGCTGGCGCGCCGTCTCGACCTGGAGATCCTGCGCACCGCGGGCCGGCGGGTCGACGCCGACCTGCTCGCCGAGGTGCTCCCGCGCGCCCGCGGCCGCCTCGAGTACTACGTGTGCGGGCCGCCGTCGCTGCTCTCGGGCACCCTCGCGGCGCTCGACCAGCTCGGCGTGCCGCCCGGGCGCATCCACAGCGAGCAGTTCGGGTGGACGGGCGCGCTGCCGGTGGCGTCCTCCCCACCGGCGCCCCGCACCGGCGACGTCCCCGCACCCCGCCGGACCCGCCGGGGCGACGCCGCGCCCGCGGACTCGCCGGCCGACCGGCTCCCGACCCACCCGTCCTTCCCGATCCCGCGGATCGACGAGGACAGCGGGGTCGGGCGAGGCAGGGTCGGGTCCGGCTCCGCCGACGGCGGGCGGTCGTGAGCGTCCGCCGAGCGGCGCGCGACCGCCGCGACCGGGAACCCGACGGGCCGACCGGCCCTCCGGTCCGCCCGCCCCGTGCGGGAACCCGGTCGCCGACACCGAGCGACGTCTCGACGTGACGTCGTCGTCCCGCCGTTTCGCCTGCTCCACGCCCGGCAATTCGCCGGGTGATCCGGCGACCACGGCCCGTCAACCCACGTCGGCGTCCGGTCGCCGGCGGCACGCCGAGGGGGTCTCCTGGTGCTCGACGAACGAGAGCAACGCATCCTGGCCGACATCGAGCGGCAGATCGAGGCCAGCGATCCCGGGCTGGCCCGCCTGGCCCGGACCAAGGACGAGCGACGCTCGTACTGGCGGGCGGTCGCCGTGCTGGTGCTCGGCGTCCTGTTCGGGCTGGGGCTGGCGTCGCTGGGCCCGGTCGGGCACGGCCTCCTGCTCATCCTGACCTCGGCGGTCCCGCTGGCCCTGTGGCACTGGCGCCGTCCGGGGTCGATCCGTCCCGGCTCCGAGCGCCCGCCGCGGGTCTGACCGCGGGTCTCACGCCGGGAGCGGCGGGAGGTCGGGGCGCAGGCCCTCGAGCAGCCGGTCGACGGCCCGATCCAGCCGGGCCGCCGCCACGCGGTCGCCGAGGCGGCGGGCGGCGAGGCCCCGCACGCACTCGTCGCGCACCCGCCCGGCGAGGGCTCCGACGGCGTGCCCCGCGAACGCACCGGGTGAGCTCACGGGCAGCACGTGGACGGGCACCGCGTAGCGACGTCGCAGGGCGTCGCCCAGCGTCTCGCCGAGCCCCGACACGCGGCGCGCGCGGGCGGCCCGCAGCACCGCCCGGCGGGCCTGCTCGACCGTGAGCGCCCCGACCGGCACGCCCAGGACCTCGTCGTCGGGGGACGGCACGAACAGCACGAGCGGGTACGAGTGCTCCCCGCGCCAGCCGTCGCCGTGCTCGACGACGCGTCCCCACAGCGCGGTGCACCCGAGGATGCCGTGGTGCAGGAGCCCGCCCACGAGCCGGCGCGGGTCGTCGACGGCGTAGAGCCCGCAGGAGCAGCCCCACGCCGGGGCGTCGCCACAGCCGCGGTGGCACACCGCCGTGACCGCGGTGCGCGGGGTCCAGGAGGCTGCGGCGAGGGGCGACTCGAGGACCGGGCCGTCGTCGTCGGCGCCCAGGCGCCAGACCCGCCAACCGCCGACGGGTGTGGCGAGGTCCGGAGCGGTCACCCCGGCGTCAGGCGCCGGTGATCGGTGTCGGCCGCGGGCGCCCCCGGCGGGCCGGCGGCACCCCCGCGCCCCGCCGTGGCGTCGGGCGGGGCCGCGGCTCCGGCAGGGCGGCGGCGACCTCGGGGAAGTCGCCGTCGGGCACCGGGCTCACCACCGGCTCGACGTGCAGGACACGGACGGGCTCGCCCAGGTACATCCGGACCCCCTGATCGACGGCGTGGCGCAGGTCTCACTCGGATGGGGTAACCCTACCGTGTTCGGCAGGCAGCCGAACAGTCCGGATGCTGACGACCTCAGCGCGCCGCCACGAGGCCCTCGAGCTGCCGGGCCGCCGCGAGCAGCGCGTCGGCCCAGCGCGCCCCGGGCCGGCGGCCGATCCGGTCGACCGGGCCCGACACCGACACGGCGGCGATCACCGCGCCGGTGGCGTCGCGGACGGGGGCGGACACGCTGGCCACGCCCGCCTCGCGCTCGGCGACGCTCTGGGCCCAGCCGCGGCGGCGGACCTCGTCGAGCACCGTGTCGGGGAACGCGGTCCGGTCCCGCGACCACGCCGCCAGGATCTTGGCGCCGGAGCCCGCGGTCATCGACACACGCACGCCGACCGGCACCGTGTCGCGCAGGCCGCTCGCCGGCTCGGCGGCGGCGACGCAGACACGCGCGGTGGGGTCGAGGCCGTCGCGCCGGTAGAGCTGCACGCTCTCGCCGGTGAGGTCGCGCAGCTGCGGCAGGACCTCCTCGGCGGCCGTGAGCAGCGGGTCGCCGTGGCCGTGGGCGAGCTCGCCGAGTGCGGGGCCGGGCCGCCAGCGGCCGTCGGGGTCGCGGGCCAGCAGCCGGTGCGCCTCGAGGCCGACGGCGAGCCGGTGGGCCGTCGCGCGGGGCAGGCCGGTGCGCTCGCAGAGCTCGCCGAGGGTGCACGGCGTGGCCGCGGCCGCCCGGAGGACGACCACCGCCTTGTCGAGCACGCCGATACCGCTACCCTGTCCCACAGGACGACATCGTAGTCCCAAGATGTGAGAAAGACCCAGGTGCGGGGACGGCACGGCAGCGCGACGGATGCGCTGGGTGTCGTCTCCTCGTCACCGGGATCGAGGAGGCGGAAGAGTGGGACGCACGCTCGCGGAGAAGGTCTGGGACCAGCACGTGGTCCGGCGCGGTGAGGGTCAGGAACCGGACCTCCTCTACATCGACCTCCACCTCGTCCACGAGGTCACGAGCCCGCAGGCGTTCGACGGCCTGCGCCTGGCGGGCCGGCGCGTGCGCCGCACCGACCTGACGCTCGCCACCGAGGACCACAACGTCCCCACCAAGGACCTCCACCTGCCGATCGCCGACGAGACCTCGGCGACCCAGGTGTCGACGCTGCGGCGCAACTGCGAGGACTTCGGGGTGCGCCTGTTCCCCATGGGCACGCAGGACCAGGGGATCGTCCACATGATCGGCCCGGAGCAGGGCCTGACGCAGCCGGGCACGACGGTGGTCTGCGGCGACTCGCACACCTCCACCCACGGCGCGTTCGGGGCGCTCGCGTTCGGGATCGGCACGTCCGAGGTCGAGCACGTCCTCGCCACCCAGACGCTGCCGCTGCGGCCGTTCAAGACGATGGCGATCGAGATCTCCGGGACGTTGCGCCCGGGCGTGACCAGCAAGGACGTCATCCTCGCGGTCATCGCCCAGATCGGCACCGGCGGCGGCGCGGGCTACGTGCTCGAGTACCGCGGCGAGGCCGTGCGGCAGATGTCGATGGAAGCCCGCATGACCATGTGCAACATGTCGATCGAGGCGGGCGGGCGCGCCGGCATGGTCGCGCCGGACGAGACCACCTTCGCCTACCTGCGCGACCGTCCCCACGCGCCGAAGGGCGAGCAGTGGGACGCCGCCGTCGCGGCCTGGCGCGAGCTGCGCACCGACGACGACGCCGAGTTCGACGCGGTCGTCCACGTCGACGCCGATGCGCTCACCCCGTTCGTCACCTGGGGCACCAACCCCGGCCAGGGCCTGCCGCTGGGCGAGTCCGTCCCGGACCCGGCGACGATGGACGACGACGACGCCGCCGCGACGCGCAAGGCGCTGGAGTACATGGCCCTGGAGCCCGGCACGCGGCTGCGCGACATCGCCGTCGACGTCGTCTTCCTCGGCTCGTGCACCAACGCGCGCATCGAGGACCTCCGGGCCGCCGCGGAGATCCTGCGCCACCACCAGGTCGCCGACTCGGTGCAGATGCTCGTCGTCCCCGGCTCGATGCGGGTCAAGGCGCAGGCCGAGGCCGAGGGCCTGGACGTCGTGTTCACCGAGGCGGGCGCCGAGTGGCGCTCCGCGGGCTGCTCGATGTGCCTCGGGATGAACCCCGACCAGCTCTCCCCGGGACAGCGGTGCGCGTCGACCTCGAACCGCAACTTCCAGGGCCGGCAGGGCAAGGGCGGGCGCACGCACCTCGTCTCGCCGCTGGTCGCCGCGGCCACCGCGGTGCGCGGCACGCTCTCCTCGCCCGAGGACCTGGTCGACGACCGGGCCGACACCACCACGCTGCAGCCCGCCTGAGGAGCACTGCGAGATGGACGCCTTCACCACCCACACCGGCATCGGCACGCCTCTGCGCATGTCGAACGTCGACACCGATCAGATCATCCCGGCCGTCTACCTCAAGCGCGTGACGCGCACGGGGTTCGAGGACGGCCTGTTCGCCTCCTGGCGCGCCGACCCGTCGTTCGTGCTCAACACCGAGCCCTACTCGCGGGGGTCCGTGCTGGTCGCGGGGTCGGACTTCGGCACCGGGTCGTCACGCGAGCACGCCGTCTGGGCGCTCCTGGACTACGGCTTCCGGGTCGTCGTCTCGTCGCGCTTCGGCGAGATCTTCAAGGGCAACTCGTCGAAGGCGGGCCTGCTCGCGGCGACCGTCGAGCAGTCCGACGTCGAGCTGCTCTGGAAGAAGATCGAGCAGCGACCGGGCCTGGAGCTCACCGTCGACCTCGAGGCCTGCACGATCACCGCCGACGACCTGACGGTGCGGTTCACGATCGACGAGTACACGCGCTGGCGGCTGATGGAGGGCCTCGACGACATCGACCTGACGCTGCGCCACGCCGAGGACATCGACGCGTACGAGGCCGGGCGGCCGGCGCACAAGCCGGTGACCCTCGCTACTTAGGGTCGCCTAAGTCGCGGGGTAGGGTCGGGGGCATGGCTGCTCCCGACACCCAGGCCCCCGCTCCCCGTCGCGGCAAGGGCGGGCCGGGCCACCGGCTGCGCGTGCTGCGCACCGAACGGCTCACGCCGCACCTGGTGCGCGTGGTGCTCGGCGGTCCGGGCATCGACGGTGTCGTCGACAACGGGTTCACCGACAAGTACGTCAAGCTCGCCTTCCCGCGCCCCGGCGTCGCCTACCCGACGCCGTTCGACGTGGCGGCCATCCGCGAGGCGATGCCCCGCGAGGACTGGCCGATCGTGCGGACCTACACGATCCGCGCGCTCGACCACGCCGCCGGCGAGATGGCGATCGACTTCGTCGTCCACGGCGACACCGGCGTCGCCGGCCCCTGGGCGCTCGCGGCGGCGCCGGGCGACGAGATCACGCTGATGGGGCCGGGCGGGGCCTACGCGCCGTCGCCGGAGGCCGACGCGCACGTGCTCGTCGGCGACGAGGCCGCGCTGCCCGCGATCGCCGCGGCCCTCGAGCGCGTGGCGCCCGGGGTGCCGGTCCACGCGTACGTGCAGGTCGACGGCCCCGACGACGAGCTCCCGCTCCCGACGGCCGGCGACCTCACCCTGCGCTGGCTGCACCGCGACGCCGGCGAGGACCTCGTCGCGACCGTCCGCGCCGCCGCCTGGCCCGCCGGCACGGTCCACGCGTTCGTGCACGGCGAGACCGGCGACGTGAAGGCCCTGCGCGGCCACCTCCTCGACGAGCGCGGGCTCGACCGCGCGTGGCTGTCGATCTCCGGCTACTGGCGCCGCGGCGTCGACGAGGACACGTTCCAGGCGGAGAAGCGGGCCCCGGTGCGCTGACGCGCTCGTGAGCAGAAAGGAGTGCTCCAGCACTCCTTTCTGCTCACCAGCGCGAAGCGCACGACTTCAGTCCGGCAGCGCCCGGCGGCCCGGGCCCACGGTCACCATCCTTGCCTCCGACGGCACGCCCCGGTCGTCGACGAGGAAGAGCATGTACGGCCCGGGCGGGGTGAGCGCCGGGTTCTCGGGCACGTGCACCGACACCCCGCCGGCGGCGGGGCCGACGTCCAGGGCCACCGAGCGCATGTCGGTGGTGGTCACGTGGGTCGCGGTCGACGCCTTGATCAGCCGGGCGGCGCGGACGTGCCCGGCGTCGGGGGTCGGGACGGTCGCGGTCTGGTCGCGGGCGAGGGTCGGCGGGGCCGCGGTGATCGTCGGGCGCGCCCCCCGGAACAGGTACGGCGGGCTGTAGATCTCGATGCGCTGCTCGAAGGTGCCCGGGACGAGGTTCTGCTCGTCGTCGAACAGCGGATCCGAGCCGGCCGTGAGCACGCGGCCGTCGGGCAGCAGCAGCGCTTCGGTGTGGTAGTCGCGCCCGACGGCCGGGTCGGCGGCAGGGGTCAGCGCACCGGTGTCGGGGTGGAGCAGGCGGGCGATGTGGTTGTTGGTGCCGCCCTTGCCGCGGTAGTCCCGCGAGCCGCCCGAGATCAGCAGGGTGTCGTCGGGCAGGTCGACGAGGTTCGGGTACCGCACGCCCTCGGGCAGCACCGGGCCCGGCGTGAAGTGGGGCGCCGGGTCGGTGAGGTCGAGGTAGTCGATCCGTCCGGTGGAGCGGGGGCTCTCGCCGACCCCGCCGCCGCCCACGACGGCCATCTCCTGATCGTTGACGGGGCCGATGAACGCCGAGCCCGCCGTCTCGAGCAGGTCGGGGTCGCGCAGGCCCGGGATCGCGGTGAAGGCGCCGGTGTCGAGGTCCCAGAAGCCGGGCTCGCGGCCCTGGTCGGCCGGCCCGTAGCCGGCGTTGGCGCCCGTGTAGACCATCCGCCCCGCCCGCGCCGTCTCGAAGATCGCCGGGTAGGTCGGGAAGTAGTGCTGCAGGTCCTGGCGCTCGGTGAAGGCGTTCGTCGTCGGGTCGAAGACCTCGGTCTGCCCGGCGAGGACCTCACCGACCCCGTCGAGCCCGGCGGTCGTCAGCACCCGGCCGTCGGACATCGGTGTCAGCGTCGCGTACCAGCGGTGGAACTCCATGTCCGAGACGCGCGACCACGACTCGCTGACCGGGTCGAACGTGTAGGCCTGGTCCGTGCCCTGGTAGTCCTGCTTGCGCAGGGTCATCGCCTGGCCCTGCCCGTAGACGTTGCGCGCGACGTCGGGCGGCAGGCCCTCGACCTGGTACTTCTCCGGATTCGGCACGACCGCGGCGGGCCCGGGGTCCACGGCCTCGACGAAGACCTGCTCCTCCGACGCGGTCACCGTCGTGCGCCGGCCCTGCCCGGTCTTCTGCGCCGGGTCGAGGCGGACCTCCTGCGTCGCGCGGTAGCGCAGGCCGGTCGGGCCGACGAACACCGTCCCCGCGGGGAGCACCCGCGGGACGTTCGGGTCCTCGTTCTTGACGGTCATCGCGCCCGCGGCGTTGGTGACCGCGCCGTCGAGCTTCTCGTAGCGCTGGGTGCCGCCGGCGACGAGGAGGCGGCCGTCGGGCAGCGTCGTCTGGCCGCCGCAGAACATGTCGTCGGGGACCGGGATCATCCGCGTCGCCCCGGTGGCCGGGTCGTAGAGCAGGCTCTTGAGCGCCCGCGTCGCGAACATGTCCTCCTTGTTGCCGGACCCGGCGATCAGCAGGACCTTGCCCGACGACAGCAGCGCCGCGTGGATCGCGTTGACCCGGCTCTCCTCGGGGACGTCGACGACGTCCCAGTGGCCGTACTGCCGCACGTAGTCCGGGCTGTTGATCAGCTGCTCGTGGCGCCACTCGCTGAGGTAGGACCACGCAGGCGGGACGTTGACGCCGAGGAGGACGACCGCCGCGACGACGACGAGGACGACCTGTCGGACGCGCCGGGAGTTCGACGGACGCACCGGGGCGGGCTCCTGCGGGCTCGGGGGCACGGGGGAGGGGCTGGGGCGCGCCGACGTTAACCCAGGTCGGAGGGCCCTCCGCGCGCGCCCCGATCCCTCCCCGTCCGTGCTCCGGTGACCGGTTCGTCCGGCGACGGAGATCTCGTCGGACCGGGCTCAGACCCCGGCGTCGCGCACGTAGTCGGCCGCGACGAGCTCCCCGGCGGGGGTGGACGACAGGACCCAGACGCTGCCCTTGCGGCACGGCGGGTCGGTGAGGTCGCGGTCGGAGACCGGTGGCTCGTCGGCCGCGGCGGCGAGCGCCCGCACGAGGTGGGGGATGCCGTCGCCCTGGGCGCACACCGCCGCCGTGGCCTCGCCGGCGACGAGCTTCGCGAGCGTCGCCCGCGCCGGGCCGTCGTCGCGCGCGACCGCGCCGTCGCCGAGCTCGGAGGCGTCGTGCACCGTCAGCCCGGTGGCCTCGGCGTAGGGCTCGAGCGTCTGCCGGCAGCGGGTCTTCGGCACCGCGAGCAGCACCTCCACCCCGAACCGCGCGAGCAGCGCGGCCAGGCGCTGCGCCTGCTCGCGGCCCTCGTCGACGAGGGGGCGCTCGCTGTCCGGGCCCTCCCACTCGGCGCGCCTGCCCGCCAGCGCGTGGCGCACGAGCAGCAGGGTGCGCAGGTCCGCCGGGCGCGCGGTGAAGGCGGCCAGCACCTCGCGGTCGGACGGGTAGCTCAGGAGCGCCGACGCCTCCGCGGGCGGGAGCCAGCGCAGCTCGTCGGTCTCGTCGCCCGGGTGGAACTGCCCCGCGCCGGCGCGCGCCGCCCAGAACTCGACGACCTTCTCCTCGCCGCTCACCGTGTAGCGCACCGTGCGCAGGTGCCGGCCCAGCACCGCGGCGAAGCCGGTCTCCTCGGCGAGCTCGCGGACCGCGGCGTCCGCCCGCGTCTCGCCGGGGTCGACCTTGCCCTTCGGCAGGCTCCAGTCCCGGTGGTGCGGGCGGTGGACCACGGCCACCTCGACGCCGTCCGTGGCGGGGTCGGACGTCGGGCGCCAGAGGACGGCGCCGGCGGCGTGGACGGTCACTTCTCCCCCTGCCGGCGCGCGAGCAGCTGCACCTGGTGGTCGCAGACGGCCATCCCCTCGTGGTCCTGGCCGGACGCGACCGGCCAGGGGTCCCAGGAGCCGTCGGGCTGGAGGACCCAGCACCGCGTCGACGGGGCCGTCGCGGAGTCCAGGACGTGGTCGAGCTGTGCGGTCAGGCGCGGGTCGGTGACCGGGACGAGCAGCTCGACCCGGCGGTCGAGGTTGCGGTGCATCATGTCGGCGCTGCCGATCCAGTGCTCGTCGGCGCCCACGAAGTGGAAGATCCGTGAGTGCTCGAGGAAGCGCCCGAGCACCGAGCGCACCCGGATGTTCTCCGACAGCCCGGGCACGCCCGCGCGCAGGGAGCACAGGCCGCGCACGACGAGGTCGACCGGCACCCCGGCCGCCGAGGCGCGGTAGAGCGCGTCGATCACCTGCTCGTCGACCAGCCCGTTGACCTTGATCCGGACGCCGGCGCGCTCCCCGCGCTCGGCCCGCTCGCGCTCGCCGTCGATCCGTTCGACGACGCCGCGCCGGAGCCCGTAGGGCGCGACCAGCAGCTTGCGGTACGCGGTGCGCCGGGCGTAGCCGGTGAGCACGTTGAACAGGTCGGTGAGGTCGGCGGCCACCGTCTCGTCGGCGGTGAACACGCCCATGTCCTCGTAGAGCCGGGCGGTCTTCGGGTTGTAGTTGCCGGTCCCCAGGTGGCAGTACCGCTTGATCGTCGAGCCCTCCTGGCGGACGACCAGGACGGCCTTGCAGTGGGTCTTGAGCCCGACGAGGCCGTACACGACGTGCACGCCCGCCCGCTCCAGCGCGCGGGCCCAGCCGATGTTGGCCCGCTCGTCGAACCGCGCCTTGATCTCCACGACTGCCACGACCTGCTTGCCGGCCTCGGCGGCGTCGATCAGCGACTCGACGATCGGGGAGTCGCCGGAGGTGCGGTAGAGCGTCTGCTTGATCGCCAGCACCTTGGGGTCGGCGGCGGCCTGCTCGATGAAGCGGTGGACGCTCGTGGAGAACGAGTCGTACGGGTGGTGCACGAGCACGTCGCCCTCGCGCAGCGTCGCGAACACGCTCTTCGGCGTCTCGCCCTCGCTGAACGCGGGGTGGGTGGCCGGCACGAACACCGGGTCCTTGAGTTCGGCCCGGTTGAGGCCCTGCAGCTCCATGAGCGCCGAGAGGTCCAGCAGGCCCGGCACCTTGACGACGTCGTGCGGGTCGACGTCGAGCTCGCGCAGCAGCAGCTCGAGCATGTGCTCGCTCATGGTGTCGGTGATCTCGAGGCGCACCGGCGGGCCGAAGCGCCGCCGCGCCAGCTCCCGCTCGAGGGCCTGCAGCAGGTCCTCGTCGCGGTCCTCCTCGACCTCGAGGTCGGCGTTGCGCGTGACGCGGAAGACGTGGTGCTCGGTGACCCGCATGCCCTCGAAGAGCTGGTCGAGGTTCTCGGCGATGAGGTCCTCGATGGGCAGGAACCAGGCCTGGCGGTCGGTGTCGCCGACCCCGTCGCCGTCGGCGCCGGGATCGGGGACGCGCCCCACCCGCACCAGCCGCGGCACGTTGTTCGGCACCTTGACGCGGGCGAAGTGCTCGGTGCCGGTCTCCGGGTCGTGGACGGCGACCGCGAGGTTCAGCGACTGGTTGGAGATGTAGGGGAACGGGTGCGCGGGGTCGACGGCCAGCGGGGTGAGCACCGGGAAGACCTGGCGGGCGAACCAGTCCGACAGGCGCGGGCGCGCGGCGTCGGTGACCTGCGACCAGTCGATGATGTGGATGCCGGCCTCGGCGAGCGCCGGGTCGACCTCGTCGAGGAACACCCGGGCGTGCTTGTGCGCGAGCTCCTGGGTGCGGGCGGAGATGCGTGCGAGCTGCTCGCGCGGGGTCAGGCCGTCGGCGCCGCGCACGGCGAGCCCGGCCTGGTCGCGCCGCTTCAGCCCCGCCACGCGGACCATGTAGAACTCGTCGAGGTTCGACGCGAAGATCGCGAGGAACTTCGCCCGTTCGAGCAGCGGCTGGCTGGGGTCCTCGGCCAGCGCCAGCACCCGCGCGTTGAACTCGAGCCACGACAGCTCGCGGCTGTCGTAGCGGTCCGAGGGCAGGTCGGCGGCGGCGGCCGGGCCCGCGGTCGGGGCGGCCGGGGCACCGGGGGTGCGGCGCACGCTGGGGCTGGTCTCGTCCGCGGGGGCGGGCGGGCGGGGGCCGGTGCGGTCGGCGAGGTCGGCGAGGTCGGCGTGCGCGCCGTCCGCGCCGTCCGCCTCCCGCTCGGGCGCCTCGTGCGCGCCGTGGGTCTCGTCGGCGGGGGCGGCCGTGGACGTCGCGGACGAGGCGGGATGGCTCACGACGTCCGATGGTGCCCGAGGCCGGGGCAGGTCGCGAGCGACCGCGACCCGTCCCACGCCCGACGGCGCGGGACGGGCGCGGGATAGGGGGTCGCGCGGCCCAAGATGGGGAGGTCGTCCCGTCGGCCGGGCACCGCGGCGTTCCTAGCGTCGGGGGCGTCCGCGGGCCGGCCCGGTCCCGCGGCGGGCGGCCGTACCGGCCGTCGTCACGTCCCGGACGAAGGACCCGCGATGACCTCCACGATCGACCCGCACACCCGGCCGCTGCCCGTCACGGCGTCGGGGACGGCGCCGCCACCCCCGGTTCCGCCCGCCGGGTCGCCGCCGTCACCTCCCCGGCGACGGCGGTGGAGGACGCTGGCCGCCGCAGTGGTCGCGCTGGCCGCGGCGGCCGGGACGGCGGTCGTCCTCGACGGCGTCGACCGCGCCGAGCCGGTGCGCTACCAGCCGGTCTCCTACGCCGGGGAGAACCCCTTCGCCTCGCCGGTCGGCACCGACCGACCCGGGGTGGCCCCCGTGCCCGGGGCCGGCGGCGAGCAGGACGGCGACACCCCCGAGATGTACGCCGCCGACCCGGCCGCGCCCGTCTGCGACGCCGACGCGCTGATCGCCGCGCTGGCGGCCGACCCCGCCCGGGCGGCCGTGTGGGCGCAGGTGCAGCGCACCACGCCCGACCGCGTCCCGGCCTTCGTCAAGAGCCTGACACCGGTGGTGCTGCGGACCGAGACCGCGGTGGTCGACCACGGCTACCGGGGCGGGGTGTCGGTCCCGACGCCGTCGGTGCTGGCCGCCGGGACCGCGGTGTTCGTCAACAGCTACGGGCAGCCGGTGGTCAAGTGCTTCTCGGGCAACCCGCTGACCCCGGGCACGAGCTCGGACCCGGCCGTGACCACGGTCGTCCCGGCCGCGACACCGATCACGACCCTCGTCGTCCACGACCCGGTCGGGCAGGGCCCCGTCGCGCAGCCGGGTCGGCCGGACACCACGGGCGGCGGCCCGGTCCCCGTGGAGCCGGACGGGAGCACCGGCGGCGCCCCGATCCCGGTGGAGCCCGACGGCGGCACCGGCGGCACGGGTGGCACGCCCGGCCCCGACGGCACCCCGATCCCGGTCGAGCCGGACGGCGGCACCGGCGGCACGCCCGGCACACCGTCGACGCCGCCGCTCACCGGGACGTTCACCTGGGACGGGTCGGTCGTCCTGTCCGACGGGCGTCTCCAGCGGCCGGACGGGCGCATCGTCGACCTGCCGCCCGTGCCCGCGGGCAGCACCCCGCTGCCCGACGGCGGCTACCGCGACGCGAACGGCACCTATCGCAACCGCGACGGCTCGCCGCGGGACGAGGTGCCGCTCACGGAGCAGGGCGGCGAGGTCATCCTCCTCGCCCCGGACGGCACCCTGACGGACGGGAGCGGGCGCGAGATCCGGCCGATCGAGGGCCTGACGGTGATCCGCGGCCACGACGGCTTCGTCACCGTGCTGACCGACAATCCGCGCGGCGAGGACACCCTCGTGCTCTACGCGCCGGAGGGGAAGCCGGTGAACATCGTCACCGGCACGATCACCGGTGGCGTCATCACCGACGCCGGCGGGCGGGTCCGCAACCCGGACGGCAGCGAGCGGCAGGAGACCACCCTGCCCGACGGCGGGCGGGTCCTGCCGGACGGGACGAACGTGCCCGCACCCGGGCGGCCCGGCGGGGGACCGGCGCACCCGGGGATCCCGACCCCGACCGTGCCGATCGACCCCCCGTTCACCCCGCGCCCGATCGATCCGGCGTCCCCGCGCGGCGCCGACGAGGCCTCCGGGGAGGCCGGCGGGCCGGTGGTTTGACCACCGGCGGCGGCACGTCCCCCGACGCCGGCGGCGGGACGCCCGCCGACGGCGGGTCCGGCGGATCCGGCGGGACGTCCGGGGCCGGTGGGACCGGTGCGACCGGCGCCTCGGCCGAGGAGACCCAGGGCTGATCGGGAGGCGTGGGGGCCCGGGAGCACACCGTGCTCCCGGGCCCCGCGTCGTGGCGCGTCGTCCCGCCTCGCCCCTGGGCCCGGGTCAGTAGCCGCCGGGCGTCGGGGCCGGGGCGTGGTCGGTGACGGAGCGGGCGGCGTGGTCGTCGCACCAGGCCGAGGTCGCCGGTCCGGTGCCCAGCGCGCGGGCGCGGGCGAGGTCGGCCACGGTGTCGACGTCACCGCGCAGCCCCGGCCAGTCGCCGTCGAGGGCGACCGCGCCGGACCGGGCGTGCGCCCACGCCGAGCCGGGACCGAAGCGGGGGCGCAGCGGGCGCCCGGGGGCCGCGACCAGCAGCGTCGTGCCCGTGCCGGCGTGGTCGGCGACGAAGGCCGCGCCGGCCCCGCCGGCGAACAGGGCCGACGCGCGGCGCAGCGCGTCGTCGAGCTCCTCGGGCCGCAGGGCGGGCAGGTCGGCCTGCAGGGCGGCGACGGCCCGGGCGCCGGCCCCGTGCAGGTGCGCCGCGCCGCGCCGGACGGCGGCGTTGAGCCCGCCGCCCTCGTCGCGGACGAGCTCGCCGCCGGCACCGAGGCGCTCGGCGGGCTCGGCGGTGACGACGACCAGCCGCCCGACGCGGTGCGCGGCGCGGGCGGCGCGCAGGGTGTCGCGGGCCAGGGCGAGCGCGAGGGCGCGATGCGCCTGCTCGCGGTCGGCGTCGTCGCCGGGGAGGTCGGCGACCGCCGGCGCGAGACGTGACTTGGCGCGGCGCAGCTCCTTGACCGGCACCACCAGGTCGACCGCGACGTCCACGGCCCCAGTCTGCCCCCGATCGGCGCAGCGGGGACGGAGCGAGTGACGGTGGCGGGTCTCGCTGGACCGCTCGCCGGGCCCGGGAGAGACTGCGCGCGTCGGGGCGGACTCGTCCGCGCCCGAACCGAACGCCGGATCGACGGCAGCGTCGAACACGGCAGCATCGAAACGCAGCGGAGGTGGCGAGCCGGTGGCACGGGCGCGCGAGAAGGGCGGGCCGTGGGTGGCCCTGGCGGCCGCGGTCTTCTATCCGCTCACCGTGCTGCTGGCCAGGCGCCGCATGGAGGGCCTCGAGCACGTGCCCGCGGAGGGGCCCGCGCTGCTCGTGTGCAACCACGTCTCGTACCTCGACCCCGTGTACACCGCGGTCTTCGTGCACCGCGCCAAACGGGTGCCGCGCTTCCTCGCGAAGGCGTCGCTGTGGAAGGTCCCCGTCCTCGGCCGCACGCTGAGCGGCAGCCGCCAGATCCCGGTGAGCCGCGGCTCCGCCGAGGCCGGGGCCAGCCTCGAGGCGGCGCGCGCGTCGTTCGACGACGACGGCGTCGTGGTCATCTACCCGGAGGGCACGATCACCCGCGACGAGGCCGGGTGGCCGATGGCGGCCCGCTCCGGCGCGGCGCGCCTGGCGCTGCAGGGCGAGGGCGTCCCGGTGGTCCCGGTCGTGCACTGGGGCACCCTGTCGGTCTACGACCACTACCGGCGCCGCTTCCGGCCCTCGCTCCGCAAGACGATCACCGTGCGGGCCGGCGCGCCGATCCCCATGGACGACCTGCGCGCGCGGGTCCGCGACGCCGAGCCCGGAGGCGAGCGCAGCGTGGAGGTCGCGGCGCTGCGCGAGGCCACCGACCGCATGATGACCGCCGTGCGCGCGCTGCTCGGCGAGGTCCGCGGCGAGCCGGTGCCGGCTCCCGTGCGGGGATCGCGGAGCAGCGAGAAGTGAGCACGACACCCCCCGACGGCGTGGCGCCCCTGCGGCGGGTCGCCGTGCTCGGCGCCGGATCCTGGGGCACGACGTTCGCCAAGGTCCTGGCCGACGCCGGCACGCCCGTGACGCTGTGGGCGCGGCGGGCCGAGGTCGCCGCGGCGGTGAACCGCGAGCACCGCAACCCCGAGTACCTGCCCGACGTGACCCTGCCGGCGGAGCTCGCCGCCACCAACGACGCCGACGAGGCGCTCGCCGGCGCCGAGGCCGTCGTGCTGGCCCTCCCGGCCCAGCGGCTGCGCGAGAACCTCGAGCACTGGCGCCCGCACCTGCCCGAGGGCGTCACGCTGGTGAGCCTCGCGAAGGGCGTCGAGCGCGGCACGCTGCTGCGGATGAGCGAGGTGATCTGCGAGGTCACCGACGCCGGCGCCGACCGTGTCGCGGTGGTGTCCGGGCCCAACCTCGCGGGCGAGATCGCCGCCGAGCAGCCGACCGCGACCGTCGTCGCCTGCCGCGACCACGACCGCGCGGTCGCCGTGCAGCACGCCTGCTCCACCGGCTACTTCAAGCCCTACACCAACACCGACGTCGTGGGCTGCGAGCTCGGCGGGGCGTGCAAGAACGTCATCGCCCTCGCGTGCGGGACCGCGGTGGGCCTCGGCTACGGCGACAACACGATGGCCTCGCTGATCACCCGCGGGCTCGCCGAGATCTCCCGGCTCGCGGTCGCGCTGGGGGCCGAGCCCCTGACGCTCGCCGGCCTCGCGGGCATGGGCGACCTGGTCGCGACCTGCTCCTCGCCGCTGTCGCGCAACCGCCGGTTCGGCGAGGCGCTGGGGCGCGGGCTGAGCGTGGCCGAGGCCGAGGAGGCCAACCACGGGCAGGTCGCCGAGGGCGTGAAGTCGTGCGACGCGATCAGCGAGCTGGCCCGCCGCCACGGCGTCGACACCCCGATCGTGGACGCGGTGCGGCGGGTGTGCGACGGCGAGGTGTCGGCCAAGGAGGTCGGTGACGAGCTGATCAACCGGGAGCTCAAGGTCGAGTGACGGACGGCCCCGGGTCGAGGCCCACCCCCGCACGTTTGCCGGTACCGGGCCCGGGAACACTGATCGCGATGGACGTGCTGCAGCGGATGGGGCCGCGGACGGCGCCGGCGACGGCGGTGCCGCCGCTGGAGCTCTGCGCGCTCGCCACCACCGAGAACGCCGCGTCGCTGCGCCGCCGTTTCCGCTGCTGGGTCGCCGAGATCACCGACCTCGACACCGCCGACGACCTCGCGCTCGCGGTGTACGAGGCCCTCGCGAACGTCGTCGACCACGCCTACGCCGACCGGGGCACCCCGGGCCTCATGACGCTGTGGTCCGCCGTGTCTTGCCCGTTGCTGACCGGCCGCGACCTCGTAGTCACGGTCGTCGACGAGGGAGCCTGGCGCCCGAGCACGAGCCCGGGCTGGCGGGGCCGCGGGTTGCCGCTGATGCGCGAGCTCATGCACTCCACGGCGGTGCTGCCCGGCGAGCAGGGCACCACGGTGCAGTTGCGCCGCCGCGTGCCGGTGCCCAGCCGTGATCGCGCCGCAGCCCTGGTCTGACGCCGCTCGAGCCCCCACACTGCTCGTACCCGCCGCGCACCGGGGCCCGGCGGTGACGGGGGGGGTCGGCATGGCTGACGACGTCGGGCAGGGCAGCACGGCGCTGGCGACCGAGCTGCCGGATCGTTACCTCCCGGCGGTCCCCTACGCGGACCTCCCCGAGCCCCAGGGCCTGCGGCGGTACCTCGGGGCGAGCGTCATCCTCACGGCGACCGCGCTCGGGTCGGGCGAGCTGGTCCTGTGGCCCTACGTCACGACCCAGGTCGGGCTGGGCATCATCTGGCTCGCCGTCGTCGGCATCACGCTGCAGTACTTCCTCAACATGGAGATCGAGCGGTACACGCTGGTCACCGGGGAGACCGCGGTGACGGGCTTCTCGCGGCTGTGGCTGCCCTGGGGCATCGTCTTCGTGCTCGGCGCGATCCTGCCGAACCTCTGGCCCGGGTGGGCGTCCAGCGGGGCCACCGTGTTCACGTTCATCTTCGGCTGGAGCGAGTCCGCGGTCCCCGTCGTCGCCACGATCTTCCTGCTCTCCATCGGCCTGGCGGTCACGGTGTCGCCGGTCATCTACCAGACCCTCGAGAAGATCGAGGGCGTGATGGTCGCGCTCATCCTGGTGTTCGTCGTCGCGGCCATCATCCTGGCGACCCAGGCGGGGGCCTGGGCGGACGTCGTCACGGAGATCCCGTCGGGGATCGGGAACCTGCCCGAGATCGTGGGCCAGATCGGCGCGGCGTCGCTGTTCGGCGCGATCGTCTTCGCGGGCGCGGGCGGGGCGAACAACCTGGTGCAGAGCAACTACATCCGGGACAAGGGGATGGGGATGGGGGTCCGCATCCCCAACATCGTCTCCCCGATCACCGGGCAGGAGGTGGCCGCGCCGTCCCTGGGCTACATGGTCCCCGCCACCCCGGAGAACGAGCGGCGGTGGCGGCGGTGGTGGCGCATCGCCAACCAGGAGCAGCTGATCACCTTCTGGTTCATCGGGGCGCTGCTGCTGGTCTCGCTGTCCGTCCTGGTGTTCTCGACGATCGGCGTCAACCCCGAACTGGAGTCCGAGCTGTCGTTCATCCAGGCGGAGGGGCAGGCGCTGGGTGACCTCGTCGCGCCGTGGTTCACGACGGCCTTCTACGTCGCCGGCTTCCTCATGCTGTTCTCCACCAACATCGGCGTCGTCGACTACGTCAGCCGGCTCACCGCCGACTCGCTGAAGGTCACGTTCCTCAAGGAGAGCACCTTCTGGAGCGAGAGCAAGATCTACATCGCCACGGTGTGGCTGCTGATCGTGGTCGGCTCCGGGATCATCTGGACCGGCATCGAGCCGGTCGTGCTCCTGGTGATCTCCTCGGCCGGCGGCGGCTTCGTCATGGCCGTCTACTCCGTGCTGATCATCATGGTCAACCGGAGGCTCCTGCCGGGGTTCGCGAAGCTGAAGGGCTGGCGGCTCCCGATCATGATCCTCGTCGCGCTGTTCTACGTGGCCTTCTCGATCTTCCTGGTCTACCAGATGATCAGCGCGGGCCCGGCGTCGCTGGCCTAGCGGTGCCGGGACCGATCCGTCGGCTGTGGCTGACGCTGTTGCTCGCCCTGACGATCTTCGTGCTGCTCACGACCCTCGCGTACGCGACGGGCCTGCTCCGCTGAGGAGCGGGAGCGCCGTCCCGCTCCGGGGGACGTGCGCCGGCACCGGGGTGTCCGCCGGCAGCGCCGGGCAGGTCGTGACGTCGGCGACCCGCGTCTCCAACCGCACCACCCCGGCCCAGCGGTCGTCGCCCGCCGCGACGGCGTCACCGTCGCCGGGCGGGCCGGTGCGGACCTTCACGCTCGCCTCGTCGAGGTCGACGGCGACGACCGCGGTCGCCGCCATCTCCTTGCGGCTGGGCGCCGCCGCGTGCTCCTCCTGGCCCGGCGCGACCTGCGCCACGAGCGCGCGCAGGGCGGCGAGCGCCTCGTCGGGGTCGGTCACCGTCCGCGCGCGGCCCCGCACCACCGCGCTGCGGTAGTTCGCGGAGTGGGTGAACCAGCGGCGGGCGTAGACCAGGCCGTCGATCAGCGTGACCGTGACGCACACCGGCTCGTCGCCGCGCAGGCTCGCCGCGCCGCTGGACCCGTGCAGGTAGAGCGTCTCGCCGACCCGGGCGTGGAGGGTGGGCAGCACGACGGGCTCGCCGTCGACGACGCGGCCGAGGTGCGCGACGAGGGCCTCGTCGAGCACGGCGTGCAGCTCGGCGCGGTCGCTGCGCTGGCGGTCGCGGTGGCGGCGGACCCGCGAGCGGTCGGTGGGGGAGAGCGGGGGTGCGGTCACGACGTCCATCGTCGATGCCGAGGTGGCATCCTCGAACGGCCACTCGGGCGCGAAGTCAGGAGGCCACTCGTGCGGGGTGTGTCGCCGGAGCTCGCGCTCCCGCTCGACCGGGACGCGCCGACCCCGCTCGCCGTGCAGCTCGCGGAGGGCCTGCGCGGGGCGGTGGCGCGCG
This sequence comes from Actinomycetospora straminea, assembly GCF_028737255.1. Lineage (GTDB taxonomy): Bacteria > Actinomycetota > Actinomycetes > Mycobacteriales > Pseudonocardiaceae > Actinomycetospora > Actinomycetospora straminea. Next base: position 360,044 of record NZ_JAQZAN010000002.1, on the reverse strand, counting down.
GGGCGCTGCGGGTCGGCGAGCGCGTGCCCTCGACCCGCGCGCTGGCCACGGAGCTGGGCGTGAGCCGGACGGTCACCGCCGCGGCGTACGACCAGCTCGTCGCCGAGGGCTGGCTCGGCCCCCGCCGTGGCGCCGGCACCTACGTGCTGGCGACGGCCCACGTGCGTGATCTTCTGAGCTATAGCTCAGAAGATCACGCACGCAGCCCCCGGCCGGTCGACCTGCGCCCCGGCGTCCCGTGCCTCGCGGTCCTCGACCGGCGGGCGTGGCGCCGGGCCTGGCGGCGGGCGGGGGACCGGGACCCGACCGCCCGTCCCGAGCACGCGGGGGTGCCCGCCTACCGCGAGGCCGTCGCCCGCCTGCTGCTCCACCACCGCGGGCTGGCCGCCGCGCCCGACGACGTGCTCGCCACCGCGGGCACCACCGACGGCCTCGCGGAGATCGTGACCCTGCTGCGGTGGCGGACCGGGCGCGCGCCCCGCGTCGCGGTCGAGGAGCCCGGCTACCCCCGCGCCAACGCCCTGCTGCGCGCGGCCGGCGCCCAGCCGGTCGGCGTGGGCGTCGACGGCGAGGGCCTGCGGGTCGACGAGGTCCCGGCCGGCGTCGACGCGGTGTACCTGACGCCCGCGCACCAGTACCCGCTCGGCGCCCGCCTGCCCGTCGCCCGGCGCGCCGCGCTCGTGGCGCGCGCCCGGGACGAGGGCCTGCTGCTGCTCGAGGACGACTACGACGGCGAGCTGCGCTACGACGTCGCCCCGTTGCCGCTGCTCGCGGGGCTCGCGCCCGACGTCACCGTGCACCTCGGCACCACCAGCAAGATCCTGACCCCGGACCTCGGTGCGGGCTGGATGGTCGCGCCGCCGGAGGTCCGCGCGGAGGTGCTGGCGCGGCGGCGGGCCACGTCGGTGCGCCCGGCGCCCGCGGGCCAGCAGGTCGTCGCCGCCCTGCACGCCGACGGCGCGCTCGCCCGCCACCTCGCCCGCCTGCGCCGCGAGCTCGCCGCGCGCCGGGCCCGGGTGGTCGACGTCGTCGGGGCGGCGGGGCACACCGTGCGCGGCGACCGGGCCGGCGCGCACCTCGTCGTCCCGCTGCCCGACCGGACGGGCGAGGACGCCGTCCTCGCCGACGCCGCCCGCGGGGGCCTGCTCCTCGTCGGCCTCGCCGAGACCCACCTCGACCCCGACGCCCCGGAGGCCGCGCGCGGGGTGCTCGTCGGCTGGGCGGGGCCGGCGGCGTCGCAGATCGACGGTGCGCTCGCGCGACTCGGGGAGGTGCTGGCGGCCCGTCGGGGAGGAGGATCGGGGGCGTGGCCGAGTCGGAGTCCCTGACCTACGGGCGGTACCTGCACCTCGACGATCTGCTCGGGGCGCAGCACCCCCTCTCGCGTCCCGAGGCGCACGACGAGCTGCTGTTCATCGTCCAGCACCAGACCTCGGAGCTGTGGCTCAAGCTCGCGCTGCACGAGCTCACCGGCGCGTGCGACGACCTGGCCCGCGACGACCTCCCGCTCGCCCTCAAGCGCCTGGCGCGCGTCAAGCACGTCCAGAAGCAGCTCATCGAGCAGTGGTCGGTGCTCGCGACGCTCACGCCGACCGAGTACCAGCAGTTCCGCGGGTTCCTCGGCTCGTCGTCGGGGTTCCAGAGCTACCAGTACCGGGCGGTCGAGTTCCTCCTCGGCGCCAAGGACCCGGCGATGATCGAGGTGCTCGGCACCGACGAGGCGGCCCGGGCCCTGCTCACCGCGACGCTCGAGCGGCCCAGCCTCTACGACGAGTTCCTGCGCCTGCTCGCGCGCCGGGGCCACCCGGTGCCCGCCGACGTGCTCGAGCGCGACGTCCGCACGGCCCACCGGGAGGACGCGCGACTGGTCGAGGTGTTCCGCGCGATCTACGACGACCCGGAGCACCACTGGGACGTCTACGAGGCGTGCGAGGAGCTCGTCGACGTCGAGGACAACCTGCAGCTCTGGCGCTTCCGGCACCTCAAGACCGTGGAGCGCACCATCGGCTTCCGCACCGGCACCGGCGGGACGACGGGCGCCTCGTTCCTGCGCCGCGTCCTCGACCTGACGTTCTTCCCCGAGCTGTACGCGGTCCGCACCGCGCTGTGACCGCCGCGTAGGCTCCGCCGCCATGACGGGCCAGGGAGACCGCCCCCGCGTCGTCGTCCTCTTCGGGGGCCGCAGCAGCGAGCACAGGATCTCGTGCCTGTCGGCCGGCAGCGTGCTCGCCCACCTCGACCGGGACCGCTACGACGTCGTCCCGGTCGGCATCACGCCCGCGGGCGCGTGGGTCCTCGGACCGTCCGACCCCGCCGAGCTGCGCCTGCGCGGCCGCGAGCTCCCCGAGGTGACCTCCGGGCGCCCGGTGGCCCTGCCCGCCGACACGCGCCGCGAGCTCGTCGCCCTCGACGACGGCGCGTCGCTGGGTCGCGTCGACGTCGTCGTGCCCGTGCTGCACGGCCCCGGCGGCGAGGACGGGACCGTGCAGGGCCTGCTCGAGTCGGCCGGCGTCGCCTACGTGGGCGCCGGAGTGCTGGCGAGCGCGGCGTCGATGGACAAGGACGTCACCAAGCGCCTGCTGCGCGACGCCGGGCTCGCCGTCGGCGACGCCGTCGTGCTGACCCCGGACCGCGCGGACCTCACCGACGCCGAGCGCGACCGCCTGGGCCTGCCGGTGTTCGTCAAGCCCGCGCGCGCCGGGTCGTCGGTCGGCATCACCCGGGTCGCGGCGTGGGGCGAGCTCGGCGCGGCGATCGCGACGGCGCGCGCGGAGGACCCGAAGGTCCTGGTGGAGGCCGCGATCGTCGGGCGCGAGATCGAGTGCGGCGTGCTCGAGCACCCCGACGGCCGGCTCGAGGCGAGCGTGCCGGCCGAGATCCGCGTCGTCGGCGGTGACGCCGGCTGGTACGACTTCGACACCAAGTACCTCGACGACGCCTGCGAGCTCGACGTGCCCGCGAAGCTCGACGACGAGGTGGCCGAGGCCGTGCGCACCACGGCGCTCGAGGTGTTCCGGACCATGGGCGTCGAGGGCCTCGCCCGGGTCGACTTCTTCCTGACCGGCGACGGACGCCTGCTGGTCAACGAGCTCAACACCATGCCGGGGTTCACCGCGACCTCGCTCTACCCGCGGATGTGGGCGACGGTCGGGGTCGACTACCCCGCGCTGCTGACGACGCTCGTCGAGACCGCGCTCAACGGCTCACGAGCGAGATCTTGACGCCGCGGGAGACGTCCTGGATCGGGGCGGTGCCGACGCCGTCGGGCACCGTGATCGCGACGTAGACCGCGCGGTCGGTGGTCACCCACGTCCGGCTGCCCGGCACGCCGTCCTCGACCTCGATCCAGTCGACCCCGTTGACCACGGTCATCGAGCCCCCGCCGGACAGGGCCGCCGGCCGCGGGAGCCCGCAGCGCAGGACGACCGGCGCGGCGCCCTCCTCGCCGCCCCACGCCACCGTCGCCGGCGGCACCGGGTCGGCGAGCACGCGGCGCGCCAGCATCCCCTGCTCGGTGGCCATCTCGCCGGGCAGGCCGGAGAGCAGGCGCGAGCAGTCGGCGCTCGCGGCGGCGGGCGTCGGGACCGCGGGCACGCGCAGCCGCACGGTGTCGGCGTCGGGGACGGGCTGGCGCACCAGCACCAGCGACGCCACGAACACCCCGGTCACCACGAGCACGGGCACCGTGAGCACGAGCACCACCAGCACGCGCGGGAGCCGGCGCGCCACCTCGGGCGCGCTGCGCAGGACCACGGTCAGTCGGTCGAGACGACGGGGCAGGTGAGCGTGCGGGTGATCCCGGGGACCTTCTGCACCGCGCCGACGACATCCCGCCCGAGCGTGTCGACGTCATCGGCCTCCGCGGTGACGATGACGTCGTAGGGTCCGGTGACGTCCTGGGCCCGGGTGACACCGTCGATCCCGGCCACGTCCGAGGCGACCGCGGCGGCACGACCCACCTCGGTCTGGATCAGGATGTAGGCCTGGACCACGGACGTGCCTCCTCGGGGGGAACGGGCCGGCGGTGACGTCGGCCAGGGTGGCAGGGAAGGTACCGCAGGGAGACGAGGGGTGAGCCGGACGGCGAACGGGCGCGGGGGACACGGACGAACCGGAGGGTCCACCCGACGGAGCGCGGGCGTGCCGGGCGGCGCAGGGGCCGCCCGGTCGGGCCCGGCTGCCGCCGACACGGCCGCGGAGCTCGGCGAGTTCGGTGTGATCGACCGCATCACCGGCGACCGCTTCCAGCCCGAGCCCACGCTGCTGGGTCCCGGCGACGACGCGGCGCTGGTCGCGGCCCCGGACGGGCGGGTGGTCGCGACGGTGGACACGCTGGTCGAGGGCGTGCACTTCCGGTTCGACTGGTCCGCGCCCGAGCAGGTGGGGCGCAAGGCGGTCGCGGCGAACCTGGCCGACGTCGCGGCGATGGGCGCGGTCCCGACGGCCCTGCTGCTCTCGCTGGCCTGCCCGGGGACGACGAGCACCGAGGTCCTCGACGGCCTCGCGGCCGGGGTGTGGGACGCCGCGGCGGACGCGGGGATCGGCGTGGTCGGGGGCGACACCGTGTCCGCCGACACGATGGTGGTCTCGATCACGGCGCTGGGCGATCTCGAGGGTCGCGCGCCCGTGACCCGCTCGGGAGCGCGCCCGGGCGACGTGGTGGCGGTGCGCGGCGAGCTCGGCTGGTCGGCGGCCGGGATGGCGGTGCTGCGCCGGGGCTTCCGCTCGCCGGTCGCGATGGTCGCCGCCCACCGGACGCCCCGCCCGCCGTGGCGCGAGGGCCCCGTGGCCGCGCGGGCCGGGGCGACCTCGATGATCGACACCTCGGACGGCCTGCTCGCGGACCTCGGGCACGTCGCGGCCGCCTCGCGGGTGCACGTCGACCTCTCCTCGCGCCTGCTGCCCGTGGCCGACAAGCTGCGCGACGTGGCCTCGGCCCTCGGCGGCGACCCGCTGACCTGGGCGTTGACCGGCGGCGAGGACCACGCGCTCGTCGCCACCTTCCCGAGCGAGGACCACGTGCCCGACGGCTGGGTGGCGTGCGGGGAGATCCGCGCCGGCACCGGGGTGACCGTCGACGCCGACCGCTGGGGCGGCGCCGGCGACCCGGGCTGGCGGCACTGGCGCTGACCCCGAGGTGCGTGATCTTCTGAGCCATAGCTCAGGAGATCACGCACGTAGACCCGTCAGCCCATCTCCGGCGGGCGGACGCCGCGGATGGAGGCGTCGACGAGCTGGATCGGGTGGAGCATCGGCAGCTCGCCGTCCAGGTACTTCCGGATCTGCAGCAGGCACCCCGGGTTGGCGGTGACGAGGACGTCGGCGCCGGTGCCCCGGATGTTGTCCGCCTTGCGCCGCCCGAGGTCGCCCGCGGCCTGGGGCTGGAGCATGTTGTAGATCCCCGCCGACCCGCAGCATATCTCCGCCTCGGGCAGCTCGACGAGCTCGACGCCGGGGATCGCGCGCAGCACCCGGCGCGGCTCGGTGCGGATCTTCTGGGCATGCCCGAGGTGGCAGGCGTCGTGGTAGACGACCGTGGCCTCGATCGGGTGCCGGCGCGCCCGCGGGTCGGCGAGGGTCTCGTCGACGACCTCGGAGATGTCGCGCACCTTCGCCGCGAACGCCTGCGCCCGGTCCGCCCACTCCGGGTCGTCGGCGAGCAGCTCGCCGTACTCCTTCATCGACGACCCGCAGCCCGCGACGTTCGTGGCGATCGTGTCGACCCGCGCGCGCTCGAAGGTCGCGATGAGCTTCTTCGCCCGCGCGATCGCCTCCTCCTCGCGCCCCGCGTGCAGCCCCAGCGCCCCGCAGCACGTCTGCTCGCGCGGCGCGATGACGTCCCAGCCCTCGGCGGCGAGCACCCGCACGGTCGCCTCGTTGACCGGGTGGAAGAAGACGTCCTGGACGCAGCCGGTGAGCAGGCCGACCCGCCCGCGGCGGGGACCGACCGCGGGCGTCCGCGCCGGGATGCGCGCGAACGCCTCGCGCACGCTCACCGGCGGCAGCAGCGACTCCATGGCCACCAGCCGCGAGAACCGCTCGGGCAGGCGCGCCATGAGCCTGTCCATGCTCTTCGGCCGCAGCTTCTGGTAGAGCGCGCCGCCGATCGACGCCGCGCGCAGCCGCCGCTTGTAGGGGAACAGCGCGAAGATCGCTTCACGGAAGAGCCGGTCGGAGCGCGAGCGGGCCACGTTGCGCTCGATCTGCGGCCGGGTGGCCTCGAGCAGGCGGTCGTACTGGACGCCCGACGGGCACGCCGTCACGCACGCCATGCAGCCCAGGCAGCGGTCGATGTGCGTCGTGAACGCGCCCTCGAGCGGGATCTCGCCCTTCTCCGCCATCTCCATGAGGTAGATGCGCCCGCGCGGCGAGTCCATCTCCTCGCCCCACAGCGCGTACGTCGGACACGTCGGCAGGCAGAAGCCGCAGTGCACGCAGTCGTCGAGCAGCTCCTGGGCCGGCGGGTGGTGGTCGTCGAACGACCCGAACTCGCCGCCGAGCACGTCGGCGCGCTCGGGGGCGGGCTTCTCGCCGCGCTCGGAGGAGAAGTCGGGCGACGGACCGGTGGTGGGATGGGTGGTCATGCGCTCACTCCGGTCGGTGCGGGGATCCAGGGCGCGAGCCGACCACGGCCCAGGCGCTGGTCGGGGTCGAGGGACGCGGCGACGGCGCGCAGCACGGCCGCCGACGCCGGGGCGGGCCCGAACGCCGGGAGGTCGGCCCCGGCCGGGCGCTGGCGCAGCGAGGACGTGCCGCCGGCGTCGGCGACCCGGCGGTGCGCGGCGGCGACGACGTCGGCGTCGGCCGGGACCGCCACCGTCGCCACGCCGGTGCGCGGGGACGTCGTGACCTCGGCGAGCCCGCCGGTGTCGGCCTCCAGGCCGTCGAGCACGCCGGTCAGCGACGACGGGATGACGCCGAAGCGGAACACGGCACGGTCGGCGGGGCGCGCCCGGACCGACGCCGCGTGCGCCTCCCACGCCGCCTCGGCGTCGTCGGGGGCGAGGAGCTCGCCGCCCACGGCCTCGGCGAGCCGCCGGGCCCGGGTGTCGGCGCCGCGCTCGGAGCCCTCGACGAGGACGAGCAGCCGGTCTCCCCGGTCGGAACCGTGCCACTGGATCGCCGCCGCCTCGACCGGGCTGTCGGCCACGCGCCGGGCGAGGTCCGCCGACGCCGACCGCGCACACGGCACCGCGACGGTGGCCGTGACCTGCGGCGTCGGGTGGAGGCGCAGCACGAGCCGGGCGACGACGCCGAGCGTGCCGTGGGCGCCGTGCAGGACCTTGGTGAGGTCGTAGCCCGCGACGTTCTTGATGACGTGCCCGCCGGAGCGGGCGACGGTGCCGTCGGCGAGGACGATCGTCGCGCCGATGACGAGGTCGCGCAGCGAGCCGTACTGCAGCGCGCGCGGACCGGAGTCGGCGGTGGCGAACAGCCCGCCGAGCGTGGCGCCCTCGGCGGCGCGGGCGGGGTCGACGGCGACGCGCTGGTGGTGCTCGCCCAGCTCCTCCCGGAGCTGCGTGAACGGCGTGCCGGCGCCGACCTCGACGGTCATGTCGCCGGGGTTGTGGGTGACGATCCCGGAGAGTCCCGTGAGGTCGAGGACCGTGTCGGCGGGGGCGGGCGTGCCCGCCCAGTCGGCGGCGGTGCCGGCGCCGGCGAGGCGGATCGTGCCGGGGCGGTCGAGGACGGCGGCGCGCAGCTCGTCGACGGTGGTGGGCGTGACGGTCTCACTCACAGGCGCTCGATCACTCCTGCTTCCTCGAGGGGATGGGGCGCGTACTTGCCGGGCCGCTCGCCGCAGAGCCGGGGCGTCGGGAAGAGCTTGCCGGGGTTGCAGCGCGAGTCCGGGTCGAAGGCGAGCCGGACGCGGTGCATGACGCCGAGGTCCTCGGGGGAGAACATCACCGGCATCGAGCAGGCCTTGTCGGTGCCGATGCCGTGCTCGCCCGACAGCGACCCGCCCAGCTCGACGCACAGCTCGGCGATGTCGGTGGAGAGCTTCTCCGCGGCGTCGTGCTCGCCCGCGGCCTCCGAGTAGAGCACCAGGGGGTGCAGGTTGCCGTCGCCGGCGTGGAAGACGTTGGCGACGCGCAGCCCGGCGTCGCGGCCCATCTCGGCGATGCGCGTGAGCACCTCGGCCAGCCGGGTCCGCGGGACGACGCCGTCCTGGACGATGTAGTCGGGGCTGATCCGCCCGACCGCGGCGAACGCGGCCTTGCGCCCCTTCCACACCTTCTGGCGCTCCTCGGCCTCGGTGGGGACGTGCAGGCGGGTGGCGCCGTGGCGCTCGCAGATCGCGGTGAGGTGCTCGAACTCGGCGTCCACCTCGTCGGCCGGCCCGTCCAGCTCGATGATCAGCGCGGCGGGGGCGTCGACGGTGAGCCCCGCGCCGGTGGCGGCCTCGGAGGCCTCCATCGACAGCGAGTCCATCATCTCCACGGCGGCCGGGATGATCGCCGCGTCGACGATGTCGCCGACGGTGTCACCCGCGGCCTCGATCGACGGGAAGTCCGCCAGCACGGTGCGGACCGCCTCCGGAGTCTGCAGCAGCCGGACGGTCACCTTGGTGCAGATGCCGAGCGTGCCCTCGGAGCCGATGAACAGCCCGCGCAGGTCGGGGCCGGCCTGCTCGCCGGTGGGGCCGCCGAGGGTGACCACCGAGCCGTCGGCGAGCACGACCTCCATCTCGAGGACGTGGTTGGTGGTGAAGCCGTACTTCAGGCAGTGCGCGCCGCCGGAGTTCTCGGCGACGTTGCCGCCGATGGTGCACACCTGCTGGCTCGACGGGTCGGGCGCGTAGTAGAGGCCGTGGGGCTTGGCGGCCTTGGAGATGTCGAGGTTGTAGACGCCGGGCTCGAGCACCGCGCGCCGGTTCTCCACGTCGATCTCGAGGATGCGGCGCAGCTTCTGCAGCGAGATCACGACACCGTCGGCGACGGGCATCGCCCCGCCCGACAGGCCGGTGCCCGCCCCGCGCGCGACGAACGGGACGCCGTGGCGGGCGCAGATCCGGACGCAGGCGGCGACCTCGTCGGCGTCGCGCGGCAGCACCACCAGGGCCGGGACCTGCCGGAACCCGGTCAGCCCGTCGCACTCGTAGCTCCGCCGACCGACCTCGTCGGTGATCACCGAATCGGCGGGCAGGACGTCGCGGAAGTCCCGGGCCAGCTCCGGCCCCACGGGCGCGGGCGGGGTCGCCGCCGCGGGCGCGTCGCTCCCCGTGCCGCCGTGGGGGGCCTCCATCGTCCGCTCGGGCATCACGAGCCTCCTTGCGTGGTGTGCCACGAATCCTCGCGCGTGGTGCGGACCACCGCCACCAGACGGGACGGGTCGGACAGGTCGTCGAGGACGTGCGCGGCCCCCGACGCGACCAGCTCCGCGCGCGTCGCGCTGCCCGTGGCGACGCCCACCGCGACCGCGCCGGCCTCGTGCGCGGCCTCGACGTCGAGCGGGGTGTCGCCGACGACGACCAGCGCCGGCGGGGTGCCGTAGCGGGCGGCGAGGGCCTCGCGGGCCGCCACCACCACGCGCACCCGGGCGCCCGGCCCCTCGCCGTAGCCGCCGAGGTCGACGTCGATGGGCCCGCCGTCCAGGCCCACCGCGGCGAGCTTGGCGCGGGCGCCGGCGCGGACGTTGCCGGTGGTCAGCGTCTGCACCACGCCGGGCTCGGCGGCCAGGGCGGCGACGGTCTCGGGGACGCCGGGCAGCGTGCGCGCGACGGCGTGGAGGTCGCGCGCGCGCCGCGACCAGCCGTCGGCGACCGCGGCGATCATCGCGTGACCGAACCCGTCGCCCCGCGCGAGCACGGCGGCCGCGTCGTCGGGGTCCAGCGCGTCGCGCAGCGCCTCGCCGATGAGCCAGTCGGTGCGGCCGCCCATGGCGACGGCCTCGGCCCGGGCGGGGTGTCCGGTGACGGTGGTGAACGCCTCGAGCAGCACCTCGCGCCCGATCGTCCCGCCGTGCAGCAGGGTCCCGTCGACGTCCCAGCAGACGGCGACCTGGGGGCTCATCAACGCGGGTCCTCCTCGGGCAGGTCGCGCTCGCGGGTCGGGCCGTGGTCCACGACGACGTCGAGCTCGACGACGACGGTCGTGCGCCGGATCGTCGGCGAGGAGCTCGGCAAGATCAAGGACGCCGTGGGCGGGGAGGTCGTCGAGGGCCGCCGGCGCAGCGAGGGCGTCCCCGGCTGCGTCCGGAGCAGCGGAGGACGCCCTCGCTCCCACCTCGCCCCTCGTGCGCCCGCGGACCGCGCTGACCAGGGGCGTCGGCGATGGGCTTCCCGACCCGTGTCCCGGAGACACGGGTCGGGACCGCGGGCCGCCGGAGAGGAGGCGGTTCCCGAGGACGGGCCTTGCCTGGCGAGCTGCCCGGCGGACCCGTGTCCCCGGGACACGCCTCGGCACCGTCGTGCGCCGTGGAGGAGGCGTTCACCCAGGAGACGCCTCGGCGTCCCGGGCGCCCGCCCCGGCCAGGGTCGGCGACCGCGACGACGCCGGCGGGCGCTAGCGTCGCCCGGTCGGGTCCAGCCGCCCGGCCGCACCTCGCTCCCGCGCCCGTCCGGAGGCTCGCACCGTGGCCCGTCCCCTCTCCGAATCCGTCGAGGCCGGGTGGGCCGAGGCGCTCGCGCCGGTGGCGGACACCGTGGCGGCGATGGGCGACTTCCTGCGCACGGAGGTGGCGGAGGGCCGCCGGTACCTGCCGGCGGGACCGAACGTGCTGCGGGCGTTCCAGCAGCCTTTCGACGAGGTGCGGGTGCTGGTCATGGGCCAGGACCCCTACCCGACCCCGGGCCACGCCGTCGGGCTCTCGTTCTCGGTCGCGCCGGACGTGCGGCCGCTGCCGAAGAGCCTCGTCAACATCTTCCGCGAGTACACGAGCGACCTCGGCCACCCGCCGCCGAGCACCGGCGACCTCTCGCCCTGGGCCGCCAACGGGGTGCTGCTGCTCAACAGGGTGCTCACGGTCGGGCCCGGCGCGCCGGGGTCGCACCGCAACAAGGGCTGGGAGAAGGTCACCGAGGCAGCCGTGGCCGCGCTGGTCGCGCGGCCCGACCAGCCGCTCGTCGCGGTGCTGTGGGGGCGGGACGCGCAGACCGTCAAGCCGCTGCTCGGCGAGGACGTCCCGACCGTCGAGTCGGCGCACCCGAGCCCGATGTCGGCCGACCGCGGCTTCTTCGGCTCGCGGCCGTTCAGCCGCGTCGACGAGTACCTGACCGAGCTCGGCGACGAGCCGGTCGACTGGCGCCTGCCCTAGAGGTCAGTACCGGCCCCAGCGGCTGCGTCGCCGGCGCTGCGGCGAGATCATGCTCCAGCTCTGCGGCGGCGTGGTCTCCGGACGGTGGCGCCCGGCGCGGCGGCGCGCGAACACCAGACGCCACAGATCGGACCACCGGCGCCGCGGGCGCGGGGCCACCACCGGCAGGGCGGGGCGGGGGGCGACGACGGGCGCGGCGGACGCGGGCCCCGGCGTGCCGACCGGGAGCGGGCCGGTGGCCGTGGCGGTGGCGGTGCGTGCCGGGGCGGCGACGGGTGCGGCGGACGCCGCGTCGGCCTCCCGGGCCTCGCGGGCCTCGTCCTCTCCGAGGCGCTCGGAGGTGACACGGAGCGGCGCAGGTGTACGCCCGGGTGAACCTGGGCGTCCCGGCTGGCTCACGTGGACCTCCGTTCGTCGCACTCCCCGACGTCGGCGACGACCTCGATCCTGACCGACGTACTGTGCAGATGCAAGAACATCTGCACCGCCGACAGCTGTTGCACGACCAGGGGGAGGTCGCATGACGGAGCAGACGGAGCCGACGAGACCATCCGGAGCACCGCAGCCAGGGGTCCGCGGCACGGTCGCCGACGACATCTCCTGGCGCAAGAGCCGCCGCAGCAACCCGAAGGGCAACTGCGTGGAGGTGGCCCCGCTCCCCGACGGCGGGGTGGCCGTGCGCAACTCGCGCAACCGGGAGGGTCCGGTGCTCGTCTACACGCGCGCGGAGATGACGGCCTTCCTGCTCGGCGCGAAGGACGGTGACTTCGACGACCTCCTCGCCGAGGGCGCCTGACACCACCGGGCGCGCCGGCGAGCCCGCTCTGCCGGGGGGCCGACTGCTAGGGTCGTTCCCCTGACCGGGCGTGCCTCCGTACGCCCGGCGCGGCGAGGCTGGTGGAGGTACCGGCGTGGTCCCACCCCGGGAGCCCGTGGGGTCGGCGGCCGAGCAGGTCCCGGACCGCCCGCGCGACATCCGTGACGCACCCGGCGGCGGCCCGACCGTGCTGCGGATCATGCTCGGCCAGCAGCTGCGCGGCCTGCGCGAGCGGGCCGGGGTGACCCGCGAGGCCGCGGGGGACCGCATCCGCGGCTCCCACGCGAAGATCAGCCGGCTGGAGAACGGGCGCACCGGGTTCAAGGAGCGCGACGTCGGCGACCTGCTGACGCTGTACGGCGTGCACGACGTCGACGAGCGCGACGCCCTGCTCGCGCTGGCGCGGCGGGCCAACGCGCCGGGCTGGTGGCACCAGTACTCCGACCTGCTGCCGCCGTGGTTCGAGACCTACGTCGGGCTCGAGCAGGCCGCGGACCAGATCCGCACCTACGAGCCGCAGTTCGTGCCCGGGCTGCTGCAGACCGAGGCGATGATCCGCCACGTCACCGCGCTGCGGCCCGGCTCGATGCCGGCCGGCGAGCACGAGCGGCGGGTGGAGCTGCGGCTGCGGCGCCAGGAGATCCTCGACGGCGCCGACCCGCCGACGCTGTGGGCCGTGCTCGACGAGGCCGCGCTCCGGCGGCTCACCGGTGGCGTCGAGGTCATGCAGGCCCAGGTCGACCACCTGCTCGAGGTGTCCGAGCAGCGCCACGTCGTGGTGCAGATGGTGCCGTTCGGACACGGCGGGCACGCGGGCGCCGGCGGGCCGTTCAGCATCCTGCGGTTCCCGCGCGAGGCCGGGGTGCCTGACGTGGTCTACCTCGAGCAGCTCACCAGCGCGCTCTACCTCGACAAGCGCTCCGACGTGGACGACTACCTCGCCACGATGGAGCTGCTGTGCGTCCAGGCGCTGCCTCCGGACGAGACCCGGGACGCGCTCCGGACGCTGCGCGACGAGCTCGGCCGCTAGGCCGGCTCAGCGAGCGGACGCGCTCAGCGCGCGATCTTGCCGGCCTTGAGGCACGAGGTGCAGACGTTCATGCGCTTGCGGTTGCCGTTGGCCAGGCGGGTGTGGACGACCTGGACGTTCGGGTTCCAACGGCGGTTCGTGCGCACGTGCGAGTGCGACACCGACTTCCCGAACCCGGGGCCCTTCGCGCACACGTCACAGACGGCACTCACGGCTGAACTCCTCGACACGCTGGTGATCTACGCAGGCGCACGGACACCGGACGGTGGTGCGCACTCCCGACCAGCGTAACCGAGTCCCGCACCGCGCCCGGCCGCCGGGGTCCGCCGCAGATCGTCGGCCGCGCCGCGCGCCGTCGCTGTCGGACCGGGATGACATCCTCGTCGGTGTGGTCGGGATGGACACGTCGCTGCGCACGGCCCTGGGCGACAAGACCGCGCGGCCGCTCGCCCGCCAGCTCGAGCTGGAGACGGTGGGCGACCTGCTGCGCCACTACCCGCGCAAGTACATCGAGCACGCCACGGTCACCCACGCCTCGGAGCGCGAGGACCAGCGGTTCCGCCCCGGCGAGCACGTGACCTTGCTGGGCACCGTCGAGAAGGTCGCGGGCCGGCGGATGCGCCACCGCAAGGGCCACATCGTCGAGGCGTCGGTGGCGGTCGGCGCCCAGCACTTCACCTGCACGTTCTTCAACCAGCCGTACCGCGAGCGCGACCTCTCCGTCGGCACGCGGGCCCTGTTCTCCGGCGACCTGAGCCGCTACCGCGGCGGCTGGCAGCTGGCGGCGCCGGAGTTCATCGTGCTCAACGCGGGGGCCGAGGCGCAGCTGCCGGGCCTCATCCCGATCTACCCGGCGACGCGCAAGCTGCGGTCCTGGGTGATCATGATGGCGGTGCGCCAGGTGCTCGACCTGCTCGACGAGCCCGAGGACCCCCTGCCCGAGACCCTGCGCGCCGCCCACGGGCTCGCGTCCCTCGGCGATGCGCTGCGCCGGGTCCACCTGCCCGACACCCGCGAGGAGCAGCGCGCGGCTCGGCGCCGCCTCGTGTGGGACGAGGCGTTCGGCCTGCAGCTCGCGATGGCGGGGCGGCGCGCGAGCGCCACCACCCGGCCCGCCCCCGCCTGCCCGCGGCGCGACGACGGGCTCGCCGCGGCGTTCGACGCGCGCCTGCCCTTCGCGCTCACCGGGGCCCAGCGCTCGGTGGGGGAGTCGCTGGCCGAGGTGCTCGCCGGCGAGGACCCGCTCAACCGCCTGCTGCAGGGCGACGTCGGCTCGGGCAAGACGGTCGTGGCGCTGCGGGCGATGCTCCAGGTGGTGGACGCCGGCCGGCAGGCGGTGCTGCTCGCGCCCACCGAGGTGCTCGCCGCGCAGCACGCCCGCTCGCTGCAGGCGATGCTCGGGCCGCTGGGTCGCGCGGGCGAGCTGGACGCCGACCCCGAGCACGCCACCCGCGTCACCCTGCTCACCGGCTCGCTGGGCGCGAAGGCCCGGCGCGAGGCGCTGCTCGACGCCCAGTCGGGGGCGGCGGGGATCGTCGTCGGCACCCACGCGGTGATCCAGCAGGGGGTGGGCTTCGCCGACCTCGGGCTGGTGGTCGTCGACGAGCAGCACCGCTTCGGGGTCCACCAGCGCGACGAGCTGCGCTCGCGGCCGGGCCCGACGACGCCGCACGTGCTCGTCATGACGGCGACGCCGATCCCGCGCACGGTGGCGCTGACCCTCTACGGCGACCTCGACACGTCGGTGCTCGACGAGCTGCCGCAGGGCCGCCAGCCCGTCGCCACCACGGCCGTGCCGGCGGGCGTCAAGCCCCGGTGGCTCGAGCGGGCGTGGGAGCGGGTGCGCGAGGAGGTCGCCGCGGGCCACCAGGCCTACGTCGTGTGCCCGCGGATCGGCGAGGAGGGCGGCGAGCCGGGCGAGCCCGAGACGCCGTCCCGCCCGGACGACCTGCTCGATCCCGAGGCCGACGCCGACGACGACTGGGACGGCGGCATCCTGCGCGAGCTGGAGACCGGCCCGGAGGCCGAGCCCGAGGCCCGCCCGCCGCTCGCGGTCACCGACGTCGGGCCGATGCTCGCCGAGGGCCCGCTCGCCGGGCTGCGGCTCGAGATCCTCCACGGCCGCATGCCCACCGACGAGAAGGACGCCGTCATGCGGGCGTTCTCGGACGGCCGGGTCGACGTGCTCGTGGCCACCACGGTGATCGAGGTGGGTGTCGACGTCCCGAACGCCACGATGATGATCATCATGGACGCCGACCGGTTCGGTGTCTCCCAGCTCCACCAGCTGCGCGGGCGCGTGGGACGCGGGGTGGCGGCGTCGTCGTGCCTGCTCGTCACCGAGGCCGCGGAGGGCTCGCCCGCCCTCCAGCGCCTCGAGCGGCTGGCGGCCACCCCCGACGGGTTCGAGGTCTCGCGCATCGACCTCGAGGTGCGCGACGAGGGCGACGTCCTCGGCGCCGAGCAGTCGGGGCGCCGCTCGGGCCTGCACATGCTCTCGGTGCTCAAGCACGGCGACCTCGTGGCCGAGGCCCGCGAGGAGGCGCGCGCGGTGGTCGCCGACGACCCCTCGCTCGCCCGTCACCCGGGACTGGCCGGACTCGTGCGGTCGGTGGTCGGCGAGGCCGAGGCCGCGTTCCTCGATCGGCTGTAGGCACCGGCTCGTCCGGCCGCAGGACGGCGACGAGGCGTGAGCACGCCCGCTCGTCGTCACCGGATCGGGTCAGTCCAGCGCCGAGCGGTCCCGGATCGACCGTCCGCACCAGTGAGCGCGGTGCAATGACCGGTGAGCGCGCTGTGACGGCGTGGCGTGGCCAGTGGGGGTCACGGATCGGTTACGTTTCGGTGGTCGCCAGGCATCAGCGTGGCGGCGCGCTCGGCCGCTTCGTCCGACTCCCCGTCCGGCGGCCTCCCCGGAGCGCACGACCTCCCAGGACGGGGCGGGTGACCGACGTCGAGCCGCAGCTCCCCAGCGGCCCGCCGTCCGCGGACCCCGGCCGTCCCCGCGGCCGAGAGTCCGGCGAGCGCCGCCCGGCGGGCGAGGAGATCGCATGACGGCTGTGCTGCCCGAGATCGCCGAGGGTGCCGCGCCGCGTCCCGCCGGACGCCACCGCGCTCCCGAGGACGCGACGACCGGCTCGATGGGCGTCGTCCCCGCCGACCGTCGTTCCCGCTCCGCCCACGGCCGTCACGGCCGCCCCACCGGCCGCGCCCACGGCTCGGCGAGCAGCCCCGTCTCGCGGGCCGCGCGCACCGCCGGCCTCTCGCTGGCCGCCCTCGGCGCCGTCGCGACCGCCGGCGGGATGGTCACGCACGGCCTCCTGGGCGACGAGGAGCCGCCGGCCACCGGCGAGGTCGCCGCCGCCCCCGAGCTGGCCTCGGCGGCCCTCGCCGTCGCCCCGGCCGCGCCCGCCGTGTCGCCCGGGCACAGCTCGGACGCCGCGACCTCCTCGGTCCTGCCGGTCGTCAGCCCGGCGGCGGCCGCGGCCCCGTCGATCAAGCACGACTCGCCGACCTCGCGTGCGGCGGCCAACTCGCAGGAGACCGAGCGACAGTCGGCGCGCAGCAGCGAGTCGTCCGAGAGCCGCGAGCAGGCGTCCTCGTCCGCCGGCTCCTCGGCCGCGCAGCAGGCCATCTCGTCGGCGCGCGCCCAGCTGGGCGTGCCCTACGTCTGGGGCGGCACGACCCCGGACGGCTTCGACTGCTCCGGGCTGATCCAGTTCGCGTACGAGAAGGCCGGCGTCGAGCTGCCGCGCACCTCGCGCGCCCAGGCGCAGGAGGGTCAGGAGGTCAGCGTCGACAGCATGCGGCCCGGCGACCTGATCTTCTTCAACGAGCCCGTCAGCCACGCCGGCATCTACATCGGCGGCGGCAAGATGATCGAGGCTCCCCGCACGGGCTCCGACGTGAAGATCTCCGAGGTCGAGCGGCGCCTGGACGACGTCAACACGGTGCGGCGCGTCCTCTGACCGGCGCCCGGCCGTGACGTAGAGGAAGGTCCGGGCCCGTCGCCCCGAACGACGGGCCCGGACCATACGGTGGCCGGAGGCTCCCCAGCTCCCACCCACCTGGTCTCGTACGGTGCGGATGCCCGACTGGGGTCGTGACAAACATCCCCCGGCGCGGCCGATCGGTCGTTCTCGCGCGCCGACCGGTCACCCTGCGCGAGTGGCGCGCGTCGTGGTGGCCGTACTGCTGGTGCTCGGGGTGCCGCTGAGCGCGTGTGGGGCGCCGAGCGGTCCCGATCCGTGTGCGCCGATCGTGGCCGGCGGGACGACGCGGGACGTCGACACGGCCGGCACGCGCCTGCACGTGACCCTCGCGGGCCCGCCGGGCGCCCCGGCCGTCGTGCTGCTGCACGGCTTCCCGGAGACGTCGGCGACCTGGCGCGCCGTCGCCGCCGACCTGGCCGCCGACCACCGCGTCGTCGTCCCCGACCTGCGCGGGGCCGGCTGCTCGCGCTTCGCCCCGCCCGGCACCGACGCCTACGCGGCCACGGACCTCGCCACCGACCTCACCGACCTGGCGGACGCCCTGGGCCTGCCCCCGGCGACGGTCGTCGGCCACGACCTGGGCGCGATGACCGCCGTCGCCTGGGCGCGCGCCCGCCCCGAGCACGTGGCGCGCCTCGTGATCTCGGGCGGCGGCGTCCCGGGATACGGGCTCGCGGAGCTCGGGCCGCCGCACCTGAGGACCTTCGGTGACGCCCCGCCCGGCGCGGTGGAGGCCGCCGAACGCCCGCGGCTCCGGGAGTTCCTCGCGGCCTTCACCGGCTCGCCGGCCTTCCCGCTCGACGAGGCCGTCGCCGCCTACGCCCCGCCCGGGCGCCTCGACGCGGCGATGGGTCGCTACCGGGCGCTCGACCGGGACGCGGACGCCCAGCGCGCCGACCCGCGGCCGCTGGCGATGCCCGTGCTCGTCGTCGCGGGCGGGGTCCCGGACCTCAGCGCCGCCACGGTGACGGCGCTGCGCCCCGACCGGCGCGTGGTCGTCGTGCCGGGGGCGGGGCACTACGTGCTGGTCGAGCAGCCGGCGGCGTTCGCGGACGCCGTCCGGGCCGAGGCTCGGTGATCAACGGGGCTTTCGTGCGCGTAGAAGCAGCGAGATACCCGTTCGCTGCAGGATCCTCAGGCGCGCAGGCGATCGCGCAGGTCGCGCGCCCCGCGGACGGCGGCGCGGCGGACGGCGTCGGCGGCCTGGGTGTACTCCGACCCGGGCGGCGGGGCCCCTGTCCCGACGCTGCGCGGGGGAGCGGGGTCGACGGCGCGGGTCTCGCGGGCCGGCGGGGCCTCGTGCCGTGACTGGGCCAGACCCTCGGCGACGCGCTGGGCGTCCTGCCACGCGGTCTCGGCACGGTCGACGGCGGCGGCGAACTCGGCGCGGCGGGGCCCGGCGGGCTCGGTCTCGGTGGCGAGGAACTCGGCGTCGCCCATCGCCTGCACGAAGCGGGCGGTGGCCGGGACGGTGACGTCGGCGAGCGCCGGGCGGGCGGCGACGGCGCGCGGGTCGGCCTCGAACGCGGCGTACTCGGCCTGGAGCGTGGCGAACCGGTCGCGGGCGAGGTGCCAGCGCGCGGCGTCGTGCTCGGCCATGCGCCCGACGCGACCCTGGGGGTGACCGTGCACCACCGTGCGCACGCGGGTGACGCCCCGGCGGACGGCGAGGACGGTGGCGGTGACCGCGGCGACGGCGGCGAGGAAGAGGTCGACGACCGCGGCGAGGAGGGCCACGCCCACACCCTCGATGTCGCCCGCCGCGACCCACACGGCGAGGAAGACCACGGGCGAGAGCAGCGTGAGCAGCGCGGCGAGGCCGAACAGCCACGGGGCGGCGGAACGTCGGGGTCGGTCCACGATGTCCTCCTCCGGGGGTCTGCTCGCCCCTCCTTGATACCGCACCGCCATGACACACGTCGCCCTCACGGGACGGCCCGGTCGCGATAGCCTCCGCCGACCCGGATGCCGGGTGGTGCCGGTGGGAGGGGTGTGTCGGAGAGATGTTCCGCAAGGTGCTCGTCGCCAATCGTGGCGAGATCGCGATCCGGGCCTTCCGGGCGGCCTACGAGCTCGGCGCCGCCACCGTGGCCGTGTTCCCCCACGAGGACCGCAACTCCGAGCACCGGCTCAAGGCCGACGAGGCCTACCAGATCGGCGAGGTCGGGCACCCCGTCCGCGCGTACCTCTCGGTCGAGGAGATCATCAGCGCCGCGCGGCGCTCCGGCGCCGACGCCGTGTACCCCGGGTACGGCTTCCTCTCGGAGAACCCGGGGCTCGCCACCGCGTGCGAGCAGGCGGGCATCACCTTCATCGGGCCGCCCCCGCGGGTGCTCGCGATGGCCGGCAACAAGCACCGTGCGGTCGCCGCCGCCCGCGAGGCCGGCGTCCCGGTGCTCGACTCGTCGGACCCCTCCGACGACCTCGAGACGCTGCTGACGGCGTCGGAGTCGATGGCCTTCCCGGTGTTCGTCAAGGCCGTCGCGGGCGGCGGCGGGCGGGGCATGCGGCTGGTCAAGGAGCCCCGCGCGCTGCGCGACGCCCTGCAGGCGGCGATGAACGAGGCCTCCAGCGCGTTCGGTGACGCCACCGTCATCCTCGAGCAGGCCGTCGTCGACCCGCGCCACATCGAGGTCCAGATCCTCGCCGACGGCGACGAGCACGTCATGCACCTCTTCGAGCGCGACTGCTCGGTGCAGCGACGTCACCAGAAGGTCGTCGAGATCGCCCCCGCGCCGCACCTGACGCCCGAGCTGCGCGAGCGCATCTGCGCGGACGCGGTGCGCTTCGCCGAGGCCATCGGCTACGTCAACGCGGGCACCGTCGAGTTCCTGCTCGACGCCGACGGCCACCACCACTTCATCGAGATGAACCCGCGCATCCAGGTGGAGCACACGGTCACCGAGGAGGTCGCCGACGTCGACCTCGTGGCCGCCCAGATGCGCATCGCGTCGGGCGAGACGCTCGCCGACCTCGAGCTCTCCCAGGACTCGGTCGCCCTGCACGGGTTCGCCGTGCAGTGCCGCATCACCACCGAGGACCCGGCCAACGAGTTCCGCCCCGACATCGGGATGATCTCGGCCTACCGCTCGGCGTCCGGCTCGGGCGTGCGCCTCGACGGCGGGACGGCCTACGCCGGCGCGGAGATCAGCGCGCACTTCGACTCGCTGCTGGTCAAGGTGACGTGCCGCGGGCGCGACTTCACCACCGCGGTGCGCCGGGCCCGTCGCGCGCTCGCCGAGTTCCGGGTGCGCGGCGTCGCCACCAACATCCCGTTCCTCATGGCCCTGCTCGACGAGCCGGACTTCCGCGAGGGCCGGGTGACGACGAGCTTCATCGCCGAGCACCCCGAGCTGCTCTCCGCGCGGGCGCCCGCCGACCGCGGCACGCGCCTCATGAGCTACCTCGCCGACGTCACCGTCAACAAGCCCTACGGCGAGCCGCCGCGGCTGGTCGACCCGCGCGAGAAGCTGCCCGCGGTCGACCTCTCCACGGCGCCGCCGGACGGCTCGCGCCGGCGCCTGGCCGAGCTGGGCCCCGAGGGGTTCGCGTCGTGGCTGCGGAAGCAGACCACGGTCCCGGTCACCGACACGACCTTCCGCGACGCCCACCAGTCGCTGCTGGCGACGCGCGTGCGCACCCGCGACCTGCTCGACATCGCCCCGCACGTCGCACGCACCGCCCCGGAGCTGCTCTCGCTCGAGTGCTGGGGCGGGGCGACGTACGACGTGGCGCTGCGCTTCCTCGCCGAGGACCCGTGGGAGCGCCTCGCCCGCCTGCGCGAGGCCGTCCCGAACCTGTGCCTGCAGATGCTGCTGCGCGGGCGCAACACCGTCGGCTACACGCCCTACCCGACGGAGGTGACCGACGCCTTCGTCGCCGAGGCGGCCCGCGTCGGCATCGACATCTTCCGGATCTTCGACGCGCTCAACGACGTCGCGCAGATGCGCCCGGCGATCGACGCCGTGCGGGCTTCCGGCGGGGCGATCGCGGAGGTCGCGCTCTGCTACACGAGCGACCTCAACGACCCGTCGGAGAAGCTCTACACGCTCGACTACTACCTGCGCCTGGCCGAGCAGATCGTCGAGGCCGGCGCGCACGTGCTGGCGATCAAGGACATGGCGGGGCTGCTGCGTCCGCCGGCCGCGCGCCGGCTGGTCACGGCCCTGCGGGAGCGCTTCGACCTGCCCGTGCACCTGCACACCCACGACACCGCGGGCGGCCAGCTCGCGACGCTGACCGCGGCGATCGACGCCGGCGTGGACGCGGTGGACGCCGCGGTGGCGTCGATGGCGGGGACGACGTCGCAGCCGTCGCTGTCCGCGCTCGTGGCCGCGACCGACCACTCGGACCGCCCGACCGGCCTGTCGCTCGACGCTGTCAACGCCCTCGAGCCGTACTGGGAGCTGGTCCGCAAGGTCTACGCGCCGTTCGAGGCCGGCCTGGCGTCGCCGACCGGGCGCGTCTACACCCACGAGATCCCCGGCGGGCAGCTGTCGAACCTGCGCCAGCAGGCCGTGGCGCTGGGGCTGGGGGACCGGTTCGAGCAGGTCGAGGACGCGTACGCGGCCGCCGACCGGATGCTCGGGCACCTGGTGAAGGTCACGCCGTCGTCGAAGGTCGTCGGCGACCTCGCGCTCCACTTCGTCGGCGCCGGCGTCGACCCGGCGGCGTTCGAGGCGGAACCCTCGCGCTACGACATCCCCGACTCGGTGATCGGCTTCCTGCGCGGCGAGCTCGGCGACCCGCCCGGCGGCTGGCCCGAGCCGCTGCGCTCGCGGGCGCTGGAGGGCCGGACCGAGCGCCCCGGCCTCGCCGAGCTCACCGACGACGACCGCAAGGGCCTCGAGTCCGACCGCGCCGCCACCCTCAACGACCTGCTCTTCCCCGGGCCGACGAAGGACTTCCGCGAGCACCGCCACTCGTACGGCGACACCTCGGTGCTGCGCAGCCAGGAGTTCTTCTACGGCCTGGAGTCCGAGCGCGAGTACGCCGTCGACATCGACACGGGCGTGCAGCTGCTCATCGAGCTGCAGGCGATCTCCGAGCCCGACGAGCGCGGCATGCGCACGGTGCTGATGTCGCTCAACGGCCAGCTGCGCCCGCTGTCGGTGCGCGACCGCGCCGTCGACACCGACGTCAAGGCCGCCGAGAAGGCCGACCGCAGCGACCCGGGCCACGTGCCGGCGCCGTTCGCGGGCGTGGTGACGCTGCAGGTCGGCGAGGGCGACCGCGTCGAGGCCGGCGACACCGTCGCGACGATCGAGGCGATGAAGATGGAGGCGTCGATCACCGCGCCGAGGGCCGGGACGGTGGAGCGCCTGGCGATCGGGTCGGTCCAGCAGGTGGAGGGCGGCGACCTCGTCGTCGTGCTCGCCTAGTCGCGATCAGGCGACAGGGATCGGGGAGATGACCCGCATCATCGGTGGCGTGGCCGGCGGTCGGCAGATCGCGATCCCGCCGACCGGCACCCGGCCGACCGCGGACCGGGTCCGCGAGGCCCTGTTCTCCGCGCTCGAGGCGCGGGGGGCGCTGGAGGACGCGGAGGTCCTCGACCTCTACGCCGGCTCCGGCGCGCTGGGGATCGAAGCGCTCTCCCGCGGGGCGTCGACGGCCGTGCTCGTCGAGCGGGACCCGCGGGCGTGCGGGGTGATCCAGAGCAACATCGGGGTCGCCGGGGTGCGGGGCGCGCTGGTGCGCCGGTCGTCGGTGCTCGCGTACCTGCGCCGGACCCCGGGCCCGGTGGACCTCGTCTTCGTCGACCCGCCCTACGCGGACCCGGTCGACGACGTGCTCGCCCTCCTCCCGCGCTGGGTGCGCGGGGGCGGGCTCGTGGTCGTCGAGCGGGACACACGCTCGCCCGCCCCCTCCTGGCCCGAGGGCCTCGACCCCGAGGCACCCCGCACCTACGGCGAGACGACCCTCCACCTCGCGACCGCCCCGACCTGACCGGGGCGGCAGGCGCCGCGTGCCAGCGATGCGGCCTCGCCGGCGTCCAGCGCCAGGATCGCCACATCCTCGCCGCGCGACACGCCGGGTGCGGGCGGGGCGGCGGGTCGCGCCGACCGGACGGACACCCCCGCGTCCGCGGCGCAGCGGCGCGCGGTGGCGGGGCGCACCGGCTGCGCCGCTCGGAGCCACTTCGCCGTGACGGCCCGTGGTGCGGCGTCACCCGTCCGTGGGTCGGGAATGCCGGGCTCCCACGCGGCGGGTCGACCACCTCGGCCCGCCCGCTCCCTCGGACAGCGACGTCCGGACCACCGGAAGGACCCACCATGACCGAAGCACTCGGCATCGGATCGATCGACCTCCACGGCAGCATCGTCATCGGCGGCCGTCGGGTGCGGATCGACATCACGACCGAGGACGACGAGCCGCGCGACACCGGGCAGAGCCAGGACGGCGCCGAGCAGGACGGGGTCGGCGCGCGGTCCGGCGGGCTCGAGGGTGACACCCGCGCGGTCGGCGGTGAGGACGTCGACGTCGAGGACAGCGCCGACGTCGAGGACGTCGACCTGGCCGACGCCGACGCCGGGGACCTCGAGGACACCGAGGCGGAGGACGCGGAGGACGCCGAGGGCGAGGACCTCGAGGCGGAGGACGCGGACCAGGTCGACGACGAGGCGACGGCCGAGGACGAGGACGAGGACGAGGACGAGGGCGAGCTCGAGGACAGCGACGAGGCGGCCGACGACGAGGTCGAGGACCTCGACGACGAGGCCGACGACGAGGCCGACGACGAGGCCGACGACGAGGCCGACGACGAGGCCGAGGACGAGGCGGACGACGAGGCCGACGCGGAGGACCTCGAGGACGAGGCGGAGGACCTCGAGGACGAGGCCGAGGAGGAGGACGAGGAGGAGGACGAGACCGAGGACGAGACCGAGGACGCCGACGCCGAGGCCGACGACCTCGACGACGAGGCCGAGGACGAGACCGAGGACGAGGACGCCGACGACCAGGCGTCGGTCGGCGGGTCCCGGGACCAGGGTGTCGACGTCGACGAGACGGCGGAGGAGTCCGGCGCCTCGGCCCAGGAGTCGACGGACGACGGCGGGAGGCAGGACGGCGACGACCAGCGCCACGGTCTCGCCGAGCGGCTCCACCTGCGCCGTCCGCGGCGTCCGGAGGAGCCGGCCGGGGCCGCGCCGTCCCCGTCCTCGGGGTCGTCCCGGTCGACGCGGACGTCGTCCTCGTCCCCGACCTCGACCCAGCCCCGCCGCTCCAAGCGCCCCGACGAGACGCCCGACGCGCAGCCGGGCCGGAACGGGGGAGCGCGGCGCCGGCGGTCGTCGGAGTCGGGTACCGACGAGCCGGCGCGCCCGCGCTCGCCGCGACGTCCCCGGCAGACGGGCGAGGGCGGCGACGAGGAGCAGCCCTCGACCCGCCGTCGCCGCAGCTCGTCGGGATCGGCCGGCTGATCGGTCATCCCGGGCGGCCGGCGCCGAGCCGGCCGCCCGGGCCGATCAGGCCGGGTCGTCGGGCGCGTCGATCCAGGACAGGATCGCCTCGTCGACCTGGATGTCGCGGTAGGTCGTGAGGGCCTGCACCCGGTCGGGGAGGTTGCGGCGCCGGCTCCCGGAGGTCGAGTCGTCGTCCTGGTCGCCGGTCAGGTCGACCCGGACCTCCGGCTCCTCGTGGAAGCGCAGCCGGTCGGCCCGGATCCTGGCCCGGAACTCGAGGTCGGGCGGGCGGTCGTCGCTCACCCGGTCGTCCGCCGTGCGGTTCGGGGCCGCGTCGACGTCGACCGGCGGGACCGCCCGCCGCTCGACGACCGGCTCGAGGTCCGGGCAGCGCCCTCCTCGCCGTCGTCCTCGCCCGTGCTCCCGCTCCCGGAGGTCCTCGACGCCGCGTCCTCCCGGCCGGAGTCGGAGCCGGACTCGGAGTCGGAGTCGGAGTCGGAGTCGGAGGACGCGGCATCGGAGACCGCCTCGCCCGCCACGCCGACGGCGTCCCCGGCCGTCTCGGTCGTCGAGCCGATGGCGTCGCCGGCCGTCTCGGTCGCGCTGCTCGCGGCGTCCCCGACGGCCCCGGTCGCATCGCCGACGGCACCGCCGGCCTGCTGCCCGACCTCGCCGACGGCGCCGCCCGCCGCCTCGCCGACGTCCCCGACCGCGTCCCCCGCCGCACTGCCGAGCTGACCGACCGCACCTCCGGCCTGCTGCCCGAGCTCGCCGACCGCGCTGCCGGCCTGCTGCCCGAGCTCGCCGACCGCGCTCCCGGCCGCACGCCCGACCTCGCCCGTCGCCTCGCCGAGGCCCGACCCGACGTCCTGCACCGCGCTCGCGGCGCTGCGCACGACCGTCTCGAGGATCTGCGGGTTGCGGTCGATCGTGGTGAGGACCCGGTCGATGATCCCGGCGACCTCGTCGAGGCGGACCTTCAACGTCGCCTCGGCCTGCACCCCGTCGATCTCGAGCGCGACCTTGCCGAGCTGGGCGTCGACCCCCACGTTGAGCTTGAGCAGGTTGAGGACCTCGGCCTGCAGCGACACCTTGGCGCGCAGGTCCTCGACCTCGAGCCCGATGTGGTCGACCTCGAGCTTCGCGATGTCGAGGTAGACGTCGGGGCGGCCGTCGCCCTCGGTGCGCGGGCTCGTCGACCCGGACGCCCGGCGTTCCGGACGCTGCTCGCCCTGCCGACGCGGGGTGCCCTCCTCGGACTCGGTGCGCCGGGCGCCGTCGCCCGTCGAGGTGCTCGTCCGGCGGGTCCGCCGCGGGGCTCCGTCAGCCATGTGTGCCTCCTTGTGGGGTACCTGGCAGGGTCGCCGCCGCCATGAGGTGCGGAAACGACGCCGGTCGGCGCAGCCGGAACCGCCCGACGGACCAGGTCGCGGCTCCCCGCACGGAGCACCTGCCAGGATCGGCGCCGTGCGGTCGACCGTCCTGCGCGTCCTCCTGACGGCCCTGCTGGTCGCCCTGCCGGTCGCCCTGCCGGGGTGCACGACCGCGCCGCCGCCCCGCGACGGCCCGCCCACCCCCGCTCAGGTCGACCGCGCCCTGCGCTTCGCCGCGCTCGCCCCGCTGCCCGGGGACGCGGTCGTGACGCGGCTGGACACCGAGAGCGGGATCGACACCCGCGTCGTGCTCGCGGTCCGCCTCGCCGAGGCCGCCCCGTGGCGCGCCGCCTCGGGGCTCCCGGCCGACGACGCCCAGCAGCGCGTCGCGAACCCCGACGGGGCGGTGGTGTACCGATCCGCCGTCGACGGGCCCGGCGAGGTGACGGTCACGGCCTTCACGACGTGACGGCGGCCAGGAACGCGTCCACGCCCTCCACGTCGACGTCGGGCAGGCGCCGGCGCCGCCAGGTCGCCGGGGTGATCGCGGCGTGGACCTCGACGACGCCGTCGCCACCCGTCACGCGGTGGGTCTCGCGGTAGCCGAGCCGCCCCGTCACGGCCCGCGACGCCGCGTTCCCCTCGGCCGCGCCGGTCACCGCCCGCAGCGCCCCGAGGTGCGCGAACGCCAGCTCCAGCAGCATCAGCCGCACCCGCCGCCCCAGCCCGCGCCCCTGCTCGGCGCGCGCCAGCCAGGACGAGGTCCGCACCGTCCCCGCGGGGTCGTCGAGCTCGTGCGCCAGCACCGCGAGCCCCAGCGCCCGGCCCCCGTCGAGGATCGCCAGCGGCGCCCGCCACCGTGCGGGGGTCGGCGCCTCCCGCAACCGCCACGCCCACTCGAGGAACCGCCGGGCGGCGACCTCACCCTGGTCCTCGGGCCAGCCCATGAGCTCCCCGGAACGCCCCGGCTCCACGACCCCTCCCGGCTCGGCGACGAGGTCGGCGAGCTCGAGGAGCTCCTCGTCGGTGGGCCCGAGCAGCACGGTCCCGGCGTGGGCCACCCGCAGCCCGAACTGCGGGTAGAGCGCGGCGAGGTCGGCGCGCAGGAGGTCGGCGTCCACGCCGCTCATCGTCGCGCTCTGGAATGATCAGGCGCCATGGCGATCGCGGTCTGCCCCGGCTCGTTCGACCCCGTCACGCTCGGGCACGTCGACGTCGTCTCGCGCGCCGCGGCGCTGTTCGACGAGGTGGTCGTCGCCGTCGCGGTGAACCCGAACAAGCAGGGCATGTTCACCGTCGACGAGCGTCGCGAGCTGCTCGCCACGGCGCTGGAGGGCGTCCCGAACGTCCGCACCGACGCCTTCGAGGGCCTCGTCGTCGACTACTGCCGCGCGATCGGTGCGGCGACGCTGGTCAAGGGGCTGCGCTCCTCGGTCGACTTCGGGTTCGAGGAGCCGATGGCGCAGATGAACCGCCACCAGACCGGGGTCGACTCGACGTTCCTCATCACCGACCCGCGCTTCTCCTACGTCTCGAGCTCGCTGGTCAAGGAGGTCGCGCGCGGTGGCGGGGACGTCAGCGCCTTCCTGCACCCCGAGGTCCACCGCCGCCTGCGCGAGCGGATCGGCTGACCCCGCACGGACCTGCCCCGACACGCCGACGCACGGGCGCAATCCCCGGTCCCGGTGATCGCCGGGCGCACACTGTCCGCCGTGTACCGCGTGTTCGAGGCGCTCGACGAGCTCGTGACCCTCTGCGAGGAGGCGCGCGGGCTCCCCATGACCAGCAACTGCGTCCTGCCCCGCGGCGACGTGCTGGAGCTCCTCGACGACGTCCGCGAGGCGATCCCGGGCGAGCTCGACGACGCCCAGGACGTCCTGGACCACCGCGACAAGCTGATCGCCGACGCCACCGAGGAGGCCGAGACCGCGCGCCGCGAGGCCCGCGAGGAGGCCGACCGCCTGCTGGCCGAGGCGCGCGAGCAGGCCCAGCAGATGATCGCCGAGGCCGAGCACGAGGCGGAGCGCACCGTGGGCCGGGGGCGCCGCGAGTACGCCGAGCTGACCGAGCGCGCCGAGGCCGAGGCCGAGCGCATGGTCGAGGCCGGGCGCCAGCACTACGAGCGCTCGGTGGCCGACGGGCGCGCCGAGCAGGCGCGGCTCGTCGAGGCCCACGAGGTGACGCGCGCGGCCCAGGCCGAGGCCGAGCGGATCGTCGACGCCGCCACCGACGAGGCCGACCGCCGCCGGGCGGAGTGCGACCACTACGTCGACGGCACCCTCGCCGACTTCTCCGAGACGCTCGAGTCGGTGCTCGACACCGTCGGGCGCCACCGCCACCAGCTTCGGATGAGCGCCCCGGTCGGTCCGGCCGCCGCGGGCCCGCCCCGTCGCGACGAGGAGCCGGAGCCCCGCGACGAGGCGCCGCGCGAGGGCTGGCGGCGCTGGACCGAGCGCCTCGGCGCCTGATCGTGCTCGCGTAGACTGGCTCGTCGGGCCGTGATCACGCGGCCACCGAGCACCACCGTCACGAGCAGTGAGATGACGAGCGAGAAGAAGAGCCCCGAGCCGTCCGTCGACGCGACCAGCCCCTGGGTGGTCGACGTCGCGCGCGAGCTGCTGCGCCGCCCCGGCCAGATGAAGACGCTGCGCCGCGACGTGCCCGCCCCCGAGGGCTTCGGCCTGGAGATGGTCGGCGTGCCCGTGGGCGAGCCGATCCACCTCGACCTGCGTCTCGAGTCGGTGATGGAGGGCGTGCTGGCGTCCGGCACGGTCGAGGCCGACGTCACCGGCGAGTGCTCGCGCTGCCTCGAGCCGTTCACCGACCACGTGGACGTGGACCTCACCGAGCTCTACGCCTACCCCGACTCGGTCACCGACGACACGGCCGACGAGGACGAGGTCAGCCGCATCGTCGACGAGCGCATCGACCTCGAGCCGGCCGTGCGCGACGCGGTCCTGCTCGAGCTGCCGGTGACCCCGCTGTGCCGCGAGGACTGCCCCGGCGTGCCGACCCCGGACCCGGAGGCATGGGCCTTCGTCCCGGCCGGGGAGGCCCGTGAGACAATCGATCCTCGCTGGGCCGCGCTGCAGGAGAAGTACGGCGGCACCGGCCGCACCGAGAACTGAGGAGAAGGAACCACCGTGGCCGTCCCCAAGCGCCGGATGTCCCGCGCGAACACCCACGCCCGCCGCTCGCAGTGGAAGGCGTCGGTGCCGCAGCTGGAGGCGTGCCAGAACAAGGCCTGCGCGAAGCCGAAGCCGCCGCACGTGGCGTGCCCGCACTGCGGCCAGTACGCCGGCCGCCGCGCCGTCACCCCGGCCTGAGGCCGCACCGGACGTCACCGTGACGGCCATGAGTGCGGAGCCGGTGGAGCCACCCCAGGAACCGACGCTCAGCGAGGTCCTGCAGGTCGATCTCGACCAGGAGCTGGTCGAGCTCGCCCTGACCCACCGCTCCTACGCCTACGAGCACGGCGGTCTGCCGACCAACGAGCGTCTCGAGTTCCTCGGTGACGCCGTGCTCGGCGTCGTCGTGACCGAGCGGCTCTACCGCGAGCACCCCGACCTGCCCGAGGGGCAGCTGGCGAAGCTCCGCGCGAGCGTGGTCAACATGCACGCGCTGGCCGGCGTCGCCCGCGAGCTCGGCCTCGGCGACCGCCTGCACCTCGGGCGCGGCGAGGAGCTCACCGGCGGCCGCGACAAGCCGAGCATCCTCGGCGACGCGGTCGAGGCCGTGCTCGGCGCGGTCCACCTCCAGCACGGCATCGAGACCTCGCGCTCACTGGTCGAGCGCCTCTTCGGCGAGCTGCTGCGCACCGCGCCGCTGCTCGGCGCCGGGCTCGACTGGAAGACGAGCCTGCAGGAGCTCACCGCCGCCCGCGACCTCGGCGTGCCCGAGTACCGGATGGCCGAGGAGGGCCCGGACCACCTCAAGGAGTTCACGGCGACGGTCGTCGTCGCGGGCGAGGAGCGCGGCACCGGGGTCGGGCGCACCAAGAAGGAAGCCGAGCAGAAGGCCGCCCGCGCGGCGTACCAGTACCTCGAAGGGGACGACGGGACGCCGTCCGGCAGTGCCTGAGCTGCCCGAGGTCGAGGTCGTCCGGCGGGGGCTCGCCGACCACGTGCTGGGCCGTCGGGTGCGCGAGGTCGAGGTCCTCCACCCCCGCTCGGTGCGCCGCCAGCCCGGCGGCGGCCCCGAGCTGGTCGAGCGCCTGACCGGCCAGGTGCTGCGCGCCGTCCGCCGTCGCGGCAAGTACCTGTGGGTGGAGCTCGGCCCCCTCGACGCCGACGCCCCCGACGCGGCGCTGCTCGCGCACCTCGGGATGAGCGGCCAGCTGCTCGTCCAGCCCGCCGAGCGCCCCGACGAGAAGCACCTGCGCATCCGGCTGCGCTTCGCCGACGACGGCCCCGAGCTGCGGTTCGTCGACCAGCGCACCTTCGGCGGGCTCACCGTCGTCGACGTGGCGGGCCCCGAGGCGCTGCCCCTGCCGGTCGTCCACATCGGCCGCGACCCCCTCGACCCCGCGTTCGACGGGGAGGCCGCGGTCGCCGGGCTGCGCCGGCGCCGCACCGGCCTCAAGCGGGCGCTGCTCGACCAGACCCTGGTCTCGGGCATCGGCAACATCTACGCCGACGAGGCGCTGTGGCGCGCCCAGCTGCACTACGAGCGGCCCACGGCGACCCTGACGCGCCCGGAGGGCCGGCGCGTGCTCGCGGCGGCCACCGAGGTGATGGGGGAGGCCCTGGCCGCGGGCGGCACCTCGTTCGACGCGCTCTACGTCGACGTCCACGGCGAGTCCGGCTACTTCGACCGCACCCTCGCGGTCTACGGGCAGGAGGACCGGCCCTGCCCGCGGTGCGGCACGCCCGTCCGGCGCGCGCCGTTCATGAACCGGTCGTCGTACTGGTGCCCGCACTGCCAACCGCGGCCGCGGCGCCGGCACGCCTGACCGGCTACGGCGTCATCGCCCGGATGACGTCGAGGTTGCGGAAGCCCACCGGGCCGTCGCACAGGGCGGTCATCTTGCCGGCGAAGGCGGTGGTCACGGGGCTGTCCGAGTTGGCCTGCGCGGCCTCGGCGCTCGGGAACTCGACGACCTCGACGTAGGTGTCGGCGTGGTCGCGGTCCCGGCCCATGATCATCCACTGTGCGGTGCGGTCGGCGCCGATCTCGCTGGCCCAGCCGTCGATGAGACCGTCCATCTGGTCGTAGTGCTGCGTGCGGAACTCGATGAGCTGCACGAACGCTCCCGGGCCGGTCGCCTGCGGCGCGTCGCGCAGGGCGCCGCGCAGGGCGTCGCGGAGCTCGGGGCCGTCGGTGTGCCCGTGCACCGCGACGGCGTGGGCGGCGCCGGCCTCGAGGACCTCGTCCTCGGACCCGGTGAGGGTGAGCGAGCAGCCGCTGTCGCTCGGGACCTCGCGACAGTCGAGCATGCGGCGGGTCATGGGGACCTCCTGGTGACTCCGGTGGACCACGGACGGCGGTGTGTTCCATGAAGCCGCAATGTCGCTTCCGTGAGCGATACGGAGGAATCCGTAGGCCGGACGAGTGACGGCGATGCCGTACGCGCGGGCGCCGGTCCACACTCGGTGGCCCGCCTCCGCCTGCGAGCGTGCCCGATGAGCTCCCGATGAGCCCCGAACCGGTCCTGACCGCCGCGCTGGCGCTGGCCGCCGGGGCCGCCGTGGTCCGGGCCCCGGGCGACCTCGCCACGCACCTGTGGCCGCGCCTCGCCGACCTCGTGCCGTGCGCCGGCGTCCTCGTCACGCGGTTCGACGGGGTGACGACCGCGTGGCCCGGGGTGCGCCCGCCCGGCGGGCACCGCGCCGCCGTCGACCTCGAGCGCGCCGGCGCGCGGGCCCGCGTGGTGCTCGACCGGCCGGCGCCGTTCGCCGACCGGGACCTGGCGCTGCTGCGCCTCGTGCGCCCGCACCTCGCCGACGCCCTGTGGCGCGTCGCCGCCGGCGGCGCACCCGTGCGGCTGACGCCGCGCGAGCGCCGGGTGCTCGCGCTGGTGGCCCGGGGCGCCACGGACCGCGCGATCGCCCACGAGCTGGGCATCAGCCGCCGCACGGTGGGCAAGCACCTCGAGAACGTCTACACGACGCTCGGGGTGCACGACCGCACGTCGGCGGCGATGCGGGTGGGCGCGGGGTGACTGTCTAGCCGTCGCCGCGCAGCGAGCGGCGGATCTCCTCGAGCTTGTCGCGGGCCGCGGCGTCGTGGTCGGCCTCGCGCTCCGCGCGCTCGCGGCCGGCGGGGCTCTCCCCGACGAGCTCCTCGTAGCCCGCGGCGGTGGCGGAGCGGCGCTCGATCGTCTCGCGGACGTGCTCGAACGTGGGCACGCCGTCCTCGGTGTATCCCGGCTCGGTCACGCCGCCCAGCCTAGCGGTCCGGACGCACGTCGGGCCCCGATCCGCGTCGGCGGAACGGGGCCCGAGGAACGTGCGGGGGTGCTGCTCAGACGTTCTGCGAGGAGCGCTCCATGAGCTGCTTGAACTCCTCGAGCGCCTTCTCGATCTTCTTCTGCGGGTCGGCGAAGAGCTTCGCGACCGCGTCGCCCGCGGCGCCGCCCGGGGTGTTGACGTGCAGGCTGACCTCGACACCGGTGGTGTCACCGTGCGGGTCGAACCGGACCGCACCGCCGGTCTCGACGTGGTTGTTGCTCTGCTCGAGCGACTTCCACGCGATCTTGCGGTCGGTCTCCTCGTCGATGATCTTGGCGTCCCACTCGACGGACTTGCCCAGCGGACCGTCCACGACCCAGTGCGTGACGTCGGCCGAACCGTCCTTCGGCTCCACCGAGCGCACGTCGTCCATGATCTGCGGCAGATGGGTC
This sequence comes from Actinomycetospora straminea, assembly GCF_028737255.1. Classification (GTDB taxonomy): domain Bacteria; phylum Actinomycetota; class Actinomycetes; order Mycobacteriales; family Pseudonocardiaceae; genus Actinomycetospora; species Actinomycetospora straminea. The sequence continues at coordinate 327,332 of NZ_JAQZAN010000002.1, read as the reverse complement.
AGCGGCCGCCACCACTGGTAGCACTGGGCGGCCGGGGCGTTGACCTCGAGGTAGTGCGTTGCGGTAGCCATACCAGCGGGTTGACGCGCCGTCACGGGGCCGAAACGCCGGCGTGGCGACCCGTCCGTGCGACGCGGCCCACGGGCTCGACCGATCCGGACGACGTTTCACCGCGCCCGTCGGGGTGTCGGGGGGCTCGCGTAGCGTCTGGCGCACCCGGGGCGGGGAGGAGGACCGGGCCGTGCACCTCAAGAGCCTCACGCTGAAGGGCTTCAAGTCCTTCGCGTCGACCACCACCCTGCGCTTCGAGCCGGGCATCACGTGCGTCGTCGGGCCCAACGGGTCGGGCAAGTCCAACGTCGTCGACGCCATCAGCTGGGTCCTCGGCGAGCAGGGGGCCAAGGCGCTGCGCGGCGGCAAGATGGAGGACGTCATCTTCGCCGGCACGTCGGGGCGCGCCCCGCTGGGCCGCGCCGAGGTCACGCTGACCATCGACAACGCCGACGGCGCGCTGCCCATCGACTACGCCGAGGTGTCGATCACCCGGCGGGTCTTCCGCTCCGGGGCGGGCGAGTACGAGATCAACGGCTCGAGCTGCCGCCTGCTCGACGTCCAGGAGCTGCTGTCGGACTCCGGCATCGGCCGCGAGCTGCACGTCCTCGTCGGCCAGGGGCAGCTCGACGCCATCCTCCAGTCGCGCCCCGAGGAGCGGCGGGCGTTCATCGAGGAGGCCGCGGGCGTCCTCAAGCACCGCAAGCGCAAGGAGAAGGCGTTGCGCAAGCTCGAGGCGATGCAGGCGAACCTCACCCGCCTGTCCGACCTCACCACCGAGCTGCGCCGCCAGCTCAAGCCGCTCGGGCGCCAGGCCGAGATCGCCCGGCGCGCCCAGACCATCCAGGCCGACCTGCGCGACGCCCGGTTGCGCCTCGCCGCCGACGACCTCGTGACGCTGCGGGGCACCATCGAGCGCGAGCAGGCCGACGAGGACGCCGCCCGCCGCCGCCGCGACGAGACCGAGCGGGCGCTGGCCGAGGCGGGTGCGCTGGTCGCGGAGCTCGAGGCGGCGGTCGAGGCCGCGACGCCGGCGCACACCCGCGCGCAGGAGGGCTGGTACCGGCTCTCGGCGCTGCAGGAGCGGCTGCGCGGCACGGTCGCGCTGGCCGCCGAGCGCCACCGGCACGTCGCCGCGGCGGAGGACGCGCCGTCCGGGCCCGACCCCGACGAGCTCGAGCACCGCGCCGGTGAGGCGGCCCAGCACGAGGCCGCGCTCGAGGCCGAGGTCGCCGAGGCGCGCGCCGTGCTCGAGGGGCACGCCGAGGGACGCGAGCGCGCCGAGGACGCGCTGACCACCGCCGAGCGCCGCCTCGCCGCCGCCACGCGGGCGGCCGCCGACCGCCGGGAAGGGGTGGCGCGGCTCGCGGGCCAGGTCGAGACGCTGCGCGGGCGACTGGCGTCGTCGACCGAGGAGCTCGAGCAGCTCGCGTCGTCGCTCACCGAGGCCCACGAGCGGGCGGCCGCCGCCCGCGAGGAGCTGGCCGCGGTGGAGGAGGAGGCCGGCCCGGAGCCGGCGGCCGGGCCGTCGGGCGAGCCGGTGGCCGAGCCGGTGGCCGAGTCGGTGGCCGAGTCGGTGGCCGAGTCGGAGTCCCCGGCACCCGACGCCCCGGACCCCGAGGCCGCCCTCGACGCCGCGGTCGAGCGCCACGAGGCCGCCCGCGCCGCCGTCGACGCCGCCGGCGCCGCCCACCGCGACGCCGAGCGGGACCGCGCCCACTGGAAGGCGCGCACCGACGCGCTCGCCCTCGGCCTGACCCGCCGTGACGGCGCCGGCGCGCTGCTCGCCGTCGCGGACGCGTCGTCCGGGGTGCTCGGGTCGGTCGCGGCCCTGCTGCGGGTCGCGGCGGGGGACGAGGACGCGGTCACCGCCGCGCTCGGGCCGGCCGCCGACGCCGTCGCGGTCCGCGGGCCGGAGGCGGCCGCCGACGCCCTCGACCGCCTGCACGACACCGAGGGCGGGCGCGCGGGGCTGCTGGTCGGCGGCGGGGACGCCCCACCGCCGTCCGAGCTCTCCCCGCCCTCCCCGCCGCCCCCGGGCACCCGCTGGGCCGCGGACCTCGTCGCCGCCCCCGACGAGCTCGCCGGCGCCGTCGCCCGGGTCCTGGCCGGCGTCGTCGTGGTGGAGGACCGCGCGGCCGCCCGCGTCGTGGTGCGCGACCACCCGCACCTGCGCGCCGTCACCCGCGGCGGCGACCTCCTCGGCGCCGACTGGGCGGCCGGCGGACCGTCGGGCAACCAGAGCCTGCTCGAGATGCAGGCCGCCGCCGACGAGGCGGGCGACCGGCTGGCCGCGGCCGAGCGCCACGTCCGCGAGGCCGAGGCCGCGCTCGAGACCGCCCGGGAGGCCGAGTCCGGGGCGCGCGCGGAGGTCGGGGTGGCCCGCCAGGTCCGCGACGACCGCCGCCGCGCCGACGCCGATGCGCGCCGCGCCGCCGACGCCCGCCGGGCCGCCGACGACGCCGCGCGGGCCGAGGCGGCCCGCCGTCACGGGCGCCTGGGCGAGACCGTGCGCGCCGCGGAGGCCGAGGCCCAGCGGCTCACCGAGCGGCGCGCGGCCGTCGAGCGCACGCGCGACGAGCGCCGCGACGAGCTCGACGAGCTCACCGAGCGGCTCGCGATGGCGCAGGACGAGGCCGCGGACGACACCGCGGGCGACGAGACCGACGAGTACGCCGCGGCGCGCGACGCGGCCTCGGCGGCGCTGACGGCGTCGCGCGCGGCCGAGGTCGACGCGCGCCTGGCCCTGCGCACGGCCGAGGAACGCCTGCGCGCCGTGGCCGGGCGCGCCGAGGGGCTGCGCCGCCGCGCGGACGGCGAGCGCGAGGCGCGGGCCCGGGCGGAGGAGCGCGCACGGGCACGGGCGCGGGCCGCGGCGGTCACCGAGGAGGCCGTGCGCCACGGGCAGGAGGCCCTCGCGCGCCTGGAGTCGTCGCTGGCCGCGGCCGCCGAGGCCCGCGACGCCGCGGCTGCGGTCCGTACGGCGCGCGCCGGGGAGCTGGACACCGCCCGCGAGCGCCAGCGGGAGCTGCAGGCGAGCCTCGAGCGGCTCACCGACACCGTCCACCGCGACGAGGTCGTGCGCGCCGAGCAGCGCACGCGGCTGCAGCAGATGGAGGCGGGGATCGGCGAGCGCTTCGGCATCGGGCTCGCCGACCTCGTCACCGAGTACGGCCCGGACGTGCCGATCCCGCCGCCGGTCGGGGAGGTCGCCGAGGTCGAGGCGGCCCGCGAGCGCGGCGAGCAGGTCGTCATGCCCCCGCCCGAGCCGTTCGACCGCGCCACCCAGCAGCGCCGGGCCGCCCGCGCGGAGAAGGAACTGGGCACGCTCGGCAAGGTCAACCCGCTCGCCCTCGAGGAGTACGCGGCGCTCGAGGAGCGCTACCGCTTCCTGTCCACGCAGCTCGAGGACGTCAAGAACAGCCGCAAGGACCTCCTCGAGGTGGTCTCGCAGGTCGACGCGACGATCCTCGAGGTCTTCGCCTCGGCCTTCGCCGACGTCGCCCGCGAGTTCGAGGCCGTCTTCCCGGTGCTGTTCCCCGGCGGCGACGGCCGTCTGGTGCTCACCGACCCCGACGACCTGCTGGCCACCGGCGTCGAGGTCGAGGCGCGCCCGCCCGGCAAGAAGGTCAAGCGGCTCTCGCTGCTCTCGGGCGGGGAGAAGTCGCTGACGGCCGTGGCCATGCTCGTCGCGATCTTCCGCGCGCGGCCGTCGCCGTTCTACGTCATGGACGAGGTCGAGGCGGCGCTGGACGACGCCAACCTCCGGCGGCTCATCGGCCTGCTCGCCGAGCTCCGCCGCAGCTCGCAGCTGGTCATCATCACCCACCAGAAGCCGACGATGGAGATCGCCGACGCCCTCTACGGCGTCAGCATGCGCGGCGACGGCATCACCGCCGTCATCTCGCAGCGCCTGAGGGGAAGCGACGCGCCGGGGCCGTTCGCGCAGACCACCCCAACGTGATCACAGAGCGTGCTGCTACGTTGCTGTGAGTATCGCCGGGGTCATCGTTCGAGCGGCGAGGACGACGCTGTCGTGGCCTCCCGGCGTGCGGTCGGCGCCTCTACCGTGCTGGTGAGGGCGCTGCGAGGACCCGGGGGGAGCGAACATGACGGCGGTGCGATCCGGTCCGGTGCACGCGGCCCCCGCCACCTCCGCCGTGCCCGGTGTCGTGCGGTCCGTGCCGCCGCCGACGCCGCCGGGCGGGACCACCGGACGCCACGCCCGCCGTGAGACCGGCGCGCCGTCGGGCCCGCTGGTGCGGCTGCGCACGGTCGTGCGGGCCCCCGAGCCGGAGCGCGCGCTCGAGGTCGCGTCGGGCCGCCTGGTCATCGACAGCTCCTACAGCCGCCTGACCCCGCACCTCGGCGCCCGTCGGGTCGCAGTGAGCGTCGACGGTCTGCCGTGGCGCTTCGCGTGGGGACGCACGCCGATCGACCTGCCCGCCGGCCGGCACCTCGTGGAGATCGAGGTCGAGCACGGCCGCGCCGGCCGCCGCGCCTGGGGACACGTCGCCGACGCCGTCCCCGTGGCCGCGGGCCACACCGTCGAGGTCTTCTACCGCGCGCCCGCCCTGCCGCGCCTCGCCGGCTCGCTCGGTCCCTCGCGCCAGCGCACGGCGGGGTTCTCGCTGTGCGCGGCGCTGCTGCTGCTCGGCGGCGCGGCCGTCCTCGCCGGCCTCGCCCTGCTCGTGACGGCGCTGGTCCAGCTCGTCGCCTGACGGCTCCGTCCCGGGTGATCAGCAGGACGTGGCGCACCGCGCGGGCCCCTGCGGGGTGCGTGGCGTCCTCCTGATCTTCCGGCGCGCCGGGTGCGCGTGATCAACAGGACGTAGCGCACCTCGCGGGCCCCTGCCGGGGTGCGTGGCGTCCTCCTGATGTTCCGGCGCGCCGGGTGGCGAGGGGCGTCGCCCGACACCGACCAGGTCCTGGCTCGGCGGGGCGTGTGTCCGGTCCGCGCATCCCGTCCGGCGGAGGCATGCCCACGTCGCCGACCAGCGAGCACGATCGCTGCGGGTGCTCCCGTGAGCTCCTCACACGGCGTCCGCGGAGCACCCCGAGCGATCATGGTCGACCGTCGGGGCGAGCTCGGCTCCCGGTCGCCGAGCGACCCCCGGCCGCGCGCCCCCACCCCGCGCGGCTGGGACACTGACCGGGTGTCGTTCCGGAGCTCGTCGCTGACCTCCCCGCTCGACCTGACCCCCACGGACCAGGCGGCGCTCGCCGTCGCGGCTCCGTCCGCGGGGCTCTCGCCGGGGCTGATCGCCACGATCGTGGTCGTCGCGGTGGTCATCCTCCTGCTCATCATCCTGGGCGTCGGCCTCTACCTGCGCCGACGCCGGCAGGTCTCGCTCGCCGAGCCCGAGCCGGAGGAGCCGGCCAAGCCGACGAAGGGCACCTACCAGGCCGGCGGCGGCTTCAGCTTCAGCGCGGGCACGGGTGGCTCGACGCTCACGCCACCCCGCCGCGGGCCCAGCGCCCCGCCGCCCGAGGAGCCCGCCGAGCCCGCCGAGCGCCCCGAGGCCGGCGGCCCCCAGGGCACGGCCCCACCCGGGGCGGCCGAGGCGCCGCCGCTGTCGGCGCCCACGGGCTCGGCCGCCACGGCCACCCCGGACACCGCGACCGCGCCCGACACCGCCGCCACCGGCCCCGGCGTGCTCGAGGAACCCGAGCTCGCCGGCCCGCAGGCCACGGCGCCGCCCGAGGCCGCCGAGGCCCCGCCCGCGCCGACGACCCCGACGACGCCGGCCACCCCGACCGCCGACACCACCACCGAGCGCGCCGACACCACCACGGCCGACACGACCACGACCGGCACCGAGGCCCCCGCCGAGCCCGAGGTCGCCGGCCCCCGGGCGACGGCGCCGCCCGGGGCCGCCGACGCCCCGCCCGCCACCGCGGCCACCACCGCGACGACGGCCACCCCGGACACCGGCACCGACACCGACGCCGGCACGGCGATCGGCACCACCGGCCCCGGCGTCCTCGACGAGCCCGGGGTCGCCGGCCCGCAGGCCACCGCCCCGCCCGAGGCCGCCGAGGCCCCGCCCGCGCCGACGGCCCCGACGGCGACCCCGACCACGACGCCCACCCCGACGACGACCCCGATCACCACCCCGACCCGGGGCACGACGACCGAGGAGACCACCGAGGTCATCCCGCCCCCGACCGGCGACACGGTCGCACCGGCGGCGCCGACCGAGGAGATCGCGCCGGCCGAGGGGCGGCTCGAGCGCCTGCGCGGCCGGCTGGGGCGCTCGCGGTCCACGCTCGGCCAGGGCCTGCTGGGTCTGCTCGGCGCCGGGGACCTCGACGAGGACTCGTGGGAGGAGGTCGAGGACACGCTGCTGATGGCCGACCTGGGCTCGTCGACCACCCAGGAGATCGTCGGCAAGCTGCGCGAGCGGATCGCGGTCCGCGGGGTCCGCACCCCCGACCAGGCCCGGGAGCTGCTGCGCGAGGTGCTCGTCGAGCAGCTCGGGCCCGAGATGGAGCGCTCGGTGCGCGCGCTGGCCCACGACGGGCGGCCGGCGGTGGTGCTCGTCGCGGGCGTCAACGGCACCGGCAAGACCACGACCACCGGCAAGCTCGCCCGCGTCCTCGTCGCCGACGGCTTCGTCGTGCTCCTGGGCGCCGCCGACACCTTCCGCGCGGCCGCCGCCGAGCAGCTCGCCACCTGGGGCGAGCGCGCCGGCGCCGAGACCGTGCGCGGCAAGGAGGGCGCCGACCCCGCCAGCGTCGCGTTCGACGCGGTCAAGCGCGGCACCGAGTCGGGCGTCGACGCCGTCCTGCTCGACACCGCCGGCCGGCTGCACACCAAGACCGGCCTCATGGACGAGCTCGGCAAGGTCAAGCGGGTCGTCGAGCGCCAGGCCGTGGTCGACGAGGTCCTGCTCGTCCTCGACGCCACGACCGGCCAGAACGGCCTGACCCAGGCGCGCGTGTTCAGCGAGGTCGTCGACGTCACCGGCGTCGTGCTCACCAAGCTCGACGGCACGGCCAAGGGCGGCATCGTCTTCCAGGTGCAGCGTGAGCTCGGCGTGCCGGTGAAGCTCGTGGGGCTCGGCGAGGGTCCGGACGACCTCGCGCCGTTCGAGCCCGAGGCGTTCGTCGACGCGTTGCTCAGGTAGCGCCGCCGTCGGGGCCCACCCCTAGCCTGCGTGCCGTGACCCCGATCGCCCGCCTGCAGCTGACCGCCATCGACACCCCGGACCCCTACGCGCTCGCCCGGTTCTACTCGGCGCTGACCGGCCTCCCGGTCGCCGAGGACTCCGAGGACGGCTGGGTCGAGCTCGACGCGGGGGGTGCGCCCACGCTGGCGTTCCAGCTCGCGCCGCGGAAGCGCGCCCCGGCGTGGCCCGAGGAGGGCGCGCTGCAGTTCCACCTCGACCTCGAGGTGGGTGACCTGGACATCGGCGAGGCGGCCGTGCTCGAGGCCGGGGCGACGAAGCCCGAGACGCAGCCGGGGACGACCTTCCGGGTGTTCCTCGACCCCGACGGCAACCCCTTCTGCCTGGTGCTCGCCGGCAGCGACGACGTCGGGGGCGCGTGAGAGGCTCTCCGCCGTTCGGGACGCCGGTCATCGCGCAGCGTCATGACCCACGTCTCTCCCGGGCCGCCGCCCGGCGAAATGCCCGCTCGCGAAACATGATGGTGACACGGCCGAGCGGGCTGTTAACTGCCGCGAAACGAACCGCGACGCCGCCCGAAACACGCCCTGCGCATCCTCGCTCAACGAAACCGCCCCCCGCGAGGAAGGACGCTGCTGGCCGTGGAACTCGACAGCGGAACGATCGCCTGGATGTTGACCAGCACAGCGCTGGTCCTGCTCATGACGCCGGGCCTGGCGCTGTTCTACGGCGGCCAGGCGCGCTCCAAGAGCGTCCTCAACATGATGATGATGGTCTTCAGCACGTGCGCCACCGTCGGCGTGCTGTGGGTCATCGTCGGCTACTCGATCTCGTTCGGTGACAACTTCCTGGGTGGCTTCATCGGCAACCCGGGCCAGTACTTCATGCTCTCGAGCCTGCTCTCCGAGACGGTGCAGACCGACGGGCTGCCGGACATCGCCTTCGTGGCCTTCCAGGCGATGTTCGCGATCCTCACGGTGGGCCTCATCGCCGGTGCCGCTGCGGACCGCATGAAGTTCAACTCGTGGATGGTCTTCTCCCTGCTGTGGGCGACGCTCGTCTACTTCCCGATCGCGCACTGGGTGTTCGACCTCGACGCCGGCTGGATCGCCAGCGGCATCGGTGCGGTCGACTTCGCCGGTGGGACCGCGGTGCACATCAACGCCGGTACCGCCGCCCTCGTGCTCTGCATCGTCCTGGGCAAGCGCCGCGGCTGGCCGCGCGAGGCCATGCGCCCGCACAACCTGACGATGGTCATGCTCGGCGCCGGACTGCTGTGGTTCGGCTGGTTCGGCTTCAACGCCGGCTCGGCCGCGGTCGCGAACTTCGCCGCCACGTACGCCTTCCTCAACACCGTGGTGGCCACCTGCACCGCGATCTGCGGCTGGCTGATCATCGAGCAGATCCGTGACGGCAAGGCCACCTCGCTCGGTGCCGCCTCGGGCATCGTCGCGGGCCTCGTCGCCATCACCCCGGCCTGCGCCGCGGTGACCCCGCTCGGCGCCATGGCCATCGGCTTCATCGCCGGCATCGCCTGCGCCTACGGCGTCGGCCTGAAGTACAAGCTGGGCTTCGACGACTCGTTCGACGTCGTGGGCGTCCACCTCGTCGGTGGTCTCGTCGGCACCCTGCTCATCGGCTTCTTCGCCTGGGACGGCGCCCCGGCCGCGGCCGGGGGCGTCTTCTACGGCGGCGGGTGGGGCCAGCTCGGCATCCAGGCCATCGCCGCGGTCGCCGTCATCGCCTACTCGGGCATCGTCACCGCGATCATCGCCTTCATCGTCAAGGCGATCATGGGTCTGCGCGTCGACGACGACAGCGAGGCCGCCGGCGTGGACGAGGGCGAGCACGCCGAGTCCGGGTACGACTTCTCCAGCCTGCGCAGCGGGGGTGGCGGACTGGGGTCCTCGCACTCGACGCTGTCCGCTCCGACGCAGGTCACCGCGACCGCAGGCAAGGAGGGCTGAACGAGATGAAGATGGTGACGGCGATCATCAAGCCGTTCGTGCTCGAGGACGTCAAGGGCGCTCTGGAGCAGCTCGGGGTCCTGGGCATGACCGTCAGCGAGGTCCAGGGCTACGGCCGCCAGAAGGGCCACACCGAGGTCTACCGGGGCGCGGAGTACTCCGTGGACTTCGTCCCCAAGGTCCGCATCGAGGTCGTCACCGACGACACCGCCGCGGAGAAGGTCGTCGACGCGATCGCCGAGACCGCCCGCACCGGCAAGATCGGTGACGGCAAGGTCTGGGTGACCCCGGTCGAGACCGTGGTGCGCGTGCGCACCGGCGAGCGCGGGGCCGACGCCCTGTAGGAGCTCGGCACGTGACGACGCCGGGTCCCCTGTCGCACGGGGGACCCGGCGTCGTCGTCGCGGACGGCGCCGTCGCGGCGCCGTCGTGGAGGACCACCACCACCGGAGAGGGGACAGCGTGGCCGTGGCGGACGCGGGGCGGGGCGGCACCGACGGGGGACCGCCCGGCCTCGACGACGAGCGGGGGACGACCAACGGCGACGCCGTCGACCTCGTCCGGGCCCGTGCCGCCCTGCTCGACCCGCCGCCCGGGGCGCGCCGGCTCGGTCCGGCGGCGCTGCGCGAGGCGATGGTCGACCTGCACGACTTCTGGCTCTCCTCGCGCGCCGCGGCGGTGGGCGTGGGGGAGGGCTCGGCGCTGGTCGCGGTCGGCGCGCTCGGACGCCGGGAGCTCGCGCCGCACTCGGACCTCGACCTCGTCCTCGTGCACGACGGGCGGGGACGCCGGGGCGCGCGGGAGCAGATCTCGCAGGTCGCCGACGCGCTCTGGTACCCGCTGTGGGACGCGGGGATCGGGCTCGACCACTCCGTGCGGACGGTCGGCGAGGCGATCGAGGTCGCCACCACCGACCTGCGCGTGGCCCTCGGGCTGCTCGAGGTCCGCCACCTCGCGGGCGACCCCGAGCTCGCCGAGCGCCTCGCCGCCACGGCCCGGCAGGCCTGGCGGGCGGGCATCCGCCACCGCTTCGACGACCTCGTCGCCGCCACCGAGGCGCGCTGGGCGCGGTCCGGCGAGGTCGCCCATCGCATCGAGCCCGACCTCAAGAACGGGCACGGGGGCCTGCGCGACGTGCAGCTCCTCGACGCCCTGGCCGCGGCCCAGCTCGTCGACCGCCCGACCGTCGACGTCCAGGACGCCCGCCGCCTCATGCTCGACCTGCGCGTCGAGCTCCACCGCCGCGCCGGCCGCGCCCGCGACGTCATGCAGGCCGAGGACGCCCACGAGGTGGTCGCCGCCGCGGCGGCCGAGCTCGGCGTCACCGACCGCTTCGACCTCGCCCGCGCGCTGTCCGGCGCCGCCCGCACCGTCGTCTTCGCCACCGACACCGCCCTGCGCTCGGCGCGCGCCGCCCTGCCGCGCCGGGGCCTGGCCGCGTTGCGCCGGGCGCCCGCGCGCCGGCCCCTCGACGACGGGGTGGTCGAGCACGGCGGCGAGGTGGTCCTCGCCCGCGACGCGCAGGTCTCCCGCGACCCCGCCCTGGTGCTGCGCCTCGCCGCCACCGCGGCCCGCACCCGCCTGCCGATCGCCGCGAGCACCCTGCACCGCCTCGCCGAGGCGGCCCCGGAGCTGCGCGAGCCGTGGCCGCGCGCCGCCCTGTCCGAGCTGCTCGCGCTGCTCGGGGCGGGGGAGGGGATGGTCGACGTCGTCGAGGCGCTCGACCGCACCGGCCTCTGGGGACGGCTGTTCCCCGAGTGGGGCGCGGTGCGCGACCTGCCCCCGCGCGACCGCCAGCACGTCTGGACCGTCGACCGCCACCTCGTCGAGGTCACCCGCCGCGCCGCGGAGCTGACGACGCGGGTCTCGCGGCCCGACCTGCTGCTGCTCGGCGCGCTGGTGCACGACATCGGCAAGGGCCGCGACGAGGACCACTCCGTGGTCGGCGAGCGCCTGGCCGCACACCTCGGCAAGCGCCTGGGCCTGTGGCCCGCCGACGTGGACACGCTCGCGGCGATGGTCCGTCACCACCTGCTGCTGCCCCACACCGCGTCGCGCCGCGACCCCGAGGACCCGGCGACCGTCGAGCGGGTCGTCGAGACCCTCGGCGAGGACCCGATCCTGCTCGAGCTGCTGCACGCCCTCGCCGAGGCCGACGCGCTCGGCACCGGGCCCGGGGTGTGGACGCCGTGGCGCGCGACGCTCATGGGCGACCTGGTGAAGCGGTGCCGCGTCGTCATGGCCGGCGACCCGGCGCCCGGGCCCTCGGCGCTGTCGGAGAACGCCCTCGCGCTGGCCCGCGTGGTGGCCGCCAACGGGCGCCCGGAGGTGTCGATCGACGGCGACGGCGAGCTCACCACGATCACCATGACCGTCGCCGCCCCGGACCGCCCCGGCCTGCTCTCCCGCGCGGCGGGGGTGCTGGCGCTGCACTCGCTGCAGGTCCACACCGCCGACCTCGGCGAGCACGACGGCGTGGCGGTGGACGCGTTCACCGTCTCGCCGCGCTTCGGGCGCCTGCCCGAGGCGTCGCTGCTGCGCGAGGACCTCGTGCGCGTGCTGCGCGGCTCGCTCGACCTGCCCGCGCGGCTCGAGGCCAAGGAGCGTGACTACGACCGCCCGGGACCGGCGCCGGCCCCGAGCCGCGTCGTGTGGTTCGACGACGAGGCCACGGGCGCGGTGGTGCTCGAGCTGCGCACCTCCGACCGGATCGGGCTCCTGCACCGGGTCGCGGCGGCGCTCGAGGCCCAGGAGCTCGACGTGCGGTGGGCGCGGGTGTCGACCCTCGGCAGCTCGGTGCTCGACGCCTTCTGCCTGGAGACCGCCGAGCACGAGGGCCTCGACGACGAGCGCCGACGTAAGGTCGAGGAGGCGGTGCTGGCGGCGGCCGAGGCCGGGCTCGTGACCCCGGAGCGCTCGTCGGCCGGATGAGGCCCGGCGGTGCGGCGGTCAGCGCGGCGCGAGGGCGGACGGCGAGGTCGCCGGGGGCCGGCGGTTAGGCTGGGGGTTCGTCCTCGGCGGTGCCACCTCACCTGCCGGGCCCCGCGCCGCCGGCGAGAACAAGGAGAGCGAGCGCCGTGTTCGACACCCTGTCCGACCGCCTCACGTCGGTCCTGTCCGACCTGCGCGGCAAGGGCCGTCTCTCCGAGACCGACATCGACACGACGTGTCGCGAGATCCGCATCGCGCTGCTCGAGGCCGACGTCGCCCTGCCGGTGGTGCGGGCGTTCGTCAAGCAGGTCAAGGAGCGGGCGCGGGGCGCCGAGGTCTCGGAGGCGCTGAACCCGGCGCAGCAGGTCGTCAAGATCGTCAACGAGGAGCTCGTCGGCATCCTCGGCGGCGAGACCCGGCGGCTGCGGTTCGCCAAGAACCCGCCGACGGTGATCATGCTCGCCGGCCTCCAGGGCTCCGGCAAGACGACCCTCGCGGGCAAGCTCGCGCACTGGCTCAAGGGCCAGGGCCACACCCCGATGCTCGCGGCCTGCGACCTCCAGCGCCCCAACGCGGTCAACCAGCTGCAGATCGTCGGCGAGCGCGCCGGCGTCGAGGTCTTCGCGCCCGAGCCCGGCAACGGCGTGGGCGACCCGGTGGACGTCGCACGCCGCGCCGTCGCCGACGCGAAGAGCCGCCAGTACGACGTCCTCGTCGTCGACACCGCGGGCCGCCTGGGTGTCGACGAGGAGCTGATGCGCCAGGCCGCGGACATCCGCGACGCCGTCAGCCCCGACGAGACGCTGTTCGTGCTCGACGCGATGGTCGGTCAGGACGCCGTCGTGACCGCCGAGGCGTTCCGCGACGGGGTCGGGTTCTCCGGCGTCGTGCTCACCAAGCTCGACGGCGACGCGCGCGGCGGGGCCGCACTGTCGGTCCGCGAGGTCACCGGCGAGCCGATCCTCTTCGCCTCCAACGGCGAGAAGCTCGACGAGTTCGACGTCTTCCACCCCGACCGGATGGCCTCGCGCATCCTCGGCATGGGCGACGTGCTCACCCTCATCGAGCAGGCCGAGCAGGCCTTCGAGGAGGGCCAGGCCGAGGCCGCCGCGGCCAAGATGGGCTCCGGCGAGCTCACCCTCGAGGACTTCCTCGAGCAGATGATGGCCGTGCGCAAGATGGGCCCGATCGCCAACGTGCTGGGCATGCTGCCGGGCGCGGCGCAGATGAAGGACCAGCTCGCGGGGCTCGACGAGAAGCACCTCGACCGCGTCCAGGCGATCATCCGCGGCATGACGCCGGCCGAGCGGGCGGACCCGAAGATCATCAACGGCTCGCGGCGCCTGCGCATCGCCAACGGCTCCGGGGTGGGCGTCAGCGACGTCAACCAGCTGGTCGAGCGCTTCTTCGAGGCCCGCAAGATGATGAAGAACATGGCCGGCCAGTTCGGGCTGCCGGGCATGGGCGGGGGCCGCAAGGGCAAGCGCCAGGCCGCGAAGGCCGCGAAGAACGTCCGCAAGGGCCCGAAGCAGATGCCGGCGATCGCAGGCATCGCGGCGGAGAGCTCCGGGAGCTCCGGGCAGTCGAGCGAGCGCTCGGTCGGCAGCTACCAGACCCCGGGCCTCAACCAGCTCCCGCCCGCGCTCGCCGGGATGAACGAGCTGCCTGCAGGCTTCGACCCCGGCGCGCTGAGCTTCCCCGGTGGCGGCGGGGGCGGTGGCGGCTCCCGCGGCAGCGGCGGGGGCAAGAAGGGCAACAAGAAGAAGCGCAAGTAGTCAGCGCTGCTGGGCCAGCCACTTCTCGCGGCGCCGCTGCGAGGCCCGCGACAGCCAGGCGTCCTGCACGATCTCGGCCAGCTCGTCGCGCGAGAGCCGGTCGAGGTGGGCCGCGCGCAGCAGCACCGACAGGTGCCCGTCGAAGCGCGGCGTGGTGAAGAACGGCGAGGTCGGGTCGTGGACGAGGGCGTCCTTGTCCTCCTCCGACTCGACCCAGAACATGATCACGTCGGGGTACTTCTCGCCGGTCTCGGGGTCGCGGGCGTCGGGCTGGGGCGTGCGGAAGAAGACGAACGACTTCCCGCCGACCTGGTAGACCGTGTTGCCCTTCGGTCCCTCGACGCTGGTGACGTGCGGCATCGCCGACGCCAGCGCGTGCACGTCCTCGACGCGGGCGGGCTCGGTCACGTCGCGGAGCCTAGGTCGTCGCGGGCCCGCCGCCGCGACGATCTCGTTACCCTCCCCGGCATGACGTCGCCGTCCCCGGCCCTGCACCTGCGCGGTGTGCTCCTCGACGGCACGGCGGAGGGTGAGCGCGTCGGCGAGCTGTGGGTCACGCCCGACGGCCGGATCAGCCTCGACCCGGTGCCCGACGCGCAGACCGTCGCCGACGGCGGGTGGATCCTCCCCGGCCTGGTCGACGCGCACTGCCACGTCGGCATCGGGCCCGACGGCGCGGTGGAGCTCGAGACGGCCCGCGAGCAGGGCCACATCGACGCCGCAGCCGGCGCGCTGCTGGTGCGCGACTGCGGCAGCCCCGTCGACACCCGCCCGCTCGACGACGACCCGCGGATGCCCGAGATCGTCCGCGCCGGGCGCCACCTCGCCCGCCCCAAGCGCTACATCCGCGGACTGCCGATCGACCTCGAGCCCGAGGAGCTGCCGGCCGCCGTCGCCGAGACCGCGCGGGCCAACCCGTGGGTCAAGCTCGTCGGCGACTGGATCGAGCGCGGTGCGGGCGACCTCGCGCCGCTGTGGCCCGACGACGTGCTGCGCGAGGCCATCGACGCGGCGCACGCGCAGGGTGCGCGGGTCACCGCCCACGTGTTCGGCGAGGACGCGCTGCCCGGGCTGATCGGCGCGGGCATCGACGGCATCGAGCACGGCACGGGCCTGACCGACGAGACGATCGCGATGATGGTCGAGCGGGGCACGGTGCTGGTCCCGACGCTGATCAACGTCGAGAACTTCCCGGAGTTCGCGGACGCGGCCGGCGACAAGTTCCCCCGCTACGGCACCCACATGCGCGAGCTCTACGCCCGCGCACCCCGCACCATCGCCGCCGCGATCGAGGCCGGCGTGCCGGTGTTCGCCGGCACCGACGCGGGTGGGGGCATCGAGCACGGGCGGATCGTCGACGAGGTCGCGGCGCTCGCCGGGGTCGGGCTCGGCCCCGCCCGCGCGCTCGCGGCGGCGTGCGGCGACGCCCGGGCCTGGCTGCGCCGACCCGGTCTCAGCGACGGCGCGCCCGCCGATCTCGTCGTCACCACCGAGGACCCGCGCGTCGTCACCGACACCCTGCGCGCGCCCGAGCTCGTGCTGCGGGCGGGGACGTCATTGCGCTGATAGCGCTGAGGCTCACGTCCGGTGGGGCAGGCGCCGGGACAGCGCGATGGCCACGACCAGCACGCCGGCCACGACCAGCAGCGCGTCGGAGAACGGCGCGCCCGCGCCGTCGTGCAGCGGGTTCCACGAGCCGGCGCCCCCGGTGGTGCGGGCCGCGAGCACGGTCCCGAGCACCGCCGCGCCGGTGCCGCCGCCCAGGAAGAACGCGCCCTGGTAGAGCCCGATCCCGACGCCGGCGTGCTCGTCGGGCACGGCCGCGGCGACGGCGTTGATCAGGGGCGAGGTGATCGTCGCGAGCGCGACGCCGACGAGGAACGTCACCGCCGACAGCAGCACCGCCGACCCGCCTGCCGCGCTCGAGAGCGTCGCCACCGCGAGGAGCAGCAGCGTGAGGCCGAGGCCGACGAGGGTGCGCGGGCCGAAGCGGTCGGAGAGCCGCCCGGCGAGCGACGACAGCAGGGCGACGGCGACTGCGCCGGGCAGCAGCACGAGGCCGACCTGCCCGACGCCGAGCCGGTTGACCGTCGCGACGAGCAGCGGCACGAGCAGGATCGTGCCCAGGTAGCCGAACATCGCGAGGAAACCGATGCCGACCGCGGTGACGAACGGGCCGTGCGTGAGCAGGGCCGGGGGCACGAACGGCTGCGGCGTGCGACGGATCCACAGCGTGAAGCCGACGGCGAGCACGGCCGCGGCCACGATCGCGCCCCACGACGTCGACGCGCCGAGCCCGACCTGCTGGGCGCGCGTGAGCCCGAACAGACCGAGGCCGACCGCGCCGCCGAGCAGGACGCCGCCGACGAGGTCGACCTGGCGCCACGACCCCGGGGTGTCCGGGCGGCCGTCGGGCAGCACCCGCGGCGCGATGACCAGCAGGGGGGCGACGAGCAGCGCGGCGCCGAGGAACGGCCAGCGCCAGCCGGCGGCCTCGGCGACGAACCCCGCGAGGGGCGGCCCGAGCGCCTGCCCGGCCCCGACGCCGGTGCCGACGATGCCGAACCCGAAGCCCCGCCGGCCCGGCGGCAGCGAGCGCGCGACGGCCACGGATCCCAGGGCGGGCACCGCGGCGCTGCCGAGGCCCTGCAGCACCCGGCCGACCAGGTGCAGGCCGATCCCGGGCGCGAGGCCCGCGAGCACCGAGCCGACGATGAAGATCGCGAGCCCGGCGGCGAACACCCGCCGCACCCCGAACACGTCGGCGATCCGTCCGTAGAGCGGGGTGGCGACCGCGAAGCTGAGCGAGAACGCCGTCACCACCCACGCGAGGCCGCCCGGCGAGGCGGCGTAGTCCCGGCCGATCTCGGGGACGAGGACGAGCACCATGCTGTTGGCCAGCACGGCCGTCGCGACCGCGACCAGCAGCACGCCGAGGAGCAGGCCGACGCGGACCGGCGGTTCCGGGGCGGGCCCGGGGGTGGGCTCCGGGATGACCGGTTCGGGGGGCGGACCGTCCTCGGGGCGGGGCTCGACCGTCGACGGCCGCGGATCACTCACTCCTACAGCGTGCGCCTTCGAGTGCGATCGAGGTCAAGGGAGCGCGGGTCCTAGGCTGGCACCGTGGCGCGCCTCGACCTCAACGCGGACCTCGCCGAGGGCTTCGGCACCTGGTCGCTGACCGACGACGACGCGCTGCTCGAGGTCGTGACCTCGGCGAACGTCGCCTGCGGCTTCCACGCGGGCGACCCGGCGACGATGCGGCGGGTGTGCACGGCGGCCGTCGAGCGGGGCGTGGCGGTCGGGGCACAGGTCTCCTACCGCGACCTCGCGGGCTTCGGGCGGAGGTTCATCGACGCCCACCCCGACGAGCTGACCGCGGACCTGCTCTACCAGGTCGGCGCGCTGCGGGAGTTCACGCGCGCGGCGGGCGGCGAGGTCGCCTACCTCAAGCCCCACGGCGCGCTCTACAACGCGGTCGTGCACCACGACGCCCAGGCCCGTGCGGTGGTCGCGGCCGCGCGGGAGGCGGGTCTGCCGGTGCTCGGCCTGCCCGGCTCGCGGTTCCTGGCGCGTGCGCAGGAAGCCGGACTGACGACCTACGCCGAGGCGTTCGGGGACCGCGGCTACACGCCGGAGGGCACGCTGGTGCCCCGCAGCGAGCCCGGTGCCCTGCTGCCGGACGCCGACGCGGTCGTCGAGCGCGCCCGCCGCCTGGCCGTCGACCAGGTGATCGTGGCCGTCGACGGCACCGAGATCCCCGTCGACGCCGCCTCGCTGTGCCTGCACGGCGACAGCCCGGACGCCGTCGACGCCGCACGCCGCGTCGCCGAGGCCCTCCGCGACGCCGGGGTCACCCTCGGCCCCTTCGCCTGAGGGCCTGTCTGGCACAATCGTCGAGTTGCCGTGAGCCCGCCCGGACGCCCGGGCGGGAGGTCGCGGCCGCGCACGAGCGGGCACGCCGTCCCGGGTCCCTCCCAGCAGGGCGGCCCCGAGCACCATCGACCGAGGAGCACTCAGAGCAGTGGCTGTCAAGATCAAGCTGGCGCGCATGGGCAAGATCCGCGAGCCGCACTACCGCGTCGTCGTCGCGGACGCCAAGAACCGTCGCGACGGGCGCGTCATCGAGCAGATCGGCGAGTACCACCCCAAGAGCCAGCCGAGCGACATCAAGATCGACTCGGAGCGCGCGCAGTACTGGCTGGGCGTCGGCGCCATCCCGACCGAGCCGGTGCACGGCCTGCTCAAGATCACCGGCGACTGGCAGAAGTTCAAGGGCCTCCCCGGCGCCGAGGGCAAGCTGCAGCCGCAGCCCGAGAAGGTCGACAAGCAGGCCCGCTTCAACGAGGAGCTGGCCAAGGTCACCGGCTCGGCCGAGTGAGCGAGCTGGCCGAGGCGCTCGAGCACCTCGTGCGCGGGATCGTGGCGCACCCCGACGAGGTGGCGGTCGACCTCGTCACCAACCGTCGCGGTCGCACCCTCGAGGTCCGGGTCCACCCCGACGACCTCGGCAAGGTGATCGGCCGCAACGGCCGCACGGCCACCGCCCTGCGCACCGTCGTGGGCGGTATCGGCGGCCGCGGCGTCCGTGTCGACGTCGTCGACACCGACCGCTGAGGACATGAGCACGCCGTCCGACGAGCGCGTGGTCGGTCGGGTCGTCAAGGCCCACGGCCTGCGCGGCGAGCTCGTCGTCGAGCCCCGCACCGACAACGTCGACGCCCGGTTCACCCCGGGTGCGGTGCTGTCGGTGCGGGGCTCGCGCGCGTCCGGGGCCCGGAGCCTGACGATCACCGCCGCGCGCCGCCACGGCGACCGGCTGCTCGTCACCGTCGAGGAGGTCGCCGACCGCGACGCGGCCGACGCCCTGCGCAGCGCCGAGCTCACCGCACCCGCCCTCGACGCCGACCCCGAGGACCCCGACGAGTTCCACGACCACCAGCTCGAGGGCCTCGCCGCGGTCCTCGCCGACGGGACGACCGTCGGCACCGTCACCGCCGTCCTGCACGGCGCGGGCGGCGAGCTGCTGGCGATCGAGCGCCCGGACGGCGGCGAGGCGCTCGTCCCGTTCGTCGCCGCGATCGTCCCCGAGGTCGACCTGGCGGGCGGCCGGCTCGTCCTGGACCCGCCGGAGGGCCTGCTCGAGGAGTAGCGGTCAGTCCGCGGTCTCCTCGTCGGTGTCGACGTTGACGGCGATCACGCCGTCGATCTCGGAGAGCTCGCCCGAGAGCGCGGCGAGGTCGGCCCGCCCGGTCACCGACAGCGTCACCGACGCCGTGCCCGCGCCCGAGTCCTCGCGGTCGACGTGCATGCCGGCCACCGCGAAGCCGCTCTCGGTGCAGGCGGTGACCACCGAGCGCAGCACGCCCCGACCGTCCTGGTAGGTGACGTGCACCGGGCGCGCCGCCCCCGAGCGTCGCGAGAGCAGCCGCGAGAGCGGCCGGAAGCCGCGGGTCACGAGGTAGTGCACGGCGACCCCGGCCACCGCCAGCACCGGGAGCCCGGCGCCCGCCGCCATGCCGACCGCGGCCACCGTCCAGATCGTCGCGGCCGTCGTGAGGCCGCGGACCGCGTCGCGCCGGACGAAGATCAGACCGCCGCCGATGAAGCCGAGGCCGGCGATGATCTGGGCGGCGACACGGGACGGGTCGAGCGTGACGTCGGGTCGCTCGAGGAGGTCGTCGAAGCCGTACTTCGAGATGAGCATGAACGCGGCCGCGCCGACCCCGACCAGCGTGTGCGTGCGCAGCCCCGCGCTCTTCGCCGCGAGCTCGCGCTCGATGCCGACCAGCGAGCAGAGCACGAGGGCGAGACCCAGCGGCGCGAGCAGCGCCCACTGGTCGCCGTACGCGATGAACTCGTTGAGGCCCACGTCCCCTCCTCTCCCGGTGCCGGGGCAGGATCGTGCCCGATGCGCATCGACGTCGTCACGATCTTCCCGGCCTACCTCGCTCCGCTCGACGAGGCGCTCGTCGGGCGCGCGCGGCGGGCCGGGCTGCTCGACGTCCGGGTGCACGACCTGCGGCGGTGGGCCACCGGCGTGCACAAGGCCGTCGACGACGCCCCGTACGGCGGCGGCCCCGGGATGCTCATGACGGCACCGGTGTGGGGCGCGGCGCTCGACGAGGTCGCCGGATCCGGGGAGGGCGTGCCCCGGCTGCTCGTGCCGACGCCCGCTGGCGCGCCGCTGACCCAGCGCCGCGCGGCGAGCTGGGCGTCGGAGCCGTGGCTGGTGCTCGCCTGCGGGCGCTACGAGGGCATCGACGCGCGGGTCCTCGACGACGCGCGCCGGCGGATGCCGGTCGAGGAGGTCTCGCTGGGCGACTACGTGCTCGCCGGCGGGGAGGTCGCGGCCCTCGTGGTGGTCGAGGCCGTGTCGCGGCTGGTGCCGGGGGTGCTCGGGAACCCGGCGTCGGCGGAGCTGGACAGTTTCGCGGAAGGGACGGGCGGTCTGCTCGAGGCCCCGGCGTACACGCGTCCCGAGCGGTGGCGCGACCTCGACGTCCCCGAGGTCCTGCGCGGCGGCAACCACGCCGTCGTCGACCGCTGGCGCCGCGACCGTTCGCTGGAGCGCACCGCCGCCGTGCGCCCCGACCTGCTCGACGCGCTGCTCGCCCGCCACGGCGCGGCGGCGTTCGATGCCCGCGACCGCGAGGTGCTCGCCGCGTGCGGGTACGACCCGGCCGGAGGAGCACGGTCGGCGGCATGGCAGACTGGGGAGGTTGCCGCGGACGGTGCACGGCCCGATGGAGGCCGGTGAGAGCCGCCCGCCGCCCGAGAACCGCCTTGGCCGGCTGCACTCGGACGCCCGTCCCCGCGGGCTCCGGCGCCGGCCCGTGAGACCGCGAGGACGCTGACGATGAACGCCCTGGACGAGCTCGACGCCAAGTCGCTGCGCTCCGACATCCCCGACTTCCGCGCCGGGGACACCGTGAAGGTGCACGTCCGGGTCATCGAGGGTTCACGCTCTCGTGTACAGGTCTTCCAGGGTGTCGTCATCCGCCGCCACGGTGGCGGCCTGCGGGAGACGTTCACCGTCCGCAAGGTCTCCTTCGGCGTCGGGGTGGAGCGCACCTTCCCGGTGCACTCGCCCAACATCGACCACATCGAGGTCGTCACCCGCGGTGACGTCCGGCGCGCGAAGCTCTACTACCTCCGTGAGCGTCGGGGCAAGGCCGCGAAGATCCGCGAGAAGCGCGAGACCACGCCGGCCTCCTGAGCCGACCCGCCCCGGTCTCCTAACCTGAACCGCGTGCGCCCCCAGGAGCCCCACGGCCCCCCGTTCCGGAACCCCGGAGCGGGCGGCGAGACGACCCGTCGCGACGGCGGGTCCGACGGCTACGGCGGCCGCGCGCCGGCGCACGCCCGGCCCGACGACGAGCACCCCGCCGACCCGTACGGCGACGTGCCCGCCCGGACGGCCGGCGGCGTGCAGGCGCCCTACGGCGCGTCGGGATGGAGCGGGTCCGACCGGCCCGGCGACGACTTCCGGCCCGACCCGGGGTACGGCTCCGTGGGCGACCCCTCCGGCAACGGCCACGGCACCTCCGGCAACGGCCGGCACAGCGATCCGTACGGCGACCCCTACGGCGAGGCGTACGGCGCGCCCGACGCGGGCCGCGGCGCGCCCGGGTACGGCAGCTCGTTCGGTGCCTCCGGGCTCTCCTCCGGTCCGGACGGCCTGAACGGGTCGCGGCCGGGCTCGCCCGGCGCGCCGGCCGGGTGGCCGGGGCCGTACGGACAGCAGGGTCCGCCGGGTCCGTCCGGCCGGCCCGACGACGGCGGCCGGGCGGCGTACCCGGCCGCGACGCCGGTGGCCCCGCCGGCTCCCTCGGGACCGCCCTGGGCCGCCGCGCCGCCGCCCGCACCCTTCGGGGTCCCGCGGCCCTCGGGACCCCCGCCCGGCGGGCCGACCGTGCCCGGTCCGGGCAACGGCCACGCCCCCCGTCCGGTGGCCCCGCCGCCGGGCACGCACGGCGCCGCGGCCTCGGGCCCCGCCGACCCGGCGGCGAACGGCAGGGCGTCGAACGGCACGGCGTCGAACGGTTCCCCGGCGAACGGTGCCCCGGCGACGTCGTCCTCCGCGGACTCGGCCCCGTCCTCCGCGTCCTCCTCCGCGGCGTCCGGTGGGTCCTCCGACACGACGTCCGCGGCCGACAGCGGCCTCGCGGGCGCGGACGGGTTCGCCTCCCGCCCGCCGAGGCCGCGCACCGAGAGCACGACGACGGCCACGACCACGGCTCTGACCGGTGGCGCCAACCCCGGCCGGCACGGCAGCGCCGCCGGCAAGCCCAAGGGCAAGGCGAAGAAGAAGGGCTCCTTCTGGCGCGAGCTGCCGCTGCTCATCGTCGTCGCGGTCGTCCTGACCTTCGTCATCCAGACGTTCCTCGCGCGCATCTACGTCATCCCGTCGGCGTCGATGGAGCGCACGCTGCACGGCTGCAACGGCTGCGCGAACGACCGCGTCGCCGTCGACAAGCTGAGCTACCGGTTCTCCGAGCCGTCGCCCGGCGACGTCGTCGTCTTCCGCGGGCCGCCCGCCTGGGGCGACAACAGCGAGGTCGGCGGCAGCGGCCCGCCGTCGGGGAACGTGCTGGTCCGCGGCCTGCAGAGCGGGCTGTCGCTGATCGGTCTCGCGCCGCCCGACGAGAAGGACTTCGTCAAGCGGGTCATCGCCGTCGGCGGCCAGACCGTCGCGTGCTGCGACCCGCAGAACCGGGTCACGGTCGACGGCCAGCCGCTCAACGAGCCCTACCTGTACTTCCAGCCCAACCTCGGGCGCACCCAGGCGGACTTCGCGCCGGTGCAGGTCCCGGCGGGCCAGCTGTGGGTGATGGGCGACAACCGCAACAACTCCGCGGACGCCCGCGTGCACGGCCCCATCGGTGTCACCGACGTCATCGGCAAGGCCCGCGTCATCGTGCTGCCCGTCGGCCGCTGGGGTGGCGTGCCCGACACCGACCCGCAGGCCCAGGTGTCCGCGCTCGGCGCGCCGGGGTGGACCTCGGCCGCGCCGCTGGCCGCCGGCGTCCTGGGAGCCGTCCCGCTCGTCGGGGTGTCGCGGCGCCTGCGCCGGCGCTGGTGGTCGTCCGGCGGCGGGGTACGCGGTCCCGACGAGCTCCCCGGTGACGACCCGGGCCGCGAGCCCGGCGCGTCACCGCCGTCCCCCGATCCCGGCCGGTGACGGCGGGACACGACGCGGGCCGACGGCGCCCCACCGCACGGACGAACGGTCGGGGTCCCGCCCGTCGTCGCAAGCCCCTGCCGCCGCGCACCGGGGTACAGCCACCGCGCGCGATCGTCCGGCGCAGCTCCGAGAGCTGGGCGCTGCAGTCGGCGCTCGAGCGCCACGGGCTCGGGCCGGTCGTCGGCGTCGACGAGGCCGGACGCGGCGCCTGCGCCGGCCCGTTGGCGGTCGCGGCGTGCATCCTGCGACCCGGTGACGCCCGCCGCTTCGAGGGGCTGACCGACTCGAAGCTGCTGACGAAGGACGAGCGGGAGGAGTTCGCGCGGATCATCGAGCGGCGCGCACTGGACTGGCACGTCGTCCTCGTCGACCCGCCCGAGGTCGACCGCCGCGGCGTGCACATCGCGAACATCGACGGCATGCGTCGGGCCGTCGCGCGCCTCGACGTGCGTCCGGGCTACGTGCTCACCGACGGCTTCCGGGTCTCCGGCTTCGGGGTCCCGTCCCTCGCCGTGCCGAAGGGCGACCTCGCGGCGGCGTGCGTGGCGGCGGCGTCGGTGCTGGCCAAGGTCACCCGGGACCGCCTGATGACCGAGCTGCACGAGAAGCATCCGGAGTACCGCTTCGACCTGCACAAGGGTTACTGCACGCCGACCCACAGCGCAGCGCTGGCTGCGCACGGGCCGTGCGAGGACCACCGGTTCAGCTTCGTCAACGTGGCCGCCGCCGCGCGGGGCCGGAGCCCGGACGGGTACGCGGTCGGCGTGCGCCACAATGGGGCCGTGACCGTCGACGACGTGTCCGCCGAGAGCGGGGAGGCAGACGAGCTCGTGGTCCTCGACGAGAACGGGTTCGACGAGACCGAGCTCGGTGGCGACCTGCCCGCCGGTCTCACCGAGGACGTGGCGCCGGAGGGGGGAGAGCCGCGATGAGCGCGGAGGATCTCGAGAAGTACGAGACCGACATGGAGCTCTCGCTCTACCGCGAGTACCGCGACATCGTCGCCCAGTTCTCGTACGTCGTGGAGACCGAGCGGCGGTTCTACCTGGCCAACTCGGTCGACGTCGCGGTCCGCAACGCCGACGGCGAGGTCTACTTCGAGGTGACCATGTCCGACGCGTGGGTCTGGGACATGTACCGGCCCGCCCGCTTCGTCAAGAACGTGCGCGTGGTGACGTTCAAGGACGTCAACGTCGAGGAGCTCGAGAAGCCGGATCTGCGGCTCGACGAGGGTCCGTTCAACGGCTGACACTTGTCGCGGCGGCTCGGCCCCTGGCCGGTCGGCGGGTCGGTGTCCACGGCCGCCCGGCCGTCGCCGCTGACCCGTCCGGCGGCTGATCGCGCCGGGTACGGCACCGGTCCGTCCCCACCCCCGCGAGTTGTCCCCAGGCGCGCAGCGTGTGCTCCCGCCGCGGCCCGCGCCCGCCGCAGGCTCGTCCCTGCCGCCGGAGCGTCCGGCGAGGACGAGGGGGCCGGACATGGTCACGACACACGGGACGCCCGATCGGAGGGTGCTCGGGCGCCGGGGTGAGGACGTCGCCGCCGAGCACCTCGCAGCCCGCGGGCTGACGGTGCTCGACCGCAACTGGCGCTGCCGCGAGGGCGAGCTCGACCTGGTGGCGGCCGAGGGCGAGCGGCTCGTCGTCGCCGAGGTGAAGACGCGCTCGGGCACGGGGTTCGGGGTGCCCGCCGAGGCGGTGACCGGCGTGAAGGCCGCCCGCATCCGGCGTCTCGCGCAGCGCTGGCTCGCCGAGCGGCACGCCGCCGGGGGCAGGGGCTTCGCGGAGGTGCGCTTCGACGTGCTCGCGGTGCTCGTCCGGCCAGGTGGGGCGCCGGAGGTCGAGCACTACGAGGGGGCGTTCTAGGTGGCGCTCGCGTGCGCGTGGGCGATCGGGCTGCGCGGGGTCGACGGCGAGGTCGTGGAGATCGAGGCCGACATCGGCCAGGGGCTGCCCGGTGTCTCGCTGGTGGGCCTGCCCGACGCGGCGCTGGCGGAGTCGCGCGACCGGGTGCGCGCGGCCGTGGTCAACTCGGGGGAGACGTGGCCGGCGCGGCGGATCACTCTCGCGCTGTCCCCGGCGACCCTGCCGAAGCAGGGCAGCGGCTACGACCTGGCCCTCGCCTGCTCGGTGCTCGCCGCGGCGCGGGCGGTGCCGGTGGCGGCGCTGCGCGGGGTGGTGCTGCTCGGGGAGCTGGCGCTCGACGGCCGGGTGCGCGGCGTGCGGGGCGTGCTGCCGGCGCTGCTGGCGGCCCGGCGCCTCGGGGTGGAGCAGGCGGTGGTGCCGGCCGCGGCGTCGGTGGAGGCGGGGCTGGTCGACGGGCTCGAGGTGCTCGGCGCCGAGCACCTCTCCGACGTCCTGGCGTGGTTGCGCGGCGACCGGGGCCGGCTGCGGCCGGTGGGTTCGGGGACCCGCGCGCGCCACGGCGGCCCGCGGGAGGACCTCGCCGACGTGGTGGGACAGCGCGCCGCGCGTCGGGCGGTCGAGGTCGCCGCGGCGGGCGGGCACCACCTGTTGATGGTCGGCCCGCCGGGCTCGGGCAAGACGATGCTCGCGCGGCGGATGACCGGCCTGCTGCCGGACCTCGACGGTGACGCGGCGCTGCAGGTCGCCGCGGTGCGCTCGCTGGCGGGCGCCACGGATCCCCAGGAGGCGCTACCGGCCGCGCCGCCGTTCGTCGCGCCGCACCACTCGGTGTCCTCGGCGGCGCTCGTCGGCGGCGGGAGCGGGCTCGCCCGGCCGGGCGCGGTGTCCCTGGCCCACCGCGGAGTGCTCTTCCTGGACGAGATCTACGAGTTCGGGCCGCACGTGCTCGAGATGCTGCGCACGCCCCTGGAGGAGGGCGAGGTGCGCCTGGCCCGCACCGACGGCGTCGTGCGCTACCCCGCGCGCTTCCAGCTGGTGATGGCGGCCAACCCATGCCCCTGCGCGCCGCCGCGGCCGACCGACTGCCGCTGCACGAGCCTCGAGAAGCGCCGCTACCAGCTGCGGCTCTCCGGCCCGATGCTCGACCGCGTCGACCTGCAGGTGACGCTGCGGGCGGTCGAGGAGCTGACGTTCGCGAGCGGTGTCGCCGCGGCGCTCGAGGAGGTCCCCGAGGACACCGCGTCGGTCCGCTCGCGGGTGCTGGCGGCGCGGGCCGCGGCGCGGGAGCGCTGGCTCGACGCCGGCTGGCGCACCAACGCCGAGGTCCCCGGCCCGGAGCTGCGCCGGCGCTCGCGCCTGCCGGTGGAGGCGGCGGCGGTGCTCGAGCGCCAGTTGCGCAGCGGCGCCATGACCGCCCGCGGCGCCGACCGCGCGCTGCGGGTCGGGTGGACCATCGCCGACCTGCGGGGTGCGCCGAGCCCCGGGACCGCCGACATCGAGGAGGCCGTCGCCTACAAGGGCTTCGTGGACGAGAACGGGCCGGAGCGGGCCGTCGAGGCGCTCGACCCCGGGTCGCTCACGAGCGACGAGGAGGTCGCGTGAGCGCCACCGTCCCCGCCGCGGTCCCCGCCACGGTCCCCGCGGCCGTCGCGCCGGTCGACCCGGCGGTCCTGCGCGCCCGCGCCTACCTCTCACGGGTCGCCGAGCCGCCGGCCCCGGCCCTCGCGGCGCTGGTGGAGGAGATCGGGCCGGTCGCGGCCGCCCGGCGGGTTCGCGACGGGGTCACCGAGGGGCCGGGCGCGCTGCCGCCCGGGGTCGCGAAGGAGACCGCGGCGCGCCGGGGCACCGACCGGGCGGAGGCCGACCTCGCCCTGCTCGCCGCACGGGGCGGGCGGCTGCTCGTCCCCGAGCACCCGGAGTGGCCGGCGGCGGCGCTCGCCGGCCTTGGACTGGTGGCCGGGCCCGACGGGGCGCCGGGGCTCGACGGCCCCGCCGGGCGTGACGGGGCCGCCGAGCCGCTCGCGCTGTGGGTGCGCGGGCCGCTGCGCCTCGACGGCGGGCCGATCCGCTGGGCCGGCGTGGTCGGGGCGCGGGCGGCGTCCGACTACGGCCTCTGGGTCGCCCGCGACTGGTCCGCCGAGCTCGCCGACCGGGGCATCACGGTGGTCTCCGGGGCGGCGCTGGGCATCGACGGGGCGGCGCACCGCGGAGCGCTGGCGGTGGGCGGCCCCACCGTCGCGGTGCTCGCCTGCGGCATCGACCGCGCCTACCCGCCGAAGCACGCCACGCTGCTCGAGCACGTCGCCCGTCACGGCCTCGTGGTCACCGAGTACCCACCGGGCGCCAACCCGGCGCGCCACCGGTTCCTCGTGCGCAACCGCCTCATCGCGGCACTCACCGCGGGCACGCTCGTCGTCGAGGCCGCGGCGCGGTCGGGGGCGATGCGGACGGCGCTGGTCGCCGAGGCGCTCGGGCGGGCGGTCATGGTGGTGCCGGGGCCGGTGACGTCGCTGATGTCGCTGGGGTGCCACGAACTCGCCCGCCGGCCCGCGATCTCGGTCGCCGGGCGCGTGGACCACGTGGTCGAGGAGGTGAGTCAAGTGGGCGACGGCCTCGCCGCTCCACCGGGGACCCCCTCGCGTCCGACGGACGGTCTTGACCCGGATGCGCTCCGTGTGCGTGAAGCGCTGCCCCTCCGCGCGGCGCGCACAGCCGCGCGTCTGGCCCACGACGCCGGCGTCGACCCCGCGGACGTCACCACCCACCTGAGCGATCTCGAGACCCGTGGACTCGTCTCGCAGGACGGTGGGCGGTGGCGACGCCGACCCGGGTGAACAGGCACAGCGCGACGAACGGTTGCAGAGCGCGACGAGTGGAACCGCTCCCCGACGGTGGCCCACGGTCACCGAACGCGTCGTGGCGGTGCTTGACCGTCGGCGCCCTGATCGGGAGTCTTCACCGCGATGACCGGCACGTTCTCTCCCGACGGCTCGACCGGACGCCCTGTGCGGGCGTCCCGGTCACCTGGTCGAGGGGCCTCTCGTGAGTTCCCCTTCTACCCGGTCACGTCGTCACGCTCCGCGTTCACCGAGACGGACGCAGCGCGGGGTCCGCGGCCCGCCGCGACCGCCGGTCCGGGTGCCGCGCGTGACGTCGTGGACAACCGATCCGCGGCCGTGCCGACACCGCGGGACCGGGACGCGCCCGCCGCCGAGTCCAGCGCCGGCGAGAACACCGCCGGCGGGAGCACCGCCGGCGAGGCCACCGCCGCCGCGGCCACCGCCGCCGCGGCCACCGCCGCCGCGCACCTCGCCGCCTTCGCGTCGCACCTGCGCTACGAGCGGGCGCTCTCCCCGCACACCGTGCGCGCCTACGTCGGCGACGTCGGCTCGCTGCTCGGTCACCTGCGCGGCCCGGACCTCGCCGAGGACGCGCCGCTCGAGCTCGACGCCCTGGACCTCGCGGGCCTGCGCGCCTGGCTGGCCGACGAGCGGGGCCGCGGCGCGAGCCGCACGACGCTCGCGCGCCGGGCGGCCGCGGCGCGCACGTTCACGGCCTGGGCGGCCCGCACCGGGCGCGCGCCCACCGACGCCGGCGCGCGCCTCGCGTCGCCGCGCGCCCACCGCCGCCTGCCCGAGGTCCTGCGTACCGACCAGGCCGCCGCCGCGCTGGCCGCCGCGGCGTCCGGGGCCGCCGAGGGCGACCCCGTCGCCCTGCGCGACCACCTGCTGCTCGAGCTGCTCTACGCCACCGGCGTGCGCGTCTCCGAGCTCTGCGGCCTCGACGTCGACGACGTGGACGACGGGCGGCGCACGCTGCGGGTGCTCGGCAAGGGCGCCAAGGAGCGCACCGTCGTCTTCGGCGCGCCGGCCGCGGCCGCGCTCGACACCTGGCGCCGGGAGGGCCGCCCGGCGCTCGCGGTCCCGTCGTCGCCACCGGCGCTGCTGCTCGGCGCGCGGGGCGGGCGGCTCGACCCGCGGATCGCGCGCAAGGTCGTGCACGACGCGGCGGGCGCGGTGCCGGGCGCGCCCGACATCGCACCGCACGGGCTGCGGCACTCGGCGGCCACACACCTGCTCGAGGGGGGAGCGGACTTGAGGAGCGTCCAGGAACTACTGGGTCACGCCTCACCGGCGACGACCCAGCTGTACACCCACGTGTCCGCCGAGCGACTGAGGGCCATCCATGACACCGCCCACCCCCGTGCCTGAGCCCGGGCGGGACGGCGTCTCCGGGATGTCGACGGCCACCGTGGCCGGCGGGTCCGACCGCTTCCCGAGCACCGGCCCGCTGCCCGCCCTGCCCGGCTCCGACTCCGACGCCGCCGTGCGCGCCGCCGGGGTCGCCGCCCGCACCCCGCGCCGTCGGGCGCCGGAACGCCGCGAGCCGCCGGCCACCGAGGGCGCCACGGCGCTCGCCCCCGTGCCGGCACCGGCCGACGGGACCCGCGGCGACTGGTCGGCGCCCGCCGAGGTCCACCCCCTGCCTGCCACGCTCGGCCGCGCGCCCTCGGGCAGCGCGGACGAGGAGGCGATGGTCGAGGCCGGCATCGCCGAGCTCTGGGCCGCGTACGCCGACGATCCGCGCAAGTCCACGAAGGACCGGCTGGTGCTGCACTACGCCCCGCTGGTCAAGTACGTCGCCGGCCGCGTCGGCACCGGCCTGCCCGCGCACGTCGACGTCGCGGACCTCATCCAGTGCGGCATCTTCGGCCTGGTCGACGCCATCGAGCGCTTCGAGCCCGACCGCGGCCGCAAGTTCGAGGTCTACGCGATGCAGCGCATCCGCGGCGCGATCCTCGACGAGCTGCGCTCCCAGGACTGGGTGCCGCGCTCCGTGCGGTCCCGCGCCCGCGAGATCGAGCGCGCCATCGAGCGCCTCGAGGGCCGCGAGCAGCGCTCGGTCAGCGACGCCGAGCTGGCCGCCGAGCTCGACACGTCCACCGACGACCTGCGCTCCACCTTCGGGCAGATCGCGATGACCAGCGTCGCGGCGCTCGACGAGCTCGTCGCGGCCGGACGCGGCGGCGGCTCGGTCGACGGCGCCACGGCCCCCTCGCTCGCGGACTCGCTGCCCGACGCCGACGCGGAGGACCCGCTCTCGGCGATGGAGGACCGCGAGACGCGGCGCCTGCTCGCCGAGGCCGTCGGGCAGCTCGCCGAGCGCGACCGCACCGTGGTCGGCCTCTACTACTTCGAGAACCTGACGCTGGCCGAGATCGGCCGGGTCCTCGGGGTCACCGAGTCGCGGGTCTGCCAGCTGCACACCCGCGCGGTGATGCGGCTACGCGCCCGGCTCGCCGAGCTCCAGCACGCCTGAGGATCACGGGTCGGTCGGCAGCAGCCGTACCCGCCCGAGGCCGAGCAGCAGGAGCGGGTCGAGGTACTCCAGCGCGCCCGCCGCCGGGTCGGCCGACGGCCGGCGCAGGCCCCAGTGCAGGCACGCCGCCACCGGGCAGCCGCGGTGCCCGGGCTCGAGCGCGCCGAGGGTGTCGCCGCGCCGGACGGCGGCGCCCGGCACCACCGCGACCGTGACCGGCTCGTAGGTGGTGCGCAGGCCCGCCGCGTGCTCGACCGAGACCACGCCGCGCCCGGCGAGGCGCCCGGCGAACACCACGGTCCCGTCGCCGGCGGCCACCACCGCGTGTCCCGGGTGCCCGGCGACGTCGGCGCCGCGGTGGCCGCGGCCGTAGTAGTGCGGGGGCGGGTCGAACAGCCGGGTCACCGCGCCCGGCGCGCCGGCCGTCGCCGGGGCGCCGTCGCCGGCCACCCCCGCCAGCGGCCAGCCGAACGCCCCGGCCGGCACCACGGGCGGGGGAGCGGGCGCGGCGCGCGCCGGGGTGCCGGCGAGCGCGACCACGAGCAGCAGCAGGACCGCGAGACCCCTCGCGCGGGAACACGTCACACCGGGTTCGACGCAGCCGGCGCCCCATCGGCTCCGTCGATGTCGGGATCCGCCGCTCGCACCGCCTGCCGCGGAAGATCAGGAGGACCTCAGGCACCCCGGGCGGCGCCTCGAGGTGCGTCACGCCCTCCTGATCTCCGCGGCCGCCGGCGTGCTGCTCCCCGCCACCCGCCGCGAAAGGCCGAGCACCGCCCACCCCGGCGTGTCGCGCCGGCGAGGATGTGGCGATCCTGGCGTCAGACGCCAGCGATGCCGCATCGCTCGTGGCACCACGGACGTGAGGGAGTGAGGGCGCGGGAGAGGGCGGCGGGGGCGCGAGTACACTCGTGACCAGCGGTCCGTCGACTCCTCGTCCGCGTGGAGCCGGACGGGCCGACTTCGCGTGCCCTCCAAGCGCCCGCCCCGCGGACGCTGCCAGCACCCGGGCGGTCCCGCTGCGAGCAGCGGGTTCCGGGATCGGTTCCACGAGGGCACCAGGGCGGCGGCCCGGCCGGGACCGTCGCGACAACCGCCAGGCCTGGCCGCAGAGCGCCGGACCGCCGAGAGAGGTAGTTCCACCGCATGGCCGTCGTCACGATGCGCCAGCTGCTGGACTCCGGTGTCCACTTCGGTCACCAGACCCGCCGCTGGAACCCCAAGATGCGCCGCTTCATCTTCACCGAGCGCAACGGCATCTACATCATCGACCTGCAGCAGACGCTGTCCTACGTCGATCGCGCCTACGAGTTCGTCAAGCAGACCGTCGCCCACGGCGGCACGGTGCTCTTCGTCGGCACGAAGAAGCAGGCCCAGGAGGCCATCGACGAGCAGGCGCGTCGCGTCGGCATGCCGTTCGTCAACCAGCGCTGGCTGGGCGGCATGCTCACCAACTTCACCACCGTGCACAAGCGTCTCCAGCGCCTCAAGGAGCTGGAGGCCATGGAGCAGAGCGGGGGCTTCGAGGGTCGCACCAAGAAGGAGATCCTCATGCTCACCCGCGAGCACGACAAGCTCGAGAAGACGCTCGGTGGTATCCGCGACATGGGCCGCGTGCCCAGCGCGGTGTGGGTGGTCGACACCAAGAAGGAGCACATCGCGGTCGGCGAGGCCCGGAAGCTCAACATCCCGGTCGTCGCCATCCTCGACACCAACTGCGACCCCGACGAGGTCGACTACCCGATCCCGGGCAACGACGACGCCATCCGCTCGGCGGCGCTGCTGACCCGCGTGGTCGCCCAGGCGTGCGCCGACGGCCTGCAGGCCCGCGGCCAGCGCGACGGCGGCGAGCGCGGCGAGGACGAGCCGCTGGCCGAGTGGGAGCAGGAGCTCATGGCCCAGGGCGGCGACGGCGCCAGCGCGCCGACCGGCCTGGAGCAGGGCAGCACCAGCTCCGCGGCCGACGCGCCCGGCGACATGCCGGTCGCCTCGCCGGAGGCCGAGGCCACGACCAACGCCATCGGCGACGACACGACGCCGACCAGCCGCCCCGAGCGCACCGGCGGCACCGTCGACGCCGACTCCGAGAGCGACGACAACGCGATCGCCGCCGCCCCGGAGGCCGGCCAGCAGAACGGCGCCCCGACCCCGCAGGGCGGGGCGGGCTGACGGTCGGCCGACGCCGGACCGCCAGCACCCCACGACACGAGGACGGACGAGAGCCGCACCATGGCGAACTACACCGCTGCGGACGTGAAGAAGCTCCGGGACCTCACCGGGTCCGGGATGATGGACTGCAAGAAGGCCCTCGAGCAGAACGAGGGCGACATGGACAAGGCCGTCGAGGCCCTGCGCATCAAGGGTGCGAAGGACGTCGGCAAGCGGGCCGGCCGCACCACCGCCAACGGCGTGGTGGCCGCCCGTGACGGCGCGATGATCGAGCTCAACTCCGAGACCGACTTCGTCGCCAAGAACGCCGACTTCGTCCAGCTCGCCGACGACATCCTCGGCGTCGCGCTCGAGACCGGCGCCGAGGACCTCGAGTCGCTCAAGGCCGCGAGCCTGGGCGAGGGCACGGTCGACGACAAGGTGCAGGAGCTCTCGGCGCGCATCGGCGAGAAGCTCGAGCTGCGCCGCGTCGCCGTGCTCGACGGCCCGACCGCCACCTACCTGCACCGCCGGTCCTCGGACCTGCCCCCGGCCATCGGCGTGGTCGTCGCCTACGACGGCGACGGCGACGACGCGGCCGAGGCGGCCCGCGGCGCGGCCATGCAGGTCGCGGCGGCGCGCCCGCTCTACACCTCCCGCGACGAGGTGCCCTCGGACGTGGTGGAGAACGAGCGCCGCATCGCCGAGGCCACCGCCCGCGAGGAGGGCAAGCCGGAGAAGATCATCGACAAGATCGTCGACGGTCGCCTCAACGGCTACTACAAGGACACCGTCCTCGTGGAGCAGGACTCGGTGTCGGTGGAGAAGAAGACGGTCGGCAAGGTGCTGGAGGAGGCGGGCGTCTCGGTCCGCACCTTTGCGCGCTTCGAGGTCGGCCAGCCCTGAGCCCTGCGGGGCGGGACCGGAGCACCCGGTCCCGCCCCCGCCCGGGTCCACTCCGGTAGCCGTCGCGCCGAGCACACCATCGGCGGTGGGAGGAACAGCGTGGCCAGTCCCCAGACCGTGTCGGACGCCGGCCCCGAGGCGCGGTCCGGCCACCGCCGGGTCCTCCTCAAGCTCGGCGGCGAGATGTTCGGCGGTGGCGGGGTCGGGGTCGACCCGGTCGTCGTGCAGACCGTCGCCCGCCAGATCGCCGACGTGGTCGCCACCGGCGTGCAGATCGCCGTGGTCATCGGCGGCGGCAACTTCTTCCGCGGCGAGGAGCTGCACCGCTACGGCATGCAGCGCCAGCGCGCGGACTACATGGGCATGCTCGGCACGGTCATGAACTGCCTCGCCCTGCAGGACTTCCTCGAGCGCGAGCACCACATCGACACCCGGGTGCAGACCGCCATCACGATGGGCCAGGTCGCCGAGTCGTACATCCCGCGCCGCGCGATGCGCCACCTCGAGAAGGGCCGCGTCGTCATCTTCGGCGCGGGCGTCGGCATGCCGTACTTCTCCACCGACACCACGGCCGCCCAGCGCGCGCTGGAGATCGAGTGCGAGGTCGTGCTGCTGGCCAAGGGCGTCGACGGCGTCTACACCGCCGACCCCAAGCTGGACCCGACGGCGACGATGTACCACGAGATCTCCCACCGCGAGGTGCTGGAGAAGGGCCTCAAGGTCGCGGACGCCACCGCCTTCAGCCTCTGCATGGACAACCGGATGCCGATCATGGTGTTCAACCTGCTGGTCGAGGGGAACATCGCACGAGCCGTGCGGGGTGAGAGGATCGGCACGCTCGTCCACACCCCATCCGGCTCCTGAGGAGGAGGCGACCCATGATCGACGAAACGCTCCTCGACGCCGAGGAGAAGATGGAGAAGGCGGTCAGCGTCGCGAAGGACGACCTCGGCGGTGTCCGCACCGGCCGGGCCAGTCCCGCGATGTTCAACCGCATCACCGTCGAGTACTACGGCGCGTGGACCCCGCTGAACCAGCTCGCCTCGGTCCAGGTGCCCGAGGCCCGCATGGCCGTCATCAAGCCGTACGACGCCAGCCAGCTCCAGAGCATGGAGCGCGCGATCCGCGACTCCGACCTCGGCGTCAACCCCAGCAACGACGGCCAGATCATCCGGGTCGTGTTCCCGCAGCTCTCCGAGGAGCGCCGCAAGGACATGGTCAAGGTCGCGCGCAGCAAGGGCGAGGACGCCAAGGTGTCCATCCGCAACGTGCGCCGCACCGCCATGCACGAGCTGCAGCGCATCGTCAAGGACGGCGAGGCCGGCGAGGACGAGACGACCCGCGCCGAGAAGGAGCTGGAGAGCGTCACCTCGCGCTACGTCGCCCAGGTCGACGACCTGGTGAAGAACAAGGAAGCCGAGCTCCTCGAAGTCTGAGGTCTGGAGCCATGCCCTCCTCCGCATCGCGGCCCCGCCGGCCGGCACCGGACGCGTCCGCCCCGGGCGCGACCCTGGACGCCTCCGCGTCCGCGCCGGCGGAGGAGCAGCCCGCGCCGCCGGCCCCGGAGAAGCCGAAGTCGCGGGCCGGACGGAACCTGCCGGTCGCGATCGGCGTCGGCCTGGCGATGGGCGCGGTCGTCCTGGTCGCGCTGCTCACCGTGCGGCAGGCGTGGATCGGCATCGTCGCGATCTGCGCGGTGATCGGCACGTGGGAACTCTTCGGCGCGCTGCACCGTGCCGCGGGCATCCGGCTCTCGCGGGTCCCCGTGCTGGTGGGCGGCCAGGCGATGATCTGGTTGGCCTGGCCGTTCGGCACCGAGGGCATCCTCGGCGGCCTGCTCGTCACGGTCCTCGGCTGCTTCCTGTGGCGCATGCGCCTCGGCGCCGCGGGCTTCGTGCGCGACGTCGGCGCGTCGATGCTCGTGCTGTGCTGGATCCCGCTGTTCATGGCGTTCGCGACGATGCTCGTCGTCCCCGCCGACGGCGCCGCGCGCGTGCTGACCTTCCTCATCGTCGTCATCTGCTCCGACACCGGCGGCTACGCCGTGGGCGCGCTCATCGGCCGGCACCCGATGGCCCCGAAGGTCAGCCCGAAGAAGTCCTGGGAGGGCTTCGCGGGCTCGATCCTGTTCGGCTCGCTGGGGGCGTGCCTGTCGATCGCCCTGCTCCTCGGCGACCGGTGGTGGTGGGGCCTCGTCGTCGGGCCGCTGCTCGTCGCCACCGCCGTCACCGGTGACCTCGTGGAGTCGCTGGTCAAGCGCGACCTCGGCATCAAGGACATGGGCTCGGTACTGCCCGGGCACGGCGGGCTGATGGAGCGCCTGGACTCTCTGGTCACCTCCGCGCCGGTCGCCTGGCTGCTGCTCTTCCTGCTCGTCCCCGTCCACGGGTGACGCGCTTCCGCAAGGGCGACGTCGTCGAGTCGCCGAACATCTGGCGCTGGCCCGAGGTCTACGAGCGCGAGAACGAGGCGCAGGACGCCACCGGCGCGCTGTGGGACACCGTCGCCGAGCTGGCCCCGTACGACGGCGCGGACGTCGTCGACGTCGGGTGCGGCGACGGCTACCACCTGCCCCGGTTCGCCCAGCGCGCCCGCACGGTCGTCGGCGTCGAGCCCCACGCGCCGCTGGTGGCCCGCGCCCGCGAGCGGGTCGCCGGGCTCCCGTCGTGCCGCGTGGAGCAGGGGAGCGCGGCCGCCCTGCCGCTCGCCGACGACAGCGCGGACGTCGTGCACGCCCGCACCGCCTACTTCTTCGGCCCCGGCTGCGAGCCCGGCCTGGCCGAGGCGTCGCGGGTCCTGCGCCCGGGCGGTGTGCTGGTCGTCGTCGACCTCGACGCCACCCGGCACTCCTACGGCACCTGGATGCGCGCCTCGGCCCCGCGCTACGACCCGGGCGCCGCCGAGCGCTTCTTCGCCGAGCAGGGGTTCGCGGTGCGGCGGGTCGACACGCTGTGGCGCTTCGCCGACCGCGCGACGCTCGGCGACGTGCTGCGCATCGAGTTCACGCCGGCCGTGGCGCAGCGGGCGCTGGACGGCACCCCGGGCCTCGCGCTCCCCGTCGCGTACCGGGTGCACACCCGCCGCGAGCCGTCCGGGCTCGTCCGGCCCTGAGGTACTGCACCGCTCCAGAAAGCCACTGATCGGGATCCCTTGACGTGATCTCGGTCACGGTCGCACGCTGGTTGCGCTCAGGGAAACAAGTTGCCTGAAGCGCAACGAACGTCCGCATGCCGGCTCGGGGGGCCGCCGGACGCACGACGAAGTGAGGTGCTGATGACGGACGTCCTGCCCGGCCGAACGGCGGTGGATCTCGCGCCGGAGCCGTCGTCGACGGTGGTGAGCCCGGGGATCCTGCTCTACCCGCGGCTGCGGAAGTCGCCGTACTTCTGGAAGTCGCGCGCGCACGGCGTGGCGATGTACAGCGTCTACAACCACACGTACCACCCGCGCCACTACGGCGACCCGATCGCCGAGTACTGGGCGCTGCTCGAGGACGTGACCCTCTGGGACGTCGGCGTCGAGCGCCAGATCGAGATCGCGGGCCCGGACGCCTTCGCGTTCACGAACTCGCTCGTGCCGCGCGACCTGAACAAGTGCGCGGTGGGCCAGTGCAAGTACGTGTTCCTCACCGCGCCCGACGGCGGGATCATCAACGACCCGGTCCTGCTGCGCGTCGAGTCCGACCGCTTCTGGCTCTCGCTCGCCGACTCCGACGTCGGGCTCTGGTGCCGGGCGCTGGCGCACGCCGGCGGGTGGGACGTGCAGGTCCGCGAGATCGACGTCGCCCCGGTGCAGGTCCAGGGGCCGAAGGCGAAGGCCGTCGTCACCGACCTGGTCGGGGCCGAGGTCGCCGAGATGCCGTACTACCACCTGCGGCACGCGGTCATCGACGACATGGAGGTCGTCGTCAGCCGGACCGGCTACAGCGCCGAGATCGGCTACGAGATCTACCTGCACGACGCCGTCCGCAACGCGGGCCGGCTCTGGGACCGCGTGTGGGAGGCGGGGCGGCCGCACGGGATGCGCCCGATCGGGCCGTGCCACATCCGCCGCATCGAGGGCGGGATGCTCGCCTACGGCTGCGACATCACCCTCGACACCAACCCGCTCGAGGTCGGCTACGACTACACGTGGATGGTCGACCTGCACCAGGAGGCCGACTTCGTCGGCAAGGACGCCCTGATCCGCGCGAAGGAGCGGGGCCTGTCGCGGTCGATGGTGGGCGTCGAGATCGGCGGCGCGCGGCTGGGGTCGTTCAACGACGGGTCGATGATCGAGCCGTTCACGGTGCGCGACGAGGCGGGTGAGGTCGTCGGCACGGTGACCAGCGCGTGCTGGTCGCCGCGGCTCGAGCGCAACATCGGCCTCGCGATGGTCGCGACGCCGTCGACACCGCTGGGGACGACGCTGCAGATCGCCACGCTCGACGACGTGCGCGACGGCGTCGTCGTCGAGAAGCCGTTCGTCGACCCGCGCAAGCAGACGCCCAAGGGCTGACCGGCTCGTGGACCACCTCACGGACGGAGCCGGCGAGGGTGGTGCGGGAGCCCGCACCACCCTCGCCGCCCTGCTCGCCGACCCGCGCTTCGAGGTGGCGCCGACGGCGGACGTGCTGGACCTCGCGTCCGACCTGCCCGCCGGCGCCACGGTGACGGTGACGACCACCCCGCGGCGGGGCGTGGCCGCCACCGTCGCCGCCGCCGAGGCGCTCGCCGCCCGCGGTTTCGCGGCCGTGCCCCACCTCGCGGCGCGCAGCCTGCGCGACCGCGCCGAGCTCGCCGAGCACCTCGACCGGCTGGCCGCGGCCGGGGTGCGCGAGGTGTTCGTCGTCGGCGGCGACGCCCGCGAGGCCGCGGGGCAGCTGCCCGACGGCCTGGCGCTGCTGCGGGTGATGGAGGAGCTCGGCCGGCGCCCGCCGCGCGTCGGCGTGCCGTCGTACCCCGACGGCCACCACCGCATCGACGACGACGTGCTGTGGGCCGACCTGCGGGTCAAGCAGTTCCACGCCGACTACACCGTCACGCAGCTGTGCTTCGACGCCGACCTCGTCGGCCGCTTCGCCCGGGAGGCCCGGGCGCGGGGGATCGACCTGCCGGTGATCGCCGGGGTGCCCGGCGTCGTCGACGCCGCGCGGCTGCTGCGGCTCTCGGTGCGCATCGGGGTCGCCGACGCCGCCCGCTTCGCGCGCTCGCACCGCGGGACGGCGGGATCGCTGCTGCGGCCCGGCCGCCACACCCCCGACGAGCTGGTCGCCGGCCTCGCCGCGGGTGCAGCGGCCGGCGCCGACCTCGCCGGGCTGCACCTCTACACGTTCAACCAGGTCGCACCGACCGTGCGGTGGCTCTCGCGGGCCCGCCGCGCGGCCGCCTGACCCTCCACCCCAGCCAGTGACGCGGGAGGAACCGTGACACCGTTCCCGGACCGGGCCCAGGTCGTCGTCATCGGGGCCGGCATCGTCGGCAACGCCGTCGTGCACCACCTCGCCCGCCTGGGGTGGCGCGACGTCCTGCTCGTCGACAAGGGGCCGCTGCCCGACCCGGGCGGCTCCACCGGGCACGCGTCGAACTTCGTGTTCCCGGTGGACCACTCGCGCGAGATCACGCTGCTGACCGCCGACTCGGCGCGCCAGTACACCGAGCTCGGGACGCTGACGACCTGCGGCGGCATCGAGGTCGCGCGCACCGAGGAGCGGGTCCAGGAGCTGCACCGGCGGATGTCGTCGGCGACGGCGTGGGGCATCGACGCCGAGATGATCAGCCCGGCGGAGGTGGCCGAGAAGGTCCCCTTCCTCGACCCGTCGGTGGTGCTCGCGGGGTTCTGGACGCCCTCGGTGTCCGTCGTCGACCCGCTGCGGGCCGGCGAGCTGATGCGCGAGCGCGCCACGGCGGCCGGGGCGCTGACGGTGTCGGCCCTGACCGAGGTGCTCGGCATCGACACCGAGGACGGCCGTGTCCGGCGGGTGCGCACCGACCGCGGCGACGTCGAGACCGAGTACGTCGTGATCGCGTGCGGGGTGTGGAGCCCGCGCATCGCGGCGCTGGCCGGCGCGACCATCCCGCTGACGCCGGCCGTGCACCAGATGATCGACGTCGGGCCCATCGCCGAGCTCGCCGCGACCGGGCGGGAGATCGCGTTCCCGATCATCCGTGACATGGACCCGCTGATGTACGAGCGGCAGAGCGGCCCCGACCTGGAGATCGGGTCGTACGCCCACCGGCCGATCCTCTGCGACCCCGACGACATCCCGTCGATCGCGGCCGCGGCGCTCTCGCCGACGCAGCTGCCGTTCACCCCCGACGACTTCGACCCGCAGATGGAGGCGGCGCTCGAGCTCTTCGGCGGCATCCTCGACCGGCCGGACGCGGGCATCCGCCACGCCATCAACGGGCTCCTGTCGCTGACCCCCGACGGGCACCCGCTGCTCGGCGAGCTCCCCGAGGTGCGGGGCCTGTGGTCGGCCGCCGCGGTGTGGATCAAGGAGGGGCCCGGTGTCGGGCGGCTCGTCGCGGAGTGGATGACGTGCGGCGCGCCGGAGATCGACCCGCACGCGTCGGACGTCGCCCGGTTCGCCCCGCACGAGCGCACCCGCGCCCACGTGCGCGCCCGCGCCGCCGAGGGCTTCAACAAGACCTACGGGATCATCCACCCGCGCGAGCAGTGGAGCTCGGACCGCGGGGCACGCCGCTCGCCGTTCTTCCCCCGCGAGGAGGCGCTCGGCGCGGAGTTCTTCGAGGTCGCGGGGTGGGAGCGCCCGCAGTGGTACCGGTCCAACGAGCCGCTGGTGGCCGAGTTCGGCGTCGAGGACCGGTCGCACGAGTGGGACGCGCGCTGGTGGTCGCCGATCACGAGCGCGGAACACCTCGCGATGCGGCGCGGCGTGGCGATGATCGACCTCAGCGCCTTCTCCCAGTTCGCCGTGCACGGCCCGGGCGCGCTCGCCTACCTCCAGCACCTGTGCGTCGCGCAGATGGACCGGCCGGTGGGCCGCGTGATCTACACGCCGGTGCTGGGGCCCGACGGCGGCTTCCGCAGCGACCTGACGGTGGTGCGGCTCGCCGACGACGCGTTCCGCGTCGTCACGGGCGCGTCGGACGGCGCGCGGGACCTCGCGTGGTTCCGGCGGCACCTGCCGGCCGACGGGTCGGTCGCCCTGGAGGACGTCACGTCGGCGGTGTGCACCCTCGGGCTGTGGGGCCCGCGGGCGCGCGACGTCCTCGCCGAGATCACCGACGACGACGTCACCGACGCCGCCTTCCCGTTCGCGACGGCGCGGACCGTGCACGTCGGCTCGATCCCGGTGCTCGCCCTGCGGCTGTCGTACGTCGGCGAGCTCGGGTGGGAGCTGCACACCGCCACCGAGCACGGCCTGCGGCTCTGGGACGCGGTCGCCGCGGCCGGCGCGCCGCACGGGATCGTGCCGGCCGGCATCGGCGTCTACGGCACCACGGCGCGCCTCGAGAAGGGCTACCGGCTCATGGGCCACGAGCTCGACGCCGAGCACGGGCCGGTGGAGGCCGGGCTCGCGCTGCCCCGGCTCAAGGAGGCGGACTTCGTCGGCAAGGCCGCGTACACCAAGGCGCGCGAGGGCGAGCCCGAGGCGACGCTGTGCACGCTGCGCCTCGACGGGACGACCCGCGTCCCGCAGGGCGGCGAGCCGATCCTGACGCCCGACGGGGCCCGGATCACCGACCGCCGCGGCCGGCCGTCGTACGTCACGAGCGCGGGGACGGCGCCCTCGCTGGGCACCCACCTGGTGCTCGCGTACCTCCCGCCGTGGCACGCGGTCGAGGGCACCGGCCTGCTCGTCGAGTACCTGGGGGAGCGGTACCCGGTGACGGTCGCGCGGGCCGGGCGCACGCCGCTGTTCGACCCCGACGACACGCGGATGCGCGGGTGAGGCCGGCATGGACGTCCTGGTCTGCATCAAGCGCGTGCCCGCCGTGGGCGCCGAGATCGCGCTGACGGCCGACGCGACGGCGGTCGACACCCGCCACCTCGGCTTCACCATCGGCCCGCACGAGGAGTGCGCGGTCGAGGAGGCGGTGCGCCTCGCCGACCGGACGGGCGGCCGCG
Organism: Actinomycetospora straminea; assembly: GCF_028737255.1. Lineage (GTDB taxonomy): Bacteria > Actinomycetota > Actinomycetes > Mycobacteriales > Pseudonocardiaceae > Actinomycetospora > Actinomycetospora straminea. The sequence continues at coordinate 285,980 of NZ_JAQZAN010000002.1, read as the reverse complement.
CGGGCGTGCTGACGGTCGGGCCGCCCGAGACCGAGGAGCAGCTGCGCTACGCGCTGTCGATGGGCGCCGACCACGCGATCCGGGTCGAGGCGCCCGTCGCGGACCCGGAGCCCGAGGTCACCACGGCCGCGATCACGGGCGCGCTGCGGGAGCTGCCGCCCTACGACCTCGTGCTGTTCGGGGAGGCGTCGGCGGACGCCGGGCACGCGCAGGTCGGCTTCCGCGTCGCGTGCGCGCTGCGCCGCCCGATCGTCGGCGGGGTCAAGGGCATCGACGTCGGCGAGGAGCACGTGACCCTGCGCCGCGAGGCCGGCGGTGGCGTCGAGGTCCACGAGGCCCCGCTGCCCGCGGTGGCCGCGGTGCTCGAGGGCCTCAACCTCCCGCGCTACCCGACGATCAAGGGGCGGCTGCGGGCGAAGAAGGCGCCGGTCCGGGTGCTCGCGGGCCCGGCGGCGACGAGCGGCCTGCGGACGCTGCGGCTGCGCCACCGGCCCGAGGCGCGCGCGGAGACCGTCCTGCTCGGGCACGGGGCCGGGGCGGCGCCGGCGGTGGTGGACGTCCTGGCGGAGCTGGGGGTGGTGCGCTGATGGTGCTCGCGTGGATCGAGAGGGACGCGCAGGGCAGCCCGACCGCCGCGGCGGGGGAGGTGCTCGCCACGGCGCGGGAGCTGGGCGCCGAGGTCACGGCGGTCGCGGTCGGCGAGCCCGGCGACCTGCCCGACGACCTCGCCAAGCAGGGCGTCGCGCACCTGGTCCTGCTCCGGCACGACCTGCTCGCCGACGCGGAGCCGGCCACCGTCGGCGAGGCGCTCGCCGGGCTCGCGGCGGCCCGCGGGCCCGCGGCGGTGCTCGCGGCGGCGACCCCGGAGAGCACCGAGGTGCTGGCGTGGGCGGCCGCGGCGCTCGGTGTGCCGCTCGCCACGGCCTGCACCGGGATTCGTCCCGGCGAGCCGTGGGAGGTCACCCGGGAGCGCGCCGGCGGCATCCTGCTCGAGGACGCGGTGCTCGACGCCCCGGTCCACCTCGCCACCCTCACCGGCGGCGCGCGGACGACGGGCGAGACCGCGCCGGCGCCGGAGGTGGGCGTCGAGGTCGTCGTCCCCGAGCTGGACCCGACGCTGCCGCGGGCCCGGCTGGTCGAGCACCGGGCGCGGGCGTCGGGCATGACGCTGGCGACGGCGCCGGTGGTCGTCTCGGGCGGGCGCGGGGTCGGCAGCGCCGAGGGCTACGCCGTGCTCGAGGAGCTCGCGGGCCTGCTCGGCGGGGCCGTGGGGTGCTCGCGCGTCGCCACCAACAACGGCTGGCGCCCGCACGCCGACCAGGTGGGGCTCACCGGCACCCGGATCAGCCCCGACCTCTACGTGGCCTGCGGCATCAGCGGCGCCACCCAGCACTGGGTGGGCTGCATGTCGGCGCGGTCGATCCTCGCGGTGAACACCGACCCGGAGGCGGCGATGGTGCGCCGGGCGACGTGGGCGGTGATCGGCGACGTGCACGAGGTGCTGCCGGCCGTGGTGGCCGAGATCCGGCGGCGCGCCGGGACGTGACCGGGGCTTGACAAGGGTGGGGCTGGCGTCGGGTGCCCGCGCGCGCCCGCGTTACCGTGGATGTCGTGTCCGCGTACCCGCCGCCGCGCCCGCCCGGGCGGGGCTTCCAGGGCTCCCCGCCGCCGCGCGGGGGGCGTGCCGTCCGCCTCGACCCGGTGCTCGTCGAGATCGGGGCCGGGCTGGTGTGGCTCGCGGCCGGGACGATCGGCCTCGGCGCCGACGGCGTGGGCACGGTGATCCTCGCGGTGGGCATCGCCGTGGCCATCGGCATCGGTGTGGAGAACCGCCGGCGCGGGCCGCGCCCGTTCGACACGACACGCTCGAACGAGGTGCTGCGCCTCGGCGGCGCGGTGATCGTGCTCGTGATCGTCGCGTCGATCGTGCTCGGGCTGATCAGCGCCTCGGCGTTCCTGCCGGGGCTGGCGCTGATCGCCACGGGCGTGGCGTTCGTGCTGCTCAGCCGCTCGACCGGGCAACGGCCGACGCGCTGGCTCGGGTTCGTGCTCGTCGGCGCCGGGGTGCTCTCCGCGCTGATCACCACGGCCACCGCGGGCGGGTTCGTCTCCCAGGGGCTGCTCGGCCTGCTCGCCGGCGTGCTGCTGCTGCTGTCGGCCGCCGACCGCGTCGGCCTCGTCGAGATGCTGCGGGACCGGGCGCGATGACCGAGCCCGTCACGGCACCGGGAGCGCCGGAGGCCACCGAGGCGCCGGAGGCGCAGGACACCCCCGGCCCGGTGCTCTCCCTCTCCCCGCGCGGCACCCGGCGCACGCGCCCGGCGCGCCACCTCGCCGACCTCGACCCGGCCGCGCGCCGCGAGGCCGTCGCCGAGCTCGGCCTGCCCGCCTTCCGCGCCGACCAGCTCTCCCGCCACTACTTCACGCGCCTCGAGGCCGACGCCGACGCGATGACCGATCTGCCCGCCGCCGCCCGCGAGGCGCTCGGACCGGCGCTGCTGCCCGAGCTGCTCACGCCCACCTCGGTGGTCGACTGCGACGGCGGCGCCACCCGCAAGACGCTGTGGCGGGCGAACGACGGCGCGCTCGTCGAGAGCGTCCTCATGGGCTACCCGGACCGCGCCACCGTCTGCATCTCCAGCCAGGCCGGCTGCGGCATGGCGTGCCCGTTCTGCGCCACCGGCCAGAACGGCCTGGAGCGCAACCTGTCCACCGCCGAGATCGTCGAGCAGGTCCGCTCGGCGGCGGCCGTCGTGCGCGACGGGGCGCTCGGTCGCGACCTCAGCCGGCTCTCGAACGTCGTGTTCATGGGCATGGGCGAGCCGCTGGCCAACTACCGCCGGGTCGTCGACGCCGTGCACCGCCTGTGCGACGCGCCGCCCGCCGGGCTGGGGCTCTCGCAGCGCTCGGTCACCGTCTCGACGGTCGGCCTCGTCCCGGCGATCCACCGCCTCGCCGACGAGGGCCTGCAGGTGACCCTCGCGGTCTCGCTGCACACGCCCGACGACGAGCTGCGCGACAGCCTCGTGCCGGTCAACCAGCGCTGGCCGGTCGCCGAGGTGTTCGGCGCCGCCCGCCGCTACGCCGACGTCACCGGGCGGCGCATCTCCATCGAGTACGCGCTCATCCGCGACGTCAACGACCAGCCGTGGCGCGCCGACCTGCTCGCCAAGCTGGCCTCGAAGCACCTCGGCCGGCTGGTGCACGTCAACCTCATCCCGCTCAACCCGACGCCGGGCAGCAAGTGGGACGCGAGCCCGGCGCCGGTGCAGGCCGAGTTCGTCCGGCGGGTGCGCGACGGCGGCGTGGCGTGCACCGTCCGCGACACCCGCGGCCGGGAGATCGCCGCGGCCTGCGGCCAGCTCGCGGCCACCGCCCGCCCCTGACCCCCGGCATGATCGCCGCGTGAGCACCCCGGAGGTCCGCCGCCTCGTCCCGCACGTCGTCGAGGGCGTCGCGGACGCCGACACGGTGACGTGGGCGCGGGCGATGACGGCGGCCTTCCTGCGCCCGCGGGTCGAGCCCGCCGACCTGGCGCGGGCCGCCGCGTCCTACGCCGGACAACGGCTGCGCGGGGTCTACGAGACCGGCGACCCGGCCCCGGTCGTGACGCTGCGCTCGTGGGACTCGCAGATGACGGTGCCCGGCGGCGAGGTCACCGTCGACGCCGTCACCTCGATCGGCGTGCGCTCCACCCACCGCCGCCGCGGGCTGCTGCGGGCGGTGCTCGTCGACGACCTCGCCGAGGCCGCGCGCGCCGGCACGCCCGTCGCCGCGCTGACCTCCACCCAGGGTGCGCTCTACGAGCGCTTCGGGTTCGGGCTCGCCTCCTGGACGCGGTCGCTGCGCCTCGACGCCCGCGCCGCGCGGTTCCGCGTGCCCGAGCCCACCGGCCGGCTGCGCACCCTCGACGTCGCGACCCTGCCCTCGGCCGCGGCGCCCGTGCAGGACCGCGCCCGGCGCCGCCACCCCGGCTCGATGGACCGCGTCGGGCACTCGTGGTCCGCGCTCATGACCGGCCTGAACACCTTCTCCGGCATGGTGCCCGACCGTGGCCGGCACGCCGTGCTGTGGTCCGACGCCACCGGCCGGCCGGGCGGCTACGTCGTCTACCGCGTCGCGCGGGACTGGGTCGCCGAGGACGGCGGCGAGATCGCGGTGCTCGACCTGCAGGCCACGACGCCCGAGTCCTACCGCGAGCTGTGGCGCCACCTCGCCTCGCTCGACCTCGTCGGGTCGGTGACCTGGTCGGACGCCTCGGTCGACGAGCCGCTGCCGTGGCTGCTCGACGACCACCGCCCCGTCACCGCGGGCACCACGCGCGAGATGCTCTGGCTGCGGATCCTCGACGTCCCGGCCGCGCTGGGTGCCCGCCGCTACCCGGTGACCGACCGGGTCGTGCTCGCGGTCGACGACCCCGCCCGGTACGCCGCGGGCACCTGGGCGCTCGACACCACCGACCCGGTCGCGCCGCGCGCGTCGAGCACCACCGACGAGCCCGACGTCGCCCTCGACGCCGCGACGCTCGGCGCGCTCTACCTCGGCGGCGTCGACCCGCGGGTGCTCGCCCGGGCCGGGCGGCTGGAGGAGCGCACGCCCGGCGCCGCCGGCCGCCTCGCGCGGCTGCTGGCCGCGCCGAGCGTGCCCTGGAACGGGATCCGCTTCTAGACCTCGGGCGGCTCGTCGGGCACGCCATCGTCGCGGTCGGCCCACTCGAGCAGGGCGCGCAGGTCGAACACCGCCTCGTCGATGCCGTCGGTCAGGTCGCCGACCCGCGCGTAGCGGGCCGGCATCGTCGCGATCGTGAAGTCGCCGGGCTCGGCGTCGTCGACCTCGTCCCACCGCAGCGGCGCCGACACCCGCGCCTCGGGCGTCCCGCGCACCGAGTAGGCCGAGGCGATCGTGTGGTCGCGGGTGTTCTGGTTCCAGTCGAGGAAGACCGTCCCGGGCGCGCGGTCCTTGCGCCACCAGGCGGTCGTGACGAGGTCGGGGGCGCGGCGCTCGACCTCGCGGGCGAAGGCCAGCGCCGCGCGCCGCACCTCGGTGAAGGAGTGCTCGGGGCGGATGCGCACGTAGACGTGCAGGCCCTTGCCGCCGGAGGTCTTGGGGAAGCCGACGGCGCCGAGCTCGTCGAGCACCTCGTGGACGACGGCGGCGACCCGCCGGATCGTCGGGAACTCGACGCCGGGCATCGGGTCGAGGTCGATGCGCCACTCGTCGGGCGTCTCGACGTCGGCGGCGCGGGTGTTCCACGGGTGGAACTCCACCGTCGACATCTGCACAGCCCAGATCACGTCGGCCGGGCTCGTCACGCACAGCTCGTCGGCGGTGCGGTTGTAGCGGGGGAAGTGGACGCGCACGGTGCGCACCCAGTCGGGCGCGCCCTTGGGCAGGCGCTTCTGGTGCACCTTCTCGCCGTCGACGCCGGTGGGGAAGCGGTGCATCATGCACGGCCGCTCGCGCAGCGCGCGGACGATGCCCTCGCTGACGGCGAGGTAGTAGTGCGCGAGATCGAGTTTGGTTTCCCCCCGCGCCGAGAAGTACACCCTGCCCGGGTTGGTCAGCCGCACGGTCCGGCCGTCCACCTCGATCTCCGCAGCGTCCGCCACGGCGGCACCATACCGCCGCGGCGGCCCGATCCCCGGCACGAACGGAGCCCCATGAGCAAGCGGATCGTCGTCCTCGGCGGCGACGCCACCGGCATGTCCGCCGCGTCGACCGCCCTGCGCCACGCCGGGGACGGCGAGCTCGAGGTCGTCGTCCTCGAGCGCGGGCACTACACGTCGTACTCCGCGTGCGGCATCCCGTACTGGATCTCCGGCCACGTGGAGGACGGGGACCAGCTCATCGCGCGCTCGCCCGACGAGCACCGCCGGGCCGGCATCGACGTGCGGATGCGCACCGAGGCCACGGCGATCGACCTGGAGAAGAAGTCGGTCAGCGTCCGCGGGCTCGACGACGGCGCCACTTACGAGCTCGGGTTCGACGAGCTCGTCATCGCCACCGGCGCGGTGCCGACGGTGCCGCCGCTCGAGGGCGCGGACGCGCAGGGCATCTTCGGGGTGCAGTCGCTGGAGCAGGGCGAGGAGATCGTCAAGGATCTCGCCGACGGCGACCGCCGGAAGGCCGTGGTCGTGGGCGCCGGCTACATCGGCGTCGAGATGGCCGAGGCGATGGTCGTGCGCGGCATCGACACCACGGTCATCGAGCACGCGCCCGAGCCGTTCACGCAGGTCGACCCCGACATGGGCGCGCTGATCCGCGACGCCATGGAGGGCGAGGGCATGACCGTGGTCACCGGGGTCGCGGTCGACGGCTTCGACGTCGGCGAGGACGGCCGCGTGCGCGCGGTGCGTGCCGGCGACGCCGTCTACCCCGCCGACATCGTGATCATGGGGCTGGGCGTCAAGCCGAACGCGCAGCTCGCCGCCGACGCCGGCCTGGAGATCGGGCCGTCCGGCGGCATCGTCACCGACGTGCGGATGCAGGCCGCGCCCGGCGTCTGGGCCGGCGGCGACTGCGCCGAGGTGCACCACCGCCTGACCGGCAAGGGCGTGCACATCGCGCTCGGCACCCACGCCAACAAGCACGGCCGGATCATCGGCACCAACATCGCCGGCGGCTACGGCGCCTTCCCGGGCGTCATCGGCACCGCGATCAGCAAGGTCTGCGACCTCGAGATCGGGCGCACGGGCCTGAGCGAGCGCGAGGCGCAGCAGGTCGGGTTCGGGTACGTCGCGACCACGGTCGAGTCGACGACGACCGCCGGCTACTGGCCCGGGGCCGAGACCATGACGGTGAAGGTGCTCGCCGAGCAGCGCACCGGGCGCCTGCTGGGCGCGCAGATCGTGGGCCGGGCCGGGTCGGGCAAGCGCATCGACGTTTTCGCCACCGCGATCTGGAACGGCATGACCGTCGAGGAGATGACGTTCATGGACCTCTCCTACGCCCCGCCGTTCTCGCCGGTCTGGGACGCCGTGCTCGTCGCGGCCCGCAAGGCGGCCAAGAAGGTCCAGGGCGAGGTCCCCGCCTCGCCGGTCTGAGGTGCGCTCCGCGCAGGTGAGCAGAAAGAAGTGCTCCAGCACTTCTTTCTGCTCACCTGGGCGTCAGCCCACGTGGACGGCGGGGCGGCGGTCGCGGTCGGGCTCGGCCTCGCGGAGGACCTCGCGGGTCACGGGCGCGACCTCGCCGACGCCGAAGAGCAGGAAGCGCGCGAGGTTGGTGGCCGGACTGCCCTCGTCCCACTCGAAGTAGACGTGGGGCACCCGGCCGGTGACGTCGCGCAGGTGCAGCAGGAGCGCCGCGATCGCGTTCGGGACGGTCGCGCTGCGGGCCCGCAGGATGCGGTAGCCGTGGCGCTCCTCGCCGAGGACGTAGAGGTCGCTCTCGAAGTTCGAGGGGTCGTCCACGGTGATCTCGACGAAGATCACGACGTCGCCGGACGGGATGTGGTGGTCGAGGCGCTCCTCGAGCTCCTTCTCCTCGTACTCGCGGCGGTCGCGCCGGCCCGGCTCGTTGGCGACCAGCCGGATCGTCGCGTGCGGGTCCTCCTCGCGGGCCTCGCGGACGATGCGGCGCGCGGTCTTGTCGAGGTGCACGTCGGAGATCCGCAGCTCGGTGCTGCGCAGGGCCCGCGAGGCGAACGACACGACGAAGATCGCCGCCACGAACATCAGGCCGATCTTGAGGCCCTCCGGGCGCTCGATCATGTTCGCCACGGTGGTGTAGACGAAGACGATCGCGATGGCCCCGAAGCCCATCGTCGCCGCCCGCTGGCCCTTGGCGCGCGCCGAGAGCGTCACCGCGATCGAGGCCGAGGTGATGAGCACGAGCACGCCGGTGGCGTAGGCGCCGCTCTGCGCGTCGACCGAGGCGTCGAAGGCGATCGTGATGACGATGCCGAGCGTGGTGAACACCAGCACCATCGGCCGCACGGCCCGCGCCCAGTTCGGCGCCATGCCGTAGCGGGGGAGGTAGCGCGGGACGAGGTTGAGCAGCCCCGCCATCGCCGAGGCCCCGGCGAACCACAGGATGGTGATCGTCGACAGGTCGTAGGCCGTGCCGAGCACCGGCCCGAACTGCTCGTGCGCGAGGTAGGCCAGGGCGCGCCCGTTGGCCTGGCCGTCCGGGCCGAACTGCTCGAGCGGGATGAGCAGCGTGCACACGAAGCTGGACGTGACGAGGAACGCGCTCATGATCAGCGCGGCGGCGGTGAGCAGCTTGCGCGCCCCGGCGATGCGTCCGGCCGGGTCCTTGTGCGTGTCGCCCGGCGCGCCCCGCACGAGCGGCATGACCGCGACGCCGGTCTCGAAGCCGGACAGGCCGAGCGCGAGCTTGGGGAACACGATCAGCGCGATGCCCACGATGATCAGCGGGTTGCCGTGCTGGGTGAGCAGCGCGTCGCCCCAATCGGTGACGCGCGTCGGCTCGGTGGCGACGCGGTAGAGCGCCCCGGCGACGACGACGAGGTTGAGCAGCAGGAACACGCCGACGACGACCACCGCGATGCCGATGGCCTCGGCGAACCCCATGAGGAACACGACGCCGAGCAGGATCACGAGAGCGCAGGTCAGCGGCACCTCCCACCCGTGCAGGGCGCTGCCGACCAGGGGGTTCTCGACGATGTGGGCCGTGGCGTCCGCGGTGGAGAGCGTGATCGTGATGAGGAAGTCGGTGACGGCGAAGCCGAGCAGCACGAGCACCAGCAGCTTCGACCACCAGTACGACAGCAGCCGCTCGAGCATCGCCACGGAGCCCTCGCCGTGGGGGCTCTCGCGCGCGACCCGGCGGTAGATCGGGAGGGCGCCCGCCAGCGTCAGCACGACGAGCACGAGCGTCGCGATCGGCGAGATCAGCCCGGCGGCGACGACGGCGACGGCCGGCTGGTAGCCCAGGGTGGAGAAGTAGTCGACGCCCGTGAGGCACATGACGCGCCACCACGGCTTGCCCTCGTGCTCGGGTGCCGGACGCGCGTGCGGTCCGGAGTACTGGGCGCTGCGGTCGGCGAGGCCATCGAGGAGCCACCGGCGGAGCGCCGAGGTCGACCGGCCCCGACCCTCGGGAGGCGCGGCCGGTGGGGCGCTCACCGCCGCCAGGACGTCCGGGAACGGATGATGGCACCGAGCGAGAGCGCGAAGAAACCGACGGCCAGGGCCACCAGCCAGATCTCCTCCTGGCGGCCCTCGTGGTTGCCCCAGAGCATCACCAGCAGGATCGCGGCGACGAGGAAGCCCGAGAGGCGCGCGACCTTCGGGTAGTGGCCGTGCCAGCCCCACTCGACCGAGGGCTCCTGATCGGAGGACACGCCGTTGACCACGACGCCGGCCTCGTCGCGGTGGGCGACACCACCGCCGCCCTGGTTCTGGCGGGCGGGGCTGTTCGTGGCCACGGTGACTCCTGGAGGGATCGCTCGTGCGGGCGCGCCCAACCTACCGCGCCCCCGGCCGCCGCGCCGTGGGTGTCGCACGCCGCGCGCGCCCGTGATGATGGCTCGCGATGAGCACACCCACCGAGCCGTCCGGGTCGTCCGACCCCCGCCGGCTCGTCGTCCTCGGCTCCACCGGGTCGATCGGCACCCAGGCCCTCGACATCGTCCGCGCGCACCCCGACCGCTTCGTCGTGACGGGCCTCGCCGCCGGCGGCGGGCGCCCCGACCTGCTGGCGCAGCAGGCCGCCGAGTTCGGGGTCCCGACGCTCGCCGTCGCCGACCCCGCGGCCGCCCCGGACCTGCGCGGGCGCAGCGGGGCCGAGGTCCTCGCGGGCCCGGACGCCGCCGCCGAGCTCGCCGGGACCGGCGCCGACGTCGTGCTCAACGCCATGGACGGCTCCCGCGGGCTCGCGCCGACCCTGGCCGCCCTGGCCGCGGGGTCGACGCTGGCGCTCGCGAACAAGGAGTCGCTGGTCGCCGGCGGCCCGCTCGTGACGCGGACGGCGACGCCCGGGCAGATCGTGCCGGTCGACTCCGAGCACTCGGCGCTCGCGCAGTGCCTGCGCGGCGGGCTGCCCGAGGAGGTCGCGCGCCTCGTCCTCACCGCCTCCGGCGGGCCGTTCCGCGGCCGCCCGCGCGCCGAGCTCGCCGCGGTGACCGTCGAGCAGGCCCTCGCCCACCCGACCTGGGCGATGGGACCGGTGGTGACGCTGAACTCGTCGACGCTGGTCAACAAGGGCCTCGAGCTCATCGAGGCCCACCTGCTGTTCGGCATCCCGTACGCGCGCATCGACGTCGTCGTGCACCCCCAGTCGATGATCCACTCGATGGTCACCTACGTGGACGGCGCCACGATCGCGCAGGTCAGCCCGCCGGACATGCACATGCCGATCGCCCTGGCCCTGGCCTGGCCGCAGCGCCTCGCGGGGGCGAGCCGGCCCGAGACCTTCGCCGACCCGACCAGCTGGACCTTCGAGCCCGTCGACACCGAGGCCTTCCCCGCCCTCGAGCTCGCCCGGGCCGCGGGCACGGCGGGCGGGTGCCTGCCGGCGGTGTTCAACGCCGCCAACGAGGAGGCCGTCGCCGCCTTCCTCGCCGGGCGCTGCGCGTGGACCGGGATCGACGAGACCCTCGCCGCGGTGCTCGACGACGCCGGCGACTGGGCCGCCGACCCCCGCGACGTCGCGGACGTGCACGCCGCCGAGGCCTGGGCGCGGCGGGCGGCGGGGGAGCGGCTGTCCTCGCCGGTGGGGTGAGCTCCGGAGCGGGTCGGTCGCGGGCCCCACGTCGGGCACACGGAGGTCGGGGCTACCGTCGTCGTCCGTGATGCTCGTCCTCGGGATCGTGCTCTTCGCGCTGGGGCTGCTGCTCTCCATCGCGTGGCACGAGCTCGGCCACTACTCCACCGCGCGGCTGTTCGGCATCCGCGTCCCCGAGTTCATGGTCGGTTTCGGGCCGACGGTGCTCTCGTTCCGGCGGGGCGAGACGGAGTTCGGGATCAAGGCGATCCCGCTCGGCGGCTACATCCGCATGATCGGGATGATCCCGCCGCCGCCGGGCGAGACGATCGGGCGCAGCCGCCGGTCGGGGCCCTTCCAGGGCATGATCGACGACGTCCGCGCCGACTCCGTGCGCGACATCCGGCCCGGCGACGAGGACCGCCAGTTCTGGACCCGCAAGCCGTGGCAGCGGATCATCGTCATGCTGGCGGGTCCGTTCATGAACCTGGTGCTCGCGATCGTGCTGTTCGCGATCGTGCTCATGGGCTTCGGCGTCGCGACCCCGCAGCCGGTGGTGAGCGCGGTCAGCGAGTGCGTCGTGCCGGCCTCGCAGGTCACGCCCGGCTGTCCCCCGGGGGCGCCGCCCACGCCGGCCGCGCAGGCGGGGTTCCGCGCGGGCGACCGGATCGTGTCGTTCGACGGCCGCGCCTACCCGGACTGGGAGAGCCTGCAGCGGGCGATCCGCGACGCCCGCGGCACCGTGCCGGTGGTCGTCGAGCGCGAGGGGCAGCAGCTCACGCTCTACCCGACGCTCATCGAGAACCAGGTGCCCGACCTGGACACCCCGCTCGGCGCCGACCCCACCTACGTCACCGCCTCGTTCCTCGGGCTGTCGCCGATCGAGCCGGTCATGCGCCAGAGCGTCGGCCAGGTCACCGAGCGCATGGGCGAGATGCTCGAGGGCTCGGTCTACGCGATCGCGCGCCTGCCCGAGAAGGTGCCGGCGCTGTTCGGGGCCGTGTTCCTCGGTGAGGAGCGCGAGGCCAACGGGCCGGTGAGCCTCGTCGGCGTCTCGGTCATGGGCGGCCAGGTGCTCGAGCAGGAACGGCCGGTCGCGGTGGAGATCGCCCTGTTCCTCAACCTGCTCGCCGCGGTGAACCTGTCGCTGTGCCTGCTCAACCTGCTGCCGCTCCTCCCGCTGGACGGCGGGCACGTGCTGCCGGCGGTGTGGGAGGCGGTCAAGAAGCGGATCGCGCGCCTGCGCGGGCGCCCGGACCCCGGCCCGGTGGACCTCGCCCGCCTCATGCCGATCGGCGTGGGGTTCGCGGCGGTGATCATGGCCTACGGGGCGCTGGTGATCGTGGCGGACATCGTCAACCCGATCGACCTGGGGCTGTAAGCCGCGCCACCGGCGGGTGTCCGCGTTCTGGGGGAGACTGGATCGTGACGCGCCCACGTCGTCTCTGATGAGTCGAGGAGAGAGATGACCGTCGACCTCGGTCTGCCCGAAGCTCCCGCCGTGCTCGCCCCGCGCCGCAAGACCCGCCAGCTCGACGTCGGCGGTGTCGGTGTGGGCAGCGACCACCCGGTCTCGGTGCAGTCGATGACCACCACGCTGACCGCGGACATCAACGCGACGCTGCAGCAGATCGCGGAGCTGACCGCGGCCGGCTGCGACATCGTGCGCGTCGCCGTGCCCAGCGCCGACGACGCCGAGGCGCTGCCCGCCATCGCGAAGAAGTCGGGGATCCCCGTGGTCGCCGACATCCACTTCCAGCCCAAGTACGTCTTCGCCGCGATCGACGCCGGCTGCGCCGCGGTGCGCGTGAACCCGGGCAACATCAAGAAGTTCGACGACAAGGTCGGGGAGATCGCCCGCGCCGCGAAGGACGCCGGCACCCCCATCCGCATCGGCGTCAACGCGGGCTCGCTCGAGCCGTCGATCATGGCCAAGCACGGCAAGGCCACGCCCGAGGCGCTGGTCGAGTCGGCGCTGTGGGAGGCCTCGCTCTTCGCCGAGCACGACTTCCACGACATCAAGATCTCGGTGAAGCACCACGACCCGGTGACGATGGTGCGCGCCTACGAGCTGCTCGCCGAGCAGTGCGACTACCCGCTGCACCTCGGCGTCACCGAGGCCGGGCCGACGTTCCAGGGGACGATCAAGTCGGCGACGGCGTTCGGCGCGCTGCTCTCGAAGGGCATCGGCGACACGATCCGCGTCTCGCTCTCGGCGCCGCCGATCGAGGAGGTCCGCGTCGGGCTCTCGATCCTGGAGTCGCTGAACCTGCGCCCGCGCAAGCTCGAGATCGTCTCCTGCCCGTCCTGCGGGCGCGCGCAGGTGGACGTCTACAAGCTCGCCGACGAGGTCACCGCCGGTCTCGAGGGCATGGAGGTGCCGCTGCGCGTCGCCGTCATGGGCTGCGTCGTCAACGGCCCGGGCGAGGCCCGCGACGCCGACCTGGGCGTGGCCTCCGGCAACGGCAAGGGCCAGATCTTCGTCAAGGGCGAGGTCATCAAGACCGTGCCCGAGGCCCAGATCGTCGAGACCCTCATCGAGGAGGCCATGCGCCTCGCCGAGGAGGCGGGCGAGGACGAGCTGGCGGGCGGCACCGCCGGCGGCACCCCGACGGTCACCGTCGGCTGACCGCACCGGCCGACGTCGCGGGGAGGACCCCCGGGACCTATGGCCGTGATCGTGTCGAGAGCGACGCGACGTGCCGGCTCGGCGGGTGGTTCCTGGCGGGGTCCGCGGTGTGTTCGGGCGCGTCGGCCTGGTGGTGTGCGGTCGGGGCTCGGGTCGGCGCGGGGCCGGGCGGCACGACCGGCGCAGCCCGTCACCCCGACCTATGCCGATGATCTCGTCGAGAGCGACGGGTGCGCTGATCGGGGCGACGTGGCAGCGACCACGACCATCCCGTCCCGCCTCGGTCCGTACGGCATCCCGGGCGGCGAGGGCAGGCCGGGGTCTGCAGCTTTCGCAGGGAGCGGTGGGGTGTGCTGTCTCGACGCGATCATGCGCGTAGGTCGTGTCGGACCTCGTCCTCGACCCCCGGGCGGCGAAGGGCGGGCCGGACCCGCCTGCCGCCCGCGGGCGTGAGCAGCCTGGGCGGTCTCGACGCGATCATGCGCGGAGGTCTCGGGCGGCGGTCGTCGATGGCCGGCCGTCGTCGGCCTCGACGCGATCTCGGGCACAGGTCGTCCGGCGCTGGTCCGGCGGAGCGATGCGCGCGCATGCGTGATCGGATGGGCGCGTGAGCACGTTCGACGACCTCGACGCCTTCGTCGCCACCCGCCGCTGCGCCGGCCTCGCGCTGTCCCCGGACGGGACGCGGCTGGTCACCACCGTCTCGGAGCTCTCCGCGGACGGGAAGAAGTACGGGACGTCGCTGTGGGAGCTCGATCCGCAGGGCACCCGGGCGCCGCGGCGTCTGACCCGCTCCACGACCGGCGAGTCGTCCGCGGCCTTCACCCCCGAGGGCGACCTGCTCTTCACCTCGCGCCGCGCCGACCCGACCGCCGAGAAGCCGTCCGAGGACCGCACGGCGCTCTGGCAGCTGCCCGCCGCGGGCGGCGAGGCGCGCCCGGTGGTCGAGCGCCCGGGCGGGGTCAGCGGCTTCGCCGTCGCGCGCGACGCCGGCACGCTGACCGTCGTCACGCCGAAGCCGGTGGTGGGCGACGCCGAGGAGCAGCGTGAGGCCCGGGACAAGGAGGGTGTGTCGGCGCGCCTGCACACCCACTTCCCCGTGCGCTTCTGGGACCACGACCTCGGCCCCGGTCGCGCGCACCTGCAGCGCTGCGCGCCCCCGGACCCCGCCGACCCGGAGGCCCCGTACGGCGAGCCCGAGCACGTCGCCCCGCACGGCGACGAGCGCCTCGGCGGCTCGGCGATCAGCCCCGACGGGCGCACGGTCGCGGTGGTCGTCGACGTGCCCGACCCCGCCGACCCCGCGTCCTGGCGCCGCCGTCTCGAGCTGCACACCGACGAGGGCACCGTCGTCGTCGGCGACGAGCCGGGCGCCGACCACGAGGCGCCGGTGATCACGCCCGACGGGCGCTGGCTGCTCTGGGTGCGCGAGCGCCACCCGCGCCCCGGCCGCGGCATGGCGCACACGCTCAAGGCCCGCTCGCTGGCCGACGGCGCCGAGCGCGACGTCCTACCCGAGGAGGCCCAGCAGGTCCGCGGCGTCACCGGGGCGCCGGACGGGGACGTCGTGTACGTCGTCGTCGACGAGGCCGGGCACGGGCCGGTGCTCCGGGTGTCGATCACCGACGGCACCGTCACCCGGCTCACCGCGACCGGCGCCTACTCCGACGTCGTCGCCGCACGGGACGGCTCGGCGCTCTACGCGCTGCGCTCCGCGGTCGACGCGCCCCCGACGCCCGTGCGCCTCGACCCCGAGGCCCCCGACCAGGAGCCCGCCGGCGTGGGGACCGGGGGCGTGCTGCGCGGCGTCACGGCGATCGACCCGCTGCCCGGCACGCTGACCGAGGTCCACGCCACGGCGGCCGACGGCACCCCGCTGCGCGCCTGGCTGGTGCTGCCGGGCGGGGCGTCGGCGAGCGCTCCCGCCCCGCTGGTGCTGTGGATCCACGGCGGCCCGCTGTCGAGCTGGAACGCCTGGTCGTGGCGCTGGAACCCGTGGCTGATGGCCGCGCGCGGCTGGGCGGTGCTGCTGCCCGACCCGCGCCTGTCCACCGGCTACGGCCAGGCGTTCCTCGACCCGGCCACCGGCGCCTGGGGCGAGCTGCCCTACACCGACCTCATGACCACCACCGACGCCGCGCTCGCCCGCGACGACGTCGACGCGACCCGCGTGGCGGCCATGGGCGGCTCCTTCGGCGGCTACATGGCCAACTGGATCGCCGGGCACACCGACCGCTTCGCCGCGATCGTCACGCACGCGAGCATCTGGCACCTCGACGGCTTCGTCGGCACCACCGACGCGTCGTTCCACTGGCGCCGGGAGTGGGGCGACCCGCTCGACGAGCGCGAGCGCTACGACACGCACTCTCCGCACCGGCACGTCCGGTCGATCACCACGCCGATGCTGGTGATCCACGGCGACAAGGACTACCGCGTCCCGATCTCCGAGGGCCTGCGGCTCTGGTACGACCTGCAGCGCAGCGGGGTGCCCTCGCAGTTCCTGTACTTCCCCGACGAGAACCACTGGGTGCTCGCGCCGGGGGACGCCAAGCTCTGGTACCGCACGGTGTGGGCGTTCCTCGACCACCACGTCCTCGACCGGCCGTACGAGCGTCCGTCGCTGGTGTAGCGACACGGGACTCCACTGGGAGTTCGGGTACCCGACGTGGCAGGCTGAGAGGGTGCTCCGTACCGCCGGTGCGCGGCTGCTCGACGACCGGGACCGGTCGAAGGTGCGGAGCGCCCTCGACGCCGATCCCGTCGCCACGTGCATGGTCGCGTCGCGGGTCGAGACGGTCGGGGTGGAGCCCTGGCGCCTGGGCGGCGAGCTGTGGGGCGTCGGCGGCCGGCTCGACGGTCTGTGCTTCTCCGGGGCCAACCTCGTGCCCCTGCGCGGCGAGCGCACCGAGGTCCGCCACTTCGCCGAGCGTGCCCGCCGGCAGCGTCGCCACTGCTCCTCGCTGGTCGGGCGCCGCGAGCTCGTGCTGCCGCTCTGGGAGGAGCTGCAGGAGTACTGGGACGCCGCCCGCGAGGTCCGTCCCGACCAGCCGCTGATGGCCACCGCGACGGCCCCGTCGATCGACCCCGACCCCGCGGTCCGCCAGACCCGCCCCGACGAGCTCGAGCGCTACCTCCCGGCCGCGATCGCCATGTTCCTCGAGGAGGTCGGCGTCGACCCCCGCCTCGGCGACGGCGGTGCGGGCTACCGGGCCCGGGTCGCCGAGCTGATCGGCGCCGGCCGGGCGTTCGTGCGCTTCGAGCAGGGCGAGGTCGTGTTCAAGGCGGAGATCGGCGCGCTGTCGTCGCGGGTCGGGCAGATCCAGGGCGTGTGGGTGCACCCCGACTGGCGCGGCCGCGGCCTCGGGCAGGCCGGCACCGCGGCCGTCGTCGCGCACCTCGTGCGGGCCCGGCGGGTCGCGAGCCTGTACGTCAACGCGTTCAACACCCCGGCGCGGCGCGCGTACGAGCGCATCGGGTTCGAGCAGGTCGGGTCGTTCGCGACGGTGTTGTTCTGATCATGGGCTTCTCCTGATGGTCACGCTGACCCCGACGCGCAGCGGTGCCTGGATCGCCCTCGACGCCGTCGCCGTCGTGGCCTTCGCCGCGCTCGGGCGCGCGAGCCACGCCGAGGACCTCGCCGGCACCCTGCTCACCGCCGCCCCGTTCGTCGCCGGCGCCGCGGTCGGCACGCTCGCCGGCCGCACCTGGCGGGCGCCCTTGGCCTGGCGCTCCGGGCTCGCGGTGTGGGCGGGCGCGGTGGTCGTCGGCCTGCCCCTGCGCGCGGCCCTGACCGGGCGGCTGCCGCTGTCCTTCGCGATCGTGGCCACGGTCGCGATCGGGGTGCTGGTGCTCGGCTGGCGTGCCGCTGTCCACGTGGCCGCCCGGCTCGTCACGCGGTCGCGGCGCGACGCCTAGGCTGGGGACATGCCGGTCCGCGCTCCGCTGCGGCCGGGGCAGCAGACGCCGCTGCGCCCGGTCCCGCCCCAGATCCCCCGCCCCGAGTACGTGGGCAAGCCCGCGCCGTCGCGCAGCACCGACCCGTGGGTACAGACGCCCGAGATCATCGCGGGCATGCGGGTGGCGAGCCGGATCGCCGCGCAGGCCCTGCAGGCCGGCGGCGAGGCCGTCAAGCCCGGCGCGACCACCGACGACGTCGACCGCGTGGTGCACGAGTTCCTCGTCGACCACGACGCCTACCCCTCGACGCTGGGCTACCGCGGCTTCCCGAAGTCGTGCTGCACCTCGCTCAACGAGGTCATCTGCCACGGCATCCCCGACTCGACGGTCATCGAGGACGGGGACATCGTCAACATCGACGTCACCGCCTTCATCGGCGGCGTCCACGGCGACACCAACGCGACGTTCCTCGCCGGCGAGGTCGACGAGGAGGACCGCCTGCTCGTCGAGCGCACCCACGAGGCGACGATGCGCGCGATCAGGGCGGTGAAGCCCGGCCGCGAGCTCAACGTCGTCGGCCGGGTCATCGAGTCCTACGCCAACCGCTTCGGCTACGGCGTGGTGCGGGACTTCACCGGCCACGGCATCGGCCGCGCGTTCCACTCCGGGCTCGTCGTCGTCCACTACGACGACCCGACCCGGCACGAGGTGCTCGAGCCGGGCATGACGTTCACGATCGAGCCGATGATCACGCGCGGCACCGTCGACTACGACGTCTGGGACGACGGCTGGACGGTGACGACGAAGGACAAGTCCCACACCGCCCAGTTCGAGCACACGATCCTCGTCACCGACACCGGCAGCGAGATCCTCACCCTGCCCTGAGCGCATGCGCCCCCACGTGCTCGCCTCGGCGGCGGTGTCGATCGACGGGTTCCTCGACGACGCGTCGCCCCGGCGGCTCGTGCTGTCCGGGCCCGCCGACCTCGACCGCGTCGACGCCGAGCGGGCGGGGGTGGACGCGATCCTCGTCGGCGCCGGCACCGTCCGGGCCGACGACCCGCGGCTGCTCGTGCGCTCGCCCGCGCGGCGCGCCGAGCGCGTCACCCGCGGCCTCGGGCCCTCGCCGCTGCGCGTGGTGCTCTCCGCGCACCCGGTCGACCCCGCCGCGCGCGTGCTCACCGAGGGCCGTGACGTCGCCGACACCGTGGTCCTGCACGGCACGCCCCACGAGGTGCTCGAGCGGCTCGCGGGCCACGGCGTCGTGCGGCTCATGGTCGAGGGCGGAGCGGCGGTGCACCGCGCGTTCCTCGGCGCCGGGGTGGTCGACGAGCTGCAGCTCGCGGTGGCCCCACGCCTCGTCGGCGACGGGCCGCGCTTCACCGGCGCCCCGGCGTCGGCGCACCTCCTCGAGACTAGGGCGATCGGCGGCGACGTGCTGCTGCGCTACCGCTTCGGGCCCGCCGACGCGCGATGGCTCGCCGAGGCGTGCTCGCTGGCCGAGCGCTGCCCGCCGTCGCCGTCGGCGTTCTCGGTGGGCTGCGTGGTGGTCGCCGCCGACGGCACCGTCCTCGCGACCGGGCACAGCCGCCGCGACGACGTCCTCGACCATGCCGAGGAGGTCGCCCTGCGCGACGTCGACCGGTCCGACCCCCGCCTGCCCGGCGCCACCCTCTACACCTCGCTCGAGCCGTGCGGGCAGCGCGCGTCGCGGCCGGTGACGTGCGCGCAGCACATCCTCGACGCGGGCATCGGGCGCGTGGTCATGGCGTGGCGCGAGCCGCCGCTGTTCGTCGGCCACCCCTCGGGGGCGGCGCGGCTGGAGGCGGCCGGCGTCGAGGTCGTCGAGTGCCCCGAGCTGGTCGAGCTCGCGCGGCGTCCCAACCGGCACCGGTAGGCCGCCTCGGTCATCGTGGGGGCGTGCGCTCGCTGCCGATCCTGCTGCCCGCCGCGGTGATCCGTGCCCGCGCCTGCCCGCTCGCCTCGATCCGCCAGATCCGCACGTGGCGGTTGCGGTTCGTCGAGCGCTCCGGGAACCCGACCCTGGACGACCTCCCGCGCCCGGCGGGCTGGTCCGACGTCGTCGAGGCCTCCGCGACGCCCCACGGCGGCGCGGTGGCGCTCCACGGGGACGGGTTCCGCGCGGTGTGGGACGCACCGCGCCCGGTGACCGGCCCTGTGCGCCTGCGCGGCGACCTCGTCGTCGATCCCCTCGACGGCCTCGAGACCCGCGGCCGCATCCTGCGCCTGCGGCTGCTCACCGAGACCGTCCGCGAGGACACGGCGGGGGAGCGGGTGGTCGCCCTGACCGCGCGGGACCTCTCGGCGATCCCGAAGGCGGTCGACGACGGCTCGCGGGAGGCAGCCGGCGACACGGCCCTCGACGTCCGCACCCGCGACCGGGGGGTCCTGCTCGACGTGGAGCTGGGGGTCGCCTGAATCACGTGCGGACGGTCGGCCCGCCGTGCCACTGTGCGGGCGTGGCCAAGGTCTACGAACGCATCGAGCCCCGCCTGGCGCGGTGGATCGGCGAGCAGCCGGTGTTCTTCGTGGGCACGGCGCCGCTGGCGGGCGACGGGCTGGTCAACGTGTCGCCGAAGGGCCTGCGCGGCACGTTCGGGGTGCTCGACGACCACACCTTCGCCTACGTCGACATGACCGCGAGCGGGGTCGAGACCATCGCTCACCTGCGGGAGAACGGCCGCGTGTGCGTCATGTTCTGCTCGTTCGACGGCACCCCGAACGTCGTGCGCCTCCACGGGCGCGGGCGGGTGGTGACGCACGGCGAGCCCGGGTTCGACGCCGCGCTCGAGCCGTTCGCGATGGGCCTGGCGTCGCGGCGCACCGAGGCGCGCGGCGTCGTCACCGTCGACGTGACCCGGGTGGCCGACGCCTGCGGCTACGCCGTGCCGCGCATGACGCTGGAGGGCGACCGCGAGCTGCTCGACTCCTGGGCCGAGCGGCACAGCCCGGAGTGGCTGCGCGACTACCGGCAGCGGAAGAACCAGCACTCGCTCGACGGCCTGCCCGGCCTCGCGGGCCTGCCCGAGTGGTGAGCGGCGCGCTGCTCGTCGCGGGCACGACGTCGGACGCGGGCAAGAGCGTCCTGGTCGCCGGCATCTGCCGCTGGCTGCACCGCAAGGGCGTCGACGTGGCGCCGTTCAAGGCCCAGAACATGTCGAACAACAGCGTGGTGTGCGCCGACGGCGGGGAGATCGGGCGCGCCCAGGCCCTGCAGGCCGCGGCGTGCGGGCTCGCGCCGAGCGTGCGGTTCAACCCGGTGCTGCTCAAGCCGGGCAGCGACCGCAGCTCGCAGGTGGTCGTGCGCGGCGTCGTCGACGGGACGGTGTCGGCGGCGAGCTACCGCGAGCGCAAGGCGGCGCTGCTCGAGGTCGTCACGCAGACCCTCACCGAGCTGCGCGCCGCCCACGACGTGGTGGTCTGCGAGGGCGCCGGCTCGCCGGCGGAGATCAACCTGCGCGCCACCGACATCGCCAACATGGGCCTCGCGCGCGCCGCCGACCTGCCGGTGATCGTCGTCGGGGACATCGACCGCGGCGGGGTGCTGGCGCACCTGTTCGGCACCCTCGCGGTGCTCGAGCCGGCGGACCAGGCGCTGGTCGCGGGGTGGGTGGTCAACAAGTTCCGCGGCGACCCGGCCCTCCTCGCGCCCGGCCTCGACCAGCTGCGCGCGCTGACCGGCCGCCCGACCCTCGGCGTCCTGCCCTGGAGCCCCGAGCTGTGGCTCGACGCCGAGGACTCGCTGGGCCACGTCGCCGACGGCGTCGTGGGGCGCCCGGCACCGCCGCGCGGGCGGGACTGGCTGCGGGTCGCGGTGGTGCGCCTGCCGCGGGTGTCCAACGGCACGGACGTCGACGCGCTGAGCTCCGAGCCGGGCGTGGCGGTCCGCTGGGTGACCGAGCCGTCGCGCCTCGCCGACGCCGACCTCGTCGTCCTGCCGGGTTCGAAGACGACGGTCGCCGACCTGGCGTGGCTGCGGTCGACCGGGCTCGCCGACGCGGTGGCGGCGCACGCCGCGGCGGGTCATCCGGTGCTCGGGGTGTGCGGCGGCTACCAGATGCTCGGGCGGCGCATCCACGACCCGCACGGCGTCGAGGCGGCGCCGGGCACGGTCGCGGGGCTGGGCCTGCTCGACGTCGAGGTCACCTTCGACGTCGCCAAGCACCTGGGGACGCCGACGGGCACGGCGCTGGGCGAGCCGGTGGCCTTCTACGAGATCCACCACGGCCGCGAGCTGCGCTCCGACGCGACCCCGCTCGTGACCCTCGCCGACGGCACGCCCGAGGGCGTCGACGCCGGGCACGTGCTCGGTACCCACGCCCACGGGCTGCTCGAGAACGACGCCCTGCGCCGGCGCCTGCTCGCCCGCGCCGCGGCGGCCGCCGGGCGGGACTTCACCGCCGCGCCCGACACGTCCTACGCGGCGGTGCGCGCCGCGCAGCTGGACCTGCTCGGCGACCTCGTCGAGCAGCACCTGGACACCGACGCCCTGGCGCGGCTCATCGAGCGGGGCGCGCCCCGGGGACTGCCGACGGTTCAGGCCTTCGCGACGTCGTAGACGTGCCCGGCGGTGCGCAGGCGCTCGACCAGCGCCGGGCCCATGGCCGTGGCCGGGGTGAGCGAGCCGGTGCGCTCCGGCAGGCGGTCGCCGTCGAGGGCGAGGCAGAGCGCGCTCTCGCCGAGCATCACCGCGGTGGCGGCGTAGCCCGGGTCGCCCGAGCCGGAGACGCGGGCGGTGTAGCGCGCGCCGGTGGTGGTCGTGGCGTCGACGTCGTGGCGGAACCAGCCCTGCTCGCGGGCCTTTTCGCTCGGGCCCTCGCCGGGCTTCGGCAGCACGCGGTCGAGGACCTGGCGCACGCCCGGGGTGGACAGGCCGGCGAGCATCGCCCCGAGCCCCGCGGTGATCCCGGCGGCGGTGACGGCGCCGACCGGGCCGCTGCCCGCGCCCATGACCTCGCCGTAGCGCAGGCCCTTGCCGTAGGCGTAGCCCGCGATCGCGTTGGAGCGCCGCACGATCCGGGTGTTGTAGGACGCCATGACGAACGGCGCGACCCAGCGGCCCTCGACCTGGTGCGGGCGGGGGACGTCGCTGGGCTGGCGGGTGTCGGGCTCGGCGTCGCGCTCGGGGGAGAGGCCGTAGGGGTCGCGCATGAGCTTGTAGACCGAGCGGTCGGCGCGCGAGGCGTCGGCGAGCCCGCGCATCGAGTCGATCGTGCCGCCGGAGACGCCGCCCCGGATGCGGGCGACGGTGGTGACGTCGGCGAGCTCGCCCTCGCCGTCAGCCTGCACCCGGCTGTGCAGCAGCAGGACCGCGAGGTCGGAGGGGATCGAGTCGTAGCCGCACGAGTGCACGAGCCGCGCCCCGTTCGCGCGGGCCGGCTCGTCGCAGCGGTCGATGGCCTCGCGGGCGAACTGCACCTCGCCGGTGAGGTCGGCGTAGTGGGTGCCGGCGGTGGCGCACGCCTCGACCACGGGCAGGCCGAACTTGGCGTAGGGGCCGACGGTGGTGGCCACGACGTCGGCCGACGCCGCCATGCGGGCCAGCGCGTCCTGGTCGCCGGTGTCGGCGACGACCAGGGGCCAGTCGCCGCCCGGGGCGGGCAGCCGGTCGCGGACCTTCTCCAGGCGCTCGCGCGAGCGCCCGCCGAGCGCGATCCGGGTGCCGGCGGGGGCGTGGCGGGCCAGGTAGGCGGCGGTCAGCTCCCCGACGAAGCTCGTCGCGCCGAACAGGACCAGCTCGTGCTCACGATCACCCGACATGGCCGCGACCCTAGCGAGGGCCCCGGGCCCCGGCAGGCTCGGAGATCGTTCGGGGGTTACTGGCCCGTATCCCTCGCCCGGCGAGCGATACGAGCCAGTAACCGCCGCCCACGCCGCCGCCCCCCACCGCCGCTCACGCGGTCTCGATCGCGAAGACCGGGTGCCGGGGCGCGATCGCCGCGAGCTCCTCGTCGCTCGCGTCCGCGCCGACACCCTCGAAGAACGCGCCGACCTCCCACGCCCAGGCGCGCAGGTAGGCGCGCAGGACCGGCACCTTGGCGGCGTCGGGGAGCTCGGTGGCGCGGACGGTCTCGGTGCGCCGGCCGACGGTCAGCCGGGCCTCGCCGGCGACGCGCAGGTTGCGCACCCACTGCGTCGTGCCGCGCGCCGCGACGAGGTAGCGGGTGCCCTCGAACGTCAGCGGGTTGACGGGCGTGGTGCGCACCTCGCCGCTGGTGCGGCCGCGCACGCCGAGCACGGCCGAGCCGGCGAGCGGCAGGCCGAGGCGGGTGAGCCCGGCGACGAGCGGGTTCATGAGACGGCGGGTCAGCAGTCCGGGCGCCAGGTAGTGGGTGGTGGGCACGGGGTCCTCCTCGGGGACTCGTTGCGAGAGCACTGCTCTCGCACGAGACCGAGTGTGCCCCGGACCCTCGGCCACGTCAAGAGCACTGCTCTCGCTCATGGCACCATGGCCGCCATGCCCCCCGGGACCCGCGCACGGGCGCGCGCCGAGACCACCCGCGCGATCCTCGACGAGGCGCGCCGCCAGCTCGCCGAGCAGGGCGCGGCCGCGCTGTCGCTGCGCTCGGTGGCGCGGGAGGTGGGGATGGTGTCGTCGGCGGTCTACCGGTACGTCGCGAGCCGCGACGAGCTGCTGACCCGGCTGATCATCGAGGCCTACGACGCGGTGGGCGAGCGCGCCGAGGCGGCGCGCGACCCGCAGACGCCGCCGCGCGAGCAGTGGCGCGCGGTCTGGCGCGCGGTGCGGACCTGGGCGCTCGAGCACCCGGCGGAGTACGCGCTGGTCTACGGCTCGCCCGTCCCCGGCTACGCCGCACCGGCCGAGACGATCCCGGCCGCCGAACGCGTCGCGGTGGTGCTCGCGACCATCGTCGCCGAGCACGGCGACCCGGCGGCCGGCGACGGCTGGCCCGCGGTGGTGCGCGCCGACGTCCTGCCCGCGGTGCCGCCCGCGCTGGTCACGCCCGCGGTGGGGGCGTGGACGCAGCTCTACGGCACCGTCGGCTTCGAGCTGTTCGGGCAGTACGAGAACGTCGTCGAGGACCGCGAGGCGTACTTCGACGCCGTCGCCGAGGCGGCCGCGACGGCGGTGGGTCTGCCCGCTCGCCGCGCGGGTCGCCCGGACTCTTGACGCGGGGGCCCGGGCGCCGGACGGTGGCGACGTCGAGGACGACGACGTCGGAAGGGATCACCGAGATGCCCGAGCACGGCGAGCAGGAGCACGTGGCCCCGCCGATCCCCGAGGCCGTCCGGCGCGAGCGCGAGCAGGAGGAGACCGCCGAGCGCGACGACTCGCTGGCCGCCACCGAGCGGCGCGGACGCACGACGTCCGCCGGCGCCGGCACCGACCCCGACACCTCGCTGCCGGGCACCGAGCGCCGCGAGCGCGAGGCCGCCGCGGACGCGGACGCGGAGGCGGCCCGGCGCGAGGAGCCGCCGATCCCCGGCGAGGAGTACCGCCACCGCGGGTGACGGCCGCGCTCAGCGCGCCGGGTCGGCGAGCCGGGCCCGCAGGCCGTCGATCATGAGGTCCAGGCCGTGACGGACGACGTCCTCGTGTCGGGCGCCGTCGGGCGGCCCCATGGCCGTGGCGACCGCCGCGAGCGTCGGGTGCGCCGCCGCGTCGTGACCGCCGTGCGGCACCGGGCTGGCCTCCGCCGCCCGCGCTCGCTCCGCGTGGTACTCGACGGCCGAGCCGATGACGAAGTGGCCGACGCTCATGAGCGTCAGGAACGCCTCGCGTGGCCCGAGTCCCGCGCCGACGAGCGTCGCCATCGTCGCCTCGACCGCGGGCAGCGCGTCGTCGGTCGGCCGGTTGCCGGCGACGACGAGCGCGGCGTCGCGGTGGGTGACCAGCGCCCGGTACTGCGACAGCGCACGCTCGCGCAGCCATGCCGCCCAGTCCTCGCCGGGCGCGAGCGGCGGGGCGGAGCGCCACTGGTCGGCGAGCAGGCGCTCGGCGACGTGGTCGAGCAGCGTGCGCTTGTCCGCGACGTGCCAGTACAGCGTCGGTGCGCTGACCCCCAGCTTGCGCGCGAGGCGGCGCAGCGACAGGCCCTCGAGGCCGACCTCGGCGAGCAGGTCCACCGCGGCGTCGACGACGTCGTCGCGGGTCAGCGCCATGCCACCTCGCTCCCTCGAGCTTGCCCTCTCGAACGCTGTCAGAGTAGCGTCCCTAACGCTGTTAGAGGAGGCGTGGATGGGCACACCGGCGGTCGCGGTCCGCGGCCTGGTGAAGCGCTACGGCGCGGTGGAGGCGGTCCGGGGCATCGACCTCGAGGTCGCGCGGGGGGAGACGTTCGGCTTCCTCGGTCCGAACGGCGCGGGCAAGTCGACCACGATCAACATCCTGTGCACGCTCGTCGAGCCCACCGACGGGCAGGCGGAGGTCGTCGGCCTCGACGTCGTGCGCGACCGGGCCGCCGTGCGCCGGCGGATCGGGCTGGTGTTCCAGGACCCGACGCTCGACGCCCCGATGTCGGGCGAGCAGAACCTGCGCTTCCACCAGGAGCTCTACGGCGTCGACCGCCGCCGCGCCCCCGCGCGCCGCGAGGAGGTCCTGCGCATGGTCGGGCTCTGGGACCGCCGCGGCGACGAGGTGCGCACCTACTCGGGTGGGATGCGGCGACGCCTGGAGATCGCGCGCGGCCTGCTGCACAGCCCCCAGGTGCTCTTCCTCGACGAGCCGACGATCGGGCTGGACCCGCAGACCCGCGGCACCATCTGGGACTACGTCGCGCAGCTGCACCGCACCGAGGAGATCACGGTCTTCGTCACCACCCACTACATGGACGAGGCCGAGCACTGCGACCGGATCGCGATCATGAACGAGGGCCGGATCGTCGCCCTCGACACCCCCGACGCGCTCAAGGCCCAGGTCGGGGCCGACCGGGTCGCGATCACCACCGACGACGACGAGGCGGCCCTGCGCGCGCTGCGCGCCGAGCTCGGGCTCGAGGGAGCGGTGCGCGAGGGCGCGGTGACGGTCGCGGTGCCCGACGGCGCGGGGTTCGTGCCGCGGCTGTTCGACCGGCTCGGCGTCCACGGCGTCGCCATCCGGTCGGTGACCGTCACCCGGCCCAGCCTCGACGACGTCTTCCTCGCCCACACCGGCACGACGATCCGCGACGCCGAGGCGGGCCCGGACATGCACCCGATGGCGATGCGGATGAGGCGCTGATGACCACCGAGACCTCCACCGGGACCCCGACCGAGTCCGTCCGCGTCCCCGCGGGCAGCCTCGCCACCGAGGCGCGCGCGACGGCGGTCGTCTGGCAGCGGGAGATGATCCGCTTCGTCAAGGACCGCTCGCGCATCCTGTCGTCGCTGGCCCAGCCGCTGCTGTTCCTGTTCGTGCTCGGCAGCGGGCTGGGCTCGCTGCTGGGGAGCAGCACCGGCGGGACCGTGCAGTTCACGACGTTCCTGTTCCCCGGGGTCATGGCGATCTCGGTGCTCTTCACCGCGGCCTTCGCCGGCATCTCCATCGTGTGGGACCGCGAGTTCGGCTTCCTGCGCGAGATGCTCGTCGCGCCCGTCTCGACGACGTCGATCCTCGTGGGCAAGGCGCTCGGCGGGGCGTCGGTGGCCACGCTGCAGTGCCTGGTGCTGCTGGCGCTCGCCGGTCTGGTCGGGGTGCCCTACGACCCGCTGATGCTGCTGGCCATGATCGGGCTGATCTTCCTCATGGCCTTCATGGTCACGACGCTGGGCCTGCTGCTGGCCGCGCGCGTGCGCCAGATCCAGTCGGCGATGCCCCTGGTCCAGCTCGTGATCACGCCGCTGATGTTCCTGTCCGGGGCGCTCTTCCCGCTCTCGGGCCTGCCGACGTGGCTCGCCGTCCTCACGCTCGTCAACCCCATGACCTACGCCGTCGAGCCCCTGCGCTCGGTGGTGTTCGACCACCTCGACGTCGACGCCGCCGCCCGCGCGCGCTTCGACCCGGGCATCGTCTGGGGCACGTGGCCGGTCCCGGTCGGGGTGCAGATCCTCATGACGGTGGGGTTCTGCGTCGTGCTCATGACCCTGACCGTGTGGCGTTTCCGCCGGACCGAGTGACGGGTCAGACGCGGTCGAGCGGGAGCCCGAGCAGCGCGTTCTCGATCACCTCGGGCAGGGCCGGGTGGATCCAGTACTGCTTCTCGGCCATGGTCCGGGCGTCGAGGCCGAACGTGATGGCCTGGATCAGCGGCTGGATCAGCGAGGACGCCTCGGGGCCCATGAGGTGGGCGCCCAGCAGCGTCCCGTCGGGGCTCGCGACGAGCTTGACGACGCCGGTGGTGTCCTCCATCGCCCAGCCGAAGGCGACGTCGCCGTAGCGCTGGACCTTGGTGACGTAGGGGATGCCGCGGTCGCGGCAGTCCTGCTCGCGCAGGCCGATCGACGCGATCTGCGGGTCGGTGAACACCGCCGACGGGACGTGGGCGTTGTTCGTCCGGCGCGGCTCGTCGGGGTGGAGCAGGTTGTGCCGCACGACGGCCGCCTCGTGGTTGGCGACGTGCTTGAGCTGGTGCTCGGAGCTCACGTCGCCGAGCGCCCAGACGCCCGGCGCCGTGGTGCGCTGCTGCTCGTCGACGACGATCCGGCCGTCGGGGTGCAGCGCGAGCCCGCCGGCGGCGGCGTCGAGGTGGTCGCTGTTGGGGATGCGGCCGGTGGCGACGAGCAGGGCGTCGCCCTCGATCGCGCCGTGCCGGCAGTGCACGAGGATCGTGCCGTCGGGCCGCTGCTCGGGCGAGGCGGTCGGCGCGGCCTCGAGCAGCACGGTCCAGCGTCGCGCGGCGAGCTCGGTGAAGCGCCCCGAGATCTCCTCGTCCTGCTCGCGCAGCAGCGCCGGCCCGCGGGTGGCGATGGTGACCTCGGCGCCCAGCGCGGAGAAGACGTGCGCGAACTCGGCGGCGATGTAACCGCCGCCGATGATCGTCAGACGGCGGGGGACCTCGTCGAGGCGCATGACGTCGTCGGAGGTGTGGAAGGGCACGCCGCTCGAGGCGATGATCTCCGGGATGCCGGGGCGGGCCCCGGCGGCGACGACCACCCGGTCACCGGTGACCGTGACCGGCGGGCCGCCGTCGGTCGGCGCCACGTCGAGCGTGCGGTCGCCGGTGAAGCGGGCGTGGCCCAGGTAGACCGTGGTGCCCGTCTGGCCCTGCCGGTAGCGCTGCCCGCCCGCGGAGATCGGGTCGATGCGCCCGAAGACCCGGTCGCGGATGTCGGCCCAGCGGATCTTGTCGATGCTGGCGTCGACGCCGTAGGTGCCGGCGTGCCGGATCGTCTCGGCGACGTCGGCCGCGTAGACGTACATCTTCGTCGGGATGCAGCCCACGTTGAGGCAGGTCCCGCCGTAGACGCCGTGCTCGACGATCGCCACGTCCATGTCGGCGAACCGCTCGTCCGGGATGGTGTTGCCGGACCCGGTGCCGATGATGACGAGGTCGTGGTGGGGCACGCCCCCACGGTAGTGCGCCATCGGAGCGGGTGCGGTCCGCGTCCGCGAGGTGCACCCGGCGTCACCCACGACGTCACCACCCGCCCCGGGCGCGCGGCCCGCGCGACGGACGGTCGCGACGATCTCCGCTCGTCGCTGATCGACGACCGCTCGTCGGCTGTCCGACCATCCGTCGGTGTCGTTTACCGACGAAAATCGACCGTTCGTCGTCGCTCGGCGGAGCGAACCTGCCCGCGTCCGCCTTGTCGGGCGGCGTTGCGGCTGCTGTCGTCTCCGGCCAAGGCAGCTGACCGCTGAGCCGAACGGCACACGGGGAGCGCGCCGAACGGCCGAGCAGCGGAGGGGCGGACCGGATGACGAACGGCGTGCGCGAGGGACTGGTCACGGGTCGACGGGCGCTCGTGCTCCTCGGGGTGGCCCTCCTGCTCGCGCTGGCCGGGACCGTCGGTGCCGTCGGGACGGCGCGGGCGACGGAGGGCGGTGACGACGCCGGCGACGGCGGCACGGTCGTCGTCGACGCGGGGACGCGGGTGGTCGGCGGGGCGCGCACGACCACCGACGAGCACCCCTGGGCCGTGTTCCTCACCGACGCCGCGGGCTTCCAGTTCTGCGGCGGCACGCTCGTCGCGCCGACCAAGGTGCTCACCGCCGCCCACTGCATGGCGACGACGACGGCCGACAAGGTCCGGGTGGTCGCGGGCCGCGACGACAAGCAGTCGACCACCGGCGAGACGGCGGGCGTGCGGTCGGTCTGGGTCAGCCCCGAGTTCGAGGGCGTCGGGCGGGGCGCCGACCTCGCCGTGCTGACGCTGGACGCCCCGAGCGCCCGCACCCCGCTGCCGCTCGCCGGCGCCGGCGACGAGGCGCTCTACGCCGACGGGCGCGCCGCCCAGGTCTACGGCTGGGGCGCGACCGCCGAGAACGCCACGCCCTCGCGCTACCTGCTGACCGCGACGGTGCCGATGCGCGGCGACGACTACTGCCGCGCCGGCGACCGCGGCTTCGACCCGCGCCGCCTGACCTGCGCCGGCTTCGACCAGGGCGGCGTCGACTCCTGCCAGGGCGACTCGGGCGGCCCGCTCGTCGCCGCCGGCAAGCTCATCGGGGTCACGTCCTTCGGCGACGGCTGCGCCCGCGCCGGGCGCCCCGGCTACTACGTGCGCGTCGCGGCCGTCGGCCCGCTGCTGAGCGCGCAGCTCGCCTGACACCACCCGCCCGACCCCACACGTCCGGACCGGAGGGCAGACCGGTCCGACGAGACGGAAGCGGGACCCGGACCCACCTGCCCCCGGGTCCGGGTCCCGCTCCGCGGAGCCGGCGTCACCTTCATCTCAGCGGTCGCTCAGATGTCGTGGGTTAGGGTCGGCCGTCCCTCCCGCTCTCGATCCTGAGGACCTTCCTTGGCCTTCCCGTTCTCGGCCGTGGTCGGCCACGAGGACCTCCGACTGGCCCTCATGCTCACGGCGGTCGACCCGGGCATCGGCGGCGTGCTGGTGCGCGGGGAGAAGGGCACGGCGAAGACGACGATCGTCCGCGCGCTCGCCACGCTGCTGCCGCCGGTGGAGGTCGTCGCCGGGGACCGGTTCTCGGTCGACACCGCCGCCGGCGAGGAGAGCCCCGACGGCCCCTTCGCCGCCGACGCCCCGCGCGAACGGCGCCCCGTGCGCCTCGTCGAGCTGCCCGTCGGGGCCTCCGAGGACCGGGTGATCGGGTCGCTGGACCTCGAGGAGGTCCTCGCCCACGGCCGCGCCACCGTGCGCCCGGGCCTGCTCGCCGCCGCGCACCGGGGGCTGCTCTACGTCGACGAGGTCAACCTCCTGCACGACCACCTCGTCGACCTGCTGCTCGACGCCGCCGCCACGGGCCGCGCCACCGTCGAGCGCGACGGCGTCTCGCTGACCCACCCCGCGGCGTTCCTGCTGGTCGGGACCATGAACCCGGAGGAGGGCGAGCTCCGCCCGCAGCTCCTCGACCGGTTCGGGCTGACCGTGCACGTCACCGCCTCCCGCGACGTCGCCGAGCGCACCGAGGTGGTGCGGCGGCGCCTGGCGCACGACGCCGACCCCGCGGGGTTCGCGGGGCGGTACGCCGGGGACGAGGACGCGCTGCGGGCGCGGCTGGTAGTGGCGCGGGCCCGTCTCGGTGCGGTCTCCCTGCCCGACGCCGAGCTCGTGCGGATCGCGGCGCTGTGCGCGGAGGTCGAGGTCGACGGGATGCGCGCGGACGTCGTGCTCGCCCGGACCGCGGTCGCCCACGCCGCCTGGCGCGGGGCCGAGGCCGTCGACGCGACCGACGTGCGCGCCGCCGCCCGCCTCGCCCTGCCCCACCGGCGCCGCCGCGACCCGTTCGACGAGCCCCACCTCGGCGACGACGAGCTCGACGAGGCGATGCAGCGCGCGGACGAGGCGGCGCAGGAGGCCGAGCCGGACCCGGAACCGCCCGAGCCGCCGGAGGGCCGCGACGGCGGTCCCGGGGACGAGGGCCCCGACGACGGCGGGCCCGACGGACCGGAGGGTCCGGACGACGGCGGCGGGGGACCGGGCGGCGGGGCGCCGGGCCTACCGCCGAGCGGGGGCTCGTCGGAGGGGACGCCGCCGGGGACGTCGGACGGGACACCGCCGGGGTCGTCGGAAGGGACGTCCGAGGGGTCGCCGCAGGAGCCGCCGTCGCGGGAGCCCTCGCCCGAGCCGGAGCCCGCCGGGGTGCCCGTGGGCGCGCCGGCGCGGACGCGCCTGAAGGCCCGGCGCTTCGAGGTCCGCGGCACGGGAGAGGGTGCGCCGGGCCGCCGCTCGCGGGCGCGGGGGCGGCAGGGCCGGGTGGTGCGCGCGGTGCCCGATCGCCGCGACGACACGACGCTGCACGTCCCGGCGACGGTGCTGGCGGCGGCCGGGCGGGGCCGTCGCGTCGCGCACGACGACCTCCGGCACGCGGTCCGGGAGGGCCGCGAGGGCAACCTCGTCCTGTTCTGCGTCGACGCGTCGGGCTCCATGGCGGCGCGCCGGCGGATGTCCGCGGTGACCGGGGCCGTCGCGGCCCTGCTGCGCGACGCCTACCAGCGCCGCGACCGGGTCGGTGTCGTGACGTTCCGGGGGTCGTCGGCGACGGTGGCCCTCCCGCCCACGACGTCGGTGCACGCCGCCCACGCGCGCCTGCACGACCTGCGCACCGGCGGGCGCACCCCGCTCGCCGAGGGCCTGCGCACCGCCCGCGCGGTCCTGCGCACCGAGCGCACCCGCGACCCGCGCCGCCGGGGCCTGCTCGTGCTGCTCACCGACGGGCGCGCCACGGCGTCGGGGGGCCTGGACGCCGCCCTCGTCGCCGCGCGGGGGCTCGCCCGCGACGCGGGGGCGGCGGGGCGCGGGGCGAGCATGTGCACGGTGGTCGTCGACTGCGAGTCGGGTCCCGTGCGCCTCGGGCTCGCGGGTCGCGTGGCCCGCGTCGCCGGCGGCGCCGTCGTGACCCTCGACGAGCTGACCGGCGAGTCCGTGGCGGGCGTGGTGGAGCAGTTCCGGGCCTCGTGAGCGCTTGTCACGGCTACAGCCGTGACAAGCGCTCACATACGGAAGGAGGGCAGACGTGCCGCAGGGAGTCCCGACGACGATCCCGCAGGACGGGCTGACGACGCGCCAGCGGCGCCGTCGCCCGCTGCTCGTCGTCCACACCGGGGTGAACAAGGGCAAGTCGACCGCGGCCTTCGGGCTCGCGCTGCGGCAGTGGACCGCCGGCTCGTCGATCGCGGTGTTCCAGTTCGTCAAGAGCGCGAAGTGGCGCGTGGGGGAGGAGACCGCCCTGCGCGCGCTCGGCGACCTCCACCGCGACACCGGCCAGGGCGGGCCCGTCGAGTGGCACAAGATGGGCGAGGGCTGGTCGTGGTCGCGCAAGCAGGGGTCCGAGGAGGACCACGCGGCGGCCGCGCGGGAGGGCTGGGCGGAGATCCGGCGCCGCCTCGAGGCCGGCGCGCACGACTTCTACGTGCTCGACGAGTTCACCTACCCGCTCAAGTGGGGCTGGATCGACGTCGACGAGGTGGTCTCGGTGCTCCGCGACCGGCCCGGCCACCAGCACGTCGTCGTCACCGGCCGCGACGCCCCGGACGCGCTGATCGACGCCGCGGACCTCGTCACCGAGATGACGAAGATCAAGCACCCGATGGACGCGGGGCAGAAGGGGCAGAAGGGGATCGAGTGGTAGCCCTGCCGCCCCGGGTCGTCGTCGCGGCCCCGTCCTCGGGCAGCGGCAAGACCACCGTGACGACCGGCCTGCTCGGCGCGCTGGCCGCGCGGGGCACCGCCGTCGCCCCGTTCAAGGTCGGCCCCGACTACGTCGACCCCGGCTACCACGCGCTGGCCGCCGGCCGCCCGGGCCGCAACCTCGACCCCGTCCTCGTCGACCCCGCGACCCTGCCCGGCCTCGTCGTCCACGGCGCCCGGGGCGCGGAGCTGGCCGTCGTCGAGGGCGTCATGGGGCTCTTCGACGGGCGGATCGGCCGCGACCCCGAGTCCGACGGCTCCACCGCTCACGTCGCCCGCCTGCTCGACGCGCCCGTCGTGCTGGTGGTCGACGCGCGCGGGCAGTCCCGCTCGGTCGCCGCGCTGCTCGCCGGGTTCCGGGACTTCGACCCGCGGCTGCGCCTGGGCGGGGTGATCCTCAACCGCGTCGGGTCGCACCGCCACGAGGAGGTCCTGCGCGCCGCCTGCGCCGAGGTCGGCCTGCCGGTGCTCGGCGTGCTCCCGCGCCACGCCGAGCTGGCCGTCCCCTCCCGCCACCTGGGGCTCGTCACCGCCGCCGAGCACGGCGTCGCCGCCCGGTCCGCCGTCGACGCCATGGCGGGCCTCGTCGCCGACCACGTCGACCTCGATGCCGTCACCGCCCTCGCCCGCTCCGCGCCCCCGACGCCCGCGACGGCGTGGGACCCGGCGGAGGCGGTGGGCACGGTCGTCGAGGGCGCGCCCGTCGTCGCCGTCGCCGGGGGAGCGGCCTTCACCTTCGGCTACCCCGAGCACGCCGAGCTCCTCGCCGCGGGCGGGGCGCAGGTCGTCACCGTCGACCCCGCCCACGACGAGGCCCTGCCCGCCGGCACGGCCGGGCTCGTGCTGCCCGGCGGTTTCCCCGAGGAGCACGCGGCGACCCTGAGCGCCAACGCCCCGCTGCGCGCGGCCGTGCACGCGTTCGCGGCGTCGGGCGCGCCGGTGCACGCCGAGTGCGGCGGGCTGCTCTACCTGGCGCGGTCGCTGGACGGGGCCCCGATGTGCGGGGTGCTCGACGCCGACGCCGCGATGGGCCCGCGCCTCGCCCTGGGCTACCGGACGGCGACCGCCACCGCCGACTCCCCGCTCGCCGCCGCCGGCGAGACCGTGACCGGCCACGAGTTCCACCGCACCGTCACCACCCCGCGCGCCGGGACCGCCCCGGCGTGGCGGTGGGACGGCGCCGAGCCCGAGGGGTTCGTCGCGGCCGGGGTGCACGCCTCCTACCTGCACACCCACCCGGCGGGCCGCCCGGCCGGCGTGGCGCGGTGGCTGCGCCACGTGGCGGGTCGGTGACCGTCCTCGGCGTCGGGATCGAGCCGGGCACGCCGCTCGCCCACCTGCAGGACGCCGTCGACGCGCTGGACCTCGCCGGGTTCGCCGTCGTCGCCACCATCGACACCCGCGCCGCCGAGCCCGCCGTCGTGGCCCTCGCCGCCGGCCGGACCCTGCGCACCTACCCGGCCCGCGAGCTCGACACCGTCGACGTCCCGCACCCCTCGCCCGTCGTCCGCCGCCTGACCGGCACCGGCAGCGTCGCCGAGGCCGCCGCGGTCCTGGCCGCCCGCGAGGTCGGCGAGGGCGTGCTCGTGGTGGCGAAGCAGCGCGGCCGCGGGGTCACCCTCGCCGTGGCGCGCTGAGGCCGCACCCGGAGGGGTGCCGCTGATCGGGCCGCGGGTGGATGCTGGTCGGTCCGACGGAGGGGGACGCCGATGACCGGGCAGGCCGACCAGCTGACACCGGAGTACCACGCGCTGCTCGGCATCGTGCGGGGCTACGAGCGCTCGCGGGCGGTCACCGTCGCGGCCGAGCTCGGGATCGCCGACCTCCTGCGCGACGGCCCGCGGGACGTCGCCGGGCTGGCCGCCGCCACCGAGAGCCACGCCCCGACGCTCTACCGCCTGCTGCGCGCGCTCGCCGCGATCGGGGTGTTCGCCGAGGACGACGACGGCCGGTTCTCGCTGACGCCGATGGGCGAGTACCTGCGCCGCGACCACCCGCTGTCGGTCGACCCGCCGGCGCGGATGTTCGGTGCCGACTACGAGTGGCGGGCCTGGGGCGACCTCCCGCACAGCGTGCGGACCGGCGAGACCGCCGCCCAGCACGCCCTCGGCGTCGACGTGTGGGAGTACCGGCGCCGCCACCCAGAGCACGGCGCGATCTTCGACGCCACCATGCGGACGTTCTCCCGCGCCGACTCCGCGCGCCTGGTCGCCGCCCACGACTTCGGCCGCTACGGGTGCGTCGCCGACGTCGGCGGCGGGACCGGCGCCGTCCTCGCCGCGGTGCTCGCCGCGCACCCCGGGGTGCGGGGCGTGCTCGCCGACCAGGAGCACGTCGTGGCCGGTGCCCCGGCGGTGCTCTGCGAGGCCGGGGTCTCCGACCGGGTGACGATCGCGCCCGCCGACTTCTTCCACCGCGTGCCCCGCGGCGCCGACGCCTACCTGCTCGTGCGGATCCTCCACGACTGGCCCGACGACGAGGCCGTCCGCATCCTGCGCACCGTCCGGGCGGCGCTCGGGCCGCACGGGCGCGTGCTCATCGTCGACGCCGTGGTCGGGCCGCCCGGCGAGGACCCGCTGACGAAGTTCCTCGACCTCATGATGCTGGTGTCCGCCGGCGGCCGGGAGCGCACGGGGCCGGAGTGGCAGGACCTCGTCGCCCGGGCCGGGCTCGGCCTGCTCGGGTCGACGCCGGTCGGGCCGACCCGCCACCTGCTCGAGGCCGTCGCGGTCTGACGGCGAGTGGCTGCCGAGCCCGTGCTGCGCCGTCGGCGTGGCGTCGCCCCCGTGATCCACGCCGGAGCCGCGGACGCGCGAAGATGACGGGCATGAGCGAAGAGCCCCGGTACGGCGCGCCGTCGCCCGCCGACGGGCCCACCACGCCGGGCACGGGCGCGATCTCGCGGGCGGAGCTCGCCGGCGACCGGCAGGCAGCGACGGGGCCGCCCTCCGGACCGCTGCCCGGCGCCCCGGCGGAGTACCCGACGATCCCCGACGGCGCGGCCGCCGCCCGCCCCCGCGCCCGGGTGTCGCCGGGGCGCACGCGGATCGGCGGCTTCTGGATCGGGATGATCCTCGGGGCCGTCGTGCTCGTGTTCCTGCTGGTCTTCATCCTCCAGAACCTCGACCCGGCCCGCGTCGTGTTCCTCGGGCTGGAGGCCACCCTGCCGCTCGGCATCTGGCTGCTCTTCGCCGCGATCGCCGGGGTGCTGCTGCTCGCCATCCCCGGCCTCGGGCGGATGGTGCAGTGGCGTCGGGCGGCCAAGCGCACCGGGAGGACCCGTTGACCCCGTCGCTCCGCCTCGCCGGCGCGCCCCTGCCGCTGGTCGGGCGCGCCCGCGCGTACATCTGCGGCATCACGCCGTACGACACGACCCACCTCGGCCACGCCTCGACGTTCGTCTGGGCCGACGTCGCCGCGCGGGTGCTGCGCCGCACCGGCATCGAGGTCGTGAGCTGCCGCAACGTCACCGACGTCGACGACGTGCTCGACGCCGCGGCCGAGCGGGCCGGGGCCCGGTTCGACAGCTTCGCGGCGGTCGGGCAGTTCCGTTTCGACCACGACATGGCGTCCCTCGGGGTCCGGCCGCCGACGCACGAGCCCCGCGCGCACAACCACGTCGACGGCGTCGTCGCCCTCGCCGCCGCGCTGCTCGAGCGCGGCGCCGCGTACGAGCGGGACGGGGCGGTGCTCTTCCCGGCCTCCCGCCTGCCGTCGGTGGAGCCCGCCGCCGGCAGCCGGGACGCCGACACGTCGAGCGAGGCGCCCTGGCCCGGCGCCGACGACCCGGGCGACGCGCTGGTCTGGCGCCCGGCCCAGCCCGGCGAGGCGGCCTGGCCGAGCCCGTGGGGCGAGGGGCGGCCGGGGTGGCACGCGGAGTGCGCGGCGATGGCCCTGACCGTCCTCGGGCCCGCCGTCGACCTGCACGTCGGCGGCGCCGACCTGCGCCACCCCCACCACACCACCCAGGCCGCCCTGGCCGAGGCCGTCACCGGCGTCGCGCCCTTCGCCCGGGCGCGGCTGCACGTGGGGACGGTGCGGGTCGACGGGGAGAAGATGGCGAAGTCGGCCGGGAACCTGCTGCTGGTCGGCGAGCTCCTCGAGACCCACCCGGCCGCGGCCGTGCGCCTGCTGCTGCTCGACCGGCCGTGGGCGCAGCCGTGGGACGTCACCACGGCCGCGCTGGACGACGCTGCGGCGCGGCTGGAGCGGCTCTACGGCGCCGCGGCCCGGTACGGCGGGAGCGAGGCCGCGGGAGGCGCGGTGCTCGAGCGGCTGCTCGACGACCTCGACGTCCCCGGCGCCCTCGACGTCGCCGAGACCGAGGGCGGCGACGCGGCCCGGACGACGCTGGCGGTGCTCGGGCTGGCCTGAGCCCGGTCGGTTCTCCGCCGACGGACCCGCGTCTCGAGCGGGATCGGTGCCGGTCGCGGGCGTGACGGGGAGGACGGATCCGCGCGTGTCCTGGCGCGGCGCGCCGGATCCGGGCGGGCGTCCGCCTACCGTGCATCCCGCGCGCCGTGTGCGGCGTCGCGCCCCGGCGGCGGAGGGGAGGTGGCACGTGGCGGTGGGCACCCGGTGGTGGCGTCGGACCGAGGCCGAGATGGGCGCCGACGTGTGGGGCGGTCCCGACGAGGTGACGATCGCGCCCGAGCCCCGCGAGTCACCCGACGACGCCGCGGCCGCCGCGCGCGAGCAGGCGGAGCGCGAGGCGCGGGAGACGTCGGAGCGCGAGGCGCGTGAGGTAGCCGAACGCCAGGCCCGTGAGCAGGCCGAACGCGAGGCCCGCGAACAGGCCGAACGCGAAGCCCGCGAAGAGGCCGAACGCCAGGCCCGCGAGGAGGCCGAACGCGAAGCCCGCGAAGAGGCCGAACGCCAGGCCCGCGAAGAGGCCGAACGCCAGGCCCGCGAGCAGGCCGAACGCCAGGCCCGCGAAGAGGCCGAGCGCCGGGCCCGCGAGCAGGCGCAGCGCGAGGCGCGCGAGCATGCCGAGCGCCGGGCCCGCGAGTTCGCCGAGCGCCGTTTCCGCGAGCAGGTCGAGCGGCGGGCCCGGGAGCAGGCGGAGCGGGAGGCCCGGGAGCAGGCGGCCCGCGAGGAGCGGGTGTCGACCCTGCCGGGCGAGGCGGCGGTCGGGCCGGGCGTGGCCCGGGACGCGGCGAGCCGGGAGGCCGCGGCGCGGGAGGCCGCGCGGGTCGACCGGAAGCGCCGCCGCCGCCGCGTGCTCCTGATCTTCCTCGTCGCCGCGCTGGCCGTCGCCGCCGTGTGGATCATCCCGTGGCTGATCGGGCTGGCGATCGACCTGGTGACCGCGGTGCTCGGCGGCTCCTAGCGCTCGGCCCCGCCGTCGAGCGTCCCGGGCGCCACGAGCACGCCGAGACGGCGCAGGTCCGCGCGATCCCCGTCCCGGGGGCGTCGTTACGCTCGGAACATGGCACGAGAGGTCACGCGGATGTCCGGTCTGTTCCTGCGCACGCTGCGCGAGGACCCGGCCGACGCCGAGGTGATCAGCCACAAGCTGCTCGTCCGCGCGGGCTACGTCCGCCGGGTCGCGCCGGGCATCTACTCCTGGCTGCCGCTGGGCATGAAGGTGCTGCGGCGCGTCGAGAAGATCATCCGCGACGAGATGGACGCGATCGGCGGCCAGGAGGTCCACTTCCCGGCGCTGCTGCCCCGCGAGCCCTACGAGGCGACGGGCCGCTGGACGGAGTACGGCGACACCCTCTTCCGGCTCAAGGACCGCAAGAAGGCGGACTACCTGCTCGGGCCGACGCACGAGGAGCTGTTCACCCTCATGGTCAAGGGGGAGACCAGCTCGTACCGCGACTTCCCGATCACGCTCTACCAGGTCCAGACCAAGTACCGCGACGAGGAGCGTCCCCGCGCGGGCATCCTGCGCGGCCGCGAGTTCACGATGAAGGACTCGTACTCGTTCGACCTCACCGACGAGGGCCTCGCCGAGTCGTACGCGAAGCACCGCGAGGCCTACCAGCGGATCTTCGCCCGGCTGGGGCTCGAGGTGCAGATCGTCTCGGCGATGTCGGGCGCGATGGGCGGCTCGGCGTCGGAGGAGTTCCTGGCGCCCTGCGAGGCCGGCGAGGACACCTACGTGCGCTGCCCCGCGACGGGCTTCGCCGCCAACGTCGAGGCCGTGACGACGCCCGCGCCGCCCGAGCAGTCGGTCGCGGACAAGCCCGAGGCGGTCGTGTACGACACCCCGGACACGCCGACGATCGAGACGCTCGTCGCGCACGTCAACGGCCTCGGGCTGGGCCGGACGTTCACCGCGGCGGACACGCTGAAGAACGTCATGGTCAAGACCAGGCTGCCCGGCGCGACGGAGTGGACGCTGCTCGGGGTGGGCGTGCCCGGCGACCGCGAGGTCGACCTGAAGCGCCTCGAGGCCTCGGTGTCGCCCGCCGAGGTGGCGCTGCTCGAGGACGCCGACTTCGCCGCGAACCCGTTCCTCACCAAGGGCTACATCGGCCCGGTCGGGCTCGCGAAGAACGGCGTGCGCTACCTCGTCGACCCGCGCATCGTCACCGGCACGGCCTGGGTCACGGGCGCCGACGAGCACGGCCGCCACGTCGTCGACCTCGTCGCCGGCCGCGACTTCACCCCGGACGGCACGATCGAGGCCGCCGAGGTCCGCGAGGGCGACCCCTCGCCCGACGGCGGCGGCCCGCTGGTCGCCGCGCGCGGCATCGAGATGGGCCACATCTTCCAGCTCGGGCGCAAGTACGCCGAGGCGCTCGGGCTCACCGCCCTGGGCGCCGACGGCAAGCCCGCGACGGTGACGATGGGCTCCTACGGCGTCGGGGTCACGCGCGCCGTCGCGGCGATCACCGAGCAGCACGCCGACGCCAAGGGCCTGGTGTGGCCGGCCGAGGTGGCCCCGTACGCGGTGCACATCGTCGTCGCCGGCAAGGACCCCGCCCAGGCCGAGGCGGCCGACCGGATCGCGACCGGGCTCGCCGACGCCGGCCTCGACGTCCTGCTCGACGACCGCAAGGCCTCGCCCGGGGTGAAGTTCGCCGACGCCGAGCTGCTCGGGATGCCGACGACCCTCACCGTCGGGCGGGGGCTGGCCAACGGCGTCGTCGAGGTCACCGACCGGGCGTCGGGCGAGCGCCGCGAGGTCCCCGTCGACGACGTCGTCGCCGAGATCGCTCGAACGGGCTAGTTCTTCGCGAGGGATGGCTACCTAGAGTCACATCCGTGGCGCCGGTGCTCACCCTCGACCAGCTCCTCGAGCACCGGCGGACGGTGGTCACGTGGTGGGTGGTGGGCCTCGTCGCCCTCGCGGCCTGCCTCCTGCCCTTCGTCGCCCTGGTCCTCGTGGAGACCTTCGACGGGCCGCCGTGGCCGTGGCTGGTGATCACCGTCCTCGGGGCGTTCCTGGTGCTCGGGGTGCCCGTCGTGCCGTTCGTCGAGGCCGACCGTCGCCGGTCGGCCCGCGTCGCGCGCGAGATCGTCGCGGAGGGCACCGCGCGCGGGCTCCCTCCGGCGCCGGCCGCCGAGCTGGTCGTCGGTGCCGGGCGGCCCGGCACGGTCACCTGGGCCGGCCGCGCCGTGGGACGGGTCGACGGCGCCGGGCTCGCGGAGGTGGTCCCGTTCGGCGAGGCGATCGTCCCGCCGCGTCGGCAGATCACCCCCGGCGGCGACCAGTACCGCTGGCTGCGCCTCGAGCTCCGGGGACGGCGCTACCTGCTCATGGGGATGACCCGGCTCCACCTCGTCGACGACACCGGACGCTGCTGGCCGCTCCCGCGGGCCGCGAAGGTCGACGACGCCGCCCCGCTGCGGCTGCTCCTGCCCGGCGACCTGGACGGCACCGACGTCGTGGCGGTCCTGCAGGCGCTGACCGTGTTCGAGTCCCGCGTGCGCGCGAACCAGCGGGCGCTGAGCGCGATCAGCTGACGCGCCGGCGGCGCTCCAGCCCGACCGACACCGCCAGCACGACGAGGCCGATCAGCGGCAGCACGGCGCCGACGGCGGCCGGGGCGTCGTAGCCGAGACCGGCGGCGAGCACGAGCCCGCCGATCGCCGCGCCGACGGCGTTCGCGACGTTGAACGCGGAGTGGAAGCTCGCGGCGGCCAGCGACGGGCCCTCGGCGGCGAAGTCGATGAGCCGTCCCATCAGCGCCGGTCCCGCCGACATCCCGACGAAGCCCAGCGCGAACAGGCCGACGGTGGCGGCGACCGGGTCGTGGGCGGCGAACACGAACGCCACCAGCACCGCCGAGTAGACGACCAGCGCGATCGCGATCGTCGCCCGCGGGGCCCGCTCGGCGAACCGGCCGCCGGCGACGTTGCCGACGGTCATGCCGACGCCGAGCGCGCCGAGCATGAGCGGGACGGTCGTGGCCGACACCTGCGCCTGGTTGGTGAGGATCGGGTTGATGTAGCTGTACACCGCGAACAGCCCGCCGAACCCGGCGGCGATGACGCCGAGCGTGAGCCAGACCTGCGGGCGCCTCAGGGCCGTGAGCTCGCCGGCGATGCTGCCGCCCCCGGCCTCGCGCGGGTTCGGCACGAGCGTGACGACGGCGAGCACCGTGACCAGCGCGATCACCGTGACCGCGACGTAGGCGCTGCGCCAGCCCAGGGTCTCGCCGAGCCAGGTCGCCGCGGGCACGCCGATGATGTTCGCGATCGTCAGCCCGAGCATCACCGTCGCCAGCGCGCGGGCGCGCCGCTCCGGGGGCACGAGCGCGGCGCCGAGGACGGCGGCGGTGCCGAAGTACGCGCCGTGGGGCAGGCCCGCGAGGAAGCGCAGGCCGACGAACGGCAGGAACGACGGCGCGATCGCCGAGAGCGCGTTCGCCACGACCAGGAACACGGCCAGGGCGACCACGAGCTGCTTGCGGGGCCACCTCGCGCCGAGCAGGGCGATCAGCGGCGCGCCGACGACCACGCCGAGGGCGTAGGCGCTGATGGCGGCGCCGGCGGTGGGCACGGAGACGCCCAGGTCGGCGGCGAAGCCGGGCAGCACGCCCATGCTCGCGAACTCGGTGGTGCCGATGGCGAGGCCGCCGAGCGACAGGGCGGCGAGGCTGACCCCGGCGGGGACGCGCGAGGCGCGGGCCGGGGGCTGCTCCGTGACGGCGCGGGCCGGGGACGGGGCGGGGGTCGTCGTCGCCGGGGCGGCCGCCGAGGCGGTCGTCGGGGCGGTCTCCGGCGCGTCGGTCGAGGTCGGCGGGGTCACGCGGGCACCTCCTGAGCGAGCAGGGCCGGGATGTCGTGGAGGGTGGCGACGGCGAGGTCGGCGGGCTGGCCGCGCAGGCCGGCGACGACCGCACCCGCGGCGCGGCCGGCGGCGACGCCCACGGCGGAGTCCTCGACGACGAGGCAGTCGGCGATGTCGACGCCGAGGAAGTCCGCGGCGCGCAGGTAGCCCTCGGGGTCGGGCTTGCCCCGCGTGACCATGTCGCGGGGGACCAGGACGGGGAACTCGAGGCCGGCGGCGCCCAGGCGTGCCCGGGCGAGCCGGGTGTCGGCGCTCGTAACGACCGCCCAGGGCGTCAGGGTCTCCTCGAGGTGCGCGACGAGCTCGTGCGCGCCGGGCGCGGCGACGACGTCGGCGAGGTCGACGTACTCGTGCTCGAGGTGGTCGCGGGTCGCGGCGGCGACCAGGGCCTCGTCGAGGTCGGGGCGCACGCGGCGCACGGTGGCCTCGGCCGGGTGCCCGGGCATCACCGCGAGGACGGCGGCGGGGTCGGCGCCCCAGCGACGCGCCCACGTGCGCCAGGAGCGCTCGACGGCGGCGTCGGAGTCGACGAGGGTGCCGTCCATGTCCAGCAGCACGGCGGCGAACCGGGTCGTCGTCCGATGGGGCGCCTCGGCGGGCATCACCACGGCAGGTCCTCTCCGGGGAGTGTTGAATAAACTCGCTCTCCGAGCATAATCGGGGCCATGAGCGCGTCAACGGAGACGGGACGTGAGCCCGGTCGCGCCCGCGTCGACCGCTGGCGCACCAGCGCCGAGGTCCTCGGGGAGGTCCGGCGCACCCCGGGACTGACCCGCGTCGAGCTCGCGCGCCGGCTCGCGCTGTCGAGCGCGTCGGTCACCGAGACGGTCACGCGGCTGCGCGGGACGGGCTGGTTGTGCGAGCACCGCGCGCCGGTGTCGGGCCGCGGCCGGCCCACCACCACGCTCGAGCCCGCCCCCGACGGCCCGCGGGTGGTCGCGGTGGACCTGCGCCACGAGGACTGGCGGGTGGGCCTGGCCGGGCTCGACGGCGTGGTCACCGACGTCGTCGGGGCCCGTCACGACCGGGACCCCGCACGCGTCACCGCCGCGCTGCGCGACGCCGTGGCGACCGTGGCCGGGGGGCACCGTGCCGTGGCGGTCGGGCTCGCCGCGCCGGCACCGGTCTCCGACGACGGCCTCGTGCGCGCCACGGAGCTGTCGTGGGAGGCGGTCGACCTCGGGTCGGTCACGGCGTGCCTCGGGCCGGGCCCGGTCCCGCTGCGCGTCGGCAACGACGCCACGCTCGCGGGGGTCGCCGAGGCCCGCACCGGTGCGGCCGCGGGGGCGGCGACGGCGGTCTACCTGACCGTCGAGGTCGGCCTGGGCGGCACGCTGCTGCTCGACGGCCACCCGCACCTCGGCGCGCACGGGGCGGCGGGCGAGTACGGGCACCTGCCCTTCGGCGACCCGGCGCGCCGCTGCGCCTGCGGGGCCGCCGGCTGCTGGGGCCCCGAGGTCGACGGGCGCGCCCTGGCCCGCCGGCTCGGCGACCCCGTGCCCGACGACCCCCGCTCCTCCGCCGAGGACGTCCTCGCGCGGGCAGCGGGCGGGGACGCCGCGGCCGCCGACGCGGTCGGGGTGGCCGCGACGGCGCTCGCCCGGGGCATCGCCGGCGTCGTCCACGTCCACGACCCGGACGTCGTCGTGCTCGGCGGGCTCGCCCGCGGGCTGCGGGCCGCGCCGGCCTTCGACGAGGCCTACGTCGGCGCCCTCATGGCCTTCCGGCGCGACCACCCGGTGCCCGTGCTCGACGCGGTGCACGGCGACCTGGGCGCCCTGCACGGGGCCGCCGCGCTCGCCCTCGACCACGCCACCAGCGCCGAGGGCCTCGCGGAACGCTGCGGCGACTAGCCCGCGAGCAGGCTCAGGCGGACCTTGCGGGCGGGGTTGTCGCCGTTGGTGTCGACGAGGCACACCGACTGCCAGGTGCCCAGCGCCATGGTCCCGCCGAGCACCGGCACCGACATCGACGGCGCCACGAGCGCCGGCAGGACGTGGTCGCGGCCGTGACCGGGCGAGCCGTGGCGGT
The DNA here is from genome assembly GCF_028737255.1 of Actinomycetospora straminea. Lineage (GTDB taxonomy): Bacteria > Actinomycetota > Actinomycetes > Mycobacteriales > Pseudonocardiaceae > Actinomycetospora > Actinomycetospora straminea. The sequence goes on along the minus strand of NZ_JAQZAN010000002.1, from coordinate 241,797 downwards.
GCGACCAGCGGTCGTCGGCCGGCAGCAGCTCGCGGAGCTGGGCGAGCAGGTCGTGGTCGCTGCCCGCGCCGGTCTCGATGATCGCCACACCGGCCGTCGCGTGCGGCACGAACACGTGCAGCAGCCCGTCGTCGGACCCCGCGCCGTCGAGGAAGCGGCGGCACTCCCCGGTGATGTCGCGGACGGTCTCCCGGTCGCCGGTGCGGACCTCGATCTCCTCGCTGTACACGGGCGACCAGGGTAGGCGCCGGGCGTTGCGACGGACGGTCCAGAATGCCGCCGTGCACCCGGACTCCGGACAGGGACGAGTGGCCGTCGCGGTCGTGACCGGCGCGGGCCGCGGGATCGGCGCCGGCCTCGCCGCCGCGCTGTCGGCGCGTGGCCACCACCTCGTCGTCACCGACGTCGACGCCGAGGCCGCGCGGGCCACCGCCGAGGCGCTCGACGGCCCCGCGACCGCCATGCCCCTCGACGTGCGCGACGCCTCGGCGCACCGCGCGGTCGCGCTGGCCGCCGCGGACCTCGGCGACGTCACCGTCTGGGTGAACAACGCCGGGGTGCTCTCGACGGCGCCGGCCTGGGAGGCCTCCGACGAGGACGTCGCCGCCACCTTCGAGATCAACACCATCGGGCTGGTCCACGGCTGCCGCGCGGCGGTGTCGGTGATGCGCCGCGGCGACGTCCTCAACGTCGTCTCGCTGTCGGGTCTCGGTCCGACGCCCGGGTTCGCGACGTACGGCGCCAGCAAGGCCGCCGCGCTGAGCTACTCGCAGGCGCTGGACATCGAGCTCGCCGCCGCGCGCCGCCCGGTGCGGGTGCGGGCGCTGTGCCCCGACGTGGTGGACACCTCGCTGGTCAGCAACGTCGCCCACCGGCCCAGCGCGGCCCTGCTGTTCACCGGCACGCGGCTGCTGTCGGTGGACGAGGTCGTCGACGCGGGGATGGGGATGCTCGGGTCCCGGCGGGCGTTGCGTACCGTCCCCGCCTGGCGCGCGGCCCTGCAGCGCACCTCGGCGGCGTTGCCGGGGATGGCCCGGGTCGCCGTGCCGTTCGTCGCGCGGCTGGGCGAGCGGCGGCGGTTGTCCCGCTGAGTCGGCGGGGGTCGTGATCGGATCGTGACCCTCTCGGCTACGTTGAGCGCGGTCCATGTCCCCCGAACGTGGAGGATCGGATGCTGGTCCTGGCCCCCGATCCCCGCCTCGGTATCGCTCCGGAGCGGGTGGCGCGGGCGCGCGCCCTGCTCGAGGAGGCGGAGCGGGCCGCCCCGGTGCCCGGTGTCGCCGTGGCGCTGCCGGGCGGACCCGACGGCCCCCTCGACGCCCTCGTGGTGCGTCCCGACGGCGTCCTCGGCCTCGCCCCGCTGCCCGCGGCCGAGCGCGAGGTCGCGCGCGAGTCGGTCATCGCGGGCGGGGGCCGGGGGCCCGACACCCCGCCGAGCGGCCTCGCCCGCACCGGGGGGCCGACGGCCGCGCAGGTCGCCGACGAGCTCGACCGCCTGCTCGGACTGCCCGACCCGCCCTGCGGCGCGCCCCGGCGCATCCTCCCGACCGTCGGCGAGGAGGAGGAGAGCGGCGTCGCCGCCAGCCGCGCCGCGCTGACCGCGCCCGTCGGCTCCTTCCGCGTCCTCGACGTCGACGACCTGCGCCGCCTGCTCGTCGCCTTCCGGCTCGGCGACCACGTGCCCGAGGACGACCGCCTCGCCGAGGCCGGCTTCCTCGCCCCCGAGACGCCCGTCCTGCACGCCGGCGCCGCGCCCGAGACGACGCCGGTGCCGGCCCAGGTGGCGCCCGGGACGGACGCCGCGAGCTCCTCGCCCCCCGACGCACGCCCCTCGCTCCCGCGGACCGGGCGGCTGCCGGTCGACGAGCCGTCACCGGCCATCTCGGCCACCTCGGCGTCCGCCCCCAGCTCCTCCGGGCCGCCCGTCCCGGGCGGGATCGGGAGCCTCGCGCGCGCCGGCCGGGCGGCCCGCTCCGCCCGCGCCCGCTCGGCGCGCCGCCTGCCCGACTGGGTCTGGGGCTGGCGGGGGCTGACCGTCGCGGCCGTCGCCGCCTTCCTCGTCGCCCTCGCCCTCGCGGTCCTCGTCGGGCGGGCGGCGACCGGCGACGACCCGTCCGCCGACCTCGCCGCGACGCGCGTGGTCGACGGCGTCACCTTCACCCGCCAGGTGGCGACCACCGACGTCTCCTGCGAGGGCCACGCCTACGGCCAGGCGGCCAACTTCCTGCGCGAGCGGGGGTGCCTGCACCTCGACCGGTCCCTGTGGTCGGGGTTCGCGGAGGGGCAGCAGGTGGTCGTGGCCGTCGCGACCGTGCAGATGCCCGACACGACCACCGCGACGGCGTTCCGCTCGCTGGTCGACAGCAACGGCACCGGCAACATCTCCGACCTCATCCGCGAGCAGCGCGGCTACCCGGGCGCCCCGCCCGCGCTGTCGGGGCAGGGCTACGCGTCGGCGCAGCTCGGCGACCGCGTCGTGGTGTCCGAGGCCGACGGCATCGACCCGGGCTTCACCGACGGCGAGGCCCTCGACCGCATCTCCCGCGCGGGGCTGGCGCTGCGCTGATCAGGTCGCCGAGCCGTCGCCGGGGAAGGCCGGCACGAGCGGGGTCCGGCCGGCGAGGCCGCGCCAGGTGACAGAGGTCGTGGCCGCCTGCGTCAGCGCGTCCAGCGCGAGGCGGCGCAGCTCGCCGCCGCTGTCGGGCTCCGTGCGCTCCGCGACCGCCCGCCAGGCCGCGGCCACGTCGTCCTCGGCGACGGCGGCGAGCGCGGCGGCCGAGGCGGCGTCGGTGACCGGCGACGGCGGGCGGTAGGCCGCGGCGGCCGGGGGCGCGGTGACGCCGGTGCGCGCGAGGAGGGCCACGACGGCGTCGCGGCGCTCCCGGTGGGCGAGCGAGGCGGCCGTGACCGCCGACGCCGTGCTCGCCGGCAGGAACGCCGACACGAGCCCGTAGACCCACACCGCGGCGTGCTCGGTGCCCAGGGCGACGAGGACGGCGCCCTGGAGGTCGTCGTCGAGCGGGGGCGGGGCGGGCGGGGAGGGTGTCACGCGAGCACCACCGCGAGGCCGGCGCAGCTCGCCGCGATCGACGTGAGCAGGCCGCAGCGGTACGACGCCGTGGTCAGCGCGACCGCCCCGGCGCCGTCCCGGGCGGTGCCGAGCGAGCCGCGCAGCGCGGCCAGCGCGGCGGCCGCGCTCGCCGGCGCGGGGGCCGCCGGGGGCGGGGCGTCGACGGCGGGCGCGCGGTCGGGCCGGGCGCGGCGGATCTCGGCGGCGAGGGCGTCGGCGTGCGCGCGGCGGGCGTCGGCGAGCGGGGGCAGGCGGTCGGCGAGCTCCGGGAAGGCGGCGCCCGCGGCGCCCGCGGCGGCGGCGTCGGCGCGAGCGGCGGCGAGCGGCCCCTCGAGCTCGTCGGGGCCCTCGGGGGCGGCGCAGCCCGCGGCGGACAGGCCCGCGACGCCGGTCAGCGCGACCAGCAGCCCCGCGCCCTGCAGCACCGTGCGCCGCGACGGGCCGGGGCGGGCTTCCTCGTCGACGGCGACCACGGGCGGCCAGTCTGCCAGCCGCCGGCCGGTCGGCCGGGACGACACCGCGAGGGTCACCCGCAAGCCCGGCGGCGCGGCGGGGCCCCGGTCGGCCGAGCGCTAGGCTGGACCATCGCGCGCCGGCATCCCGGCCGCTCGCCCGTCCCGTCCGCCGCGCCCGGTGTCGCCGTCAGAGCACGTCCTGCGGCGACCGTGCCGCCCGTGGCGGACCCGCTCGTGAGGAGCCCCCGTTGTCCCGTGGGACGTCCCCCGCACCCGCCGGTGGGGGCGGCGGCACCGCCGCCGCCGAGCGCCTGCGCCCGGCCGTCGTCGAGGTCGTCGAGGCCGCCGGCTTCGTGCTCGACGACCTCGAGGTGCGCCCGGCCGGCCGGCGCCAGGTCGTGCGCGTGGTGGTGGACACCGCCGACGTCCCGGGCCCGCACGACCCGCCCGCGCCCGGCCCGGGTCTCGACGAGGTGGCCGGCGTGAGCCGCGAGCTCTCGCAGCTCCTCGACACGATGGACCAGGGCGGCGGCGAGGGCACCCCCGAGGGCGAGTACACGCTCGAGGTGACGACGCCGGGCACCGACCGTCCGCTCACCCGCCCGCACCACTGGCGGCGGGCGTGGTTGCGCAAGGTCGCGATCACGCGGACCGACGGCGGCACGCTCAGCGCGCGGGTCGGCCCGGTCGGCGCGTCGGGGGAGGGGGCCGACGGCGGGTCGGACGGCGCGACGGTGACCCTGGCGGAGGGCACCCCGAAGGGGCCGGTGCTGCACCGGCTGCCGCTGGCGGAGGTGCGCCGGGCCGTGGTCGAGGTCGAGTTCAAGCCGGCGCCGCCCGCCGAGGTCGAGGCCCTCGTGGTCGCGGCCGGCGGGGACCCGGACGCCCGGCGGGCCCAGGACGTGCAGGACGGACAGGAGGAACGGTCGTGAAGGTCGACATCGCCGCGCTGCGCGCCATCGAGCGGGACAAGGAGATCCCGTTCGAGACCGTGCTCTCCGCGATCGAGACCGCGCTGCTCACCGCCTACAAGCAGAACGGCGGCGAGAACCCGCGCGCCCGCGTGGAGGTCGACCGCAAGAGCGGCGCCGTCGCCGTCCTCGTCCCGGAGACCGACCAGGACGGCGAGGTCGTCGGGGAATACGACGACACCCCCGAGGGTTTCGGTCGTATCGCCGCGTCGACGGCGCGCCAGATCGTGGTGCAGCGCCTCCGCGACGCGGAGCACGAGCGGACGTACGGCGAGTTCTCCGCCAAGGAGGGCGAGGTCGTCGCCGGCGTCGTCCAGCGGGACGCGCGGGCCAACGCCCGCGGCGTGGTCGTCGTGGAGATCGGCTCGATCGAGGGCGTGCTGCCGGCCGCCGAGCAGGTGCCGGGCGAACGCTACGAGCACGGGGCCCGCATCCGCTGCTACGTCGTCGGGGTCAACCGCGGCGCGCGGGGCGTGCAGGTCACGCTGTCGCGGACCCACCCGAACCTGGTGCGCAAGCTGTTCGCGTTCGAGGTCCCGGAGATCGCCGCGGGCCACGTCGAGATCGTCGCGGTGGCCCGGGAGGCCGGTCACCGGACCAAGATCGCGGTGCGGTCGAAGGTCCAGGGCCTCGGGGCCAAGGGCGCCTGCATCGGCCCCATGGGGGCGCGGGTGCGCGGGGTCATGAGCGAGCTCAACGGTGAGAAGATCGACATCATCGACTGGGCCGAGGACCCCGCCGAGTTCGTGGGCAACGCGCTCTCGCCCTCGAAGGTGGTCTCGGTGACCGTCGTCGACGCGAAGACCCGCACGGCCCGCGTCGTGGTGCCGGACTTCCAGCTCTCGCTGGCCATCGGCAAGGAGGGGCAGAACGCCCGCCTGGCCGCGCGGCTCACGGGCTGGCGCATCGACATCCGCTCGGACGCCGAGGCGATCCCGGAGGAGGCCGACGGGACCGACGGCACCGACGATCCCGGCGGCGTCGGGGTCCGCGGAGGCAGCGGGGTCGAGCAGCCGTCGAGCGGCGCGGTAGAGTGACCGGTGGCCCGAACCCGCGAGCCCGGTCGTGGGGTGGCACCGGAACGTGACCGTCGAGACGACGGTCGGGGCCCGGTGCGCACCTGCATCGGCTGCCGTTCGCGGGCCTCGGCGTCGGAACTCCTGCGGGTGGTGGCCGCGGACGGGATCGCCGATCCCGACCCGCGACATCGGAAGCCCGGTCGCGGTGCGTGGGTGCACCCCGATCCGGACTGCCTGACCCGCGCGGAGCGCCGGTCGGCGTTCCCCCGCGCACTGCGCGTCCCGGGGCCGCTCGACACCGGAGCCCTGCGCGCGCTGCTCGATCCGGACTCCGCCGTCACACCCGCCGGGCACGACAGGCGCGACGACCGTCGCGTGCGTACGAGGAAGCAGGTCGACCCCCATGAGCCAGCCGTGAAGCCCTCCCGATGAAGGCGCAGGCGTAGGAGACGAGGTCGCGGGCCCCCCGCTGACCTCGAGGATGAGGAGATCAGTGGCAGGTAAGGCCCGGGTGCACGAGCTCGCGAAGGAGCTCGGCGTCACCAGCAAGCAGGTACTCACGCAGTTGGAGTCCCTCGGCGAGTTCGTCAAGTCGGCGTCCTCGACGGTGGAGGCCCCCGTCGCGCGCAAGCTGCGCGACTCCATGTCCGGCGGCGGCAACGGCTCCGGTCGTCAGCCGCGCCCCGGCGCCACCCCCGGCCCGCGGCCCGGTGGCGCACCCAAGCCCGGCCCGTCGGGCTCGTCCGGTGGCGCCCCGCGCCCCGGCGCGACCCCCGGCCCGCGTCCCGGCCCCGCGCCCAGCGGCGGCGGTGCCGGCGGGAACGGCGGCGGCAACGGCTCGGCCGGCTCGTCCGGCTCGTCCGGTGGCGCCCCGCGTCCCGGCCCGCGCCCCGGCGCCCGCCCCGGCGACCGCCAGGGTCAGTCCGCGCCGGCGGCGGCGTCCGCCGCGTCGGCGCCCGCGGCCCCGGCCGAGCGCACCGAGCGTCCCGAGCGGTCCGACCGTCCCGGCGGTCAGGCCCCGCAGGGCCCGCGTCCGGGCGGCGACCGTCCGCGTCCCGGTGGCGACCGTCCCCGTCCCGGCGGCATCCCGCGGCCCGGTGGCGAGCGCTCCTCGGAGCGCGGCGGCGACCAGCGCCAGGGCAACCGTGACGGGCAGGCGCCGCGTCCCGGCCCGCAGCAGCGTCCGGCGGCCGCGCAGGACGGCCAGGCCGCGGCGGCCGCCCAGGGCGGCTCCCCGGGCGGCTCCCAGGGCAGCGACGCGTCGACCGTCGCGCCGCGCCCGTCGGCCCCGAAGCCGGGGCCGAAGACGCCGCGCGTCGGCAACAACCCGTTCGGCGTCGGTTCCGGCGCCCCGCCCCGCCCGCAGCGCCCCCAGCAGGGCCAGCCCGGGCAGGGTGGCCCCCGTCCGCCGCGTGACGGCGAGTCCGGCGGGGCCCCGGCGCCGCGCCCGCCGCGCGACGGCGAGCGTCCGGCCGCGGCCGACCGTCCGCCGCGTCCCGGCGGCACGGGCGGCGCGACGCCGGGCAACATGCCCCCGCGCCCGAACCCCGGCATGATGCCGTCCCGCCCGTCCGGCCCGCCCGGACGCGGTGGTCCCGGCGGCCCCGGCGGCGGTCGTGGCGGCCCCGGCGGCGGCCGTGGTGGCCCCGGTGGCGGTCGTCCCGGTGGCGGCGGCTTCCGTCCCGGTGGCGGCGGCGGTGCCGGCGCGCCCGCGGGCGGCGGCGGGTTCCGCGGTGGCGGCGGTGGCCGTCCCGGCGGTCCCGGTGGCCGTGGTCGTGGCGGCGGTGCCGCGGGTGCCTTCGGGCGTCCCGGTGGTCCCGCGCGTCGTGGTCGCAAGTCGAAGCGGCAGAAGCGCCAGGAGTTCGACAACATGCAGGCGCCGTCGGTCGGCGGCGTCCGCCTGCCCAAGGGCAAGGGCGAGACCGTCCGGCTGCCCCGCGGCGCCTCGCTGACCGACTTCGCGGAGAAGATCGACGCGAACCCGGCCTCGCTGGTCCAGGTGCTGTTCCACCTCGGTGAGATGGTCACCGCGACCCAGTCGGTGTCGGACGACGTGCTCGAGCTGCTCGGCGGCGAGATGAACTACGACGTCCAGGTCGTGTCCCCCGAGGAGGAGGACCGCGAGCTGCTCGAGTCGTTCTCGATCAGCTACGGCTCCGACGAGGGCGGCGAGGAGGACCTCGAGGCCCGCCCGCCGGTCGTCACGGTCATGGGTCACGTCGACCACGGCAAGACGCGCCTCCTCGACACCATCCGCAAGACGCGGGTGGCCGAGGGCGAGGCGGGTGGCATCACCCAGCACATCGGCGCGTACCAGGTCGACACCGAGCTCGAGGGCGTCGAGCGGAAGATCACCTTCATCGACACCCCGGGTCACGAGGCGTTCACCGCCATGCGTGCCCGTGGGGCGAAGTCCACGGACATCGCGGTGATCGTGGTCGCGGCCGACGACGGCGTGATGCCCCAGACGATCGAGGCGATCAACCACGCGCAGGCGGCCGACGTGCCGATCGTCGTGGCGGTCAACAAGATCGACAAGGAGGGCGCCAACCCTCAGAAGATCCGCCAGCAGCTCACCGAGTACGGGCTGGTGGCCGAGGAGTACGGCGGCGACACGATGTTCGTCGACATCTCGGCCCGCCAGAACATCAACATCGAGGGGCTGCTCGAGGCCGTCCTGCTCACCGCGGACGCCTCCCTGGACCTCCGGGCCAACCCGGACATGGAGGCCCAGGGCGTCGCGATCGAGGCGCACCTCGACCGCGGCCGCGGTCCGGTGGCGACGGTGCTGGTCCAGCGCGGCACGCTGCGCGTCGGCGACTCCGTCGTCGCGGGCGACGCGTCGGGCCGCGTCCGGCGGATGCTCGACGAGTTCGGCGAGGACGTGAAGGAGGCGCTGCCCTCCCGACCGGTGCAGGTCATCGGCTTCACGTCGGTGCCGGGCGCCGGCGACACGTTCCTCGTCGTCGACGAGGACCGCGTGGCCCGTCAGATCGCCGACCGGCGCCGTGCCCGCGAGCGCAACGCGCAGCTCGCGAGCCGTCGCAAGCGCGTCAGCCTCGAGGACCTCGACGCCGCGCTGAAGGAGACCAACGAGCTCAACCTGATCATCAAGGGTGACAACTCGGGAACCGTCGAGGCTCTCGAGGACGCGCTCATGAAGATCGACGTGGGCGAGGAGGTCCAGCTGCGGGTGCTGCACCGCGGTGTCGGTGCGATCACCGAGGGCGACATCAACCTCGCGATCGCCTCCGACGTCATCGTCCTGGGCTTCAACGTCCGGGCCGAGGGCAAGGCCACGGAACTGGCCACCCGCGAGGGCATCGACATCCGCTACTACTCGGTGATCTACCAGGCGATCGACGAGATCGAGCAGGCCCTCAAGGGCATGCTCAAGCCGATCTACGAGGAGGTCGAGCTCGGCACCGCGGAGGTGCGCGAGGTCTTCCGCTCCTCGCGCGTCGGCACGATCGCCGGCTGCCTGGTCACCGAGGGGATCATCCGGCGCAACGGCAAGGCGCGCCTGGTCCGCGACGGTGCGGTCGTCGCCGAGAACCTCACGGTGAGCTCGCTGAAGAGGTTCAAGGACGACGCGACCGAGGTCCGCGACGGCTACGAGTGCGGTCTGACGCTCGGGTCGTTCAACGACATCAAGGTCGACGACAAGATCATGACCTACGAGATGCGGGAGAAGCCCCGCGAGTGAGTCGGCGTCGCCGCAGGCGACCGTCGAGCACGAGCGCCCCCGGGACGGCTGGTCCGGCCGTCCCGGGGGTCACTCCACCCCGGACCGGCTGATGTGAGCATGTACGTCGGTGCGCTCGAGCTGGACCTCCTGCTCGGCGACGTCGCTTCGGTCAAGCAGAAGCGCTCGGTGGTCCGTCCCGTCGTGGCGGAGCTGCGGCGCAAGTACGCCGTCTCGGTCGCCGAGGCCGGCCATCTCGACCTGCACCGCCGCGCCCTGATCGGGGTCGCGGCGGTCGCGGCCGACCCCGAGCACGTCACCGACGTGCTCGACCACTGCGAGCGGCTGGTGGCCTCCCACCCGGAGTTCCAGCTGCTCTCCGCGCGGACCCGCTGGCTGGGTCCGCACGACGACTAGCCCCCATCGACACAGGAGGGACCGCCATGGCCGACGCGCCACGGGCCCGCAGGCTCGCCAAGCGGATCTCCCAGATCGTCGCCTCGACGCTGGAGCACGAGGTCAAGGACCCGCGCCTGGCGATGGTGACGATCACCGACACCCGCGTGACCGCCGACCTCCGCGAGGCCACGGTCTTCTACACCGTCTACGGCGACGACGCGGAGCGCGCCGGGTCGGCGGCCGCGCTGGCCAGCGCCCGCGGCGTGCTGCGCACCGCCGTCGGCCGGCAGACCGGGGTGCGGTTCACGCCGACCCTCGAGTTCGTCCCGGACGCGGTGCCCGAGGGCGCCGCGCGGCTCGACGAGCTGCTCGAGGGCGTCCGGCGCGCCGACGCCGAGGTCGCGACGCTGGCCGTCGGCGCCTCCTACGCCGGCGAGGCGGACCCGTACCGCAAGCCGCGCGAGGAGGACGAGGACGTCCCGGTCGGCGACGGTCTCGAGGAGTCCACCGAGGACCTCGACGAGGATCTCCCGGCCGAGCCCGGTCACGGGGCGCGGTCGACGGGCTGACGACGACTCCGTAGCGTGATGCCGTCGTCCCCGGTGCGGGGGCACCGGCGGCACACGAGGAGGCGCACCGGCCATGGTCGCGGCGGAGGAGAGCTGGGGGGTGAGCCGGCCGGTCGCCCTCGACGAGGCGGTGGGGCTGCTCACCGGAGCGCACCAGGTGGTGCTGCTCGCCCACGTGAACCCCGACGCGGACGCACTGGGCAGCGCGCTGGCCCTCGGGCTCGCGCTGCACCGCCACGGCGCGCAGGTGCAGGTGTCGTTCGGGGCGCCGGAGGAGCCGGCGGAGTCGCTGCGCGACCTCGACGTCGCGGGCCTCGTGGTGCCGCACCACGGGGTCGCGCACGTCCCCGAGCTGCTCGTCGTGCTCGACACCGGCAGCGTCGACCGCCTCGGTCCGCTCGCCGACCGCGCCGAGACGGCCGGGACGACGCTGGTCATCGACCACCACGCCTCGAACTCGGGCTTCGGCACGCACTACTACGTCGACCCGCGGGCCGAGGCGACCGCGGTCATGGTGCTGCACCTGCTCGACGCCATGGGCGCGCCGGTCGACCTGCCGACCGCGCGCTGCCTCTACGCCGGCCTGGTCACCGACACCCGCAACTTCCGGGCCGCCTCGCCCGACACCCACGCCATGGCCGCCCGGCTGCTCGTCGCCGGGGTCGACGCCGAGGCGGTGACCCGGCCCCTGCTGGACACGCACCCGTTCTCCTGGCTCTCGATGCTCTCGACGGTGCTGGCGACCGCCCGCCTCGAGGTCGGCGAGGCCCGCGGGCTCGGGCTCGTGCACGCGCGCATCGGCTCCGCGCACGTCTCGGGCGGGCGGCAGGAGGAGATCGAGAGCGTCATCGACGTCCTGCGCACCACCGCCGAGGCCGAGGTGGCCGTGGTGCTCAAGCAGGTCGGCGAGCACCGGTGGACCGCCTCGATGCGCTCGAAGGGCCGCCTCGACGTCGCCGCGGCCGCGTCGGCACTGGGCGGGGGCGGGCACCGCGTCGCCTCCGGGTTCACGCTCGACGGCGAGTGCACCGACATCCTCGACCGCGTCCGGCACGCGCTGGCGGACGCGCCGCTCCTGGGATGACGAGCGCACCGGACACGACGGTCGACCCCGGGGCCCGGCGGGTCCTCGCGCTGGCGTCGTCGGCGCTGGTGGTCCTGGTCGCCGAGCCGCTCTACCTGCTCGTCGACACCGCGGTCGTCGGGCACCTCGGCGCGGTGCCGCTGGCGGGGCTCGCGGTGGGCGGGGTGGTGCTGGCGCAGGTCGCGAGCCTGGGCACGTTCCTCGCCTACGGCACGACCGCCCGCGCCGCCCGCCACCACGGCGCCGGCGACCGCCCCGCCGCGGTGCGCGAGGGCGTCGCCGCGACCTGGATCGCGCTGGGCGTGGGGCTCGCGGTCGTGGCGGTCGTGTGGCTCGCGGCCCCGTGGCTGGCGGACCTCCTCGGCGGCGGGGGCGCCGTGGCCGACGCCGCCACCGGCTGGCTGCGGATCGCGGTGTGGGGCGCGCCGGGCATCCTCGTCGCGCTCGCCGGGCACGGGTGGATGCGCGGGGTGCAGGACACCCGCCGCCCGATCGTCGTGGTGCTCGCCGGCAACGGGCTCTCGGCGATCCTGTGCCCGCTGCTCGTCCACGGGCCCGGCCCGTTCCCGGCGCTCGGGCTGGAGGGCTCGGCGTGGGCGAACGTGGGCGCGCAGGCGACGGTCGGGCTGCTGTTCGTCGGCGCACTGGTGCGGGAGCGCGTGTCGCTGCGCCCGGTGCCCGCGGACATGCGCGCGCAGTTCGGGCTGGGCCGCGACCTGCTGCTGCGCAGCGCCGCCTTCCAGGCCTGCTTCCTCTCGGCGACGGCGGTGGCCGCCCGGTTCGGCGCGCCGTCGGTGGCCGCGCACCAGATCGTGCTGCAGCTCTGGATGTTCATGGTGACGGTGCTCGACGCGCTGGCGATCGCCGCGCAGTCGCTGGTCGGGGCGGCGCTGGGCGCGGCGTCGGTGGCGACGGCACGGCGGGTCAGCGGGCGGGTCACGCGCTACGGGCTGGTGCTGGGGCTGGTCGCCGGCATCGTGTTCGCGGTGACGGCCGGGGTGCTGCCGGGGGTGTTCACGCCCGACCCGGCGGTGCGCGACGTGGTGCCCGAGGCGTGGTGGTTCTTCGTGGCGCTCCAGCCGGTGGCGGCCTACGTGTTCGCGCTGGACGGGGTGCTGCTGGGCGCGGGCGACGCGGCGTACCTGCGCCGCATCACCGTGGGCTCGGCGCTGGGCGCGTTCCTGCCGACGATCTGGCTCTCGCTGGTCCTCGGCTGGGGGCTCGTGGGGATCTGGGCGGGGCTGACGCTGTTCATCCTCGCCCGCGCCGTGGCCGTCGGCCTGCGCGTGCGCGGCGACGCCTGGGCGGTCACGGGGACCTGAGTGCGCCGACCACGGTGATCAGCAGGCCGATACGCACCTCGGCGGGACCGTCGAGGTGCTCGGCGTCCTGCTGATCTCCCCGAGCGCCGGCGCCCTCAGCTCGCGGCGACGGGCCGGCGCAGGTCGGCGGCGGGGAACGGGGGCAGGTCGTCGGCGCGCAGCGACGCCCGCCCGGCCACCCGCCAGGCCCGCGCCACGAGGTCCGCGTCCTCCTCGGTGACGAGGTTGCCCATCACGCGCAGGGCGACGGTCATCAGCGCCCGCGAGCGCATCCCCACCGGCCCGGCGAGCGGCAGCAGGCGGGGCGTCGTCAGCAGCGTCGCGAGCCGGCGGGCGATCGAGAACGCCGAGCCGTAGTGGCGGCGCAGGGTCGCGGGCCAGGCGAGGGAGAGATCGTCGTCGGCGCCCAGCAGCCCGGCGACGGTGCGCCCGCTCTCCAGGCCGTAGTCGATGCCCTCGCCGTTGAGCGGGTTCACCAGGCCGGCGGCGTCCCCGACCAGCGCCCAGTTGCGCCCCGCGACGCCCGACACGGCGCCGCCCATCGGCAGCAGGGCCGAGGCGACGTCGCGCACCTCGCCGTCGAGCTGCCAGTCCTCGCGGCGCTGGCAGGCGTAGTGGGCGATCAGCGAGCGCAGCCGCACGTTCGCGGGCCGCGCCTCGGTCGCGAGGGTCCCGACGCCGATGTTGACGTGCCCGTCGTGCAGCGGGAACACCCAGCCGTAGCCCGAGAGCACCTCGTCCTCGGTGCCCCGAAGCTCCAGGTGCGAGGAGATCCACGCGTCGTCGTGGCGCCCGGAGCGGACGTAGCCGCGGGCGGCGACGCCGTAGGCGGTGTCGCGGTGCCACTCCCGCCCGAGCACGCGCCCGAGCGTCGAGCGGGCCCCGTCGGCGACGACGAGGCGCCGGCAGCCGACGGTGGTGGACTCCCCGTCGGCGGTGGTGAACACCACGCCCGTGACCCGGTCGCCGTCCCGCTCGACGTCCACGGCGCGGGCGCCCTCCACCGGCACCGCGCCCTTCGTCAGGGCGACGGTGCGGATGCGGGCGTCGAGCTCCGTGCGCGCGACGGCCCCGCCGTGCGCGGGGAGTGAGCCGCCGGGCCAGGGCAGCTCCAGCAGCTGGCCGAAGCCGGCGGCGCGCAGGCCCCGGTTCGTGCCCCGCCCGCGCACCCACTCGCCGAGGCCGAGGTGCTCGAGCTCCTCGATCGCCCGGGGCGTGAGGCCGTCGCCGCAGGCCTTGTCGCGGGGGAAGACGGCGGCGTCGGCGAGGACGACGTCGTGGCCGGCGTCGGCGGCCCACGCCGCGGCGGCCGACCCGGCGGGGCCGGCGCCCACGACGAGGACGTCGGTGCGCGTCGGGATGGTCACCTCTCCAGCATGCCTGCTGGTCGGTGATCGGGCCGGGCCGGGAGACCGGGGAGACTCGACCCCGTGCGCGCGGTGCTCGTCGAGGAGTTCGGGGTCGCCCCGACGGTGGTGCAGCGGCCCGACCCGGTCCCGGCGCCCGACGGGGTGGTCGTGGCCGTCGAGGCGACCGGGCTCTGCGCGAGCGACCGCTTCGCCTGGCGCGGGCACGACGCCGGGGTGGTGGTGCCGTTCGTCCCGGGTCACGAGCTCGTCGGCCGGGTCGTGGCCGTCGGCGCGGACGTGGCGCGGGCCCGCGTCGGCGACCGGGTGCTCACCCCGTTCGTCCAGGGCTGCGGGCGTTGCGCGACCTGTGCGGCGGGCCAGGCGCAGGTCTGCCCGCACCAGGAGCAGCCCGGCTTCACCCACGACGGGTCGTTCGCCGAGCTCGTCGCTCTGCGGTTCGCCGACGCCAACCTCGTCGCGGTCCCCGACGACCTCGACGCCGGGGGAGCGGCCCTGCTCGGGTGCCGGGTCGCCACCGCCTTCCGCGCCGTCGCCGACCGGGGCGGGGTGCGGGCCGGCGACCGACTCCTCGTGCTCGGCGCGGGCGGGGTGGGGCTCGCCGCGGTCCTGGTGGCCCGCGCGCTCGGGGCCGAGGCCGTCGTCGTCGACCCGGCACCGGCGGCCCGGCAGCGGGCCCTCGACCTCGGCGCGACGGACGCCCTCGACCCGGCCGTCGGGCCCGACGGGGTGCGCGCGGCCGTCGGGGGCGACGGCCCGCGGGTCGCGGTCGAGGCGGCCGGCCGGGCGGACTCGCTCGCGCTGGGGATCCGCGCGCTGCGGCTCCAGGGAACCCTCGTGCAGGTCGGGCTGCTGGCCGCCGAGCCGACCGTGCCGGTGCCCGACGTGATCGCCCGCGAGCTCGCCCTGCTCGGCAGCCACGGGATGGCCGCCGCCGACTACCCGCGCCTGACCGAGCTCGTCGCGAGCGGGCGGCTCGACCCGGCGCTGCTCGTCACGCGCCGCGTCGGGCTCGACGCCGCCCCGGCCGCGCTCGCCGCGCCACCGGTGCCCGGCGAGGTGGTCGTCGTCGAGCCGAGCCGCTGACCCCGGGCCCGCCGGGTCCGGCATGATGGACGGCCGTGTCCGGACGAGGCGGAGAGCGCGGCGAGCGGGCCGAGCGGCGCGAGCGGCGGGAACCCCCGCCCCCGGGGCTGCTCGTCGTCGACAAGCCCGCGGGGTGGACCTCCCACGACGTCGTCGGGCGGGCGCGCCGGCTGATGGGCACCCGCAGGGTCGGGCACGCGGGCACCCTCGACCCGATGGCCACCGGCGTGCTCGTGCTGGGCATCGAGCGGGCGACGAAGCTGCTCGGCCACCTGGCCCTCGACACCAAGAGCTACCTGGCCACGATCCGCCTCGGTCTCGCGACGACCACCGACGACGCCGAGGGCGAGCCGCTCGGCGCGCCGGCCGACACCGGCGCGCTGACCGACGCGGCCGTCGACGAGGGCGTCGCGGCCCTGACCGGCGAGATCGCCCAGGTCCCGAGCAGCGTGTCGGCGATCAAGGTCGACGGCCGGCGCGCCTACGAGCGCGCGCGGGCGGGCGAGGACGTGGTCCTCGGGGCCCGGCCGGTCACCGTGTCCCGCTTCGACGTGCTCGCGACCCGCACCGAGGGCCCGTTCCGCGACCTCGACGTCCTCGTCGACTGCTCGTCGGGCACCTACGTCCGCGCGCTGGCCCGCGACCTCGGCGCGGGGCTCGGCGTCGGCGGGCACCTGACGGCGCTGCGCCGCACCCGGGTCGGGCCCTTCACGCTCGCCCGGGCGCGGACGCTCGAGGTCCTGGGCGCCGAGCAGGAGGAGCACGGCCGGGCGGGGCTCTCGCTCGACCTCGACGCCGCCGTCGCCGTCGCCTTCCCGCGCCGCGACGCCGACGCCGACGAGGCGGCCGGTCTCGCGCACGGCCGCCCGCTGCCCGCCGGGGGCGCGGCCGGCACGGTCGGCGTGTTCGGGCCCGACGGGCACGTCATCGGGCTGGTCGCCGACGACCGCGGCGCCGCCCGGCCGGTGCTCGTGCTGGCCCCGGCGTGAGCCGCGCCTCCGGGACGGCGGTGATCCACCCACCGACACGGCGTGACCGCGGGGACCGCCCGTAGGCTCGCCGCCGTGCAACGCTGGCGGGGACTCGACGGGGTGCCGTCGGGCTGGGGTCGGTGCGTCGTGACCATCGGCGTGTTCGACGGCGTGCACCGCGGCCACCAGCAGCTGATCGGCCGGGCGATCGCCCACGCGCGCGAGCTCGGCCTGCCCACGGTGCTCATCACCTTCGACCCGCACCCCGCGTCGGTGCTGCGCCCGGGCACGCACCCGGCACGCCTGACGACGCTGACCCGGCGCGCCGAGCTGGTCGCCGAGCTCGGCGTCGACGCGTTCTGGGTGCTGCCGTTCACGCCGGACCTCGCGCGGGTGGCGCCCGACGAGTTCGTCCACGAGCTGCTCGTCGACCGGCTGCACGCGGCGATGGTGGTGGTCGGGCGCAACTTCACGTTCGGTCACAAGGCGGCCGGTGACGTCGCCGAGCTCGTGCGGCTCGGCCAGCGCTTCGGGTTCGCCGCCGAGGGCGTCGACCTCGTCACCGAGCCGATCGGCGCCGCCGCGTCCGGGTCGACGGTGACGTTCTCGTCGACCTACGTGCGCGCCTGCATCAGCGCCGGCGACGTGCGCGCCGCAGCGGAGGCCCTGGGCCGCCCGCACCGCCTCGAGGGCGTCGTCGTGCGCGGCGACCAGCGCGGCCGGGAGCTGGGCTACCCGACGGCCAACGTCGACTGCGGCGAGCACGCCGCGATCCCGGCCGACGGCGTCTACGCCTGCTGGTTCCACCACCAGGGCCGCGTCCTGCCGGCGGCGACGTCGGTCGGCACCAACCCGACCTTCTCCGGGCGGGTCCGCACGGTCGAGGTGTTCGTCCTCGACTCCGACGAGGACCTCTACGGCGCGCGCGTCGGCGTCGACTTCGTCGAGCGGCTGCGCGGCATGGACCGCTTCGACTCGATCGACGAGCTGATCGTCGCCATGGACGGCGACGTGGCCCGCACCCGCGAGGTCCTCGGCATCTAGTCCCCGCGACCTCTCCCGAACGGCCACCACCGCCCGCCGCCGGGTGCCACCATCGCCCGGCCGGGGCGGCACGGGGAGGGGACGGAGGCGGGGTGACGCGCGTGGGCCGATCGGAGCCCGCGGGAGGACGACCGGCCGGGACGGGGGACGACCCCGGAGACCGCGCGGCCGCCCTGCGCCGCAACCGGGAGCTCCAGCGCCGGTTCTACGGCGAGCCGCTGGGCGACCGCCTGCGGCGCCTCCTCGGCGCCCTCGACGTCTCGCAGGCCGCCCTCGCGGCGGCGCTGGGCGTCAGCTCGCCGCAGCTCTCGCAGCTGATGAGCGGGCGGCGCGTCAAGATCGGGACGCCGGCGGTGCTGGGGCGGCTGGTGCTGCTCGAGCAGGCGGTCGCGCGGCTCGGCGGCGGCCGCCCGACCACCCCCGACCGGGCGACCGTGACGCAGCTGCTCGACGAGGTCCGCGCTGCCGAGCCGCGGGCCACGGCGGGGTCGTACGACCTGCTGCGCACCGTCGCCGGCCCCGACGAGCTGGCCCGCGCCGCGGACACCCTCGACGGCGGCTTCCCGTCCCTCGCGGGCCTGCTCCGGCGCGCCGCGACCGGGGACCCGGCGGCCGGGACGACCGACGAGCGGCCCGACCCGGGCCGCTGATCGGGCGACCCGGCCCGTCGGTACACTGGGTACCGATTCGCCTGGCTGCGGTCCGTGGTGGCCGGGCGGCGGGTGGTGCGGCCGTGGTGCCGACCCCCGCGAGCGCGTCGCCCACCGTCAGCGACTCCGTCCTCGGGGCGTGGTGGGTGTCGGCCCTCCGCACGGCACCGACGACAGCAGACAGGAGCACCACCCCCGTGGCACTGACCACCGAGCAGAAGAAGGCGACCCTCTCCGAGTACGGGGTCCACGAGACGGACACCGGGTCGCCCGAGGCGCAGGTCGCGCTGCTGACGCAGCGGATCGTGCGGCTCACCGAGCACCTCAAGATGCACAAGCACGACCACCACTCGCGTCGTGGTCTGCTGCTCCTCGTCGGCCGCCGTCGCCGGCTGCTCAAGTACGTCGCCTCCGTCGACGTGGCCCGCTACCGCTCGCTCATCGAGCGGCTGGGGCTGCGTCGCTGACCTGACGGAGCACCCCTGATCACCGCGTACGCACCGCGCCGACCGGCCACGACGCCGGCCGGCGCGGTGCTGCGCGCACGACCCATGACCGGCCCCGCCGCCATCGCCCACGAACCCGGGACGCCCGCGCGTCGGCCGGTCCTCGGTAGTGGCCCCCGGACACCGCAGTCGGCACCGTCGCCGGCACCGCGTCCGTGGGCTTCGATCGAAGACCGCTCGTCGCGGACCGCGTCGCGGGGAGCCGTGGACGGCTCGCGGTAGGGGCCCTGCAGAGGAGAACCCCCATGACCGAGACCGACTCGGGCGTCCACGAGACCACCGCGGTCCTGGACAACGGTGCCTACGGCACCCGCACCGTCCGCTTCGAGACGGGCCGCCTGGCCCGTCAGGCGGCCGGCGCCGTCGTCGCCTACCTGGACGACGACACGATGCTGCTCTCCGCGACGACCGCCTCGAAGCGGCCGAAGGACAACTTCGACTTCTTCCCGCTGACGGTCGACGTCGAGGAGCGCATGTACGCCGCGGGCCGGATCCCCGGCTCGTTCTTCCGGCGCGAGGGCCGCCCGTCGACCGACGCGATCCTCACCTGCCGGCTCATCGACCGGCCGCTGCGCCCGACCTTCACCGGCGGCCTGCGCAACGAGGTCCAGGTCGTCATCACGGTCCAGAGCCTGGACCCGAAGGACCCCTACGACGTCCTCGCGATCAACGCCGCGTCGGCGTCCACCCAGATCTCGGGCCTGCCGTTCGACGGCCCGATCGGCGCGACCCGCGTGGCGCTGATCAACGGGCAGTGGGTCGCGTTCCCGACCTGGGAGCAGCTCGAGAGCGCCGTGTTCGACATGGTCATCGCCGGTTCGGTGACCTCCGACGGCTCCGACGTCGCGATCGCCATGGTCGAGGCCGAGGCCACCGACCACGCCTGGAAGCTCATCGGTGAGGGCGCGCAGGCGCCGACCGAGGAGATCGTCGCCCAGGGCATGGAGGCGGCCAAGCCGTTCATCCGCACCCTCTGCGAGGCGCAGAAGGAGCTCTACACCGCGACCGGTGTGACGACGAAGGACTACCCGACCTTCCCGGCGTACCAGGACGACGTCTACTCGGCGGTCGAGAGCGCGGTCGGCTCCGACCTCGACGACACCTTCACGATCACCGGCAAGCAGGAGCGCGACCAGGCCCAGGACGCCGTCAAGGACCGCCTCGTCTCCGAGCTCGCCGACAAGTTCGAGGGCCGCGAGAAGGAGATCGGCGAGGCGTTCCGCGCGCTGACCAAGAAGACGGTGCGCCAGCGGATCCTCGCCGACGGCTTCCGCATCGACGGCCGCGGCACCACGGACATCCGTCCGCTGGCCGCCGAGGTCGAGGTCATCCCGCGGGCCCACGGCTCGGCGCTGTTCGAGCGCGGCGAGACCCAGATCCTGGGCGTCACCACGCTGAACATGCTGCGCATGGAGCAGTCGATCGACTCCCTCACGCCGGAGACGACGAAGCGCTACATGCACCACTACAACTTCCCGCCGTTCTCCACCGGCGAGACGGGCCGCGTGGGCTCGCCGAAGCGCCGCGAGATCGGCCACGGCGCGCTGGCCGAGCGGGCGCTCGTGCCCGTCCTGCCGACGCGCGAGGAGTTCCCCTACGCGATCCGCCAGGTCTCCGAGGCGCTGGGCTCCAACGGCTCGACGTCGATGGGCTCGGTCTGCGCCTCGACGATGTCGCTGCTCAACGCCGGCGTGCCGCTCAAGGCGCCGGTCGCGGGCATCGCCATGGGCCTGGTCTCCGGCGAGGTCGACGGCAAGGAGACCTTCGTCGCGCTCACGGACATCCTCGGCGCCGAGGACGCGTTCGGTGACATGGACTTCAAGGTCGCCGGCACCAAGGACTTCGTGACCGCGCTGCAGCTCGACACCAAGCTCGAC
This sequence comes from Actinomycetospora straminea, assembly GCF_028737255.1. Taxonomy (GTDB): domain Bacteria; phylum Actinomycetota; class Actinomycetes; order Mycobacteriales; family Pseudonocardiaceae; genus Actinomycetospora; species Actinomycetospora straminea. The sequence continues at coordinate 221,722 of NZ_JAQZAN010000002.1, read as the reverse complement.
GGCATCCCGTCGGAGGTGCTCGGCCGGGCGCTGACCCAGGCTCACGGGGCCCGCCTCGCGATCCTCGACGTCATGGCCGAGGCCATCGACGCGCCCGACGAGATGAGCGAGTTCGCGCCGCGCATCACCACGGTGAAGGTGCCGGTCGACAAGATCGGCGAGGTCATCGGCCCGAAGGGCAAGATGATCAACTCGATCACCGAGGAGACCGGCGCCGACATCTCCATCGAGGACGACGGCACGATCTACGTCGGTGCCGCCGACGGGCCGAGCGCCCAGGCCGCGATCGACCGCATCAACGCGATCGCCAACCCGCAGCTGCCGAAGATCGGCGAGCGCTTCCTCGGCACGGTGGTCAAGACCGCCGCGTTCGGCGCGTTCGTCTCGCTGCTGCCGGGCCGTGACGGCCTCGTCCACATCTCGAAGCTGGGCGGCGGCAAGCGCATCGGCAAGGTCGAGGACGTCGTCAACGTCGGCGACAAGCTGCGGGTCGAGATCACCGACATCGACAACCGCGGCAAGATCAGCCTGATCCCGGTCAAGGAGGAGGACACCGCCACCGACGCGGCGCCCGCCTCCGACGCCCCGGCCGACGGCGCCGAGTCGACCCCGGCCGCCCCGACCGGGCCGGCCGCCACCACCGGCGCCGTGACCGGCGCCATCGGGGGTTCGTCGCCGGAGTGACCGGTGCGCAGCCGCGGCGCCGCACGCCGGTGGCACACGCGACGCAGGAGCGTGTGGCGCCGGAACGGCCTGCCGCGGAGACACAGCACCCGGCCCCCGGCGTGGCACGCACGGTGCTGCCCGGGGGCCTGCGGGTGGTCACCGAGCACGTCGCCGGCGCGCGGTCGGCGTCGGTCGGGCTCTGGGTCGAGGTGGGCTCGCGCGACGAGCCCGCCCTCGGCGCCGGCACGCACGGCGCCGCGCACTTCCTCGAGCACCTGCTGTTCAAGGGGACGCGGCGGCGCTCGGCGCGGGCGATCGCGGAGGAGATCGACGCCGTCGGCGGCGACCTCAACGCGTTCACGGGCAAGGAGCACACCTGCTTCTACGCGCACGTGCTCGACCGCGACATGCCGCTCGCGGTCGACGTGCTCGGCGACGTGGTGCTCGACGCCGTGATGGCGGCCGCGGACGTGGAGCTCGAGCGCGACGTCGTGCTCTCGGAGATCGCCGGGCGGGACGAGGACCCCGAGGACCTCCTCGCCGACGACTTCGACGCGCTGCTGTTCGGCGCGCACCCGCTGGGCCTGCCGGTCATCGGCACCGAGGAGACGGTCACGGGCATGACCCGCGACCGGCTCGCGGACTTCCACGACCGCCACTACGGCCCCGCGCGCTCGGTGCTCGCGGTCGCCGGGAACGTGGCCCACGCGGACGTGCTCGCCGCGGTCACCGAGGCCTACGGGTCGCGGCTGGACGGGCCGGCGACGGCGTGGCACCGCGGCGCGCAGACCGCGCCGGGCGCCCCCGCCGACCGCCTGTCCGTGCGCGACGAGGACACCGAGCAGGCCCACCTCATGCTCGGCGTGCCGTCGCTGGCGCGCCCCGACGAGCGGTGGCCGGCGCTGCAGGTGCTCTCCACCGTGCTCGGCGGGGGCATGAGCTCGCGGCTGTTCCAGCAGGTCCGCGAGCAGCGGGGGCTGGCGTACTCGGTGTACTCGTCGACGACGGGCTACGCCGACACCGGCACCCTCGCGGTCTACGTCGGCTGCGCGCCCGAGCGTCTCGGCGCCGCGGCGGCGGTGGTCTCGGGCGAGCTCGGCGACCTCGCCGCGCACGGCATCACCGCCGCCGAGCTCGCCCGCGCGCAGGGCCAGCTGCGCGGGGAGCTCGTGCTGGGCCTGGAGGACACCTCGTCGCGGATGACCCGGCTCGGGCGCCGCGAGCTCGACCACGGCGGCCTGGACCGCGCCACCGACCTCGCCACCACGCTCGAGCGGATCGACGCCGTCGGCGCGGACGACGTGGCCTCGCTGGCGTCCGAGCTGCTCGCCGGGCCCCGCGCCGCCGCCGTCGTCGGTCCCTACGGTGACGTCGACGAGCTGCCGGGCGAGGTGCAGGAGATGATCACGTGATCAAGGTCGGTGTGCTGGGCGCGCAGGGCCGCATGGGTTCCGAGGCGTGCGCCGCCGTCCGCGGCGCCGAGGACCTCGAGCTCGTCGCCCGGGTGGACATGGGCGACGACCGCGAGGTCCTCCGGGCCGCGGACGTCGTCGTCGACTTCACCCACCCGGCGGCGGTCGCGGACAACCTGCGCTGGTGCGTCGACGCCGGCCTGCACGTGGTGGTGGGCACCAGCGGCGTCGGCGAGGACCTCCTCGACGACGTCCGCGGGCGCCTGCAGCCGGGGCAGGCCGTGCTGGTCGTCCCCAACTTCGGGATCGGCGCGGTGCTGATGATGCGCTTCGCGGCGCAGGCGGCGCGCTTCTACGACTCGGTCGAGGTCGTCGAGCTGCACCACCCGCGCAAGGCGGACGCGCCGTCGGGCACCGCGACGCGGACGGCGCAGATGATCGCCGCCGCCCGCGCCGAGGCGGGTCTCGGACCCGGCCCGGACGCGACCACCCACGACCCCGATGGCGCGCGCGGCGCGACGGTCGACGGTATCCCGGTGCACGCCGTGCGGATGGCGGGCCTCGTCGCGCACCAGGAGGTCCTGCTGGGCTCCGAGGGCGAGACGCTGACGATCCGCCACGACTCGCTGCACCGCAGCTCGTTCATGCCCGGCGTGCTGCTGGCGTGCCGCAAGGTCGCCGAGCACCCGGGCCTGACCGTCGGCCTCGACGACCTGCTCGACCTCGACTGAGCGCGCGGGGAGTGCCAGCGTGGCGTCCACGCCGGCGCTGAGCGCCAGGAAAGCCCCCACGTCAGGGCAGGAGCGGCAGGTCCAGGTCGTCGAGGGAGGGCTCGGGGCGGAACTCCAGGTCGAGGTCACCGGCCACCCGGATCTCGCGCAGGGGCCGCCCGCCCGCGTCGAGGGTGCGGACGGTGCCGTCGGGGTCCCAGCCGGCGCGCTCGAAGAAGCGGCGCGAGGCGGCGTCGCGCTCGGGCACCCACGCGATCCCGCGGGTCGCGCCGGCCTCCCGCAGCGCCGCCGCGGCCTCGACGAGCAGCCGCCCGCCGTGCCCCCGCCGCCCCCAGCGGGGCTCGACGAGCAGCGTCGCCACCGCCGCCACCGACGCCGCGTCGTCCGGGACGCTGCCGGCGGCGTCGGCGAGGTCGTCGGGGGAGGCCGGACCGGCGGCGCAGAAGCCGACCAGGGCGTCGCCCTCGGTCGCGACCCACACCGCGCCCGCCGCGATCGGCGCCGCCCAGCCGGCGGCGACCGCGGCCTCGTCGAAGCCCTCCACCGCGCCGGGCGGGAGCAGGTCGGCGTAGGCCGAGGTCCAGACCGTGCGCTGGACGAGCGCTATTGCGGCGGCGTCGTCAGGGGCGGCGAGGCGGACGGAGGCGAGCGCCATGGGCACAGACCCTAGAGACCGACCCCGGAGACCGATCTCAGAGACCACCGTCACCGCACGCGCGGGCACGCCACGGGGTACAGCGCGACAGACCGGAGTGCACGGCAGGGTGGCCGCGACGATCCTCGGACCCACGGGAGGCGACATGACCGCGACCGACGAGATGCTGGCGGCGAACCGCACCTTCGCCGAGGGCTTCGGCGCCGCCGGCCTGCCCGGCCCGCCGTCGCGCGGCGTGGCCGTCGTGGCCTGCATGGACGCCCGCCTCGACGTCTACCGCGTGCTGGGGCTGGGCGACGGCGAGGCGCACGTCATCCGCAACGCGGGCGGGGTGGTGACCGACGACGTCCTGCGCTCGCTGACGGTCAGCCAGCGCAAGCTGCAGACCCGCGAGGTCGTGCTGATCCACCACACGAAGTGCGGCATGGCGACGTTCGCCGACGACGACTTCGTCGCCGAGCTCGAGGCCGACACCGGGCAGAAGCCGGCCTGGAGCCCCGGCGCCTTCCCCGACACCGAGCAGGACGTCCGCGACTCGATCGCCGCCGTGCGGGACTGCCCCTTCCTCGTCCACACCGACGCCGTGCGCGGGTTCGTCTACGACGTCGACGCCGGCACGCTGACCGAGGTGTCGTGACGCCGGGCCGGCCCCTCGACGTCTCCGCCGAGCTCGACGTCCCCCACCGTCCCGACCTCGCGCCCGTCGGTCGCCAGCTCGACGCGCTCGGCCCGGTCGCCGCGCGGTTCCTCGTGCCCGACAACGCGACCGCGCGCGCCGCGGTCGCCGGGCTGGTCGTGGCGGGCGAGGTGCGCCGGCGCGGCCACGAGGTGGTGGCGGTGCTCAACGCCCGCGACCGCAACACCCTGGGCCTGCGCCGCGACCTGCTCGGCCTGCTCGCCCTCGGCGTGCACGAGGTGCTGCTGCTGCGCGGCGACCGCCCCGAGGACGACCGCGAGGACGGCCCGCTGACCGTCGGCGCGATGCTCCGTGAGGCCCGCGCGCTGGCCGCGGAGCACGAGGTCGCGCTGCGGGTCGGGGTGGTCGCGGCGCAGGGCCGGGACCTGCCGGCGTGGAAGCGCGACGCGGACGTCGTCTGGCTGGCCCCGACGTTCTCGGTGCCCGTGGTCGCCGACTGGCGCGAGCGCCACGCCGACCTGGGCCGCCCGGTCCGCGCGGGCGTGCTGGTGCCCACCGGGCCGCGGATGGCGCGCGGGGTCGCGGAGGGCATGGACCTGGAGCTGCCCGATCACCTCGTCGACGCGCTGCGCGACGACGAGACCGCCGGTGTCGACCCGGCCGTCGAGCATGCCCTCGCCCTGCGCGACGCGGGCGTCGACGGCATCCACCTGGTCGCGGTGAGCCGCTACCGCGAGGTCGCGGCGCGGCTGGCCGGGCTCGTCTGAGCGGCCGTCACGAGCAGCTCGGCCTCCGCGCGCAGGCCGTCGGCGAGGACGTCGACGTCGGGTACGAGGCCCGGGTCGACGGTGATCCCGAACGACAGCACGTCGACCATCGACGCGGCGGTGACCCGCAGCGCGTGGTGGAACCCGATCTCGGCGAGCGGCCAGGTCGCGCGCACGCGGCGGTCGAGCACCGCGACCGGCGTCCGCGGCCCGGGCACGTTCGACACGCTGACGGTGAACGCGCGGGCGGTGGCCCGCAGCCGGTCGCAGACGCGGCGCAGCGGCGGGGAGACCTCGGCCAGGCGGTGCAGCAGGTCGTCGAGCCGGGCGGCGTCGCGGGCGTCCTTGCGGGCGGTGGTCAGCTCGTGGACCACCCGCAGGCGCTCGAGGGGGTCGACGACGTGCACCGGCAGCGGCAGGTCGAACGCCGAGTCGCGGTTGGCCTGCGACGGGTCGTCGCGGGGCAGGCTGACCGGGACGCGGACCCGCAGGTCGGTCACGGTGCCCGCGTGGTGGTCGACCCAGCGGCGCAGCCCGCCCGCCAGCACCGCGAGGAACGCGTCGTTGACCGTCGCGCCGGCCGACCGGGCGGCGGCGTGCAGGGCCGCGAGGTCGGTGTCGACGAACGCGACGTCGCGGCGGGTCGAGAGCTCGCCGTCGAACGGTGAGTGCGCCGGGCCGACCGTGAACTCGCGCTCGATGACGCCCATGAGGTGGGCCCGCCGGCGCTCGTGGTCGGCCCGGACGGTCGCGGGCGGGGACGCCGCCGTCCCCGTCGCGGGGCCCGCCGGCTCCTCGTCGTAGAGCACGGTGTGCGACAGCCGCGTCATCGTCGCGCCGTCGGCGAGGGCGTGGTGGACGCGCCAGAGCAGGGCCGTGCCCCCGCCCGCCAGCGGCGCCACGTCGAGCGACCAGAGGGGCCGGGTGCGGTCGAGGTGCTGGGCGAACCGGTGGGCCACCAGCGCGCGCAGGGCGCCCTCGTCGTACGGCCCGTCGGGGGCGTCGACGACGTGGTGGGCGAGGTCGAGCTCGGCGTCGGGCACCCAGACGGGGACGCCGTCGCGCTCGTCGAGGCGGTAGCGCAGCTCGGGCGCCGCGGGCAGGCGGGTGGCGATGTGCGCGCGCAGCTCGCCGGCCGTCACCGGCGTGCCCTCGAGCATCGCCATGTGCAGGACGTGCCCGACCACGGTGGCGCACTCGAGGTCGAGGATCGCGCGGTCCTCGTCGGAGAGCGGCACGCAGGCCGGCTCGGGCATCCCGGGGCCGCTCACAGGTACCCCAGCGTCCGGGCCTGCGCGGTGAGCTCGTCGCGGAAGTGCGGGTGCGCGATCGCGATGAGGCGCGCGGTGCGCTCCGCGATCGAGGCGCCGCGCAGCTCGGCGACCCCGTACTCGGTGACGACGTGGTCGACGATGTTCTTGAAGGTCGTGACCGCGGCGCCGGGCTGCAGCTGCGGGACGATGCGCGACACGGTGTCGTCGTGGGTGGCCGAGTGCAGGACGATGAACGCGGCGCCGTGCTCGGACATGATCGCGCCGCGCGCGAAGTCGGGCTGGCCGCCCGAGGAGGAGAAGTACTGGCTGCCCAGCGACTCCGAGGCGCACTGCCCGAGGAAGTCGACCTCGAGGGTGGCGTTCACCGATCGGATCAGCGGTTCGCGGGCGATGTTCCACGGGTCGTTGGTGTGGTCGACGGGGTGGAACTCGACGCCGGCGTTGTCCGCGACGAAGTCGAAGAGCCGCTGGGTCCCGAGCGCGGCCGTCGTCACGATCTTGCTGCGGTGGGTGGCCTTGCGGGTGCCGGTGACAACCCCGGCCTCGACGAGGTCGACGAAGCCGGTCCCGAAGACCTCGGAGTGCACGCCCAGCTCGCGGTGGTCGTGCAGGCTCGCCAGCACCATGTCGGGCACCGCGCCGATCCCGATCTGCAGCGTCGCCCCGTCGGGGATGCGCTCGGCGACGAGGGCGGCGATCGCCCGGTCCCGGTCGGTCGCGACCGGGGGCGGGAGCTCCGCCATCGCCCGGTCCGCCTCGCACCAGCCGACCACGTCGCTGACGTGGAGCTGGTTGCCGCCGAAGGTGCGCGGCATCTGCGCGTTGACCTCGACGAAGAACGGCACCTCGCCGATGAACGCGGCGGTGTAGGTGGCGTCGGTGCCCAGCGAGAACCAGCCGTGGCGATCCGGCGGCGACACCGAGGCGATGACGAGGTCGGGCCGGACGGAGCGGCGCATCAGCCGCGGCACGTCGCTGAAGTTGTTGGGCACCAGGTCGCAGTGCCCGGCGCGGAACGCCTCGCGCGTCGCGGGGGAGAGGAACCACGAGACGTGCCGCAGCCCCGGGATCTTCCCGTCGATCGACGCCCGCGGGCGCGGCGCGAGCATCTGGTGCAGCCGCACGCCGTCCAGGCGGTCGCCGCCGGCCTCGAGGGCGTCCAGCACCGTCGCGGGATCGCCGTTGGACGAGTTCACGACGATCTGGCTGCCGGACCCGACGTGGTCCAGGACGGCGTCGGCGGGCCGCCGGGCGGCGGCGACCATGTCCGTGATCGAGGGGGCCACGGTCGTGATCCTCCGGCAGGGATCTCGCCCTGACCAGCACGATCGCCGCCCGTGCCCGCCCGGTCACGGGGTGTCCGCCCGGGCCGGGCTCAGGCCGGTCGCGGCAGCGGCAGCGCCGGCGGCTCGTCGTCGGCCAGCCGGGCCTGCCCGGCCGGGTGCTCGACGAGCGCCAGCACCCGCGAGGACATGAACCTCGCGGTGCGCACCGGCGTCCCGCCGCGCGTCACCTCGCTGACCTCCACCACGCCGCGACCGTGCGCGATGTCCACGCGCCGCCCGGCCTTCGTGGCCTCGACCTCCCACGTCCGCGTCGCGCCACCGGCGTCGACGACGATCTCCACACGGTCCCCGACCATGCGTCCTCCTCTGCTCGTTCTTCCAGGTCAACGCCGGTGCGGGCCGGGTGATTCCGCGCACTGTCGGGGGGCTGGGGCAGGATCGGCGACGTGGAGAGGATGTCGGCGGCGCAGGCGCGACGGGCCGCGGTCGCCGCCCAGGGGCTGACGGGTCCGGCGCGGCCCGCGCGGCCGTCGCGGCGCACGCTCGCGGCGGCGGTCGAGCGCCTCGGCCTGCTGCAGCTCGACTCGGTCAACGTCGCCGTCCGGGCCCACTACGCGCCGCTGTACGCCCGGCTCGGCCCCTACGACCGTGAGGTCCTCGACGCGCTCGCCTGGCCCCGGACGCGCGCGGAGGCCCGGCGCCGCACCCTCGTGGAGTACTGGGTGCACGAGGCGAGCCTGCTGCCGGTGGACGACTGGCCGCTGTTCCGCTGGCGCATGCGCGACAACGCCGCGCGCGAGAACCGGTGGCTGGGCAACGCGCTCGACCACCGGCCCGACGTCCTCGACGCCGTCGTGGCGGGCATCGCCGAGCACGGGCCGCTGGAGGCGGGCCAGCTCGCGGAGGTGCTCGGTGATGCGGGCGACCGGCGCGCCCGGGCCCACGGCGGCTGGTGGCAGCGCTCGGACGTCAAGGTGGCCTGCGAGCACCTGTTCGCCACCGGGGTGCTCACCACGGGGACGCGGCGCGGCTTCCGGCGGGCCTACGACCTCGCCGAGCGCGTGCTGCCGCCCGACGTCCTGGCCCGCGACCCGGACCGCGAGGAGGCGATGCGCACGCTCGTCGCGAAGGCCGCGACGGCGCTGGGCGTCGCCACCGAGCCCGACCTGCGCGACTACTTCCGGCTGCCGCCCGCGGAGAGCCAGGCCGCCGTCGCCGCGCTCGTCGACGCCGGCGAGCTCGTGCCGGTGGAGGTCGAGGGCTGGCCCGCGCCGGCCTACCGCCCGCCCGACGCCCGGCTGCCCCGCCGCGTGCGCGGGTCGGCGCTGCTCGCGCCGTTCGACCCGCTGATCTGGTTCCGCGCCCGCACCCTGCGGATCTTCGACTTCCACTACCGCATCGGCATCTACACGCCCGCCGAGAAGCGGACGCACGGCTACTACGTCTTCCCCTTCCTGCTCGACGGACGGCTGGTCGCACGGGTCGACCTCAAGGCCGACCGGGCCGACCGGGCGCTGCGCGTGCCCGAGGCGTTCCTCGAGGACGGCGCCGACCACCCGGGCGAGGCCGCCGTCGCGGACGCCCTCGCCGCCGAGCTCGCGACGATGGCGCGCTGGCTCGACCTCGACGGCGTCGTCGTCGAGGGCGGCGACCTCGCGCCCGCGCTGTCTCAGGCCGTCAAGGCCGGGGGGTGGACGTAGCGCACGCCCGGGGGCAGGTGGCCCGTGCGGGACGTGCGGGCGAGCACGGCCAGCAGGTCCTCGCGGAACGCCTGCGCCGCGCGGGTGGGGGCGACGTCGGTGCGGTGCGCCAGCGAGATCGTGCGGTGGCTCCACGCCCCGCCGTCGAGGCGGGTCGCGCGCAGGGTCGGGTGCCCGGCGAGCACGAGGCTCGGCACGATCGCCACGCCCAGCCCGCGCTCCACCATGCGCAGCAGGGCGTCCATCTCGCCGCCCTCGACGGCGATCCGTGGTGTCACGCCGGCGGCGTCGCAGGCCGCGAGCGTCACCTCGCGCAGCTCGTAGCCCTCGCGGTTGATCACCAGCGGGTGCTCGGCGAGCTCGGCGATGCCGATGTGCCCGCCGAGGTGGGGCCAGGACCGGGCGGCGACGACCACCAGCTCCTCGCGCAGCACCGGGGTGAACGCGAGGTCGCCCACCGTCTCGCCGCGGTCGATGACGAGCGCGAGGTCGAGCTGGCCGCGCTGCAGGTCGGCGACGAGGTCCTGCGAGCCGCCCTCGGCGATCTGCAGGCTGATGCCGGGGTAGCGCCCGTGGAACACCTCGAGGACGTCGGCGACGACGCTGACGCACAGGCTGGGCGTGGCCCCGAGCCGCAGCCGGCCCCGGCGCAGCCCGGCGAGCTCGGCGATCTCCATCCGCGCGGTCTCGGAGTCGGCGACGATGCGCCGGGCGAGGGGCAGGAGCGCCTCACCGGCCGCCGTGGGTGTGACGTTGTCGTGACCGCGCGTGAGCAACGTCTCGCCCAGGTCCTCCTCCAGGCTGCGGATCTGCCTGCTGAGGGTCGGCTGGGCGACACGGCACAACGCCGCTGCCTGCGTGAATCGGCCGGTGTCCACCACAGCGAGGAAGTAGCTGAGCTGTTTGATGGTCATCGCCATAGCTCCACGCTATGGGAAGACCGTGTTGCATGCATTAGCGCTTCCCCATGTGGCGACTTACCGTCTTCACGTGGTCATCACCCCGCAGCGCAACATCGTCTCGAGGACGTGGGGCACCTCGGTCGGCAAGAAGACGGTCATCGCCACGACCGGCGCCGTCTTCCTGCTCTACGTCATCGCCCACATGCTCGGGAACCTCAAGGTCTTCTTCGGCATCGAGTCGTTCGACGCCTACGCGCAGCACCTGCGCGAGATCGGCGAGGCGATCTTCGGGTACGAGGGCGTCCTGTGGATCCTGCGCGTGGTCCTGCTGGCGAGCCTGGTGCTGCACATGTGGGCCGCGTTCTCGCTCTGGTACAAGGCGAAGCGCGCCCGTCCCGTCGGGTACCAGCACCGGCAGCGGTGGGAGGGCAGCTACGCCGCGCGGACGATGCGGTGGGGCGGGGTGATCATCTTCCTGTTCCTGGTCTGGCACATCCTCGACCTGACCACGGGGACGGTGAACCCTCTCGGTGGTGACGAGAGCGCGTACATGAAGCTCGTCGCGAGCTTCGACCGCTGGTACGTGGCCCTCTTCTACGTCCTCGCGGTGGTGGCCCTCGGGTTCCACATCCGGCACGGCCTCTGGTCGGCCATCCAGACCTTCGGCGCGAACAGCGCGCTGAAGCAGAACGCGCTCAAGACCTTTGCCTTCGTCGTGGCAGCGGCCATCACGATCGGGTTCGCGATCGTCCCGCTGTCCGTGATGTTCGGTCTGGTGAGGTGACCATGTCTGAACTGCAGCAGGAGCCGACGGCCGTCCAGGGCGAGGGCCGCTACGTGCTCGGCGACCCGATCGGGGACACCCGCGCCCCGGACAGCCCCATCGCCGACCGGTGGAGCGACCGCAAGTTCTCCGCGCGCCTGGTCAACCCGGCCAACCGCCGCAAGATGAGCGTCATCGTGGTGGGCACCGGTCTCGCCGGCGCCGCGGCCGCCGCCACCCTCGGCGAGGCCGGCTACAACGTGAAGTCGTTCTGCTACCAGGACAGCCCGCGGCGCGCGCACTCCATCGCCGCCCAGGGCGGGATCAACGCCGCGAAGAACTACCGCTACGACGGCGACTCGATCCACCGCCTCTTCTACGACACGGTCAAGGGCGGCGACTTCCGCTCGCGCGAGTCGAACGTGCACCGCCTGGCCGAGGTCAGCCTCAACATCATCGACCAATGCGTCGCCCAGGGCGTCCCGTTCGCCCGCGAGTACTCGGGCCTGCTCGACACACGGTCCTTCGGCGGCACGCAGGTGTCCCGCACCTTCTACGCGCGCGGTCAGACGGGCCAGCAGCTGCTGCTGGGCGCCTACCAGGCGCTCGAGCGCCAGGTCCACGCCGGCACGGTCGAGGTCCACCCGCGCACCGAGATGCTCGACCTCATCGTCGTGGACGGGAAGGCGCGCGGGATCGTCACGCGCAACCTGTTCACCGGCCAGCTCGACACGCACCTCGCCGACGTCGTCATCCTCTGTTCGGGCGGCTACGGCAACGTCTACTACCTGTCGACGAACGCCAAGGGCTCGAACGTCACGGCGGCCTGGCGGGCGCACAAGCGGGGCGCGCTGTTCGCGAACCCCTGCTACACGCAGATCCACCCGACCTGCATCCCGGTCTCCGGCGAGTACCAGTCGAAGCTGACCCTGATGTCGGAGTCGCTGCGCAACGACGGCCGGGTGTGGGTGCCCAAGGAGTGCGGCGACGACCGCGACCCCAACGACATCCCCGAGGACGAGCGCGACTACTACCTCGAGCGCCAGTACCCGGCGTTCGGCAACCTGGTCCCGCGCGACATCGCCTCGCGCGCCGCGAAGAACATGTGCGACGCGGAGCACGGCGTCGGCCCCAGCGGGCTCGGCGTGTACCTGGACTTCAAGGACGCCATCGAGCGTCTCGGCCGGTCGGCCGTCGAGGCCAAGTACGGCAACCTCTTCGAGATGTACGAGCGCATCACCGGCGACGACCCGTACGAGACGCCGATGCGCATCTACCCGGCGATCCACTACACGATGGGCGGGCTGTGGGTCGACTACGACCTGCGCTCGACCATCCCGGGCCTGTTCGTGGGCGGCGAGGCCAACTTCTCCGACCACGGCGCCAACCGCCTCGGCGCGTCGGCGCTGATGCAGGGCCTGTCCGACGGGTACTTCGTGCTCCCGACGACGGTGGCCGACTACCTCGCCGACGCCCCGTTCGACGAGGTCCCGCAGGACCACCCGGCCGTGCAGGAGGCCGTCGACGCGACCCGCGCGCGCATCGACAAGCTGCTCTCGGCCAACGGCCATCGCACCGTCGACTCGTTCCACCGCGAGCTGGGCCAGCTCGTCTGGGACCAGTGCGGCATGGCCCGCAGCAAGGAGGGCCTGGAGAAGGCCCTCGACCGCATCCCCTCGCTGCGCGAGGAGTTCTGGCGGGACGTGAAGATCGTCGGCACCGGCGACGGCTTCAACCAGTCGCTGGAGAAGGCCGGCCGGGTCGCCGACTTCATGGAGCTCGCCGAGCTCATGTGCATCGACGCCCTGCACCGCGAGGAGTCCTGCGGCGGCCACTTCCGCGTCGAGTCCCAGACCGAGGACGGCGAGGCCCAGCGCGACGACGAGAACTTCTCGTACGTCGCGGCCTGGGAGTACGCCGGCGACAACCAGCGCCCGGTGCTGCACAAGGAGGACCTCGAGTTCTCCTACGTGCACCCGACCCAGCGCAGCTACAAGTAGCTGCTCCGACCACGGAGTCACCACGTGAAGCTCACCCTGCGCATCTGGCGGCAGGCCTCGCCCGAGGCCAAGGGCAAGATGCAGTCCTACGTGCTCGACGACGTCGAGCCCGACATGTCGTTCCTCGAGATGCTCGACGTGCTCAACGAGAAGCTCGTCATCGACGGCAAGGACCCGGTGTCGTTCGACCACGACTGCCGCGAGGGCATCTGCGGCTCGTGCGGCATGGTCATCAACGGCAACGCGCACGGCCCGCAGCAGTACACGACGACGTGCCAGCTCCACATGCGGCACTTCGACGACGGCGACACGATCGACATCGAGCCGTGGCGGGCCCGGGCCTTCCCGGTGGTCAAGGACCTGGTGGTCGACCGCAGCGCGTTCGACGAGATCATCAAGTCGGGCGGCTACATCTCGGTCAACACCGGCTCGGCGCCCGAGGCGCACGCGATCCCGGTGGACAAGGTGTCGGCGGACGACGCGTTCGACGCCGCCACCTGCATCGGCTGCGGCGCGTGCGTCGCGGCCTGCCCGAACGGCAGCTCGATGCTGTTCACGGCCGCGAAGGTCACCCACCTCGGGCTGCTCCCGCAGGGCCAGCCCGAGCGCCAGACCCGCGCGATCAACATGCTCGCCAAGCAGGACGAGCTGGACTTCGGCGGCTGCACCAACGTGGGCGCCTGCCACGAGGTGTGCCCCAAGGGCATCCCGCTGGCCTCGATCGCGCAGCTCAACCACGACGTCCTCGGCGCCACCCTCACCGGGGCGCGCTCGGACTAGGCACGTCGTGATCTGAGCGGGCCGCGCCGTCAGGAGGGCGCGGTGAGCGCCGGCCGCGGGCGGGCGGTGGCGACGGTGACGTCGCCGGCCCCGGTGCGGGCGCGGACCCGCAGCGGGGCGCCGGCCGGGGCGTCGCTCCGACCGGCGTCCGCGGTGTCGGACGCCGGCCGCTCGTCCCGCACCGGCAGGTCGCTGCGCACGCGCCCGACCGTGGCGTGGAGCTCGACCTGGGCGTCGACGCCCGGGTGCACGCCGACCCAGAGCGAGCCCACGCCGGTGCCGAGCTCGAGGTCACCGGCCAGGGCGTCGGCGACCCGGACGTCACCCGCCGCGGCCCGGACCGCGACGTCGGCGTGCACGTCGCCGAGCCGGACGCGCCCGGCGCCGGTGGTGATCTCGGCGGGCGCGAGGACGTGCTCGATCCGCACGCCGCCCGCGCCGCCGGTCATGCGCAGGGGCCCGGCGAGGCGGGCGATGCGCACCTCGCCGGCGCCGCAGCGCAGGTCGACCCGCCCGGCGACCTCGTCGAGGCGGACCTCGCCCGTCCCGTGCACCGACACCTCGTCGGCGCGGCCCTCGACCACGACCCGCGCGGCGCCGGCGCGCAGGCGCAGGCCCGAGTCGCGCGGCGCCCGCACGGTGACCGCGAGCGGGACACCGCGCAGCGCCCAGTCCTGCGGGCCGCGGACGACGAGGCGGCGGGCGCCGGCGTCCCAGTCGAGCGTGGTGGCGGCGACGGCGGCCGCGGCGCGCTCCTCCGGGGTGGTCGGCGAGCGGTCGACGCCGAGGAAGCCGAGCAGGCCCGAGAGCCCCCGCATCCAGCCGGGCGGGGCGTCGGGGTCGGCCTCGACCCGCAGCCGCACGGTGTCCTCGCCGGCCGGCTGGGGGTCCAGGTGCACGCGGACGGTGCCGGCGTCGAGCGCGACGTCCAGGGTCACCGGCTCGGTGCCGGCGCCGGTGACCTCGCGCGCCGGGGCGCTCATCCCCGCACCCACCCGGACACGTCGTCGCCGCCGTCGTCGCGACGGTCGGTGCCGCTGGTCGAGCCGGTCGGCCCGGTGTCGCCCGTGGGCCCCGCGGGCCCCGTGGGCGAGGACGGCGGAGTGGGCGGGGTCGGGGGAGCGTCGCTCCCGGTCGACCCGGTCGACCCGGTCGACCCGGTCGAGCCGGTCGACCCGGTGTCCCCGGGCCGGCCCTGCTCCCAGCCCTTGCGCCAGTTCTCGTCCCAGCTCTGGTCGCGGCCGCTCTCGTCACCGGACGACCGCCCGCTGTCCCAGCCCGCGTCCCACCGGCCGAACGGCCCGCCGCGGCCGCCGTACTGGCCCTTGAGGGCGCCCTGCACGGCCTGACCGATCCAGGAGTTCAGCGACATCCCCTGCGCGGCGGCGGCCTTCTCGGCCTGGCCCTTGATCTGGTCGACCAGGCGCAGCGTCATCCGCGAGATGTCGCCGACGTCCGGGCCGCCGGGGCCGCCGAAGCCGGCGCCCCCGAAGCCGGGGCCGGGCGGGGGCGGCGGGGTGTGGCGACCCGGGCCGCCGGGGCCACCGCCGGGCGTGCCCGCGAAGGGCGACGACGAGGGGCCGGCGAAGAAGCCGTCCTGGTCCGAGGCGTCGCGGTCGACGACGACCTCGACCTGGCGGCCGGAGAGGCGCAGCGAGACGGTGCGGTCGCCGAGCTTCTCCGAGACCTCGCCGGCGAGGTCGGACAGGGCGTCCATGAGCGCCAGGCGGACGGCGGGCTCGAGGGCGGCGGCGAGCGAGGAGCCCGCCCGGGTCGTGGCGTCGTCGCCGACCGCGGCGGCCGCGGCGAGGTCGTCGCGGAGGGAGGCGACGTACGGTGTCAGGTCCATGACACCATTGTGACACCACGACCTCCTGATCGCCACCACCGTGGTGTCACCATGCTGTCGGCGAACACCGGCGAGGGCGGCGAGCACCGTCGGGGGCGACTTGTACCGTGGGCCCGTGCCGGAGACCGTGCAGCCCGAGGTCACGCTGATCGCGAAGACCGAGTTCTTCGCGCCGCCCGGGGTCCCGTGGGAGACCGACGCCGACGGCGGGCAGGCGCTCGCCGAGTTCGCGGGGCGGGCCTGCTACCAGTCGTGGAGCAAGCCGAACCCGGCGACGGCGACGAACGCGGGCTACCTGCGGCACATCCTCGAGGTCGGCCACCTCTCGGTGCTCGAGCACGGGACGGTGAGCTTCTACCTCACGGGGATGTCGCGCAGCCTCACCCACGAGCTGATCCGCCACCGGCACTTCTCGTACTCGCAGCTCTCCCAGCGCTACGTCCCGGAGACCGACGCGGCGATGGTCGAGCCGGAGGTCATCGCCGAGGACCCCGAGCTGCACCGCCAGTTCCTCGAGGCCGCCGAGGCCGCGCGCGAGGCCTACGAGAAGCTCCTGGTGGGCCTCGAGGAGCGCTTCGCCGACGAGCCGAACCGCACGCTGCGCCGCAAGCAGGCCCGCCAGGCCGCGCGCGCGGTGCTGCCCAACGCCACCGAGACCCGCATCGTCGTCACCGGGAACTACCGGGCCTGGCGCCACTTCATCGCGATGCGCGCGAGCGAGCACGCCGACGTCGAGATCCGCGACCTGGCGATCACCTGCCTCAAGGTGCTGCAGGCCGAGGTGCCGAACGTCTTCGCCGACTTCGAGATCCGCTGCCTGCCCAGCGGCTCCGAGGTCGCGAGCAGCCCGTTCGTCGCCGAGGGCTAGAGCGGCCCGGCGACGGAACGGGTAGGGAGTGACCATGAGTGCCGCCCAGATCGCCGACGCCGAGCGCCGCGATCTCGCCGACCTGTTCCTGCGGCTCGGCCCCGACGAGCCCACGCTGTGCGGGGGCTGGACCACGCGTGACCTGCTCGCGCACCTGATCACCCGCGAGCGGCGCCCCGACGCGGCGCCCGGCATCCTCATCCCGCCGCTCGCGAGCTGGACCGAGCACGTGCAGGCCTCGATCGCGCGCGGCGACTTCGGCGAGCTGGTGGGCACGCTGCGCTCCGGCCCGCCGTTCTGGAGCCCGCTGGCGCTGCCGCCGCTGCGCGCCGTCGACGTCCAGGAGTTCTTCGTCCACCACGAGGACGTCCGCCGCGCCCAGGCCGGCTGGTCGCCGCGCCCGCCGGACGAGGCCCGCGACCGCCAGCTGTGGCGCATGGTCGGCCTGCTCGGGCGCCTGAGCTACCGCTCCAGCCCGGTGGCCGTGACGCTGCGCCGCCCCGACGGCGAGGAGCACGCCGTGCGCTCGGGGCCGCGCACGGTCATCCTGACCGGTGAGCCCGGCGAGCTGCTGCTGCACGCGGCCGGCCGCGACGAGTGCGTCGTCCACCCCGAGGGTGAGCCCGCCGACGTCGCCACCGTCATGGCCCTCGACCGGGGCCTGTGAGGGCCCCGCACACCCGTCCGTACCAGGAGGACCCGATCACCGCCCGTCTCCCGCGTCCCCTCCCGGGGAGCGCCCGATGAGCCGTTCCACCGCCCGCCGGCCCGAGCCGAACCAGCAGGGCCAGCAGAACCAGCAGGCCCAGCAGGGCCGGCAGAACCAGCAGCACGACCCCGCGAGCCACGACTGCGCGCGGGGATCCGGCGTGCCGACCCAGTCGGTCCCGGGCTCCGAGGGCGCCCCGCCGCCGACCCCGGACGGCGCTCTGCGCGTCGTCGCCCTCGGGGGCATCGGCGAGATCGGGCGCAACATGACCGTGCTCGAGTACGACGGCCGCCTGCTGATCGTCGACTGCGGCGTGCTCTTCCCGTCCGAGGACTCGCCCGGCGTCGACCTGATCCTGCCCGACTTCCGGGCCGTGGAGGACCGCCTCGACGACGTCGACGCGCTGGTGCTCACCCACGGGCACGAGGACCACATCGGCGCCGTGCCGTTCCTGCTGCGCCAGCGCCCCGACCTGCTCGTCGTCGGGTCGCGCTTCACGCTCGCGCTGGTCGCGGCCAAGTGCCGGGAGCACCAGCTCACCCCGCACCTGCTCGAGGTCCGCGAGGGCGAGCGCAACCACCACGGGACGTTCGACTGCGAGTTCTTCGCGGTCAACCACTCGATCCCCGACGCGCTGGCCGTCGCCGTCCGCACGCCGGGCGGCACGGTGCTGCACACCGGCGACATCAAGCTCGACCAGCTGCCCCTCGACGGGCGGCTCACCGACCTCGCCGGCTTCTCCCGCCTCGGCGACGAGGGCGTCGACCTGCTGCTCGTCGACTCGACCAACGCCGAGGTCCCCGGCTTCGTCACCCCGGAGCGCGACATCGCCCCGGTGATCGACGACGTGTTCCGGAAGGCACCGAGCCGACTCATCGTCGCCTGCTTCGCGAGCCACGTGCACCGCGTCCAGCAGATCCTCGACTCCGCCACCCAGCACGGACGGAAGGTCTGCTTCACCGGGCGCTCGATGGTCCGCAACATGGGCATCGCCAGCGACCTCGGCCTGCTGCGCGTGCCCGAGGGGCTGCTCGTCGACCTCGACGTCGCGCTGGCGATGCCCGAGAAGGACGTCGTGCTGGTCTCGACGGGCTCGCAGGGCGAGCCGCTCTCGGCGCTCGGCCGGATGGCGCGCGGCGACCACCGCCAGATCACGATCATGCCCGGCGACACGGTCGTCCTGCTCTCGAGCCTCATCCCCGGCAACGAGACCGCGGTGTTCGCCGTCATCAACGGCCTGACCCGCCTCGGGGCCGAGGTCGTGCACTCCGGCGTCGCCCGCGTCCACGTGTCCGGGCACGCGTCGGCCGGCGAGCTGCTGTTCCTCTACAACGCCCTGCGCCCGCGCAACGTCATGCCGGTCCACGGCGAGTGGCGCCACCTGCGCGCCAACGCCGAGATCGCGCGCCGCACCGGCGTCGAGAACGTCGTCATCGCCGAGGACGGCGTCGTCGTCGACCTCGTCGACGGGCGCGCGGCGATCAGCGGGCGGGTCGAGGTCGGCCACGTCTACGTCGACGGCAACCAGGTCGGCGACGTCGGCGAGTCGACGCTGTCGGACCGGCTGGTGCTCGGCGAGGGCGGCTTCATCGCGATCACCGTCGCCGTCGAGGCCGCGACCGGGCGGGCGGTCGCCCCGCCGCGCATCTCCGGACGCGGGTTCTCCGACGATCCCAAGGCGCTCGAGGACGTCGTCTCGCTGGTCGAGATGGAGCTCTCGCGCACCGAGGCCGAGGGCATCACCGACACCCACCGCATCGCCCAGGCGGTGCGCCGCGTCGTCGGGCGCTGGGTGGGCGAGACCTACCGGCGCCGGCCGATGATCGTCCCGACGGTGCTGCCCGTCTAGCGTCGCCGGATCGTCTTGTCCAGGTGGGCGCGCACGGGCGCCCACAGGTCGGGGAGCACCATGTCGACCTGGTCGTGGAGGTACCAGGCGGCGCGGACGCTCTCCGGGATCCCCTCGGGGTCGACGGGGTGCACCGGGCTCGCGGCGACGTAGATGGTGACGATGCCGTCGTGGTTGAAGCGCCCGAGCTGGCGCCCGGCGCGGACCTCCACGCCGGTCTCCTCGAGGCAGCCGCGGGCCGCGGTCGCTCCGGGCGACTCCTTGTCCTGGGGGCGCCCGCCGGGCAGCACCGCCGGCGGGACCTCCCCGGGCCGGTGGACGAGCAGGAGGCGGCCCGGGGGCGCCGTCACCACGGCCAGCACGAGGTGCACCTGCCGACTCACGCGTCCTCCCCTCGGTCCCGGCACCTAGGCTACGGCGCGTGACGGCCGCCGAGGTGACGACGCCCGCCCGCCGCGTCGCCGCGGCCGTCACGACGGCGACGTCCCCGACGCTCCTGCTCGCCGTCCTCTACCCCGTGGTCGGGGCGCTGGCCGCCGGCGTCGTGGGGATCGCCTGGTCGCTGGTCGGCATGGTGTTCACCGTCGCGATCCCGGCGGTCGTCGTCGACCGCGGCGTGCGGTCCGGGCGCTACACCGACCACCACCTGCGCGAGCGCGAGCAGCGCGCGGTCCCGCTGGGGCTGGCGGCGCTCTCGGTGGCGACGGGCGTGGTGGTGCTGTTCGTGGCGGGCGCGCCCCGGGCGATCGCGGCGCTGCAGGTCGCGGTGCTGGTGACGGTCGTCGTCGCCACGGCCATCACGCTGGTCTGGAAGGTCAGCTTCCACACGGCCGTCGTCGCCGCCGCGGCCGCGGTGCTCACGCTGCTCGGCGGCGGGTGGTGGGCGGTGTCGTGGCTCGCCGTGCCGGTGGTGGGCTGGGCGCGCCTGGTGCTCCGCGCGCACACGGCCGCGCAGGTCGTCGCAGGGGTGGTCGTGGGGGCGGGGGTGACGACGGCGGTGCTCCTGGTCGCCGGGGTGCCGTGAGGAGCGACGGACGACGCGCACCTCGTCCGGGCACGACCGGACTCCGCGTCCGACCCAGTGACGACGGGGCCGCCGAGGGGGATCGCCTCCGACGTCCGCCCGAGTGACGCCGGTCACCGACGGGCCGAGAATCGGGGGATGAAGGCCGTCGCGTACATCGAACCGATGAAGGTCGAGATCCAGGACATCGAGTACCCGAGTCTGGAGCTCAGGGACGGACCGGGGGTGAACCCGGCCAATGTCGGGCGGCAGTGCCCGCACGGCGTCATCCTCAAGCTCGTCGCCACCAACATCTGCGGGTCCGACCAGCACATGGTCCGCGGACGGACCACCGCGCCGGCCGGGCTCATCCTGGGCCACGAGATCACCGGCGAGGTCGTCGAGGTCGGCCGCGACGTCGAGTTCATCCAGCAGGGCGACCTCGTCTCGGCGCCCTTCAACATCGCCTGCGGGCGCTGCCGGATGTGCAAGGAGGGGCACACCGGGGTCTGCCTCAACGTCAACCCGGACCGCCCGGGCTCGGCGTACGGCTACGTCGACATGGGCGGCTGGCAGGGTGGCCAGGCCGAGTACGTCATGGTCCCGTACGCCGACTGGAACCTGC
Source organism: Actinomycetospora straminea (assembly GCF_028737255.1). GTDB lineage: Bacteria > Actinomycetota > Actinomycetes > Mycobacteriales > Pseudonocardiaceae > Actinomycetospora > Actinomycetospora straminea. The sequence continues at coordinate 201,246 of NZ_JAQZAN010000002.1, read as the reverse complement.
TGAAGTTCCCCGACCGCGACCAGGCGATGGAGAAGATCCTCGACCTGACGATGCTGTCGGACATCTTCCCGACCGGGTACCACGGCTGCGTGAGCGCCGGCGTCACCACCGGCTCGACGGTCTACGTCGCCGGCGCCGGCCCGGTGGGCCTCGCCGCCGCGGCGTCGGCGCAGCTGCTGGGCGCGGCCGCGGTGATCGTCGGGGACATGAACGAGGAGCGCCTCCGCCACGCCCGCGACGTCATCGGCGCCGAGACCATCGACCTGTCGCAGGAGGGGTCGCTGCCCGACAAGATCGAGCAGATCGTGGGCGAGCCGGTGGTGGACGCCGCGGTCGACGCGGTCGGCTTCGAGGCCCGCGGGCACGGCAAGGACTCCGACCACGAGCAGCCCGCGACGGTCCTCAACTCGATCATGGAGGTCACCCGGGCGGCCGGGAAGCTCGGCATCCCGGGCCTCTACGTCACCGGCGACCCCGGCGCGTCCGACGACGCCGCCAAGGAGGGCAGCCTGTCCATCCGCATCGGCCTGGGCTGGGCGAAGTCGCACTCGTTCACCACCGGCCAGTGCCCGGTGATGCGCTACCACCGCCAGCTGATGAACGCGATCCTGCGCGACCGGGTGCAGATCGGGAAGGCGGTCAACGCCACCGTCATCTCGCTCGACGACGCCCCGCAGGGCTACGCCCAGTTCGACTCGGGCGTGGCGAAGAAGTTCGTCATCGACCCGCACGGGTCGATCGCGGCCTGACCACGGCCTGACCACGGCCTGACCACGGCCTGATCGACGGCGGCCCGGTCGGGGGCACGACTCAGTCCCCGACCGGGACCCCGCCGAAGGACACCAGGCTGACGACGACGTAGGCGACGTACGCGGCGAGCAGCACGACCCCATGGCGGCGGCGCAGCCGCCCGGACGCGAGGAACACCGCGGACGTCGCGGTCAGGAGCACGAGCACCGGCAGGTGCCAGCGCACGACCTCGTCGGTGACGACCATCGTCCCGCCGGCCAGCAGCAGGATCCCGAGCTTGCCGGTCACCGAGAACACGACACTGCCGACGACGTTGGCGACGCCGATCTCCGGCGCGCCGCGTCGCGCGGGCTCGACGGTGAGCAGGAGGTCCTCGAGGGACAGGGCGAGCGTGGCCACCGTGACGCCGAAGACCGTGCCCGGGAGCGCGAACTCCTCGAGGATCCCCTCGGTGCCGGCCCCGGCCACGGCGGCGCCCACGACGAGCCCGGCGAGCGCGAGGACGGCGAGCGCCACGGCGGTCGCCGGCGAGCGGCGCCGGGCGCGCAGGAAGCCCGCGTCGACGCGGACGCCGGGCGGGGGAGCGCCGGCCGGGCCCGCGGGCTCCGGGCGGCCGCGCCGGGACGCGATCCCGCCGCCGAGGGTCACGCGGTCGATCTGCTCGTAGAGCGCCGCGTCGCGCCACACCGGGCGCCGCGCGGCGTACTCGCGCAGGCCGATCCACGCGACGAAGGCGGCGAACAGCACGAGGAGCACGACGCCGGTGAGGGCCGTCAGGCGCCCCGTGAGCGCGAGGGCGTACATGACCACGGGGGCCCCGGCGTAGAGGGCCAGGTAGTCGCGGGGCACCGCCACCGACGTCGGGGCCACGGCCGCGGCGACGGCGAGCACCAGCCCGGGCATCGCGATCGTGGTGCCGATGACGGTGCCGAGGGCGACCTCGTGGAGGTCCTCGAGGCCCAGCGCGAGCCCGAGGGCGAGGTCGTCGACCTCGACGCCGGTGAACACCAGGGCGACGAGGAAGAGCGAGATCGCCCACCGGCTCGCGACCCCGACCAGCTGGCCGATCAGCTTCTCGGCGCAGTACACGAGGACCGCGACGCCCAGGACGAACGTGAGGACCGGGATCACGACGGGGTGCTCAGCCGCGGATGGCCGCGACCGCGCTGATGATCGCGAGGACCACCATGATCGCGGCCGCCACGATCGCCACCCACTTCACCGGCACGATCTGCCGGAGCCGGCTGCCCCCGTAGATGGCGAGGGCGGAGACGGCCCAGAGGCCCAGCAGCGACCCGATGCCGACGAGCAGCGGGTCGCCGTACTGCGCGGTCAGCGTCGCGGTCAGGATCTGCGACGGGTCCGCGAGCTCGGAGAGCGCGGTGATGCCGAACGCCGTCGCGACCACCGCCCAGCGCGTCCGCGGCGCCTCCCGCTCCTCGTCGTCGTCATCGTCATCGTCCTCGTCCTCCAGCCCCTCGCGGAGGGTGAGGGCCGCACCGATGAGGAACATGACGGCGAGGATCGCCTCGAGGGGACGTTCGGGCAGCAGGCCGACAAGGCTCCCGGCGGCGACGGCGATGCCGACGTGCACGAGCATCCCGGCGAAGACGCCGATGAGCACCCAGCGCGCGGGGAAGCGGGTCGCGAGGACGAGCGTCACGAGACCGCTGGTGTCCGCCACCTCCGCCAGGGCGATGACGACGAAGGTGATCGCGACCACGGACACGGGGCATGGTTACTGCACGCGGCTCCCGGCCGCAAGCGTCACCGCAGGGGTGTGGGCGCGGCGACGGAGGTGCGCGGCCGGTCCGACGACGGCTCGCCGCGGTCGTTCGGCCACACGAGCTCGAACTCGAGCTCGATCTTCCCGCCGCCACCCGACATCGCGGGTCTCCTCTCTCCGGGTCAACCCGGGAGAGCCCCGTACGACCGACCCGTCACTCGTCCGCCCGGTGGGGCCGGGACACGAGCGCGGGGACCGGCACGAGGACAGGTTCGCGGGCCGGCTCGTGGGACGGCACAGCCGGCCCCTCGTCGCTGTTCGCGGCCTCGACGGCGGCGTCGATGATCCCGCGGTCCGGCGAGAGCACGCAGACCGGGTCGGTGCGGGTCATGTCGCCGGTGAGCTGGAAGGCCTGGCAGCGGCAGCCGCCGAGGTCGACCTCGCGGCGCTCGCAGCTGCGGCACGGGTCGGGCATCCAGTCGGTGCCGCGGAACGCGGTGAACAGCGGGGAGGACCGCCAGATCCAGCCGAGGTCGTGCTCGGTCACGTTCGCCCGCGGCAGCGGCAGCTCGTGGGCCGACAGGCACGGCCAGGCGTTGCCCTCGGGGCCGACGACGAGCTGGCGCGAGCCCCAGCCGCCCATGCAGGGCTTGGGGTAGCGGCTGTAGTAGTCGGGGATGACGTAGATGACGTCGGTGCGCCCGCGCAGGCGCTCCCGGGCCTCGCGCGTGACCTGCTCGGCGCGCTCGAGCTGTTCGCGGCTCGGCAGCAGGGCCTCGCGGTTGCGCAGCGCCCAGCCGTAGTACTGGGTGTTGGCGAGCTCGACGCGGTCGGCCTGGAGCTCCTCGACCCGCTCGAGGATGGCGCCGATGCGGTCGATGTTCTGCCGGTGCAGCACGACGTTGAGGGTCAGCGGCCAGCCGAGCTCCTTGACCAGCCGCGCGGCCTCCATCTTCTTGTCGAACGAGGAGATGCCGGCGAGCTGGTCGGACAGCACGGGCTCGTCGGCCTGGATGCTGACCTGGACGTGGTCGAGGCCGGCGTCGCGCAGTGCCTCCGCCCGTGGCCGGGACAGCCCGATCGCGCTGGTCACGAGGTTGGTGTAGAGGCCGAGCCCGCTCGCGTGGGCGACGAGGTCGACGATGTCCCGGCGCAGCAACGGCTCGCCGCCGGAGAAGTGGCTCTGCAGGACCCCGAGGTCGGCGGCCTCGTCGAGCACGCGGCGCCAGTCGTCGGTGGTCAGCTCCGCGGAGCGCTTCGTCAGCTCCAGCGGGTTGGAGCAGTAGGCGCACGAGAGCGGGCAGGCGTGGGTCAGCTCGGCGAGCAGGCCGAGGGGGCCGTCGGGCGTCTCAGTCATCGGGGATCTCCACCCAGCGCCGGGACGCGAGGCGCTCGAGGAACGAGGTCACCTCGTCGTCGACGACGCGGTCGTACCGGCGGCCGAGCTCGTCCACGATGTCGCCGACGCTGTGCGCGCCGTCGCAGAGACCGAGGATGTCGGCGCCGGTCGGGTTGAGCACCACGACCGTCTCCGGCCCGAGCAGCACCTGGCGCTCGCGGGCCTTGTCGTAGCGCATCTTGACGAACCGGGCGAGCCGCGGCCGCCCGGTGCGCGGCACGGTGCTGGTCACGACGGGGACGCCTTCTCCGCCGGGTAGGCCTTGTCGATCGCGTCCATCATGCTCCACAGCACGTCGTTCTTGAACGCGAGCGCGGCGACGGCGGCGTCCTGCTGCTCCGCGGTCCGGCAGCGCTCCTTGACGATCTCCAGCGCGTGCTCGGAGTCGCGCGGCGCCTGGTGGAGCCGGTTGCGGAAGTAGTCGAGGCCGTCCTTGTCGATCCACGTGTAGTGCTTCTCGAACGCCGCGAGCCGCTCGGCCATGAGGCCCGGGGCGAACAGCTCGGTGAGCGAGGAGGCGACGGCCTCGACCCACGGCCGGGTGCGCGCGAAGGTCACGTAGGCCTCCACCGCGAACCGCACGCCCGGGACGATGTGCCGGCCGTCCTCCATCTCCGCGCGGGGGACCCCGCACGCCTCCCCGAGACGCAGCCAGGCCTCGATGCCGCCCTCGGTGGTGTCGGTGCCGTCGTGGTCGGTGATCCGTCGGATCCAGCGCTTGCGGACCTCGCGGTCGGGGCAGTTGCCCAGCACCGCGGCGTCCTTGCGCGGGATCGCCTCCTGGTAGCAGAACCGGTTGGCGACCCAGCCGCGGATCTGGTCGGGCGAGAGCTCGCCGGCGTTCATGCGCACGTGGAAGTCGTGCTCGCTGTGGTAGCGCGTGGCCTGGGAGCGCAGCCGCTCGACGAGCGCGTCGGGGCCGACCGCCGTCCCGGGCCTGGTGGGTGTCGCGGTGCCGGTGGTCGCGTGTGTCGCCGTCATCCGCCTCAGACCTCCACCTCGAGCCCGTCGGTCGCGACCTCGGCCCCACGGGCGGTGACCGTCGCGTACTCCGCGGAGTCCTCGAGCAGCATCGGGTTGGAATTGTTGATGTGCACGTAGATCTTGCGCTCGGCCCGCAGGCCCGACAGGACCGCGAGGCTCCCGTCCGGGCCGTCGACGGCCAGGTGGCCCATGTCGCGGGCGGTCTTCGACGCGAGGCCCAGCCGGATCATCTCGTCGTCGGTCCACGTGGTGCCGTCGACGAGCACGACGTCCGCGGCCGCCAGCTCGTCGTGCACCGCGGGCGTGACCTCCTGGACGCCGGGCAGGTACACGGCGGTCCGGCCGGAGGTGGTGTCGGTGAAGCGGTAGCCGACGACGCGGCCCTCGATGTCCGTCCCGCCGCCGAAGCGCGCCTTCTTCACCGTCGGCACGTCGAACGCGGTGTAGCTCAGGCCCTCGGCCAGCGCGACGGTCTCGCCCGGCACCACCACGTGCCGGGTGACCTGCGTGTACCGCTCCAGCGTCGGGACGAAGCCCGTGCCGTCGGTGAGCGTCGCGAACGACGCGTCGGTGGCGTGGACCGCGACGCCGGGCCCCTCGCGCAGCAGCAGCAGACCCATCGTGTGGTCGAGCTCGGCGTCGGTGAGCAGCACGGCGGCGATCGGGCTGTCCCGCTTGTCCCGCGGGCGCAGCTCCGGGGCGGCCTCGATCTGGGCCCGCAGGTCGGGGGAGGCGTTGACGAGGAACCACGTGGTGCGGTCGGCGCTCACGGCGATCGACGACTGCGTCCGCGGCGAGGCGGGACGCGAGCCCTCGCGGACCGCGCGGCAGCCCGGGCACCCGCAGTTCCACTGGGGGAAGCCGCCGCCCGCACCGGCGCCGAGCACCCGCAGCCACATCGCTGTCGTCCCTCCTGTCGATGTCACACGTCGCCACCCGACGGCGACAGGGGCGCCGGAAAAGCGATCTCCGGCGCCCCTGTCGGTAGGTCGTCAGTCGTCGAGCTGGGCGACGTACATCGTCACCTCGGGGGCGACGCCGAGTTCTTCGAACTCGGGGGTCTCCCAGATGGAGAGCGACTCCATGATGGCGTGCCACCTCCTCTCGTCGATAGCGATCAACCTACCCGCGCGCGCCGAGTCCCTCGGCGCGCGAGATCACCAGAACTTGATGCCGACCGACTTCAGGCGCCGCTGGTGGAGGTGCTCGACCTGGGCGATGTCGTCCTGCGAGATCAGGTCGCCCCACGCGGATGCCGCCTTGACACCCTGGGTGAGCAGTTCCTCCATCTGGTCGTCGACGACGTCCGCGCTCTGGATGACGCGGGAGCCGAAACCGATGTGCCAGCGCTCGTCGCGGAGCACGAGCTCCATTCCCTTGTGCGTGCCCGGCATCTGGACCGACAGGCCCTTGAGCGTCTGCAGCAGGGCGTGCTGGCCGGCCGTGAGCACCACGCCCTCGAGGATCATGTGGTAGAGCCCGACGGCCGCCGTGAGCTGCGAGTGGTCGTCGGCGACCGAGGCCGCGATGGCCGGCAGCTTCTCCTCGAAGAGCTCGAGGAGGTCCGGGCTGATGCGGTCGCGCAGGACGTCGATGCGCTCGGCCATGTTGTTCCCGGGCACGCCCGCGACCTCGCGCACGACCCGGTCGAAGAAGCGGGCGTGGCGCGCCTCGTCCCGGGCCTGGGCCTGGAGGACCTCGACCATGCGGTCATCGGTGCTGGCCGCGGCCTGGAACGACGTCAGGTGGGTGGCGACGGAGGTCTCGCCGACGCAGAAGCCGGCGAGCAGCCCGAGGACCTGGTCGTACTCCTCCTGCTCGAGCTTGCCCCAGGCCTCGATGTCGGCCGTGAGGTCGATGGTGGTCTCGTCCCACTGGAGCGATTCGGCGAGCTGCGCGAAGTGGCCGTACCCGGTGATCATTCTTGCTGCTACCTCACATCTCCGGGAACTCGCCCGGGGCCAACTCACGGAAGTCCGACTTCTCGGCGCCGCAGATCGGACACATCCAGTCGTCCGGGATGTCCTCGAAAGGCGTCCCGGGCGGGATGCCGCTGTCGGGATCACCCTCCTCCGGATCATAGATGAACCCGCACATTTCGCAGAGCCAGCGCTTGGCCTCGGGCCTCGCCTCGGTCTGCTCGACCGTCATGACACCTCCTGCGGATCCCCGATCGCGGACGGACACCGGACACCGCGAAGGGGCGCCGGAATCGCTTCCGGCGCCCCTTCGTGGTTCCGTCCGCTAGTCGTCCATCTGGGCGACGTACATCGTCACCTCGGGCGCGACGCCGATCTCCTCGAACTGCGGGGTCTCCCAGACGTGCATCTCCATACCGATCTCCTCTCGATCAGTGCTCCACGGGGGGAGCGGTGGTCAGCTCTCGGGCAGCGCGAACACGAACAGCGCGTCGCCGGCGGAGGCGCCGAGCAGGCCGGGCAGGAAGCCCTCGACCCAGCCGCCCCAGCCGGTCGGCACGGCCACGTACTGGCGCCCGTTGACCGAGTAGGTCGACGGGCTCGAGTGGTGGCCGCTGCCGCACTGGAAGGAGTACAGCTTCTCGCCGGTGTCCGCGTCCAGCGCCACGAGCTCGCCCGTCGGCGTGCCCTGGAAGACCAGGCCGCCGGCCGTGCTCAGCGTCGAGGCGCACATCGGGTACTCGTTGTTCCAGCGCCACTTCTCCTCGCCCGTGAGCGGGTCGATCGCGGCGACGTAGCCGTAGAAGTCGTCGAGGTCGACGGCCACGCCGGCGCCCCAGTAGGGGATGCTCTCGCGGAACTCGCGGCGGCGGCGGGTCGCCGTCGCCCCGACCTCCTGGACGGGCACGTAGATCAACCCGGTGTTCGGGTTGTACGACATGTGCGTCCACTCCTTGCCGCCGGCCGGGCCGGGCCAGAAGTGGACGGGCACACCCTCCTCGTCCGGGTACACCTTCGGCGTGACCTTGCCGTCCGGCGTGATCTCGCCCCAGGTGATGCGGTCGACGAAGGGGAAGACGCGCACCAGCTCGCCGTTGGTGCGGTCGAGGACGAAGAAGTAGCCGTTCTTGTCGGCGTGCGCGAGCAGCTTGCGGCCGTCGGGCGCGTCGAAGAGAAGGTTCTCCATCGTCGAGTCGTAGTCCCACAGGTCGTGGGGCGTGAACTGGTAGTGCCAGCGGATCTGGCCGGTGTTCACGTCGACCGCGATGGTCGAGTCGGTGTAGAGGTTGTCGCCCGGGCGCACGTCGCCGTCGAAGTCGGGCGCCGGGTTGCCGGTGCCCTGGAACAGCAGCTCGAGCTCGGGGTCGTAGGACGGGGTGACCCAGCAGTTCGCGCCGCCGCGCTGCCACGCCTCGCCGGCCTCGTCGCCCCACGTCTCCGAACCGGGCTCGCCCGGCTTCGGGATCGTGTAGGTGCGCCAGCGGCGCTCGCCGGTCTGGGCGTCGAAGGCGTCCATGTGGCCGCGGAGGCCGAACTCGCCGCCGGCGCTGCCGACGATGACCATGTCCTTGACGATCAGCGGCGCGACCGAGCCGCTCTCGCCGGCCCGCACGTCGCCGTTGACGACGTCCCACACCAGCTCGCCGGTCTGCGCGTCCAGGCAGATGAGGTGGGCGTTGAGGGTGTACATGTACACCTTGCCGTGGCCCACGGCGCAGCCGCGGTTGACGTTGCCGCAGCACAGCGACACGTCGTACGGCGAGGCGTGCTTGTAGCGCCACAGCTCCTCGCCGGTGGCGGCGTCGATCGCCCAGATCTTGCCGTCGGGGCCGGTCACGTACATGACGCCCTCGACGACCAGCGGGCAGGCCTCGAACGAGTACGTCGACGCGCCGGAGTGGAGGCCGTTCATGCCGGCCTGGAAGACCCACGCCGGGGTCAGGCGCTTGACGTTGTCCTTGTTGATCTGGTCGAGCGTGCTGTAGCGCTGCGCGTCGTAGGCGCCGTAGTAGGTGAGCCAGTTCTCCGGCTCGTTGCGGGCCTGCTGGATGCGCTCGTAGTTGACGTCGCTGGTCGCCGGGGCCTGGCCCTTGGTGGCGGACAGCGTGCGGTGCGGGACGGCCTCGCCGGCGTCCACGTAGTCGGTCATCGGTTTCCTCTCGAGTCTCTCCGGTCTCTACGCACCTGGGGGCTACGGACGCGGCTGCGGGGGACGGTCCTGCTTCGCGTCGTCGGGGACCTCGCCGCCGAACACGAGCGCCGCCGTGAGCCCGCGGCCCTCGTCGTTGCCGGTCGTGGAGCCGTAGTAGTAGGTGCCGGGGCCGCCCAGCGAGAGGCGGGCGGTGCCCTTGGAGTGGTTGACCAGCCAGATGATCTTGGGGTCACCGTTGTGGGGCAGCACCGCGCAGTGGGTGTTCTTGTCGTCGTTGATGAGCGTGAGCTCGACCTCGCCGCCCTGCGGGAAGACCACGATCGAGGGCTCGAAGATCAGCTCGTCCTCCGGGATGCGCACCGTGGCGCGCATGATCCCGTCGTCGCCGACCTCGGCGTGCCCGACGTTGCCGGTGCCGAGGAGCCGGCCCAGCGCGGTCCTGTTCTGCCCGTCCAGGCCGGCGGCGTGCAGCTCGTCCGATCGATCTGTGGACGTCATCCGACGTACCTCCTCATGGATGTCCTTCCTGCCCGTGGCGGCGGTGCCACCTCGGAGCCCGTCTCCGCCGGGCCGACCCCCGTGCCGATGGCGCGGGGCGTCGCTCGGGCGTGGCGCACCGGCGGGCACGGGACGGCGCCGGCCGGCGGGGAAGCGCGTGGGAGGAGCCCTGGCTGCCGCCGGTCAGTCGACCGTCCGGCCGACGATGTCGACCACTGGGCGGCAGGACACACGGCTTTCGGCGGCGGCCGGTTGGTCCCGGCTGCCGAGCGGTGTGTGCTGAGCCACAGGCGACAGTAGGGAGCCGACCCGACGTCGGCAAGGGTCGTCCGGGGTCTTTCGGGTGCGGATCGTGCTCGGCTGTGTGCCATCCCGCGTTTGTGCTGGGCGGACTACGCTGAGTGGCTCACTCGTCCGATCGTGTCGGGCGCGGGGCGGTCCGGGAGCGGGAGGGGGTCGACCCTGTCCGTACGGTCAGGTTCGGCCCGCGGCGGTGGGCTGCATCACTCCGCCGCGGTTAGGGTCGCCGACGGGTGTCGACGCCGGCGGGAGGTGGTGACATCCGAGGGGAGGTCGACCGGGTGGGCAGGTTCGGATCGGCCGAGGCGCTCGCGTGGCTCGCCACACACGGAGCTCACGCGGACAGCGTCGAGCTCAAGACGCTGCTCGTGCCACCGGCCGGGGCCGCCGCCGAGGCCCTCACCGGACGCCACGGGCCCACCTGGAGCGTCCGGCAGACCTACCTGCTCGACACCGCCGCGCTGGACCTGCTCCGCGCCGGCGTGGAGATCCGCCTGCGCCGGCGCGCCCGGGGGCGCTTCGACCTCGCGGTGTCGGCACGCCGCCGGGGCTCGGATCGCGAGCGGGCGGTGCCGAAGGGCGCGCGCGTCGAGTACGACGTGGTGCCCGAGGGCGTGTGGCAGGACATCGAGGTGCGCCGCGACATCGACGCCGCCCTGGCCGCTGCCGTCATCGCCGGGTCGGCGAAGGCCCGTGACCTGCTCTCGGCGACCCAGTGCGCGTGGGCCTGCGGGGGCGGGGCCGAGGCGGTCGACGACGCCCGGCTCAGCGAGCTCGAGGTGCACGGGCCGCTGGTGGTCCGGCGCGTCAAGGTCACGGCGGCGGCCCTGGGCCTGCCGCGGGTCGACCTGGAGCACTTCCGCTTCCCCAGCGGCCGCGAGCTGGTGGAGCTGTCCACCCGCTGCTGCCCGCGCGACGTCCCGGCCACCGCCGCGGGGTTCGAGCAGCTGCTCGAGGAGCGGGCCGTGGTCGTCGCGCCGGAGTACTGCACGAAGACCGCCGTGTGGCGGGAGGAGGTCTCGTCGCGGCGCGGTGGCGCCGCGCGGGGAGATCGCTAGCTCACCCTCCGGGACGCGTGTGGCTACCGGGGCTCGTGGTGCCCGCGGGCTACCGTGGCGCCATGGCCGGGCGGACCGACACACCAGAGAAGCGCGCGACCCGCAGCCGCCCGATCACGGGTGGGCGGACGCCGCGCCGCCGCGGTGACGGTCCGGACGCCACCACGCGCTCGCCGCAGCAGAAGCGCCCGGCACGGGGCGGGACGAAGCGCCCGGCCGGCAAGGGCCGCGCGCCCGCCCGCCGCTCGGGACCCGGGCCGATCGTGCGCGCGTTGCGCGGCGGGTGGGTGCTGACCGCGCGCGGACTCGGGTCGCTGGTCCGCACGCTCGGGCGCGCCCGGGACGTCGACGCCGCGCACCGCCGCGACGGGGTGGCGCTGGCGCTCGTCGTGCTCGCGGTCCTGACCGCCGCCGGCGTGTGGTGGCGGGCGGGTGGCCCCGTGGGTGCCGGCCTGGACATCGGGCTGCGGACGGTCATCGGCGCCGCCGCGCTCGTGCTGCCCCTGGTGCTGCTCTTCGTCGCGGTGGTGCTGCTGCGCACCGACCCGGTCCCCGAGACCCGCCCGCGCACCGTCGTCGGCGCCCTGCTGCTGGGCATCGCGGTCCTCGCCGTCTGGCACCTCGTGGCGGGGGCGCCCGCCGACCTCGACGGCCGCCGCTCGGGGGGCGGGGTGATCGGTGCGGTGGTCGCCGATCCGCTCGCCCGCGGGGTGACGGTGTGGCTCGCCGGCGTCGTGCTCGTGCTGGTCGGGTTCTACGGCCTGCTCGTGCTCACCGGCACGCCGGTGCGCGAGGTCGGGGAGCGCCTGCGCGCGCTCGTCACCGGCGAGTACCCCGACGACGAGTGGGGCGGCCCCGAGGACGTCGACGTCGACGGCGAACCCGTCGAGGACGACGGCACCGCGCCCACCACACGCATCCGGCGTCGCGGGCGGCGCGGCGAGGGATCGGGCGAGGGGGTCGACGGGGCCGAGGGCGGCGAGGGTGCCGACGGCTCCGGTGACGCGGCCGCCCACCCGGCCCGGCACCGCGACCGGGCGTCGTCCGTGCCCGACCTGACCACGCCGCCCGAGGGCCTGCCGACGGCCGAGGCGGGACCGGCGGCGGGCGGACGCGGGCGCTCGTCGAAGCGTGCGGGATCCGGGGCCGCGCCGGCGGCGGCGACCGGGGCCGTCGCGGCCTCGGCGGTCTCGGCGGCCGCCTCGTCCGCCGTGCCCGACACGACGGCGCCGGCCGAGACCGAGGTCGATCCGCAGGCCGCGACGTCGTTCAGCTCCCACCGCGCGGACCCCGACAGCGACTACCACCTCCCGCCGACCGACCTCCTCACCGCCGGCGAGCCGCCCAAGGCCCGCAGCGCCGCGAACGACGCGATGATCGACGCGATCACCGGCGTGCTCGAGCAGTTCAAGGTGGACGCCGAGGTCACCGGCTTCACCCGGGGCCCCACGGTCACCCGCTACGAGGTCGAGCTCGGTCACGGGGTGAAGGTCGAGAAGATCACCGCGCTGCACCGCAACCTGGCCTACGCGGCGGCGACCGACCGGGTGCTGCTGCTCGCGCCGATCCCGGGCAAGTCGGCGGTGGGCATCGAGGTGCCCAACACCGACCGCGAGATGGTCCGGCTCGCCGACGTCCTGAACTCGTCGACGGCGCGGGCCGAGACCCACCCGATGGTCATCGGCCTCGGCAAGGACATCGAGGGCCGGATGGTGACGGCCAACCTCGCGAAGATGCCGCACCTGCTGGTCGCGGGCTCCACGGGCTCCGGCAAGTCGAGCTTCGTCAACTCGATGCTGGTCTCGCTGCTGACGCGGGCCACGCCGGACGAGGTCCGGATGATCCTCATCGACCCGAAGATGGTCGAGCTGACGCCCTACGAGGGCATCCCGCACCTCATCACGCCGATCATCACCTCGCCGAAGAAGGCGGCCACCGCGCTGCAGTGGCTGGTCGAGGAAATGGAGCAGCGTTACGCGGACATGCAGGCCAACCGCGTGCGGCACATCGACGACTTCAACCGCAAGGTGCGCTCCGGGGAGATCCAGGCACCGCTGGGCAGCGAGCGCGTCTACCGGCCCTACCCGTACATCCTCGCCATCGTCGACGAGCTCGCCGACCTCATGATGACCGCGCCCCGCGACGTGGAGGACGCGATCGTCCGGATCACGCAGAAGGCCCGCGCGGCCGGCATCCACCTCGTGCTCGCGACGCAGCGGCCGTCCGTCGACGTCGTCACCGGCCTGATCAAGACGAACGTGCCGTCACGGCTGGCGTTCGCGACGTCGTCGCTGACGGACTCGCGGGTCATCCTCGACCAGCCCGGCGCCGAGAAGCTCATCGGCATGGGCGACGCGCTCTTCCTGCCCATGGGGGCGGGGAAGACGAACCGCCTGCAGGGCGCGTTCATCGGGGACGACGAGATCGCCGCGGTGGTCGACCACTGCAAGGAGCAGGCCGACCCCGACTACACCGAGGGCGTCACCACCGAGGCCGCGGGCGAGAAGAAGGAGATCGACCCCGACATCGGCGACGACCTCGAGCTGGTCGTCGCGGCGGCCGAGCTCATCGTCACCAGCCAGTTCGGGTCGACGTCGATGCTGCAGCGCAAGCTGCGGGTCGGGTTCGCCAAGGCGGGACGGCTCATGGACCTGCTCGAGACGCGCGGCGTGGTCGGCCCGTCCGAGGGGTCGAAGGCCCGGGACGTGCTGTTCAAGCCCGACGAGCTGCCCGACCTCCTCGCCTCCCTGCGCGGCGAGCCGGCCCCGGCGCCCGCGGCCGACCCGGACTCGGACATCCCGCCGCCCATGGAGGACGGGGACCGGTAGGGGGCTCCTGCCCTGACCTTCCTGCCCGGAACCCTCCTGCCTAGAACGGCGGGGCGTCGTCGTCGGGGTCGGGGACGGGCGTGGTCTTCGGGGACGTCGGTGCCGGGCGCGCGGAGGGCGCGGGCGTGCTCGGCTGCTGCTCGAGGTCGAGGGCGTCGTGAGGCTGGGCGTCGTCCTGTCGGGCCAGGCCGAGCGAGCCGTCGTCGGGCATCTGACCGGGCTCGGCGTCTTGGGTCTGGGCCTCGTCGTGCCAGCCGTCGTCGGGCAGGGGTCGGGGCTCGACGGCGGGCCGTGGTCCCGGGAGGGGCTCGAGGACCCGCGGTGGTCGGGTGGTGTGGGTGACCCCGGCGCGGGTGCGCACGACGAACCACCCGGGCGAGGGCTGCCGCACGCGCCAGCCGCCCAGGTGCTTGAGGCGGTGGTGGTGGGTGCACCAGGCGCCGAGGTTCCAGGTCACGGTGGGGCCGCCGGAGGCGTGGCCGCGGGTGTGGTCGATCTCGGCCCGGTGCGCGTGCTGGCGGCAGGCCGGAGCGACGCAGTGCCGGTCGCGGACCCGGACCCAGCGTTCGGCCTCGGCGCCGGGTCGACGCCGGACCCACTGGTCGGGGCCGGAGTCGGCGTCGGGTGGGCGCCCGAGGTGACCGTGCGCCACCAGGTCTCGGAGCCGTTGCCGGAGCTCGTGGAGCAGGGGCGCCCAGTCGCCGTGATCGTCGGGTTCCAGGGCGGCGAGCACCGCCGTCGGGACCTGGATCTCGACGATCGCGCCTGTCCGGGTCGCGCCCGGTGCCCGCCCCCGCGCCCGGTCCCGGCCGCGGGGGCGGGATGGTCGCCGGCGGGCGAGCAGCACGTGCTGGAGGTGCCCGTCGGGATCGGTGAGCACCACACGCCATTCGCCGTCGTGGTGGCGGGCGACCAGCTCGCGGGCCACGGGCGCGGTGATCGCGCCGTAGCCGGGCACGGTGGCGGGGTGCTGGTCGAGGCCCAGCGCCGTGGTCAGCCGCAGCCGCACCTCGACGGTGCCCTGGCGGACTTGCCCCGCGCGCGACTCCGGCGGCCCCGACCCGGGCGACTCGTTGTCCTCGGGCCGGTCTGGTGCGCTAGCGAGTGCGAGGGCGTTGTGGTCGGCGGACGAGCGGGGCGGGGACAACGTCGGCGAAGCCCCGTCGGACAGGGCGTCCGAGGTGCTGTGGCCGCGATAGTCGTCATCCGTGGCACCCGAGGGCTGGTCGTCACCGGCGTCGCCTCCGCCGCCGGGGCCGTCGAGCGGCGCGTCGTCCGGCTCGTCGCTCCCCGGACCGCCGCCGGGGCTGCCGTCGTCGGGGCCCTCGTCGGGCTCGCCGTCCGTGCCGTCCGATCCCTCGTCGTCGGGACCGTCCGAGTCGTCGGGCGCAGAGCGCGGGTCGACGGGGCCCTGCTCGCCCGGACCGTCGTCCGGTGCGCCCTCGGGGCTGCCGGTGGCGTGGTACTCGGCGGCCAGGAGTGCGGCGATGGCCTCGTCGGTCATGCCGGCCGTGGAGCCGTTGAGCAGCCGCATCCCGACCTGCATCCGCAGCTGGCTGATCGGGACCAGCACCCCCAGCCGGCGCACCGCGGCGGCCAGGGCCTCGATCCGCGCCATCGAGGCGATGCCCTCGGTCGCGGGCGCGTCCACCAGCGCCAGGGTCGCCGTGCCGGAGGGGTTCGCCGACAGCAGCACCCGCCCGCGGGCCTCGGCGCGCCGGCGCCGGCGCTCGGCCCAGTCCGGGTCGAGGTCGAGCGCGATCTGCTCGAGCCGCTCCCGCAGCGCCGCCACCGGCAGCTCCGGGGCCTCGGGCAGGACCTCGGCCGCGGCGAAGCGGGCGTGGTCGTCGCACAGGTCGCCGGTGAGCTCGCTGATGGCCCGGACCTTTGGCTCGTCGAGCAGGCCCTGCCACATCGCGGCGCCCACCGCCGGCAACCGCTCGGCGAGGTCGTCGGCCAGGTCCAGCCGGCGGGCCGCCATCGTGCGCGACCAGCCCAGCAGCGCGGCGACCTCGTCGCCGGAGAACTCGTCCGAGCTCGCGAGCCGGACCGTGCGCCCCTCCCGGGCGGTGCCGAGCTCCCGCAGCCCGGCCAGCAGCTGGGCCTCGGCGTGGTTGTGGACCCGCCACCGCGCCCGCACGTACGAGGCCAGGGCCTCCCCGGTCAGCGCGGTCGGGTCGATGTCGTCGAGCGTCGCCACGAGCTCGGCATCGGGCGCACGACCGTCGAGCACGGCCGCCGGGCCGGCGCTCAGGTCGTGGTCGATGCTCACACCCGGAACGCTAGGACCGACCCCCGACAGTGCCGGGCCGGAGACGGTGCCACGAAGCCCCGGTCAGGTCACGGAACGATGACGATTCCCTGCCCAGACCCGGTAGGCCTCCGGCAGGCACCGTGCGCAGGGCCGGTAGCCGGCGGCCCGCGCGGTGGCCTCGTCGGCGAAGAACACGCGATGTCGCGCGTACTGGCCCCGGGCGAGCCGGCGCAGGGCGCTCGGGCAGTCGAGGCGTCCGTAGATCCGCAGGCGCCGGTGGCCGCCGAGCGTGCCGGGCGTCGGCGAGTCGTATGGGCCGTCAGCCCCGAGCAGGCGGTGGGTCACGCGAGACCCGAGACGCGCAGGGTGATGTTGATGCGCTCGCCGGGGGCGGTGCCGACGTCGGGCACGTCGCGGTCGGGCAGGAGCCTCGGGACGCCGTGGTACGCGAGGCGGTGCTCACCGCCGAAGACGACCAGGTCGCCGGAGAGCAGCTCGACGTCGTGCCACGGGCCGCGGCGGTGGTGCGGGCTGCCGATCCGGAACACGCAGGCGGCGCCGAGGCTCAGCGACACCACGGGGTCGGGCGCGCGCTCCTCGCGGTCCTGGTGCACGCCGAGGCGGGCGTCGCCGCGGTAGGAGTTGATCAGCGCGACGTCCGGTCGGTACACGACCTCGGGCGCCCCGTAGGCGTCGGCGACGGCCCGCGCGCCGAGGTCGGCCAGCCACGCCGGGAACGGCCTGACCGGCGATCCCCCCTGGTCGTCGCGGGTGCGGCTGTAGCGGTACGGGATCCAGTGCCAGCCCAGGCAGACGGTCTCGACGCTCATCCGCGCCCCGCCGGGCAGCGTCGCGTGCCGGGCCCCGGGACCCTCCCGCGCCCACGCCTGCGCGGCCCCGACCAGCCGCTGCTGCGCGGGCACGTCGAGCCAGTCGGGCACGTGGACGACGCCGGGCAGGAGCGTCCGCCGCTCGCGCGGGATCAGTTCGAGCACGGGCCCTCCTCCGGCGTCTCCGGACCAGGGAACACCGCGTCGCCCGCGCTCGTGGCGCCGGGCCGGAGACCAGGAGCGACGTCGTGCACCCGGGGACGCCCGGCGAGGGGCGTCAGGTGCTCCTGATCGGCGGCCGGGCGGGCGCGAGCAGGGCCGCCGCGCTGCCCGCGCGCACCAGCTCGGCCTCGGCGGGGTCGAGGCCCGCGGCGGCGAGGCGGTCGAGGGGGTCGGTGACGCCCATGTCGAAGGGGTAGTCGGTGCCGATCGCGACGCGGTCGGCACCGGCCACGGCGACGAGGTGGCGCAGGGCCTCCGGGGTGTGGACGAGCGCGTCGAACCACAGCCGTCGCAGGGCCCGGCTCGGCGGCGCGGGCGCGACCCGGTCGCCGGGACGGGCGTGCCAGGCGTGGTCCTGGCGCGCCGAGCCGTACGGGAAGAACCCGCCCCCGTGCGCCGCCAGCACCCGGACCCCCTCGGGCAGGGCGTCCGTCGCCACCAGCCGCGAGAGCGCGACGGTGGTCTCGACCGGGTTGCCGACGCTGTTGGACAGGTAGCCGACGTCGAGGCGCTCGCCCAACGTGCATCCCCAGGGGTGCACGAACACGATCGCCTCCAGCTCGGCGGCCGCGGCCCAGAACGGCGCGAGCGCCGGGTCGTCGAGCTCCCGGCGCACCCCGTCCGGCCCGGCGACGAACGTGCCGATCTCCACCCCGCGCAGGCCCGCGGCGACCGCGGCGCGCAGGACTTCGACGGCGAGGTCGGGGTGCTGCAGCGGCGCCGTGCCCAGCCCGACCAGGCGCTCCGGCGCGCCCGCACAGTGCGCCGCGACCCCGTCGTTGACCGTCGCCGCGTACCGGGCGGCGAGGTCCCGCCCGGCCCAGGTGTGGTGGATCGGCATCGGGCTGACCAGCTGCACCTCGGTCCCGGCCGCGTCCATCGCCGCGAGCCGCAGGTCCCGGTCGGTGAGCGCCGGGCCGAGCGCCCCGATCTGCTCGCGGTTGACGCGCGCGGACGCGGGCCCGGCCGCCCGCGCCTCGGTCGCCCGGGCGGCCGCGAGCGCCGGCTCGTCGGCGACGAGAGCCTCGGCGGCGGGGACCAGCAGGTGCGCGTGGACGTCGGTGGTCGGGCTCATGCGGGCTCCCTGTCGCCGGGCCGAGTGCGGGGACGGGAGCGGGCGCCGGGGATCGGGACGGGGTCGGTGCCGGGGACGACGCGCGAGGTCAGGGTGCCGATGCCCTCGACCGTCAGCGTCACCTCCGAGCCGGGAGCCAGCGGCGGCCGCTCGTCGCGGGAGGTCCCGCGGCCCCAGAGCTCGCCGAGGCAGCCGCCGTGGCCGCAGGTGCCCGAGCCGAGCACGTCGCCGGGGCGGACCTCGGTGCCGCGGGACGCGTAGGCCACGAGGTCGCCGAAGGGCCAGCCCATGTTGGACAGCAGGTCCTCGCCGACGACCGTCCCGTCGACCGCCGCGGTCATGGCCAGGTCGAGGAAGCCCTCGGGGTCCGGCGCGAACTCGTCGGCCGTGACCAGCCACGGCCCGAGCGTCGTCGCCGTGTCCTTGCCCTTCGCCGGCCCGAGCCCGACCTGCATCTCCCGGGACTGCAGGTCGCGGGCCGACCAGTCGTTGAGGATCGTCAGCCCCGCGACGTGCGACCACCCGTCCGCCGGGGCGACGTCCCGGCCGGTGCGGCCGACGACGGCGCCGATCTCGAGCTCGAAGTCGAGCACCGTGCACCCCGGCGGGACCGGGACGTCGTCGGCCGGGCCGAGCGTCGCGTAGGGGTTGGAGAAGTAGAACGTCGGCGCGTCGTACCAGGCCTCCGGGATGCCGGCCAGGTTCCGCATCCCCTCGACGTGCTCCTCGAACGCGACGAAGTCGCGCACCGTCGGCGGCTGCAGCGGGGCGAGCAGGCGGACCGCGTCCAGCGCCACGGCCGGCGCCGACAGGGCGTCGCGCCCCGCGTCGAGCAGCGCGCCGGCCTGCAGCAGCTCGAGCACGGTGACGGACCGGTCGAGCAGGTGCACCCGCTGGTCGCCGCCGTCGTCGACCACCACCCCGACACGGTGCGACCCCTCGTGGAGGACCGAAGCGATCTTCATCAGAACGGTGGCGCGACGAAGACGCCGCGGTCGGGGTCGTTGAACGACTTCTTGGCGACGAACTCGCTCATCGGGTTCGCCGTGCCCCACTGGTCGGAGACCTCGGGGTTCGTGAAGTCGTACAGCGACGGGTGCCAGGTGTCCTCGTCGAGGCACTCCAGCTCCGTCGTGTACTCGACGGTGTTGCCCTGCGGGTCGAGGAAGTACGAGAACGTGTTGTTGCCGGCCAGGTGCCGGCCCGGCCCCCACACCTTCTCGACGCCCGCGCGCAGCAGCCGCCCGGTGCCGCGCATGTACTCGTCGATGCCGCGCAGCTCGAATGACGCGTGGTGCAGCGACACGTGCGGGCAGCGCGCGATCGCCAGCGAGTGGTGCTGGGGGTTGCAGCGCAGGAACCACATCATCTCGCCCATGTGGGGAGAGAACAGCGTGTCGGAGAGCTTGAAGTCGAGGTGGCGGTCGTACCAGGCGACCAGGGCCTCGGGCTGCGGCGAGTTGATCACCACGTGCGAGAGCTTGACCGGCACCGACTCGCCCTCGGAGACGCGGCGGTGCGCGCGGGTGGCGACGTCGGCGGAGACCTCGATCGTGCGGCCCTCGAGGTCGAAGAACCGGAAGCCGTAGCCGCCGCCCGGGGTCTGCAGCTTGTCCGGGGTGGAGACGAGCGTGACGCCGTCGCGGCCCAGCTTCTCGGCGAGGGCGTCGACGTCGGCGGCGGTCTCGGCCCCGAACGCGATGAGGTCGACCCGCTTCTCCGCGTCGGCGCGCAGCCGCACCTGGTACTGCTCGGGCGAGCCCTCGGCGGCGAGGAACGCGATGCCGGTGTCGGTGGTCTCCGGCGCGAGCTTCCACAGGTCGCGGTAGAAGGCGAGCTGGGTGTCGAAGTCGGGCACGGCGAGGTCGACGTGCCGGAGGTGGGTGATGAGGCGGTCCATGGTGTCCTCTGGTCAGGGGCGCTGCGCGAGCAGCGCGGAGGTGCGGGCCATCAGCCCGGGGACGTCGGCGGCGCCGCCGGCCTGCGGCGGGGGCTCGTGGTCGAGCAGCCAGCGGGCGAGCTGCACCGAGCCCGCCACGACCGTGCCGGCGCGTTCCCGGCGACGGGTGGTGTAGGCGGTCAGCGCGGCGTCGAGGTCGTCCCCGCCGAGCAGCTCCTCGACCAGCACCGCCGCGTCCTCGAGCGCCATCGCCGCGCCCTGGGCGAGGGTGGGCGGGCACGAGTGGGCGGCGTCGCCGGCGAGCACGACGCGCCCGCGGTGCCACGGGCCGTCGACGAGGTGGTGGGTGAACCACGTGTAGTTCACCCGCGACGGGTCGGTCATCCGCTCGCGGATCTCGGTCCAGGGGCCGCCGTAGTGCCCGGCCAGCTCGCGCATCGTGGCGAGCTGCTCGTCGGGGGACAGGCCCGTCCGGTCGGCGGCGTCCTCGACGAGGTACGCGTAGATCGAGTCGTCGCCGGTGGGGCAGTAGCCGGCGATGTAGGCCGCACCGCCGTAGGTGAGGTCGGTGCGGGTGATGCTCGCCGGCCGCGTCGTGAAGACCCGCCAGATGCCCATGCCGAGCGGTTCCGGCCGGGTGTCGATCCCGATCGCGGCGCGGACCACGGAGTTGAGGCCGTCGGCGCCGACGACGAGGTCGTAGGTGTCCCGCGTGCCGTCGGAGCACGCGACCTCCCCGGCCTCGGTGACACCCTCCAGGCGGACCCCGGTACGGACCTTGACGCCGACCTCGGCGGCCCGGACGGCCAGCAGCCGGGCCATCTCCCCGCGCGGCATCCCGACGGTCGCGGGCAGGTCGGGCCCACCGGTGCGCGCGTCGGGGATGACGGCCAGCACGCCGCCGTCGGGCGTGCGCAGTCCGACCTCGTCGAACGCGTACCCGGCGGCGAGGACGTCGTCGAGCACCCCGAGGTCCCGGAAGACGCGCAGGGCGTTGCCCTGCAGGGTGATCCCGGAGCCGGAGGCCCCGATCTCCGGGCTGGCCTCGACGAGGTCGACGGACACCCCGGCGCCGGCCAGCAGGATCGCGGTGGCGGTGCCGGCGGCGCCGCCGCCGACGACGAGGACGTGCTCGGGGCTGGTCATCACATCACCGCGATCGGGTTGACGGGGGAGCCGACGGCGCCGGTGATCCGAAGCGGCGCGGCGGTGAGGAAGAAGTCGTGGCGGCCCTCGGCGGCGCAGGCGTCGGCGAGGCCGTCGAGGTCCCACATCTCGCCGAGGAACAGGCCCAGGTGCGGGATGGCGACCTGGTGCAGCGGCTGGAAGGCGACCTCGAACTCGTTGGGCCGCACCTCCACGCCCCAGGTGTCGGTGGCGATGGCGGCGATGTCGGAGTCGCGCAGCCAGTCGAGCGTGGTGAACGACAGCCCGGGCGCCGGGCCGCCGGCGTAGCCGCCCCAGCCCTCGCGGCGGGTGCGGGCGTACTGGCCGGTGCGCACGCAGACGATGTCGCCGGCCCGGACCTCGACGACCTGGACCCGCGCGACCTCGTCGAGCTCCTCGGCGGTGATCGGGTAGGCGTCCGGGAGCTCGCCCTGCTCGTCGCCGAGCACCCGCCCGGCGTCGAGCAGGACCCCGCGCCCGGCCAGGTGGGCGGCGGCGGTCTCGATGCCGGTGAGCCGGTCGCCCTCGACCCGCACCACCGCCGCGGCGTCCCGGCCGTTCCAGGCCTTGCCGTGGTCGAAGATGTGGCCCAGGCCGTCCCACTGCGTCGAGCACTGCAGCGGCATGGCGATGACGTCGTCGGCGCCGCCGATGCCGTGGGGGAACTCGCCGTCGAGGGCCTCGTGGCCGGTGCCGAGCATGGTGTGCACCGGGTTGGTGCGCTTTTTCCAGCCGTTCTGCGGGCCGGTCTCGTCGAAGGGCTGGGACAGCGAGAACGCGGTCCCGGTGCGGACGCACGCCGCGCCCTCCACCCGCTTGGCCGGGGTGAGCAGGTTCAGCGAGCCCAGGACGTCGTCCGGACCCCAGCGGCCCCACCGCGAGACGCGGGCGGCGACGGCCGCGACGGCCTCCTCGGGCTTGGCCGGGTCGTGGCCGGCGGCCACGATCGCGCTGGTGTCGGTCACTCCGCCACCACCCGCGTCTGCTGGGTGCCCAGGCCGGTGATCGACCCGGTCACGACGTCGCCGTCGCGCAGCAGCCGGCCGAGCGCCATGCCGTTGCCGGCCGGGCTGCCGGTGAGCACGAGGTCGCCGGGCCGCAGCGGCGTGATCTCCGAGGCCGCGGCCACGAGGGCGGCGACGTCGAAGAGCATGTCCTTGGTGGTCTCGTCCTGCATCACCTCGCCGTTCAGGTCGAGGCGGATGCGCAGGTCGGTCGGGTCGACGTCCCGGGCGGGCACGAGCCACGGGCCGAGCGGGGTGAAGCCCGGGCCGTTCTTCCCGCGGAACCAGTCGGTGCCGATCTCGGGCATGTCGCGGCGGAACACCTGGTCGCGGGCCGTGAGGTCGTTCGCGATCGTGTAGGCGGCGACGTGCTCGAGGGCACGCCTCCGGTCGACGCGGAACGCCGCGCGTCCGATGACCGCGGCCAGCTCGAGCTCCCAGTCGAACTGCTGCGTCCACGCCGGGATGACGACGTCCTCGCGCGGGCCGGTGACCGCGGACGGCAGGCCGATGAACAGGTAGGGCGTGCCCTCGGCGGCGCGCCGGTCCATCATCTCGGCGACCTCGGCGCGGATCTCCGCATCGGGCCGGGTCCCGCGCTCGGCGTGGTGCGCGGCGGCGAGGTCGATGACGTGGGTGCGGTAGTTGGCGCCCGACTGCAGGATCTGCCCGGGCTCGACCGGGGCGTGCACGCGCAGCCCGGCCAGCGGCTCGCCGCCGGTGCGGGCGTCCAGCGCGGGGAGCACGTCGTCCCAGCCGGCGAGCAGATCGCGGGTGCCCGCCGCGAGGTCGGACAGGTCGTCGACGCGCTCGGCCCCCTCGTCGCCGGTCACGAGCCCCGGGAAGGGCCGGTCCTCCCCGGGCCGCGAGAAGGTCCCCAACCTGATCATGCGTCCTCCGCAGCGCCCTCGGTGTGGTCCCGCCCACCATGCGGTCACCGTCGACGGCCCGGGAACCGCGAACTGCTGATGCCGGGCATCGCCGCGGTCGATGCCTCGGCCACGGCACCGCCCTTGTTCCGTGATCAGCAGGTCGGAAGGCACGTGCGGCGGGGCCCGGGAGGTGCCTTTCGGTCTGCTGATCACGTGGCGTGGGTGATCCGGACGCAGGGGGGCGCGCTGCGGTAGGGCTGCGGGAGGGAGTGCGGTAGGGATACGGGATGGACGAGGACGCCCCGCGACCCCTGCGGCTGGCGAACCTCGACCTCAACCTCCTGCTCTCGCTGCGCGCCCTGCTCGCCGAGCGCAACGTCACCCGCGCCGCGGCCGTGCTCGGGCTGTCGCAGCCCGCGGTGAGCGCGGCGCTCGCCCGGCTGCGTCGCCACTACCGCGACGACCTGCTCGTCCGCGTCGGCAACCGCTACGAGCTGACGCCGCTCGCGCTGCGCCTCGTCGAGCGCACCGAGAGCGCCGTGGCCGGCATCGAGGGCGTGTTCTCGGCGGCGCCCGACTTCGACCCGGCGTCGACGACCCGCGAGTTCACGTTGCTGGTCTCGGACTACGCGACGACGGTCCTCGGGGTCCCGCTGGCCGCGGCGCTGGCCGAGCGCGCGCCGTGCGCCCGGCTCTCGTTGCGCCCGCACAGTCCCGAGGACGTCGTGGGCGGCGCGGCCAGGCTGCGCGGGGTGGACGGGCTGGTCATGCCGCACGGGTTCCTCGACGACCTGCCCTACCTCGACCTCTACGCCGACCGCTGGGTGCTGCTCGCGTCGGCCGACAACGCCCGCGTCGGCGCCCGTGCCACGTTGGACGACCTCGCCGTCCTGCCGTGGGTGACGATCTACCACCGCCCGACGGCGTTCACCCCGGCCGCGCTGGCGCTGCGCACCCTGGGCATCGAGCCGCGCGCCCAGGTCGTCGTCGAGTCCTTCCTGCCGGTGCCTGACCTCGTCGCTGGCACCGAGCGCGTCGCCCTCGTCCAGTCGCGGCTCGCCGCCCGTCTCGCCCCCGGCGACGGGGTCCGCGTGCTGGACCCGCCGTTCGAGGTCGCCCCGCTGCTCGAGGCCCTGTGGTGGCACCCGATGTACGACACCGACCCGGCCCACCGGTGGTTGCGCGCGCTGCTGACCGAGGTCGTCGCCGACCTGCCCGCCATCAGCGACGCGGATGGCGACCCCCAACCGGAGTGATTTCCGATCACCCGCCGCCCGCCCGGACACTTCGCCGCACGTGTGGTGCCGATCACGGCCCCCGGGAGAGAGTGCGGAGGACGACCGTGACGGTCACCGGCGAGGACGCGGGCCAGGGCCGGGCGGCCCGGACCCGGGGTGCGATCGGGCAGGGCGCGAGCGGGCAGCGTGCGAGCGGGCAGGGTGCGATCCTGCTGGCGGGCAGCTGCCTGCCCGTCCTGGGCTCGGTGCTGCTCGCCCCGGTGCTGCCGCGGATGATGGAGGCCTTCGCGGGCACGGCGGGCGTCGAGGCCCTCGTGCCGATCGTGCTCACCGCGCCCGCGCTCGTCATCGGCCTGCTCGCGCCGGTCGCCGGCCGGATCGTCGACGCCGCCGGGCGCAAGCGGGTGCTCGTCGCCGCCCTCGTGGTCTACGCGCTGTTCGGCACCGCGCCGCTCTACCTGGACTTGCTCGGCGCGATCGTCGCCAGCCGGGTCGGGGTCGGCATCTGCGAGGCCGCGATCATGACCGCCTGCACGACCCTGCTCGCCGACCTGTTCGAGGGCACGGCCCGCGACCGCTGGTTCGGCCGGCAGACGATCGCGACGACACTCGCGGCCACCGTCTTCTTCGGCCTCGGCGGCGCGCTCGGCGCGGTGAGCTGGCGGGCGCCGTTCGTCCTCTACTTCTCCAGCCTCGTCATCGCGGTGCTCGTGGCGGTGTTCGTGCGCTCCACCGGGCGGACGCCGGCCGCGGCGCTGCCGCCGGTGCCGTGGCGCCTCATCGCGGTGCCGTGCCTGGTCACGCTGTTCGGCGGCATCGTCTTCTACACCCCGATCGCCGAGCTCTCGCTGGTGCTGGCCTCGGTCGGCGTGACGTCGACGGCCACGATCGGCCTGCTGTCCGCCGTCGCCTCGCTCGCGACGGCGGCGGGCGGCTACACCTTCGGCCGGGTGGCCCGGCGCGGCACGCGGGTCCTGCTCCCGGTGGCCCTCGGGCTCGCGGCCGTCGGCCTCGTCGTGGTCGGGATCTCCTCGGCCGTGCCCGTGATCGCCGTCGGCGCCGTCGTCGCGAGCGCCGGCACCGGCCTGCTGCTGCCGACGCTGCTGACCTGGGCGCTGTCGGGCCTGGGCTTCGCCGAGCGCGGCCGGGGCACCGGCTTCTGGACCGCCGCGATGTTCATCGGCCAGTTCTTCTGCCCGCTGGTGCTGCTCGCGGTCGCCGGCCCGCTCGGTTCGCTCTCCACGGCGATCCTCGCCCTCGGCGTCGTCACCGCGGCGGTGGCGGTGCTGGCGCCGGCGATCGTCCGGGCCCAGCGGTCGAGCCGGGCGCCGGTGGCGACGCCCGCCCCGTAGGCCAGGACGACCGCCGGCACCGGTGGGCCCGGGCTCGCCGGTCCGAGTCCCCGGGAGTGGGCGGCCCTGCTCAGCGCCGGATCGTGTCCCGCCACGCCCCGATGCCCGTGAAGCGGGGCCGCCAGCCCAGCTCCTCCTTCGCGCGGGTCGTGTCCATGATCGCCGGGTAGGTCGTCGCGGCGACCCACTGCAGGGGCAGCGGGAGCGGGAGGGTCATCGCCGCGCGGGACGGCACCTCGGCGACCCCGGCGGGCAGCTCGAGCACCGTGGCCCCGAGCTCGCGCACCAGACCGGCGAGGGTGACGGGGCCGTCGCCGGCGATGTTGTAGGCGCCCGCCGGGCCCTCGCCGAGCGTGCAGCGCGCCAGGGCGTGGCCGACGTCGTCGTGGTGGACGAGCTGCAGCGGGAACGCCGGCACGGCCAGCGGCAGCCCGAGGCGGGCGTAGCCGCGCGCCGCGCCGAGCAGCCCGCGCCCGAGGGCCGCCAGCGGGCCGGGCAGCGGGAGCTTGGCGCCGGCGAGGTCCGGCCCGACGACGCCGCTGGGGCGCAGGACGTGGACCTCGACCTCGGGGTGCGCGGCCGACTCCTCGGCCAGCATCTGCTCGCTGCGCGCCTTGTCGCGGGCGTAGAAGAAGGGGTCGTCGACGGCGAGCGGGTGGCTCTCGGGGATGCGCGGCGGGTGGTGGGCGCTGAAGCCGTACGCGCCGAGCGAGGAGGCGTAGACGAAGCGGCGGGCCCCGGCGGCGACCGCGGCCCGGAACGCCGTGCGCACGCCCTCCTGGTTCACCGTCTCGACCGCGCCCGGATTGGTCGCGCCGACGATGTCGTAGGCGAGGTGCACGACGACGTCGGCGCCGGTGAACGCGCCGGTCAGCGACTCCTCGTCGCGGACGTCGCCCCGGCGGAAGACGGCGCCGTGGCCGAGCCCGGAGCCGCTGTCGGGGTGCCGGGAGACGCCGACGACGTCGCCGACGCGGGGGTCCTCGGCGAGCAGGGGCAGCAGGCCGCTGCCGAAGGTGCCGGTCGCGCCGGTGACGGCGACGGTCAGGCGGTCGGTGGCGGGCCCGGCCGGGGTCGAGGGGCCGGTGGTCACGGGTGAGGCGGACACCGGGGCGGTTACCCGCCGGCCCTGGCACGATGCGGCCCGTGGGGATCCGGGTGCTGCTCGTCGACGACCAGCCGATCGTCCGCACCGGCTTCCGCACCGTGCTCACCGCCGCGGGCGGCATCGACGTCGTCGCCGAGGCCGGCGACGGGCCCGCCGCCGTGGCCGCCGTCGCGTCCTACCGGCCCGACGTCGTGCTCATGGACGTGCGCATGCCCGGCGGCGACGGGCTGACCGCCACCGAGCGGATCACCGCGCAGCACCCCGCCACCCGGGTCCTGGTCGTCACCACCTTCGACGTCGACGACTACGTGCGCCGCGCCCTGCGCGGGGGCGCCAGCGGCTTCGTGCTCAAGGACTCCGACCCCGAGGACCTCGTGCGCGCGGTGCGCACCGTCCACGCGGGCGAGTCGCTGCTCGCGCCGTCGGTGACGACGCGCCTGGTCCGCGACTGGGTGGCCCAGGAGCCGGCGCTGCCCACACAGCCCGCGCCGGCGGGGCCGCCCGAGGGCCTCACCGCGCGCGAGCACGACGTGCTCGTGCTGGTCGCCCGCGGGCTGTCGAACGCGGAGATCGCCGCGGAGATGGTCGTCGCCGAGTCGACGGTGAAGACCCACGTGGCCCACCTGCTGCGCAAGCTCGACCGCCGCGACCGCGTGCAGCTCGTCGTGCACGCCTTCGAGCGCGGCCTGGTGCCCACCCGATCATCGTGAACGCCCGCCACGTCGACCTGCTGCCGGAGCTCAGGGCGACCGACGGCGTCGTCATCGGCCTGCTGCTGCTCATGGTGGTGCTCACCGGGCTGGCGACGGAGACGTGGGCGCCGGGAGCCGGCCCCGGCGCGGTCCTCGCGGTGATGGCGACGGGGACGCTGCAGACGGTGCCGGCGCTGTGGCGGCGCGAGCGGCCGATCGGCGCGCTGCTCGTGTTCGGGGCGAGCGTGCCGGTGGCCTGGGCGATCTCCAGCACCGTCGCGACCTGGGTGTGGGCGGTCCTCGTGTACGCCGTGGTGCGCCGGGCGCGCCCGCTGCCCGGCGCGCTCGCGGCCGTCGGGGTGACCGTGGTGGCGCCGCTGCTCGCCGGCCTCGTCGCGCACCCCGGCGCGCCCGACCGGGCGGTGGGCCTCGCGCTCGGCCTCGACCTCACCCTGGTGCCGGTCGCGCTCGCGGTCACCGCGCTCGCCGTCGTCACCCGCCTCCGCGCCGCCCGGGCCGCGCTCCGGCGTCGCCGCGCGGAGCACGAGCGCCTCGCCGACGCCCTCGCCGCCCAGCGCGACCGCCTGGCCGGCGACCTGCGGGAGCTGGTCGCGGTCCGCGTCGAGCGGGTGGTCACGCGCACCCGCGCCCTCGCCGGCGAGGCCGACCCCGGCCCGCGGCTCGTCGCCATCGCCGCCGAGGCCCGGGCGGCGCTGGCCGGCATGCGCCGGGCCCTGACGGTGCTGCGGGCACCGGCGGCCGAGACGGGGCCCGCCCCCGCCGCCGCCGAGGCCCCGGGCGACGCGCCGTCGTGGCGCCCCTCGCGCGGCGGCCTCCTGCTCGGGGCCGGGATGCTCGCGCTCGTCGCGCTGTCGGGGGCCGCGGCGGCCGCGGCGGCGCCGGCGCTGGAACCGGGCAGCCCGGCGACGGCGAGCCTGGCCGTGCTCGACGTCGACCCCACGCGCCCGCTCGCCCTCGTGCCGCTGGTGGTGCAGGCGCTGGCGCTGGGGTGGTGGCGCCGGGCCCCGCTGCCGGCGCTGGTCGTGGCGACGGCCGCGTCGACCGCCGCGGGGCTCCTGGGCAGCACGCACCTGCTCACCGAGGCCTCGTGGGGGGTGATCGTCTTCGGGGCGGGCCTGGCGGCGGGCACCACCGCGGCCACGGTGGTCTCCGCCGTCGTGGTCACCGCGTGCACGGCCGCGGTGCTGGTGACGACGACGGTGATCGGGATGCCCGCGGGCTTCGGCGGCGACCGGTGGACGGTGGCCGTCTCCTACCTGCTCGTCCCCGCGGTCTGGGGTCTCGGGGTGCTCCAGCGGCGCTCGGCGCAGGCCGAGGCGCGCCGGGCCGCCGCGCGCGCCGCCGACGAGGCCGCCCGGGCGGTGCACGCGCAGCGCCTCGGCCTGGCCCGCGAGCTGCACGACGTCCTCGCCCACGAACTCTCCGCGCTGGTCGTGACCGTGCACGCCGCCCGCGTCGCGCCCGAACCGGCGACGCTCGCGACGATCACGGAGGAGGGGGAGCGGATCGCCACCGCGCTCCCGACGCTGCTCGCCGGCCTCGGCCCCGGCGTGGCCTCCGGTGACGCCGCCGAGCACATCGAGCTGGACGCCACCGCGCTGGCGGCCCTGGCGGCGCCGGTGCGCGAGGCGGGGCTGCCGGTGACCGTGACCGTCGCGGGCACCGCGCCCTCCGACCGGCCCGAGGCGGACGTCATCGCCGCGCAAATCGTCACCGAGGCCCTCACCAACACCCTGCGCCACGCCGGGCCCACCCCGACCCGGGTCGCGGTGCGCCACGACGACGAGGCGGTGACCGTCGAGGTCACCGACGACGGCCCGCGGCCCGGGCACCGGGCGGTCGCCGAGGGCTCGGGGCTCGGGTTCGTCGGCATGCGCGAGCGGGCCGCGCTCGTCGGCGGGACCGTCGAGGCCGGGCCCCACGGGCCGGGCTGGCGGGTCGCGGCACGCCTGCCGCGGCGCGACGCGGGCGTGCTGGGGGAGGAGGAGGGGCGGCGGGTCGAGCCGGTCGGCTAGAGGTCGAGCAGCATCCGGCTGTTGCCCAGCGTGTTCGGCTTCACGTAGGCGAGGTCGAGGAACTCCGCGACGCCCTCGTCGGCCGACTGCATCATCTCGGCGTAGACGTCGGGGCTCACCGGCGAGCCCTCGATCTCGCGGAAGCCGTGCCGCTCGAAGAACGCCACCTCGAAGGTGAGCACGAACACGCTGCGCAGCCCGAGCGCGCGGGCCTGGGCCACCAGCTCGTGCACCAGCCCGTGGCCGATCCCCGCGCCCTGCATGCGGGGGTCGACGGCGATGGTGCGGATCTCGGCGAGGTCCTCCCACAGCACGTGGAGGGCCCCGCAGCCGACGACGTCACGCCCGCGCACGGCGACGCGGAACTCCTGGACCGTCTCGTAGAGGGTCACGAGCGGCTTGCGCAGCAGGATGTTGTCGTCGGCGAACGAGTCGACGAGCGTCTTGATGCCGCGCACGTCGGCCGTGCGGGCCCGGCGCAGCAGCACCGGGGCGGCCGATCCGACCACCGCCTCCCGCGCCGTCTCGTTGCTCGAGGTCAC
The DNA here is from genome assembly GCF_028737255.1 of Actinomycetospora straminea. Taxonomy (GTDB): domain Bacteria; phylum Actinomycetota; class Actinomycetes; order Mycobacteriales; family Pseudonocardiaceae; genus Actinomycetospora; species Actinomycetospora straminea. The sequence continues at coordinate 171,340 of NZ_JAQZAN010000002.1, read as the reverse complement.
CGGCAGCTCACCACCAGCGGAGGGTAGGCCAGGGGCCGGGCCGATAGGCTGGGGAGGTGGTCGAGCGCTCCCCCCGTACCGAAGAGCGTCCCCGGGTGGCGCTGGTGACCCTCGGGTGCGCCCGCAACGACGTCGACTCCGAGGAGCTCGCCGGCCGGCTCGCCGCCGAGGGCTGGGACGTCGCGGCGTCGCCCGACGGGGCCGACGGCGACGCGGACGTCGTCGTCGTCAACACCTGCACCTTCGTCGAGCAGGCCAAGAAGGACTCGGTGGACGCCGTGCTGGCCGCCGGGGGCGGGGACGCGAAGGTCGTCGCCGTCGGGTGCATGGCCGAGCGGTACGGCGCCGAGCTCGCCGAGGCGCTGCCCGAGGCGGCCGCGGTGCTCGGTTTCGACCACTACGGCGACCTACCCTCCCGCCTCGACGACGTCCTCGCCGGGCGCCCCCTCGCCTCCCACACGCCCACCGACCGCCGCACGCTGCTGCCGATCAGCCCGGTGAAGCGGCCGGAGGCGGTGCGCGACACGAGCATCCCCGGGCACGAGTGGGTGCCCACGGTGCCCCGGCGCCGGCTCGACGACGCCCCCGTCGCGCCGCTCAAGCTGGCCTCGGGGTGCGACCGGCGCTGCAGCTTCTGCGCCATCCCCTCCTTCCGCGGCGCCTTCGTCTCCCGCGACCCCCGCGACGTCGTCGCCGAGGCCGCCTGGCTCGCCGACCACGGCGTCGCCGAGGTGCTGCTGGTCAGCGAGAACTCCACGTCCTACGGCAAGGACATCGACACTCGCGGCGCGGCCGGCGGGGCGCTGGAGCGCCTGCTCGGCGAGCTGGCCGAGGTGCCGGGGCTGCGCCGGGTGCGGGTGTCGTACCTGCAGCCCGCCGAGGTGCGCCCGCCGCTGCTCGCGGCCATCGCCCGGACCCCGCGCGTCGCGTCGTACTACGACCTGTCCTTCCAGCACGCCAGCGCCCCGGTGCTGCGCCGGATGCGCCGCTTCGGGTCCCGCGAGACGTTCCTGGCGCTCTGCCGCGAGATCCGCGCGCTCGACCCGGAGGCCGGCATCCGGTCCAACGTCATCGTCGGCTTCCCCGGCGAGACCGAGGACGACCTGCGCGAGCTCGAGGCGTTCCTCGCCGAGGCGGAGCTCGACGCGGTCGGCGTGTTCGGCTACTCCGACGAGGACGGCACCGAGGCCCTCGGCCTGCCCGACAAGGTCGACCCGACCGAGGTCGCCGCGCGCGTCGAGCGGATCACCCGGCTCGCCGAGCACGTCGCCGAGGACCGTGCCGCCCGCCGGGTGGGCACCACCGTCGAGGTGCTGGTGGAGCGGCAGGACACGGTCGAGGACGGCTTCGACGACGGCTCGGCCGACCCAGACGAGCCTGACGACTCCGAGCTCGTCTGGGTCGGCCGGGCCGCGCACCAGGGGCCCGACGTCGACGGGGAGTGCCTGCTCTCCGGCGACGAGGACCTGCTGGCGGGGCTCGCCCCGGGCGTCGTCGTCGCCGCCCGCGTGGTGGACGCCCAGGGCATCGACCTGGTGGTCGAGGCGCTGCGGGTCCTCGGCCCCGAGGAGACGCTCGACACCGCGGCGCCCGTCGGCGCCGGGGCGCGATGACCGGCCCGGGTCCCGACGGCACCTCGCCGTCCGGGGCCACCGGGGTCGTGACGCCCCCCGTACCGCTGGTCAACATCGCGAACGCCCTGACCGTCGTGCGGCTCGTGCTCGTGCCCGTGTTCCTCGTCGTGCTGTTCGTCGACGGCGGGCAGAGCCCGGCGTGGCGCTGGGCGGCGTTCGCGGTGTTCGCGATCGCGTCGCTCACCGACACCTTCGACGGCGACCTCGCACGCCGCTGGGGTCTGGTCACCGACTTCGGCAAGATCGCCGACCCCATCGCCGACAAGGCGCTGACCGGGGCCGCGCTGGTCGGGCTGTCGATGCTCGGGGAGCTCGCGTGGTGGATCACGATCACCATCGCGGTCCGCGAGCTCGGGGTGACGGCGCTGCGGTTCTGGGTGCTGCGCCACGGCGTGATCCCGGCCAGCCGCGGCGGCAAGATCAAGACGTTCCTGCAGACGATCGCGCTCGGGCTGGCGATCATGCCGCTGCCCGCGGTGCTCGACCCCGGGGTCGCCGTCCTCATGCTGGCGGCCGTCGTGGTGACGGTCCTCACCGGCGTCGACTACCTGGTCCGCGCGCTGCGGCTGCGGGCGCGGGCGAAGGCCCGGTAGCGGCCACCGACCTGTTCGCTCTCGACGAACAGCCCCGGGCCCGCGCCGGCGTCGCCGTCCCGGCGATCTCGGTACGGTGGACGGACACGGTCGTCGACGCCCCGCTGTCGGGGCGTCACCCGGGGTTCCCCGGCGGCCGGTGCTGGGAGGTGTGCCATGTCGCTGCTGTTGCGCGAGGCCATCGGCGGAGCCGTCCGCCGCGCGCGGACCGAGCGGCGCCGCACGCTGCGCGACGTCTCGCGGGAGGCGCGGGTCAGCCTCGGCTACCTCTCGGAGATCGAGCGGGGCCGCAAGGAGCCGTCCAGCGAACTGCTCGCCGCCATCTGCGACGCGCTGGCCCTGCCGCTGCCCGAGCTGCTCGACGAGGTCGCCGACACCCTGCGTCCCGTCCCGCGCCGCGTGCCCGCCGGCGTCGGCGGTCGCGGTCTCGACGGGGACGGCACGCCGGTCGACGAGGAGCTGCGCACCGCGGTCGAGGAGGCGTTCGAGCCGGAGCAGGGCGCGGCCACGGGTGACGGTGCCGGAGCCGGTGCCTCGGCGAGCATGTCTGCCCGCATCCCCACCCCGCCCGAGCCCGAGGACCCGGCGCCGCCGCGCACCGTCGCGCTGCCCGAGCCCGAGGGCGCCCCGGGCCACGACACGGGCGAGGAGGTCGTGGCGCCCGTGGACGGGGCCACGACGGTCCGGCTCGTGGGGCTCGCGGGCACCGGGGGCGGCGCCCGCACGGTGCCGCTGGTCCGCGTCGCGGCGTGAGCCGGGTGATCGGTGTGAACGCGCTGTGAGCAGCACGCCGGTCGTGATCGTCGGACCCGGCGGGTCGGTGGAAGCCGCCGCGGGGAGGTGAGACCATGGACATCGAGACCAGGCGCGGATGTCGCGGCCTGAGCCGAGTCGACGTCACGAGTTGGGCGGGAGCAGATGGCCAACCCCTTCGTCAAGGCCTGGCGGTACTTCTTGGCCGCGTTCTCCTCGCGGATCGATGAGCACGCCGATCCGAAGGTGCAGATCCAGCAGGCCATCGAGGACGCGCAGCGGCAGCACCAGGCGCTGTCGCAGCAGGCCGCATCGGTGATCGGCAACCAGCGCCAGCTGGAGATGAAGCTGAACCGTCAGCTCGCCGACATCGAGAAGCTGCAGGCCTCCGCGCGCCAGGCGCTGGTCATGGCCGACGACGCCCGGGCCAAGGGCGACGAGCAGGGCGCGCAGCGCTACGAGCAGAGCGCCGAGCAGTTCGCGTCGCAGCTGGTCACGGCCGAGCAGAACGTCGAGGACCTCAAGACGCTGCACGACCAGTCGATCGGCGCCGCGCAGCAGGCCAAGCAGGCCGTCGAGCGCAACGCGCAGGTGCTGCAGACCAAGATCGCCGAGCGCACCAAGCTCCTCAGCCAGCTCGAGCAGGCCAAGATGCAGGAGCAGGTCTCCGCGTCGCTGCGCCAGATGAGCGAGGTCGCGGCGCCGGGGAACACCCCGTCGCTCGACGAGGTGCGCGACAAGATCGAGCGCCGCTACTCCACCGCGCTCGGGCAGGCCGAGCTCGCGCAGAACAGCGTCCAGGGCCGGATGCTCGAGGTCGAGCAGGCCACGCGCGACTACGCGGGCAAGAGCCGCCTCGACCAGATCCGCGCCTCGATGGGGCAGGGCCAGGTCGGCCAGGGCCAGCCGCAGGGCCAGCCGCAGGTCCCCGCGGGCCAGACGACGCAGGCGCAGCCCGCGCCGGCGCAGCCCCAGCAGCAGCCGACCCAGCAGCAGCAGGCGCCCCGCCAGTACTGACCGGTCACGACGCGCCCCGGGCCGCGAACCGGCCCGGGGTCGTGCCGACCACCCGGCGGAAGTGCCGGGTGAGGTGCGCCTGGTCGTGGAAGCCCGCGGCCGTGGCCACCGCCGCCGGCGCCATGCCCTCGAGCACGAGGCGCCGGGCCCGGTCGACGCGCCGCCCCGTCAGGTAGCGGTGCGGCGGCAGCCCGAACTCGGCGCCGAACGCCCGCACGAGGTGCGTCGGGTGGGCGTGGAGCAGCCGCGCGGCCTCGTCGAGCGCGAGCCCCTCGACCAGCCGGGCGTCGAGCAGGTCGCGCAGCCGGTGGGCGAGGCCCGGGTCGCGGCGGTGCCGGCCGTGGTGGGGCAGGTCCGGGCGCGCGCCGAGGTGGGCCGCGAGCCGCTCGGTGACGAACGCGAGGCGGCTCTGCGCCGCGAGCTCCTCGCCCGGCTGCGCCAGCACGTGGTGCAGCTGGTCGACGCGGCGTCGCAGGACGGGGTCGTCGACCGCCGGGTGGTCGACGGCGCGGCCCACCGACGGGGCGTGGAGAGCGGCGTCGTCGAGGTAGACCACCCGCTTGCGGAAGCCTTCGGGCCGCGCCGACCGACCGTCGTGCGCGACGTGCGGCGGCAGCAGGGTCACCGACGCCGGCACCGCCCCGTGCTCGTGGCGGTCGAGGTCGTAGCGCACGGCGCCGTCGTCGACGATCAGCAGTGTCCACGTCTCGTGGGTGTGCGACGGGTAGGCGTGGTCGACGAACCGTGCGTGGAAGACCTCGGCGACGCCCGGGACGGCGGGACGCCAGGCGCGGACCCGGTCCCGTGATCCCGCCGCCACGGCCCGAACGTACTCCCGCCCTCAGCGCGCGATCGGCGCGTCCACGGCGCCCACGTCGAAGCGCTCCATGCGGTCGGGCGGCGAGACCAGCGCCGGGTCCTCGCCGGCGGCGGGGTCGGTGGCGTCCACGGCGCCGCGGGACGCGTCGAGGGTGGCCGGGTCGGCGGCGAAGAGCAGCGCGCGCATCGACCGGGAGAGGTGGTCCCACAGGACCATCAGCCGCACCGTGCCGGGCAGCGCCTGCAGCGCGGGGATGATGTTCCGGCGGTGCACGCGGTCGGTCGCGGCGCGGCCGGCGTCGCTCATCGGCCCGTCGAAGGCGGCGACGGCGACGACCACCGGTTCGGCGTCCGCGGCGGCGCCGGGCTCGTCGTCGATCACCTCGTAGACGGTGTCCTCGACCATCGCCGGGCGCGGGACGTCGCCGGTGGCGGCGCGCGTGCGGTCGGAGGCGGCGCGGGCGTCCTCCTCGGTGGCCCACAGCGTCACCAGGGCCCGCACCGCGGTCGACCCGGAGACGAGGAAGTAGGCGCCGCCGTAGCCGGCGTGGCGGCGCAGGATGTCGGTGAGCTCGCGGCGGCTGCGGTCGGGATCGTCGGTGGGGGGCAGCGCGCTGACGGTCTGGAATCGGGCGAACACGGCGTCCACGTCCTCTCGGTGGTGGGGTGGGGTGCCACCGAGCGTGGCGGGGACGGGGTCCGGTCGACCTCCGCGCTGGTACGGAGATCGCGGTACGCAGAGCGCCTCAGGCCCGGGCCCCGTCGCGTGTCCCCGCGGCCCACGAGGCGAGCTGCGTGCGGTTCTGGAGCCCCAGCTTGGCCAGCGCGTTCCGGACGTGGGTCTCGACGGTCCGCTCGCTGATGACGAGCCGGGCAGCGACCTCGCGGTTGGGCAGGCCGGTGGCCACGAGCGCGACGGTCTCGCGCTCGCGGGCGGTCAGGGACGCCGCCCCCGCGCCGAGCCCGGTGAGCTCGGCGAGCAGCGCCGACGCGCCCTCCAGGGTCGGGCGCAGGCCCAGCCGGCGCGCCACCGTCCGCGCCTCGTCGAGGACCTGGCGGGCCCGCTCCCGGTCGCCGGGCGCTCCGCGGGCGGCGAGCGCGCGGCCCAGCTCGAGGTCCGACTGCGCGAGCCCCGGCGCCGCGCCGAGGCGCCGGTCGGAGCTCACGGCCTGCTCGGCGAGCCGGACGGCCTCGTCGTGCTCGTCGGGCGTGCGGGCGAGGTGGCGCGCGACCCGCGTGGCGAAGCGGGCCACGGGGCCGACCGAGCCGGTGCTGCTGTCGCCGCGCAGGGCCGTGTGCGGGCGCAGCTGCGCGAGCAGGGCCCGCGCCACCTCGGTGTCGTCGAACGCGACGGCCAGCTCGCTGCCGCAGCAGGCGATCGGGCGCCACCGGCCCGTCGGCGGCACCGCCCAGAGGTGCGGGCGCAGCTCGTCGTAGAGCGTGTGGGCGAGGTCCCGGTCGCCGCGGTCGAGGAAGGCGACGCCGGCGGTGGCCCAGAAGACCGGGACGTGCCGCATCCGGGCGAAGGCCTCCTCGTCGGGGTGCCACGACGCGAGGGTGCCGAGGTCGCGGTGGAGCAGGCTCGTGAATCCCTCGAAGAGGGGGTCGGCGGTGGGGTCCTGGCCGCGGCGCCCGACCTCGCGGAACCGGTGGGCGAGCGTGAACGCGTCGGCGTAGCGGCCGGCGAGGTGGGCGCGGGCGGCGCGGGCGCGCAGCTCGTGCCAGCGGGCGAGGGTGCCGCCGAGCTGGTCGGCGACCGCGCCGAGGGCCTCGATCCCGGCGTCGACGACGTCCGCCGCGCCCAGCTCGAAGGCGTCCTCGATCCGCCAGACGTGGCCCCAGATCAGCGCCTCGGGGCGTTGCGAGGAGGCGCCGAGGGCGATGGTGCGCCGCCCGACGGCGAGCCGGTCCTCGACCAGGGCGGGCCCGCCGCACACCTCGTAGCGGGCGTGCAGCGCGTGCAGGACGGCGTCGACGCCCTCGGGCTCGTGCTCGTGGCGGTCGGCCATCGCGAGCGCCCGGGCCGAGGTGTCCGCGGCCTCGTCCGGGTGGCCGCGCACCGCCGCGATCATCGCTTCCTGGGCGAGCACGCGGGCCCGCCGCGCCGAGTCCTCCCCGGCGAGCAGCGTGCCGGCGCGCTGCACGAGCCCCTCGATCCGGCCGGCGACGAGGTCGGGGCCGACGCCGCGCACCACGACGGCCGCGCCCGCGGCGAGGTCCGTGCGCCCAGCCTGCTCGGCGGCGTCGAGGACCGCGGCGGCCTCGGCGAGCGCGTCGGTGGTGCGGTCGGCGCGGGCGAGCGCGCGGGCGAGGGCCAGGCGGACCTCGGCGCGGGCCACGGCGTCGTCGGTCACGTCGAGGGCGCGGCGGTACCAGGCGGCGGCGTCGTCGGGGGCGCGCCGGGCGGTCGCGGCCTCGGCCGCCCGCCGGCAGGCGTCCGCCGCGGCGGCCCGGGCGGCGGGGGAGTCGGCGGCGGCGAGCCGGTGGCCGGCGATCTCGCCGGGCTGCCTGGACGGGAGCGCGGCGGCGAGCCGGCGGTGCTCGGCGAGGCGGCGGGCGGCGGGGAGCCCGTCGCGGCACGCGGCGCGCACCAGTGCGTGCGACCACCGCACCCGCCCCGCGTCCTGCGCGTCCTCGACCAGCAGGCCGGCGGCCAGGGTCTCGACGAGCGCGGCCGGGTCGTGGTCGCCGAGGAGGTCGCGCGCGACGTCGTCGCCGGCGACCGCGGCGGTGGCGACGAGGTCCCGGGCGGCGGGGGAGAGGCCGGCGACGCGGCGCCGGACCAGGGGCGCGACCGCCTCCGCGTGCACGTCGGGAGCCGCCAGCAGCTCGCGCAGGTGCAGGGGGTGCCCCGCGCTGACCCGCAGCAGGGTCTCGACGTCGTCCTCGGCGGGCGTGGTCCCGTCGCGGCGGCGCAACAGCTCGCGGATCGCCGCGCGCCCCAGACGCCCCGGGCGCAGCACGACCGGCAGCGCGGCCTCGAGCCCCGCCGGCGCCGGGTCGCGCGTCGTGGCCACCAGCAGCAGGGACGGGCCGCGCGTCGCCACGACCTCACCCGCGAGGTGGCGCAGCAGGGCCAGCGAGGCCTCGTCGGCGGCGTGCACGTCCTCGAGGGCCACCACGACCCCGCCGTCCGCGGCCGCCGCCAGGGCGTCGACGGTGTCGGCCACCGCCCGGAACCGCGCCTGGGCGTCGCTGACGCCGGGGCCCGTCGCGCCGGGGTCGAGCACACGCGGGTCGAGGCCCCGGTCGCGGGCGGCGGGGCTGGCGAGCAGGCGCAGCCACGGCCAGAACGCGGGCGCGCCGAGGTCGTCGCTCGCCCGGCCCAGCAGCGCGGGTACGCCCCGGCGCTCCGCCGCGTCGAGCAGCGCCGCGAGCACCGTCGACTTCCCGATCCCCGCCTCGCCGGCGACGAGGACGGCCGTGCCCCGGCCGGCGCGGGCGTCGTCCAGCGCCCCGGCGAGCACCGCCGTCTCGTGCTCGCGGCCGGGCGGCACGGGGTCCATCGGGGCAGTGTGGACCCGCGTCGCCCGCCGTCACAGTCCCGCCGGACGCCAGGAACGTACAAGACCGGGTCGGCCCCGAGGGGTGATCGTCGGGCCATGAGCAGCGGATTCGACACCAAGATCGCCGTCGTGCTGCGCGACGACCTCGCCGGCTGGCAGTCCCTCAACGTGACCGCGTTCCTCGTCAGCGGCATCACCGCGGCGGTCCCCGAGCTGGTCGGCGAGCCCTACGCCGACGCCGACGGCACGCGCTACCTCGCGATGCTCGGGCAGCCGGTGATGGTCTTCGCGGGCGACGCCGACGTCCTGCGCGCCGCCCACCGGCGCGCCCTCGACCGGGGCCTCGCGCCGGCGATCTTCACCGCCGACCTCTTCGCGACGGGCAACGACGCCGACAACCGCGCCGCGGTGGCGAAGGTGGCCCGCGCGGACCTGGACCTGGTGGGGATCGCGGTGCACGGCCCGCGCAACGCCGTGGACAAGATCGTCAAGGGGGCCCGGATGCACGGGTGAGCTCAGTAGCGGGCCTGGCGACCCGACTGCTGCTGGGGCCGGCGGCCGCGGCGGCGCTCCAGCGGCGGGTGGGGCCCGGGCTGGCAGGTGGGGCAGAAGTAGGCGATCCGGTCCTCGCGGTCCGGGGATCCGTCGTCCTGCCCGGCGGTGCGCACGACATCGCGGCAGCGCCGGCAGCCCCGGCCGCCGCGCTCGAACACCCAGTGCTGGGCGCCCTCACCGAGGTCGCCGGTGGTCGACTGCTCGGGGCGCCAGGCGTTGCGGACCAGCAGCTTGTGGGCCCAGGCGACGGCGTCGTGGACCTGCTTCTCCGTCAGGTCACCGACCCGCGTCCACGGCGAGACGCCCAGCAGGAAGCAGATCTCCGCCTTGTAGAGGTTCCCGACGCCGCAGGCCACCCGCTGGTCGAGCAGCGCGGCGCCCAGTTCGCGGGCGGGGTCGGCGCGCAGGCGTCGCTCGACCTCGGCGGCGTCGTCGGGACCCCACGACCCGCCGAGCAGGTCGGGGCCGAGGTGCCCGACCCAGGTGTCCTCGCGCGCGGTGGGCAGCAGGTCGAGGTCGTGCAGCCGGAAGCCGACGGCCACGCGCTCGGGCACCTCGAGGATCGCCCGCACCTGGTGCTCCGGGCCCCGCCACGGGCGCCCGGGGCGGTAGAGGTGCCACGACCCGTCCATGCGGAAGTGGCTGTGCAGGCTCGTGGCGTCGTCGAAGCGCGTGAAGAGGTGCTTGCCGACGCTGACGACCTCGAGCACCGTGCGGCCCGCCAGGTCGTGCTCCACCAGCCGCGGGTGCCGCAGCTCCCCGCGCGTCAGGGTCCCGCCGGCCAGCGCGTCGTGCATCCGCCGACCGGCGAGGAAGACGGTGTCACCCTCCGGCACCCCGCCATCGTCCCACCGCGGGCCCGACGCCGCGGATCCGCGGATCAGTCGTCGGGCGTGCCCGAGCGCGCGGCGACCGCCTCCGCGTCCACCCCGTCGCGGGGGTCGCCGGTGAACGGCCCGGGGGCCAGGGCGCCGGAGAGGCGTTCGCGCAGCGTGGCGAGGTCCCGGTTGTGGGGATCGCGCGGATCGGTGGTCGCGCGGTCGACGCTCTGCAGCACGTCGACGAGCTGCTCGAGCAGCGCCCGCGCCTCGATCCCGAGCATCGCGAGGTCCTCGGTGTCGAGCGGGCGCGTCACCGTGCCCGCGCGCAGCGCCGAGATGGCCTGGCGGACCGCCACCACCGGGGTGTCGTCGCTGGACATGCGTCCCTCCGGCTCCGTCGTCGTCAGGAGTCCACGGGGTGCCCCGCCACCGGGCGCGCCGAACGCGCCCGGGCGGGATCAGGAGGGCGAGGGGCAGCCGGCGGGACGGGCGACCTCGGGGATCTCCGCCAGCGGGTCCGGGATGCGGGCGAGCACCAGCGGCCGGTCGAGGGTGTCCTGCCCCGGCGCCACGTGCACCGCGGTCGGCTGGGCGCCGGTGAGCCCGGCGATGACCAGCACGGGGCGGTCGGCGCCCGGGTCGGCGGCGAAGGCGCCGTCGGGGTCGACGGGGGTGACGGCGAGCTGGCGCCCGTCGTGGCCCACGAGCGTCACCCGGGCACCGGTCGCCGGCACGCCGTGGTCGTCGAGGACCCGGCCGCGGACGAGGGGACGCGACGCGGGCCCGGGCTCGGCGGCCTCGACGGGCTCGTCGTGCTGGTCGGGCTCCTCGGGCCCGACGCGCTCCACGTGCTCGGTCGGCTCGGGCAGGTTCGGCACCGCGAGGCTCACGACCAGCGCGAGCAGCGCGCAGCCCGCGGCGATGAGCAGCGTGGTCCGCAGCGCCCCGAGAGAGGGCACGAGCGTGCCCTCGACCGGGATCGTCGACGCCGAGAGCACCACGGCGGCCACCGCCGAGGCGGTCGAGGTGCCGATCGAGCGCATGAGGGTGTTGAGCCCGTTCGCGGCGGCGGTGCGCGTGGTGGGCACCGCGCGCATGATCAGCGCCGGCAGGGAGCCGTAGGCCAGGGCCACCCCGGCGCCGATCACCGCGATGACCAGCGAGACCTGCCACGCCGCCGACAGCAGGAACGTGCCCGCGCCGTAGGCGACGGCGATGACGACCAGGCCGATCCGCAGGGAGGCGCGCGGGCCCCAGGCCGCGGAGACGCGGGCCGTCACCGGCGACATGAGCATCATGACGAGGCCGTTCGGCGCCAGCGTCAGGCCGGCGACGAGCAGGCTGAGCCCCAGCCCGTGCCCCGACGCGAGCGGCGCGGAGAGCAGCTGGGGGAAGACGACCATGCCCGTGAACATCGCGACGCCCACGGGGATCGAGATGAGGTTCGGCAGCAGCACCGCGCGGCGGGCGTTGAGCCGCAGGTCGACCAGCGGGTCGCGCACGCGCAGCTCGTAGAGGCCCCAGGCGAGCAGGGCGACGACGGCCACGCCGGCCGAGGTGAGGGTGGCCGCGCTGGTCCAGCCCCACTCGCCGCCCTTGGAGACGGCGAGCAGCAGTCCGATGAGCCCGATCGAGAGCCCGACCGCGCCGCCGGTGTCGAACCGCCCGCCCGAGCGGGTCGCCGACTCCGGGATGACGATCGCGACGAGCAGGAGCCCGGCGAGCCCCAGGGCACCCGCGACCCAGAACAGGGCGTGCCAGTCGGCGACCTCGACGATGACGGCCGCCAGCGGCAGCCCGAGCCCGCCGCCGATGCCCAGCGTCGCGCTCATCAGCGCGATCCCCGAGCCGAGGCGCGCGGGCGGGAGCGTGTCGCGCATGAGACTGATGCCCAGCGGCACCGCGCTGACCGCGACGCCCTGCAGCGCGCGGCCCACGAGGACGGGCACGAGGTCCGTGCTCACCGCGCACAGCACCGAGCCGACGACGAGCAGGCCGAGCGTCCCGAGCAGCACGCGGCGCTTGCCGACCATGTCGCCGAGACGCCCGGCGATCGGCGTCGCGACCGCGCCGGCGAGCAGGGTCGCGGTGATGACCCAGGACGCGGTGGCCGTCGACGTCCCGAGCAGCTGGGGGAGCTGCGGCACCAGCGGCACCACGAGCGTCATGCAGAGCGCCGCGACCAGGCCGACCGACGACAGGACCGTGACCACCACTGCCGGGCGGGGACGGGCCGCCTCCGGTGCCTCGGGCTGCGGCACGCACCCTCCTCGGGACGGCGACGAGATCGTTGGCTGTGCCAACCAACTGTAGCGGGCGGGTATTCCGGACGGAGGTGAACCTCGTCGCCACGGACGGGCCCTCGGGTGGTTCGTGTCACGACGTCCCGGACCATCCGCTACCGTCCGTGAGCATGATCGCGACGCGTCGGGGGGCCGTCACCGCCCTCGCCCTCAGCGCCCTCCTCGCGGTCGTGACCGCCTGCGGCTCCGGCGACGGCGCTGCCGCCCCGACGGCCGCCACCTCGAGCAGCCCCGCGGCCGCCGGCCTGGCGCCCGACCGGGACCTCGCGCGGCGCCTCGCCGAGCAGGCCACGGGCGACGGCGCGTTCGCGCACCTGCAGGAGTTCCAGCGCCTCGCCGACGCCAACGGCGGCAACCGCGCCGCGGGGCAGCCGGGCTACGACGCCAGCGTCGAGTACGTCGCGGGCCGGCTGCGGGCGGCCGGGTTCCGGGTGGAGACGCCGAGCTTCCCGTTCGACACCTTCAGCGCCGAGGCCCAGACGCTGTCCGTCGGCGGCGCCCCCGGACCCGCGGTCACCGCCCTGACCTACTCGCCGACCACCCCGCCCGAGGGCGTCACCGGCCCGCTGGTCGCGGCCCCCGACGCCCCGGCCGACCCGTCGCCGGGCTGCGAGGCGACCGACTACGCGAACCTCCCGGCCCGCGGCGCCGTGCTCCTCGTCCGCCGGGGGACGTGCACGTTCACGCAGAAGCAGCAGGTCGCGGCGGAGGTCGGCGCGGCGGCGGTGCTCGTCGGGAACAACGCGCCCGGCCCGCTCGGCGGCACCCTCGGCTCGGTCGCCGACGGCCGCCTGCCCACCGGCGGGCTCGTGGCGCCCGACTTCGACGCCCTGCTCGCCCGCGCGGGCACGCCGGCGACGGTCACGCTCGTCACCCGCTCGCAGACGATCACCACCCGCAACGTCGTCGCCCAGACGACCACGGGCCGCACCGACGAGGTCGTCCTGAGCGGCGCCCACCTCGACTCGGTCGGAGAGGGCCCGGGCATCAACGACAACGGCTCCGGATCGGCCGCCCAGCTCGAGGTCGCCCTGCGCCTCGGCAGCGCCCCGCCGGTCGCCAACGCCGTGCGCTTCGCGTGGTGGGGCGCCGAGGAGGTCGGGCTGCTCGGCTCGACGGCCTACGTGCAGGGGCTGACGCCCGAGGCGCGCCGCGACATCGCGGTCGTGCTCAACTCCGACATGCTGGGCTCGCCGAACCCGGCCTACCTCGTCTACGACGGCGACGACTCCGACCGGCAGGGCGCGCCGCCGGGGCCGGGCGGTTCGGACGGCATCGAGCGCACCCTCGCCGGCGCCCTGGCCGCGACCGGGGTGCAGCCCCGCGGCACCGACTTCGACGGCCGCTCCGACTACGGCCCCTTCATCGCGGCCGGCATCCCCGCGGGCGGGCTCTTCACCGGCGCCGAGGAGGTCAAGACGCCCGAGGAGGCCGCGCTCTGGGGCGGCCAGGCGGACCAGCCGTTCGACCGGTGCTACCACCAGGCCTGCGACACCCTGGCGAACATCGACCGCGTCGCCCTCGACCGGATGCTCGACGCCCTCGCGGTGGGCGTCGGCACCTACGCCGTCGACCTCGGAGGCCCCAACGGCGTCCCCTCGCGCGACCAGCGCCAGACCCGCTGAGACCCGGTAGGGTTGCGTGATCCGCAACCCGAGGCCGCGTCGGGTGGGCTGAACGGCCCCCCGCTCGCCGTCCGGGTCCCCCTGGTCGGCGAGGATGGAGGGTGATGACGTCCACCGACGGCGACGACGGCGGGTCCGGTCGTGAGCGCAGCGAGCCCTCGCTCGTCCGCTCGGTCGACCGGGCGGTGACAGCTCTCGAGGTGGTCGCGGCCCGCGGCGAGGTCGGGATCACCGAGCTCGCCGAGGAGCTCGGGGTCCACAAGTCGACGGCCTCGCGCCTCGTCGCGGCCCTCGCTCGCCGCGGCATGCTCGAGCAGCTCGGGGACCGCGGGAAGGTGGCGCTCGGGTTCGGCGTCGTGCGCCTCGCGGCGTCGGCGACCGGCCGGATGGACATCGCCCGGCTCGGCCAGCCGACCTGCCAGCAGCTCGCCGAGCTCGTCGGGGAGACCTGCAACCTCGCCGTCCACGACGGCGAGGCGGCCATCAACGTCGCCCAGGAGTTCGGCAGCGCGTCGATCACGACGCAGAACTGGGTGGGCCGGCGCACCCCGCTGCACGCGACCTCGGCCGGCAAGGTCCTGCTGGCCTACATGGGCGACGCCGAGCGCCGGACCTTCCTGCGCCGCCGCCTGCCCCGCTACACCGAGTCGACGATCACCGAGCCGGCCGCCCTGCGCACCGAGCTCGCGCGAGTCGTCGACGAGGGCCACGCGCGCTCGTTCGAGGAGCTCGAGGTCGGGCTGCACGCGGTCGCCGTCCCGGTGTGGGGCGCGGCCGGCGACGTCGTCGCGGCGCTCTCCGCCGCCGGCCCGGCCTACCGGCTGCCGCGCCGCCGGGCCCGCGCGATCGTGCCCGACCTGCGCTCCGCCGCCGAGGAGCTCTCCACCCGCCTGGGCTGGCTCGGCGAGACCCCCTGACCCGCCGCGCCCGACGTGGGGTGCAGCGAACGCGCTGTTCGCTGCTTCTAGCGCAGCGAACAGCGCGTTCGCTGCCTCCGGGGTGGGCGCGCCACCCTCGTCGGCGGGCGGCGGCTACGTGAGGTCCGGGTGGTCCTTGACCCACCACAGGAACTGGCGGGCGTGGTCGAGGTCGACGAACCGGTCGCCGATCAGCCCGACGAGCAGGTCGTTGCTCCAGTAGGCGAGCCGGCCGATGGTCTGCGACGACGTCTCGGGCGCGGGCAGCTCGATGCCGAACACCTGCCGGGCGATCTCGCGCTTGCCGCCGGCCGGGCTGGTGTAGATCAAGATCGGCAGGAAGCGCTCCGGCTCGGCGATGCACAGGACGCGCGTCAGCATCGCCTCGCGGAAACCGGGCATCGCCGGCGGCGCGTCGGAGGTGATCAGCTCGGTGAGCCGGTCCTCCGGCGCGGGCGGATCCTCGCCCCGCAGCAGGTGGTCGATGACGCCCCGGAACGCCTCCGCGGCCGCCACGTTGCCCAGCGCGCGCCACTCGTCGTTGAAGCGGCTCATGTTGCCGGGGCGGGCGACGACCTTGCTGTTGGCGAAGTCCTTGAGCGCCATCGGCGTCGTGTACGGCAGCGCGTCGGCCTCGAACGCCTGTCGGTAGACGTCGCGGTAGCGGCCGGCCTCCTCGTCGGGGTGCGGGAAGTCGGCGAGGAACTCGCGGCGCAGGCCCTCGATCACCCGCCAGCGCTCGGGCGGCACGTCGTGCGCCGTCGCGGTGAAGCGCCGCCGCGCGGTCTCGACGTCCTCGGTGCCGCGCGCCGGCCGCACCGGGCCGCGCGTGCCCGCCGTCCGCCCGGCCGAGCCGGTCACCGACGTCGACGAGCGGGTGGGGGCCCGGCTCGCGGGGGTCCGCGTGCTCCTGGTGCCGCTCTTGCTCGTGGTGGTCGAGCGCGAGCGCGTGGTCTGGCTGATCGCCCGCGGCGAGACCGGCTTGGCGCCGAGCACCCACTCGTGCCCGCAGGCGGTGCACCGCATCATGTTGCGGCCGTCGTCGGCCATGCCGAGGTACTCGGCCGCCGACTCCTCACACGTCGGGCACGCCAGTGCCATGACACTCCCTGCTCGTCGGCTGCTCGGTGTCGACGCCCAGCCTGCCGTGGCGCCGGCGGTGGCGCGCGGGGAGGGTGCGGTGGCCTCAGGCGCGCAGCCGCAGCCCCTTGGGACTGTGGCGGAACCCCGCCTCGGTGAGGACCTCGGCCAGCACGCCGTCGAGCGCGCCGGAGCCGTCGGCCTTCTCCACCGCGATGCTGCCCAGCCAGCCCTCGCGCACGGCCGTGGCCAGCGCGGACGCGCCGGCGGCGAGGGCCTCGCGGTCGGTGGTGAAGCTCAGTAGCGACTTGCCGCCCCGCTCGACGTAGATGCCGGGCTCGCCGTCGACGAGCACCACCAGCGCGCCCGCCTTGCGGCCCGGCCGGTGGGAGGTGCCGCCGTCCTGGCTCGCGACCGTCGCCGGCCACTCCAGCGCCGCACCCCAGGGCTGGGCGGGGTCGGTGGCCGCGAGCACGAGGGCCGTCGGCGCGCCACCGGAGTCCTCGTCGCGCGACTCGGCCCGCAGCCGGTCGATGGCGCCGGGCACCGCGAACTGCGCCGCGCCGAGCCCCTCGATGACGTAGCCGCGGCGGGCGCGCCCGTTCTCCTCCATCGCCCGCAGCACCGGGTAGATGCCGGCGAAGCCCCCGGTGGCGCGCTCGGTGTCGAGCGCGCCGCGGGTGAGCACGCCGTGGCGCTCGAGGAACGCCTCGGTGCGGGCCTGGGCCCGCCGGGTGGGCTCGGCCTCGCGCGCCGGCACCCCCGACCAGCGCCCGGCGGCCGTCGGCGGCCCCGTGCGCGAGGGCATCGGCGCCCGCCCCAGCCGGGCGTAGCGGCCCCGCGCCCCCGCCCGACGCTGGCGGTGGGCGCCACCCCGCGACCCGCCGGACCCGCGCGAGCCGCCGCCGGCGACCAGCGCCCGCACCGGGGCGAGCGTGTCGTTGGTGGCGAGGCCCGCCCAGACCAGGTCCCACAGCGCGGCGACCAGCGCGGCGTCGTCGGGCATGGCAGTTTCCGACTCGCCCGCGGCCCGCAGCACCGCGTGGGTGCGCTCGCCGAGCTGGCGGAAGAACAGCGCGCCGCCGGCCTGGAGCGTCTCGAGCAGGGCGCGGTGCACCGGGGTGTCGGCGAGGTCGGGCTCCGGGTCGGGGAGCAGGAGGTCGGCGAGGTCGGTCGGCGCCACCGCGAGCCAGCCGTCGCCGCCCGCGAGGGTGCCGCAGCCGGTCCACGTGACCTCGCCGGCGCTGGTGAGCTCGTCGAGCAGCGCGGGCGAGTAGCCGGGCAGCCGGGCCGGGAGCACGAGGCTCTCGAGCGCGCTGGCCGGGATCGGCGCGCCGGCCAGCTGCTCGACGACACCGAGCACGTCGTCGGGACCCGGCGCCCGGCGGATGCGCCGCCCCACCCCGTGCCACGCGGGCAGGAACCGGCCGAGGGCGGCGGGCTCGACGGGCTCGACCTCGGCGCGCAGCCGGGCCAGCGAGCCGCGGCGCAGGCGGCGCAGGACCTCGGCGTCGCAGGCGTCGGGACCCGAGGCGGGCGGGTCGGCCGGCACCCCCGGCAGCGGCGGCGACCCCTCGGGGCGCAGCTCGCCGCGCACCAGCCGCCCGGAGGACACCAGCCGGTCGACCACCCCGCCGACCACGGCCACGCCCAGCCCGAACCGGTGGGCCGGCGCGGCGACCGGGAACGGCCCGCGGGTGCGGGCGAAGCGGGCCAGCAGGTCGCCCAGCGGGTCGGCGACCGGCTCGGTGAACGCCTCGGGCACCCCGACCGGCAGGCCCGCGCCGAGCGCGTCCCGGAACCGGCCGGCGTCCTCGATGGCGATCCACCGCTCCTCGCCGGCGACCCGCACCCGGATGGCGCGCCGGGCCGCCTCGAGCTCGGTGAGCCACTCCTCCTGCACTCCGCGGGCGGCCGCCTCGGCGGTGGTGAGGTCGCCGACGAAGCGCAGCAGGTCGGCGGTGCCCTCGGCGTCGCGGACGTGGCGCTCGGGATCGGTGCGCTGGAGCTGGCCCTCGATCTCGGCGAGCACCTCGGCATCGAGCAGCTCGCGGATGGCCTCCGAGCCCAGCAGCTCGGCGAGCAGCGTCGAGTCGAGCGAGAGCGCCGCGGCCCGCCGCTCGGCCAGCGGCGCGTCGAGCTCGTAGAGGAACATCCCGACGTAGCCGAACATCAGCGTCCGCGCGAAGGGCGAGGCGCTCGCCGTGGCGACGTCGACCACCTGGACCGCCCGCGAGCGCACGTCGCGCATCAGCTCGGTGAGGCCCGGGACGTCGTAGACGTCCTGGAGGACCTCGCGCATCGTCTCGAGCACCACCGGGAACTGCTCGAACCGGCTCGCGACCGAGAGCAGCTGCGCGGCGCGCTGGCGCTGCTGCCACAGCGGCGTGCGGCGGGTGGGGTCGCGGCGCGGCAGCAGCAGAGAGCGGGCCGCGCACTCGCGGAACCGCGCGGCGAACAGCGCCGAGTTGCTCACCTCGCCGGTGACGATCTGCTCGACCTCGTCCGGGTCGAGCAGCACGTCCTCGGCCGTCGGCAGGATCTCCTCGCCGCTGTCGTCGAGGGCGTCGGGCAGGCGCAGGACGATGCCGTCGTCCGCGCTCGCCGCCGAGACCTCCAGGCCGCGCTGCTCGCGGAACCGCGCCGCGATCGCCAGCGCCCACGGCGCGTTGACCTGCGCGCCGAAGGGGGAGTGGACGACGAGGCGCCAGTCGCCCAGCTCGTCGCGGAAGCGCTCGACGACGATCGCCCGGTCGCTCGGGACGTGGCGCGTGGCCTCCTTCTGCTCGCGCAGGTAGGCGAGCAGGTTGTCCGCCGCCCAGTCGTCCAGCCCGGCGGCCTGCGCCCGCCCGCGCGCCGCCTCCTCGTCGGCGGCCGCGACCTCGCGGACGAACGCCCCGAGCGCCCGGCCCAGCTCCAGTGGCCGGCCCGGGGCGTCGCCCTTCCAGAACGGCATCCGCGCCGGGACACCGGGCGCGGGCTCGGCGACCACCCGGTCGCGCGTGATGTCGAGGACCCGCCAGCTCGTCGAGCCGAGCAGGAACGTGTCGCCGACGCGGGACTCGTAGACCATCTCCTCGTCGAGCTCGCCGACCCGCGACCCGCCCGTGCCGCCCTCCCCGGACCCCGGCGTCACCACCGTGTAGAGCCCGCGGTCGGGGATCGTGCCGCCGCTGGTGACCGCGAGGCGCTGGGCGCCGGGGCGGCCGGCGAGCTGGTCGGTCACCCGGTCCCACGTGATGCGGGGGCGCAGCTCCCCGAAGTCGTCGCTGGGGTAGCGCCCGGCGAGCATGTCGAGCACGGCGCCCAGCGCCGAGTCGGGCAGCCCCGCGAACGGCGCGGCCCGGCGGACCAGCGCGGTCAGCTCGTCGACCGACCACGGCTCCATCGCCGTCATGGCCACGACGTGCTGGGCGAGGACGTCGAGCGGGTTGCGCGGGTAGTGCATCGCCTCGATCGCCCCGCCGGCCATGCGCTCGGCGACGACCGCGCACGACACCAGGTCGCCCCGGTACTTGGGCATGACGACCCCGGTGGAGACCGCGCCCACCTGGTGGCCCGCGCGCCCGACGCGCTGGAGCCCGCTCGCCACCGACGGCGGCGCCTCCACCTGGATCACCAGGTCGACCGCGCCCATGTCGATGCCCAGCTCGAGGCTCGACGTCGCGACCACGCACGGCAGGTGGCCCGACTTGAGCGCCTCCTCGACGTTGGTGCGCTGGGTGCGGCTCATCGACCCGTGGTGGGCGCGGGCGACGATCACCTCGGCGGGCTCGGCGACGCCCGACTGGCCGACCGCCTCGGCGGGGAAGGGCCCGATGACCGGCGCGAGCTCGTCGGCCTCGTCGTCGGTGTCGTGGCTCTCCTCGTCCAGCTCCACCGGCGCCTGCTCGGCCGCGGCGTGGGCCCGCTCGGTGGCCAGCTCGTTGATCCGTGCGGTGAGCCGCTCGGCCAGCCGCCGGGAGTTGGCGAACACGATGGTCGAGCGGTGCTCGCCGACCAGCTCGAGGATGCGCTCCTGCACCGCGGGCCAGATCGAGGCGCGCTGGGCCGCCCCGGCCGCCGAGCCCTCGACCTCCTCCTCGACCCCCGGGCCCGACTGACTCACTGGCCCGTCGTCGAGCGCCGCCATGTCCTCGACCGGCACCTCGACGCGCACCTGCACCGTCTTCGCCGTCTCGGGCGCCACGACCCGCACCGGGCGGCCGCCGCCGAGGAACGCGGCCACCTCGTCGATCGGGCGCACCGTCGCCGACAGCCCGATGCGCTGGGCCGGCGCGTCGAGCAGGGCGTCGAGGCGCTCGAGGGACAGGGCGAGGTGTGCCCCGCGCTTGCTGGCGAGCACCGCGTGCACCTCGTCGACGATCACCGTGTCGACCCCGCGCAGCGACTCCCGCGCCGCCGAGGTGAGCAGCAGGAACAGCGACTCCGGCGTCGTCACGAGGATGTCGGGCGGCGTGCGGTTGAAGGTGCGCCGCTCGTCGGCGGGCGTGTCGCCGGTGCGCGACCCGACGGTGACGTCGGGGCGGGCGAGGCCCAGGCGCTGGGCCGCCTGGCCGAGCCCGGCCAGCGGCGAGCGCAGGTTGCGCTGGACGTCGACCGTCAGCGCCTTCATCGGCGAGACGTAGAGGACGCGGCAGCGGCGCGTCGGCTCCTCGGGCGGCGGCGTGGTGGCCAGCCGGTCGAGCGCCCAGAGGAACGCCGCCAGCGTCTTGCCCGACCCCGTCGGCGCCACGACCAGGGCGTGCTGCCCCTCGGCGACCGCCTCCCACGCGCCCGTCTGCGCGGGCGTCGCGCCCGCGAACGCGCCGGTGAACCAGTCGCGCGTCGCGGGGGAGAAGCGGTCGAGGACGTCCATGGGTCCATGGTGCCCGCGACCCCCGACAACGACGCCCGCGGCGACACCGGTGATCCCCTAGCGTGGCGGGATGAGGATCGCGCTCGCGTTCCAGGGCGGCGGCAGCCACACCGCGTTCACGGCGGGCGTGGTGGCGCGCTGGGTGCGGCGCGGGGCGTTCGACGGCGACGAGGTGGTGGCCGTCAGCGGCACGTCGGGCGGGGCGATCAACGCGCTGCTCGTGTGGTCGGTGCTGCGCGAGGGCCGGCTCGACCGGGCGCCGGAGGTGCTCGAGGCCTTCTGGGAGGACAACGCCGCGCGGGGGCCGTTCGAGCGGTTCGGCAACGCCGTCGCCGTCGGCGCGGGCCTCGCGCAGAGCGTGGGCCTCGCCCCGCCGCTCAACCCCTACCTCCTCCCGCCGCCGTTCGACGGGCGCGCGGAGTTCCGCCGGCTCGTGCGCCGCCACGTCGACCTCGACGCGTTCGGGGTGGACACCGACGCCCGCCACCCGCGCCTCGTACTGGGCGCGGTCGACGTGCTCAGCGGCGCCTTCCGCGCCTTCGACAGCCGCCGTGACGTGATCACCGCCGACACCGTGCTCGCCTCCGCGGCCATCCCGACCCTGTTCCGCGCGGTCCGCCTCGACGGCGGCGCCTACTGGGACGGCCTGTTCTCCCAGAACCCGCCGGTGGCGCCGCTGCTCGACGACGACCCCGACGAGCTGTGGGTCGTGCAGATCAACCCCACGCGCCGCGACGACGAGCCGCGCACCACGCTCGACATCGCCGACCGGCGCAACGAGCTCGCCGGCAACCTCTCCCTCTACCAGGAGCTGGCGTCGATCGAGCGGATCGACCAGCTCCTCGCCGCCGGCACCCTCGTCCCGGAGAGCGGCTACCGGCAGGTCGCCGTCCGCGTCCTCGAGCTGACCCGCACCCCCGGCGCGGGCCTGCTCGGCGCGGCGTCGAAGGTCAACCGCGACGTGGCCTTCCTGCGCGAGCTGCGCCGTCGCGGCCGCCAGCAGGCCGACGTCTTCCTCGCCGCCCTGCGCTTCGAGCGGGCCTGGACCGACGGCGACGTCGCGGCGCTGCGCGCGCTGCTCGTCGACGCCGTGGTCACGATCCCTGACGCGCCCGACGACCCCGTCGCGTTCCTCGCCCGCACCGTCGTGCGCGACCCGACCCGCAAGGAGCTGGTCGGCGACGAGGTCACGTGGCGCGTGACCACCGCCGGCGCGCCCGGCGTGCTGACCGCCGTGTTCGTCGGCACGCACCTCGTCGCCCTGGGTCTCGGGCCGGTGCCGGAGAACGAGCGGTGAGCCCCGAGGCCCTGGTCCTGGGCCTGCTCAGCGCGGTCCGCGGCGTCCCGCTCGCGATCGTCTACGCCTTCCTGCTCACCGATCAGCCGCGCCGGCTCCTGCTCGCCTACGTCGCCGCCGGCGTCGTCGTGACCCTCGGCGTCGGCGTCGTCGTCGTGACCTGGCTGCACACCGGGACGCGCGAGGCGGACGACACCACCGGGCGGCTGCTCGTCGACCTCGTCCTCGGCGCCGTGGCCGTCCTCTGGGCCCTCCTGCGCCTGTCCGGTCGCGAGCTGCGGCGCGCCCGGACCCGGCCCGCGCGCAGCAGCGTCGTCCCGCCGGCCCTCGAACGCCGGCTGCGCGCCCCCACCGTCCCGCTGGCCGGGGCCGCAGGGTTCGCGACGAACCTCCCGGGCCTGTACTACCTGGCCGCCCTCGTCGCGATCCTCCAGACCCATCCGTCGGCGGTCTCGGGCATCGCCCAGGTCGCCGTCTACACGCTGCTGCGCTTCACCGTGCCCGTCGGCGCCCTGCTGCTCGTGGCCCTGCGCCCCGACCGGACGCTCGGGACCGTGCGCTCGCTGCACGCCTGGGGACGGCGCCACGCGCGGGTGCTGCTGGCGCTGCTGGTCGGGGCGGTGGGCGTCTACCTGCTGGTCAAGGCGCTCACCGGTCTCCTGGCCTGAGGACCTCCGGGTCGCGCCCGGTCAGCGCCCCCGGTTCTGGAACCACCACCGCAGCAGCAGCACGAGCGCCGCGAGGAGCCCGAGGATCGCCACGATCGTGCTCAGCGTGCCCCCGGTGGGGTCGAACGACGTGGCGGCGAGCGGGAGGTCGGGGACGGCCACGACCCGAGGCTACGCCCGGTTCGTCACGATCAGGCGCTGCTCCGGCTCTGCTCCGGGGCGGGTCGGGCGCCCCCGGGCGCCGACCTATCGTGGAGCCGTGCGGCTGACTCACTTCCGGCAGCTGATGGACGAGGAGTTCGGCGGCGTCCGCGCCGCGTCGATCTCCCGCGACCACGTCTTCGGCGGCCTCGGCGGGCGCACCGTCGAGCAGGCCCTCGAGGACGGTGACGAGCCCCGCGACGTCTGGCGGGTGGTGTGCGCGGAGTTCGAGGTGCCCACCGAGCGCCGGTGAGCGCCGGTGAGCGCCGGTGAGCGCCGGTGAGGACGCCGTTCGGCGCCCGACACGCCCGGACCCTGCCGGCCTCCCGGATCGAACACGTGTTCGTCTACCCTCCTCCGTACGGTCGTGCAGCGGCCCCAGCGCCGCCGCCGTCCGTCCACAACCGTCCCGTCCGTCCCCAGGGCGACCGGCTCCGCCACCGCGCTGTCGGACCCTCCGCCTAGCGTCGGCGTCCGAGAGTCGACCCCCTGACACCGAGGTGACACCCCATGCCACAGGCACCGGATCGCGACAAGGCGCTCGAGCTCGCCCTCGCGCAGATCGACAAGCAGTTCGGCAAGGGCTCGGTCATGCGCCTCGGGGACGAGGGCCGCGCGCCGATCAACGTCATCCCCACCGGATCGATCGCGCTCGACGTGGCTCTCGGGGTCGGCGGGCTGCCCCGGGGCCGGGTCGTCGAGATCTACGGGCCGGAGTCCTCGGGCAAGACGACGGTGACGCTGCACGCGGTCGCCAACGCCCAGGCCCAGGGCGGCATCGCGGCGTTCATCGACGCCGAGCACGCGCTCGACCCGGAGTACGCCAAGGCGCTCGGGGTCGACACGGACGCGCTGCTGGTGGCGCAGCCGGACACCGGTGAGCAGGCGCTCGAGATCATGGACATGCTGATCCGGTCGAACGCCCTGGACGTCATCGTCGTCGACTCGGTGGCCGCGCTCGTGCCGCGCGCCGAGATCGAGGGCGACATGGGCGACAGCCACGTCGGTCTGCAGGCGCGCCTCATGAGCCAGGCGCTGCGCAAGATCACCGGTGCGCTGAACGCCTCGGGCACGACGGCGATCTTCATCAACCAGCTGCGCGAGAAGGTCGGGGTCATGTTCGGCTCCCCGGAGACCACGACGGGTGGCCGGGCGCTGAAGTTCTACTCCTCGGTCCGCCTCGACATCCGCCGCATCGAGACGCTCAAGGACGGCGCCGACGCGGTCGGCAACCGCACGCGGGTCAAGGTCGTGAAGAACAAGGTGGCCCCGCCGTTCAAGCAGGCCGAGTTCGACATGATCTACGGCCACGGCATCTCGAAGGAGGGCTCGCTGATCGACATGGGTGTCGAGCAGGCGATCGTCCGCAAGTCGGGGGCCTGGTACACCTACGAGGGCGACCAGCTGGGGCAGGGCAAGGAGAACGCCCGCAAGTTCCTCAAGGACAACCCGGACGTCGCGCTCGAGATCGAGAAGCGGATCAAGGACAAGCTCGGCATCGGGCCGAAGCTCGACGCCGACGACAGCGCGCCCGCCCCGGTCGACTTCTGATCGGCGTGGCCGGCCGCCAGGGGGGTGCCCGCGAGGGGGTCGGGCGGCGCCGGACGCCGCGGGGGCGCGCGCCGGAGTCGTCCGCTCCCGTGGACCCCGACGGCACCGGCAGCACGCACGCCGCCGGCAGCACGCACGCCGCCGGCAGCACGCACGCGGCCGGCGACGACCCGCCCGCCGACCCCGAGTCCGTCGCGCGCACGATCTGCCTGAACCTGCTCACCAGCCGTGCCCGCTCCCGGGCCGAGCTGGCCGACGGTCTGGCCCGTCGCGGCGTCGAGGACGACGTCGCGCGCCGCGTGCTCGACCGGCTGGCCGCGGCCAAGCTGGTCGACGACGCCGCGTTCGCCGAGCAGTGGGTGTCGTCGCGGCACCGCCACCAGGGGCTCGGCAAGCGGGCGCTGGCCGGCGAGCTGCACCGCAAGGGCGTCGACCGGGAGACCGCGAGCGCGGCCGTCGACGAGATCGGGCGTGACGACGAGCGCGCCCGTGCCCGCGAGCTGGTCGACCGCAAGCTGCCCGCGATGGCCCGGCTCGACCACGCCGTGGCCGCCCGCCGCCTCGTCGGCATGCTCGCCCGCAAGGGCTACGACGCGGGCGTCGCGTACGCCGTGGTCCGCGAGGCGCTCGCCGAGCGCGACGCCGCCGAGGACACCCTCGAGGCCCTCCACGAGGCCGCCGACCACGACTGACGGCGCGTTCAGGACGTGAGGGTCCACCGGTGCGGGCCGCCGGTGCCGCCGAGGCGGCGCAGGAGCCGGGCGGAGGCGTCGTTGCCCTCGTCGACGTAGCCCATCACCTGGCGGACACCGTGCGCGGTCGCGTGGTCGAGCACCGCCCGGGCCGCCTCGGTGGCCCAGCCGCGGCCCCAGCGCTGCCGGGCCAGGCTGACGACGAGCTCGACCTCCTCACCGTTGGTCCGCGTCCCGCAACTGCCCTCGAGCGGGCCGTCCTCGCGTTCCCGGATCACCCACAGGCCGATGCCGGGCCGGGCCTCGCCGGCCGCGCGCACCGCTTCCGCGACGGCGGCGTCGTCGACCTCGACGCCGTCCCAGAGGAACCGGCGCACGTCGGGGTCCCGGTAGTGACCCACGAGGTCGGGCACGTCGGCGTCGGTCGCCGGGGTGAGCACGAGCCGCGGGGTGTAGAGGGGTACCGAGTCGGCCACGACGCCATCTTCGTCCCGGGTGGCCCCTGCCGCGGGACGGGGCCGCGGTGACCCGACGGGCGCCACCGCGACCCCGCAGGACGAGGGCTGCCGGGGGAGACGATCACCGAAGTGTCCATCGTCACGCCGTGGCACGAGGGTGACCCGGGCGACATGGGGGTTTGACGCGTCGTAGTGTGCGGCGCACCACAGAGCGTCGCCTCCGCGGAACGCGTCGCCACCGGCCGGGTCGGTCGGCGGCACGACCCGCCGATGTGCGCCCGTCACCGCAGACGAGGACCAAGACGAGGACCGGTGCCGTGACCACCACACACGACTCCGGGACGTACCGGCCACCGGCGCCGGGGCGACCCGACATCCGACAGCGCACCCTGCGCACCGACCGCTGGTGGCTGCCGCCGCTGGCGAACGCGCTGGGGCTCGCGACCTTCGTCGTCTACGCGACGATCCGGTCGCTCTGGGGCTCGGCGTACTACGTCGAGCAGTACCACTACCTCTCGCCGTTCTACTCGCCGTGCGTGAGCGCCTCGTGCATCCCGGAGGCCAGCCACCTCGGCCAGTGGTTCGGCGAGATGCCGTGGTTCCTGCCCTACGCGCTGGTCTCGCTGCCGTTCCTGCTGCTGTTCCGGCTAACGTGCTACTACTACCGGAAGTCGTACTACCGGGCGTTCTGGGCGTCGCCGCCCGCGTGCGCGGTCGCGGAGCCGCACACCACCTACAGCGGTGAGACGCGGTTCCCGCTGATCCTGCAGAACGCGCACCGGTACTTCTTCTACGTCGCGTTCCTGATCTCGATCCTCAACACCTACGACATGGTGCTGGGGTTCCAGAGCACCGACCCGATCACCGGGCAGACGTCGTTCGGGCTGGGGCTCGGCACGCTCATCCTGCTGATCAACGTCATCGGGCTGTGGCTCTACACGCTGTCGTGCCACTCGTGCCGCCACGTCACCGGCGGGCGTCTCAAGCACTTCTCGAAGCACCCGGTGCGCTACCGCCTGTGGACGACGATCTCGAAGCTCAACACCCGGCACATGCTGTTCGCCTGGCTGACGATCGGGACGCTGATCCTGACCGACTTCTACGTCATGCTCGTCGCGAGCGGCACCATCTCCGACCTGCGGATCGTGAACTGATGACCGACCCCGGAACCACCACGGCCTTCCAGGCCAGCGAGGCGGAGGCGACCGGCGACACCGCCGTCACCCACCACACCTACGACGTCGTCGTCATCGGCGCCGGCGGCGCGGGTCTGCGCGCCGCGATCGAGGCCCGCCTGCGCGGCAAGCGGGTCGCGATCATCTGCAAGTCGCTGTTCGGCAAGGCCCACACGGTCATGGCCGAGGGCGGCATCGCGGCCTCGATGGGCAACGCGAACCCCCGCGACAACTGGGAGGTCCACTTCCGCGACACCATGCGCGGGGGGAAGTTCCTCAACAACTGGCGCATGGCCGAGCTGCACGCCAAGGAGGCGCCGCAGCGCGTCTGGGAGCTCGAGACCTACGGGGCGCTGTTCGACCGCACCCCCGACGGCAAGATCAGCCAGCGGAACTTCGGCGGGCACAACTTCCCGCGCCTGGCCCACGTCGGCGACCGCACGGGCCTCGAGCTGATCCGCACCCTGCAGCAGAAGATCGTCTCGCTGCAGCAGGAGGACTTCGCGCGCACCGGCGACTACGAGTCCGACCTCGCGGTCTTCCACGAGTACACGATCACCGAGCTGCTCAAGGACGGCGACCGGATCGCCGGCGCCTTCGGCTACCGCCGCCCCACCGGCGACCTCGTCTGCTTCCACGCGGCCGCGGTGGTGCTCGCGACCGGCGGTGTCGGCAAGTCGTTCAAGGTCACGAGCAACTCGTGGGAGTACACCGGTGACGGCCACGCGCTGGCCATGCGCGCCGGGGCGAAGCTGCTCAACATGGAGTTCGTCCAGTTCCACCCCACGGGGATGGTCTGGCCGCCCAGCGTCAAGGGCATCCTCGTGACCGAGTCGGTCCGGGGTGACGGCGGCGTCCTCAAGAACTCCGAGGGCGAGCGCTTCATGTTCAACTACATCCCCGAGGTGTTCCGCGAGCAGTACGCGACCAGCGAGGACGAGGGCGACCGCTGGTACACCGACGCGGACAACAACCGGCGCCCGCCCGAGCTCCTGCCCCGGGACGAGGTCGCGCGCGCGATCAACAACGAGGTCAAGGAGGGGCGCGGGTCGCCCGCCGGCGGCGTCTACCTCGACGTCTCCAGCCGCATGCCTGCCGCGGAGATCACCAAGCGCCTGCCGTCGATGTACCACCAGTTCAAGGAGCTGGCCGACGTCGACATCACCGCCGGGCCCATGGAGGTCGGCCCGACCTGCCACTACGTCATGGGCGGGGTCGAGGTGGACCCGGACACGGCGGCGTCGGCGGTGCCGGGTCTGTTCGCGGCCGGCGAGGTCGCGGGCGGCATGCACGGCTCCAACCGGCTCGGCGGCAACTCGCTGTCCGACCTCCTGGTCTTCGGCTGCCGCGCGGGCGCCGGGGCGGCGGCGTACCTCGACGGGCTCGGCGGCTCCGTGCCGACCGTGTCCGACGAGTCGGTGACGGCGGCCCGCGAGGACGTGCTGCGCCCGATCGAGAACTCCGGCGGCGAGAACGCCTACACGGTGCACCAGGAACTGCAGCAGACGATGAACGACCTCGTCGGCATCATCCGCAAGGCCGACGAGATGGAGCTGGCGCTCAAGAAGCTCCACGAGCTCGCCGACCGCATCCCGCGGGTCGCGGTTGACGGGCGCCGCGCCTACAACCCGGGCTGGCACCTCGCGCTCGACCTGCGCAACATGCTCATGGTCAGCGAGTGCATCGCGATGGCCGCGCTCGAGCGGCAGGAGAGCCGCGGGGGCCACACCCGCGACGACTACCCGACGATGGACGAGAACTGGCGCCGCGAGTTGCTCGTCTGCTCGCTGCGCGACGGTGAGGTGCAGCTCGAGCACCAGGGCCAGCCGGCCATGCGCTCCGACCTCTTCGACCTGTTCGAGATGGACGAGCTCAAGAAGTACTACACCGGCGACGAGCTGGGCGGGCACCGCTCGGACGCGCCGCCGCGCACGGAACGCGGCACCGAGGACGCGGGCGGCGACCCGGGCGGCGAGCTCACCGGAGGGGGAGCGTAGGCATGGGCTACCAGGCGAAGTTCAAGGTCTGGCGGGGCGACGCGGAGGGCGGCGACTTCGTCGACTACCGCGTGGACGTCGAGGAGGGCGAGGTCGTCCTCGACATCATGCACCGGCTCCAGGCCACCCAGGCCGGCGACATGGCGGTGCGCTGGAACTGCAAGGCCGGCAAGTGCGGCTCGTGCAGCGCCGAGGTCAACGGGCGTCCGCGGCTGATGTGCATGACGCGGATGTCGACGTTCGGCGAGGACGAGGAGATCTCGGTCGCGCCGATCCGGACGTTCCCGGTGATCCGCGACCTCGTCACGGACGTCGACTTCAACTACGCCAAGGCGCGCGAGGTCCCGGCGTTCGCGCCGCCCGAGGGTGTCGCGCCCGGCGAGTACCGGATGTCCCAGGTGGACGTCGAGCGCTCGCAGGAGTTCCGCAAGTGCATCGAGTGCTTCCTGTGCCAGAACGTCTGCCACGTGGTGCGCGACCACGAGGAGAACAAGGAGCCGTTCTCCGGCCCGCGCTTCCTCATGCGGATCGCCGAGCTGGACATGCACCCGCTCGACGTCCGCAACCGCAAGGAGGACGCGCAGGAGGACCACGGTCTCGGCTACTGCAACATCACCAAGTGCTGCACCGAGGTCTGCCCCGAGCACATCAAGATCACCGACAACGCGCTGATCCCCATGAAGGAGCGCGTCGTCGACCGGAAGTACGACCCGCTGGTGTGGCTCGGTAAGAAGATCTTCAAGCGGCAGGAGCTGGAGCAGCGCGGGCCGGCGGGCGCCCGCTCGCTCGACGCCCCGGGGCCCGACAACGGCTCCGCGCTCGACGCCGACCGCATCGGGCACATCGAGCAGCGGGGCGGGGCCCAGGCCTGAGTCGCCCCGAGCCGCGCGGCGGACCCGTGTCCCGGGGACACGGGTCAGCCGGGCTCGGGCGTCGGGTGCGCGCGGGCTCAGCCGTCCCGGGGTGGGGCAGCGGTCCCGTCGCCGGTCGTCCCGCCGGTGGTCCCGCGGGTCGCCCCGCCGGTGGTCCCGCGGGTCGCCCCGCCGGCGGGTTCGTCCGTGACGGCGGTCGGCTCGTCGGAGGCGCTGGCCGGCTCGTCGGGGTCTTCGGCGCCGGGATCCAGCTCGCGGTGGTACACGGGCTGGCCGCAGGCGAAGCCCAGCATGAGGAGTGCGAGCAGCGCGGCGAACGGGGCGATGAAGAACGGCATGGTCGTGGCGAGCCAGGGCCAGCCGTCGGACTCGAGGTCGGCGCGGGTGGGGTCGGCCGGGTCGACGACGACGTCGACCACGGCGCCCACGGGGATGTCCTCGCGGAAGGTGCTGATCTCCACCGGGATCGTGGTCCCGGCGGGGACGACGTCGAGCTCGTCCGCCATGCCCATCTTCGTGTGCAGGTCGACCTCGACCACCCGGGCGGAGACGACCTCGCCGCGCACCGCCAGCATCAGCGCGTCCCAGGTGGCCGAGCCGCCCTGCCACAGGAGGAAGACGGTGCCGCACACGAATCCCAGCGTGGCGACGGCGTACCCCACACGCCCGGCGCGCGTGGGCCTGACGTAGCCGGGCGGCAGCTCCTCGACATCACCCATCTGCCACTCCTTGTCCGCCTTGAGTTGCACAGAGAGTAGCAGTAGTCGTGAGTCGACACCGTTGAGGAAGCTCTGAGAGCCGTCAGCGATCACCGACGGTGAGATCGCGGCGCATGGCGACCCGGGGCCAGCGGTCCAGCCCCCGGGCGATCTCGGCCCGGCGAACGGCGCGCAGGCCCGGGCCGAGCTCGTCGTCGTCCAGCGCCCGGAACCCGAGCCGGGCGTAGTACGGCGCGTTCCACGGGACGTCGACGAACGTGGTCAGCGTGATCGCCGACCGCCCCGCCGCGCGGGCGCGGGCCACCAGGTCCTCGACCAGCGACGCCCCGATCCCGCGCCGGGCGTGGGAGGGGTCCACCGACACCTGCTCGAGGTGCGCCTCGCCGTCGACGACGTCGTCCATGAGGTATGCGACGGGTCGGCCGGCGTCGGCGACCACCCACAGCCCGCCGCGGTCCCGCGCGCCCTGCAGCACGACGGTGGAGGGCGGGGTGTCGTCGGCGATCTCGTCCATCCCGACCTCGCGGAACACCGCCCCGGCGGCGATCTCGACCTGCCGGAGGAGGTCGAGCTCGTCGCCGCGTGCGGCGCGGAGCACCAGCGGTGCCGACGGGTGGGCGCCGGACGTCACCGCGCTGCCCCGCGGTCGACGGCGGGCCCCCTCCCGCCGGTGGTCACGCGTCGTCCGGGCGCTCGGTCGGCGCCACCGTGAGGACGTTCGGGTTGCGTCGCGTCCGGGCCTCGAGCCAGGTGGCCAGCGCCGACAGCACCAGGCACAGCGCGATGTAGATGACCGCGACCACCATCGCGACCGGGATGAGCGGCGAGCCCAGGGTCGCGTTGGATCCGAGGAACTGGGCCTGGAAGAGCAGCTCCGGGTAGGTGATGAGGAAGCCCAGGGCCGAGTCCTTGAGCAGCACCACGAGCTGGCTCACGATCGCCGGGAGCATCGAGCGGATCGCCTGCGGCAGCAGCACCAGCCGCATGACGCCGGACTTGCGCAGGCCCAGGGCGTAGGCGGCCTCCGACTGCCCGCGCGGCACGGCGAGCACGCCCGCGCGGAAGACCTCGGCGAGGACGGCGCCGTTGTAGAGCGTCAGCCCCAGCACCACGGCGGCGTAGGTCGAGACCGTGATCCCGACCGACGGCATGCCGTAGTAGAAGAGGAACATCAGCACGACCAGGGGCACCGCCCGGAAGAGCTCGACGATCCCCGTCGAGAAGGAGCGCAACCAGGAGTGGTCGGAGAGCCGCCCGAGGGCGAGCGCCGCACCGAGGACCAGCGCGAGCACGGCACCGGACGCGAACGCCCGCAGGGTGTTGACCAGCCCGTCGAGCAGCGCGAGCTGGACGTTCTCGTAGAGGATCCACTCCCACGCGCGGGCGTCGAGCTGGCCGGTCGCCGCCAGCCGCCAGATGACGACGCCGACGAGGGCGGCCACCACCAGCAGCGTGATGACCCCGGCGGTGGTGTTGCGGGCCCTCGCCTTCGGCCCCGGGACGTCGAAGAGGACCGCCGTGGGGGCGCTCACCGGGCCACGCTCCAGCGCTTCTCGAGGCGCCGCTGCAGCAGCGTCAGGGGGATGACCAGGACGATGAAGCCCAGCGCGACCCACAGCAGGGCCACCAGCGTCGAACCGCCCTGCTCGTTGACGGCCCGGTAGAAGCCGCCGGCCTCGAACACGGAGAAGCCGGCGGCGACGGTCGTGTTCTTGAGCAGGGCGATCTGGACGCTGGTCAGCGGCGGCATCACCGAGCGCACCGCCTGCGGCAGCACGACGACCGTCAGCGTTTGGCTGAAGCCGAGCCCCAGCGCCCGGGCCGCCTCGGCCTGACCGGCGGAGACGGTGCTGATCCCGCCGCGCACGACCTCGCAGACGAACGCCGCGGTGTAGAGCGAGAGGCCGATCACGGCGAGGAGGAAGAACGGCAGGTAGAAGAAGAGCTTCGTGAACCCGAGCGCGAAGAAGAACAGCACGAGGGTCAGCGGGGTGTTGCGCAGCAGCGTCACGTAGGCCGTGCCCGTGATGCGCATGGCGGGGACCGGGCTGACCCGCATCGCGGCCAGCACGACGCCGAGGATCAGCGACGCGATCGCGGACAGGACGAACAGGCCGATCGTGCCGCCGAAGCGGGTGAGGTACTCCGGCAGGTTGCCGAACAGGACGTCCATGGGCCCTCCCTCCGCCGACCCGTGGGTGCTCGCCCGGGCGGGGCGGACACCCACGGGGCGCGGATGGCTCAGTAGCGCTCGATGGGCGGGGGCTGCGGGGCCGGGGTGCCGGAGCGGCCCAGCGTCTCGTTGTAGAGCCGCGTCCAGGTGCCGTCGTTCTCGGCGGCCTGCAACAGGTCGTTGACCTTGGCGCGCATCGCCGCGTCGTCGCGGTTCATGCCGATCCCGTACGGCTCCTGGGAGAACGTCTGGCCGACGACGCGCAGCTGGTCGGGCGTCTGCGCGGCGTAGCCGGCGAGGATCGCGTTGTCCGTGGTCACGGCGTCGACCTGACCGCCGCGCAGGGCGTCGACGCACTGCGAGTAGTTCTGGAACTCGACCACGTTCTGCGTGAGGTTCTGCTCGCGGACCCGCTGGATCGGGGTCGAGCCGGTCGCCGAGCACACCCGCTTGCCCTGCAGCGTCTGCGGGCCGGTGATCGACTGGTCGTCGGCGCGGACGAGGAGGTCCTGGCCGGCGACGAAGTACGGGCCGGCGAAGCCCACGCGCTGCTTGCGGCTGTTGTTGATCGTGTAGGTGCCGACGTAGAGGTCGACGTCGCCGCGCGAGATCGCGTCCTCGCGGGCCGCCGACGGGATGACCCGGTACTCGATCTGCTCGGGCGGTACGCCCAGCCCGGCGGCGACCATCCGGCCGATCTCGATGTCGAAGCCGGTGTACTGGCCGGTGGTCGGGTCCTGGATACCGAGGCCCGGCTGGTCGTTCTTGACGCCGAGCACGAGGCGCCCGCCGCGCTGCTGGATCGCCGCGAACGTCGGCGAGCCCGGGACCTGCACGTTCTGGGCGACGGGCGACCCCGCCACGGGCTGGCCTCCCGGACTGCCCTCGCGACCGCACGCGGCGCCGAACGCCATCGCGAGCACCGCGAGGAGCACGCCCAGGGTGCGGAGTGAGACGAGACGTCCCATTCGACGGCTCCTTCCGATCTAGTGGGTGAGGATCTTCCCGAGGAAGTCGCGGGCCCGTTCGGTGGCGGGCCGGGAGAAGAAGCTGTCCGGCGTGGTGTCCTCGACGATCTCGCCGTCGGCCATGAACACGACGCGGTGCGCCGCGCGCCGGGCGAAGCCCATCTCGTGGGTGACGACGACCATCGTCATGCCGTCCTTCGCGAGGCCGCCCATGACGTCGATGACCTCGCCGACCATCTCCGGGTCGAGCGCCGAGGTCGGCTCGTCGAAGAGCATGACCTTGGGCTCCATGGCGAGGGCGCGGGCGATGGCCACGCGCTGCTGCTGGCCGCCGGAGAGCTGGGCGGGGTACTTGCCCGACTGGTCGCCGATGCCGACGCGGTCGAGCAGCGCCCGCGCCCGCTCCTGCGCCTCGCCCTTCGGGACGCCGCGCACGCGGGTCGGCGCGAGGGTGACGTTGTCGAGGATCGTCATGTGGGCGAACAGGTTGAACTGCTGGAACACCATGCCCACGTCGGAGCGCAGCTTCGCGAGCTCGCGCCCCTCGGCCGGCAGCGGGACGCCGTCGATCTCGATGGTGCCGCCGTCGATCGGCTCGAGGCGGTTGATCGCCCGGCACAGCGTCGACTTGCCCGAGCCGGACGGCCCGAGGACGACGACGACCTCGCCGCGGGCGACCTCGAGGTCGATGTCGCGCAGCACGTGCAGGTCGCCGAAGTGCTTGTCCACCCCGGCCATGCGCACCATCGGTGTCCCGGACCCCGGTGTGGGGGCGGGTGCGGGGGGCGCTCCCGCGTCCGGCGCGGTCTCGTCGCTCATCTCCCGCGGACCTCCTCGCTGTGCCGTGCGTCACCGGTGGTGGACGGACGGTGCCAGCGCCACGAACGGGGCGTCCACGCTCTTGAGGAAGACTTAGGGTTGCCGCACCGGGCCGTCATCCGGGGGTTACTCCGGACGGCCGTGGCGGGAGGAGGCGGACGTGCGGGTGCTCGTCGTGGAGGACGACGACCGGGTCGCCGCCGCCCTGCGCGCGGCCCTGACCCGCCACGAGATGCAGGTCGAGCGGGTCGGCCACGGGCTCGCGGTGCTCCCGAAGCTGGCCGGCGCCGACGTCGTGCTGCTCGACCTCGGCCTGCCCGACGTCGACGGGCTCGAGGTGTGCCGGCGCATCCGCGACGCGGGCGACGTCCCGGTGATCGTCGTCAGCGCCCGGGGCAGCGTCGACGAGCGCATCCTCGGGCTGCACCACGGCGCCGACGACTACCTGGTCAAGCCCTACGACGTCGGCGAGCTCGTGGCCCGCATCCACGCCGTGCGCCGGCGCCGGGGGAACGGGGCGCCGCACGCCGCCCCGGCCCCGGTGACCGACCTCGGCGACGGCGTCGTCCTCGACCGCGCCCGTCACACGCTGACCGTCGACGGCGCCGACGTCGCGCTCTCGCGCAAGGAGTTCGCGGTGCTCGCCCTGCTGGCCGACGCCGACGGGGCGGTGTGCACCCGCGACCGCATCGTGGCCGAGGTGTGGGGGCGGCGGTGGCCGGGCGCGGACCGCACGCTCGACGTCCACGTCGCCACGCTGCGGACCAAGCTCGCCCGCCCCGGGATGGTGGCGACGGTGCGGGGCGTGGGGTACCGGCTCGCCGCGGGGACCTGATCCGTGCGCGCCCGGCTGCTCGTCGTCTTCTCGGTGCTGGTCGGGCTGCTGGTGCTCGGGCTGGGGCTGCCGCTCGCGGCGGCGTCGGCGGCGGCTGCGACGTCGGGGCTGTTCGCCGACCGCCTCGGCGACACGACCCGCTTCGCCGCGCTCGCCCAGCGCCCGGTCGGCGACGGCGACACGAGCGCGCTGGCCGCCGAGCTCGTCCGCTACGACGAGATCTACGGCATCGCCGCGCTGGTCGTCGACCGGGACGGGCGGGTGCTGGCGTCGTCGCGACCCACGGTCCCGGAGCCCGCGGCACGCCGGGTGCAGCTCGCGCTCGCCGGGCAGCGGTCGGAGCCCCCGGAGGCCGTGTGGCCGTGGGACGGCGAGCCGCTGCTGCTGGCCGAGCCGGTGCTCGTGGGCGGCGAGGTCCGCGGCGCGGCGGTGACGATCTCGCCGACGACCCCGGCGCGCTGGGAGACGCTGCGCGCGTGGGCGGCGCTCGCGGGAGCCGGCCTGGTGGCGCTGGCGGTGGCGGCGGGGCTCGCGCTGCCGCTGGTGCGCTGGATCCTCGCGCCGGTCGAGAGCCTCGACGCCGGCACCGCCCAGGTCGCCGCTGCGGTCCGCGCGGGTCGGGCGCCCCAGCCGGTCGGCGACGGGCGCGGCCCGCCCGAGCTGCGGCGCCTGAGCCGGCACTTCGACCAGATGGCGGCCGGGGTCAGCCAGGCGCTGGAGTCCCAGCGGGCGTTCGTCGCCGACGCCGGCCACCAGCTGCGCAACCCGCTGACCGCGCTGCGGTTGCGGATGCAGAACGTCGGCGCGGCCCTCGCCGTCCCCGACGCCCGGGTGGACCCCGACCTGATGGCGGCGCTGCGCGAGGAGCACGGGTCGGCCCTGGAGGAGGTCGACCGTCTCGGTGAGGTGCTCGAGTCCCTGCTCGCGCTCGCCCGCACCGACGGGCGGCCCGTCGACCCCGTCCCCGTGCGCGTCGACCCCGTCCTGGTCGACCGGCTCGATGCGTGGCGCGTGCTCGCCGAGCACGACGGCCTGCGGCTGACCCGGCGTGGCCCCGGGGGGCTGGTCATCAGCTCGGACCCGGTCCTGCTCGCCACCGTGCTCGACGCGGTGCTCGACAACGCGGTGAAGTACTCACCGGCCGGCGGCGAGGTCGCGCTCACCACCGCACGGGTCGACGGGAGGGTGGAGATCGCGGTCCGCGACCACGGTCCGGGTCTCGCCCCGGCGGACCTCGCCCGCGCCACCGACCGCTTCTGGCGGGCGTCCTCGACGGCGGGCGAGCCCGGCAGCGGGCTGGGTCTGGCGATCGCCGCGCGGGGTGCGGAGCGCGGAGGAGGGGAGCTCGCGCTGGAGCTGCCCGACGACGGTGGCCTGCGGGTGGTGCTGCGCTTCCCGCGGCCGGACGCGGCCGCGGGGAGCGCGGTCCCTCCGGCGGACGCCGCCGGAGGGACCTGAGCGACGCCTCCCGGTCAGCGTCACGACCACGTCAGGTGGTGACGGCTCAGAGTCCCTTCGCCGCGCGGAAGGCGGCGAGGGCTCCGACGTGCAGGGGAACGGGTTGGGTGCCGATGGCGGTGCGCGGGTCGATGCTGCGTCCCGCGGGGTCGGCGGACGCCAGGGTCGCGCGGCTGGCCAGCATGACGCGCACGAGGTCCTCGGCGAGGTCGGCCGGCAGGTCGGCGGTGACCAGCAGGACGTTGCGCACGGTCGTCGTGCTGATCGGGTCGACGAGACCGTAGGTGCCCGCCGGCACCGTGGTGACGTCGTAGACGGGGTAGCGGGTGCGCAGGCGCGCGGTCTCCTCACCGAGGTCGAGCAGGCGGACGGGGCGGGCGCCGGCGAGGCCGTCGACGCCGGTGGTGGGCACCCCGCCGGACCAGAAGAAGGCGTCGATCTCCCCGCGCTCCAGGGCCGCCGCGGAGTCGTCGAGGCCGAGCAGCACGGCGTCGGTGTCGCGCTCGGCGGTGAGGCCGACGGTGGCGAGCAGGCGCGGGGCGATGACGAGCACGCCGGAGTTGCGCGCGCCCACCGACACCCGGCGGCCCGCGAGGTCCGCGAGCCGTCGGATCGGCGACTCGGCGGGCACGACGACGTGGATCGCGTCGTCGTGCACCCGCGCCAGCGCCTGGAGCGGGAACCGCGGCCGCGCCCCGTCGACGGCGCCGTCGACCGCGACGTCCGCCGCGCAGAACGCCACCCGTGCGCGACCGGACACGAGCATCCCGACGTTGTCGACCGACCCCTCGCTGCCCAGCACCCCGGTCGGCACCCCCGGGTCGGTGCGCCACAGCGCGGCCAGCGCCTCCCCGAGGCGGCGGTAGACGCCCTGCGGGCCCCCGGTCGCGACGACGACCGGGGTCGCGTCCGGCGGGGCGCAGCCCGCGGCGAGCAGCGCGGCGCCCAGCCCGGCGCCCAGCCCGCCGCGCAGCACCGCGCGACGACCCACGGCCCGGCTCATCCGCGCATCGTGCCAGCCCGGCGGCGCGATCGACGGGTGCGCGATCCACTCATCCCGGGCAGGCTTCCCCCGTGCCCGACGACACCGCGAACGCCACCGCGACCGACGCCCCGGGCGAGGGGTCCCTGGTCCGGGCGATCGGCCCCAAGCTGCTCGTCTTCTTCATCATCGGCGACATCCTCGGCACGACGATCTACGCCCTGACCGGGACGGTGTCCGAACGGGTCGGCGGCGCGCTGTGGCTGCCGTTCCTGCTCGCGTTCGTCGTCGCGTTCATGACGGCGTTCAGCTACCTCGAGCTGGTCGGCAAGTACCCCCGCGCGGCGGGCGCGGCCCTCTACACCCAGCTGGCGTTCCGCCGGCCGTTCCTCACCTTCGTCGTCGCCTTCACGGTGATGTGCTCGGGCATCACCTCGGCGGCCTCGGCCGCGCAGGCGTTCGGCGGGCGCAACCTCGAGGCGATCGTCGGCGAGCTGCCGGGATGGGTGACGCCGCTGGTGGTCGTGGCGTTCCTGCTGATGCTGGCGGTCATCAACTTCCGGGGCGTCGGCGAGTCGGTGCGCGTGAACGTCGTGCTCACGACCATCGAGCTCCTCGGCCTGGCGATCGTCATCGTGCTGGGCGCCTGGGCGGTGATCAACGGGGCCGGCGACGCCTCGCGGCTGGGGCAGTTCGCGACCTCGGCGCCCGACAGCTCGATCTTCTCCGAGCCCGCCGTGCTGCTGGCGATCTCGTCGGCGACCGCGCTCGCCTTCTTCGCCATGGTCGGCTTCGAGGACTCGGTCAACATGGCCGAGGAGACCGTCGACCCGCCCCGGACCTTCCCGCGGGCGATGCTGCTCGCCATGGGCATCACGGCCACGATCTACCTGGTCGTCGCGCTGCTGGCCTCGACGCTGGTACCCACCGAGGAGCTCGCCGCGGCGGAGAGCGGGGCCCTGCTCCGGGTGGTCCAGACCGCGTCGCCGTCGTTCCCGGCCGTCGTGTTCGCGGCCATCACGCTCTTCGCCGTCACGAACACGGCGCTGATCAACATGATGATGGCCAGCCGGCTGCTCTACGGGATGGGACGCGAGCGGATCATCCCGGACGCCTTCTCCAAGGTGCACCCCGGCCGGCGCACGCCGTGGCTCGCGATCGTCGTCACCAGCGCGCTCGCCATCGTGCTGGTGCTGCTGCTCGAGATCTCCGAGCTCGGCAGCATGACCTCGTTGCTGCTGCTCGCGGTGTTCACGCTGGTCAACATCGCGGTGCTGGTGCTGCGCCGCGACGAGGTCGGCCACCGGCACTTCCGCGCCCCGACGGCCGTCCCGATCGTGGCCGCGGTGCTGTGCGCGTTCCTCGCGAGCCCCTTCTCCGGGCGCCCGCCCAAGGAGTACCTGTTCGCCGGGATCCTGCTGCTGCTCGGCGTCGCCCTGTGGGGCGTGAACCGCCTGACCACCGGGCGCCGGGAGGACTTCGACGCCAGCACGCTGGGGAAGTGACGGGCGCCTACCCTGGGCGGTGATGACCGCAGGCAGCTTCCACATCCGCACCCACGGGTGCCAGATGAACGTGCACGACTCCGAGCGCCTCGCGGGCGTGCTGGAGGAGGCCGGCTACTCCCACACCGACGACGCCGACGCCGCCGACCTCGTCGTGTTCAACACCTGCGCGGTCCGCGAGAACGCCGACAACAAGCTCTACGGCCAGCTCGGGCGCCTGGCGCCGGAGAAGGCGCGGCGGCCCGGGATGCAGATCGCGGTCGGCGGCTGCCTCGCGCAGAAGGACCGCGACACGGTCGTCGCGAAGGCGCCGTGGGTCGACGTCGTGTTCGGCACCCACAACACCGGCTCGCTGCCGGCGCTGCTCGAGCGCGCGCGGCACAACGGCGAGGCGCAGGTGGAGATCCTCGAGGCGCTCGAGACCTTCCCGTCGCACCTGCCCGCGCGCCGCGACTCCGCCTACGCGGGCTGGGTGTCGATCTCGGTCGGCTGCAACAACACCTGCACCTTCTGCATCGTCCCCTCGCTGCGCGGCAAGGAGGTCGACCGGCGGCCCGGCGAGATCCTCGCCGAGGTCGAGGCGCTGGTCGCCGAGGGCGTCCTCGAGGTGACGCTGCTCGGCCAGAACGTCAACGCCTACGGGGTCTCGTTCGAGGACCGCGCGAGCGGGCGCACCGCGTTCGCCGACCTGCTGCGCGCCTGCGGGCGGGTCGACGGTCTCGAGCGGGTCCGGTTCACCAGCCCGCACCCGCGCGACTTCACCTCCGACGTCATCACCGCGATGGCCGAGACCCCGAACGTCTGCCCGCAGCTGCACATGCCGCTGCAGTCGGGGTCGGACCGGGTGCTCAAGGCGATGCGCCGCTCGTACCGCGCGAAGCGCTACCTCGACATCGTCGACGAGGTCCGCGCGGCCATGCCCGACGCGGCGCTGACCACGGACATCATCGTCGGCTTCCCCGGTGAGACCGAGGAGGACTTCGCCGAGACGCTGCGCGTCGTCGAGGCCTCGCGGTTCAGCCAGGCCTTCACGTTCCAGTACTCGCCGCGGCCCGGGACGCCGGCCGCGACGTTGCCGGACCAGGTGCCGAAGGCGGTCGTCCAGGAGCGCTACGACCGGCTCGTCGCGCTGCAGGAGGACATCGCGCTGCAGCTCAACCGGGAGCAGGTCGGGCGGGAGCTCGAGCTGATCGTCTCCACCGGCGAGGGCCGCAAGGACACCGCGACCCGGCGGATGAGCGGGCGGGCCCGCGACGGCCGGCTGGTGCACTTCACGCCGACGGGCACCGCCGACGCGATCCGCCCCGGGGACGTCGTCACGGTCCGGGCCACCTACGGCGCGCCGCACCACGTCGTCGCCGACGGGGACGTCCTGACCCACCGCCGCACCCGCGCGGGCGACGCCCACGCCGCGGGGCAGCGGCCCACCACGCCGCGCACCACGGGGCTGGGACTCCCGACGCTGGGGCCGCCGGCCGTCGCCCCCGAGCCCGCGGGCTGCTCGGCGACCCTGCAGGAGGTCTGAGCCGTGACCGACCGCTCCACCGACGGCCGCCCGCCGGCGCCGCCCCGGCCCTCGGCGCGGGTCGACTTCGGGCCCGGCGCGCTCGTCGCCGCCGTCGCGGTGCTCGTGCTGCTCCTCGCCGCGGTGCTGCCGTGGACCGGGCTCGGCGCCTCGGGCTGGGAGGTCGTCCTCGGCCGGCCCGGCGTCACCGGCCTGCCGCAGCTGTTCGGCACGCTCGCGGTGGTGTTCGGCGTGGTCGGCACCGCGGTCTGCCTGCTCACCGGGCGCTGGCCGGCGGTGTTCGTCACCGCGGCCGGGTGCACCATCACGTCGGTGACGGGGCTGTGGGCGATCTGGTCGCAGAACACCAGCGCCGGCACCGGGCCCGGGATCGGGCTGTGGCTCGCCCTGCTGGCGATGATCGTGCTCGCCGTGCGCTGGGCGAGCTACGCGTTCTCGCGGCGGTAGCTACCGGGTCGCGTCCTCCGCGGCCGCGAGCCACTCGCGCCACTGCGCGGCCTGGCGCTCGGCCTCCTGCGCGCGGCGGCGGTCGCCCGCGGCGTGGGCCTTCGCGGCCTGGGCCTCGTACTGCTCGACCCGCGCCCGGAACTGCCCGACGCGCGCCTCGGTCTCGGGGTCGGTGGCCTGCCAGCGGCGGTCGACCGCGGCCCGGACCCGGTCCTCGACCTCCTTGAGCCGCGCGGAGAACTCGCGCACCCGCTCGCGGGGCACCTTCCCGATCGCGTCCCAGCGTTCCTGCACGTCCCGCAGCGCCGCGCGGGCCGCGTCGGTGTCGGCGAGGTCGATGCGCGCGGCCTCGGCGAGCAGCTCCTCCTTGGCCGCCGCGTTGCCCTCGAACTCGGCGTCGCGGGCGGAGAACGCCGCCGACCGGCGGGAGAAGAACGTGTCCTGGGCACCCCGGAACCGCGCCCACAGGGCGTCGTCGGCCTCCTTGCTGGTGCGCCCGGCGGCCTTCCAGTCGGCCATGAGCTCCTTGTAGCGCCCGGCCGTGGGTCCCCAGTCGGTGGAGTCGACGAGCGACTCGGCCTCGGCGACCAGCTCCTCCTTGCGCCCCTTGGCCGCGGTGCGGGCCCGGTCGAGCTCGGCGAAGTGGGCGCCGCGGCGGCGGGCGAAGGTCTCGCGCGCCCGGGAGAAGCGCTTCCAGAGGGCGTCGTCGGTCTTGCGGTCGATCCCCTTGACCGACTTCCACTCCTCGATCATCGCCTGGAAGCGGTCGCCGGCGTGCTTCCAGCGCGTCGTCTCCTCGGCCAGCGTCTCGGCCTCGGCGATGAGGGCCTCCTTGCGCGCGACGGCGTCGTCGCGGGCGCCCGCGCGGGCCGCGCGCTCGGTCTCCTCGGCCTGCTCGGCGGCGGTGACGACGGCGTCGAGACGGTGCCCGAGCCCGACGACGTCGCCGACGACCGCGGCGTCGGCGAGGCGCTCGCGCAGGGCGGTGGCGCTGCGCAGGATGGCGCGCGCGTCCCCGCGACCGGCGGTGAGGCGGCGGACCAGCAGGTCGGTCTCGGTGCGCAGGTCGTCGAAGCGCAGCGCGAAGTGCGCGAGGCCCTCGGTGGCGTCGCCGGCCTGCCAGGAGCCGACCGCCCGCTCGCCCTCGGCCGTCGTCACGTACACCGTGCCGTCGGCGTCGACGCGCCCCCAGCGGCCCGGGTCGCTCGCGGCGGAGCTCACCGACGGGAACGACGGCGCGCTCCCGGTGGGGCCGGGGGTCGGCGCGGCCGCGACCGGCGGGGCCGGTGGGACGGCCCCCTCGGCGGGGTCCGCCCCGTCGGGGACGTCGGGGACGTCGGCGGCCTGCGGGGCCTGCGGGGCCTGCGGTGCCTCGGGGGCCTCCGGGGCGCGCGTGACCGCCGAGGCCACCGGGACCTCCGCGGCCTGCTCGTCGGTCATCGAGCCCGACACCTCCCGCTCCTACGGTCCGGGCATTCAAGCAGGTCCGGCGACCGGGCCGGAACTCCCTGCCCGGTCGGGGGCACGGTGGGGGCCGCAGCGTGTGCCGGACCGCCGCCGCGCGGATAGCCTCGGCACAGTGATCGTGACGGCGGCGGTGGTGCCCCACCCGCCCCTGCTCGCCGCGGAGCTCGCCGGGACCGCGGCGGCCGAGACGGCCGCGCTCCGCGACGCGTGCCGCGCGGTGGCGCTCCGTCTGGCCGCGGCCGGCGAGCGCTGGCTGGCCGTGGGCGCCGGCCCGGCGGCGTCGGCGTACCCGCCGGGCACGTGCGGCACCTTCGCCGGCTTCGGCGCCGACGTCCGCGTCGCCCTCGCCGGTCCCGCCACCCCCGAGGCGGACCCCGCCCGCGCGCCCGACCCGGAGCTGCCGCTGCCGGTGCTCGTCGCCGGGTGGCTGCGGGGCCAGGCCGGGCCCGCCGGCGACGCGGTGCGGATCGACGCCCGCGTCCTGCCGCGCGACACCACCCCCGAGGACGCTCGGCGGGCGGGGGAGGACCTCGCCGCCGCCGACGGCCACGACGTCCTGCTCGTGCTCGGCGACGGCGCCGCCACCCACACGGCCCGGGCCCCCGGCGCCCTCGACGAGCGGGCGTGGCCCTACGACCGGGTGGTGGCCGACGCCCTGGCCGCGGGGGACGCGGCGGCGCTCGCGGGCCTCGACCCGGCGCTCTCCGACGAGCTGCTCGTCGCCGGTCGGGTGCCGTGGCAGGTGCTCGCGGGGGCCGTGCCGCGCCCGGCCTCGGCGCGCCTCGAGCACACCTCGGCGCCGTACGGGGTCGCGTACCACGTGGCGGTGTGGGAGCTGGCAACCTCGACCGCGTGACCCGTCCGATCGCCCTGCTCGGCCCGACGGCGACCGGCAAGTCCGACCTCGCCCTCGACCTCGCCGAGGAGCTGGCGCGCCGGGCACCCGGGGCCGAGGTGGTCAACGCCGACGCGATGCAGCTCTACCGCGGGATGGACGTCGGCACCGCGAAGCTCCCGCCCGAGCACCGGCGCGGGGTGCCGCACCACCTGCTCGACGTCCTGGAGGTCACCGACACCGCCACCGTCGCCGCCTACCAGCGCGACGCCCGGGCCGCGGTCGACGCGATCCGCGAGCGGGGGCGCGTGCCGCTGGTGGTGGGTGGGTCAGGGCTCTACGTCCAGGCGGTGCTCGACGACCTCGACTTCCCGGGCACCGACCCGGCCCTGCGCGCCCGCCTGGACGCCGAGCTGACCGAGGTCGGCGCGCCGGCGATGCACGCCCGCCTCGCCGCCCGCGACCCCGACGCCGCGCAGACCATCCTCGCCAGCAACGGGCGGCGGATCGTGCGGGCGCTCGAGGTCGTCGAGCTCACCGGGCGCCCGTTCGCGGCGAGCCTCCCGCGGCCCGGCACCCCGCGCCACGACGCCGTGCTCGTGGGCCTCGACCGCGACACCACCCGGCTGGACGAGCGGATCGCGCAGCGGGTCGACGGGATGCTCGCGGGCGGGCTCGTGGAGGAGGTCCGCCGGCTCGCCGGTCGGGGGCTGCGGGAGGGGGTCACGGCGTCGCGGGCGGTGGGCTACCGCGAGGTGCTCGACCACCTCGACGGCGCGATCGACCTCGACGAGGCCCGGCGGCGCACGGTCGTCGCCACCCGGCGGCTGGTGCGCCGCCAGCGCTCGTGGTTCCGGCGCGACGCCCGCGTGCACTGGCTCGACGCCGACGCCCCGGACCTCGTGCGCGCGGTGCTGGCCCTCGTGGACTGAGTGCCCGGGTCCGAGATCAGCAGGACGCCACGCACCTCGGGGCGTCCGCGGAGGTGCCTTTCGGCCTCCTGATCACCCCGAGGTGGTGGCGGGGGAGGTGGTGGCGCCGCCCTACCGCTCCGCGGCGAGCGACACCGTCGGCGCGTCGAGCCCGGCGCGGGCGTGCCGCCCGGTGGCCGCGAGGTCGGTGACCAGGGCGACGTCCCGGTCCTGCGGGCCGGTGGTGCCGCCCAGCGCCTCGACGTGCGGGGTGCCGCGCCACTGCACGACGAGCAGGTGCGGGCGCCCCGCCGTCGCCGCGTCGAGCGTGTAGACCCCGTCGGCGCCGGCGACCGCGCGCCCCAGCTGGCGGCCGTCGGCGT
This sequence comes from Actinomycetospora straminea, assembly GCF_028737255.1. GTDB lineage: Bacteria > Actinomycetota > Actinomycetes > Mycobacteriales > Pseudonocardiaceae > Actinomycetospora > Actinomycetospora straminea. The sequence goes on along the minus strand of NZ_JAQZAN010000002.1, from coordinate 126,921 downwards.
CGACCAGCGTCAGCACCGCGCCCGGCGCTGGTTCGCCCTCGTGACGCACGGTCCCGCGCAGGGCGGGACGGCGCAGGCGCACCGTGTCGGCGCCGGTCGCGCCGGTCCCGGCCTCGTGCCGGGCGGCGGGCGCGATCTCCTCGACGTCGATCGTGCGGCGCAGGGGCACCTCGTGCAGGAACAGGATCGCGATCAGCGCGATCAGCGCCAGCGGGGCGGCGACGAGGAACAGGGTGGCGATGGCGTCGCCGTACGCGTTCTCGATCACCGTCCGCACCGGGGCGGGCAGCGTCGCGAGGTCCGGGATCTGCCCACCCGACACGCCGGCGCCCGGGAGGCCGAGCGCGGCGAGCCCGGAGCTGATCGCGCTCGTGACCTGGGTGGACAGCAGCGCGCCCAGCGCGGCCACGCCGGCGGCGCCGCCGAGCGAGCGGAAGAACGCGACGGTGGAGCTGGCCGCACCCATCTCGCTCATCGCGACCTGGTTCTGCACCGCGAGCACGAGGTTCTGCTGGGTCGCGCCGACCCCGACGCCGACCATCGCCATGAACACCGCGAGCACGCCGTAGGGGACGGTCGCGCTGACGAACAGCCCCTCGCCGAGCAGGCCCAGGGTCAGCAGGACGCCGCCGCCGACGAGGTAGGGCTTCCACCGGCCGTGGCGGGTGATCAGCTGGCCGACGATCGTCGACGCCAGGAACAGCCCGGCGATCATCGGGAGCGTGAGCAGGCCGGCCTCGGTGGCCGTCGCGCCGCGGGCGAGCTGGAAGAACTGCGACAGGTAGACCGTGGAGCCGAACATCGCGACGCCGACGAACAGGCCCGCGACGGTGGCCAGCGCGACCGTCGGGTTGCGGAACAGGTGCAGCGGGACGATCGGCTCGCGCACCCTCGACTCGACGACCACGGCCAGCACGAGGGCGAGCACGCCGCCCCCGACCCAGGCGACCGACGACCACGAGCCCCACGCGAACCGGTGTCCGGCGAGCGAGGTCCAGATGAGCAGGGCGGACACGCCGGCCGCGATGAGCACGGCGCCGACGTAGTCGATGTGCACCTCGCGCTCGACGGTCGGCACCGTCAGCGTGCGCTGCAGGACGACCAGCGCGACGACCGCGATCGGCACGGTGACGTAGAAGCACCAGCGCCAGCCGATGGTGTCGACGATGACGCCGCCGATGAGCGGGCCGCCGACCGTCGCCACGGCCATGATCGCGCCGAGGTAGCCGGAGTACCGGCCGCGCTCGCGCGGCGGGATGATGGCGGCGATCACGACCTGGGCCAGCGCCATGAGCCCGCCCATGCCGAGGCCCTGGATCACGCGGAAGCCGATGAGCTCGGCGGTGCCCGTCGTCAGGCCGCAGAGCATCGAGCCGACGATGAACAGCGTGATCGCGATCTGGACGAGCAGCTTCTTCGAGAAGAGGTCGGCGAGCTTGCCCCAGATCGGCGTCGACGCGGTCATCGCCAGCAGCGACGCCGTGACGACCCAGGTGTACTGCGCCTGGGTGCCGCCGAGGTCCGCGAGGATCCGGGGCAGCGCGTTGGACACGATCGTCGAGGACAGGATCGCCACGAACAGGGCCATGAGCAGCCCCGACAGGGCCACGAGGACGTGGCGGGTGGCGGGGGCCGTCGAGGGGGCCGTCGCCGTCGGCGAGGACATGGAGGTTCTCCGGGAGGGGAGCGAGGGGTGGTGGGGCCGGACCGGCGTCGGGTGCGGGCCGGGCGTCACGGACCGGGGGCGGGCGCGTCGCGCAGGCCGTCGGCGAGCAGGTCGATGACGCGGTCGACCACGCCGGCGAGGTCGCCGTGCTCGTCGGACTCGAGCCAGCGGGTGGTGGCCACACGCATCGCCGCCATGACCGCGGCCGCGGTGACCGCCGGGTAGAGGTCCGTCGCGTCGAGGCCGGTGCGCTCGGCGAGGATCGCGGTGAGGCGGCGCTCCGAGGCGGCGTAGGCCGCGAGCTGCTGGGGCACCAGCGACGGCTCGGACTTCACGAGGCGGGCCTGGGCGATCCACTCCCGCGAGCGGGGGGCGTCGCCGAGCATCGCGCGCATCACCGCGCGCACCGACTCGAGCACCGGCTCGCCCGCGGGACGGGCGGCGAGGCGCTCGCCCATGTCGCGCGCCCGCTCGACGTCGGCGGCCACGACCGCCTCCTCCTTCGACGAGAAGTAGTTGAAGAAGGTGCGCGGTGAGACGTCGGCGGCCTCGGCGATCTGCTCGACCGTGACCTCGGCGAGCCCGTGGGTGACGGCGAGCTCGAGCGCCGCCGCGCCGAGCGCGCGCCGCGTCCGGAGCTTCTTGCGCTCGCGCAGTCCCGTGGTCACGACGACCACTCTAGGCCGATCTTGCAGTCTCTGCATATTTGCGGAGTGGGAAGTTGTGCAGCTCACGCAGGGACGCGGGCGTCGCTACGCTGGACGTCGTGGAGTTCGTCAAGGGGCACGGCACCGAGAACGACTTCGTGGTGCTCCCCGACCCCGACGGCGTCGTCGACCTCGACGACGGCCTCCTCGTGCGCGCGCTCTGCCACCGCCGCCGGGGGATCGGGGCCGACGGGGTGCTGCGCGTGGTCCGCACCGACACGCCGGTCGCCGCCGCCGCGCAGGTGGACGGCGGCGAGGCGACCTGGTTCATGGACTACCGCAACGCCGACGGCTCACTGGCCGAGATGTGCGGCAACGGCATCCGGGTCTTCGCGCGCTACCTCGTCGCGGCCGGTCTCGTCGCCCCCGGCGCCCACCCCGTCGCCACGCGGGCCGGGACCCGCTGGGTGACCGTCGACCACTCCGGCCCCGTCACCGTCGACATGGGCCCGGCCGAGCTCGGGCCGTACTCCACGACGGTCGTCGGTGGCGTCGAGCTGGACGGTGTCGCCGTCGACGTCGGCAACCCGCACCTCGCGTGCGTGACCACCACCGATCTCGAGGGCCTCGACCTCGCCCGGCCGCCCCGCTACGACACGTCGCTCTTCCCGCGCGGGGTCAACGTCGAGGTGCTGACGCCGCTGGCCGACGGGGCGGTGCGGCTGCGGGTGCACGAGCGCGGGTCGGGCGAGACGCGCTCCTGCGGCACGGGCACCGTCGCCGGGGCCGTCGCGGCGCTGCACGCCGTCGGCCGGGGCACCGGCACCGTCACCGTCGACACCCCCGGCGGCACCCTGCTCGTGGGCGTCGACGGGGCCACGACCTCGCTGACCGGGCCCGCCGAGCTCGTCGCGCGCGGGACGTGGGGCGCGCCGGTCGCCGCGGGCGTCTGACCCCCGCCAGGCGCATTCCGGTGGTCCTCGCCTCGCCGCTCGTGGAACCATGGACGGCGACATGACAGAACCCGCACCGCAGGACCCCCGCACGCCGACGACCCGCGTCCCGACGGGCCGCCGCGACCGCAGCAGCGACATCCGGCTCGGCGCCCCGCTCGACGCCCCGTCCGACGCCGCGTCCGCCGCCTCCGAGGACGAGCGGCACGGCGAACCCACCGGTGGCGCGCTCGACCTCGAGGAACGCACGAGCCTGCGGCGCGTCCCGGGGCTCACCGGGTCGTCCACCGAGCTCACCGACGTCACCGAGGTCGAGTACCGGCAGCTGCGCCTCGAGCGGGTCGTGCTCATCGGCGTGTGGACACAGGGCACCGCCCGCGAGGCCGACGCCTCGCTCGTGGAGCTGGCCCGCCTGGCCGAGACCGCGGGCTCCGAGGTGCTCGACGGCCTCATCCAGCGCCGCCAGACGCCCGACCCCGGCACGTTCGTCGGCTCGGGCAAGGTGGCCGAGCTGCGCGAGACCGTCCAGGCCACCGGCGCCGACACCGTCATCTGCGACGGCGAGCTCTCGCCCGGTCAGCTGCGCAACCTCGAGGAGAAGCTCAAGGTCAAGGTGGTCGACCGGACCGCGCTGATCCTCGACATCTTCGCCCAGCACGCGAGCTCCCGGGAAGGCAAGGCCCAGGTCGAGCTCGCCCAGCTGCGCTACTTCCTGCCCCGCCTGCGCGGCTGGGGCGAGTCGCTGTCCCGGCAGGGCGGCGGCGCCGGCGGTGGTGGCGGCGCGGGTGGCGGCGGCGTCGGCACCCGCGGTCCCGGTGAGACCAAGCTCGAGACCGACCGCCGCCGCATCCACCGGCGCATCGCCAAGCTGCGCCGCGAGATCGAGGGCATGTCGACGGTCCGCGACACCAAGCGCGGGCGCCGCCAGCGTCGCGCCGTGCCGTCGGTCGCGATCGCCGGCTACACCAACGCGGGCAAGTCGAGCCTGCTCAACGCGATCACCGACGCCGGGGTGCTGGTCCAGGACGCGCTGTTCGCGACCCTCGACCCGACGACCCGGCGCTGGGAGACCGAGGACGGGCGCGAGGTCACGCTCACCGACACCGTCGGCTTCGTGCGCCACCTGCCCCACCAGCTCGTCGACGCCTTCCGCTCGACGCTGGAGGAGGTCGCCGACGCCGACCTGCTGCTCCACGTCGTCGACGGCTCCGACCCGTCGGCGCAGGACCAGATCGCCGCCGTCCGCCAGGTGATCGGCGAGCTGGAATCGCCCGCGCCGCAGGAGCTGCTCGTCGTCAACAAGGTCGACGCCGCCGAGCCGATGGCGCTGGCCGAGCTGCGCGGGGCCCTGCCCGGCGCGGTGTTCGTCTCGGCGCGCACCGGCGAGGGGCTCGGGCGGCTGCGGGCACGCCTCGCCGAGGAGCTGCCGCATCCCGACGTCGAGCTCGAGGTCGTGCTGCCCTACACCGAGGGCGGGCTGGTCGCCCGGGCCCACTCCGACGGCGAGGTGCTCGCCGAGCGCCACACCCCGGAGGGCACGGTGCTGCACGCCCGGGTCGACGAGGAGCTCGCGGCCGCCCTGCGCGCGGCCGCGGTCGACCCCGCCCGCGTGCCCTGAGCGTCGCCGCCTGCCGGCTCGCCCTCGTCCTGTTGGCGGCCGTCGGTCTGGTGGGGGTCCTGCTCGCCGTGCCCGGGGTGGCCGCCGCGGACCCGCAGGTCCGGTGCACGCTGTCGGACCCGCGGCTCGCCGAGGCGTCCGGGCTGGTCGCGGGCCCGGGAGACGGCTACGAGGTCGTCGACGACAGCGGCAACCCGAGCACCGTGTACCGGCTCGACGACGGGTGCGCGGTGGTCGGCGAGACCGCGGTGTCCGTGCAGGGCCGCGACGTCGAGGACCTCGCCCGCGGCGCCGACGGGTCGCTGTGGCTCGCGGACATCGGGGACAACAATCGCCGGCGCGCGACGGTGGCGATCCTGCGGGTGAGGCCGGACGGCACCACGGTCACCCGGTTGACCTACCCCGACGGCGCGCACGACGCCGAGTCGCTGCTGCTGCCCGCCGACCACCGCCCGGTCATCGTCACCAAGGACCTCGGCGGGCGCAGCGGCGTCTACGTCGCCGCCGAGCCGGTGGGCGGGGGCGGCACGGGGACGCTGCAGCGGGCCGGCGAGGTCGTCGTGCCCGGCGAGGCGATCTCGACGCTGGGCTCGGGCAGCTACACCGGCGGCGCGATCTCCGCCGACGGCCGGGTCGTCGCGCTGCGGACCTACGCCGACGCCTGGCTGTACCCGGCGCCCGCGGGGACGGCGACGGCCGAGGACGTCGTGGGCGCGCTGCGCGGGGCGCCGGTGCGGGTGCCGCTGCCGGGCGAGGTGCAGGGCGAGGCCATCGCCTTCGCGCCGGACGGGACCCTGCTCACCACGAGCGAGACGCCCTCGGGGCAGCCGGCGGCGCCGCTGCACGCGGTACCGGACGCGGTGGGGCTGGTGGGGGACGGGCGGGCAGGGTCGGGTGCGGGAGCCGCGCCCGTCCCGGCGGCCACCCCGGCCGGAGAGCCTGCCCGGGCCGGCGTGCCCGAGCCCCTGCGCAGCATCGGCCTGGTCCTCGCCGTCGCGGTGGGCGCGGGCCTGCTCGTGGGCGTCGTGGCGCTGGTGCGGCGGCGGGCGGGGTGAGTCGCAGCGAACGCCCTATCGGCGTGCTCCCCTGGATTCGCTGCTTCTACGCGCGCGAAGGCCCCGTTCGCTCCGGCTGCTCGGGCTCCGGCCGGTCGGTGAGGGGCAGGGTGAGCAGGGCCGCGAGCGCCGGGCCGGCGATGAGCACCGCGAGGGCGAGCGTGGTGCCCCGGTGGTCGGCGAGGGCCCCGAGCGCCGGGGACGCGAGGCCGCCCGCGCTGACCGCGAGCCCCAGCGTCACCGACGCGGCGAGCCCGAGGTGTCCGGGCAGGTATGCCTGGCCGAGCGTCGTGTGCACCGGGACGGGGACGCCGAGGGCCGCGCCGAGCAGGCCCGTCGCCGCGAGCGCCAGCACCGGCGACGGCGCGAGGAGCGTCGCGGCCAGCAGCGGGACGGCCGCGACGTACGACCCGCGCAGGACCGCCGTCCGCCCCCACCGCCGCGTCAGGGCGCTGCTCGCGACGGTCGCGACGGCCCCGGCGCCCGTGAAGATCCCGAGGGTGGCGGCCGCGAGCCCCGGGCCGAAGCCGAACCGCATCGTCAGGTGCACGGCGAGGAAGGCGCTCAGGCCGTAGAAGGCGACGGACCGGGTGACGACGACGCCGGTCAGCCAGCCGAAGCGCCGCCAGTCGTCGCGGCCGGTGCCGGCGACCGCCGGCGCGCTCGCGCCGCTCGTGGTCGCGGGCCCGGGACGGCGCCTCGGGAGGAGCCCGACCAGAGCGGCGGCCGCGGCGGGCAGCGCGAGCAGCGGCGTCGCCGCCAGCCCCAGCCCGCCGACCACGGCCCCGACGGCCGCGGGCCCGACGGCGAACCCGGCGAGCCCGCCGACGGTGAACCACCCCATGCCGCGGTCGCCGGTGCCGGTGAGGTGCACCGCGCGCGCCGCCTCCGGGTGGTAGGCGGCGACCCCGAGGCCGGAGAGCAGGACCGCCGACCACGTGGCGACGTACGAGTCGACGAGCCCGACGGCGCCGACCCCGGCCGCGGCGAGCAGCATCCCGAGGATCCGCAGGTGGGGAACGCGCCGGCGGTCCGCGAGCACCCCGAACAGCGGCTGCGCGACCGACGACAGCACGGTCGCGGCGAGGACGATCCCGCCCGCCCGGGTCAGGTCCCAGCCGCGGACCGCCACGAGCGCGGGGACCAGCGCCGGCACCGCGCCCTGGTAGAGGTCGTCCACCCCGTGCTCGACGGCGAGACCCAGCGCCCGGCGACGGCCGGTCACCGAGGAGTCTCGCCGAGCAGGCTCCGCAGCTCCTGCTCGCACGCGTCGAGGTAGCCGCGGGTCGCCGCGGCCGCCGCGTCGGGGTCCTGCCGGGCGATCGCCGCGACGAGCGCGTCGTGCTCGCGGGCGGTGTCGACACCGGAGCCGGGGTCGGCGCTCTGCTGGGTGAAGGTGTCGTGGACGCCCTCGGCGAGCGCGTCGAAGACGCGGGCGAGCACCGGGTTGTGGGTGGCGGCGACGACGGCGCGGTGCAGCGCGAGGTCGGCCTCGGCCCACTCGCCGGTCGCGCCGCAGGTGCGGGCCTTGCGACGGTCGGCCGCGGCCGCCTCGATCACCAGGAGGTCGTCGTCGGTGCGGCGCAGGGCCGCGAGCCGGGCCGCCTCGATCTCCGGGCCGCGCCGCGCCTCGTAGACGTCGCGCGCGGCGCTGCGCGCCAGGCGCAGGGACCAGGCGTCCTCACCGGACCGCGGGGTGGCGACGAACGTTCCTCGGCCCTGCGCGACCTCGAGCAGGCCGTGGTGCGCCAGGGCCTGCACGGCCTCGCGCACCGTCGAGCGCCCGACCTCGAGCTCGGCGGCGAGGTCGGTGACCGCCGGCAGCCGGTGGCCCGGCGGCCAGTCGCCGCGCTCGATCGGCGCGCTGAGCGCGTCGATCACCTGCTCCACGAGCCCGCCCCGCCGTACCGGCCGCACTGCCACCCCTCAGGTCATCTGATGACCTGAACGCTAGGTCGCACCGCGCCGCCGGGCAAACCGGGGCGCGGGCGACCGGAGCGCCTACAGTCGGCGCAGGACCGCGACGACCTTGCCCAGCACCGTGGCGTCCTCGCCGGGGATGGGCTCGTAGTCGACGTTGTGGGGCAGCAGCCAGATCCGCCCGTCCTTGCGCTTGAACGTCTTCACCGTGGCCTCGCCGTCGATCATCGCGGCGACGATCTCGCCGTTGTCGGCGACGGGCTGCTGGCGCACGACCACCCAGTCGCCGTCGGTGATGGCGGCGTCGACCATCGAGTCGCCGGCGACGCGCAGGAGGAACAGCGACCCCTCGCCGACCAGCTCGCGCGGCAGCGGGAAGACCTCCTCCACGGCCTGCTCGGCGAGGATCGGCCCACCGGCGGCGATCCGGCCGACGACCGGCACGAAGGTCGGGGCGGGCCGGTCGGCGCGGATCTCCTCGGTGTGGTCCGGCGCCTCGGTGCCGGCGCCCTCGAGCTCCTCGGGCAGTCGCACGTCGAGCGCGCGCGGGCGGTTGGGGTCGCGCCGCAGGTAGCCCTTCTTCTCGAGCGTGCGCATCTGGTGGGCCACCGAGGACGTCGAGGTGAGCCCGACCGCGTCCCCGATCTCGCGCACGCTCGGCGGGTAGCCGTTGCGCTCGACATGGTCGCGGATGACCTCGAGCACCTTGCGCTGCCGCGGCGTGAGCCCGGGCGACGCGTCGGCGTCGGCGGGCTCCGGGAAGGGGTGGACCCGGGCGGCGACGACGGCGTCGGTCGCCACCGGCTCCTCGGGGGCGTCCGGCCCCTGGGGCGTGCGTGCCATCGCCGTGTCCTTTCCGACGTCGTCCCGCGGCGCCCGGGAGGTCGCCGCGCCCGCCGGGGTGGCGGGGGGTTCGACGGCGAAGCTAGCGCCGAGCACCGACGGGATCAAACACGTGTTCGAACGACACGCCGGTCGATTCGTCGACGTTGTCGGGGGTCGATGCTAGACATCGCACACGCGTTCGATCGAACGCGTGTGCGAGTCGAGGAGGTCGACATGTCCGTGGGGACGACCGGTCCGCAGGGCCGCTGCGACGTCGAGGTGCCGGGTGCGCGCGAGGAGGCCGGGGGTGCCGCGGGCGCCGTGGGCGCCGTGGGCGCCGGGGGTCCGGTGGGTGTCGGCGGCCCGGTGTCCCCGGCGCACCCCGCCCTCCGTCCCGCCGGGCGCCCGCAGCCCGCCGGCTCCCGCCCCGCCCGCCCCGCCGGCCTCGGCGACGTCCGCGGCCCGGTCCGCCCCGCCGGACGGCGCAGCCCGGCCGCGCTGCCGCCGGTCCGGCCGCGGGTCGCGGGCGGGGGTGCGGCGCGCCGCGTCGAGCTCGTGCCGGCCGTCGCCCCCGCGGTGCTGCGCCGTCGCCGGGTCGCCGCCGTGGTGGTGCTGGGCGTCCTGCTCGGCGTGCTGGTCGGGGTCCTCGCCGGCCTGGTCGTCCCGTCCACCGCGCCCGGCGCCGCCCCGACGCCGGTGCCCGCGGGCACCACCGTGGCCGTCGTCGGCGCGGGGGAGTCGCTCACCGACGTCGCGGGCCGCGTCGCCCCCGGCGCCGACACCGACGCGGTGGTCACCCGCATCCGCGAGCTCAACGGGATGGAGGGCGCGTCGTCCCTCGCCCCCGGTCGTCCCCTCGTGGTGCCCGCGGCGGGCTGAGCCCGCCCAGTGGCCCTCCCGCTACCGCGCGCCCGTGTCGGGCGCGCCACCCACTCGGGCACCGCCCGCCCCCCGTTCCCCACCGGGAGGCCGCCCGTCCGGACGTGACGCCCGCTCGGCGCCCCGGTGTCCGGGCACCGTCCGGGGAGTTGCATCGCGAGTCCGCGCGTCGCTACCGTCCCACCCCAACATCTAGTGGTTACACTGGTGTAGTTAGTCCACAGCTTGTGCACACCGGTGAGGGACTCTCCACAGGGTCCTCCACCGCACGACGGTGGTGCTCCACCGGTCGGACCGCTCGATCCACGGACCGGGCCCGACGATCCCCAGTTCCGTCCCCAGGGGCGGCGGGGACCCGGGCGACGATCCCCAGGGTCGGACGGTGATCCCCAGGGATGGGGACAACCCGACCGGCGGGGCGACGACGAGGGAGGGGGAGTCCGACATGCGGTGCCCGTTCTGCCGGCACGCCGATTCCCGTGTCGTCGACTCGCGCGAGGCGGACGAGGGGCAGGCGATCCGGCGACGCCGGTCGTGCTCGTCGTGCGGCAAGCGCTTCACCACCGTCGAGGAGCCCGTGCTCGCCGTGCTCAAGCGCAGCGGGGTCACCGAGCCGTTCAGCCGCGACAAGGTCGTGCGCGGCGTGGCCCGGGCCTGCCAGGGCCGTCCCGTCGACACCGATGCACTGGCCCAGCTGGCGCACCGGGTCGAGGAGACGATCCGCGCCGCGGGTACCGCCGAGGTGCCCAGCCAGGAGGTCGGCATGGCCATCCTGGGGCCGCTGCGCGAGCTCGACGAGGTCGCCTACCTGCGGTTCGCCAGCGTCTACCGCAACTTCTCGTCGGTGGCGGACTTCGAGGCCGAGATCGCCGATCTGCGCAGCTCGCGGGAGGGCCCCGGCTCTCCCGACGGCACCCAGGACGGCACTCCGGACGGCACTGTCGGGGGTCGGCGCGACACTGCAGGGGCGAGGGCGGGCGAGGCGGCGAGGGACGCCGCGGGAGCACGGGCCGGGGACTGACGGTCGGGGAATCACAGTGACGACTCGGAGCGTGGGGAAGCGCCGCCGGCTCGCCGCGAACGACGAACAAGGGATGACACCCATGACGGAGACCGTCGGCACCACGTCCGAGGAGTCGGACACCGCCGCGCCGCGGCGGGGCCTGACCATCGAGCGTGTGCACACCACTCCCGGCGTCCACCCGTACGACGAGGTCGTGTGGGAGCGCCGTGACGTGGTGATGACGAACTGGCGCGACGGCTCGGTCAACTTCGAGCAGCGGGGCGTCGAGTTCCCGCAGTCGTGGTCGGTGAACGCCGTCAACATCGTCACCAGCAAGTACTTCCGCGGGGCGCTGGGCACCGAGGCGCGCGAGTCGAGCCTGCGCCAGCTCATCGACCGCGTGGTGCGCACCTACACCGAGGCCGGCTCGCAGCACGGGTACTTCGCGACGCCCGAGGACGCCGAGCTGTTCTCCCACGAGCTGACCTGGATGCTGCTGCACCAGTACTTCAGCTTCAACTCGCCGGTGTGGTTCAACGTCGGCACGAGCTCGCCGCAGCAGGTCAGCGCCTGCTTCATCCTGTCGGTCGACGACACGATGGAGTCGATCCTCAACTGGTACCGCGAGGAAGGGCTGATCTTCAAGGGCGGCTCCGGTGCCGGGCTCAACCTCTCGCGCATCCGCTCCTCGAAGGAGCTGCTGTCCTCGGGCGGCACGGCCTCGGGCCCGGTGTCGTTCATGCGGGGCGCCGACGCCTCGGCCGGCACCATCAAGTCCGGCGGGGCCACGCGCCGCGCCGCGAAGATGGTCGTGCTCGACGTCGACCACCCCGACGTCGCCGACTTCGTCGCCACCAAGCGCGACGAGGAGCGCAAGATCCGGGTGCTGCGCGACGCCGGGTTCGACATGGACCTCGGCGGCTCCGACATCACGTCGGTCCAGTACCAGAACGCCAACAACTCGGTCCGGGTCTCCGACGAGTTCATGCGCGCGGTGCAGTCGGGCGGCGAGTTCGGGCTGCGCGCCCGCACCACGGGCGAGGTCGTCGACACCGTCGACGCCAAGAAGCTCTTCCGCAGCATGGCCGAGGCCGCGTGGGAGTGCGCCGACCCGGGCCTGCAGTACGACGACACCATCAACGACTGGCACACCTCGCCGGAGTCGGGGCGCATCACCGCGTCCAACCCCTGCTCGGAGTACCTGCACCTGGACAACTCCAGCTGCAACCTCGCGTCGCTGAACCTGATGAAGTTCCTCGACGACGACAACTCGTTCCGCGTCGACGACTTCGTGCGCTCGGTCGAGCTGGTCATCACCGCGATGGACATCTCGATCTGCTTCGCCGACTTCCCCACCGAGTCGATCGGTGAGACGACGCGCGCTTTCCGTCAGCTCGGCATCGGCTACGCCAACCTCGGCGCGCTGCTCATGGCCACCGGCCGGGCGTACGACTCCGAGGGCGGGCGCGCGCTGGCGGCGTCGATCACCTCGCTGATGACCGGCACGGCCTACCGCCGCTCCGCCGAGCTCGCCGGGGCGGTCGCGCCGTACGACGGCTACGCCCGCAACGCCGACGCCCACCGCCGGGTCATGCGCAAGCACGCCGCCGCCAACGACGCGATCCGCACCGTGCACCGCGAGGACGCCCGCATCCGCGACGCGGCCACCACGCAGTGGCAGACCGGGCTCGAGGTCGGCGCCCGCAGCGGCTGGCGCAACGCCCAGGCCAGCGTGCTCGCCCCCACCGGGACCATCGGCTTCATGATGGACTGCGACACCACCGGGGTGGAGCCGGACTTCTCGCTGGTCAAGTTCAAGAAGCTGGTCGGCGGCGGCTCGATGCAGATCGTCAACCAGACCATCCCGCGCGCCCTCGACGTGCTCGGCTACCAGGCCGAGCAGAGCGAGGCGATCGTCGAGTACATCGCCGAGCACGGCCACGTCATCGACGCCCCGGGCCTGCGCCCCGAGCACTACGAGGTGTTCGACTGCGCGATGGGCCAGCGCTCGATCGCGCCGATGGGCCACGTGCGGATGATGGCCGCGGTCCAGCCGTTCATCTCCGGGGCCATCTCCAAGACGGTCAACATGCCCGAGCAGGCCTCGGTCGAGGACATCGAGGAGATCTACTTCGAGTCCTGGAAGCTGGGGCTCAAGGCGCTCGCGATCTACCGCGACAACTGCAAGGTCGGCCAGCCGCTGTCGACGGGCAAGGCCTCCGGGTCCACCGCCGAGTCGACCACCGGCAAGGAGGTCGCGGCGGCCGACCCGCGCCCGGTGCGCAAGCGGCTCCCGAAGAAGCGCCCGAGCGAGACGGTGTCGTTCGCGGTCGCGGGCGCGGAGGGCTACCTCACCGCGGGCTCGTACCCCGACGACGGCCTCGGCGAGATCTTCGTCAAGATGTCGAAGCAGGGCTCGACCCTCGCCGGCGTCATGGACGCGTTCTCCATGGCCATCTCGATCGCGCTGCAGTACGGCGTGCCGCTGGAGACCTACGTCTCCAAGTTCGTCAACATGCGCTTCGAGCCGGCGGGCATGACCGACGACCCCGACGTCCGCATGGCCACGAGCGTCGTCGACTACCTGTTCCGCCGCATCGCGCTCGACCACCTGCCCTACGAGAAGCGCGCCCAGCTGGGCATCTTCTCCGCGGACGAGCGCTCGGCCCAGGTCGCGGCCACCGACTACGGCACCGGGGCGCCGGCGGCCGCGGCGGCCCCGGCCGCCGAGCCGGTCGACGTCGAGTCGCTCCGCACCTCGGTGGACGTCACGCCCACCGAGCAGGGCCCCAAGGACCGCCGCAAGGCCGACGTCTCGGTCGGCAGCTCCACCGAGCTGCTCGAGCTGCAGCAGGGCAAGGCGGCCGACGCGCCGCTCTGCCTGACCTGCGGCACGAAGATGCGGCCCGCCGGCTCCTGCTACGTCTGCGAGGGCTGCGGCTCCACCAGCGGCTGCAGCTAGCTGGTCCGGCGCAGCCGGACCCACCCCACCGAGGCCCGCTCCCCGGCCCCGCCTGGGGCGCCCGGCGTCACCCCGACGCCGGGCGCCCCGCGCGCCCGCGCCGATCGACGGAGCGGGAGCTCCGCACGCCGCACCGGTCCCGGGAGCGGGCACCCGCACCTCGGCACGCAGCCAGGGCGTCCCTCGCTGCCCGCCACGCAGCGAGGGACGCCCTCGCTCACTCCGCCGGCACCACCGTCGCCGAGAGCGCGCGGTGGTCCGACAGCGGCGGGTGGTGCACCTGCGGCGCGGTGGCGACGACGCCGCGCCCGAGCACGTGGTCGATCTGGCGCTGCGGGGCGTCGGCCGGGAACGTCAGCCCCGCGACGAGACCCGGCAGGCCGCTGCCGAGGCGGGCGCGGCGGACGCCGAGGTTGAGGTCGCCGGTGACCACCAGGGGGTCCTCGTCGCGCAGGGCCCGCACGAGGTGCCGCAGCTGGACGAGGTTCCAGCCGGGGATGAACGACAGGTGGGTGGTCGCCACGGTCACGGGCCCGTGCGGGCCGACGACGCGGGCCGCGAGCGCGGTGCGGGGCTCGTCGCGCACGAGGACCGGGCGGCGCGGGCTCCCGAGCAGCAGCGGGACCCGGCGCGGCAGCCGGGGGAGGGGCAGCACCCACCAGTCGACCACCGGCAGCCGGGACACCAGGGCGATCCCGTACGCCGGCGACGTCCCGGGCGGGGGGCGGGTGTCGCCCGCGGTCGTCTCGCCCACCGGGTCCGGCGCGGGCACCCAGTCGCCGGGCACGCCGTGCAGGGTCGGGGCGAAGCGGTGCTCGACGGCGCCCATCGCCTCGGCCGCGACCGCCGCCAGGTCCGCGCCCTCCGACCGGGGCTGGGCGCGGTCGACCTCCTGCAGCCCGAGCACGTCGACGTCGAGCGCGTCGACGGCCTTCGCTAATCCGTCCACGTCGGCCGGGCCGGTGGCCGTCGCGGCGCCGTGCAGCACGTTCCAGGTCCCCAGTCGCACGAGCCCCAGGGTGCCCGGTTCGCTCGCGATCTCCCCGGGTACCGCCCTCGGGGTGAACGGACCTTCGGACGATCCCGGTCACCCGCCCGACGGCGTCGGTCGCCGCGAGGCGCTCAAGCGCGTCGCGGTCGCCCTGCGCACGGGCGGGATCGGCTTCGCGCTGGCCGGCGGGTACGCGGGCTGGGCCCTGGGCGGGCCGGAGCCGGAGAACGACGTCGACTTCGTCGTCGCCGAGGCCGACGCGGAGCGCGCCGCGGAGGCCCTGACCGCCGCGGAGCTCGACGTCCGACACCCGCCCGAGGACTGGCTGTTCAAGGTCTACAGCGACGGCGCGCTGGTCGACGTGCTGTTCCGCCTCGCCGGCGTGTCCGTCGACGGGGAGCTGCTCGCCCGGGCGCGCGAGCAGGAGGTGCTGTCGGTGGCGATGCCGGTCGTCGACGCCACCGACCTCCTCATCGGCAAGCTCGCCGCGCTCAACGAGCACGCCTGCGACCTCGCCAAGGTCCTGCCCACCGCGCGGGCGCTGCGCGAGAAGATCGACTGGTCGCGGGCGGAGGACGCCACGGCGTGGAACGACATCGCCGTCGCGTGCCTGTTCCTGCTGCGGCGGATCGGGGTCGCGCCGCAGGTCGAGCACGCCGAGCACCGGGTCGACCACCGGCCCGATCACCAGGTCGACCGGGCCGACCACCGTCCCTGCCACCATCCTGATCACAGCGCACCCCGAGACCGCTGACCCGACCGCGCCCGGCACGATGACGCCCGTGGACGAGGGCGGGGCGGGGCTGCGGCGGGTCGTCGCCACCCGGTACGTCACCCCGCTGCGCGAGGGCGGCTCGCTGCCGGGGCTGGTCGAGGCCGACGACCTCGGCACCTACGTCGCGAAGTTCGTCGGGGCGGGGCAGGGCGCGAAGGCGCTGGTCGCCGAGGTGATCGCGGGCGAGCTCGCCCGGCGCCTGGGGCTGCGGGTGCCCGAGCTCGTGGTGCTGGACCTCGACCCCGTGATCGCCCGCGCGGAGCCCGACTGGGAGGTCCAGGAGCTCCTCGCGCGCAGCGGCGGCGAGAACCTCGGCATGGACTTCCTGCCCGGTGCCATCGGCTTCGACCCGGTCGCGCACCGGATCGACGCCGCCGAGGCCTCGCGGGTCCTGTGGTTCGACGCGTTCGTCGAGAACGTCGATCGGTCGTGGCGCAACCCGAACCTGCTGCGCTGGCACCGCGACCTCTGGCTCATCGACCACGGCGCCTGCCTCTACTTCCACCACTCCTGGGCCCGCGCCGACGCCGTGGTCGCGCGCCCCTACGACACCGGCGACCACGTCCTCGCCCCGGCGGCCACGGCGCGGGCGGAGGCCGACGCCGACCTCACCGGCACGGTCGACCGGGCGCTGCTGACCGACGTCGTGGCCCGGGTGCCCGACGGGTGGCTCGACGAGCCGGGCACCGAACCTGGTGCCCGCCGCGACGCCTACGTCGAGCACCTCCTGGGTCGGCTCGCCGCCCGCGAGGCGTGGGTGCCGCGATGAGCGCCGCCGGCACCCGGGACACCTTCGAGTACGCCCTGCTGCGCGTGGTGCCCGACATCGAGCGCGGCGAGCTGGTCAACGTCGGCGTGCTGCTCTACTGCCGCCACCGCGAGCACCTCGCCGTCCGCACCGACCTCGACCCGGACCGCGTGCGCGCCCTCGCGCCGCACGCCGACCTCGACGCCGTGCGCGACGCCGTCGCCGCGTGGGAGCGGGCGGTCCGGGGCGAGGGACCCGCGGCGGTGCTGTCTGCCGGCGAGCGGTTCCGCTGGCTGACCGCGCCGCGCAGCACCGTCCTGCAGCCCGGGCCGGTGCACACCGGGCTGACCGCGGACCCCGAGGCCGAGATCGACCGGCTGGTGGCCCGGCTCGTGCGCGCGCCGTCCTGAATCGTTCCGCCGTTTTCCCCGGCGCCGCCACGGGGGATTCCGCCCGGTGCTCGGCCGCGCGCAACCCGTCCCGGGAGGGACCGGCGACGCGGCCACGGACGGAGGAGGACGCGGTGGCCGACGAGGTGCGCTGGCTGGAGACGGTGGGGTCCGGCGACGTCGAGGAGGTGGGCGGCAAGAACGCCTCGCTCGGCGAGATGATCGGGAACCTGGCCGGGCGCGGCATCCGCGTCCCCGGCGGCTTCGCGACGACGGCGACGGCCTACCGCACGTTCCTCGCCCACAACCACCTCGACGAGAAGATCGCCGGCATCCTCGGCGAGCTCGCCGACGGCTCCCGCGAGCTCGCCGACGCCGGCGCGGCCGTCCGCGACCTGTTCGCGCAGGCCGAGTTCCCGGAGTCGACGGCGGAGGCGATCCGGTCGGCGTACGCGGAGCTGGGGGAGCGCTACGAGACGACCGACGTCGACGTCGCCGTGCGCAGCAGCGCGACCGCCGAGGACCTGCCCGACGCGAGCTTCGCCGGCCAGCAGGACACCTACCTCAACATCACCGGCGCCGACGCCCTGCTCGCGGCCTGCCGCGACTGCTACGCCTCGCTGTTCACCGACCGCGCGATCAGCTACCGCGTCGAGCAGGGCTTCGAGCACACCGACGTCGCGCTCTCGATCGGCATCCAGAAGATGGTGCGCTCCGACCTCGGCTCCGCCGGCGTCATGTTCACGATCGACTCCGACACCGGCTTCCCCGACACCGCGATCATCAACGCCGCCTGGGGCCTTGGCGAGAACGTCGTCGGCGGCGAGGTCACCCCCGATCAGTACACGGTCTACAAGCCCTTCCTCGACCGCGAGGAGCTCGTCCCGATCCTCGCGAAGACGATCGGGGCCAAGGAGCGCAAGCTCGTCTACACCGACGCGGGTGACGAGCCGACGGAGAACGTCGAGACCACCGACGAGGAGCGCCGGGCGACGGTCCTGTCCGACGAGGAGATCCTCGCGCTCGCCCGTTGGGGCTCGGTCATCGAAGAGCACTACGAGCGCCCGATGGACGTCGAGTGGGCCAGGGACGGGCGCAGCGGCGACCTGTTCGTCGTCCAGGCGCGGCCCGAGACCGTGCAGTCGCGCGCGGGTGCCGGGACGCTCTCCACGTTCAGCCTCACCGAGACCGGCGAGGTGATCCTGTCGGGCCTCGCGATCGGGCAGGCCATCGCGGCGGGCGAGGTCCAGGTCATCGCGTCCGCCGACGACGTCGACCAGTTCGAGGACGGCAAGGTCCTGGTCACCGAGATGACCGACCCGGACTGGGTGCCGATCATGCGCCGCGCCGCCGCCATCGTCACCGACCGCGGCGGGCGCACCTCGCACGCCGCGATCGTCAGCCGCGAGCTCGGCGTGCCGGCGATCGTCGGGTCCGGCAACGCGACCGAGCTGCTCGCCGACGGCCGCGAGGTGACGATCTCCTGCGTCGAGGGCGACGAGGGGCACGTCTACGAGGGCCTGCTCGCCTACGAGGAGCGCGAGCTGGACCTCGAGTCGGTGCCGCAGCCGACGACGCGGGTGATGATGAACATCGGCAGCCCCGCGGCGGCCATGCAGTGGTGGCGCCTGCCCGCCCACGGCATCGGGCTCGCGCGGATGGAGTACCTGGTCAACAACGTCATCCAGGCCCACCCGCTGGCGCTGCTGCACCTCGACGAGGTGTCCGACGCCGAGGCGAAGGCGCAGATCGAGGAGCTCACCGCCGGCTGGGACGACAAGGGCGAGTACTTCGTCGACCACCTCGCCCGCGGCGTCGCCACCATCGCCGCGTCGCAGTACCCGGAACCGGTCGTCGTGCGGCTGTCGGACTTCAAGACCAACGAGTACGCCGGCCTGCTCGGCGGGGCGCAGTTCGAGCCCGACGAGGAGAACCCGATGCTCGGCTGGCGCGGGGCGTCGCGGTACTACAGCGACGACTACAAGGAGGCGTTCGCCCTCGAGTGCCGGGCGCTGCGGCGCGTGCGCACCGAGATGGGCTTCACGAACGTCGTCGTCATGGTCCCGTTCTGCCGCACGCCCGAGGAGGCCGACCGGGTCCTGGAGGTCATGGCCGAGTACGGGCTCGAGCGCGGGCAGGACGACCTGCAGGTCTACGTCATGGCCGAGATCCCGTCGAACGTGCTGCAGGCCGACGAGTTCGCCGACCGCTTCGACGGCTTCTCCATCGGCTCCAACGACCTCACCCAGCTCACCCTCGGCATCGGCCGCGACGACGACCGCCTCACGCACCTGTTCGACGAGCGCAGCCCGGCGGTCAAGAAGATGATCACGATGCTGATCGAGGCGGCCCACGCCAAGGACCGCTACGTCGGCATCTGCGGCCAGGGCCCCAGCGACCACCCGGACCTCGCGGAGTTCCTCGTCGAGCAGGGCATCGACTCGATGTCGCTGAACCCCGACAGCGTGCTCACCGTCATCGAGCGCGTCGCCGAGGCCGAGTCGCGCCGCGGCTGAGGGGTGTCAGCGACGTGCCGTCGCTGACACCCAGCGTCCGTATCGGTACGTCGATCACGGTCGCCGTCCGTTCACCTCGGTGGGGCACGGTGCCGCGGTGACGAGAGCAGCGGCGGTCGGGCTCCTCCTGGTCGTGCTCGCCGCATGCGGGTCGGGCTCGGGGCCGAGGTCGGCGACCGTCGCGCCGCAGCCCTGCTCGCCGGCCGTCGCGATCGCCGGCTTCTCCGACGTCCTCGACGGCCGGGGGTACGGGGCGCGGCGTACCTGGCCGGTCACCGGCCTGTCCGGGCTCGGCGTCGACCGCGACGGGACGCTGCTGGCGCTGAGCGACCGGTCGGTGCTGTTCACGCTCGACCCGGGCCGCCGCGAGCCGACCGGCGCGACGCCGTCCTGGCCCCGGGCGTCGTGGTGGCGTCGGTCGAGGGCGGGCTCACCGGCGACGACCCGGGCGTGCGCCGCCTCCTGACCTGGACGACCGGGACGCCGGGCCCGCAGTGCGCGTACCGCCCCGACCCCGGCCTCGACCTCGCCGAGCTCGCCGCCACGGGCGACGGGCGCCTGCTCGTCGTCGAGCGCTCCTACACGCCCGGGGTGGGCAACACCGTGCACCTCGCGCTCGCCGACCCCCGCGGCGCCGCCGACGTCACCGCCATCCCGTCCCTGCCGGCCACCGGTGGACCCGCCCCCGTCGCCCGCACCCCGCTCGCGGACCTCGGCGCCTGCCCGGACCTCGGCGCCACCGCCAGGCAGGCGCAGGCGAACCCGCTGCTCGACGACGTCGAGGGCATGACGGTCCTCGGGCGCACCCCCGACGGCGCGCTGCGGGTGCTGCTCGTCAGCGACGACAACCAGAATCCCGAGCAGACGACCCGGCTCGATGACCTCGTGGTGCGCCTGCCCCCGCCGTGACCCGGCCGAGCGGAGTGCGATCCGTGACACCGCGCGTGCGGAGCGTGCCGCGGAGGTGGAGGGTGGCGCCGTGACCGCCGACGCTCGCACCCGTCCGACCCGCGCCCTCGTCCTCGGCGGCGGAGGCCTCGCCGGCATCGCGTGGGAGGTGGGCGTGCTCGTCGGTCTGGCCGAGGGCGGCGTCGACCTCGGCCTCGCGGACCGTGTCGTGGGCACCTCCGCCGGCTCCGTCGTCGGCACGCTCCTGACCACCGGCGTGGACCTCGCCGCCGTGCACGAGGAGCACCTCGCCGGGTCGTCGGGCACCACGGGCCCGCCCGCGAACCTCGACATGGAGGCCCTCGGCGCCGAGCTCGTCGCCGCCATGGACGGCGCCCGGGACGCGGGGGAGATGCGGGCCCGGCTCGGCGCGTGGGCGCTGGCCGCGGACACGCCCCCGGAGGCCGAGCGGCTCGCGGTGATCGACGCCCGCCTGCCGGTCAAGGAGTGGCCGGCGACCGACCTGCGCATCACCGCGGTCGACGCGCGGTCCGGGGACCTCGCGGTGTTTACCCGCGACGCCCGCGTCCGGCTCGTCGACGCGGTGGCCGGGAGCTGCGCGGTGCCCGGTGTGTGGCCGCCGATGACGGTCGGCACGTGGCGCTACATCGACGGCGGCGTCGCGTCGGTGGTGCACGTGGCGCGCGCCGACGACGACGGCTTCGAGATCACCGGCCCCGCCGACCGGCTGCTCGTCGTCGCCCCGCTCGACCCGCCGGCGGGCGGCCCCTTCCGGTCGGTGACCCAGGAGATCGAGCACCGCCAGGAGCAGTACCCGGACACCACCGCGATCGCGATCCTCGCCGACGAGACCGCGGTCGCGGCGTTCGGCACGAACGTGCTCGACCCGGCCACGATGCCGGCGTCGGCGACGGCCGGCCGGGAGCAGGGCTGCGCTCGCGCCGCCGAGGTCCTGCGGTCCTGGGCATGAGTGCCCCGACCGCCACCGCGACGACGGTGCGCCGCGGCGGCGCGCTCGCCGCGTTCGCGGTCCTGCTGCTCGCGGCCAACCTGCGCCCGCCGGTGGTCGGCGTCGCGCCGCTGGTCGACCAGGCGCGTGACGCGCTCGGCGTCTCCAGCGGCGTCGCGGGGCTGCTGACCAGCCTGCCGGTGCTCTGCTTCGGTCTCCTCGCCCCGGTCGCGCCGCGCCTGGCCCGCCGCTGGGGTCTCGAGCGGCTGCTCGTCGCGGCGCTGGTGGTGCTCGCGGTCGGGATCGCGCTGCGGCTGGTCTCCTCGCTGGCCGTCATCCTCGTGGGCAGCGTGTTGGTCGGCACCGCGATCGCGGTCGGCAACGTCTCGCTGCCGACCCTGGTCAAGCGCGACTTCCCGCACCGCACGGGCGCGATGACCGGCGCGTACTCGATGGTGCTCACCGGCGGCGGGGCCGTGGCCGCGGCGGTCACCGTGCCGCTGCAGCGGATCACGGGCCTGGACTGGAGCGCGACCCTCGGGCTGTGGGGGCTCCTGGCGCTCGCGACGCTCGTCGTCTGGCTCCCGCGGGCGCGGCGGCGCACGGTGCCCCCGCCGCCCGCGCGGGAGGGGCCGACGCTGCGCAGCGCGCTGCTGCGCGACCCGCTCGCGTGGCAGGTCACGCTGTTCATGGGCCTGCAGTCGCTGCAGTTCTACGCGCTGTCGGCGTGGATCCCGACGATCTTCGTCGACGCCGGGCGCACCCCCGCCGAGGGCGGTCTGCTGCTCTCGCTCGCCGGCTTCGTCGGGCTGGTGTTCTCGGCGACGGCGCCGTCGTTCGCGATGCGCCGCCCGTCGCAGAGCCTGGTCGTGACGACGACCTGCCTGTTCTACGTCGTCGGCTACGTCGGGCTGCTCCTCGCCCCCGACTCGCTCGCGGTGCTGTGGATGGTGCTGCTCGGGATCGCGCAGGGCTCGAACATCGCGCTCGGGCTGCTGCTCATCACGCTGCGCTCGCCCGACACCGAGCACACCGCCGAGCTCTCGGCGATGGCCCAGGGCGTCGGCTACACGCTCGCCGCGCTCGGCCCGTTCGCCCTCGGTGCGCTCCACGACGCCACCGACGGGTGGACGGTGCCGCTGGTGGTGATGCTGGTGCTCGTCGTGCCGCTGATCGCGGTGGGGTGGGGCGCCGGGCGGGACCGGCACGTGCTCAGCTGACGATCCCCAGGAGGACCCGGGCGGTCCCGTCGGGATCGGTGACCATCGCGTCGTGGCCGGTGTCGAGGACCTCGACCCCGCGCCACGTCGCGTCCCCGCGGGCGGCGTCGGCGACGCCGGCGAAGACGTCGAACCCGGGCTTGTCCGTGCAGTGGACGTACCAGCGGTCGAGCGTCGGGACCGGCGCGTCGGGCAGCGGGTCGTCGGCTCCGCGGCGGGGCTGCGGGGTCAGGCGCGGTCCCACCCAGGCCCGCAGGCGCTCGTCGCGGATGGCCCAGCCGTCCATCGCGACCTCGGGGTCGAGCACGATCCGGTCCTCGTCGTCCACCCGGCTCAGGAAGAACGCGCGGCGCTCCGGGGGCAGCAGGTCGTGCAGCGAGCGCCCCGGCTCGGGGACGAACGCGTCGAGGTAGACCAGGCCCGCGATGCGCTCCGGGGCGTGCTGCGCGACGCCGGTGATGACCACGCCGCTCGAGCTGTGCCCGACGAGCAGGACGTCGTGGAGATCCTCCATGTGCAGGGTCGCGACGACGTCCTGCACGTGCGTCGCGAGCCCGACGTGCGGCCCGTGGAGGTGCGCGCGGTCGCCGACGCCGGTCAGCGTCGGGGTGTGCACCTCGTGGCCGGCGGCGCGCAGCCGCGCGGCGACCGGGCGCCACACCCAGCCGCCGTGCCACCCGCCGTGCACCAGCACCGCCACCGCCGCCACGGGTCCATGGAACCGCGGAGCGCCGCGTCAGTCGATGAGGGCCGCGAGGCCGTCGAGGACGCGCGCCAGGCCGAAGCGCCAGGCGCGGTCGGGGTCGCGGGCGGAGTCCTGCGCCGCGCCCGCCGCGGCCCCGACCCGCACCGCGCGCGGGTAGCGCTCGGGGTCGAGGACCTGCTCGAGCACGGGAGCGCGGGCGGCCCACCACGCCGTGCCGTCGCTGGGGCCGGTGGACTGCTGCTCGACCAGCGCCGCCGCGCGCACGACGTCGAGCAGGAACGTCAGGGCGGCGTCGCGGTCGACGTCGTCGAGGTCCGCGAGGTCGGCGAGCTCGTCGAACGCGGCCAGCTCGTGCTCGTACTTCGCGGTCTCGCCGGGGCCCAGCACCGGCCGGCCCGGGTCGACGCGCGCGGCCCAGGGGTGGGCGCGGTGGAGCGCGCGGTTCTCCTCGGCCACGGCGGTGAGGCGCTCGCGCCACGGCCGCCCCGTGGTGTCGCGCCGGGCCATGGCGGCGTAGGCGGCGTCGACGACGAGGTCGGCGAGCTCCTCGCGTCCGGGCACGTAGGTGTAGAGCGTCATCGGGGCGACGCCGAGCTCCCGGGCGAGCGCGCGCACGGAGAGGCCCGCGAGCCCCTCGGGGCCGCCGGCGTCGGCGAGGGCGGTGGCGCGGGCGACGACGTCGTCGAGGTCGAGACCGCGCCGCGGGCCGCGGGCGCCGGCCGCCGGCTCGACCCGCCACAGCAGCGCGAGCGTGCGCGCGGGGTCGGGGGCCACGGCGGTCATCCTGGCACATCCTCTCCGTACAGCGTACGTTGTACAGCGTACGGAGAGAGAGGGGTCCTCATGCAGATCAGCGCCTCCGCGGTGTCGCTCAACGTCGCCGACCCGGCCGCCTCGGCGGCCTTCCTCGTCGAGCACTTCGGGTTCACGCAGGCCATGGCCGCCGACGGATTCGCGTCACTGGCGCGCGAGGACGCCGGGATGTCGGTCGTCTTCCTGCGCACCGGCCTGGCGTCCCTGCCCGCCGACCAGCGCGACGAGCACGCCGCCGGGCTGATCCTCGCGTTCGTCGTCGACGACCTGGAGGGCGAGCTGGCCCGGCTCGAGCGCGAGGGCGTGGCGATCACGATGCCGCTGACGCCGGAACCGTGGGGCGAGCGCGCGTTCCAGGTGCGCGACCCGAACCGGGTGATCGTGCAGCTCGTGGACTGGGAGGGCGAGGTGGCTCCCGAGTACCGCTAGGGCCGTCGGCAGGATGGGGGTGTGGAGATCGCCCTGACGGCCGTGCGCCCCGATTCGCCCGACGGGCTGACCGCCCTGCGCGCCTACGCCGGCGAGCTCGCCCGCCGGTGGCCCGACAGGGCGCCCGAGCCGCAGTGGTCCGAGGAGCTCATCGCCGACGACCCGCTGGCGCTCACCCCGCCGTCCGGGATCTTCGTCGTCGCCAAGCAGGGCGAGCGGGTGGTCGCCTGCGGGGGCCTGCGGCTCGAGGGCGGCGACGTCCCGCCCGGCGCGGGGGAGATCAAGCGGATGTGGGTCGACCCGGACGTGCGGGGCCAGGGCCTGGGCCGGCGGGTGCTCGCGCACCTCACCGACCTGGCCCGCGAGGCCGGCCTGCGCCGCCTCGTGCTCGACACGGCCGACGACCTCCTCGAGGCCCGCGCGCTCTACGCCCGCGAGGGGTTCGTCGAGACCGAGCCCTACAACGCCAACCCCTACGCCCACCACTGGTACAGCCGCGACCTGTGGTGACGGCCCCATGTGAGTACTTTCCATGGCGACAGCCGTGGAAAGTACTCACATAGCGGACCCGACCTGCTGCCAGCAGAACGTGAACACCAGCGCCCACTGGAAGGCGCGCTGGGCGTTGTCGGCGGCGCCGCCGTGCCCGCCCTCGATGTTCTCGTAGTACTCGACGCGGTGGCCCTGCTCGCGCAGGCGGGCGACGGCCTTGCGCGCGTGGGCGGGGTGCACGCGGTCGTCGCGGGTCGACGTCGTCACGAGCACCGGCGGGTAGGCCGCGTCGGCGCGCAGGTTCTGGTACGGCGAGTACTGCGAGATCCAGCCCCACGCCTCGGGGTCGTCGGGGTCGCCGTACTCCGCCATCCACGACGCCCCGGCGAGCAGCAGGTGGAACCGGCGCATGTCGAACAGCGGCACCATCACCACGATCGCCCCGAACAGCTGCGGGTACCGCGTGAGCATCACGCCCATGAGCAGCCCGCCGTTGCTGCCGCCGTGGATCGCGAGCTGCGAGGCCGTCGTGATCCCGCGGTCGACGAGGTCGCGCGCGACGGCGGCGAAGTCCTCGTAGGCGCGGTGGCGGTGCTCGCCGAGCGCCGCGGTGTGCCAGGTGGGGCCGTACTCGCCGCCGCCGCGGATGTTGGCGACGACGTACGTCCCGCCGCGCGCGAGCCACCCGCGCCCGATGACCCCGCTGTAGCCCGGGGTCAGCGCGATCTCGAAGCCGCCGTAGCCGGTCATCAGGGTCGGGCCGGGGGTGCTCGACGGGTCGCCCACCACGAAGTACGGGATCCGCGTGCCGTCGTCCGAGGTGGCGAAGAACTGCCGCACCTCGAGCCCGCTCGCGTCGAAGCGCGCGGGCGCGGTGCGCAGCACCTCGGGTGCCGGGTCCGACTCGAGGCCGAGCTCGCCGCGCAGGAACGTCGAGGGCCGCGTGTAGCCGTCGGTGTCGAGGAAGTACTCGTCGCTCTGGTCGGGGTCGACGCCGACGACGTCGACCGACCCCAGCTCCGGGCCGGCGGGCAGGTCGCGGCGGGCCCAGTCGCGCGACGGCGTGAGCACCTCGAGACGGGTGACGACGTCGGTGAGCACCGTGAGCACCAGGTGGTTCTTCGTCCACGCGTGGTGGCTCAGCGACCGGCTCGCCGTGGGCGCGAAGAGGACCCGCGCGGTGCGGTCGCCGGCGAGGTAGGCCTCGAGGTCGAAGCAGAGCAGGGAGCCCGCGGGGTGCTCCTCGCCCGCGACGGTCCACGGCGAGCGGGTCCGCACGAGCAGCCACTCCCGCTCGACGTCGGTCTCGGCGTCCGGGGGCACGTCGATGAGCACCTGCGTCCCGTCCGGGCGCAGCAGGTACTCCTCGGTGGTGTGGAAGTCGGGGCTGCGGCCGACGAAGTCGCGCTCGTAGCCGGGGGTGTGGTCGTGGCCGGCGAAGGCCGCGACGTCGGTCTCCTCGGCGGTGAACACGACCTCGGCGTCGGTGACCGACTGCCCGCGGCGCCAGCGCCGCATCACCCGCGGGTAGCCCGACGTCGTCAGCGACCCGGGACCGAGGTCGGTCCCGACGAAGACGGTGTCGTCGTCGATCCAGCCGATGCGGCTCTTCGCCTCGGGCAGGGTGAAGCCGTCGGTCACCCAGCCCTTCGTCGGCAGGTCGAACTCGCGCACGACGGTGGCGTCGGCGCCCCCGCGCGAGAGCTGGACGAGCGCGCGCGAGTAGTCGGGGTAGCGCACGCCCGCGCCCGCCCACACCCAGTTCTCGTCCTCCGCCGCGGCCAGCGCGTCGACGTCGAGCAGCAGCTCCCAGTCGGGGTCGCCGGTGCGGTAGCTCTCCAGCGTCGTGCGCCGCCAGAGGCCGCGAGGGTGCTCGGCGTCCTGCCAGAAGTTGTAGAGCAGCTCGCCGCGGCGCCGGACGTAGGGGATGCGGTCGTCGGCGTCGAGCACCGCGCGCAGGCCGTCGCGCAGCTCGTCGAACTCCGCGGAGCCGGTGAGGACCCCGAGGGACTCGGCGTTGCGCTCCTGCACCCACGTCAGGGCCTCGTCGCCGGTGACGTCCTCGAGCCAGAGGTACGGGTCGTCGGCGGCCTGCGTCGTCGTCGGGGAGCTCACCCGGCCATCCTCACCCATCGCCGTGGGTCCCTGCCCGCGGGCGTGGTGCGGCGGGCGGCACGCGCTTCAGTCGCGGCCGCGCCGCAGCAGCGCGCGCCACTCGGCGGCGCTCCAGTGGGCGGGCTCGGTGTCGGCGAGGAACGCCCGCAGCGTCGCGAGGACCTCGGCCGGGTGGCTGTGGAACGGGAAGTGCCCGGCGCCGTCGAACACCTCGAGCCGGCTGCCCGGCATCGCGTCGTGGGCGAGCTGCGCGTGCTCGACCGGGACGATCATGTCGTCGGAGCCCCACAGCAGCAGCGTCGGCATGCCGGCGGTGAGGTAGCAGCGGTCGAGCATGGTCACGACCTGCCCGCGCCAGTCGACCACCGCGCGCAGCGTGCGCAGGAACGCACTGCGGCTCGTGGCGTCGGGCAGGGCGTCGACGAGCCGGACGAGGTCCTCGGCGTCGCGGCCCAGCGGGTGGTCGAGGCGGGTGAGCGCCCACAGCACGGCCTCGGTCTGTGTCCGCATCCCGGGCAGCCCGAGCATGCCGAGGACGAGCTGCGCCCCCGGCAGGGACGCCGCGCGCAGCGCCGGGCTGACCGACTGCGAGACCCCGCCGGCGCCGACGAGGACGATCCGCTCGGTGCGCTCGGGGTACTGGTAGGCGAACTGCATGGCGACGCCACCACCGAGCGAGTGTCCGACGAGGGTGGCCCGGTCGATGTCGAGGACCCCGAGCAGGTCGCGCATGCCGTTGGCGTAGGCGGCGACCGAGTAGTCGCCGCGCGGCTTGTCCGAGCCGCCGTGCCCGAGGAGGTCAGGGGCCAGGACGGTGTGGTCACGGGCGAGGTCGTCGAGCAGCGGCCGCCAGGTCGACGAGTCGTCGCCGATGCCGTGGATCAGCAGGAGCACCGGCCCCGAGCCCGCCATGCGGAAGGCGCGGCGGTACCCGTGGACGGTGCGGTACTGCAGGGCCCACGCCTCGCCCGGGACGTCGCGGAGGACGGGCCCGGGCGAGGGGGGTCCCGACGGGGGTCGGCGCAGGAGCACGGCCGGTCCTCGGGCCTCCTCGGTCTCGCCATCTGCGGGATCGGGAGCCTAGGCCGTCCGTGTGACGCCCGGTGACGTCCGCGTTGCCGGCCCGTCACGGTCACCCGTCGTCCTCCGTGGTGTCGGTCGGCTCGGCCGTGCCCTCACCCGCGAGCAGCAGGTAGAGGCGCCGGCGGGTGTCGTCGAGCAGGCGCACCGCCTCGGCGACCTGCTCGTCCCGCCCGACCTGGGCGACCTGCGCCACCGCGCCGAACAGCCCGCGGCCGGCCTCGCGCAGGGCGCCGAAGCCGTCCTCGGCCGCCGCGGTGCTCCACACGGCGTCGAGCTCCTCGCGGTGCTCGTCGACGTGGGCGCGCCCGGCGTCGGTCAGGTGGATCACCGAACGGCCCTCGGCCTTCTCGGTGCGCACCAGGCCCTCGTCCGCGAGCTGCGCGACGGTCGGGTAGACCGAGCCGGGGCTGGGTCGCCACGAGCCGCCGGAGCGCTCGCCGATCTCCTGGATGATCTGGTAGCCGTGCATCGGCTCCTCCGCGAGGAGGGCCAGCACCGCCGTGCGCACGTCGCCGCGCGCCCGGCGTCCGCGGTGCCCGCCGCGCGGGCCGCCACCATGGCCACCGGGACCGAACGGTCCGGGGCCGCCGAAGCCTCCGAAGCCGAAGCCTCCGGGGCCGCCGGGACGGCCGAACGGGCCACCCCGTCCGCCGCCACGCCGGAACCCGCCGCGCGGGCCGCCGTGGCCGAAGAGTCCCTCGCGGGCGAACCCGCCGTGGCGGCGCGGGCCGTGCCCGTGCCCGCCGCCGTGACCGCCGTGGTGGCCACCGTGACCCCGGTGCTCGGGGTCCTCTCCGTGTCCCCGTCCGTCGGGGAAGTCGTGCCAGTTCATGTCGCTCCTCCTTCGTCGTTCGTTCGCGACACGTCGACGATATATCGTGACTGTCGGCCGAGCAAGGAACTCCCGAGCGAAGGGCCCCGTCGCTCGCGGAGACGGGCGAGGGGTGCCCTTCGCCGCGTGTGTCCCGGCGGCGTCCTGGCCGAAGGGCCGCTCCGCTCGAACGGCGACCGGGTCAGTGCTCGGCGGCGCGCTCCACGGTGACCTGGAGGGCGGCGAGGAGCTCGCGGGCCGCGTCGAGGCTCAGCTCGACGGCGACCCGGGCGCCGGCCCCGCGCTCGGGGTTGAGGAAGTCGATGTTCACGGTGTGCGGGTCCGGGGCGTGCACGGGGTGGTCGTAGTAGACGGTCGCGGTCTGCAGCGGGAACCAGCCGTCGGGACCCTTGCCGCTCGATCGCGTGAGGTCGAGCTTCTCGGTGCTGTAGGTGCACATGGTCTACGCCTCCCGGGTGGCGAGGTGCCGCGCGAGGAAGTCGGCGATCCGCTGCCAGCCGTCGACGGCCGCGGCGGGCCGGTAGCTGGGCCGGTCGACGGCGAAGAAGGCGTGGCCGGCGTCGTCGTAGCGGTGGAACTCGTAGGTCTTGCCGTGCTCCTGGAGCAGCTTCTCGAGCTCGTCGACCTGATCGGGGGA
Source organism: Actinomycetospora straminea (assembly GCF_028737255.1). Classification (GTDB taxonomy): domain Bacteria; phylum Actinomycetota; class Actinomycetes; order Mycobacteriales; family Pseudonocardiaceae; genus Actinomycetospora; species Actinomycetospora straminea. The sequence continues at coordinate 97,789 of NZ_JAQZAN010000002.1, read as the reverse complement.
GGGGTAGGAGTCCTCGTTGCCGAAGAGGCCGAGCAGGGGTGCCCGGAGCTCCGGGATGCGGTCGGCGAGCGGGGAGACCTGCAGCGGGAAGCCCTCGGGCGGGGCGCCGACGACGAACGCGCCGTAGCAGTCGATCGCCGCCTGGACGTCGAGCGCGATCCCGGCGAGGACCGCCTGGCGCCCGCCGGAGCAGAAGCCGATGGCGCCGACCCGGCCGTTGGACGTGGGGAGCGAGCGCAGCCAGCGCGCGGCGCCCGCGGCGTCGCCGACGAACCGCTCGTCGGGCACCCCGCCCTGGGCGCGGGCGGCGGCCGCGGCGTCGTCGGGGGCGGCGCCGGGGGCCTCGCGCGTGTAGAGGTTCGGGCAGATGGCGTGGTAGCCCATGGTCGCGAAGCGCCGCGTGATCTCCTTGGTCGCGGCGTCGTAGCCCGGCATGTGGTGGATGACGATCATGCCGCCGCGCGGGGCGGCGTCCATCGGCCGCGCGGTGTAGGCCTCGATCTCGTCGTCGCCGTGCCCGCGGATGCCGATCGTCTCGGCCAGGACCGCGTCGTGCTGCATGTTCTCTCCTCCGGTCTGGGGCTGGCGGGCTCGATCAGAGCACCCCGCGACGACCGGGGCCGGGGGAGGGCGTGGTTCGCGTGGTCTGCGAGGCCCGGGGTCGTGCCAGCGTGGCGTCCACGCTGTCACTGGACGCGAGGAAAGCCCCCACGATCACCGCGGTGCGCGCCGCCAGCGAGCGGGGCCGTCGCGGTAGAGGTCGCCGCCGTGGAGGTCGTTGACGACGAGCGCGGGGAAGTCGCGGACCTCGAGGCGGTGCACGGCCTCGGCGCCGAGGTCGGCGTACGCGATCACCTCCGAGGACGTCACGCACTGCGAGAGCAGCGCCGCGGTGCCCTCGATCGCGCCGAAGTAGACGCACCCGTGCTCGCGCATGGCGTCCTGGACCGCGTCCGAGCGCCGGCCCTTGCCGATCATGCCGCGGAGCCCCCGCTCCACGAGCAGCGGCGACCAGGCGTCCATCCGCGACGCCGTGGTCGGGCCGGCGGCGCCGATCGGGTGGCCGGGACGCGCGGGTGTGGGGCCGACGAAGTACAGCGTCTCGCCGGCCGGGTCGAACGGGAGGTCCTCGCCGGCGTCGATGGCCGCGGCGAAGCGGGCGTGCGCGGCGTCCCGGCCCGTCACCAGGGGCCCGGAGAGGAGCACCGAGTCCCCGCTGCGCAGCTCACGCACCGTGTCCGCGTCGAGGGGGAGCCGGATCGAGGTGGGGGATTTCCTGGCCTTGGACGCCGGCGTGGACGCCAGGCTGGCATCGCGCGAGCCCGTCACAGGGTCACGGTCCGCACGCGGTGGGAGTGGCAGTCGAGGTTGACGGCCACGGGGAAGGCGGCGATGTGGGTCGGGTAGGCCTCGACGTGCACGGCCACCGTGGTCACCGTGCCCCCGAAGCCCGCCGGCCCGATGCCCGTGGCGTCGATCGCGTCGACCAGCTCGGCCTCCAGCTCCGCCAGCTCCGGGACCGGCGACGGCGACCCGGTCGGCTCGCGGGTGAGCGCCTTCTTCGCGAGCACCGCGGCGCGGTCGAACGTCCCGCCCATCCCGATCCCCACGGTGACCGGCGGTGACGCCGACGGCCCCGCCGCCTCGATCGTCTCCACCACGAAGCGCTTCATGCCCTCCACGCCGGCCGCGGGCGTCAACATCCGCAGCGCCGACATGTTGTCGCAGCCCGCGCCCTTGACCAGCAGCGTCAGGCGCACGCCGGACCCCTCGACGAGGTCGTAGTGGACCATCGCCGGGGTGTTGTCGCCGGTGTTGGTGCGGTCGACGGGCGAGCGCACCAGCGAGGCACGCAGGTAGCCCTCCCGGTAGCCCTCGGCGACGCCCCGGTCGAGCGCCGCGGCCAGCGAGCCCCCGGTGAAGTGCACGTCCTGCCCGATCTCGAGGAAGCACACCGCGTACCCGGTGTCCTGGCAGAACGCGATCCGCTCGCGCGCGGACACCTCGGCGTTCGCGAGCAGCCGGTCGAGCACCTCCTGCCCGATCGGGGACTCCTCGCGCTCCCGGGCCCGCCGCAGGGCGTCGACGTGGTCGCCGCGCAGCTCGTGGTTGGCCTCGACGCACAGCCGCCGGACGGTGTCGGCCACCTCGTCGACCGGAATCTCCCGCACGCCGCAGGGCTTACCGCACACCCGCCGGGGACGCATGCCGGACCGGGCGAGAGGGTAGGCGTCGAGCACGGAAATCGACGTTCCCCGCCCCACACCGGGGCGGGGTGGAGCAGGAGGAACACCGGATGGACCTGTCGCGTACTCGGGACATCTTCGAGCGGCCGGGGCCGTTCGCGACGGTCTACCTGGAGGCCGTGCAGGCCGGCGAGAACTCGGCCAAGCAGGTCGAGCTGCGGTGGCAGCACCTGCAGAAGCAGTTGAAGGACGCCGGCGCCGACGACAAGACGCTCGCCGCGCTCGACGACGAGCTCGCCGACGAGCGCTCGGGTTCGATCACCGGGGTCGGGCGTGTCCTCGTGGCCTCGTCGGAGGGGATCCTCTTCGACGACGAGGTCGAGGCCGTCGACGCCGCCGGTGACGTCGCGATCTGGTCGCCGCTGCCGGAGCTCGGCCGCTACTACCGCAGCCAGAGCGGGTCGGTGCGCGTGCTGCTCGCCGTGGTCGACCAGACCGGCGGCGACCTCTACCAGGTGATCGCCGACAACTCCGAGGGCGCCCGCGAGCTCGACGAGGAGACGATCAAGGGCCAGGCCCTGGAGACCGTGCACAAGGCCCGCGGTGGCGGCGTCGGCAACCGGACCCGGCAGAACCGCCACGAGATGGCCTCGTACGAGAACGCCGACGAGGTGGTCAAGGGCATCCGCAGCGCCGTCAAGCAGTTCCGCCCCGAGGTCATCGTCCTCGCCGGCGAGGTGCAGGGGCGCTCGTCGGTGCGCAACGAGCTGCCCGGCGACCTCGCGGAGATCACCCGCGAGATCGAGGCCGGCAGCCGCGCCGCGGGCGCGTCGGAGGACGCGCTCGAGGACGCGATGCTCACGGCGGCCGGCGTCATCGCCACCGAGCGCGAGACCGGCGTGCGCGAGCGCTTCGCCGAGGCCAAGGGCCACGGCAACGCCGTCGAGGGCTTCGAGCCGGTGCTCGAGGCCGCGCGGCAGGGCGCCGTCGACACGCTGCTGGTGATCGACGGCAAGGACGTGCCGGGCGAGCTGTACGTCGGCTCGTCGCCGGAGCAGATCTCCACGGACCCGAAGAACCTCGAGCAGCTCTCGGACACCGAGCCGGTCAAGCGCCCGGCCGAGCAGGTGCTGCTGCGCACCGTCGGCGCGCTCGGCGGCAACGTCGACGTCCTCGGCGGGGGCACCGACCTCGTCGACCACATCGGCGCGATCCTGCGCTTCCCGACCGGGAGCTGAGCCGCCGGATCCCGCACGACCCGCACGACCCGGCACGGCACGAACGCGCCGTTCGCTGCTTCTAGCGCAGCGAACGGCGCGTTCGCTGCTTCAGCGGGCCCGGTCGGGCGGCGCGCTACCGCAGCGCCGCGAGCTCGCGGGCCGCGGTGCGGGCGTCGTCGAGCGTCACGTAGGGCGCCGCGAAGCCGAAGCGCAGCAGGTCCGGCGGGCGGGCGTCGACGACGACCCCGCGCCGGGCCAGCGCCGCGCACATCCCGTCGGCGTCGCGCACCCGCACCGCCACGTGCCCGCCCCGGCGCTCGTGCTCCCGCGGGGTGACGACGTCGGCACCCGCCGGCAGGGCCTCGAGGAACGCGTGCCCGAGCGCCAGCGACGCCGCCCGCACGCCGGCGAGGTCGGGGCTGTCGACGTCGTCGAACACCGACAGCGCGCCCTCGAGGGCGAGCATCGAGAGCATCGGCGGCGTCCCGACGCGCAGGCGCCCCACGCCCGGCGCGGGCGTCCACGCCTCGGTCATCCCGAACGGGTCGGCGTGCCCGGTCCAGCCGGTCAGCGGGGGGTCGAGCACCTCGTGGTGCCGCGTCGCGACGTAGGCGAAGGCGGGCGCGCCGGGCCCGCCGTTGAGGTACTTGTACGTGCAGCCGACGGCCAGGTCGACGCCCAGCGCATCGAGCTCGACGGGCATGACGCCGACCGCGTGCGAGAGGTCGGCGACGACGACCGCGCCGGCCGCGTGGGCCCGCTCGACGATCGCGGCGAGGTCCCACCGCTCGCCGGTGCGGAAGTCGACGGCGGGCACGGCGACGACGGCGGTGTCGGCGTCCGGGGCCATGGCGTCGGGCGAGGTGGTGCGCAGCGTCAGTCCGCTCAGGCGCGCCACCGACGTCGCGAGGTAGCGGTCGGTGGGGAAGTGCCCGGCGTCGGAGAGCAGCACGCGCCGGTCGGGACGCAGGCGCGCCGCCGCGATGAGCAGCCCGAAGAGCTGCACCGACGTCGAGTCGCCGACGACCACCTGCCCCGGCGCCGCCCCGACCAGCGCGCCCACCCGGTCGCCGAGGCGCTGCGGGGTCGCCCACCAGCCGCAGTCCTCCCAGCCGGCGACCCCGACCCGCGCCCACTGCTCGTCGACCGCGGACAGCAGCGCCGCCCGCGCGGCGTGCGGCTGCGCGCCGAGCGAGTTGCCGGCGAGGTAGACGGCGTCGGCGCCGTCGGGGGCGCGGGGGAGGGTGAAGGCGGCGCGGGCCCAGCCGGGCTCAGGCGAACTGTTCGAGGGCACGGATCTTGTTCGTGGCGTCGAGGGCGGCGACCTTGTAGGCCTCCGAGAGCGTCGGGTAGTTCAGCACGGCGTCGACGAGGTAGTCCACGGTCCCGCCGCAGCCCATGATCGCCTGACCGATGTGCACCAGCTCGGTCGCCGACGTCCCGAACACGTGCACCCCGAGCAGCGCGTGGTCCTCCGGCGACACGAGGAGCTTGAGCATCCCGTAGTCGTCGCCGACGATCTGGCCGCGCGCGAGCTCGCGGTAGCGCGAGATGCCGACCTCGTAGGGGATCGCCTTCTCGGTCAGCTCGGCCTCCGTCGCGCCGCAGTAGCTGACCTCGGGGATCGTGTAGATCCCGTACGGCGACACCTCGGCCATGGAGTGCGCGGGCTCGTCGAACGCGTGGTACGCCGCCTGCCGGCCCTGCTCCATCGACGTGGCGGCGAGCGCGGGGAAGCCGATGACGTCGCCGACGGCGTAGATGTGCGGCACGGCGGTGCGGAAGTGGTCGTCGACCTTGATCCGCCCGCGCGCGTCGGTCTCGAGCCCGGCGCGCTCGACGTCGAGCTGGTCGGTGACGCCCTGGCGCCCCGCCGAGTACATGACGGTCTCGGCCGGGATCTTCTTGCCCGACGCGAGGGTGGTGACCGTCCCGCGCTCCGACACCGACACCCCCGACACCTCCTCGCCGAAGCGGAAGGTCACCGCGAGGTCGCGCAGGTGGAACTTCAGCGACTCGACGACCTCCGCGTCGCAGAAGTCGAGCATGGTCGGGCGGCGCTCGACGACGGTGACCCGGGTCCCGAGCGCGGCGAACATCGAGGCGTACTCGATGCCGATCACCCCGGCCCCGACGACGACCATGCTCGCCGGGATGTGCTCCATCGCGAGGATGCCGTCGGAGTCGACGACGCGGCGGTCGTCGAACTCGACCTGCGGCGGGCGCGCGGGCCGGGTACCGGTGGCGATGACGAAGCGGTCGGCGGTGACGGTCTGGTGCTCACCGCGGTACACCCTCCCGTCGCTCCGCTCGCCCAGCCGCTCGCCGACCACCTCCACGGTGTGGTCGTCGAGGAAGCGGGCCTCGCCGCCGAGCAGGTCGACCCGGTTGCGCTGCAGCTGCGCCCGGATCACCTCCTCCTCGCGCCCGATGACGAAGTGGGTGCGGGCGAGCAGGTCCTGGACGGTGATGTCCTGCTTGACCCGGTAGCTCTCGCCGTAGAGCCCGCGCATCGCGTAGCCGGTGAGGTAGAGGACGGCCTCGCGCATCGTTTTCGACGGGATCGTGCCCGTCTGCGTGCAGACCCCGCCGATCATGCCGCGGCGCTCGACGACGGCGACGCGGCGCCCGAGCTTGGCGGCCGCGATCGCCGCCTTCTGCCCGCCGGGTCCGGAGCCGATGACCACGAGGTCGTAGTCGCGGCGCGCGGCGGCGCTGCTCGCGGGCTCGGGAGCCGGCGCGAGGCTGGACGCGGGCGGGGTGTCCGTCGCGGGATCCACCGGGTGCACCCGCCCACCCTCGCCGCCGCGGGGGGTGCGGGCAAGCGGATCACCGGTGACGGTGCCGCGAACTCCCGCGAGCCGCGGTCGCGAGTTGTCCACAGGCCCGGGAATCCGTGGGAGCCGTCGGGGCCGGGCGTGCGTCGGAACCCATGTGAGCAACCGTCACCGTCCCGCCCGCCCCCGACCCGGGCCGCCGGGGTCCTCGTCCGCCGACGAGGAACCCCTGCGGCTGCGCCTGCACGAGCCCGGCGAGCTCGTCGCCGCGGTGCCCCACCTGCTCGGCTTCCGGCCCGTCGCCTCCCTCGTCCTCGTCGCGGTGCACGACGACCTCGGTGGTGCGTCCGGCCGGCGGCGCCTCGGCGTCGTGGCCCGCGCCGACCTGCCCGCGCCCGGCGACGTCGCGGCCGTGGTCGGCGCGTGCGCCACGCGCATGGTGCCCACCGGGCCGACGGAGGTGACGGCGGTCGTGGTGGCGGAGGGTCCCGACGACGCTCCCGACGACGCTCCCGACGACGCTCCCGAGGACGCCGGCGCCCCGCCGCGGACCGACGTCGCCGACACCGTGGGCTCGGTCTTCGCCGGGCACGGGATCGTCGCGCCGACCCGGCTGTGGGTGCCGCGGATCGCGGCGGGCGCGCCGTGGCGCTGCTACCCGCCGTGCGACTGCCGGGGCCGGGTCGCCGCCACCGACGACTCGCCGCTGGCCGCGGCGTCGGCGTGGCTCGGGCAGGTCACCTACGAGTCCCGCGCCGCCCTGGAGGCCTCGCTGGCGCCCGGGCCGCCCCACCCGCGTCTCGCCGAGCTCGTCGACGCCGAGTGGGAGGCCGCCGTGCTCGACCGCGAGCTGGGCGGGCCGGCCGCCGCGCGCCGGGACCTCGCGGCCGTCGCGGCGGCGCGGGACGAGGTGGCGGCCGGGCGCCCGCTGGGCGACGGGGAGCTGGCGCGGCTCGCCGTGGCGCTGGCCGACCCCGGGGTGCGCGACGTCGTCATGGGCTGGGCGCTCGCCGACGAGGGCGTCGCCGTGGCCGCCGAGCAGCTGTGGACGCTGCTGGTGCGGGCGCTGCCGGCCCCGGAGGTCGCCGAGCCCGCGGTCCTGCTCGCCTGCGCGCAGCTGGTGCGCGGGGGATCGGCGCTGGTCGGCGTCGCGCTCGAGCGGGCCCGGCGCGCCGACCCGGGCCACCGCCTCGCCGGCCTGCTCGAGAGCCTGCTCGCGAGCGGCGCCGGCCCCGACGCCGTGCGCACCGTGATCCGGGAGGCGAGCACGGAGTCCGCGGCCCGCCTGCGGGCCGGGTGAGCCGGGTGGGCTCAGGTGGCGCGGCCGCGGGCGAAGGCCCAGGCGTCGGCCACGATGCCGTCGAGGTCGGTGTGCGTGGGCTTCCAGCCCAGCTCGGCGCGGGCGCGGGCCGAGGACGCGACGAGGACGCCCGGGTCGCCGGTGCGCCGCGGGGCGACGCGGGCGGGGATCGGGTGCCCGGTGACCCGCCGGCACGCCTCGATCACCTCGAACACCGAGAACCCGGTGCCGTTGCCGAGGTTGCACACGAGGTGGCCGCCCGCCTCGGCCACCGCGGCGCCCGCCTGTCCGAGCAGGTCGAGGGCGAGCAGGTGGGCCTCGGCGAGGTCGTCGACGTGGATGTAGTCGCGCACGCAGGTGCCGTCGGGGGTGGGCCAGTCGTCGCCGAACACGGCGATCTCCTCCCGCTGCCCGAGGGCGACCTGGAGCACCAGGGGGATGAGGTGGGTCTCGACGGCGTGCCGCTCGCCCAGCGCGGGCGCGCCGCCCGCACCGGCGTGCGCGCCCGCGACGTTGAAGTAGCGCAGGCTCACCGCGGCCAGCTCGCCCTGCGACGCCGCGGCGTAGGTGCCGATGGCGTGGTCGATGGCGAGCTTGGTGGCCCCGTAGGTGTTGGTGGGGCGGGTCGCGGCGTCCTCGGTGATCGGCGAGGTCTCGGGCTCGCCGTAGGTCGCCGCGGTGGACGAGAACACCAGGCGCGGCACGCGGTGGCGGCGCAGCGCGTCGAGCAACGCGATCGAGGTGACGACGTTGCCGTGCCAGTACTTCGCGGGCTCCACGGCCGACTCGCCGACCAGCGAGCGCGCCGCGCAGTGCACGACGCCGTCGACCCCGCCGGCCCCGAGGACCTCGTCGGCGACCGCGGCGACGTCACCCTCCACCAGCCGCGCCCCCGCGGGGACGGCGTCGCGGTGCCCGGTGGACAGGTCGTCGATCACCACCACGTCGTGCCCCGCGTCGAGCAGGTGCTGCGCGCAGACGCTGCCGACGTAGCCCGCCCCGCCCGTGACCACCAGCGTCATGCACGTCAGTGTGCCGGGCGGAGCCGGGCGTGCCCCGGGCGGGGCAGGCGACTACTGGGCGCGGACGAGCACCGCGTGCGCGACCAGCGGGTCGACCTCGGAGCGCGCGCCCTTGTGGCCGACGCCCACCGCGTCGCCGAAGCGGGGGATGGCGACGACGTCGACGTCGCTGCCGGGCAGCACGCCGGCCTTCTTGAGGTGCGCCATCAGCGGCTCGTTGAGCTGGATGTGCTCGGCGATCCGGCGGACCTCGACCTTGCCGCCGCCGCTGCGGGCGAACTCGTCGAGGCGCACGAGGCCGGCCTCGTCGGGCGTCGGGGTGCGCTGCGGCGCAGTGATCTCGCCGTCGATGTCGGTGCCGCTGCGCAGCGCCTCGAGGCCGGGGATGGGGTTGCCGTACGGCGACACCGAGGGCTCGCCGAGCAGCGTGAAGAGCTTGCGCTCCACCGCGTCGCTCATGACGTGCTCCCAGCGGCACGCCTCGACGTGCACGTGCTCCCACTCGAGCCCGATGACGTTGACGAGGAGCAGCTCGGCGAGGCGGTGCTTGCGCATGACGGCCACGGCCTTGGCGCGCCCGGAGGGGGTGAGCTCGAGGTGGCGGTCGCCGGCCACGTGCACGAGACCGTCGCGCTCCATGCGCGCCACGGTCTGGCTCACGGTCGGCCCGCTCTGCTCGAGACGTTCGGCGATGCGGGCTCGGAGGGGGACGACCCCTTCCTCCTCGAGCTCGTAGATCGTGCGCAGGTACATCTCGGTGGTGTCGATGAGGTCGTTCATGCCCACCCCTTTCCGCCCGGCCATCCTACCGACGGCGGACCCCACCGGACGGCGGCCTCGTCGTGGGGCAGGGCACGATCGTGACATGGCCACCTCGCCGGGTCCCCTGCCCACGCCGGTCGTGCCCGTCGCCTGGCTGCGCGACGCGCTGGAGCGGTCCGACGGGAAGCCCGTCGTGCTCGACGTGCGGTGGACCCTGCGTCCGCCGCCCCGCACCGCCAAGGAGCGCAAGGCCGCCGCCAGGGAGGACCCGCCGGGCCTGGTGGAGCACGAGGCCGGGCACGTGCCGGGCGCGGTCTACGTCGACCTCGACACCGAGCTCGCCGGCCCGCCCGGGCCCGCGGGGCGCCACCCGCTGCCCGACCCCGACGTGCTCGAGGAGACGCTGCAGCGGGCCGGGGCGGGCGCCGACTCCGAGATCGTCGTCTACGACGGCGGCGACGGGATGGCCGCCGCGCGCGCCTGGTGGGTACTGCGCTGGGCGGGCGTGCGCGCGGACCGGGTCGCGGTGCTCGACGGCGGGTGGCCGGCGTGGGTGGCCGCCGGCGGCGAGGTCTCCACCGCCGGCGGCGGGGTCCGCCGGCCGGGCGACCTGCAGATCCGCACCGGCGCCATGCCCGTGCTCACCGCCGACGCCGCCGCGGGCCTGGCCGCGGGCGGGGAGGGCGTGCTGCTCGACGGCCGGGTCGCCGAGCGGTTCCGCGGCGAGACCGAGCCGATCGACCCGGTGGCGGGGCACGTGCCGGGCGCCGCCAACCTGCCGGCGGCCTCCCTCATCGCCGACGGGCGGTGGCGCGCCCCGGACGACGCCGCCGAGGTGCTGCGCCCGCTGGTCGAGGACGCCGGGGCCGTCGGCGCCTACTGCGGCTCCGGGGTGAGCGCGGCGATGCTCGTGCTCGGCCTCGAGCACGCGGGGCTGCGCACGCCCGACGATCCCGCCGGGCTCTACGTCGGCAGCTGGTCGCACTGGTGCGGCACGGGGCGCCCGGTGGAGACCGGGGACTAGATCGCCGCCCGGCGCCCCGGGTCCCGGTACGGTTCTGGCGTGACCAGCTCCGGGGCGACGGTGGACCCGGCCCGCGTGGCCGTGGTGTGGGACGAGAGCCTGCTGGGCTACAAGCTCTCGGAGTCCCACCCGCTGCACCCCGTGCGCCTCGACCTCACGATGCGCCTGGCCACGGCGCTCGGGGTGCTCGAGGGCGTCGAACCGCTGGTGCCCACGCCCGCGCCCGACGAGGAGGTCGAACGCATCCACGTGGCGTCCTACCTCGACGCCGTGCGCCGCGCGCCGCTCGAGGGCGACGATCCGCGCCACCAGCTCGGCACCACCGACAACCCGATCTTCGAGGGCATGCACGAGGCGAGCGCGCTCGTGTGCGGCGGCTCGATCGCGGCGGCTCGCGAGATCGCCGAGGGCCGCGCCGACCGCGCGGTGAACATCGCCGGCGGGCTGCACCACGCGATGGCCGACCACGCCTGGGGCTTCTGCGTCTACAACGACTGCGCGGTCGCGATCTCGTGGCTGCTCGACCACGGCTACGACCGCATCTGCTACATCGACACCGACGTCCACCACGGCGACGGCGTGCAGGCCGCGTTCTACGACGACGACCGGGTGCTGACGATCTCGACGCACCAGCACCCGCGCACGCTGTGGCCGGGCACCGGGTTCGCCTCGGAGCTCGGGGGCGGGCGGGCGTCGGGCACCGCGGTGAACCTCGCGCTCCCGCCCGGCACGCGCGACGCCGGGTGGCTGCGCGCGTTCCACGCGGTGGTGCCCGGGCTGCTGCGCGCGTTCCGGCCGCAGATCCTGGTCACCCAGTGCGGGGTGGACACCCACCACGAGGACCCGCTGGCCGAGCTGTCGCTCACGGTCGACGGGCACCGGGCGATCTACCGGTCGCTGCGCGCGCTGGCCGCCGAGCACAGCGACGGCAAGTGGCTCGCCCTCGGCGGGGGCGGCTACGGCCTCTACCGCGCGGTGCCGCGGTCGTGGACGCACCTGCTGGCCACGGTGCTCGACCGGGACGTCGACCCGTCGCGCCCGATCCCGGCCGACTGGACCGCGTACGCCAGCGAGAAGACCCGCCGGCCGCTGCCGACCTCGATGACCGAGGAGGCGCCGACCGACTTCGAGCCGTGGGGCGGCTTCACCGAGGTCGAGGTCGACCCGTTCCTGCTCGAGACGCGTCGCGCGGTCTACCCGCTGCACGGCCTCGACCCCCAGGACACCCGCGACTGACCCCCCACCCCTGAGCCAAAGGGCGAGGATGACCGACACGGCGGACCCCGACGCCATCACCGCAGAGGTCCGGGCAGTACCCGACGCGCCCTACCCCGCGCACTGGGAGGCCGACGTCGTCGCCTCCGACGGCGCGACGGCCCACCTGCGGCCGATCTCGACCGAGGACGCCGACGACGTCGTCGCCTTCCACGGGCGTCTCTCCGACCGCACGCGCTACTACCGCTACTTCAGCCCCTACCCGAAGATCCCCGAGCGCGACCTCAAGAACTTCGTCGAGGTCGACCACCACGACCGGGTCGCCCTCGTCCTGTGGTTGGGCCGGGAGATCATCGCGATCGGGCGCTACGTGCGGCTCGCGGAGTCGACGGCCGCCGAGGTCGCGTTCGTCGTCCGCGACGACCACCAGGGCCGCGGGCTCGGGTCGATCCTGCTCGAGCACCTCGCCGCCGCCGCGCGCGAGTGCGGGCTGACCCGGTTCGTCGCCGAGGTGCTCACCGAGAACCAGCAGATGGTGCGGGTGTTCCGCGACGCCGGGTTCGAGGTCAGCCGGGCGCTCGAGGGCTCGACGCTGCACCTGGAGTTCGACGTCGCGTCGACCTCGCGCAGCCGCGAGGTGCAGCTCGCCCGCGAGCAGCGCGCCGAGGCCCGCAGCGTCGCCAACGTGCTCTCGCCGCGGTCGGTCGCGGTCGTCGGCGCCTCGCCGGACGAGAACAAGATCGGCCACGTGGTGCTGGCGAACCTCCTGCGCGCCCGCTTCACCGGCCCCGTCTACCCGGTGCACCCCGAGGCCCGCTCGGTGCGGGGCGTGCGCGCCTACCCGACGGTGACCGACATCCCCGACGACGTCGACCTCGCGGTGCTCGCCGTCCCGCCCGACGAGGTCCCGGGCGTGTTCGACGCCTGCCTGTCGAAGGGCGTGCGCGCGCTCGTCGTCATCACCTCGGGGTTCGGGGAGACGGGCCCGCTGGGGCTCGCCGCGCAGCGCGAGCTGGTGGCCGACGCCCGGGCGAACGGCATGCGGGTGGTCGGGCCGAGCGCCCTCGGGGTGATCAACCTCGACGCGCGGGTGTCCCTCAACGCCTCGCTCGCCCCGACCCTGCCGCCGCCCGGGCGTGTCGGGTTCTTCTGCCAGTCCGGCGCGCTGGGCATCCAGATCCTCGAGGCCGCCGCGAGCCGCCGCCTGGGACTGTCGTCGTTCGTGTCGGCCGGCAACCGCGCCGACCTGTCGGGCAACGACCTCATGCAGTACTGGGACACCGACCCCGACACCGACGTCGTCCTGCTCTACCTCGAGACCTTCGGCAATCCGCGCAAGTTCGCGCGCGTCGCCCGGCGGCTGGCGCGGCAGAAGCCGGTGATCGCCGTGAAGACCGGGCGCCACGTGGCCGCCGCACCGGGGCTGGCGGGCAGCGCGCAGCCCATCGACGAGGCCGCGGTCGGCGCCGTCTTCGACCAGTCCGGGGTCATCCGCGTCGACTCGGTCGACGAGCTCTTCGACGCAGCCCAGCTGCTCGCCCACCAGCCGCTGCCGCCCGGACCGCGCGTCGGGATCGTCGGCAACTCGACCGCCCTCGGGGTCCTCGCGGCGGACGTCGTGCTCGCCCAGGGGCTCTTCCTGGCCCGCGACCCGGTCGACCTCGGCACGTCCAGCGGCGCCGAGGAGCTGCGCGCCGCGGTCGCCGACCTGCTCGCCGACGACCAGTGCGACGCCCTCGTCGTCGTGTTCGTCCCGGCGGTCACCACCGACCCGACCGACCACGCGCGGGCCCTCGCCGAGGCGGTGCACGGCGCCGAGAAGCCGGTGGTCTCGACGTTCGTCGCCTCGGAGGGTGTCCCCGAGGTGCTCACGGTGCCCGACGGCCCCCGCGGGGGGCCGGGGCGCGGGAGCATCCCGTCGTACCCGAGCCCGGAGCGCGCGGTGCTCGCCCTGGCCCGGGCGGTGCGCTACACGCAGTGGCGCTCGCGGCCCGTCGGCGAGTTCGTGGTGCCCGACGGTGCGGACGTCGAGGCCGCGCGGGCGCTCGTCGCGGAGATGGCGCCGGCGCCGCGCACCGTGCTCTCCGACGAGCAGGCCGACGCGCTGCTGCGCTGCGTCGGGGTGGTCGTCGCCCCGTTCCGCCGGGTGACCTCGGCCGAGGCCGCCGTCGCCGCGGCCCGCGAGCTGGGCGGGGCGGTGGTGCTCAAGACCGCCGACCGGAGCTGGCGCCACCGCACCGACCTGCGCGGGGTGCACGTGGGGCTCACCGAGTCCACGGCGATCTCGACCGCGTACGCGCAGCTGGTCGAGCTCTCGGGCAGCGACGAGGTGTACGTCCAGGTGCAGGCGCCGCCCGGCATCCCGTGCGTCGTCGAGGTCCGCGACGACCCGTCGTTCGGCTCGCTCGTGTCGTTCGGGCTCGCCGGGGTCGTCGGCGAGCTGCTCGACGACCGCGCCTACCGCGCCACGCCGCTGTCGACGATGGACGCCGCGACGCTCGTGCGCGCCCCGCGGGCGGCCCCGCTGCTCGACGGCTACCGCGGGGCCCGCCGCGTCGACCTGCCGGCGCTCGAGGATCTCGTGCTGCGCATCGGTGTCCTCGCCGACGCCGTGCCCGAGATCCGCTCGCTGGTGCTCGACCCGGTCCTCGCCGCCGACCGCGGGGCCCACGCCACCGGCGTCACCGTCGTGCTGGGCCCGCCGCCGGGGCCCCGCGACGGCGGCCCGCGCCGGCTGCGCTGACCCGGGAGGGCGAACCCCACCCGCACGGATGACCCGGCGCGGGCGCGGGGGACGGCGCAGGCGCCCTACGGTCGGACGACCATGCGCACCGCCCCCGTGACTCCGCCGATCGTGCGGCTCGGCCTGCTCGCGGCCGTCGTCCTGCTGGCCGCGGGCTGCGGGTCGTCGGGGACCCCGGAGCCGCCGGACCCGGCGCCGCGGCCCCCGTCGTCGACCATCCCGACCGACGCCCCACCCTCGAACCGGCCGTCGCCGGCCGCGCCGGACCCGCTGGTCGCGACCCCGCCGCCCGGGGCGAGCGCGCTGGCGGGGGAACGGGTCGACGCGACCGGTCTGCCGGCGGGCCTGCCGACGCTGGTCTGGACGCGCGACGACCGCGTCGTCGGCGTCTACGGGCGTGGTGGCGGGTGCACGGACGCGCGCCTGGAGGTGGTCGAGCAGGGCGAGCGCGTCGTCCTGCGCGTCGTGCAGTTCAGCACCGGACCGGGTCCCTGCACGCGGGAGCTGGTCTACCCGCCGCTGGAGGCGACGCTCGACGCGCCGCTGGGGGAGCGCCCCGTGGTGCTCACCGGCGAGGTCCCGTAGGCACGTCCCGTGGGCACGACGAAAGCCGGAAGACCGGGCCGGCCCCCGACCGTCCCGGTCTCCCGTCGCTGACGGGCCGCGCCCGTCTCGTGGTTGGCCGGACCGATGGCCCCACGTGAGTGGGGTCACACGCGGCCCGTGCGGTTCAGACTGCCGTTACCCGCGAGTCACCGTCAAGGCGGCGATGGGGCGGAGGTCACCGGACCGATCCGGTGACGCTCCGTACCCATCGAGCACCCGAGTCGCCCCGGTGTCAGCTCGCCGCGTAGGCCTTGAGGCGACGCGCGCGGTCACCGTCGCGCAGCTTGACCATGACCTCGCGCTCGATCTGGCGCACCCGCTCGCGGGAGAGCCCGAACTGGCGCCCGATCTGGTCGAGCGTGCGCGGCTGGCCGTCGTCGAGGCCGTAGCGCAGCCGGATGACGTTCTGCTCGCGCTCGTCCAGCGTCGCGATGACGCGGCGCATGTCGTCGTGGAGCAGGCCGGAGATGACCGTGGACTCGGCGTCGGTGGCCTCGGCGTCCTCGATGAAGTCCCCGAGCGGGGCCTCCTCCTCGGAGCCGACCGGCATGTCCAGGCTCACCGGGTCGCGGCTGTGGTCGAGCAGGTCGGCGACCTTCTCGACGGCCAGGCCCGACTCCTCCGCCAGCTCCTCGTTGGTGGCCTCGCGGCCGAGGGTCTGGTGCAGGTCGCGCTTGATGCGGGCCAGCTTGTTGACCTGCTCGACCAGGTGGACGGGCAGGCGGATGGTGCGGGCCTGGTCGGCCATGCCGCGGGTGATGGCCTGACGGATCCACCACGTCGCGTAGGTCGAGAACTTGAAGCCCTTGGTGTAGTCGAACTTCTCCACGGCCCGGATCAGACCCAGGTTGCCCTCCTGGATCAGGTCGAGCAGCGGCATGCCCCGGCCGGTGTAGCGCTTGGCCAGGGACACGACCAGGCGCAGGTTGGCCTCGAGCAGGTGCGCGCGGGCGCGGCGGCCGTCACGGGCCACGGCCCGGAGGTCGGCGGCGCGCCGGCCGTCGAGGACCTCGCCGTCCGCGCCGGACTGCTCGAGCAGGTGCGCGGCGTACACGCCCGCCTCGATGCGCTTCGCCAGCTCCACCTCGTCGGCGGCCGTCAGGAGCGCGGTCTTTCCGATACCGTTGAGGTAGACGCGGACGAGGTCCGCCGCAGGGCCCTGGGCGTCGAGGTCGCTCTCAGCAGGCCCGGTGGGCACGGCCGCGTCGGGGCCGGCCTGCGGTGCGAGTGTCGCCGTCATTGCTTCCTCCCTGCGCGGCGCGAAGGTGCTGTGGCGCCGCGTCACATGGTCGAACGCGTCGGGGGCGGCGTTCGTTCCCGTCGTGGGATACAACAGCGGGGTGCCCGGTGTGGCGTGCCCGACGCATGGCGCGCGCCACCGCGGGGCAACGTCCCGGGATCTCCGACCGGGACGACGGACGGTCCGGCGTCAGATCTCCACGATCACCGTGAACGGCCCGTCGTTCACCGACGCAACGCGCATGTCGGCCCCGAACTTCCCGGTGGCCACCGGCGCCCCGCGGCCGCGCAGCGCCGCCACCACGGCGTCGACCGCGGCCCGCGCGTCGTCGGGCGCCGCGGCCGCCGACCACGACGGG
The DNA here is from genome assembly GCF_028737255.1 of Actinomycetospora straminea. Lineage (GTDB taxonomy): Bacteria > Actinomycetota > Actinomycetes > Mycobacteriales > Pseudonocardiaceae > Actinomycetospora > Actinomycetospora straminea. Next base: position 81,336 of record NZ_JAQZAN010000002.1, on the reverse strand, counting down.
CGCCGCCCCTTGCGCGTGTCCCCGTAGAGCGTGAACTGGCTGACGACGAGCAGGCCCGCGCCGGTCTCCGCGCACGAGCGCTCGTCGCGCAGCAGGCGCAGCTCGTGCAGCTTGCGGGCCATCGTCCCCGCGGCGTCCGGGCCGTCGTCGCGGTGCACGCCGAGCAGCACCAGCAGCCCGGGCCCGTCCAGCGCCCCGACGGTCTCGTCGTCCACGACCACCCGCGCCTCGGTCACGCGGCTGACGACGGCCCTCACGGTGTCCTCACGTCGGTCCTCCTGCCGGCACCAGCATCCCGTGGTGCACGAGGTCGCGGACGACGGGCAGCGCGGCGACCGCCAGTTCCTCGGGGTCGCGGCCGTGCGCGACGGCGAGCAGGTCGACGAGGTCGCGCAACGGCAGGTGGCCGCGGCAGCCGGCGAGGAGCGCGACGCCGAGCTCGTCGACGTCGTGGCGCCACTGCGGGCCGTCCAGGCGCACGAGCGTCGCCGCCACGGGGTCCCAGCCCTCGTCGGTCGACACCAGGCCGCGTTCGAGGGCGACGGTGTCGGGGACGCGCAGGCGGGCGTCGAGCAGGGCGTCGCCGGGGTGCCCGGCGAGCCAGGCCGTGCGGTCGAGCCAGGCCTCGATCTCGGGGCCGAGGGGGTCGTCGTGGGACTGGCGCAGATCCTCGCAGACCACGGTGCCCGGCACGTCCGGCGCGGTGCGACGCAGCGTCACGAAGCCGAACCCGATCGCCAGGACGCCCTCGCCGGCGAGGTAGTCGAGCCACCGCTCCGAGAGCACCGTCCCCTCGGGCGAGGCCGGGTCGACGCCCGCGTCGCGCAGCCAGGTGCCGACGTGCAGGGCCGGGTCGGCGACGTCGCGCTGCACGACCCATGCGTCGAGCCCGCCCGGTGCCGCCGTGCGCGCCGCCTCGGCGAGCCAGGTGCGGGGACGCTCGGTCCAGTCGTCGGAGGTGACGAGCCACGACGCGAGCAGCTGCGCGACCCCGCCCTCGGTCAGGTGCGCGGGCAGGGCCCCGACGAGCAGCGCGGAGGCCCCGTCGCCGCCGAGGCCCGCGTCGCGGTAGACGTGGTCGACCTGCGGCGGTCCGGGTACGAACGGCGGGTTGCTGACGATCTGCTCGAAGCGCCGCCCCGCGACCGGCTCCAGCCACGGCCCCGCGAGCAGCTCCACCTCGACGTCCGAGAGCGCCGCGGTCACGCGGGCCATGGCGAGCGCGCGCGCCGAGACGTCGGTGCCCGTGAGCCGCGCGGCGTGCCCGGAGGCGTGCAGGACCTGGACCCCGCACCCGGTCCCCACGTCGAGCAGCGTGTCCACCGGCCGGCGGACCATCGCCCGCGCGAGCGACAGCGACGCCGCCCCGGTGCCCAGGACGTGCTCGCGGTCGGCCGTCCGTGTCGTCGGCCCGACCTCCAGGTCCGAGAGCACCCACCACGGCGCGGCGTCGGGGATCGAGGCGTCGCCGTGCGGGCGCAGGTCCAGCGCGGCGGTCACCTGCCCGCCGGTGTCGACCAGCAGCCCGGCCCCGATCGCCTCGTCGAGATCGGCGGGCGCCAGCGCCGACGCGGCCTCGGCGCGGGGGACGGGGTCGCCGAGCAGGAACAGGCGCACCAGCGTGCCCGCGTCACCGGCGCCGCGGACCGCGCGCCGGGCCGGCGTCGTCTCGCCGCGGTCGAGCGCCGCGCGGGCCGCCGCGCCGAGGAGCGAGGCCACGCCGTCGACGGTGAACTCACCGCGTCCGAACGCCGCGAGTAAGCCACGCCACATTCGGGCATCAGGAACGACAGCACCCGCCGCGAGGGAGCGGTGTGTGTCGGAGTGGTCAGGTCGTGACACGCGCAGATCGTCACACTGCACGCGCAGTCGATCTTCGCGGCCCTGCTCCCGACCCCTCCGAACGCACCGTTGCCTCGGGACGGGTGGTGCGTGAGGCTGCGCACACCGCAAGGGGCACCGCGCGTCGTCGGGCGCTGGCGGTGCGGACGACGACCGGGAGGGCACACACGGATGTCGGAGCAGACGGCCACCGAGGGAAAGACCTACCCGCCGGACCCGGAGCTGTCGAAGACGGCGAACGTGCGGCCGGAGATGATGGAGCAGGACCTCCGGGAGTTCTGGGACGAGCAGGCCAAGCAGCGCCTCGACTGGTTCGAGCCGTACGACGAGGTCCTCGAGTGGAACCTCCCGTACGCGAAGTGGTTCGTCGGGGGCAAGCTCAACGCCTGCTACAACTGCGTCGACCGCCACGTCGAGAACGGCAAGGGTGACAAGGTCGCCCTGCACGTGGTGCCCGACGAGGGCCCGGACTCGCCCGAGGCGCGGGACATCACGTTCTCCCAGCTCCAGCGCGACGTCGTGAAGATGGCCAACGGGCTCAAGGAGCTCGGGGTCGGCAAGGGCGTACCGGTCGGCATCTACATGCAGATGATCCCCGAGGCGGTCGTCGCGATGCTCGCGTGCGCCCGCCTCGGCGCGCCGCACACCGTCGTGTTCGGCGGCTTCAGCGGCAAGGCCGTGGCCGAGCGGTGCAACGACCTCGAGTGCAAGGTCCTCATCACCCAGGACGAGGCGATGCGTGGCGGCAAGGCCGGCGCGCAGAAGACCAATGCCGACGAGGGCCTGGACGCCGGCCCCACGACGGTCGAGAAGGTCGTCGTCGTCAAGCGCAGCGGCGCGGACATCCCGATGAGCGACCGCGACATCTACCTCGACGACCTGACGGCGAACGTCTCGGACGACCCCGAGAGCTGCCCGTGCGAGCCCATGGACTCCGAGGACCTGCTGTTCCTCCTCTACACCTCGGGGTCGACGGGCAAGCCCAAGGGCGTCGTGCACACCACGGCCGGCTACCTGCTGGGCGTCGCGACCACCCACAACCTGGTCTTCGACGTCAAGGACGACTCGGTCTACTGGTGCGCCGCCGACATCGGGTGGATCACGGGCCACAGCTACATCACCTACGGCCCGCTGGCCAACGCGTGCACGTCGGTGCTCTTCGAGGGCGTCCCCGGTTACCCGGACAAGGACGTCTGGTGGAAGATCATCGAGAAGTACGGGGTGACGATCCTCTACACCTCGCCGACGGCGATCAAGTCGCACATGAAGGCGGGCGAGCAGTACCTCGAGGGCCACGACCTGTCGTCGATCAAGATCCTGGGCAGCGTCGGTGAGCCGATCAACCCCGACGTCTGGGAGTGGTACCGCAACCACGTCGGTGGCGGCCACGCGCCGATCATGGACACGTGGTGGCAGACCGAGACCGGTCACATCCTGATCACTCCGCTGCCGGGCATCACCACCCTCAAGCCGGGCATGGCGCAGCAGCCGTTCCCGGGGGTGCGGCCGGAGATCCGCGACGACGAGGGCAACCAGCTCGACGTCGAGCAGACCGGCAACCTCGTGCTCACCCAGCCGTGGCCGGGCATGATGCGCACGCTCTACAAGGACGACGAGCGGTTCAAGGACACGTACTGGTCGAAGTACTCCGACGCGTACTTCGCCGGTGACGGCGCGAAGTACGACGCCGACGGCGACATCCAGCTGATGGGCCGCATCGACGACGTCGTCAACGTGTCCGGGCACCGTCTCTCGACCTTCGAGGTGGAGAGCGCGCTGGTCGAGCACGAGGACGTCGCCGAGGCCGCCGTCGCGGCGCGCAAGGACGACGACACCGGCCAGGCGATCATCGCCTTCGTGTCGCTCAAGGGCGACAAGCAGGGCACCGAGGAGCTGGAGCAGGCGCTGCGCGAGCAGGTCGCCCAGTCGATCGGCAAGCTCGCCCGTCCGGCGTCGGTGATCTTCGCCAACGACCTGCCGAAGACGCGGTCGGGGAAGATCATGCGGCGGCTCCTCAAGAACCTGGCCGAGGGCGAGGAGCTGGGCGACACGTCCACGCTCGTCGATCCGACCGTCGTGGAGGAGATGCAGAAGCAGATGAACAACTAGGGGCCCGCCCGCCCCGTCGAGCGAACGACGCCCTCGCTGCTCCCGGAGCGGCGAGGGCGTCGTTCGTTCGTGGCCTGGTCGGGCGGGTGGTGTGCAGCGAACGCGCTGTTCGCTGCTTCTAGGCGCCCGAAGTCCCCGTTGATCGAGGCTCAGCGTCCGCGCCCGGCGCCTCGGGCTTCGGCGGCGGGTCCTCCTGCCGCAGCACCGCGAGCTGCTCGGTGATGCGGCCCATGATCCGATCGGTCGCCTCCTGCAGCGAGCGACGCCCGATGCGGCCCTCGCGCAGGTCGTCGAGGGCGACCGGCGAGCCGGCGAGCACGTGCAGCGTCGCCCGGGGCCAGAGCGTCGGGCGCGTCGCGCTCGGGGGCAGCAGGTGGTTGGAGCCCCACTGCGCCACCGGGATCACCGGCGCGCCGGTCTCCAGGGCCATCCGCGCGATGCCGGTGCGGGCGGCGCGGGGCCAGCCGTCGGAGTGCGTGGCGAACCCGCCCTCGGGATAGACGACGACCACCTCGCCGCGACGCACCGCCTCCACCGCCGCGCGATAGGCCTCGATGCCCGACGCCGAGCGGTCGACCGGGATGTGCCGACCCCCGCGCAGCGGCGCGCCGACCACCGTCTGGGACCACAGCTCCTTCATCGCGAGGAACCGCGGCACCCGGCCCTGCGCCACCACGTACGACACCAGCACGATCGGGTCGACATGGGAGAGGTGGTTGACCGCGAGCAGGGCCCCGCCCGACGTCGGCACCCGCTCACCGCCGCGGAAGTCCCAGCGGGCCACGGCCATGAGCACCGGCCACAGCAGGTCGATCGCGAAGCCGTACCAGAAGCCGCGGTCGGTGCGGGGGTAGAGCACCCAGATCGCCAGCTTGCGCCAGAGCCGGATCGCCCGCCCCGGCCGCCGACGGTCGTGTGCCTGGGAGATCCGCCGGAGTCGGTCCTGCCGCGCCATGCCCCGGATCATGTCGGGCCGGGCCGGGGCGCGCATGCGTGGATGTCCCTAGCCGAGCATGTAGCCGGGGCGCAGGAGCAGCTGGCCGCCGACGATGAGGGCGACGACGGCGATGAAGAGCCAGATGAGGTTCCAGATGGCGTTCGGGATCCAGGTTCTGCTGAACAAGGCGTCGCCGTCGCCCGTCCTGCCGCTGAGGTTCCGAATGGTCTGGAGGAGGCCGCCGAACAGGAGGACCCACGCGAGGCCCACCGCGACGGCGGCTTGGAGGGCGCTCGAACCAGCGAGCAGCAGCCACGTGAGGCCGGTGACGATCAGTGCCGGGACGATGAATGCGAGACCGTTCCGGGACAGGCCGACGGCCAGGATGCACAGGACGATGGTCGCGAGGAGAACGGCCCAGGGGTTTCCCGCCGCGATGAGTGCCGCTGCTCCGAGGCCGAGCAACGGGGGTGCGGTGTAGCCGATGAAGGACCCGAGGTTCTTCCTGATCCAGCCGCCGGCGTTCTTCCACTTCGTCCCGGCCTCGGCGTTCTCCTCGAGCTCCCATCCGTCGTTCCCTCGTAGGAGGAAGAGATTGGCGAGCATGTGTCCACCCTCGTGAGCCAATGTGAGGGGGTAGCCGATGATGTATCGAGAGATCAGGACGAGCAGTAACGCTATGAAGCCCGTCCCGTACGCCACCGGTTCCCCCACGATCGGGACAGCATTGACCCCCAGGTCCACCCCCACCATGGAGTGAATTCGAGCACGTTCCGTACTCGCATCACCTGAACGACACTCCGTGCACGCCCGAACGGAGCGCCCTCCGTGCGCCCTCTGCCAGCACCGAACCGCCCGGCCCCCCTCGCCCGATCACGCATCGACACGGCGGAGGGAGATCAGGGTGGGTGCAGGGGCAGCACAGCGGGTGGTCGGCGCGGTCGGGGCGTTCCTCGACGGGCCGGTGCCGGTGCGGATCCGGGCCTGGGACGGGAGCAAGGCCGGGGCGGGACCGGGCCCGGGGGTGCCGACGGTCGTGCTGCGCTCGCGCCGGGCGCTGCGCCGCCTGCTGTGGGAGCCGGGCGAGATGGGGCTGGCGCACGCCTACGTCTCCGGTGACCTCGACGTCGACGGCGACCTCGCCGCGGGGCTGTCGACGATGTGGGCGCTGGTGCGCTCGGGGACCATCGCCGCGCGCCGCCCGCACGCCCGCGAACTGCCCGGACTCGGCGTCACGGCCGCCCGGCTGGGGCTCCTCGGCCCGAAGCCCGCGCCGCCGCCCGAGGCCATCCGCATCCGGGGTCGCCGGCACAGCCGCCGGCGCGACCGGGACGTCATCGCCCACCACTACGACGCCGGCAACGACTTCTACGCCCTGCTCCTCGACGACTCGATGGCCTACTCGTCGGGCTACTGGACCTCCCCGGACCACACCCTCGCGCAGGCCCAGCACGACAAGCTCGAGCTGATCTGCCACAAGCTCGACCTCGGCCCCGGCCGGCGCCTGCTCGACATCGGCTGCGGGTGGGGATCGCTCGCGGTCCACGCCGCGCGCGAGCACGGCGTGCAGGTCCGCGCGGTGACGATCTCCCGCGAGCAGCGTGACCGGGTCAACGCCCGCATCCGCGCCGAGGGCCTCGCCGGGCAGGTGCAGGTCGACCTGCTCGACTACCGCGACGTCGCCGCGCGGATCACCGCCGCCGACGGCCCGTTCGACGCCGTCAGCGCGATCGAGATGGGCGAGCACGTCGGCGACGAGCACTACCCGACGTTCGCCGCGACGCTGCACGGCGCGCTGCGCCCGGGCGGGCGGGCGCTGGTGCAGCAGATGTCGCGGGGCGCCGACGCCCCGGGCGGCGGCGCGTTCATCGAGACCTACGTGACCCCGGACATGGTCATGCGCCCGGTCGGCGACACGCTCACCTTCCTGCAGCGCGCGGGCCTCGAGGTCCGCGACGTCCACGTGATGCGCGAGCACTACGTCCCGACGATCCGCGCCTGGCTCGCCACGCTGGAGGAGCGCTTCGACGAGGCCGTGGCGCTGGTCGGGGAGCGCGGCGCGCGGATGTGGCGGCTCTACCTCGCAGGCGGCGCGCTGGCGTTCGAGGAGAACCGCATGGGCGTCGACCAGATCCTCCTCGTGCGGCCCACCGACCGCGGCACGAGCAGGATGCCGGCCACCCGCGACGACTGGACGGTGGCCACCCGCCGCGACGCGGAGACCTCGTGATCGCCGCCGGCGTCCTGCTGGCCGGCACGGTGGTCACCGTCCTCGTGGCGTTCGGCGTGACGCTGGTGGTGGCCCGGGCGACGGGGCGCCACAGCGTCGTCGACGTCACCTGGGGGCTCGGCTTCGTCGCCGTCGCCGTGGTGTCCTTCGTGCTCTCCGGCGTCCTGGGGACCGGCGACGTGCTGGTGCGGACGGTCGTGCTCGCCCTCGTCGCGATCTGGGGGCTGCGCCTCGCGGTCTACATCGGGCGCCGCAACCACGAGAGGGGCGAGGACCCGCGCTACGCCGCGATGCTCGGCGACGACCACCCGCCCGGCGCGGTGACGGCGACGGTGCTGCGGCGGGTCTACGTGCCCCAGGCGGCCGTCATGCTCGTCGTCGCGCTGCCCGTGCTCGCGGCGATGCTGCGTCCCGCGACGGTGCTGCCGGTGGTGGTCGCGGGCGTCGTCGTGTGGCTGGTCGGGTTCGTCTTCGAGACGGTCGGCGACGCGCAGCTCGCGGCGTTCAAGGCCGACCCGGCGAACCGGGGCCGCATCCTCGACACCGGGCTCTGGCGCTTCACCCGCCACCCGAACTACTTCGGCGACACCTGCGTCTGGTGGGGCGTGTTCGTGGTCGCCGCCGGTCACCCGCTCGCGCTGGTGACGGCCGTCGGGCCGACGCTGATGACCTACCTGCTGGTGTCGGTGACGGGCAAGGAGCTCACGGAGCGCTCGATGTCGGGACGGCCGGGGTACGCCGAGTACGTGCGGCGCACCTCCGGCTTCCTGCCGTTGCCCCCGGGCACGCGCGCGGCGCGCGCCACCTGACGGGCGTCAGGCGCCCTGGCGCGACCGCAGCAGCGCGAGCGCGTCGTCGGCGTGCTGGTCGAACTTCATCTCGCCACCGATGACGCCCAGGACGGTGCGGTCGGTGTCGATGACGAACGTCCTGCGCTTGATCGGCAGCATCGGCAGCCACGACCGCTTGGCGTCGAACTGCTTCGCCACCTCGCCGTCGGGGTCGGACAGCAACGGGTAGTCGAAGCCGTGGGCCTCGGAGAAGGCGCGCTGCTTCTCGACCGGGTCGGCGCTGATGCCGACCCGCTGGGCGCCGACGGCCGCGAACTCCCCGGCGAGGTCGCGGAAGTGGCAGCTCTCCTGCGTGCAGCCGCCCGACGAGGCCAGCGGGTAGAAGAACAGCACCACCGGGCCGTCGGCCAGGAGCCCCGCGAGCGTCCGGCGGGTGCCGGTGTCGTCGGCGAGCTCGAAGTCGGGGGCGAGGTCTCCGGTCTTCATCGGTGTCCTTCCGAGGGGCGGGTCGGCCGCGAGCGCGTTCGCGGCCGGGCCGTCGGCGGTTCGGCGACCGTGACGCCGGACGGTCCGGCCCGCGATGATGGCGCCGTGCCCGCGTCGACCTCCCACCCGGTCGAACGCCACCTGCTGCGCGCGCGGGACCTCGCCGACCGGTCCTACGCCGAGCCGCTCGGGGTCGCCGACCTCGCTCGCGCCGCGGGCCTGAGCCCCGCCTACTTCAGCGAGCGGTTCGCCGCGGCGTTCGGGGTGACGCCGCACGCCTACCTGCTCACGCGCCGGCTCGAACGGGCGGCGTGGCTGCTGCGCCACACCGACCACTCGGTGGCCCGGATCTGCACGGAGGTGGGTCTGAGCAGCGTCGGCAGCTTCACCGTCAGCTTCCGGCGGGTCCTCGGGCGCACGCCCACCGCCTATCGCGCGGCGTTCCCGCCCGCCCACGACCACGCGCTGGTGCCGGGCTGCGTCGTGCGTTTCCACGGCCGTCCCCGGAACCGGAGCTTTCGAGAGGACCCGGCGGCGGGCGCTTCCTAGGCTCGGACGCGTGATCGCCGTCCACCGCGTCAACGTCTGGGTGCACGACCAGCAGGCCGCGTGCGCGTTCTGGACGGAGAAGGTCGAGTTCGAGCTGCGCGCCGACGCGACCTTCCCCGAGCTCGGCGGGTTCCGGTGGCTGACCGTGGGGCCGCCGGGCGGGGGCGGGCCCGAGCTCGTCCTCATGGCCATCCCGGAACCCCCCGTCGTGACCCGCGAGCAGAGCGACCTGATCCGCACGGTGACGTCCCAGGGCCTCGGCGGGGCGATCTTCCTGGCCACCGACGACGTGCGCCGCGACCACGCGCTGCTCACCGCCCGCGGCGTCGAGTTCACCGAGGAGCCCGAGGCCCGGCCCTACGGCCTCGACGCCGGCTTCCGCGACCCGTCGGGCAACCAGGTCCGGCTCACCCAGTCACGCCACGACGGAGGAACGGCATGACCACGCTCGACGCGCTCGTCGCGGGGGAGTTCGCCGCGCTGGCGGACGCGCTCGCCCCGCTCGGGCCCGACCGGTGGGCGGCCGCCTCGCTGTGCGCGGGCTGGTCGGTGGCCCACGTCGTCGCCCACCTGACGACGGCCGCGCGGTACCCGGCCGACCGCTTCGGCGCCGAGCTGGCCGCCGACGGGTACGACGTCACCCGCACCTCCGACCGTCTCGCCGACGCGGACACGGCGCTGCCGCCGGAGGCCCTGCTCGCCGACCTGCGCAGCGCGACGATGGCCGGCTTCGCGCAGCCGGGCGGCGGGATGGCCGGCTCGCTGGCCCACGTCGTGATCCACGGGCTGGACGTGACGGTGCCGCTGGGGCTCGGCCGGGTCGGCGCCGACGAGGCCGCGCGGACCGTGCTCGACCAGCTCGTCGCCCCCGGCGACCGCACCGTGTTCGGCGTCGACCTCACGGGCTCCGCACTGCGGGCCACCGACCTCGACTGGGCGCACGGCCGGGGCGAGCCCGTCACCGCCGGCGCGGCCGAGCTGGTCCTCACCCTGTCCGGCCGCTCCGTCGGGTCGGCGCTCGCGCGCTGAGACGGGCTCGCGGCCGCAGGATGGTGACGTGACCCTGCCGCGCCTCGACCGTGTCCGCCCCGCCACCCGGCGGCCCGTCACGGGCGCGGTCCTCGTCCTGCACGGCGGCCGGCCGGAGGGGCGCGACGCTGCCGACGGGCTGCGGTTGCCCTACCTGCGGATGGTGCCGTTCGCCCGCAGCCTGGCCGCCGCCGGCGCTCGCCGCGGCGTCGACGTCGGGCTGCTGCGCTACCGCTACCGCGGCTGGAACGCCCCCGACCTCGACCCCGTGCAGGACGCCCGGTGGGCCCTGCGGGACCTGCGGGCGCGGCACGGCGATGTCCCCGTCGTGCTCGTCGGGCACTCGATGGGTGGCCGGGCCGCGTTGCGCGTCGGCGGCGACCCGGGCGTCGTCGGGGTGGCCGGGCTCGCGCCGTGGATCGAGCGCGACGAGCCGTGGGCGCACCTCGCCGGGCAGACCCTGCTCGTCGCCCACGGCGACCGCGACCGGATGACCAGCCCGCAGGCGTCGCGGTGGTTCGCCGGGCGGGTCGCGACGGTCTCGGACCGGGTGGCGGGCTTCGAGGTCCTCGGCGACGGCCACGCGATGCTGCGACGCGCGGGCGCGTGGCACGACCTCGCCTCACGGTTCGCCCTCGGCGCCCTCGGACTCGAACCGTTCACCGAGTCCGTCGCGAAGGCCATGGCGGCCGGGGACCCCGACGGACTGGCGGTCCCCCTCGGCGATCCGTAGGGGAGTGGTGGCGTGCGCGAGCGGGTGGCGGTCGTCGGGGCGGGTGTGGCGGGGCTGACGGCGGCGTACCTGCTGCAGCGGCGCCACGACGTGACGCTGTTCGAGGCCGAGGACCGCCTCGGTGGTCACGCGCACACCCACGACGTCGGCGCGCTCGCCGTGGACACCGGCTTCATCGTCCACAACGACGTCACCTACCCGCACCTGCTGCGCCTGTTCGCCGAGCTGGGGGTCGCGACGCGGGACTCCGAGATGAGCATGAGCGTCCGCGACGAGGCGAGCGGGCTGGAGTACGCCGGCGCCCGTGGCCCGCGCGGCCTGTTCGCCCAGCCGCGGAACCTCACGCGGCCCCGCTACCTGCGGATGCTCGGCGAGGTCCTGCGCTTCCACCGCGCCGCGCGTGCCGTGGTCGACGGGACGTCGCCGCTGGCCGAGGACGTGACGTTCGGCGAGTTCCTCGACGCCGGCGGCTACTCGCGCTTCTTCGTGGAGATGTTCGCGGTCCCGGTGGTGTCGGCGGTGTGGTCCTCGGGCCCGGAGCTCTCGCGGCGGTACCCGGCGCGCTACCTGTTCGCCTTCCTCGCCCACCACGGGATGCTCTCGGTCGGCGGCTCGCACCGGTGGCGCACCGTCGTCGGCGGCTCGCGGTCCTACGTCGAGCGCGCGGCGAAGGGGCTCGCGGCCGTGGAGGTGTCGACGCCCGTGCGCGCGCTCGTCCGCACCGGCGACGGGGTGCTCCTGCGCGACGACGCCGACGTCGAGCACCGCTTCGACCGCGTCGTCGTCGCCGTGCACGCCCCGGACGCCCTCCGGATGCTGTTCGCGCCGCGGCCGGCCGAGGTGGACGTGCTCGGGGCGTTCCGCTACTCGCGCAACGAGACCTGGCTGCACACCGACACCTCGGTGCTCCCGCGCGCCGCCGGCGCCCGCGCGTCGTGGAACCTGCTGCGCGTGCCGGGGGAGTCCCGGGTGCTGGTCAGCTACGACATGACGCGGCTGATGGGCCTCCCCGGCCCCGACACGCACGTCGTCACCCTGAACGCGACCGACCGCGTGGACCCGGAGACCGTGGTCGCGCGGATGGTCTACGAGCACCCCGCCTACACCCCGGAGTCGGTGGCCGCGCAGCGCCGGCTGCCGGAGCTGTCCGACGACCGCGTCGCCTTCGCCGGCGCCTACCACGGCTGGGGGTTCCACGAGGACGGCTGCGCGTCGGGAGCGCGGGCCGCGGCGTCGTTCGGCGTCGCGTGGTGACGGCCTGGCTCTACGAGGCCGAGGTCGGGCACCGTCGCCTCGAGCGCCTCGACGACGCGTTCACCCACCGCCTCTACCTCTGGCTCGTCGACCTCGACGACCTGCCCCGCCTGCCCACGCCGCTGCGGCCGTTCGCGCGGTTCCGCAGCGCCGACCACCTCGGGGACCCGGGGCGCTCGATCCGCGAGAACCTCGACGCGTTCCTCGCCGCGCGGGGGATCGCGCGCCCGGCGCGGGTGCTGATGCTCGCCCACGCCCGCGTGCTCGGGCACGTGTTCAACCCGATCACCCTGTACTGGTGCCGCGACGCGACCGGGGCGCTGGTCGCGGTCGTCGCCGAGGTCCACAACACCTACGGCGGGCGACACCACTACCTGCTCGACGTCGCGGACGATCCCGAGGCCGGCCGGGCACGGGTCGACAAGGCCTTCTACGTCTCGCCGTTCTTCCCGGTCGACGGCGAGTACCGGATGCGGGTGCCCGAGCCGGGAGCGACGCTCGCCGCGACCGTCGTCCTGCGCCGCGAGGGCGCGACCGCCTTCGTCGCCACGCTGCGCGGACGCCGTCGCGCGGCCACCCCGCGGGCCGTGCTGGCCGCCGTCGTCCGCCACCCGGCGGTGACCCTGCGCGTCGCCGCGGCCATCCGGCACCGCGGTGTGCGGCTCTGGGCGCGCGGGGTGCCCGTCGTCCCGCGGACCCCGGCCGACAGCGACCGCGGGCTGGGCCGGCTCACCGGCTGACGGGCAGACTGGGGCTCCGTGACCGCCTCTCTCACCGTCCGCGTCGCCGACGCCGCGGACGTGGACTCCCTGCTGGCCCTCGTCCACAGCGCCTACCGCGGACCGTCGGGACGCCAGGGCTGGACGTCGGAGGCCGACCTCATCGACGGCCCGCGCACCACCCGCGACCTGCTCGCCGCCGACGTCGCCGACCCCGCGATCACGGTGCTCGTCGCCGGCGACCTCGTCGGCTGCGCGGCCGTCACCCTCGCCGAGGGCGCGAGCACCGCGTCGTTCGGCATGTTCGCGGTCCGCCCGGACGTGCAGGCCGGCGGCGTCGGGTCGACCCTGCTCTCCGCCGCGGAGGAGAACGCCCGCGAGCGCGGCGCCACGGCCATGGAGATGTGCGTGATCGACCGGCGCGCCGAGCTCATCGCCTGGTACGAGCGTCGCGGCTACGTGCGCACCGGCGAGACGCGGCCGTTCCCCTACGGCGCCGAGGGCGTCGGCGAGCCCCGCGGCGACGACTTCGTGTTCGCCGTGCTGGAGAAGGATCTGCGAGGCTGACCCCGTGCCCGACCTGACCCTCGCCCAGGACGCCGACGCCGACGCGGTCCTGAGCGCCAACCCGCTCGCGCTGCTCATCGGGATGCTGCTCGACCAGCAGTTCCCGATGGAGCGGGCGTTCGCGTCGCCGGCGCTGCTCACCGAGCGCCTCGGCGGCCCCCTGACCGCCGCCGGCATCGCCGAGTACGACACCGAGGCGCTCGTCGCGGCCTTCACCGGCCCGCCCGCGCTGCACCGCTACCCGCGCTCGATGGCCGAGCGGGTGCAGGCGCTGTGCCGCCAGCTCGTCGCCGACTGGGGCGGCGAGGCGGAGCGGCTCTGGGTCGACGCGGCGTCGGGACGCGAGGTGCTGGCGAACCTGCAGTCCCTGCCCGGGTTCGGCAAGCAGAAGGCCCAGATCTTCACGGCGCTGCTCGGCAAGCAGTGCGGTGTGCGGCCCGAGGGCTGGCGCGAGGCCGCCGGGTCGTACGGCGACGAGGGGTCGCGCCGCTCGATCGCCGACGTCGTCGACCCGGTGACGCTCGGCGAGGTCCGCGACTTCAAGCAGGCCCAGAAGAAGGCGGCGAAGGCCGCGAAGGCCGAGTCGGCGTCCTGATCGGGCCCTGACCGGCGCCCACCCGGGACCGCTCACGGCGTTCCGGTGGCGCGCGACCCGTCCAGGGTTCAGGGTGGTGTGTGCGGGCACCCGCGGGGGACGGCAGGTGCCGAGGAGGCGACGAGCGTGAACCGACGTCACGACGACGACGGGCAGCCCATCCTGATCACCGAGGCCGCGATCTCGTACGACGAGGAGTTCGCGGCCCGGAAGAAGCGGTACTCGCTGATCATGGCCTGCCGCATCCCGTGCCTCGTGCTGGCCGGGATCTTCGGCATCGCGTTCCAGTGGCCCTGGGTCGCGGTGGCGTTCATCGTGCTGTCCGTGCCGCTGCCGTGGGTGGCGGTGCTCATCGCCAACGACCGGCCGGCGAAGAAGGCGGAGAAGCCGAACCGCTACAAGCGCGAGTCGACCCAGCTCGGCGCGGTCCCGGACGCCCGGATCATCGAGGCCGCCGAGGTGCTCGAGGGCCGCAGCCCCTACGTCGGACACAGCGAGCGCCCGCGCCAGCCGCGGCAGGACTCCGCCGACCACGAGCCCCCGCGCACCGGCACCGGGGGTTAGTCACCCGACGCCGCCCGCCGTGCCGGGTCAGGTGCCGTGCTCGGCGACGGGGCCGGGCGACGTCAGCGGGGCGGCGAGACCCGGGAGCGGCGCGACGCCGGGCAGCCGTCCGAGCGTGGCCGGCGGCGTGAGGGCGGGGGAGGACCCGCGGGCCCGGTCGGGGTCGGCGACCGAGGCCGGGACCGCGCCCAGCGCCGGGCCGGCGAGCGTGCGGCCAACGCCGCCCGCTCCGCTCGCTCCGGCCGCGTGACCGTCGTGGCCGGCGTGCCCGTCACGCGGGGCGGCGAGGCCCGGGGCGGCCCCGGGATCGGAGGCCGTGCCCGGTGTGCGGTGCGCGCCGGGGGTGCCGTGGGTGCCGTGTCCCGGCGGCACGACCCGGGCCGCCGGGTGCTTCTGGCCGTGCCGCGCGTGGGTCGCGAGGGCGTGGGCGAAGGTCTGCGAGCGCGGCACCCGGTCGACGGCGTCCGTCGACCCGGCGGCCGCCGCGTCCTGCTCGGGGCCCTGCACGCACCGCCGCGCGGCGTTGATGCACTCGGCGCCCTCCCGCGCGCGGCGCTCGGAGGAGAGGTACTCGAGCAGCGCGTGGTCGGTGATCGGGTTGTGCTGCTGTTCGGGGAAGCTGTCGATCGCGAACTGGCGCCCCGGCGGCGGGTCCTCGTAGTTCACCGTGATGCGCAGCGCGGGCACCGGGATGAGGTCCTGGGCGCACTCGCCGTCCTCGTCCGGGTAGACGATGTGGCTGCTGTGGTCCTCGGAGTCGAGGTCCTGTCCGTTCCAGCAGCTCGGGAAGTCGTAGACCCGCTGCAGGGTCGAGCCCTGCGGGCACATCGGGTAGAGGTCGGTCATCCGCCCCCCGGAGCCGGTGCAGGTGAACTTGGCGTTGCTGCCCTCCCCGCCGGTGGTGCCGGCCTTCGCCGAGCCCGTGACCAGCGCGATGTTCAGCGGCAGCGGCTCGGTGCGCCGCGTGCCGTGGCCGTGGAAGGTGAAGTCGACCGCGGACGGCTCGATGAACGACCCGACGTTGCCGTCGAGGCTGCCGCCGTCGGCGCCGACGTCGGGGCCCTGGCCACGCAGGTCGCGCAGGACGGGCCAGAAGATCGGGGAGCGGTCGCCGTTGGTGCAGGTGGTGGTCGACTCCTCGAGCGTCTCGTCCTCGCTGGCGAAGTTGGTGCCCTCGTTGCCCGCGTAGTCGTGGGTGTGCTGGGCGCCGTTGCGCACGCCGGGGGCGATGATGAAGTTGTCGGAGTTGTGGTGGGCGCTCATCGCGCAGCGGATGGTGTAGCTCCCGCCGGAGAACACCCCGCCCTCGCCCCGGACCCCCTGGTCGGCCTGCTCGATCGAGATGTACTCGTTCGCCGACGCCCGCCCGGCCTGGTCGCGGTTGGGGAACTCCTCGCCGCCCTCGGCACCCGCGCCGCCGGCCTGGCCGCCGCCACCACCGCCGCCGCCGCCGTCCTGCTCGCCGCCCTGGTCGCCGCCCTGGTCGCCGCCCTGGTCGCCGCCCTGGTCGCCGCCCTGGTCGCTGCCCTGGCCACCCTCGTCGCCCTGGTCCTGCGCGCCGCCGGAGCCGGAGCCCGAGTCGGAGCCGCCACCGGAGCCGGAGCCCGAGCCGGAGCCGCCACCGGAGCCCGAGCCGGAGCCGGAGCCGCCACCGGAGCCGGAGCGTGAGCCGGAACCAGAGCCGGCATCGGACCCGGAGCCCGAGTCGTCATCGGAACCCGACCCGCCGCCGGAGCCTGACCCGCTGCCGGAACCGGAGTCCGGCCCGCCGCCGGAGCCTGACCCGCTGCCGGAACCGGAGTCCGACCCCGACCCGGAGTCCGAGCCCGAGCCCGAGCTCGACCCCGACCCCGAGTCCGAGCCCGACCCCGACTCCTCGTCGGACCCCGACCCACCGTCGTCGGACGAGTCCTCGTCGTCGGCGATCGACACCAGCCCGCCGTGGGACACCACGGGCGTGCCCGCGCCCACCGCGACGCCGATGACCAGCGCCGCCACCCCGACCAAGCCGAGCAGCAGCACCGGGAGGCGGCGCGGGCCGGAGCTCCGGTCGAGCGCGGCCCAGGGGCTCTCGGGCACGTCGGACGAGCGCGCGCCGGGACGCCCCGATCCCGCCCGACCACGCCCACCCGGCCCCCACGCCGACCCGCTCATCGCCCTCCGCTCCCTGGTACTGACTCCGTGTCGCGGACGCTAGCGACGCGTCGCGGACGTCGGGTGCGGTTTCGCCGAACTCGTGCCCGGCACCTCGCGCGGGCCGCCGAGCCACGGGTCGGCGTGCTCGGGCGGCACCGCGAGCCCCCAGGCCTCGGCCCGCCGGTCGGCCGGCGCTGAGCCCGACGGCCACCCGGCGGCCCGCGGCGCGCGCGGGCCGCCGGCCCCCCAGAGCGGCACGGGCGCCGACGGCGTCCCGAACACCTGCACCGGACCGGGGTCCCGCTCGCGACTCGGGGGCACCGACCCCGACGGCGGCTCGACCGGCACGGGACCCGACGGCGGGCCGACCGGACGCGACCCGGCCGCCGGCCCACCGACCGGCCGACCGGCCGGCTCACCGGCCAGCTGTCCGACCGGCTGACCGACCGACGCGGGACCGGACGCGCGCCCCACCGCCTCCCGCCGGGGCGGGCCGGGCGCCGGGCCCAGGGGAGGCCGCAGCGGCGGCCCCACCGACGACCGCTGCCACGCCTCGGCCCAGGCCGTCGCGGAGGACCCGTCCCGTCGGCCGACCGGCAGCGGGCCGGACGGCGGGTCGTCCCCCGCGCGAGCGCTCCGCGGCGTCGGCGACCACCCCGGCCGGGCGATCGGGCGCTCGACGACGATCTCGGTGACCTCGCCGGGCGCCTCGGGGACCGCGGCCCGCGCCCGGCCCGGCAGGGACACCCCGGACCTCCCCGCCGACCGCGCCACCACGAGGTCCGCCGGCCCCCAGCCGTCGTCGGGACGGGCCGGAGCGCCGGTCGGCCCCGCCCACGGCCGGTCGAGCAGCGCCGGCCAGGGCCAGCGCTCCTCGAGCCCGCGGCACCGCGCGCACCCGAGCCCCAGGACCAGCCCGAACACGAGGTGCCCCAGCAGGGACAGGGCGACGGTGGTGGGCGTGAGCGGGAACATCAGCCGCTCGCCCCGCGGCGCGATCGCGACCGTGGCGACCAGCCCCGTCCACACCGGGAACACCGCGAACGCCACGGCCGCGGCCACCGTCGCCCGCTCGCCCCAGCGCCGCAGCCCGTTGGCGGCGACGAGCAGGAAGAACGTCACCCCGATGCCGCCGCCGTCGCCGACGTAGCGCCAGAGGTACCCCACGATCGCGCCGGTGGCGGTGGCGCCGCCGGTGTCGCCGAGGATCCAGGTGCCCACGGTCGGGATGAAGTCTCCCCACCAGCCGAGCAGGTAGACGGTGTCGAGGCGGACGGCGTCGTAGACGAGGGTGGCGACGACGCCCCACCCCGCCCCCGTCAGCACGATCCGGTCCTCGCCGACGGGCGCGAAGACGCCGAGCACCAGCACGAGCAGCGTCAGCGGCACCACGAACAGGCCGCCCGTGACGTTCATCGGCGCGAGCCCGAACACGTGCGCCGAGATCGCCAGCAGCGGCAGCGCGGCGACGACGAGGTGCAGCGCGAGGCGCGCCAGCCGAGCGCGGTGCTCGCCGACGACGGCGAGCACGTCGCGCCGGAGCGAGCCCGGGTCGCCGGGGAGCTCGTCCGCGGGCACCGCGACGGCGCCGGCGTGGGCGCGCCGGGTCAGGTGCGGGGCCGGGTGGGCCACGGGGCCTCCTCACCGTCGGTGGACCGGGGCGCGCTCACCGTGACAGCCCGGTCGGCGGCGTAGGTGCCGTTCCGGGGAATCCGCAGGGTGAACGCGGTCCGCCGCATCACGGTCCGCACAAGCGCCCACGAGCGTTCGGCGCCGGAGGCCCGTGGGGCATCATGGGAGCCATGAGCCAGACGACCGTGCTTCCCGACACCCGCCCGCAGGGGACCGACCGCACGGGCGACGACGACCCGAAGATGTTCCACTACGTGCGGAAGAACAAGGTCGCCGAATCGGCCGTCACGGGATCGATGGTGGTGGCGCTGTGCGGCGAGACCTTCCCGGTCACGCGCTCGCCCAAGCCCGGTTCGCCCGTCTGCCCGGCGTGCAAGGAGATCTTCAACAAGATGCCGCGCGGCGGCGACGACGGCGAGTAGGCCCCCGGGTCCGCCCCTCGTCCTCTCGTCCGCCCCGGAGGGCCGTTGAGCAGCCGTACGACGACCAGCGCGACCGGTAGCACCACCAGCACCGAGCCCTCGACAGCCCGTCCGCTGCGGCAGTGGCAGCGACGTGCGCTCACCCGGTACCTCAGCGAGCGTCCCCGCGACTTCCTGGCCGTCGCGACGCCCGGCGCCGGCAAGACGACCTTCGCGCTGCGCGTGGCCGGCGAGCTCCTGGGCGACCGCACCGTCGACACGGTGACGATCGTCTGCCCCACCGAGCACCTCAAGCACCAGTGGGCCGAGGCCGCGCGGGCTGCCGGCGTGGCGATCGACCCGGAGTTCTCGAACGCCGTGGGGCGCACGTCCACCGACTTCCGCGGCGTCGCCGTCACCTACGCGCAGGTGGCCGCGCACCCGGTGCTGCACATGAACCGCACCGAGGGCCGCCGCACCCTGGTGATCTTCGATGAGATCCACCACGCCGGCGACGCGAAGAGCTGGGGCGAGGCGACGCGCGAGGCGTTCGCCGGCGCGACGCGGCGCCTGGCGCTGACCGGGACCCCGTTCCGGTCCGACGACAGCCCGATCCCGTTCATCACCTACGAGCCCGACGCCGCCGGCGTGCTGCGCTCGCGCGCCGACCACTCCTACGGCTACGCCGACGCGCTGGCCGACGGCGTCGTGCGCCCCGTGGTGTTCCTGGCCTACTCGGGGCAGGCGAGCTGGCGCACCAGTGCCGGCGAGGAGATGACCGCGCGCCTGGGCGAGCCGCTGACCGCCGAGCAGAACTCCCGCGCCTGGAAGACCGCGCTCGACCCCAAGGGCGAGTGGATGCCCGCGGTGCTGCAGGCCGCCGACACCCGGATCACGCAGCTGCGCGCCGGCGGGGTCCCCGACGCCGGCGGCCTCGTCATCGCCACCGACCACACCACCGCGAAGGCCTACGCCACGCTGCTGCGCCGGATCGGGGGCGAGGAACCGGTGGTCGTGCTCTCCGACGACCCCAAGGCGTCCGGGCGCATCGCGGAGTTCTCCCGCTCGAACGACCGGTGGCTCGTCGCCGTGCGCATGGTCTCCGAGGGCGTCGACGTCCCGCGCCTGGCCGTCGGCGTGTACGCCACGAGCGCGTCGACCCCACTGTTCTTCGCCCAGGCCGTCGGGCGCTTCGTCCGGTCGCGCCGGCCGGGCGAGACGGCCAGCGTGTTCCTGCCCAGCGTGCCGTCGCTGCTGACGCTGGCCAGCGAGCTCGAGGTGCAGCGCGACCACGTCCTCGGCGAGCCGCACCGCCCGAAGGAGGGCTGGGACGACGAGCTCGTCGAGCAGGCCAACCGCACCGAGGACGAGCCGGGTGAGCAGGAGAAGGCGTTCGAGGCGCTGTCCGCGGAGGCCGAGCTCGACCAGCTGATCTACGACGGTTCCTCGTTCGGCACGGCCGCCGGCGCCGGCACCGACGAGGAGCAGGACTACCTCGGGCTGCCCGGGCTCCTCGAGCCCGACCAGGTGCGCGCGCTGCTGCGCCGCCGCCAGAGCGAGCAGCTCGACCGCGAGGAGGCCCGCGAGGCGCCCCCCGCGCCGGTGGTCACGGCCGAGCAGCCGTCGCCGACCCGCGAGTTCCGCCGCGACGTCGGGGTGGCCGAGCGCCTCAAGGAGCTCCGCCGCGAGCTCAACGCGCTCGTCGCCGCCCACCACCACCGCACGAACAAGCCCCACGGCCAGATCCACGGCGATCTCCGCAAGCACTGCGGCGGGCCGGCCACGCCGATGGCGACGATCGAGCAGATCGAGGAGCGGATCGCGACGCTGCGGTCGTGGCGGTGATCGATCCACGGAGCGTGGCCGGTCGGTGACCTGTGGTGCACATCACACACCGTGGTGGTGGGCCGGTGTCGCGGTCGTCGCCGTCCGACACCGGCGCGTCACGTGGTTCACCGGAGCGTCACCACCGCGGGTGACCGCGCCGACCGTCGCGGCCGGGGGAGCGCGGCGCCGCGGCCGGCCCCGGAAATGCCGCCGAGGTCCGCGACGGGGCGGCACGGGGACGATCACCGGAGATCGTCGGGGTCCGTCGCGGTCCGGACGAACCGGACGCGGCGCCCGACGCCCGCGGGCGGGCGCATGATCACGCCCGCGGACCCCGCACACGACGACGGGCGAGGACCCGGAGGTCCTCGCCCGTCGCGGTCTCGATCTCGATCTGGGGGTGTCGCTGAGGTCTCTGCTGGTCAGGCGACCGTCATGGGCTCTCACCGGTCTGCACGTCCACCGACAGCTCCTTCAGCTTGGCCTCGTGGGCCCGGGCGTGGTGCCCGCAGAAGAGGAGTTCTCCACCGGAGGGCAGTACGGCGCGAACCTTCGCCGCTGCACCGCAGCGATCGCAGCGGTCCGAGGCGGTGAGTTCTGGCCGGGTCAGGGTGCCGGGCATCGTCATCTCCCTCCGTCGAGGCCCTGGACGAGTGTCCGGGCCCGCGAGCTCCGGTCGTGCGACCGTCGCCCCTCCACTGTGGCAGACGCGGCCCGCGACCGCTCGTGTTCACGCGCCGCTTTGTCGTCCGTCACGAACCGCTCATCGTCGGTGCAGGACCGTTCGTTGCGGGGTACGGACAGCGACCACCCGATCGGGAGTCGATCTCCGTCGACGAGTGGTCCGGGCGCCGTGCGGGCCGTCCGTCCGGGGACGGACCACCCGCGCGGGTCGCGTGAGCACCGCGTCGGTGTCGGGGTCGCCCACTAGCCTGTGCGCCACCACGCGGGCGGGCGACGGGAGGACACGGTGCGCGACGCGACGGAGAAGGTGGTCGAGCAGCTGCGGGGGCAGGGGGTCCACGGCGTCACGGTCGTCTGGGCGGACAACAACGGCATCCCGCGGTCGCGCACGGTCCCCGTGGCGACGCTGCCGCGGGTGGCCGAGACGGGGATCGGCGTCAGCACCGTCTTCGCGGTCTTCGACACCAACGACGGCATCCAGTACGGCGCCCCGGGGCGGGAGACGCCCTCGGGCGACGTGCGCCTGGTGCCCGACCTCGACCGGCTCACCCCGCTCGCCGGCCAGCCGGGGCTCGCATGGGCGCCGGGCACGCAGGTCACCGTCGACGGCTCGCCGTGGCCGTGGGACCAGCGCTCGGCGCTGGTGGCGACGGTCGAGGCCCTCGCCGCCCGCGGCTTCTCGGCGCTGGTGGGCTACGAGATGGAGTTCGCGGTCTCGGCGCCGAGCCCGGACGGGGCGGTCGTGCCCTCGTACCGCGGTCCGGCGTACAGCCCGCACGCGCTGCTCGAGATCGACGGCTTCGTCACCGACCTCCTGCGCGACGCGGAGGCCAACGGCCTGCGGATCGGCCAGCTGCACGCCGAGTACGGCCCGGCCCAGGTGGAGCTCTCGCTCGGCGCCACCGATCCCGTGCGGGCCGCGGACGAGCAGCTGCTCGCGCGCCAGACCGTGCTCGCTGCCGCCGCCCGCCACGGCCTGCGGATCAGTTTCGCGCCGCTGCCGTCGTCGCACATGGCGGGCAACGGCTGGCACGCCCACACCTCGCTGTGGCGCGACGGCCGCAACCTGCTCGCCGGCGGCGTCGATGGCCCGGCCGAGCCGGAGGGCGCGGCCTACATCGCCGGGCTGCTGCGGGACCTGCCCGCGGTCGCCGCGGTCACGGCGCCCTCCATCGGGTCGATGGCCCGGCTGCGGCCCGGGTTCTTCGCCGGCGCGTACGGCTTCTGGGGCGTGGAGAACCGCGAGGCGCCGGTGCGCTACGTCGCCGGCTCGTCCCTCCTCGGTGCCGACCACGGGAACGTCGAGCTCAAGGTCTCCGACGCCTCGGCCAACCCCTACCTCGCGCTGACCGCCCTGCTCACGGCCGGCGTCGCCGGCGTGGAGGAGGGCCTCACGCCGCCCGCGCCCTTCGACTCGGATCCGGGCACCTGGACCGAGGACGAGCGGGCCGCAGCGGGCGTCGTGCCCCTGCCGACCACGGCGTCGGCGCAGGAGGCGGCGCTGCTCGCGAACGAGCGGATCACCGGCGCACTCGGTCCCGAGCGTCTCGGCGCCTTCCTCGCGGTCCGGCGCGCCGACGCCGCCTGGGCCGCCGAGCGCGAGATCGACGACGTCCTCGCCGCCTGGCGCTGGCGCTACTGAGCCCTCGTCAGCGGAGCAGGGCCTCGATGATCGCCTCGTGCACCGCGGGGCGGGCGATGAGCAGGTCGGGGGAGTAGGGGTCGTCGGCCCCGAACGGCAGCGGCCGCCCGTCGAGGCGGGTGACGCGCAGCCCGGCTCCCCGGGCCACGGCGGCGGGCGCGGCGTTGTCCCACTCGTACTGCCCGCCGGAGTGCAGGTAGGCGTCGACGGAGCCGTCGACCACGGCGAGCGTCTTCACCCCCGCCGCCGAGAGCGGGACCGTCCGCACCGGCAGCACCGCGGCGAGCCGGCGCAGCTCGACCGGCGGGCGCGAACGGCTGATCGTGACCAGCAGATCGCGCCGGTCGTCGACCGGGCTGTCGGCCACCGGGGCGACGGTGTCGGAGTCGGCCAGCTCGCCGCGGGCGGGCAGGGCGACCGCGCCGGCGACCAGCGCGCCGTCGACCACCAGCGCGACGTGCACGCCCCACTCGTCGCCGCCCCGTCCGTAGCCGCTGGAGCCGTCGAGGGGGTCGACGATCCAGAGCCGGTGCGCCCCGCGGCGCGGCGCCGGGTCCTGGGTGCCCTCCTCGGAGAGGACGGCGTCCTCGGGGCGGTGGCGGCGCAGGGCGTCGACGAGGAACCGGTGGGCCTCCGCGTCCCCGCGGTACTCGCGGTCACGCCCGGGGCCGGTGTCGTCGCGGAGGCCGAGCAGCAGCGCCCCGGTCGCGTCGGCCAGCTCGCGGGCGAGCGCGGCGTCCTCCGCGATCGTCGGCTCGGTGCTGGTCGGCTCGTCCCTCGCGGCGCTCACGCCAGCGATCGTGCCCGACGGGTGTCGTCGCAGCCCGGCGGGAGGGGTGTGACGGGCGTCAGGGCGTCTCGGCGGCGGCGAGCACGGCGGCGAGCTCGTGCAGCACGGCCGCGCGGGCCTCGTCGGCGCCGGGGGCGGTGTCCTCGCGCTGGTCGAGCAGCAGCCGCGCGAGGCTCGCCAGGCTGATCACCTGGGCCGCGAACTCCTCGGGTCCGCCCAGCTCGCCGAGCAGGGCGCCGACGGCGTCGAGGTCGCCCGCGTCCATCCCCTGGATCAGCGCCACCGAGCGCCGGTGGACCTCGGCCGGGTCGGTGTCGGGCAGGGCGTCGGCGGCGGGATCGGGCTGCACCCGGCCAGCATGTCAGGCGGGGTCGGGCGGTCAGTCGGGCTGTCGGCGCTTGCGCCTCTTCTTCTGCTGACGCTCCTCGCGCAGCTCCTGCCACATCTCGTGGCCGGCGTCGAGCACGCCTTTGGTGATGCCCTTGGCGCCGCCGTGGTAGGCCTTCTCGGCCATCTCGCCGGGCAGCTCGGCGAGCCCCTTGCCGCCCTTCTCGTGCAGGTCGAGGCGGTTGGTGGCCTCGGCGAAGCGCAGGTAGGTGTCGACGCTGGCGACGACGATCCGCGCGTCGATGGTGACCAGCTCGATGCCGACCAGCGACACCTTGACGAACGCGTCGATGACCAGGCCCTTGTCGAGGATCAGGTCGAGGACCTCCGCCAGCCCGCCCTGCGGGGATCGACGGACGCCACCGGTGGTCACCGGGGGAGTCTAGGAACGAGGAGCCGGTGTTGACCATCGACCGGACGGCCCCGTGCGGCCCCCCGCCCGCGCGGAGCGGCTCGTCAGCAGCCCTCGTCGTCCCCGTTCCCGTCGTCCCCGACGTCCCTGCCCTCGTCCCGTCGCTCGGCGGCCTCCTCCTCGAGCGCGTCGTCGAGCAGGCGCTCCAGACCCGCGATGCTCCGGTGGGGGCCACGACGGTCGAGCACGACCGGTTCGTCGGGGACACCTGCTTCGGCGAGTGACTCCGCGATGTGGTGAGCTGTGCGCAGACTGTGCACGCCCGCACGGTCGGCGGCGACGTGCCGCGGCGGGGGGACCCACTCTCCAGAGCGTGGATCACGCTCCGCAGGAGGCTCGTCATGCACCTCATCGTCAGCCATTGGCACTGCCCTCACTGCGACGTCGGTGGTCGGGACCCCGACCCCGAGCCCACGTGCTGGAACTGCGGTGCGGTGGCCGTGGTGACGGCCCGCCCCCACGCCGAGGGCGGGCCGCCGGCTCTCACGGCCTGACCCGCGTCCTCAGCTGGTGACCGCCGACATGCCCCGGTCGGCCGCGGCCGGGCCGGACGCGGACGGACGGATGTCGAAGTCGAAGATCGCGGTCGGCAGGTAGAGCGAGCAGCAGGCGTTCGGGATGTCGACGACGCCGCTGACCCGGCCCTCGATCGGCGCCGAGCCGAGCAGCAGGTAGGCCTGCTCGCCGGTGTAGCCGAACTTCTTGAGGTACTCGACGGCGTTGAGGCAGGCCCGCTTGTAGGCCAGCGTCGCGTCGAGGTACTCGTTGGTGTCGGTGTCGTGGTCCACCGAGATCCCGATGAACGTCAGGAACTCCGAGTAGCGGGGTTCGACGTTGCCCGGCATGAAGATCGGGTTGGTGCTGACCCCGTAGGTCTCCATGCCGCCCTTGATGAGGTCGACGCCGAAGTCGATGTAGCCGCCCATCTCGATGGCGCCGCAGAAGGTGATCTCGCCGTCGCCCTGGCTGAAGTGCAGGTCGCCGCCCGAGAGCTTCGCGTCCGCGACGTGCACCGGGTAGTAGACCCGGCTGCCGCGGGTGAAGTTCTTGATGTCGTGGTTGCCGCCGTTCTCGCGGGCGGGCACGGTGCGGGCGCCCTCCTCGGCGATCTGGTCGGCGAGCGACCCCGTCGCCTGCCCGCCGAGGCTGCTCTCGCGCAGCGGCGGCAGCGCGAGCGGAGGCACCCGGTCGGGATCGCGGTCGATGAGCGCCTGCTCGCGGCGGTTCCAGCGGGCGAGCAGGTCCGCCGACGGCGCGGTGCCGAACAGCCCGGGATGGGTGATGCCGGTGTACCGCACGCCCGGCAGGTGCCGCGAGGTCGCGACCTGGCCGTGGAAGTCCCAGATGGCCTTCGCGGACTCGGGGAAGTAGTCGGTGAGGAAGCCGCCGCCGTTCTGCTTCGAGAAGATGCCCGTGTAGCCCCAGCCCTGCCCGGGGGCGTCGCCGTACTCCTGCGGGGGCTGGCACGCCCCGAGGTCCAGGATGTCGACCACGAGCAGGTCGCCCGGTTCCGCGCCCTCGACGCCGATCGGGCCGGAGAGCATGTGCGCGCGGGCGAGGTCGACGTCGCGCACGTCGTTGGCCGAGTCGTTGTTGCCGATCTGGGCGTCGGTCCACTCCCGGCACTCCACCCGGAACTCGCTGCCCGGGCGGACCATCGTGGCCAGCGGGACGTCCGGATGCCACCGGTTGTGACCCGGGACCGCCTGGTCACGCATGGACTTGGACTGGTCGACCTCGAAGACGACCTCGGGCATGGGCGATCACCTTCTCCAACGGGGCCGGCGCTCGCCGGCCGGGGGTGTTGCGGACGAGGCGGGGATCAGGTCCGGCTGTACTCCTGGTCGGTCGGTGTCTCGACGGGCGCCGGGCCGCCCTCGCCGGCCCTCGCCGTCCGCCGCCCGGGCGGCCGCAGCATCGGCAGGAGGACGAGCGCCATGACGACGGCGATGGCCCCGAGCACGATCGCGGTGGGAGCGGTCGCCGGCCACTGACCGGTCAGCAGCAGGAACCCGGGGATCGCGGCGGTCACCCAGGCCTCGATGAGCGTGACCCAGCCCGTGTACCGGGTCATGGACTCACGCTTCAGCCCCAGCACGAGGAAGAACAGGGTCCACAGGAAGGCCCACATCAGCCAGATCACGCCGAAGGGCAGGTTGTCGAGCAGCGCGAAGTTCACGTACGAGTAGCCGACCGCCGCGATGGCCACGAACAGCGAGAACCAGCCGACGCCGGTGGTGTCGAGGTCGCCGAGGAGGCCGATGCCGACGTACAGGTAGGTGAAACCGAAGAGGTACAGGCCGGATGCCTGGAGGATCGTGTCCGGGTCGCCGTTCGCCGTGAAGATCAGGAACGTCGGGGTGACGACCTGGAGCGTCCCGACGAACAGGTTCATGATGGCTGCCGCCTTGGCCTCGATGAAGCCGAGGAGCAGCAGTCCGTTCACGAACAGGACCGCTCCGACGTAGAACAGGCCGGTTGCTGCCACTGGTGGCCCTCCCTGGACGAGGACGTCCGACCGGCGGGGCGGCCGACCCGCCCGCACGTCCGGTCAGCGACGCGTCGTGCCCGAGGCGCGCGTGACGACCTCGGGTGCGTCGCGGCTGGCTTCCTCCCGTGCGAGCGCCGAGCGCAGCGCCGGGTTCATCCCTGCGAGGCGTGGAGCCGTCCACGCTCGCGGCGAGGGCGCAGCGCAGCGTGGGCACTCCACGCGCTCCGGTGCCTCACCCATCGGGCGGATCGTGTCGAAGGCGCCGCAGTCGGGACAGCGGTAGGCGTACGTGGCCATCGCGTCCTCCCTCGACACCGTTGCCGCGCGAACAGGAAACAATTTCCGCGCACAGGCATCTCGGGGGAAGGGCCGGAGGTCCCGTCTCGGGCGCGCACGTGGTTGGGCCGTCCGGCGCAGTAGTGCCTGGCCCCGCACGGTGCCCGACGCCCGGCCGGCGCGGAGCCCCCGGAACGACGAACGGCCCCCGAGCCGGAGCTCGGGGGCCGCGCGTCGGAGAGTCGGTGCCGACCTAGTCCAGGTAGTCGCGCAGGACCTGCGAGCGCGAGGGGTGGCGCAGCTTCGACATGGTCTTCGACTCGATCTGGCGGATGCGCTCGCGCGTCACGCCGTAGACCTGGCCGATCTCGTCGAGCGTGCGCGGCTGGCCGTCGGTGAGCCCGAAGCGCAGGCGCACGACACCCGCCTCGCGCTCGGAGAGCGTCGCGAGGACCGACTGCAGCTGGTCCTGCAGCAGCGTGAACGACACCGCGTCGACGGCCACGACGGCCTCGGAGTCCTCGATGAAGTCACCGAGCTGCGAGTCGCCCTCGTCGCCGATGGTCTGGTCGAGGCTGATCGGCTCCCGGGCGTACTGCTGGATCTCCAGCACCTTGTCCGGGGTGATGTCCATCTCCTTGGCGAGCTCCTCCGGGGTGGGCTCGCGGCCCAGGTCCTGGAGCAGCTCGCGCTGGATGCGACCGAGCTTGTTGATGACCTCGACCATGTGCACCGGGATGCGGATGGTGCGCGCCTGGTCGGCCATCGCGCGGGTGATGGCCTGGCGGATCCACCACGTCGCGTAGGTCGAGAACTTGTAGCCCTTGGTGTAGTCGAACTTCTCGACCGCACGGATCAGACCGAGGTTGCCCTCCTGGATGAGGTCCAGGAACGCCATGCCGCGGCCGGTGTAGCGCTTGGCCAGCGAGACCACGAGGCGCAGGTTGGCCTCGAGGAGGTGGGACTTGGCGCGCTCGCCGTCGCGGACGATCCACCGCAGGTCGCGCCGCATCTGCGTCGCGAGCTCCTGCTGGGCCTCGGCGACCTTGCGCAGCCGCTCGGAGGCGTAGAGGCCGGCCTCGATGCGCTTGGCGAGCTCGACCTCCTCCTCGGCGTTGAGCAGCGCCACCTTGCCGATCTGCTTGAGGTAGGCGCGGACCGAGTCGGCGGACGCGGTGAGCTCGGCGTCCTTGCGCGCCTGGCGCAGCGCCTCGGACTCCTCCTCGTCCCAGACGAAGTCGCCGGACTTCTTGTCCTCCTCGGAGGGCTCCTCGGTCTCCACCTCGGCGGCCTCGACCACCTCGGCGCCCAGGACGACGACGTCCTCGGTGAGCTCCTCGGTGCCCGCGGCCTCGAGCTCGGCGCCCTCGAGCCCCTCGAGGTCCGCGCCCTCGGGACCGTCGGCGCCCTCGATCTCCTCGCCGCCCTCGGGCGCGTCGGCGTCGGTCTTCGTCCCGGCGGCCGCACCCTTGCCCTTGGCGGGGGCCTTCTTGCCGCCCTTGGCCGTGCGCGTCGTCGTCTTCTTCGCCGGCGCCTCCGGGGCGTCGTCGGGAGCGGCGACCACACCGACCGGGCCGCCCGCGGCGGCTGCGTCAGTGTCGGCGGCGTCGGCGACGCGGCGTCGGGTTGCGGACTTTGCGGCTGCCACAGACGACCTTTCGTGACGAACGGCTTGAACGGCGACGGGATCGACGACCGGGGTCGCGGGATGGCCACCCGGACGCGGGACGACGTCGAGGGCCCCGGTGCCTCCCGGTGAACCGCCTCGGCTCGTGCTCCATTGTAACGAGCGGAACGGCCCGCCGTCGCACCTCTCGGTCGTGCCCCGCCCGCGACCTGCTCCGACGTCCGTGCGGGATCGATTCCGAGGCCGTCGGCGGCGACTGCGGAGCGCGATCACCGGGCGGTGACCTGCACGTCGTCGAGTGGACACCCCCCTGTGGTCGGATGCGGCGGTGGAGCACCCCGATCCCGTCGTCCTGGAGGAGCTCGCGGTCGCCGTGGCCGCCGAGACCGCCGCGCTGGCCCTCGAGGTCCGCGAGCGCGTCGTGGGCCGCGACCGGCTGGGCACCAAGAGCTCCGCCACCGACGTCGTCACCGAGGGGGACACGGCCTGCGAGGCGCTGGTGCGGGAGCGGCTCGCGGCGGCGCGCCCGGACGACCTCGTGCTCGGCGAGGAGGGCGGCACCAGCGGCAGCCCCGCGCCGGGCCAGGTCCGCTGGATCGTCGACCCCATCGACGGCACCGTGAACTACACCCACGGGCTGCCCTGGTTCTCGGTGTCCCTCGGCGCCGAGGTGGACGGGCAGGTGGTGGCCGGGGCGGTCGTCGAGCCGGTCTCGGGGCGGGTGTGGCGGGCGGCCCGCGGGCACGGCGCGCACCGCGACGGCGAGCCGCTGCGCGTGACGACCCTCGAGGACCTGTCCCTGGCGGTCGTGGGCACGGGTCTCGGCTACGACCCGGGACGCCGCGGCCGGCAGGCGGCGGTGCTGGCGCGCATCGCGGCCCGGATCGGGGACGTCCGCCGCACCGGCTGCGCGTCGCTGGACCTGTGCGCCGTGGCCGCCGGGTGGCTCGACGGCTTCTACGAGCACGGCCTGCACCCCTGGGACCACGCCGCGGGCGGGCTCATCGCGCAGGAGGCCGGGGCGGTGGTGCGGCTGCCCGGCGCGGACCCCGACGGCCTCGGCGACGCGGCGACCGTCGTCGCGGCCCCGGCGCTGGCGGGCCCGCTGACCGCGCTGCTCGTGGCGGAGGGCGCGGGCGGGATCGGCTAGGTGCTGACTAGGTGCTGCAGTCCACCGACCGCAGCGCGGAGAGCGTGGCGTCGTCCGGGACGGGCGCGGGCGCGCCGGAGCCGTCGGTGGCGGTCTGGCGCGAGAGGGCGCGCAGGGCCTCGGTGACGGGCTGGGGCGGGGCGATGTCGCGGAAGTCGTCGCCGAGGGCGAGGTCGACCTCGCTGCCCTCGCGCCGGTCGGCCACGAGCTCGGCGCACGGGACGACGAGGCTCAGCGTCCGCGCCGCCGACGCCCCCTCGGGGCCGTAGCGGATCTGGCCGACGCAGGAGAGGTCCTGTGCGGGGTAGAGGGGGTCGTTGTCCGGCGGCGCGGCCTCGGCGATGCCCAGCTCGCCCAGCTCGGCGGCCGCCAGCTGGGCCTGCCCGCGGGTGCCGGCGCCGTTGAGCACCTTGACCCGCACGTCGCCCGGGGCCGCCGCGGCCTGGTCGTCGAGCGCGTCGGTGGCCTGCGGCGCCCCGGCGCCCGGCACGGGCGAGGTGTTGCAGGTGGTCACCGAGCCCGCGGTGGAGTTGGTGAACACCACCGTCCACGTCACGATGCTCGCCACCGCGAGCACCACCACGAGCACCGTCGCCGGGACGAGGTTGCGTCGCCGGTAGACCTCGCGCACCCGCGACGTCCCCGCCCTGACCGTGCCGACCAACCGACGCCCTCCCGACCCGCTGACCGCGCTGCCCGTGTCCGCGCCAGGGTAGTGGGACCGGCCACGCGAGCGGCCGCCGCGGCAGCAGCAGGCGGTGTGGCGGGTCACGATCCCGACACCCTCCCGGGGCCTCCTGACCGCGCGGGGTCCCGTGGGTTACCCTCCCGCCGCTCCGCAGCCGCGCGGACGTCCGCCTCGTCCGTGCCGCAGGACCCCGGGTGAGACCCGGGTCACTTTCCGGGTCCGGCACAAACGGTCGCCGTCCCGCGTTGTGCTGCCGCACGACCGAGATGGGACCGGCAGGAAACCGGGCAAGACCGAGGGTGGGACACGCTATGGCGACCGACTACGACGCCCCGCGCCGCAACGAGACCGACGAGATGGGCGAGGACTCCCTCGAGGAGCTCAAGGCCCGGCGCAACGAAGCGCAGTCCGCCGCCGTCGACGTCGACGAGACCGACACCGCCGAGAGCTTCGAGCTCCCGGGTGCCGACCTCTCCGGCGAGGAACTGACGGTTCGCGTGCTGCCCAAGCAGGCCGACGAGTTCACCTGCGGGAGCTGCTTCCTCGTCCACCACCGCAGCCGGCTGGCGGACCAGCGCGGCGGCATGTTCATCTGCCGCGACTGCGCGGCTTGATGGCCGCTCCAAGGCTTGGGCAGTGCACTGCTCCTTCGTCGCAGTGCTCTGCCCGGCGCCGTCGCGCTCCGGTGGTTACTCGAGAGTGGCGATGAGCTGCTCCGGACGACGGGTCGACACGACCCAGTAGGGCACGGGGTCGTCCGGGTCGAGCACCTCGACCCGGACGGCCGGCCCGATCCACGGCCGGTGCAGGACGTGCGCCTCGGGGTCGAGCTGGGGGCCGAGGGCCTCCCGCTTGGCCTCGCCGCGCACGACGTCCACCTGCCCGATCCGGTCGAGCGGCAGGCGGGCGTCCCCGGCGCGCAGCACGCCGCCGTCCACGGCGACGCGCACGCGCCCCAACCACACGAGCAGGACCACGGCCAGGGGCAGCAGGAGCACGTAGGGCAGCCACGAGCGCACGCCCGGGTAGCCCATGTGCAGCTCCGCCGCCAGGAGCCCCGCCATCAGCAGCGCCGGCGGCCACCACCACCAGGGCACGACGAGGCGCTCGCTGAACGGGACCGGCGTCTGCGGGTCCGCGTCGGGTCCCGGTGAGGGCCGCGGGGAGCTCACGACACCCAGAGTAGTCTCGCCGGCCGTGGTGCAGGTCGACATCGTCCGCCTCGACCCGGGGCTGCCCGTGCCGTCCCGGGCCCGGCCCGGCGACGCCGGGGCGGACCTCGCGGCCGCCCGCGACGTGGAGCTGGCGCCCGGGGAACGGGCGCTGGTGGGCACCGGCGTCGCGCTGGTGCTGCCCGACGGGTACGCGGCCTTCGTCGTGCCGCGCTCGGGGCTCGCCGTCCGCGAGGGCCTGGGCCTGCTCAACGCCCCCGGCACGGTGGACGCCGGCTACCGGGGCGAGGTCATGGTCTGCCTGGTCAACCACGACCCGTCGCGGACGGTCACCGTCCGGCGCGGGGACCGCGTGGCGCAGCTCGTGGTCCAGCGGGTCGAGGAGGCCGTCTTCCGGGTGCTCGAGGGTGTCGACGACCTCGAGACGCTCGCCAACGTGGCGCCGTCGGCACGCGGGACGGGGGGCTTCGGGTCGACCGGCGTCGCGCCGGGTCCGCACCCAGCGACGGAAGGGGACAGCAGTCGTGGTCGATGACGTGCGCGGGGGGCGCCACCGGCACCGCGCCGGGCGGGTCGCGCAGGTGTCCGTGGCCGCCGAGCCCGCGGGCCGGCGCCACCACCAGCGGCAGGGCCCGTGGGACGCCGAGGACGCGCCGCGCGACGGCCGCCTGCGCCTGGACCTGGGGTCGGTGCAGCTGCCCGTCCCGCGGGGCGCGCGCCTCAAGGCCGAGCCGGACCCGTCCGGGCCGCTGCGCGCGGTGCACGCGATGGTGCCCGAGGGCCGGCTGACGGTCAGCGCCTTCGCCGCCCCGCGCACCGGGGGGCTGTGGCCCGAGCTCGTCGAGGAGCTCGCCGCCCAGCTGCAGTCCGAGGGCGCGACGATCCGGCGCGACCGGGGGGAGTGGGGCCGCGAGCTGGTGGCCCGCAACGGCAACACCGTCGCCCGCGTCGTCGGCGTCGAGGGCCCGCGCTGGATGCTGCGCGGCGTCGGCACCGGCCCGGTCCAGCACGCGCTCAAGCTGCACGGGATGCTGCGCGAGATGCTGCGCGGCACGGTCGTGTCGCGCTCCTCGGACCCGCTGCCGGTGCGCTCGCTGCTGCCGCTCGTGGTGCCCGAGGACGTGCCCGAGGAGTTCGCGGACTCGCTGGTCGAGTCGATGCCGACCAAGCCCCGCCAGATCACCCGGCCCGAGGGCCCGGTGATCCCGATGATGCTGCCCCAGCGCGCCGGGGCGGGGACCTCGCCGGGCCGTTCCTGACCCGCGTGCCGGAGGCCGGGACGGGCATACCGCCGGGCCCGAACTCGTTTATCCTTCAGATGTCCGCGGCCGAGGGTGCCCGCTCGGGGTGCTCTGCAGCGGCGTCGCACGGGAGCACACACATGAGCGCCGAGACCGGGTTCCTGCGTCGCATGGTCCGTCGGCTCACCTCCGACGTCGGTGACCTCGACGCCGACGACCTGTCCGCCGAGGCCGTCCGTTCGGGCTGTGACCGGGCGTGCGACTCGAGCACCGGCGAGGCGGTGACCGTCAAGGGCCGCCTGCGCTCGGTGGAGATCTGTCCGCGCGGCTCGGTCGCCACGCTCGAGGCCGAGCTGTTCGACGGCACCGACGGCGTCACCCTCGTCTGGATGGGTCGGCGCCGCATCCCCGGCATCGAGCCGGGCCGCACGGTGCGCGCGAGCGGCCGGGTGGCCGTCCGCGACGGGCGCAAGGTCATCTACAACCCGTACTACGAGCTGCAGCTCGCCCACTGACACCGGCCCGGCGCCGCGGCCGCGCCGCGGGTCGTACCGTGGCGGGCACCGGCCGCCGGCCGTCGCGGGCGCCGCAAGCACGGGCCCGCCGTCCCCCGGGAGACCGCCATCCGACCCGAGACGCGCTCCTCGTCGCTCCCCGAGCCCCTGCCCGGGCACCGTTCCGAGCGCCACCCCGAGCGCCGCCCCGCCGACGAGGTCGACCCCCCGACCGGCCCCGTCGACCTGCGGCGCGCGGACCCGCCGACGGAGAACTTCGCGCCGGCGGGTGGCGGCGAGCCGGCCGCCGAGGAGCCGCGCGCGCCCCTGGGGCCGGCGGACGAGGCGGGCGAGGCGGGCGACGCGGACGAGGCCCCCGCGCCTCGCACGCCCACGCTGCTCGACCAGATGGGCGGCATCTCGGGGATCGTGTCCTCGGGCGTGCCCGTCGTGGTGTTCGTCGTGGTCCAGGCGATCGCCGGCAACCTCGTGGCGTCGATCGTCGCCGCGGTCGTGTCCGCGGTCGCCGTGGCGGCGTGGCGGCTCATGCGCGGCGAGGCCGTGCAGCCCGCGCTGTCGGGCCTGCTCGGGGTCGCGGTGTGCGCGTTCGTCGCCTGGCGCACCGGCGAGGCCCGGGGCTTCTTCCTGCTCGGGATCTGGACGAGCCTCGTCTACGGCGGGGTCTTCCTGGTCTCGGTGCTGGTGCGCCGGCCGCTGGTCGGCGTGATCTGGCACCTCGTCAACGGCGAGGGCCAGGACTGGCGGCGCGACCCGCGGATCCTGCGCGCCTACGACATCGCCTCGCTCGCGTGGGTGGCCGTGTTCGGCGCCCGGTTCGTCGTCCAGCGCTGGCTCTACGACTCCGTCTACGCCGACACGTGGCTCGGCTGGGTGCGGATCGCGATGGGCGTGCCGCTGGCCGCGCTGGCCGCCGCCGTCACGGTGTGGGCCATCCGGCGCAGTCGCCGGGCCCCGGCGGACGTTCGGGCTGCCCCGCGCGGGAGATCACCGCGCCGTTCGCGCGCCTAGAGGCAGCGAACAGCGCGTTCGCTGCTACTCCGCGGGCTCGCCCTTGAGGACCCGCTGGATCTCCTCCTCGACGTCCTCGCCCGCGACGAACATCATCTCGTCGCCGGGCTCGATGGGGTCGTCGGGCTGGGGGACGATCACGCGCCCGCCGCGCAGGATCGCGACGAGCGCGGCCTCGCGGGGCAGCGGCACCTCGCGGACGGCGCGCCCGGCGAGCGGGGTGTTGGCGGGCAGCGTGACCTCGACGAGGTTCGCCGTGCCCTGGCGCAGGGTCAGCAGGCGCACGAGGTCGCCGACCGACACGGCCTCCTCGACCATCGCGGCCAGCATGCGCGGGGTGGAGACGGCGACGTCGATGCCCCAGGCGTCGTTGAACAGCCACTCGTTGCGCGGGTCGTTCACGCGCGCGACCACCCGGCGCACCGCGAACTCGGTCTTCGCGAGCAGCGAGACCACGAGGTTGACCTTGTCGTCGCCGGTCGCGGCGATGACGACGTCGCAGCCCTGCAGGCGCGCCTCCTCGAGCGAGGCGAGCTCGCAGGCGTCGGCGTGCACCCACTCGGCCTGCGGCACGGCCTCCGGCTCGACGTGGGCGAGGTCGCGCTCGATGAGCATGACCTCGTGGTCGGCCTCGACGAGCTCGGCGGCGATCGAGCGCCCGACCGCCCCGGCCCCCGCCACGGTCACACGCATGGCTACTCCGCCCTCTCCGGGGAGGCCGCCGCGGCGGCCGTGACGGCGGCGACGGTCCCGCTGACCGCGGCCGCGTAGACGACGTCCTCGGCCTGCAGCACGGTCTCGCTGGTGGTCAGCAGCCCGGTGCCGAACCGCACGATGAACGCCACGCGGCTGCCGGTGGCCTCCTCGAGCTGGGTGACGGGCCGGCCCGACCAGTCCTCGTGGAAGTGCAGCTGCATGATCGCCACGGTGCCCGAGGGGTCGCGCCAGGCGGTGGCGACGCCGTCGGGCAGCAGCATGCGCAGCAGCCGGTCGGTGGTCCACGGCACGGTCGCGACGGTCGGGATGCCGAGCCGCTCGTAGACCGCGGCGCGCTTGGCGTCGTAGATGCGGGCCACGACGTGGGAGACGCCGAACGTCTCGCGGGCCACGCGCGCGGCGATGATGTTGGAGTTGTCGCCGGAGGAGACCGCGGCCAACGCCTCGGCGCGGTGGATGCCCGCCGCCGTCAGCGTCTCGCGGTCGAAGCCGGTGCCGACGACCTCCTGGCCGTGGAAGTCGCTGCCGAGGCGCCGGAACGCCTGCGGGTCGCGGTCGATGACGGCCACGCCGTGGCCGAGCCGCTCGAGGGCGAGCGCGAGGGACGACCCCACGCGCCCGCAGCCCATCACGACGATGTGCACCGCGTCACCGCCATGTCGTCCCCACGCTGTCGTCCCCACGCACCGGTGTGCCTCCCCGACTCGTGCCCGCCGTCCCGACGTGTCCCGGTGTACCCGGTGAGCGGTGCGCACCGTATCGCCCGACCGGCCGCCGGAGCCGTCACATCGGGGCGCGTCACGGCAGGCCACGTCGGGTGCACCCCCGGGCCGCGACGCGCCTACGCTTTCCTCGTGTCCAAGCTCGCCACGGCGACCAAGCGCCTCGTGCTCGGTCTGCCGTTCCGCAGCGACGCACTGCAGGGCACCCTGCTGCGCAAGCGCATCGCCCTGCCGGTGTTCGCCTCCGACGCCCTGTCGTCGGTGGCGTACGCCCCGCAGGAGGTGCTGATCACCCTGTCGCTGGCCGGGCTGGGCGCCTACGCGCTCTCGCCCTGGGTCGGCGTCGCGGTCGTCGTCGTGCTCGCGACGGTGATCGTCAGCTACCGCCAGAACGTGCACGCCTACCCGTCGGGCGGCGGCGACTACGAGATCGCGACGGTCAACCTCGGCCGCTACGCCGGGCTCACCGTCGCCAGCGCCCTGCTCGTCGACTACACGCTCACCGTGGCCGTGTCGGTGTCCTCGGCGGCGGACAACCTCGGCGCCCTCATCCCGGTCGTCGGCGACCACAAGGTCCTCTTCGCGGTGGCCGCGATCCTCGTGCTCACGGCGATCAACCTGCGCGGCGTGCGCGAGTCGGGTGTGACGTTCGCGATCCCCACCTACTGCTTCATCGTCTGCATGGTCGGGATGATCGTGTGGGGCGCGACGCAGCTGGCCCTGGGCGACGACCTCGTCGCCCCGAGCGCCGGGTTCGGCGTCCTGCCCGAGGGCGGCGGCGACTCCACCGACGACCTCACCCAGCTCGCCCTGGTCTTCCTCGTCCTGCGCAGCTTCACCCAGGGCTGCGCGGCGCTGACCGGCGTCGAGGCCATCAGCAACGGCGTGCCGGCGTTCCGCAAGCCCAAGTCCCGCAACGCCGCCACGACGCTCGCGATGCTCGGGCTCATCGCGGTGTTCCTGTTCTCCGGGATGATCTACCTGGCCCGCGCGTCGGGCGTCGTCATGGCCGAGCGGCCGGGCGAGCAGCTCGTCGGGGCCCCCGCGGACTACCGGCAGGAGACGCTGGTCGCGCAGCTCGCGCGCACGGTGTTCGACGGCTTCCCGCCGGGCTTCTGGGCGGTGACGATCTTCACCGCGCTCATCCTCGTGCTGGCGGCGAACACGGCGTTCAACGGCTTCCCGGTGCTCGGCTCGATCCTCGCCCAGGACCGCTACCTGCCCCGCCAGCTGCACACCCGCGGCGACCGCCTGGCCTTCTCCAACGGGATCCTCTTCCTCGCCTTCTTCGCGGTCGTGCTCGTCGTCGGGTTCTCCGCCGAGGTCACCGCGCTGATCCCGCTCTACACGGTCGGTGTGTTCGTCTCGTTCACGCTGTCCCAGACCGGGATGGTGCGGCACTGGACGCGCCTGCTGCGCACCGAGACCGACGCGGGAGAGCAGGCGCGGCTGCGGCGCTCGCGGTGGGTCAGCGGCTTCGGCACGGCCATGACCGGCACGGTGCTGCTGGTGGTGCTGGTGACCAAGTTCGTGGTGGGCGCCTGGATCGCCATCGTCGCCGGCGGGCTCGCGTTCCTCATGATGCTGGCGATCCGCCGGCACTACGACCGGGTCAGCGAGGAGATCGCCGCCCCCGAGGTCATGACGAGCACGCTGCCCAGCCGCAACCACGCGATCGTGCTGATCTCGCGGCTGCACATGCCGACCCTGCGCGCCGTCGCCTACGCCCGGGCGACCCGGCCGGACGTGCTGGAGGCGCTGACGGTCAACGTCGACGACGGCGACACCCGCGCGCTGGTCGCGGAGTGGGAGAAGCGGGACATCCCGGTGCCGCTCAAGGTCGTCGAGTCGCCCTACCGCGAGATCACCAAGCCGATCCTGCAGTACGTCAAGCGGATCCGGACCGACAACCCGCGTGACGTGGTCACGGTGTTCATCCCGGAGTACGTGCTGGGCCGCTGGTGGGAGCAGCTGCTGCACAACCAGAGTGCGCTGCGCCTCAAGGGGCGGCTGCTGTTCCAGCCCGGGGTGATGGTGGTCAGCGTGCCGTGGCAGCTGGAGTCGTCCAAGCGCGCCGCCGCGCGCCGCCCGCCGGGGGCGCCGGGGTCGGCGCGCCGCGGCTACGAGCCCGTGAACGGGGCCGCGCCGGCGCAGGCCGCGCCCGCCCCGCCGCCGAACCCCGTGTCGACCGACCGCGGCCCGGCCCGCTCGGGTGGCCCGGGTGGCCCGGCGGGTCGCGACGAGACCCCGGCGCGCCCCCGGTGAGCGCGGTGGAGCCCGCGACGGCCGAGACCCTCGACTGGACCGACCGTCTCCTCGAGGTCGACGTCGGCCCCGTGGCCCACGGCGGGCACTGCGTCGCTCGCCACGAGGGCCGGGTCGTGTTCGTGCGACACGCCCTGCCCGGCGAGCGGGTGCGGGCCGTGGTCACCGAGGACGGCGGCGGCTCGTTCTGCCGGGCCGACGCCGTGGGGGTGCTCACCGCGTCCCCGGATCGGGTCGAGCCGGCGTGCGCCTGGGCCGGGCCCGGCGGGTGCGGGGGCTGCGACTGGCAGCACGCGACCCCGGCGGCGCAGCGCGCGCTCAAGGCGACGGTGGTCGCCGAGCAGCTGGCGCGCCTGGCCGGGATCGAGCGCGAGGTCGTCGTCGAGGAGCTGCCCGGCGGGCCGCTGGACTGGCGCACGCGGATGCGGATGGCGGTCACCGACGACGGCCGCCCCGGCCTACGGGCGCACCGCAGTCACGAGGTGCTGCCCGTCGGCGACTGCCCGATCGCCGCGCCCGGGGCCCTGCTGCCGGTGCTGGAGCGGGAGTGGACGCCGACCGCCGAGGTCGAGGTGGTGCGCGACGCCGACGGCGAGGTGCACGCCGCCGAGCTGTTCGAGGGCGCCCGGCACCCCGAGATCGGCAGCGGCACCGCGCACGAGCGGGCCGCCGGTCGCACCTGGACGCTGCCCGCGGCCGCGTTCTGGCAGGTCCACCCGCACGCCGCCGACGCCGTGGTGGACGCGGTGCTCGAGGGCGTCGGCGACCTCGCGCCGGGCGCGTGCGCCTGGGACCTCTACGGCGGCGCCGGCCTCATCGCCGCCCCGCTCGCCGAGCGCGTCGGGCCCGAGGGTCGGGTGGTGCTCGTGGAGAGCGACCCGGACGCCACCGCGGCGGCGGGGGAGTGCCTCGCCGACCTGCCCGCGGTGCAGGTGGTGCGCGCCCGCGTGGAGAAGGTGCTGGGCGCGCTGCCCGGTCCGCCCGACGTCATCGTCGCCGACCCGCCGCGCAAGGGCCTGGGTCGCGGGCCGGCCGGCGAGCTCGCCGGGCGCGGGGCGGCACGCATCGTGCTCGTCGCCTGTGACCCGGCCGCGCTGGCCCGCGACGTCGGGGCCCTCGTGGAGCACGGCTATCGGCTGGATGCCCTGCGCGCCTTCGACGCGTTCCCGATGACGCACCACGTCGAATGCGTCGCAACGCTGCTCCTGGCGTGAGCCGCTCGGGTAGACAAGACCCGGCGGCGTCGAGGGAGTCACCGGTGAGCGGCAGCCTGGTCAGCGCGGGTCTCGTGCCCGCCGGCCCCGTGAGCTTCCTCGACGGGGTCCGTCTCGTCGACCACCACTGCCACAGCGTCGTCGGCCACGCGCTCGACCGGGCGGGGTTCGAGGCGCTGCTCACCGAGGGCCCGGGTCCGGCCGCGGGCACCAGCAGCTTCGACTCGGCGCTGGGGTTCTCGGTGCGGCGCTGGTGCGCGCCCGCGCTCGACCTGCCGCCGCACGTCGCGCCCGACGACTACCTCGCCCGGCGCGCCGAGCTCGGCCCCGACGAGGTCACGAAGCGCTTCCTCGGCGGCGCCGGGGTGGGCGCGGTGCTCGTCGACCAC
The DNA here is from genome assembly GCF_028737255.1 of Actinomycetospora straminea. Lineage (GTDB taxonomy): Bacteria > Actinomycetota > Actinomycetes > Mycobacteriales > Pseudonocardiaceae > Actinomycetospora > Actinomycetospora straminea. The sequence goes on along the minus strand of NZ_JAQZAN010000002.1, from coordinate 41,545 downwards.
GGCTTCGCGGTCGACGGGATGCTCTCGCCGGCCGAGCTCGGGGCCACCGCCGGCGCGTCGGTCGGCGAGGTGGTGCGCCTGGAGGCGGTGGCCGAGGAGGTCGCCGACCGCGGGGTGTCCGCCGCCGGCTACGGCGACGCGGTGGCGCGGGAGGTGGCCGCGCGGACCGCCGAGGGCCGCCACCCGGTGCCCGTGGCGTGCAAGAGCGTGCTCGCCTACCGGGCCGGGCTCGACGTCGACCCGACCCGTCCCGGGCCCGCCGACGTGACGAAGGCGGCCGACGGCTGGCTGCGCCGCCGCGCCACCACCGGCGAGCCGCTGCGCGACCCGGTCCTGCTGCGCCACGGGCTCTGGGCGGGCCTGGACACCGGGCTGCCGCTGCAGCTGCACACCGGCTTCGGCGACCCCGACGAGGACCTGCACCGCGCCAACCCCGCCCTGCTCGTGGACCTGGCCCGCCTCGTCGAGCCGCTGGGCGTGCCGCTGATGCTGCTGCACTGCTACCCGTACCACCGCGAGGCGGCGTGGCTCGCCCAGGTGTTCGCGACGGTGCACGTCGACGTCGGGCTCGCCGTGCCCTACATCGGGGCCCGGGCGATGTCGGTGGTCGCCGAGCTGCTCGAGCTCGCGCCCTACGGCAAGGTGCTGTACTCCTCGGACGCCTTCGGGCTCCCGGAGCTGCACCTGCTGGGGGCACTGCGGTTCCGGTCTGCGCTGGGTGGTCTATTGGAGCACCTCTGCGCGACCGACGAGCTCGCGCCCGCCGACGCCGAACGGGTGGCCACCATGATCGGGACCGACAACGCACGCCGGGTCTACGGGCGGATGCCGGCGTGACCCGGCCGGTCGCCGCCGTCCCGCCCCCGGTCGACCCGGCCCTGCGCGCGGCGCTGGACGCCGAGCTGGACGCCGCGATCGCGCTGCGCCACGCGCTGCACCGCGACCCGCGCCTGTCCGGGGACGAGGCCGACAGCCGCGACCTGGTGCTCGAGGCGGTCGGCGACCTGGTGGACGTGGGCGCGGCCGGCGCGTCCGTCGCCGGCACCGGCACCATGCTGCGCCTCGGCCCGCCCGCGGGCGCCGGGGTGCCCGCGGTCGCCGTGCGCGCCGAGCTGGACGCCCTGCCCGTCGTCGAGCGCACCGGCCTGCCCTTCAGCGCGACCGGCGGCGCCGCGCACGTCTGCGGCCACGACGTGCACGTCGCCGCCCTGGTCGCCGTCGTCCGGGCGCTGGCGCGGGGCGGCGCCGACCGGGTGCCCGCCCCGCTGCTCGCCGTGTTCCAGCCGCGGGAGGAGAAGGCCCCGTCCGGCGCGGCCGACGTCGCCGCCGACCCGGGGTTCGTCGCGCACCGGGTCGGGGCCGTGCTCGGGGTGCACGTCCAGCCCGAGCTGCCCCGCGGCACGGTGTCGGTGCGCGGGGGACCGGTGAACGCCTCGGCCGACGAGATCGAGATCGAGGTGCACGGCCGCGGCGGGCACGGCGGCTACCCCCACCGCACGCGTGACCCCGTGCTGGCGCTGGCCCAGGTGGTCGCGAGCGTGCACCACATCGTGTCCCGCCGCGTCGACCCCATGGCGGCCGGGGTGATCACGATCGGGCAGATGGAGGCCGGGTCGGCGCCCAACGTCGTCCCCGAGACCGCCACCGCCCGCGGCACGGTCCGGGCCCTCGACGCCGACCGCGACGAGCTGCTCGCCGCGGTGCGCGATGTCGTCGAGGGCACCGCCCGCGCCCACGGCTGCGAGGCGACGCTGACCGTCGTGCCCAACGAGCCCGCCGTCGTCAACGACGAGGCCCTGGCCCGCACCGTGGCCCGCTCGCTGGGGTCGCGGCGCGCCGAGGACCGGGTCGACGGGGACGGGCACACCCCGCCGGGTGACGCGACCGGGCTCGTGCTCGACACCACGTTCCGGTCCTGCGGCGCCGACGACTTCTCCCACTACGGTGAGGTCCTGCCGTCGTTGATGCTCTTCGTCGGCACCGCCGCCGCCGGGACCACCCCCGGCAGCGGGCCGGGCCTGCACCACCCCGAGTTCTCCCCGGACGACGCGATGGTCGGCGAGGTGGCACGGGCCCTGCTCGCCGCCGTCACGGCCGCGGGCGCCGCCCTGGTCGCCCCGGCCGCCCCCGCCGACGGCGCCGTCGAGACCACGGCGGCCAGCGCGGCATCCACGCCGTAGTCCCTCAGCACCCTCCCGGGCCGACCCCCCGAGCCCGTTCCCGCAGTCCCCGACCGCACCCACCGCACCCCGGAGCCGAGTCACCGTGACCGAGATCCAGGCGTTCGCCCGCGAGTTCTTCCGCGACCCGTTCAACGTCGCGTCCCTCGTCCCCAGCTTCGCGCCCCTCTGCCGCCAGGCCGCCGCGCCGCTGCCGGAGACCGGTGACCCGGTCGTGCTCGACCTCGGGGCGGGCACCGGCCAGGTCACCGACGTCATCCAGGAGCGGCTGCACGGGCGCGGCCGCCACATCGCCGTCGAGTTCAACCCGCGGATGGCGGCGGTGCTCGCCGAGCGCCACCCCAAGGTCGAGGTGATCTGCGACGACGCCCACGCCGTCGTCGACCGCCTCCTCGACGAGGGCGTGCGCACCGACCTCGCCGTCTCCGGGCTGCCCTGGCTCGCGACGGCGCCGCGCCGCGGCCGCTCGATCTTCGAGCCGCTGGCCCGGCTCACCGCGCCCGGCGGCGCGGTGACGCAGCTCGCCCACGCCTGGATCCGGTTCTTCCCGGACGCCCGGAAGGTGCAGCGCAACCTCGAGGCGAACTTCGAGGAGGTCATCGTCACGCGCACGGTGATGGCGAACATCCCGCCGGCCGTCGTCTACGTCGCCCGGCGGCCCCGGGTCCGCTGACCCGTCCCCGATCCGGCGCGGACTGCGGCGCCGTCGCGCGTCCGTAGACTGGCGCGCCGAAGCAGTGCGCGCACCCCCGACGCACTCCGCCGGCGAGCCGAGGTGACCCGTGACGTTGCTGGACCGTGTTCGCACCCCCGCGGAGCTGCGCGGACTGGACGAGGACGAGGTCGTCGCCCTCGCCGGTGAGATCCGGGCGTTCCTCGTGGACAAGGTGTGCCGCACGGGCGGGCACCTGGGCCCGAACCTCGGTGTGGTGGAGCTGACCCTCGCGCTGCACCGGGTGTTCGACTCGCCCCGCGACGCGCTGATCTTCGACACGGGCCACCAGAGCTACGTGCACAAGATCCTCACCGGGCGCGCCGGGGACTTCGACGGCCTGCGCCAGCGCGACGGCCTGTCGGGCTACCCGAGCCGGTCGGAGAGCGAGCACGACCTGGTCGAGAACTCCCACGCCTCGACGGCCCTCTCGTGGGCCGACGGGCTGGCCAAGGCCGACGCCCTGACCGGCCGCGACCGCGCGGTGGTGGCCGTCGTCGGCGACGGCGCGCTCACCGGCGGCATGGCCTGGGAGGCGCTGAACAACATCGCCGCCGCCCCGGACCGGCCCGTGGTGATCGTCGTCAACGACAACGGCCGCTCCTACTCGCCGACCATCGGCGGGCTCTCGCGCAAGCTCACCTCGCTGCGCCTGCTGCCCCGCTACGAGCAGGTGCTCGAGCACGGCAAGCGCGCGGTGCAGGGGCTGCCGGTGCTCGGGTCGACGCTGTACTCGGCGCTGCACGCGGCGAAGGCCGGGGTGAAGGACGCCCTGTCCCCGCAGCCGCTGTTCGCCGACCTCGGGCTGAAGTACCTCGGCCCCGTCGACGGCCACGACGTCGCCGCCATGGAGCACGCGCTGCGCAGCGCCCGCGACTTCGGCGGGCCGGTGGTCGTGCACGCGGTGACGGCCAAGGGCCGCGGGTTCGCGCCGGCCGAGGCCGACGAGGCGGACCTCATGCACTCCCCGGGGCCCCTCGACCCGGGCACCGGGCTGCCGGTCGGCCCGAAGCCGGTGGACTGGACCTCGGTGTTCACCGAGTCGATGCTCGAGCTGGGCCGGGAGCGCTCGGACGTCGTCGCGATCACCGCGGCGATGGGCGGCCCGACCGGGCTCGCGGCGTTCGGCGAGGCCTACCCCGAGCGCCTGTTCGACGTCGGCATCGCCGAGCAGCACGCGATGACCTCGGCCGCCGGGCTCGCCGCGGGCGGCCTGCACCCGGTCGTCGCGATCTACTCGACGTTCCTCAACCGCGCGTTCGACCAGCTGCTCATGGACGTCGCGCTGCACCGCGCCCCGGTCACCATCGCGCTCGACCGCGCCGGGGTCACCGGCAGCGACGGCGCGAGCCACAACGGGATGTGGGACCTGTCGATCCTCGGGATCGTGCCCGGTCTGCGGGTCGCCGCGCCCCGCGACGCGGTCACCCTGCGCGAGGAGCTGCGCGAGGCCGTCGCCATCGAGGACGGCCCGACGGCGCTGCGCTGGTCGAAGGGCGCGGTGCCGGCGTCGGTGCCCGCGCTGCGCACGCTGGGCCCGGCGAGCGGCCCGGGCCGCGTCGACGTCCTCGCCGAGCCGCAGCGCCCCTCGCGCGCCGCGCCCCGGCCCACCGCGGTCGACCGCCTGCCCGACGCCGCGCTGCCCGACGTCCCCGACGTCCTGCTCGTGTGCGTCGGCGCGTTCGGCGAGCTCGGCGTGCAGGCGGCCGAGCGGCTCACGGCGCAGGGGATCGGGGTCACGGTCGTCGACCCGCGCTGGGTGCAGCCGGTGCCCGAGGCGCTGCGGACCCTCGCCGGCGAGCACCGCCTGGTCGTCACCGTCGAGGACGGCGGGCGCCACGGCGGCGTGGGCTCGGCGCTGGCCGACGCGCTCTCCCAGGACGGGGTCGACGTGCCGGTGCGCCGCCTCGCGCTCGACCAGGAGTTCCTCGCGCACGCCTCGCGGGGCCAGGTGCTCGCGGCGGCGGGGCTCACCGACGCCGACGTCGCCCGCCAGGTCACGGAGTGGGTCTCGGGCCGCGAGACGCTGACCGTCCCGGACGCGGATCTCGCACGCTGACCTGGGCTTCCTCTCAGCGACCGCTCAGGTGACCTGTGGCACCGTGGAGGCGTGCGAGTACTGATCGTGGAGGACGAGCAGGCCCTGGCCGACGCGCTCGCGCGGGGGCTGCGTCGCGAGGGCATGGCCGTCGACGTCGCGTACGACGGTGACGAGGGCAGCGAGAAGGTCGGCGTCACCCGCTACGACGTCGTCGTGCTCGACCGCGACCTGCCGGGGCGCTCCGGCGACGAGCTGTGCGCCGAGATCGTCGGCGGCGTCACCCGCGTCATCATGCTCACCGCGAGCGGGACGCTGCGGGACAAGGTGGAGGGCCTCGCGCTCGGCGCGGACGACTACCTGCCCAAGCCCTTCGACTTCCCGGAGCTCGTGGCGCGCCTGCGGGCCCTGGGCCGGCGGGCGACCCCGGCCGTGCCGCCGGTGCTCCGCGCCGCCGACGTCGTGCTCGACCCGGCCAAGCGCACGGTGACCCGCGGCAGCACCGCCCTCGAGCTCACGCGCAAGGAGTTCGGGGTGCTCGAGGTGCTCATGGCCGCGCGCGGCGCCGTCGTCAGCTCCGAGGAGCTGCTCGAGCGGGTGTGGGACGAGAACGCCGACCCGTTCACCACCACCGTGCGGGTCACCGTCATGACCCTGCGCAAGAAGCTCGGCGAGCCCGGCATCATCGACACCGTCGTCGGCTCGGGCTACCGCGTGCCGGCCGAGGCGCCCGCCACCGTCTGAGCCGTGCCGGCGACGTGCCCCCGGCGTGCTCCTCTGATCCGACGTCCGTGTCGGGACGTCGATCATGAGCGGTACCGGGGGCTCACGGCGGCCATCCGGGGGACGCCGTAGCGTCGGACCGTGTCCACCGCCCCCACCGCGTCGCCCGTGCCGCGCCGCGGCCCGGGGCTCCGCCTGCGCCTGACGCTGCTGGCGACCGGGCTGGTGGCCGTGGTCGCGGTGCTGCTGGTCTGGCTGGGCTGGGTGCTGGTCGGCCAGGTGGTCGCCGCGGTGCCGCAGCTGCCGCCGGACACGCCGGTGATGGTCGACGGGGTGCGCGTGCCCGCCGGGGAGCTGGCCGACGCGCTCGGCCGGGCCGCCCGCGTCGAGGTGCTGCGCATCGGCGCGCTGGCGTTCGCGATGGTCGTCGTCGCCGCGGCGCTGATCTCGTGGGTGACGGTCCGGCGGGTGCTGCGCCCGCTGCACGACGTCACGGCCACGGCGCAGCGCCTGTCCGCGGAGTCCCTCGACGCCCGCATCGGGCTGACCGGCCCGCGCGACGAGGTCGCCGAGCTCGCGGCCACGTTCGACGCGATGCTCGACCGGCTGCAGGCCGCGTTCGACGCCCAGCAGCGGTTCGTGGCCAACGCGAGCCACGAGCTGCGCACCCCGCTCGCGGTCCTGCGCACCGAGGTCGACGTGACCCTCGCCGACCCGGACGCCGACGCCGCCGAGCTGCGGCGCATGGGCGAGGTCATCCGCGACGCCACGCGCCGCGCCGAGGACCTCGTCGCCGGCCTGCTGTTCCTCGCGCGCACCGAGGCCGCCGACGCCGTGCCGCGCGACCCCGTCGACCTCGCCGAGACCGTGCCCGGTGCCCTGGACGCCGTGCGCGCCGAGGCCCGCGACCGGAACCTGACCGTGCACACCGAGCTCGCCCCCGCCGGGGTCGCCGGCGACGCCGCGCTGCTCGGGCGGGTGGCGGGCAACCTGCTCGAGAACGCCGTGCGCCACAACGTCGAGGGCGGCTGGCTCGCCGTGCGCACGCGGGTCGACGACGGGCACGCCGTGCTGTCGGTGTCGTCGTCGGGGCCCGTGGTGGCGCCCGCGATGGTCGCCGAGCTCTTCGAGCCCTTCCGCCGAGGCGCCGGGCGGACCGGCAGCGGCACGGGGCTCGGCCTGTCGATCGTGCGCGCCGTGGCCCGCGCGCACGGGGGGCGCGCGGTGGCCGAGCCGGTCGCGGGCGGCGGGCTGACCGTCGACGTGGTGCTGCCGCGGGCTCAGGACTCCTGAGGTCCGGAGGGTTCCGCCGGCACCGCGTGCAGCGCCTCGGCCAGCAGCGGGGCGGTGAGCTCCGCCTGCCAGGGGCGCGCGCCGAGGTCGCGCAGCGCGCCGGCCACCGCGTCGGGCGCGAGCGACTCGGGCGGCGCCCAGCACAGGCGGCGCACGAGGTCGGGGGTCACGAGGTTCTCGACCGGCGTGCCGGTGCGCTCGGAGAGCCCCGCGAGCGCGGCACGGGCGGCGGCGAGGCGGGCGGCCGCGGCCGGGTCCTTGTCGCCCCAGCGGTGCGCGGGCGGCGGTCCGTCCTGCGCCGGGGCGGACGCCGGCCACCCCGCCTTCGGCAGGGCGCGGGCCCGGGCGATCGCCGACCACCAGCGGTCGGCGAGGCGGCGCTGGGCACGCCCCCGGAACACGGGCATACCGACGAGGTCGTCGCGGCCGGTGGGCTCCCGCAGCGCCGCGTCGACGATCGCCGCGTCGGGCAGCAGCCGACCGGGGGCGACGTCGCGGGTGGAGGCGAGCTCGTCGCGGGAGCCCCACAGCTCGCGGACCACGGCCAGCTGCGCGGGCCGGCGGACCTTGTGCAGGCCGGAGGTGCGCCGCCACGGCTCGGCGCGCGGCGGCGGGGGAGGGGCGAGGCGCACGGCCTCGAACTCCTGCTCCGCCCAGGCGGTCTTGCCCTGGCGCTCGAGGTCGGCGGCGACGGCGTCCCGCAGCTCGACGAGCAGCTCGACGTCGAGCGCGGCGTAGGTGAGCCACTCCGCGGGCAGCGGGCGGCGGGACCAGTCGGCGGCGCCGTGGCCCTTCTGCAGCCGCACGCCCAGCAGGTGCTCGGTCAGCGGGCCGAGCCCGACGCGCGGGTAGCCGACGAGGCGTCCGGCGAGCTCGGTGTCGAACAGCGAGTCCGGGCGCATGCCGACCTCGGCGAGGCACGCGAGGTCCTGCGACGCCGCGTGCAGCACCCACTCGACGCCGCGCAGGGCCTCGTCGACCACCCGGAGGTCGCCGCCGCAGGCGATGGGGTCGACGAGCACGGTGCCAGCGCCCTCGCGGCGCAGCTGCACCAGGTAGGCGCGGGCCGAGTAGCGGTAGCCCGACGCCCGCTCGGCGTCGACGGCCACGGGACCCGTTCCGCCGGCCAGCGAGGCCGCTGCGTCCGCCAGCGCGGCCGCGTCGGTGACGAGCGGCGGTACGCCCTCGGCCGGTTCGAGCAGGTCGACCACCGCCGGGTCGTCGTCGACGACCTCGGCGGTCTCGGTCGGCTCGCTCGGCGAGGGATCAGGGGCCACGGACGCAGGAGTGTGCCCCTCACCACCCCGTTCGGCACGCGATGGCGAGGAACTCGCGGGTGTGTCGCGCGCGGAGGGTGACCGGTCACGGACCCCGCCGGTGCCCCCGGCGGGGTCCGTGGACCGACCGTCGTGCGACGACCCGGCCGACGGCCCCGTGTGAGAGGTGGTCGGCCCGCTCGCCCTCGCGCTCAGCGGATGACGCCGGCCCGCATGGCCAGCGCGACCATCTGTGCCCGGTCACCCGTGCCGAGCTTGCGCCCGATGCGGGAGAGGTGGCTCTTCACCGTCAGCGCCGAGAGGCTCAGCGCGTCACCGATCTCCTTGTTGGAGCGGCCGTCGGCGACCAGCTGCAGCACCTCGACCTCGCGGGCCGAGAGCTCCCGCGGGGTGTTGTCGGTGGCCGGCACGCGGGTGCCCGCCGCGAGCAGGGGAGCGACCGACGGGTCGGCGTAGAGGCCGCCCTCGAGGACCCGGCGCACGCCGTCGGTGACCACACCGGGCGACGCCGACTTGAGCAGGTACGCCTGGGCGCCGGCCTGGAAGGCCGCACGGACCGCCGACGGGTCGTCGGAGGCCGCCAGCACGACGACACGGTTCCAGCCCTGGGCGCGGAGCTCCGCGATCAGGTCCAGGCCGCTGCCGTCCGGCAGGCCGAGGTCGAGGATCGCGAGGTCGCACGGCCCGGAGGCCAGCGCCCGCGTGCGGGCCTCGGAGATCGAGGCCGCCTCGTGGACGGTGCCCGCGCCCATCGAGGAGAGCCGCTGCGCGATGGCCTCACGCAACAGCGGGTGGTCGTCGACCACCAGCACGGTGAACATCTCTTCCCGCGGATGCGGGACCATGGCCGGCGGCAGCAAGCCGCTCGCGACGCCGCGAAGGGCCATGCCTGGGCCCACGGTTGCCACGTCGAGTACCTCCTAGAAGTCGGTCTTGCCCCCCGACATAACGCACCCTGGCCCTCGTCCCAACGACCGCGCCGCCGATCGGACGAGGAAGTGCGTGCGAGAGAAGATATCCCCCCGGGCGAGTTAACGAGAGCATCAGGGCCAACTTCGCTCGGTGGAGTTTCGCGTGTTACGCGGTCGCGGTCACCCTTTGGAGTGGACAGACTCCACGAAATCGTCTCGTGGTGACACTCGGTGTAACTGCTGCTACGGAGAGTATCGAGTAGCGCCGACCGCCCCAGGGCTGCTGCAACCAACGACCCAACGTGTTGGCGTGACGGACGCAGCGTCCTCGGGCTGATCGGACGGCAGGCTGTTCAGCCCGGGGAATGGGCACGATGACCTGCGGAAGTGCGAAAAAAATTCCGACATCGATACCGGTGGTACCGGGAGAATGCTCAACCAGATCGGCCGGCGCGCCGGGCACCGAGCGTCGTCACGCCCACCGGCGGAAGTCCCGCGGCGATCGCGAGGACACCCGCGAACGCCTCGCCGTGCGCGCTGAGGACCTCCTCGGTCGGCGTCCACGACGCGCGCAGCTCGAGGTCGGTCGCGTGGGTCGGGCCGCTGATGTCGCCGAAGCGGACCGAGGCGGTCTGGGTCACGGTGCCCCCCAGCGCCGTCCACGCCGCGCCCGAGTCCTCCAGCGCGCCGGTCAGCCAGGACCACGCCACCTCGGGCAGCATCGGGTCGCCGGCGTGCTCCGGGTCCAGCTCGGCGCGCACGAACGTCACCACGCGCAGCGTCCCGTCCCAGGCGTCCTGGCCCTCCGGGTCGTGCAGCAGCACGAGGCGTCCGGTCACCACGACCTCGGCGTCGTCGACCTCGCCGGTGCCCGGCGCGGGGGCGCTCGCGAGCACCTCGGCGCTCCAGGCGGCGGAGTACGGGGCGAGGCGCTGCGGCGGGCGCATGGTCCGCAGCTCGATCTCCGCGCGCGTCGGGAGACCGTCGAGCGAGTCCACCGCGCGACGGAAGGTCTCGGGGTGGGTGGTGGGCGCCGTCACCTCGACGACAGTAGGCCGAACGGGTTCTTCCCGGCACCTCCCACGCCGAACGCCCCGGACGTGCACCTCCGTCCCTCCCGTCCCGGGCGTCCCGACCCCGAGCCGGGCGAGGGCGTCCTTCGCTGCGTGCCACGCAGCCGGGGCGTCCCTCGCTGCGACCACCCGGCACACGCGGCGGCGCGCGAGGACGACGTGGGAGGATGGGGACACCATGAGCAGGGCAGGAATCGTGACCACGGACGTCCACGCCGACGCGTCTGCGGGGCGCCGGCACCTGCCCGCTTCGCCCTTCCTCGCCGCCGCGCGCGGGGAGCGCCCGACCCACCGGCCGGTGTGGTTCATGCGGCAGGCCGGGCGCTCGCTGCCGGAGTACCGCGAGGTCCGGAAGGGCACCGGGATGCTCGAGGCCTGCCTGACCCCCGACCTCGCCTGCGAGATCACCCTGCAGCCGGTGCGCCGCTACGGCGTCGACGCGGCGATCCTCTTCTCCGACATCGTGGTGCCGCTGCGGGCCGCCGGCGTCGGCGTCGACATCGTCGCGGGCACGGGGCCGGTGGTGGAGCACCCCGTGCGCACCGCCGCCGACGTCGCCGCGCTGCCCGCCCTCGACGGGGCGGGCGTCGCCCCGGTCGCCGAGGCCGTGCGCCTGCTGGTCCGCGAGCTGGGCGAGACGCCGCTCATCGGCTTCGCCGGCGCCCCGTTCACGCTCGCCTCCTACCTCGTCGAGGGCGGGCCGAGCCGCAACCACGAGCGCACGAAGGCGCTCATGCACGCCGAGCCCGAGACCTGGCACGCGCTGTGCTCCGTGCTCGCCGACACCACGCTGACGTTCCTGCGCGCCCAGGTCGAGGCCGGGGTCGACGCCGTGCAGCTCTTCGACTCCTGGGCCGGGGCCCTGTCCGAGCGCGACTACCGCGAGCTGGTGCTGCCGCACTCGACGCGGGTGCTGGCCGGCCTCGCCGACGCGGGCGTGCCCCGCATCCACTTCGGCGTCGGCACCGGCGAGCTCCTCGGGGCGATGGGGGAGGCCGGCGCGGACGTCGTCGGCGTCGACTGGCGGATCCCGCTCGACGTCGCCGCCACCCGCGTCGCGCCGGGCACCGCGCTGCAGGGCAACCTCGACCCGGCGCTGCTGTTCGCCGGCGAGGACGTCGTCGCCCGCGAGGTCCGGCGCATCCTCGCCGAGGGCGAGGCGGCCGCGGGCCACGTGTTCAACCTCGGGCACGGGGTGCTGCCCGAGACCGACCCCGACGCCCTGGCCCGCGTCGTCGACCTGGTGCACGCCACCGCGCTGCCGTGACCCGCGTCCTCGTCGTCGGCGGCGGGGTCTCCGGGCTCGCCGCGGCCCACCGGCTGCGCACCCTCCTGGGGCCCGACGCCGAGATCGTCGTCGTCGAGGCCGCCCGTTCGCTGGGCGGGAAGCTCGCGGCGATGGAGATCGGCGGGCGGCGGGTCGACGTGGGCGCCGAGGCGTTCCTGGCCCGGCGCCCCGAGGCGGGCGCGCGGATCGCCGAGCTCGGCCTGGACGACCAGCTCGTGCACCCCGGACCCGCCGCCTCGGGCCTGCGCGTGGGCGGGCGGACCGTCGGGCTGCCCCCGCGCACGGTCATGGGCGTGCCGGGCGACCCCGACGTCGCCGCGGACGCCCTCTCGCCCGCCGGTCTCGCGGCGCTGCGGGCCGACCGCCCCGGCGACTGGGAGCCCGGCGGTGACGTCGCCGTGGGCGCGCTGGTGCGGGCGCGGCTGGGCGACGAGGTCGCCGACCGGCTCGTCGACCCGCTGCTGGGCGGCGTCTACGCCGGGCACGCCGACGGGCTGGGCCTGCGCGCCACCGTGCCCGCGCTGGCCGCCGCCCTGGACGCCGACCCGCGCTCGCTGCTCGCCGCCGCCCGCGCGTGCCTGCCGGCCCCGCCCGCCGAGGCCGCGCCGCCGGTCGCCACCGGCGCGCCGAGCTCCAGCCCCGGGCGCGCCCCGGTCTTCGGCACCCTGCGCGGGGGGCTCGCGGACCTCCCCGCCACCCTGGCCCTCGCCGCCCGCGCGGACCTCCGCCTCGGACGGACGGTCACCGCGCTCGCCCGCACCCCCGACGGCTGGCGCGCCGAGATCACCGACGACGCGCCGGTCGAGGCCGACGCCGTCGTGCTCGCCGTGCCCGCGCCGGCCGTGCGCCGCCTGCTCGCCGACCACGCGCCCGGTGCCGCGCGCGCCGCCGGCGAGATCGAGCTGGCGTCCTCGGCGCTCGTGGTCCTCGCGCTGCCCGCGGCCGCGGCGGGCCCGCTCGCCGGGCGCTCGGGGGTGCTCGTCGGGGCGGGGGAGCGGCGCCCGGACGGCCTGCCCTGGACGATCAAGGCGACGACGTTCAGCAGCGAGAAGTGGCCGCACCTGGCGCCGCACGACACCGGCGACCCCGACGCCACCGCCGTCCTGCGCCTGTCGATCGGCCGCCACGGCGACCCCGGCTCCCTGGCCGCGCTGCGCCGCGACGACGACGACCTCGTCAGCGCCGCCCGCAGCGACCTCGCCGCCCTCACCGGGATCGAGGAGGTCCCCGTCGAGTCCGCGGTCGTGCGCTGGCCCGGCGGGCTGCCGCAGTACGGCGTCGGTCACCTCGACCGGGTCGCCGCCATCGAGTCCGGCGTCGCCGCGCTGCCGGGGCTCGCCGTGGCCGGGGCGGCGCTGCACGGCGTGGGCGTGCCGGCCTGCCTCGCCACCGCCGACGCCGCGGCCCGCCGCGTCGCGGAGCACCTCGCGGCGACCACCGTCCGGTAGCTGCCGTCCGGTCGTTCCCGTCCGGACTACGCCGGTCGTTCCCCCCGACCCCGTGCCACGCCAGGATGCTCGCCGTGACCGATCTCGCCGGAGACCTCGGGGCGCGCGACGACGACGCCCGCACCCGCCACATCGTCGACACCCTCGCCGACGCGTTCTCCGACCTCATGACGGAGTCGCCCGCGGCGTTCCGCAACAAGTTCCGCAAGATGGCCGTCGAGCCGTTCGCCTTCTACCGGGGCAGCGCGCCGCTCTACTACGCCGACGTCGCGCGCCTCGAGGACCCGTGGGTCGACGACAAGACCCGGCGCGTGTGGATCCAGGGCGACCTGCACGCCGAGAACTTCGGGACCTACCTCGACGGCGACGGCGTGCTGGTCTTCGACGTCAACGACTTCGACGAGGCCTACGTCGCCCCGTGGACCTGGGACCTGCGCCGGCTCGTGGCGAGCGTGGCCCTGCTCGGCTGGTCCAAGGCGTTCTCCGACGGCGACATCGACGCGCTCAACGCCACCTACCTGCGCTCCTACCTCGCCGCGGTCCGCTCGTTCTCGGGCGGCTCGGGGGAGCGGGAGTTCGCGCTGACCCGGCGGAACACCGACGGCCCGATCCGCGAGGCCCTGCAGCGCTCGCGGGAGAGCAGCCGGAGGGCCCTGCTCGACGCGGTCACCGAGATCGAGGGGGAGGACCGGGTGTTCCGCGCCGGCCCCGGGGTGCGCCGCCTCGACGACGAGGAGCGCGCGGAGGTGCTCGCGGCCTACGAGGGCTACCTCGGCACGATCCCGCACGCCAAGCGGTGGCCGGACACGGCGTACGGCGTGCACGACGTCGTCGGGCGCAGCGGTTTCGGCATCGGCAGCGCGGGCCTGCCGGCCTACAACGTGCTCATCGAGGGCCCGAACGAGGCGCTCGACAACGACATCGTGCTGTCGATGAAGCAGGCGGTGCGGGCCGCGCCGAGCCGTGTCGTCGACGACCCCGAGGTGGCCTCCTGGTTCACCCACCACGGCCACCGCACCGCCCTGTCGCGGCGCGCGCTGCAGGCCCATGCCGACCGCCTGCTCGGCTGGACCGAGATGCGCGGCGTCGGCTACGTCGTCGCCGAGCTCTCGCCGTACGAGAACGACCTCGACTGGGACGACCTCACCGAGCCCCGCGACCTGCGCGACGTCCTGCACCACCTCGGGCGCGCCACCGCCCGGGCCCACTGCGTCTCCGACGCCGACGCCGAGCAGGGCCTGGTCACCGGGCAGGTCGAGGACGCCCTGCTCGGGGTGGTCGGGGAGCGGGAGGACGACTTCGTCGCCGACCTCGTGGCGTTCGCCCGCGACTACGCCGACATCGTGCGCGACGACCACCGCCGCTTCGTCGAGGCGTTCCGGGCCGACCAGGTGCCCGGCGTCTCCAGCGCCGAGGAGTCCCTCTGATCGGTGCCGGTGGCACCATGGAGCGCGTGGCCCGGCTGAACTACGACGAGCTGAACTCGACCCTGCGCTACGCCATGTGGTCGGTGTTCCGCACCGACCCGGCGCGCCTGCCCGAGGACCGCGCGGCCCTCGGCGACGAGCTCGCCGGCGTGCTCGAGCAGGCCGACGGCAAGGGCGTCGCCGTCCGCGGTCTCTACGACCTCGCGGGCATGCGCGCCGACGCCGACTGGATGGTCTGGACCCACGCGCCGGACATCGAGTCGCTGCAGGCCACCTACTCGGCGCTGCGCCGCACCGCGCTCGGGCGCGCGTCGACCCCGGTGTGGTCGGGCACCGCGCTGCACCGGCCCGCGGAGTTCAACAAGAGCCACGTGCCGGCGTTCATCGCGGGCGAGGAGCCCAAGGGCTACCTCTGCCTCTACCCCTTCGTGCGCTCCTACGACTGGTACCTGCTGCCCGACGAGGAGCGGCGCACCATGCTCGCCGACCACGGCAAGGCCGCCCGGGGCTACGCCGACGTCCGCGCCAACACCGTGCCCGCGTTCGCGCTCGGCGACTACGAGTGGATCCTCGCGTTCGAGGCCGACCAGCTCGACCGGATCGTCGACCTCATGCGCGACCTGCGCGCCACCGAGGCCCGCCGCCACGTGCGGGAGGAGATCCCGTTCTTCACCGGCCCGCGGGTGTCACCGGGGCAGCTCGTCACCTCTCTGCCGTAGTCCGGCGGCAACCGGACGCCGTCCGCCGTACCGGACGAGCCGTACATCGATCAAGTCCTCGCTTCACGCAACGCGACCTGTCATATTCCGTGTGTGGCGACCGTGGGTTTCCTTCACGTCGCGTCGGCGCACGTCCGGGAGGCCCGCCGCCTCCTCGCGGAGTACGCGCCCGGCGTCACCGACGTGCACCTGGTCGACCGCCTGCTGCTCGAGCCCGGCCGCGACATCGGCGTGCGCGTCGCCGCCCGCGTCGGCGAGCTCGTCGGTCGTGACGTCGACACCGTGATCTGCACCTGGCCGGCGCTGACCGACCACGTGGTGCGCGTCGCCCGCGAGCGCGGCATCGCCGCGGCCGGTGTCGAGGAGCTGCTCGCCCCGTCGTCCGGGGTGCTCGCCCTCAGTCGATGAGGTGCCAGGTGATGAGGTCGTGGATCTCCGCGGCCTGCTCCGGGCCGCGGCACGTCACCTCGTAGAACGTCCGGCCGACCTGGATCGCCACGGTGTTCGAGAAGATCGGCTCGTCCTCGGCGGACACGTACGACACCGTGGTGATGCGGCTGTAGGGCGCGGTGATGAGCGCCGCGCGCCCGCCCGGGAAGGCGGTGTCGAGCAGGATCACCCGGCGGTTGGTGATGCCGCACAGCGCGATGCCGGCGCTGTCGCTGGCGTAGACGCCGTCGATCTGCTCCTCGGGCATCAGCGTGTCGCGGATGACGTCGTACTGCACCGTCTCGTCGAACCGCGGCAGCCGCGCGGACAGCGGGTGCGGACGGCGGGGGTGGTCGTCCGTGGTGCGGGGACGCAGCGGATGGCCCATCGACGGCATCGTCCTCTCTCCGGCGCGGAGGCGGGCTGGCCGTCCTCCGACACTAACGATCCTGCCCGTCGGCGGCTCCCGGCGGTGGTGTCGGACACCGGTCGCCGCGCGGAATGCGTCGCGGTGGACGCGTGCGTTGCGCCGGACGGAGCAGGGGTGGCGGGGTGGATCAGGCGCGGTACTCGAGGAGCAGGTGCTGCCCCCAGCGCGCCATCGACAGCGGACGGACGGTCTCTGGGTGGGCGTCCACCCACTCCCACACGGCGCGCAGCTCGGCGTCGTGGTCGAACAGGTCGTCGAAGTAGACGAGCGTGCCCGGCCGCAGGTGGGGCTCGAGCCAGTCGAGCACCTCGCGCGTGCTCGAGTAGAGGTCGCAGTCGACGTTGACGACGAGCTCGTCGTGCGGCGGCAGCGCCCGGCCCGGCAGCGTGTCGGCGAACCAGCCGGGCACGATCTCGACCCGCGGGTCGTCGATCCGCGGCACCACCCCGGTGGCGAAGCTGCCCGCGGGGGCGTCGGGGTGCCAGTCGCCGGGCAGGCCGTCGAAGCTGTCGAACCCGATCATGCGCGCGCCCGGCGTCGCGAGGTGCTCGCTCCACCAGCGCAGCGTGCGGCCCTCGTGCACGCCGAACTCGAGGTAGAGCGGGCGCGGCGAGCGCAGGCGCTCGACGATCTCGGCGAACACCGCGAACCGGTCGCCGCGGTTGGGGACGCGCAGCTCCAGGCTCCGCATCCAGCTGCCCTGCTCGAGCGCGCCGAGGGCGGTGCGCAGGCCGGTGAGGTGGCGGGGGGAGAGCTGCCGGCCGGCCGCGACGAGCAGCCGGCGCGGCTGGACCGGGTGCAGCCGGCGGGCGAGGCGGCGGCCCAGGTCGCGGCCGAGGTCACGGCCGAGATCACGGCCGAGGGTGCGCGTGGTCGTGGACATCGGCCGACGACCGTAGCGGGCCGCCTCAGCCGGCCGGGTGCCCCGGGGACCTCAGCTCGCGGGCTCGAGGCGCAGGCTCACCGAGTTCATGCAGTAGCGCTGGTCGGTGGGCGTGCCGTAGCCCTCGCCGCTGAACACGTGGCCCAGGTGCGAGTGGCAGGTCGCGCAGAGGACCTCGACGCGGGCCATGCCCATCGAGCGGTCCTCGCGCAGGATCACGTTGTCGTCGGCCGAGGGCGCGTAGAACGACGGCCACCCGCAGTGGGAGGCGAACTTGGTCTCGGAGCGGAAGAGCTCGGCGCCGCAGGCGCGGCAGGAGTAGACGCCCTCGGTGAAGACCTCGTCGTACTCACCGGTGAACGGGCGTTCCGTCCCCGCCTGCCGCAGCACCTGGTACTCCTCCGGCGTCAGCTGCTCGCGCCACTCGGCGTCGGACTTGCTGACCTTCGGGGTGCCGATCGAGGCGTCACTGCTCATGCATCCAGGCTAATACGTCGTGCACGTCTCAGAGGGCCGTGCCGAGGACCACCTCGAGGACCTCGAAGATCACGAAGCCGGTGCCGAGGAGGACCAGGGCGACGAGCACGACCGCGGCGAGCCGGCGCGGGCCGTCCGCCCGGTTGGCGGATTCGGCGAAGTCGCGGACCCCTGCCAGTTGCCCCTCCACGGTGAACGCGGCCGGCCCGGTCTGCTCAATCCGATCGAGGTGCGCGGCGAAGGCGCGCGCCTCGGGGTCGTCGGGATCGAGACCGACGAGGTCGTCGGCGAACCGTCCGTGCGGGCCCGCGGGCTCGTCCGGACCCTGATCGGGGGAGCCGGAGCGGCCCCCACCTGGGGCTTTCGACGCGCTCATCGACCCACGGTAACCCGCGGCCCTTCCCGTCGGGCCTACCATTGGGTCATGAGCACGGACACCTCGGCGTGCACGACCCTCGACACCCAGTTGTGCTTCGCGCTGCACGACGCCTCGCGGGCGATCGCCGCGTCCTACCGGCGCGGGCTCGCCCCGCTGGGGCTGACCTACAGCCAGTACGTCGTGCTGCTCGTGCTCTGGGAGCACGGCCCCACGACGATGGGGACGCTGTGCCGGGAGCTGCACCTCGACAGCGGCACCCTCTCGCCGCTGCTGCAGCGCCTCGAGGAGCGCGGCCGCGTGGTGCGCCGCCGGCGCCCCGAGGACGAGCGCACCGTCGAGGTGACGTGCACGGCGGAGGGGGACGCCCTGCGCGAGCCCGTGCTCGCCGTGCAGCGTCGGGTCCAGGCGGAGACGGGCATGGGGATCGAGGACATCGTCCGGCTGCGCCAGGAGCTCCAGGCCCTCGCGGACCGGCTGCGCGCGGCCGACGAGAACGGCCTGACCGGCTAGCCTTCCGCGTCGTGGCGAAGTCCCCGGCCGAGGAGATCGACGTCGACGGGCTGACCGTCCGCGTCACCAATCCCGACAAGGTCTACTTCCCGGACCGCGGGATCACGAAGCGGCAGGTCGTCGAGCACTACGTGGCGGTCCGCGAGCCGCTGCTCGCCGTCCTCTACGAGCGCCCCACGCACCTCAAGCGGTTCGTCGACGGCGTGACCGGCGAGTTCTTCTACCAGAAACGGGTGCCCAAGGGCGCTCCCGAGTGGGTCGAGACCGTCGACGTCCGCTTCCCCAGCGGGCGCTCCGCCACGGAGATCTGCCCGACGGTGACCGCGGTGCTGCCGTGGGCCGCGAACCTCGGCACCTTCGACTTCCACCCGTGGCCCGTGCGCCGCGGCGAGGTCGACCAGCCCGACGAGCTGCGCATCGACCTCGACCCCCAGCCCGGCACCGACTTCGCCGACGCCGTGCGCGTGGCCGGCGTGCTGCGCGAGGTCCTCGACGACGCCGGCCTGCACGGACGTCCCAAGACCTCCGGCGGGCGCGGCATCCATGTGCTCGTCCCGGTGCGCCCGGAGTGGGACTTCGTCGGCGTGCGCCGCGCGGTGATCGCCCTGGCCCGCGAGGTGTGCCGGCGCGTCCCGACCGAGGCCACGGTCGACTGGTGGAAGGAGGAGCGCGGGCAACGCGTGTTCCTCGACTACAACCAGGCCGCCCGCGACCGCACGATCGCCTCGGCCTGGTCGGTGCGCGGCACCCCGCGGGCGACGGTGTCGATGCCGCTGCGCTGGGAGGACCTGCCCGAGGTCGACCCCGACGACTTCGACGTCCTCACCGCCGCGGGCGTCCTCGCCGAGCGCGGCGACGCCCTCGCGGGCCTGCACGACGCCCCGGGGAGCCTTGCGACCGTCCTGGAGTGGGTCGAGCGCGACCAGCGCGACCACGGTCTGGGCGACCTGCCCTACCCGCCCGAGTACCCGAAGATGCCGGGCGAGCCCAAGCGCGTGCAGCCCAGCCGCAGCCGGGCGGACACCACCGGCAAGACCGTCCGGTGAGGAGCCCTCCGCCTCCCGACCCCGATCCCGTCGTCGTGCGGGACGAGAGCGGTGTGCGGGTGACGGTGATCCCGGTCGGGTGGGTGGGGGTCCGGCGCTCCCACGTGGAGTTCGGCGGGCCGTGGTCGCTGCGCTACGCCGCGATCGCCGTCGACCGCCGGTGGGCTCCGTGGCTGCCGGTGAACGTCGTGCTGATCGAGCACCGGCGCGGGATCGTGCTCGTCGACACCGGTGAGGCGGTCGATCAGCCGCCCGGGCACTTCGGCTGCGGCGACCGCGTCCAGGAGAGCATCTACCGCCGATACCTGCGCCTCCCGGTGCGGGCCGGTGCCGATGCGCCCGCCCGGCTGCGCGCCCTCGGCGTCGCGCCCGACGCCGTCGACACCGTCGTCCTCACCCATCTCCACGGCGACCACACCGGCAACCTGCCCGCGTTCGCCCGGGCCGAGGTCGTCGTCGGGCCCGGAGAGGTGGAGGGCTATCCCGGAGCGACCGCTTGCCGCGTGACCGGCCGACGGCTGGTGCGGCCCCGGTTCGAGGACGGTGGGATCGCCGGCTTCGCGAGGTCCACGACGCTCGTGGACGACGGGTCGGTCCGGGCCGTACCGCTGCCGGGCCACACCATCGGACACCTCGGTGTCGTCGTCGACGGGGCCCGCCCGACGGTGATCGCGGGCGACGCGGCGTTGAGCTACGAGCAGCTGCGCCGGCGCGGCACCCCGGGTGTCGCCCGCGACCGGACCGAGAACCGTCGGACGCAGGAGCGGCTCGACACCGTTGCCCGGGCGGGCGGACAGGTCGTGCTCTCCCACGCGGCGCCTGACGCTCCCTGACGGCCCTGGGTACCGGCCGCCCCCGAGGAAGAGACGGACCGTGGTCCTGCGCAGCGCAGGACGAAAGCCCGTGCTGGCGCCCAGGAGATTGAGCCCAGCATCGTCGTCCGCACACCGCTGGACCCGGAAGGTGCAGGGGAGGACTCGATGTCTGTGGACTCGGACGGTCGGCCCGACACACAGCCCGGCCCGACGTCGACGACATGACGTCGTCCCGTGGCGGTCGCGGCGGGCCGGCCGGTCCGCTGCGCGTGGCGCCGCCGACCCACCCGTTCCTCGTGATGAACCCACGCTCGGGCGCCGGGAAGGTGCGGCGGTTCGGGCTGGCGGAGAAGGCGGCATCCCTCGGAGCGAGCGTGCTGTTCCTCGATGAGGACGAGCGCGAGCTGGCGGCCCGTCTGCACGCGGCGGTCGACGACGGGGCCGATCTGCTCGGCGTTGCGGGCGGCGACGGGACGCTCGCACCCGTCGCCGAGGTGGCCGCGGAGCGCGGTGTCCTCTTCCTGGTGATCCCGGCCGGTACGCGCAATCACTTCGCCCTCGACCTCGGGCTGGACCGGTCCCGGCCCGACCGGGCACTGGACGCTCTGAGCGACGGCGTGGTGTCGGTGGTCGACCTGGGCGTCGTCGGTGCGCGCCCGTTCGTCAACAACGTCTCGCTCGGTGCCTACGCGGAGATCGTCGGTCGGCCGGATTACCGGGACAGCAAGCTCATGGTCGCTCTGGACGTCCTCCCGGACGTGCTCTCCGGGCGCGTGGAGCAGTGCTTCACCGTGCGCGCCGGCCCGATGACCGTCACCGACCCGACGGTCGCCCTCGTCAGCAACAACCCCTACGGCGCCCGCGGTGCCGGGGGTGTCGCGCGACGGCGGCGTCTCGACCTCGGTGTTCTCGGGCTGATGTGCGTGGACGTGGGGAGGCCGGGGGAGGCCCTCGCCGCCGGGGAACGACAGCACCCACCGGCCATCGTGGCCACCGCGGAGGAGGTCGTCATCGATGCTCCGTCCCCGGTGGTGCGGGCCGCGGTCGACGGTGAGAGCACCTGGCTCGACACACCGGCCGTCTGCCGGATCCGTCCCCGCTCGCTGCGGGTGCTGATTCCGCGGCACCGTCCCCGCGCTGCCGGACACCGAGCCGCAGCGGCACCGCGTCCGGTGGGACGCGCGACCGCGCGGTGATGACCAGGGGGTTCCGACGACGGAGGCGCATCGTCCGGGACCTGTGATCAAGCGGCGGTGTCCGGCCGTGGTGCGGCGTCCGGGTCGGGCAGGGGACGGTCGCAGATCGCACGGGCTTCGTCGGCGGGGACGCCGAGCATGCGGAGCAGGTCCTCGGTGACGAGATCGGTCGCCGTCGCATCGTCGCGGCCCGGGTCGTCGTGCAGCAGCTGGCCCAGGGTCAAGGCGGTACCCGTGACGACGACGAGGGCGAGGTCCGCATCGCGGACGGTGGCGAACCGTCCGGCCCTGACGGCCGCATCGACGTCGCGGCGCGCGCGGCCGGCGAGGCCCTGACCGGAGCTCGCCAGAGCCAGGCCGTTGTTCAGCAGGACCTTGCTGAGCTCGGGATGCCGGCGATGCAGTCGCCCCGTGAGCCGGAAGCTCTGGGCGAACGCCTCGGCGGGGTCGTCGATGTCCTCGGTCAGGGTGTCCAGGGTCTGCCCGAAGGTCTCCAGCGCGTCCTCGACGGCGGCGTGGAAGAGCTGCTCCTTGGTCTCGAAGTAGTTGTAGAACGACCCCATCCCGACGTCCGCGAGCTGGGTGATCTCGGCGATCGGGACGGCGGTCCTCCCGCTCGCGATACAGGTCTGGGCGGCGCGGACCAGTGCGGCACGGGTGCGTGCCTTGCGCCGGTCCATGCGGTTGCGTGCCTGCTCGGTCATCGCGCTGGTCCTCCCGTCGGGTTCCCGCATCCACTCTAGCGTCGAGCGTCAGAGTTGACGAATTAGTCAGACTCGCACCACCACGGCAGCCGTCGGCGGGCCAGGTCGGAACCGGAGTCCACGACCGAGCTCGAGCTGCCTCCGGGGCTCCGGCGGGCTGCTCACATGGCTGCCATCGCGATGCCGGTCACCGAGTCAGTGCTGACGAATTCCTCAGAAGCGCTTGACTGAGCAACGTGTCATGACTGACGATATCCTCATTACTGAGGGGAGTAGTCGATGATCAACAACCGCGATCCCCACGCGGAGCTGCACAGCGAGCAGGGCGCGATGGCCGGTGAGCATCCAGGCCGCGCCCGCGATCCGATCGTCAGGGTGCACGACCTCGCGTGGCTGGAGTTCGAGAAGCCCGACCTGGACGGGGCGGAGCGCTTCGCGCGGGCCTTCGGGTTCACCACGGCGGCGAGCACGCCCGATGAGCTGCACCTGCGGGGGACCGACCCGGGCGCGCCCTGCGTGCTGATCCGGCGCGGCCGCCGCTCGGCGTTCACGGGTCCCGCCTTCCGCGCCGCCGACTCGGGCGACGTGCTCCGGCTCGCCGAGGCGACCGGCCGTCGGGCGGTGAAGCTGCCCGAGAGCCTGGGTGGGCTGGCCGTCGATCTGGTCGATCCGAGCGGGCTGCGGGTGCGCGTGGTGTCGGACACCAACGAGCTGGCCGAGCTGCCGGCCCAGGCACCGCTGCGGCTCAACGTCGGTCACCGCGCGGTGCGGACCAACGCCACCCAGCGTCCGGTGCGGGAGCCCGCGCGGGTGCAGCGGCTCGGGCACGTGGTGTGGCAGACGACCACGTACCGGGAGACGCTCGACTGGTACCTGGATCACCTGGGGCTGATCGTCAGCGATTTCCTGTACTACCCGGGGCAGCGGGAGCGCGGTCCGGTGATGAGCTTCATCCGTTGCGATCGCGGCGCCACCCCGAGTGACCACCACACGCTGGCGCTGGCGCTGGGGCCGGCGAACCGGTACGTGCACTCGGCCTACCAGGTCGCCGACCTGGACGCGCTGGCCTCGGGCGGGGAGTACCTGCGCGACCAGGGCTATCACCACTCGTGGGGCATCGGCCGCCACATCCAGGGCAGTCAGATCTTCGACTACTGGCGCGACCCGGACGGGTTCATGGTCGAGCACTTCAGCGACGGCGACCTGTTCGACGACACCCTCGAGCCCGGGTGGGCCCCGATGACGGCCTCCGGCCTCGCGCAGTGGGGACCGCCGGCGACCAAGGACTTCCTCGGCATCGCCCCGGGCCCCCAGGTCCTGCAGGAGCTCCGCACCGTGGTCGGCGCCCTGCGCCAGGACAACGAGTTCGACGTCGAGCGCCTCCGCGGTCTGGTGAAGGTGGCGGCGTCATGAGCATCTCCGTGCTGCGCACCGCCGACGCCTGGTACGTCTCCACGCCCGGCGGAGCGACCTGGATCGACACCGCCGCGACGACGACCGCGGAGCTGCTGGCCGATCGGCCGGCGATCGCCGCCGCGGCGGCGGGCGGGCGGACCGTGCCGGTCGGCTCGCTCGACCTCGTCTCCCCGGTGACGGCTCCGTGTCGCGTCGTCGCCCAGATGACCAACTTCGCCTCGCACGTCGAGGACGCCGGGATGGATCCGGACACCGTGCCGCTGACGTTCTTCCGGAAGGCCTCCGGCTCGATCAGCGGCCCGTTCGACGACGTCGTCAAGCCGTCCCACGTTCGGCTGCTGGACTACGAGGTCGAGATCGGGCTCGTGATCGGGCGCGAGCTGCCGGTGGGCACCGAGGTCGGCGAGGACGACCTGGCCACCGCCGTCGCCGGTCTGGTGGTCACCAACGACGTCTCCGCCCGCGACCTGCAACTGCCCAAGACGCAGTTCTACGAGTCGAAGTCCTACCCGACGTTCACCCCGGTCGGCCCGGCGCTGGTGCTGCTCGACGCCGACGAGCTCAAGCGGTTCCCCGACCTGCGCCTGCGGCTGTCGGTCCACGGCGAGGTCCGGCAGGACCGCACCGTCGGTGGCGACATGATCTATCGACCGGCCGAAGCCCTGACGGCCTTGACGCGGTTCCAGCGGCTCGACGTCGGTGACCTGGTGCTCACCGGGACGCCGGTGGGCACGGCGCTGTCCGCGCCGTCCCGGCCGGCGCAGATCCTGGGATCCCTGGTCCCGCCGGCCACCAAGTGGACGATGTTCTTCAGGAGTCAGGCGCGCAATCCGAAGTACCTCGCCGACGGCGACGTCATCGCAGCGAGCGTCGCCACCGACGACGGTGTCATCGACCTCGGTACCCAGCGCACGGTCGTGAGGGACGCGCGATGACCGACGATCTGCTCTGGCCGCGCTACGCCGCGCCCACCGACCTCGCCGCGATCGAGGCCGTCCCGCTGGCCGACCGGGACCTGCCGGAGACCACCTACGCGCTGCTCGCCCGGGCCGCGACCCGCTGGCCCGCGCGCACGGCGCTCTCGGTCCTGCCCGACGCCGCCCGCTGGCGGGAACCGGAGTCACGCTCGTTCGCCGAGCTGCTCGCCGACGTGCACCGCTGCGCCAACCTGCTGCACCGCCTCGGCGTCCGCCGCGGGGACGCGGTCGCCCTGATGGCGCCCAACTGCGCCCAGCTGGTCACCGCGATGCTGGCCGCGCAGCTCGCCGGCATCGCCGCCCCGGTCAACGGCGCGCTGTCCCGCCCGCACCTGGCCGAACTGCTGCGCCGGTCCGGTGCCCGCGTGCTGATCACCGCCGGGCCCGAGCTCGCGCCCGAGGTCTGGGAGACCGCACGGGCGCTGGCCGACGAGCTGGACGCGGTCCTGGTGTTGCGCCCGACCGGCGCGGGCGGTGCGGCGCCACCGCTGGACGACATCGCGGGAGTGCGGGTCGGCTACATCGATGAGCAGGCCGCGACGGAGGACGCCGAGGCGTTCGCCGGCGAGCCGCCCCGGTCCGCCGACCTCGCTGCGTTCTTCCACACCGGTGGCACCACCGGCGCGCCCAAGCTCGCCGCGCACACGCACGCCAACGAGGTAGCCGACGCGTGGATGCTCGCGGCGAACTCGTTGATCGACCCCGACACCGTGGTGTTCGGCGCGCTGCCCCTGTTCCACGTCAACGCGCTGGTGGTGACTCTGCTCGCGCCGCTGTTCAAGGGGCAGCGAGTCGTCTGGGCCGGGCCGTTGGGCTACCGGGATGCCGCGCTGTTCGGCGAGTTCTGGCGGATCGTGGAGCACCACCGGATCGCCACGATGAGCGCGGTGGCGACCGTGTACGCCACCCTGGCCCAGGTCCCGGTGGACGCCGACATCAGCAGCCTGCGCTTCGCCATGGTCGGCGCCTCGCCGCTGCCCCCCGCGGTGCGGACGGACTTCCAGCAGCGCACGGGCGTGCCCCTGCTCGAGGGCTACGGCCTGACCGAGGCCACCTGCGCCAGCGCGCGCAGCTTCCCCGACGCGCCCCGGCCGGGCGCGGTCGGTCAGCGACTGCCCTACCAGCACATGACGGTGCTCGAGAACGGGGTGCTCGCGATCAGCGGCCCGACGGTGTTCCCGGGCTACGTCGTCGGCCGCGAGGACCACGGCTACCGGCTCGACGGGTTGGGCAAGCTCGTCGACGGTTGGCTGGACACCGGCGACCTCGCCGAGATCGACGAGGACGGGTTCGTGCACCTGCGCGGCCGCGCCAAGGACCTCATCATCCGCGGCGGCCACAACATCGACCCCGCGCTCATCGAGGACGCACTGCTTGCCCACCCGCACGTCACGGCGGCCGCCGCCGTCGGTCGGCCCGACGCGCACGCCGGCGAGGTGCCGGTGGCCTACGTGGCCGTGGCCCCGGGCGCCGCCGTCGACGAGGTCGGCCTGCTCGCGTGGGCCGCGCAGCGGGTGCCCGAACGCGCCGCCGTGCCCAAGGCCGTCACCGTGCTGGACGCCCTGCCCCTCACCGCCGTCGGCAAGCCGTACAAGCTGGACCTGCGCGCCGACGCGACCCGGCGAGCCGTCGCGGACGCCCTCGCCGCGGTCCCCGACGCCGAGGTCGAGGCGCACATCGACGACGGGTCCGTCGTCGTGACGGTGACCGCCCCGACGTCGTGCGACCGGACCGCGATCGGGGACGCGCTCGGCGCCTACGCCGTCACCTGGAACCTCCACATCACTCAGGACGCCTCATGACCCCCGTCATCGGCTTCGCCGCCGCCATCGTCGTGATCTTCGCCGGGCTCGGCCTGGTCAAGGTCCTCGCCCTCGCCCCGGCCCGCGCTCTCGCCACCGAGGCCGGCTTCTCCGTCGACGCCTACCGGCGCATCGGGGCCCTCGAGCTCGCCGGTGCCGTCGGCGTGGCGCTCGGCCCGGCCGTGCCGGTGCTCGGCGTCCTGGCCGGGACCGGCCTGCTGCTCCTGCTGGCCGGTGCCGTGGTCACCCACCTGCGCCACCGCGACGGCGTGCGCCGGATCGCGCCCGCGGTGGTGTGCGCGGTCCTGGTCGCCGGCTACCTTGCCGCGCTCGGGCAGGCCGTGTCATGACCGCGCCACACGTGCCGGTGCTCGTGGTCGGCGCCGGTCCGACCGGATTGACCGTCGCGACGCTGCTCGCCCAGCGTGGCGTCGAGTGCCTGCTGCTCGACCGGTGGGCCTCGATCTACCCGCAGCCCCGCGCGGTGCACCTCGACGACGAGGTCTACCGCATCCTGGCCCGGCTCGGACTGCGCGAGGAGTTCGCCGCGATCTCCTGGCCGTGCCACGGCCTGCGCCTGGTCGACCCGAGCATGCGCGTGCTCGCGGAGCTTCGCCGCGCCGGCGGGACGGGGCGGCACGGCTTCCCCGAGGCCACCATGTTCGACCAGCCCGAGCTGGAACGCCTGCTGCGCGCGAACCTCGAGCGGCACCACACCGCGACACTGCGCGGCGACATCGAGGTCACCCGGGTCACCCAGGACGGCGCGGGCCCGGTCCGCGTCGACTACACCGACCGGGTCAGCGGTGCGCAGGGCTCGGTCCTCGCCGACCACGTGCTCGGCTGCGACGGCGCCAACAGCCTGGTCCGCGCCGCGATCGGCGCCACCATGCAGGACCTGCACTTCGAGCAGCGATGGCTGGTCGTCGACGTGGCCACCGACGCCGAGCTCGATGAGTGGGAGGGCGTGCACCAGGTGTGCGACCCGTACCGCGCCGCGACCTACATGCGGATCGGACGCCACCGCTACCGCTGGGAGTTCCAGCTGCGCCCGCACGAGACCGTCGAGGACTACCGGCACATCGACCAGCTGCATCCGCTGCTGCGGCCGTGGACCAGGGACATCCCGAGCGACGCGCTCCACGTGGTCCGGGCTGCGGAGTACACCTTCCGAGCGCAGCTGGCCGACCACTGGCGCGACCGACGGGTGTTCCTGCTCGGCGACGCCGCCCACCTGACCCCGCCGTTCGTCGGGCAGGGCCTGTGCGCCGGGATCCGCGACGCCGCCAACCTGGCCTGGAAGCTCGCCGCCGTCCTCGACGGGAGCCTGCCCGAGCAGGTGCTCGACAGCTACGAGGCCGAACGGAAGCCGCACGCCCGGGCCATGATCCGGCTCGCCAAGCTCATCGGGACGGCCATGACCCAGGGCGGCGACGCCGGCACGCTCCTGCGCCGGATCGTCGTGCCGCGTCTGGCCCGCATCCCCGGCCTGTCCCGGATCGTGCTGGACAGCGAGACCCCGCCCCTGCACCGCTCCGCGCTCGTCCTCGGCCCCCGCCTGCGTCTCCGCCGGCGTCGCCTCGCCGGGCGGCTGTGCCCCAACGGCCGGTTCGGCGACGGCCGGCGTCTCGACGAGGTCACCGGGGGCCGCTTCGCGCTCGTCACCATCGGCCCTGCCTCGCCGACGGTGACGGCCGAGGCGCGGCGGCGCGGCGGTGTGTGCTTCGCCGCCCCGGCCGACAGCGACCTGCACCGCTGGTTGCGTCGAGGCCGCGCCCGCGCCGCCGTCGTCCGGCCGGACGGCACCGTCCTGCACGCCGGGCGCGACCCGTCCGGACTCTGCGCCGCCCTGCCCCACCACGGCCACGAGGAGGAGTCGTGACCACAGCACTCGCCGTCGACGCCATCGGCGGCCCCAATCCCGTCGTCGGGCTCCGCCGCAAGGACCTCGTCGACTCCGTGCGCTCGGTCGTCGGCGAGGCGGTGGCGCACCCGTCGCACACCACGGCGAGCCTGAGCCACCTGACCAGGACCGCGGCGGAGGTGGCCCTCGGGCGCGCCGCGCCGGCACCCGACCCCAAGGACCGCCGATTCGCCGACCCCGCCTGGTCGCAGAACCCCTGGTACCGCCGCCTCATGGGACTCCACCTGGCCGCCGAGACGGAACTGGACACCTGGCTCGCGGGCACCGAGCTGGCACAGGTGGACCGCGAGCGGGCCCGTTTCGTGCTCTCGTTCCTGCTCGACGCCGCGTCGCCGAGCAACCTGCCGCTGAACCCGTCCGCGGTGAAGCGTGTCCTCGACACCGGGGGCACCAGCGTCATCGCCGGCCTCCGGCACTTCCTCGGCGACGTGCGCGACAACGGCGCCTTCCCCCGACAGGTCGACGCCGAGAAGTTCGTCGTCGGCGGCAACCTGGCCACCACCGACGGCGCCGTGGTGTACCGCACCGAGGTCCTGGAGCTGATCCAGTACCGGCCGCGCACCGAGAAGGTGCGCGCCCGCCCTCTGCTGATCGCACCACCGCAGATCAACAAGTTCTACGTCTTCGACCTCTCCCCGAAGAAGAGCCTGGTCCGCTACGCCCTCGAGCAGGGGTTCCAGGTCTTCGTGATCAGCTGGCGCAACCCGACCGAGGAGCACCGCGACTGGGACCTCGGCACCTACCTCACCGCGACCGAGGAGGCGATCGACGTCGTCCGCGACATCACCGCCTGTCCGGATGTCAACCTGGTCGGCGCGTGCTCCGGCGGCATCACCTCGGTGGCGCTCACCGCCTACCTCGCGGCGCGGGGCAGAGACGTGGTCCACTCGCTGTCCCTGTTCGTCAGCGTGTTCGACATGACCGAGGACCGGACCCTGCTCGGCGTGTTCGCCAGCGAGGAGTCGCTCGAAGCCGCCAAGCGGCACTCGCACGTGCGGGGCGTCCTGGACGGGCGTGAGCTCGCGAAGGTTCTCAACCTGTTGCGCCCCAACGACCTCATCTGGACCTACTGGGTGAACAACTACCTGCTCGGCAACGACCCGCCCACCTTCGATGTCCTGTACTGGAACAACGACACGACCCGGCTGCCCGCCGCCTTCCACGGGCAACTGATCGACATCTACCGCGACAACTCCCTGGCACACCCCGACGAGGTCATGGTCGACGACACGCCACTCGACCTCGGCTCGATCACGACGGACGCCTTCGTCATGGCGGGCACGACCGACCACATCACGCCGTGGGACGCCTGCTACCGCTCGGCCCAGCGTCTCGGCGGCGACGTCGACTTCACCCTCAGCAGCTCGGGCCACATCCAGAGCATCCTCAACCCGCCCCACGGCAACCCGAAGGCGACCTACTTCGTCAATCCCGACCGCCCGGACGACGCCCACCGGTGGCTGGACGGAGCGACGAAGGTCGCGGGCAGCTGGTGGCCGAGGTGGATCGACTGGCTCGGCCGGCGCTCCGGGGACGAGGTCGCCGCTCCGGTCGAGCTGGGCGACGCCGAGCACGCCCCGCTCGAGGCCGCGCCCGGGAGCTACGTGCGGGCATGACCGCCGTCCACGGCCCGCGGCAGGTCCACGGGGTGACCCTGAACGTCGACGTCCAGCCCGGTGAGGGCGTCCCCCTGCTGCTGTGCAACGGGATCGGGGCCAACGTCGAGCTCCTGCAACCCCTGGTCGACGACCTGCACGTCCAGGGGGGCCGGCGCATGCCGGTGATCCGGTTCGACATGCCCGGCACGGGCGGCTCGCCGACCACGCGGCTGCCCCGGCGGATGCACCGGTGGGCGCGGATGGTGGCCGACCTGGTGACCGACCTCGGCTACGACGAGGTCGACGTCCTCGGCATCTCCTGGGGCGGCGCGCTGGCCCAGGAGTTCGCCCACCGCCACCCCCGGCTCTGCCGCCGCCTCGTGCTGTGCGCGACCAGCATGGGCATGGTCATGGTCCCCGCGAGACCATCGGTGCTGCTCACGCTGGCCAGCCCGCTGCGCTACTTCGGCCCGAGCCACCTGCGCGAGACCGGCCGCCGGATCTACGGGGGCGGGTTCGGCTCCGACCCCACCCTGGCCGCGCGCTTCGCCACCCACACCAGGGCTCCCGACCCCCTCGGCTACTACTGGCAGATCGCCGCGGGCGTGGGCTGGACCAGCGCCCACTACCTGCCCCACCTGCCCCAGCGGGTCCTGCTCCTCGCGGGCGACGACGACCCGATCATCCCCACCGTCAACGCGCACCTCATGGCGCGGCTGCTGCGGCACGGCCGCCTCCACGTCGTGCGCGGCGGCGGCCACCTGGCCCTGCTCACCCACGCCGCCGAGGTCGTCCCCCTCGTCCACGACTTCCTCACCGACGGCGAGACGACCTCCTGATCGTCCCTTTCTCGCACCGGGAGAACCCCATGAACGACACCGACGTCCCCGTCCTCACCGCCGGCAGCGGCAGCGCAGGACGACGACCGAGACCCGCGCTCCACCCGGACCGCCGTCCGCGGTCATGACCGCTCTCGACGGTAGCGACGCGTGGAGCAGGGCCGCGGGACGTTGGTCCTTCGCCGGAGGCCCGAAAGCCGGTGCTCGCCCCCGAGGTGACAGCGAACCCTCCGCGGCCACAGCCGCGGAGTGACGAGAAGGAGAGGATCGAGGAGGTACTCATGCACGCAGACACGGACGCGCCCGGAGGACTCGCGGGACAGCTGTTGCGCCGAGAGGCGGCGCGGTGGTGGTGGGCGCCGTTGGTGGCGGGCATCGCCTGGTTCGTGATCGCGTGGGTGGTGCTGCGCGCGGATGTGACCTCGCTGGCGGCCGTGGGGCTGCTGGTCGGGGTCGTGTTCCTGGTCGCCGCGGCCACCGAGGTCGGCCTGACCGCGCTGGTGGCGGGCGGCTGGAGGGTCGTGCACATCGTGCTGGCGGTCGTGTTCGTGCTGGCCGCGGTGTGGGCGTTCGTCCGACCCATCAACACGTTCTTCGCGTTGGCGTCGGTGCTGGGGCTGTTGCTGCTCTTCCAGGGGGTGTTCTACATCGCCCGAGCGGCGGTGGTCCGGGAGGTGAGTCCGTTCTGGTGGATCGGGATGGTGTGCGGGGTGCTCGTGGCCCTGCTCGGGTTGTGGATGTCGGCGTCGGACCGAGTCTGGGACCTGGCCGCCCGGGCGGTGTTCATCCTGCTCTTCGTCGGCTTCTACGCGGTGTTCCGCGGGATCAACGACGTCGTGCTCGCCTTCGAGCTCCGTCACATCGGCCGGGAGCCGCGAGAGGCTGCCGCCGCCGGCGGCGAGGCACCGCAGGTGCCCACGCAGGAGCGTCGCCACGTGACGGCCGACGCGCAGCCGGGCTCTCAGCCCGACTCGGCATCCGGCGCGTCAGCCACGGCCGGACCCCGGTGATCCGACCAGATCCAGGAGGGGTCGGCTGATGACCGCAACCCGCGACGCGACGGTCGACCGCCGGCGCCGCAACCTCGGCGAGGCACTCGGCACGGACTTCTTCTTCGTGCGCGATCAGTTCACCGACGAGCAGTGGCAGTCGTTCATCCGGACCCGCCGCTTCGTCGACGAGGAGGTCCTGCCCGTTGCCGCGGACTACTGGGAACGCGCCGAGCTGCCCTGGCCGCTGATCCGCCGCCTGCCCGAGCTCGGGATCGTCGGCGAGGACATCCACGGTTACGGATGCGCCGCCATGACGCCCACCGCGTGCGGGTTGGTGCACATGGAGCTCCACCGCGGCGACGGCAGCCTGGGCACCTTCCTCGGGGTGCACGCCGGGCTGGCCATGCAGTCGATCGCGCTCTGCGGCTCGCCGGAGCAGCGGGCGCGATGGCTGCCCGACATGGCCGCACTGCGGCGCACCGGAGCGTTCGCGCTGACCGAACCCGACCACGGCTCGGACTCGGTCGCCCTCGAGACCACCGCTCGCCGCGACGGCGACCACTGGGTCCTCGACGGCCACAAACGCTGGATCGGCAACGGCAGCGCCGGCGACATCATCGTGGTGTGGGCGCGCTCCACCGAGGACGGGCAGGTCAAGGGCTTCGTCGTCGAGAAGGGGCCCGACGGGTACCCGGACGGCTATTCGGCCGAGGTCATCGGGCGGAAAGGATCGCTCCGCTCGATCTGGCAGGCCGACATCGTCCTGGACGGCGTCCGGGTCGCTGACGACAACCGGCTCGCGGATGCGCACGATTTCGCCGCCGCGGGTCGTGTGCTGGCCAATACGCGCAGCATCTGCGCCTGGATGGCCCTCGGCCACGCCACCGGCGCCTACGACGCCGTCCTGACCTACGTCAGCGAACGCCGTCAGTTCGGGCGCACGTTGACCAGTTTCCAGATCGTCCAGCAGCGCCTGGTCAAGATGCTGGCCGAACTGACCGGCATGCAGCTGTACTGCATGCAGATCGGGCGCCTCGCCGACCAGGGACGCCTGTCGCCCACCGTGGCCGGGCTGGCCAAGATGAACAACACCAGCAAGGCGCGCTGGCTCATCGCCGAAGCCCGCGACCTCATGGGCGGCAACGGCATCCTGCTCGACCACCACGTCATGCGGCACATGGCCGACATCGAAGCCATCCACACCTTCGAGGGCACCGAGACCATGCAGACGCTGATCGTCGGTCGCGACATCACCGGGATCGGCGCGTTCACCGCGGGCGCCCGCTGACCACGTGTCGACGCGCCCGGGCAGCATCACCGAGGGAGATCAGGTGGGAGACGATGGACTACTCGCCGCAGCTGACGACACTGGAGCAGAAGGTCGCCGAGGCGAAGAGAGCGGTGGAGACCGCCACCACGGAGTCCCGCGAGCGGCTCCAGCAGCGGATCGGCGAAGCTCAGGCCGACCTCGACCGCGCCGCCGAGGACGCCAAGAAGCGCGCTGACGCCGCGGCCGCCAGCACGCGGAACAACTGGGCCCAGATGAAGGCCGACGCCGCGGCCAAGATGGACGACATCAAGGCGAAGGTCGACAGGCGGAACGCCCAGCTCGATGCCCGCCTCGCCGCCGACGAGGCGACGTGGGCCGAGGACGAAGCGACCACCGCGATCGAGTTCGCCGCGTGGGCCGTCGACACCGCGGGTCTGGCGATCCTGGACGCGATCGACGCCCGCGCCTACGCCGACGAACGCCAGAAGGTGACCGCCGGCTGAGGTTCGCGGCCGCGGACGGCCACCCAGGCCGGCCCCGTCGACGCCACCCCACGGTGCGGGTCGGCGGGGCCGATCTCTGGCCGGGGACGACCTCCGGGTGCTCGAGTCACAGATGGTTCGGCCGGAGGGGCCGTGAAGCGATCCTCGGTCGCCGGGGTCTCCTCGCCGTGGGGTGTGGGGTCGCCCGACGACGCCGGTGTCTACCTCGACGTCGAGAACCGCGCGGGCTTGCTGTGACACCTCGGCTCCTGAGCCGCGCTCCACCACAGGGGCGGAGAGCGTCGACACGGTGGTGGCCTGGCGTCGTGTGTCTACCGTGGCTCGGTGACCTCCGCCGACGGGTCCGCGGGTGCCGACCCCGAACGAAGCGCACACCGCACACGGGCGCCCGTGCGCGTGATCACCGAGCGGCTCAAGGAGAGGGTGTACGCCCAGCTGAGCGTGGTCGCGGTGACGATCGGCCTCGCGCTCGGCGAGTCCGGCAGCGCGCGGGCGGCGGCATCGGCGGTCGCCGCGACCGCCCTCGGCCTGTGGCTGGCCACGGTCGCAGCCGACCAACAAGCACACGCCGCGGTGCACGGGCGGGTCGCCCGCGGCCACGATCTGAGGATTCTGCTGTTCCGGACGAGCCCCCTGCTCACGGCCGCCATCGGGCCGCTGCTGATGATCGGGCTGGCGGCCCTGGAGGTGCTGCCGCTGGTGACCGCCCTCTACCTCGCCGCCGGCGTCGATCTCGCGCTCATGTTCGTCTGGGGGTTCGGTCTCGGGCGCCGGATGGGCGCAGGCCTGCTGGCGGCGCTGTTCTCGGGGCTGGCCAACCTCGTGATCGGCCTGATGGTGGTCGGAGTGAAACTCCTGGCCGGCCACTAGCCTGCGCGCCTGTTCGGCCTGCAGTGCCCCGTGCTCGTCCGGTGGGCGTCGTGGGTGGTGACCGGCGGAACACGGGCGTGGAGCGCAGCCGGGCGCCCGCTCAACCGCCGGTGGTAGGTGTGCTCCACGGTCACGTCACGAGCAGGACGCGAGGACCTCGCGGTCGTCGCGCTGGACGCGGTCGACGACGGTGCGGGTGGCGGTGTCGATGACCGTGTCCGGCCCGCCGGTGTGGCTCACGACGAGGCGGGTGCCGTCGGTGGACAGGTCGAGCCCGGTCCCGCCGGCGTCGACGAGGATCGTCGCCACGACCCGTTCGGTCCGGGTGTCGATCACCGTCACCGTCCCGGCCGCGGGGTCGAGGACCCAGAGGTAGCGCCCGTCGATGCTGTGCACCTGGACGGTCGGGCACCGGTCGGCCGTCTCGGCGGCGTGGCCGCGCCCGGTGGGGACCAGCGCGGCCCGGTGGTGGACGAGGTCGACGACCCACCGCCGATGACCGTGGTCTCCCTGGCGGGCGTGGTGTCCGCGGACCGGACGGTGACCGTGGTGGTGGCCGGCGTGGTGGCCGGTGTCGTGGTGCCCGGGGGAGGGGTGGCCCTTCCCGGGCGGGCAGGGTCGGGGCGTCGGGTGCCCCGGCGTCGGGTGCCCGGGCGTCGTGGCGACCGGACTGATGGCGACGGTCACCGGGACGACGACGACACCGCCGTGGCCGTCGGTGACGCGCACCGTGAAGGTGTCGGTCGTGGGCCCTCCCTGCGCGGCGGCCCGCCGGGCGGCGTCGGTGGGGGTGTAGGTCCAGCGGCCGGTGACCGGGTCGACGAGGACCGAGCCGTGGGCGGGGCCGGTGCCCGCGGAGTACCCGAGGGTGTCGCCGTCCGGGTCGGTGACGCCGACGTCCCCGGTGACCACGCCGGTGGCCGGGTTCGTCGTCGGGGCCGACGGTGCGCCCGGGGCGGTGGGGACGGCGTTGGCCGGGGTGATCGTGACGGTGACGGCGACGGGGGTGCGCAGGCCCGCGTCGTCCACGACGTCGACGGTGAAGGTGTCGGTGGTGGGCCCGCCGGCGGCCCGCGGCGTGACGGGCGGACGCGCTCGGGGTGTAGACGAACGCGCCGGTGGTGGGGTCGACGGTGACCGTGCCGCGGGCCGGGCCGGTGCCCAGGGCGTAGCCGAGGGGATCGCCGTCGGGGTCGGTGACCTCGACGCCGCCCGTGACGCGCCCGGTGCCCACGTCGGTGACCGGAGCGGTCGGGGTGATCGCCACCGGTGCCCGGTTCGGGGAGATCGTGACGGTGACCGGCACGGTGACGACGCCGCCGTGGCCGTCGTCGACGGTCAGGGTGAAGGTGTCGGTGGTGGGCCCGCCGCTGGCCGCGGCGGCACGGGCGGCCGGGTCGGGGACGTAGGTCCAGTCGCCGGTGACGGGGTCGACGGTGACCGAGCCGTGGGCCGGGTCGCCGCTGACCGTGTAGGTGAGGTCGTCCTCGTCGGCGTCGCCGACGCCGGCGTTGCCCGTGACCTGCCCGCCGCGGCGGCGGTCGGTGACGGGCGCCCGCGGCGGCGTAACCGGGACCGACGGGGCGACGTTGTCCGGGTCGATCGTCACCGTCACCCGCACCGGGATCTGCCCGCCGCGGCCGTCGGAGACCAGCACGGTGAACGTGTCGGTGACCGGCCCGGTGCCGTTCGCGGCGGCCCGCGCGGCGTCGTGGCGAGCCTGTGTCGTGGGGGTGTAGGTGACGGTGCCGTCGGGGCCGGGCGTGGCCGTCCCCAGCGCCGGGTCGGGCGCGTCGGTGGGGTCCACCGCGAGCTCGAGGGGATCGCCGTCGGGATCGGTGACGCCCAGGTCGACGGTCACCGCGCCGTCGGCACCGGGCTGCCCGGCGACCGGTCCGGCCCCCGGTGCGGGCGGCTCGTTGGGCGTGACCACCGGACCCTCCACGGGGCCGAGCACGGTGAGGTGGGCTGTCTGCACCCCCGTGAGGGGGTCGGAGCCCTCGGTGACGACGTAGACGGTGCCGTCGGGACCGTGCACGACCGTCGTGCGTGACCCGGGGACGGTGGCCGTCACGGGAGGCGCGTCGGGTCGATTGGGGTCGACCTTCACGATGTGCGTGGTGTCGGTCCCGGTGGCGTGGCCGTACTCGGTGGCGACGACGGTGACGCCCCCGTCGGGACCGGTCTCGATCCAGCCCGAGTAGCCGGGCACCGTGACCGTGATGGCGCCGCCGGGGTCGGAGGGGTCGAGCACCAGGAGATGCGTGACGTACTCACCGGTCGCCGGATCGGGTCCGTTGCTCAGGATCCGCAGGGTGCCGTCGGGGCCGATCTGCAGCGCGGTCATGGACCCGGGGACGGTCGCGACGACCTCCGACTCTCCGGGCCGGGCGGGATCCACGGCCACGACACGAGTGGTGCTCGCGCCCGTGGCCTGGTCGTACTCCGTGGCGGAGACGTACAGCGTGCCGTCGGGCGCGAACTGGTAGCCGCTCCAGGAGCCGGGAAAGCCGGCCGTGCGAGGTGTGGAGGTCGGGTCGGTCGCGTCGACCACCGCGACGTGCGTCGTGGCCGTCCCCGAGGCGTCGTCGTACTCGGTCGTCAGGACGTAGAGGGTGCCGTCGACGCCGTGGAGGGCGCGGCCGTTGTACCCCGGGAGGGTGACGACGACGGGCGCGGCGTCGAGGTCGGTGGGGTCGACCACCGCGACGTGCGTGCTGTACGTGCCCGTGGTGGCGTCGCGCTCCTCGGTGACGACGACGAGGCTGCCGTCGGGACCGCGCTCCGGTCGATCCTCGGCCCTGCCCGGGAGGATCGTCGTGACCGGCGTGGCGCCCGGCCGGGAGGGGTCGATGAGCGTGACGCGCGTGGTGTAGGAGTCGGTGTCGGGGTCGTAGGCGTGGGTGAGGACGCTGATGACACCGTCGGTCTCGACCTCGACCCTCTCAGGGTGACCGGGCACGGTGACCGAGCGGCGCGTCGCGTCGGGGTCGCTCGGATCGACCGTCGTGAACCGCGTGGTGGTCGCTCCGGTGGCCCGATCACGTTCGTAGGTGACGACGGTGACGGTGCCGTCGGCGCCGCGGATGATCCTCTCCAGCGCCCCGGGAACGGTGATCGTGGTGGGCGTCGCGTGGATGTCTTCGGGGTCGATCACCGCCAGGTGTGTCGTGGACGTCCCGGTGGTCGGGTCGGACTCGCGGCTGACGACGAAGAGGTCGTCGTCGGGGCTGTCGCCCACCTCCCGGAGCTCGCCGGGGAGGACGGTGGTCGTCGGGGCGGCCTCCGGGTCGGTCGGGTCGACCACGGCGATGTGGGTCGTGGTCCTCCCGGTGGCGCGGTCGTACTGGTGGGTGACGATCATGACGGAACCGTCGGCGTTCGTCCCCGTCCACTGCAGCAGGCCGGGGAGGGTGACGGTGGCGGGTGCGGCGCCATGGTCGGTGGTGTCCACGACCACGACGTGTGTCGTGAAGGCCCGAGGTTCGAGATCGGAGTCGGCCTCGTAGGTGACGACGGTGAGGGTCCCGTCGGCCCCGCTCACGACCCTGTCGATCCGCCCGGGCAGGGCGACCACCACCGGGACGGCCTCGGGATCGCGGGCGACCACCGCGAGGCGGGTCGTGGCCGTCCCGGCGGTGAAGGAACCGGCGTAGGTGACGACGTAGGCGGTGCCGTCGGGCGCGAACTCGATCCGCTGGAACTCCCCGGGCAGGGAGGTGACGGTGGTCGCGGCTCCGGGTGCGGTCGTGTCTACCGGCGCCACGTGGGTGGTGTACGTCTGGCTCGCATCGTAGTCGCGGGTGACGACGTAGAGCGTGCCGTCGGGCCCGGACACGACACGGTCGCGATAGCCGGGCAGGTCGGAGGCGACGGGCAGCCCGACCGGGTCCGAGGGGTCGATCACCACGACATGGGTCGTGTCGTCGCCGGTGACGGGGTCTTGCGCCCAGGTGAGGACGAGGACCGTGCCGTTTGGACCGGACAGCACATCCTGGGGGTAGCCGGGGACCGTGGACGTGACCCATGTGGCGCCGGGGGAAGGAGCCAGCACGGCGAGGGTGGTCATCCCGTGTCCGGCGTCGTCGTAGCCGGAGGTCGCGACCGCGGCCGTCCCGTCGGGACCGAAGGTGACCCTGCTGGGGCCGCCGGGGAGCGTGATCGTGAGCGGCGTCGCGTCGGGGTCGACCGTCCGCACCGCGGTGACGACGCTGGAGTAGCTCTGCGCGACGTCGTCGTAGGCGTAGGTGATGACGTAGACGGTGCCGTCCGGGCCCGTCACCACCCCGTAGGTCTCGCCGGGGAAGGTCGTCGTGACGGGGTCGGTCGCGCTCGGTGCCAGCCCGGTCGTGACGTCGCCGGTCTGCCCGGTCCGGCTCGCGGTCGGACTGCTGATCAGCGAGCCCTGTCCGCGGCGGGCCATGGCGGCGAGCAGGAGCGCGGCGGTCGGGCCCGGCTCGGCCGGGCCGTCGGTGCCCAGCCCGGCCAGGGTCGTCGCGGCGGCCACGATCGGGTCGACGACCGCCGTGATCGCCTCGGCGACGGTGCCGGCCGTCGGCGCGGTGTCGTCGCCGCCCGGGACCGAGCCGGTCGCACTGGTCGTGCCGCCCCCGGGGGCGTCGGCAGGGTTCCCCGTGGCGCCGCCACCCGCGCCCGCCGCCGTGCTCACCCCGGACGGCGTCGCGGGCGCGGCGGTCGTCGCGGCGGCGGCCCCGGTGGGCCCGTTCGGCGTCACCGCCGGAGCGGTCGGCGCCGGAGCGCCCGGTCGCGTCGCGGAACCGGTGCTCTCGGTCGACGACGACGGGGTGTCATCTGAGGGAGAGGTACTCGTGGCGGAGGTCGGCGCGGCCGCCGAGGTGTCGTCCGAGCCCGAGGCTCCCTCCGAGTCCGACCCCGAGTCCGACCCCGCCTCCGACCCCGAGTCCGACCCGGCCCCCGAGTCCCCGGGGTCGCCGGAGCCCGGGTCGTCGGTCGCCGACCCGGCGTCGGAGCTCGACCCCGAGTCGGAGCCCGCGTCGGACGCCGCCGCGGACGACGACTCCGAGCCGCCGTCGCCGTCGGACCCTTCCGCGTCCCCACCGGTCTCCGGCTCGTCGGCGGACACGAGGGCGATGCCGCCCGGTGCGGCGTCGACGACGTCGGCCCTGCCCGACGGCTGCCCGCCGTGCAGGAGGACGCCCGCACCGAGCGCCACGGCGAAGGCGGCCTTCAGCGTCTGGGGTGACCGGATCGGCCGGACGCGCACCCTGCCGGTGGAGCGTGCTGACCTCGTGCGTCGTCCGTCCATCGTTTCCCCCCGCGGTGGACCGCCCGGGATGGGACCGAGACGGTACCTCTTTCGGCTGATGCCGAGACTCTTGTTGGCTGTGTGTAGCAGGATGGGCCTGTCCTCCGCGTGTCGCTAAGGATCACGCCGTTGTTACGTCGCCCAGATGGCCTAGCAGATCGAAGAGCGGTGACGGGGAGCACGCGATTGGCCACGCCGACGCGGTGCCCCACCGACCGCAGGGCTCCCGCCCACTCCGCGCGGTATCCGGACATCGCCCTTGCGGTCCGACGCAGCAGCGCGCCCACAATCTGCGCCGTGCAGCGGGTGGCGGGGATGGACCGGGCGCTGGCGGTGCTCGCCGGCGGGGCGTTCCTGACGCTGCTCATCGGGACCGTCGCGTCCGGCGAGTCGCTCGCGGCCGTGCTGCTCGGCGCGGTGTTCGTCGTCCTGGCCACCGCCGCGTTCGTGTGGGTGCGGCGCCGGGACCGGCTGGCCTGGTCGGTCGCCTACGTGGCGGTCCAGCTCCCGCTGGCGTTCGTCGTCTTCGTGCTCAACGCCGGGGTCGGGGCGACGCTGTTCCTCGTCGTGCTGACCAGCCAGTGCGTGCTGCTCCTGCCCCTGCCCGCGGTCGTCCTGGTGTGCGCCTGCGTGCCGTTCGTCCACGTCGGGATGTCGTGGAGCGACGGCTTCCGCGAGGGCCTCGGGACGCTCGCCGCGGTGGTGTTCGCGGCGATCGTCACCGGCCTGCTGCAGCGCGAGCAGCGCACCCGCCGGGAGCTGGCGACCGCCCACGAGCGCCTCGGCGAGTACGCCGCGCAGGCCGAGCGCCTCGCCGCCGAGCAGGAGCGCACCCGCGTGGCCCGCGACATCCACGACGGGCTCGGGCACGCGCTCACCGTGGTCCAGATGCAGGTCAAGGCGGCGCGGGCGGTACTGGCCGCCGACGCCGAGCGGGCCGACGAGGTGCTCGCGAAGGCCCAGGACCAGGCCGAGGCCGCCCTGGCCGAGGTCCGCCGCTCGGTGCGCGCGCTGCGCGACGCCGACGCCCGGCGCCCGCTGACCGAGGCCCTGCAGGAGCTCGCCGACCTGAGCTCCGAGGCCGGGGT
Source organism: Actinomycetospora straminea (assembly GCF_028737255.1). GTDB lineage: Bacteria > Actinomycetota > Actinomycetes > Mycobacteriales > Pseudonocardiaceae > Actinomycetospora > Actinomycetospora straminea. The sequence continues at coordinate 1,021 of NZ_JAQZAN010000002.1, read as the reverse complement.
GGCGACGCGGCTGGTGGTCGCCGGCGACCCGCGCCCGCTCGCGGACCCGGCCCGCGACGCGCTCTACCGCGTCGGGCAGGAGGGGCTGACCAACGTGCGCCGCCACGCCCGGGCCTCGACGGCGGAGCTGCGCCTCGAGTACGGTCCGGACGCCGTGCGGCTCGACGTCCGCGACGACGGCACGGGCGCCGCGCCGACCGATCCGTCCTCCGGGGTGGGCGTGCTCGGCCTGCGGGAGCGGGCGGCCGAGGTCGGCGGGCACGTGGCGCTCGAGTCGGTGCCGGGGCGGGGGACGACCCTGCGCGTGGAGGTGCCGGCGTGACCCCGGTGCGGGTGCTGCTCGTGGACGACCAGGCCCTGTTCCGGGAGGCGCTCGGGACGCTCCTGGGCGCGAGCGAGGGCGTCGAGGTCGTCGGCGAGGCCGCGGACGGCCGCGAGGCGCTCGACCGCGTGGCCGCGCTCGCGCCCGACGTCGTCCTCATGGACCTGCGGATGCCCGTGCTCGACGGCGTCGCGGCCACCCGCCGGCTGCGCGTCGAGCACCCCGCCGTCCACGTCATCGCGCTGACGACCTTCGACGACGACGAGGAGGTGTTCGCCGCCCTGCGGGCCGGGGCGATCGGCTACCTACTCAAGGACGTCTCGTCCGCGCGGCTGCTCGAGGCGGTGCAGGCCGCGGCGCGCGGCGAGTCGGTGCTCGCGCCCACGGTGGCGGCGAAGGTCGTCGCCCGCGTCGCCCGCCACCTGCGCGAGGAGACGCCGGCGGACCGGCCCCTCGTGGTGCCCCTCTCCGAGCGCGAGCGGGAGATCGTCCGGCTGCTCGCCGACGGCCGCAGCAACCGCGAGATGGCCGCCCGGCTCTTCCTCGCCGAGGGCACGGTGAAGAACCACGTGACCAACGTGCTCGCCAAGCTCGGCGTCCGCGACCGCACCCAGGCCGCCCTGCGGGCCCGCGAGCTCGACCTGCTCTGAGACTCCATGGCCCTTCCGGTGGCCGCCTCGGCGGCTGAGAATCGGTGCG
>NZ_JAQZAN010000029.1 GCF_028737255.1 Actinomycetospora straminea | reverse complement strand
CCTGGTTCACCCCACCACCCTGGATCGACCCCGACCAACGACCCCGCCCCGGCGGACGACCCCACGTTCCGCTCTGACGGACAACACCCACCCGACGACCGATCCCACAGCGTTCCCTCAGTACCCCCGCGCCGCGGGCTCGATCATGCTGGCGCCGTGACGGAGTTCTTCGGCGCACCGACGCCCACCCGCGGCCGCGGTCCCGGCCCCGTCGGACGGGCCGTCCTGCTGATCCTGTGGATCGTGATGGGCGTGATGCCCCTCGTCACTTCCTGGGGCGACCTGCAGCTCGCCACCGGCAGCGCCGGCATCCCGGGCACCCTGACGGTCGACGAGTGCCTCGCCCTCGGCAAGGGCCGCTACGACTGCCGCGGCACCTTCGTCCCCGACAGCGGCGGGCCGCCGGTCGCGGTCGACGCCACCCCGGACTCCGAGGCCGGCGACGTCGTCCGCGCCCAGCTCGACACCGAGACCGGGCGCGCGGTGCCCACCGGCACCGCCGGCGTCCTCACCGCTCTGGCCGTGCCGTTCCTCGGGGTCGCCGTCCTCGCGCTGCTGCCGGCCGCCGCGATGTGGGCGACGGGCCGGCTCCGCCACGTCCGCACGGCGCTGCGCATCGGGGTCCCGCTGGCCGTGCTCGCCGGGCTCGGCAGCCTCGTCGGGCTGATCGCCGCCGCCTGACGCCGGCCGGTCCCCGGCCTCTGACAGCGCCCCCGATCGCGCCCCCGACCTCTTCGCCCCCACACCCGCCGCGACGACGGCGGCGATGCCGGCGACGGCCTCGACCGTCGGCGCCTGGGCGAGCAGCACCGCCCCGATCCCGAGCGCGATGGCGGGCTCGAGGCACATGAGCGTGCCGAAGGCGGCGGTGGTAAGCCGGCGCAGGGCCAGCAGCTCGAGGGTGAACGGCAGGACGGGCAGGAGCAGGGCGATCCCGAGGCCCGCGAGCAGCACGCTCACGTCCACCCCGCCGGCCCCGGCCGCCTCCACCAGCCCCGGCCCCGCCACCGCGCCCGCCACGAGCCCCGCCACCGGCATCGACACCGCGAGGCCGGTGATCCCGGTGACGTGGTCGCCGACCCGCTGGGTGAGCAGGATGTACGCGGCCCAGCAGCACGCCGCGGCGAGGGCGAACGCGACGCCCGCGGGGTCGAGACCCGACTGCCAGGGGTGGGTCAGCAGCACGACCCCGACCGCGGCCAGCAGCGCCCAGCCCCGCGCCCGCCCCCGGCCGCGGACGAGCGCCACCCCGAGCGGGCCGAGGAACTCCAGCGCCGACGCCGTCCCGAGCGGGATGCGGGCGATGGCCTCGGTGAACAGGATCGTCAGCCCCGCCGTCACCGTCCCGAGCGCCACGCACGCCAGCAGGCTCGCCCGCGTGAACGCCGCCGCCCGCGGCCGCACGACGACGAGCAGCAGCACCCCGGCGAGCACGAGGCGCAGGCACGCCGTGCCCGCCGGACCGATCCGGTCGAACAGGCCCACCGAGAGGGCGAGCCCGAGCTGGACGGACAACATCGCCGCCAGCGCCATGGCGGCCCCGGTGCGGGCGGAGGTCGAGGGGCTCGCGGGGAGCGTGGGCGTCACGGCCACCAGTGAAGGGGTGCACGACCGTCCGCGTCCACGTGAGAATCCTTCACGGACCGTCCGTGAATCGCGGACAATGGGGACGTGGACACCCGCCGCCTGCCCTACCTCGTCGAGTTCGCGCGGCACGGCTCGATGCGGGTCGTGGCCGAGACGCTGGGGACGAGCACGTCGGTGGTGTCCCAGCAGATCGCGGCGCTGGCGCGCGAGACCGGGACGCCGCTGGTGGAGCCCGACGGCCGGCGTTCCCGCCTCACCGCCGCGGGCCACCGGCTCGCCGAGCACGCCCGCACGATCCTCGCGGCGGTCGAGACCGCGGAGCGCGACCTCGACCCGCACGCCGAGCCGCGCGGTCAGGTGCGGGTCGCCGGGTTCGCGACGGCGATCCGCCGGACCCTGATGCCGACGGTCGCCGCGCTGGCCGCCACCCACCCGCAGGTGACGCTGACGATCCGCGAGTACGAGCCGGCCGAGGCCCACGCGATGCTCATGGCGGACCGCATCGACCTGGCCCTGACCTACGACTACGACCTCGCGCCCGCCCCGCTCGACCCGGACCTCACCGCGTGGCCGCTGTGGTCGACCCCGTGGGGCCTCGCCGTACCCGAGGCCGCGGCCCCGGACCGCACGCCGGACCGCACGCCGGACCGCAGCCCCGGCGCCGCCGGCGTCGTCGCGGCCTTCCGCGACCGGGCCTGGATCGGCAACTCGCGCAACACCGCCGACGAGCAGGTCCTGCGCACCCTCGCCTCGATGGCCGGCTTCCCGCTGCGGATCACGCACGAGGCCGACAGCCTCGACCTCGTCGAGGACCTCATCCTCGCCGGCCTCGGCGTCGGCCTGCTGCCGCAGGACCGCCCGCGACGCCCCGGCATCACCGTCGTGCCCCTCGCCGACCCGGGCGTGCACCTCCGCGCGTCGGCGGTGACGCGGCGGGGGCACGCCGCGTGGCCGCCGCTGGCGCTGGTGCTCGACCAGGTGGCGACGGCGGCGACGGGCTGATCAGGCCCCGACGTACTCGGCGAGGTGCCGCCCGGTCAGCGTCGAGCGGTCGGCGACGAGCTGCGCCGGCGTCCCCTCGAACACCACGCGCCCGCCGTCGTGGCCCGCGCCCGGCCCGAGGTCGATGACGTGGTCGGCGTGCGCCATCACCGCCTGGTGGTGCTCGATGACGATCACCGACCGCCCGGAGTCGACCAGGCGGTCGAGCAGGCCCAGCATCTGCTCGACGTCGGCGAGGTGCAGGCCGGTCGTCGGCTCGTCGAGGACGTAGACCGACCCCTGGTCGGCCATCTGCGTCGCCAGCTTGAGCCGCTGGCGCTCGCCTCCCGACAGCGTCGTCAACGGCTGCCCGAGCGTGAGGTAGCCCAGCCCGACGTCGACGAGCCGCACGAGGATCTTGTGTGCCGCCGGGGTCCTCGCGTCGCCCGCCCCGAAGAACTCCACGGCCTCGGCCACCGGCATGCCGAGGACCTCGCTGATGTCCTTCCCGCCGAGGCGGTACTCGAGCACCGAGGTGTCGAACCGCTTGCCCTCGCACACCTCGCACACCGTCGAGATGCCGGCCATGATCCCGAGGTCGGTGTAGATCACCCCGGCGCCGTTGCAGTTGGGGCAGGCGCCCTCGGAGTTCGCGCTGAACAGCGCCGGCTTCACGCCGTTGGCCTTGGCGAACGCCTTGCGGATCGGCTCCAGCAGGCCGGTGTAGGTCGCGGGGTTGCTGCGCCGTGAGCCCTTGATCGGCGCCTGGTCGACGACGACCACGCCCTCCCGGCCGGCCACCGACCCGTGGATCAGCGAGCTCTTCCCCGACCCCGCCACACCCGTGACGGCGACCAGCACCCCGAGCGGGATGTCGACGTCGACGCCCTGCAGGTTGTGGGTGTCGGCCCCGCGCACCTCCAGCGCGCCGGTCGGCCTCCGCACCGACGTCTTGAGCGACGCCCGGTCGTCGAGGTGCCGCCCGGTGCGCGTGCCGCTGTGGCGCAGCCCGTCGAGGTCGCCCTCGTAGACGATCTCCCCACCGCCGGTGCCGGCCCCGGGACCGAGGTCGACGACGTGGTCGGCGATCGCGATCGTCTCCGGCTTGTGCTCGACGACGAGCACCGTGTTGCCCTTGTCGCGCAGGCGCAGCAGCAGGTCGTTCATGCGCGCGATGTCGTGCGGGTGCAGCCCGATCGTCGGCTCGTCGAAGACGTAGGTGACGTCGGTGAGCGCCGATCCGAGGTGGCGGATCATCTTGGTCCGCTGCGCCTCGCCGCCCGAGAGCGTCCCCGCCGGCCGGTCGAGCGAGAGGTAGCCCAGCCCGATCTCGACGAACGAGTCGAGCGTCTCCGACAGCGACCCCAAGAGCGGCGCGACCGACGGTTCGTCGAGGCCGCGCACCCACTCGGCGAGGTCGCTGATCTGCATCGCGCAGACCTCGCCGATGTTCTTCCCGGCGATCGTCGACGACCGGGCGGCCTCGCTCAGCCGGGTGCCGTGGCAGTCCGGGCACGTCGTGAAGACCACCGCGCGGTCGACGAACGCCCGCACGTAGGGCTGCATCGCCTCCCGGTCCTTGGACAGGAAGGACTTCTCGATCTGCGGGATCAGCCCGGTGTAGGTGAGATTGATGCCCTCGATCTTGAGCTTCGTCGGCTCCTTGTGGAGCAGGTCGTTCAGCTCGCGCTTCGTGAACCGCGCGATGGGCTTGTCCGGGTCGAAGAACCCGCAGCCGCGCAGGATGCGGCCGAACCAGCCGTCCATGCTCATGCCGGGGATCGTGATCGCGCCCTCGTTGATCGACTTGCTGTCGTCGTAGAGCGCGGTGAGGTCGAAGTCCGACGCGGTGCCGCGGCCCTCGCAGCGCGGGCACATGCCGCCCGTGATGCTGAAGTCGCGGCGCTCCTTGATCTCGCGCCCGCCCTTGGAGAACGTCACCGCCCCGGCGCCGCTGATCGAGGCCACGTTGAACGAGAACGCCTGCGGCCCGCCGATGTGCGGGTCGCCGAGCCGGCTGAACAGGATCCGCAGCATCGCGCCGGTGTCGGTGGCCGTGCCGACCGTCGAGCGGACGTCGCCGCCCATCCGCTCCTGGCCGACGACGATCGCCGTGGTCAGGCCGTCGAGGACGTCGACGTCGGGGCGGTTGAGCGTGGGCATGAAGCCCTGGACGAAGGCGCTGTAGGTCTCGTTGATCATCCGCTGCGACTCGGCGGCGATCGTGCCGAACACCAACGAGCTCTTGCCCGACCCGGAGACGCCGGTGAACACGGTCAGCCGCCGCTTGGGCAGCTCGACGCTGACGTCCTTGAGGTTGTTCTCGCGGGCGCCGTGCACACGGATGCGGTCGTGGCCGTCGGCGGCGTGGGCGCCGGACGCACTGTCCGGCCTCGCGGTCTCGGTCGTGGCCGTGCTCATCGGGTCTCGGTCCTCCGGCTGGGGCGGCGGGTCGCGGCGGGTCGGACGGCCGTGCTCACTTCACCTCGAAGATGCGGATCATGTTCCCGGCGGGGTCGCGCAGGGCGCAGTCGCGCACGCCCCAGGGCTGGTCGGTGGGCTCGGAGACGACGTCGACCCGGTCGTCGGACCCGGCCTGCAGCCGCTCGAAGGTGGCGTCCACGTCCGGGGTGGCGAGGTTGATGCCGGCGTAGGTTCCCTTGGCCATCATCTCCGCGACGACCCGGCGCTCGTCGTCGGTGATGCCCGGGTCGGCCGTCGGCGGGTGCAGCACGATCGACGTGTCGGGCTGGCCGGGCGGGCCGACGGTGATCCAGTGCATGTCGCCGTACTCGACGTGCTTGCGGACCTCGAAGCCGAGGGTGTCGCGGTAGAAGGCGATCGCGGCCTGCGCGTCGTCGTGCGGGAGGTAGGCCTGGTAGATCGTGATGTCGGTGCTGCCGGTGCTGGTCATGCCGCTCACGCTAGGGAGACCTCGACGGCCGGTGCTTCTCGATTCCTGACCGGTCGCATGACCTTGCGGGTGACGCACGGCGACATGCCCTCGGTCTCGCGGGACGCCTCGCGGCGGTAGGCGCTCGGCGACATCCCCACGAGCTCGCTGAACCGGGTGCTGAACGTCCCCAGCGACGAGCAGCCGACCTCGAAGCAGACCTCGGTGACGCTCCGGTCGCCGCGCCGCAGCAGCGCCATCGCCCGCTCGATGCGCCGGGTCATGAGGTAGCTGTAGGGCGACTCGCCGTACGCGCGGCGGAACGCCCGGCTGAGGTGCCCGGCCGACAGGTGCACCCCGCGCGCGAGCGCCTCGACGTCGAGCGGCTGGGCGTACTCGCGGTCGATCCGGTCCCGCACCCGGCGCAGCAGCGCGAGGTCGCGCAGGTGCTGCTCGCGGGAGGCGCGGCTGGTCACCCGCAGGATCGTGCCACGCGGACCGCCCCGAGCAACGGCGCCGAACCGGGCTACGCGACGAGCGGGAGGACCTCGGCCGCGAGGCGCTCCAGCTGCTCACGGTCGGCGGCGACGTCGTCACCCAGCGGATCGAGCAGGACCATCCCGGCGCCCGCGTCGCGGACCCCGGCGAGCCCGCGCGCCACGTCCTGTCCGGTCCCGGTGACCGGCACGTCCTCGATCCCCGGCTTGCGGCCGTAGAGCCGCCGCAGCGCGGCGAGCATGCCGTCGCGGGCCCGGTCGGTGTCGTCGTCGACGCGGACGTAGACGCGCTTCGCCAGCGGGAACGTCGCGGGATCCCGGTCCCGGCGCTCGAGCTCGCGGCGGAGCACGACGACCTGCTCGGCGAAGGCCGCCTTGGTCACCGAGCCCGCGCCGAGGAACGCGTCGCCGAGGCGGACGGCGCGCGCGAGGGCCGGGGTCGCGCTGCCGCCGAACCAGAGCGGCGGGTGCGGACGCTGCACCGGCTTCGTGGCGATCGCGAGGTCCTCGAGCTGTCGGAAGCGGCCCGCGAAGGAGATGCGCGGCGCGTCGGACCAGGCCGCCTGCATCAGCGCGAGCCCCTCGGTGAAGCGCGCGACGAAGGTCTCGCGGTCCACCCCGAACGCCGCGAAGTCCCGGGCGCCGCCGCCGGGCGCGATCCCGACGTCGAGCCGGCCGTGGCTCAGCCGGTCCACCGTGGTCAGCGCCGCGGCGAGCTGGAGCGGGTCGTGCAGGGTGCTGATCAGCACGCCGACCCCGAGCCGGAGCCGCTCGGTGCACGCGGCCGCGTACGCCAGGACCTCCAGCGGCGCGAGCACCGGGGCCTCGCCGACCGTCAGCTCCATCGTCCAGGCACCCTCGAGACCCAGCTCCTCGGCGCGGGTGAGGTGGGCCTTCAGCCCGGCCGCGTCGACGGCGTCCGCGCCGAACTGGGGGATCGCGATCGACCAGCGCACGCGGCCGACGGTAGTGCTCGGCGGCGGCCCGGTGGGCATGCTCCTCGCGTGCCCGCCCCGCTTCTCGACCCGACCGCGCGCCGGACGATGATCGCGGCCCTGGTGCCGGAGGCCGAGCCGCTGGTCGGGCCGTTCCGCGGCGAGCTCGACCCGACCGCGCGGCGGGGCCTGGGCGCACACCTCACCCTCGTCCACCCGTTCGTCCTCCCGGCCGAGGTCACGGCGACGACGGTGGCGACGCTGCGCGCGGCGGTGGCCCCGGTCCCGGCCTTCGCGTGCATGTTCGGCGAGCTGCGGTGGTTCGGCTCGCGGGTGCTGTGGCTGGCGCCCGACGCCGTCGACCCCTTCCGCGAGATCGCCGAGCGGGTCCACGCGGCGTTCCCCGAGCTGGAGCGCGAGGACCGCGAGCTCGTCCCGCACCTGACGGTCGGCCTGCGCCGGGCGGCCTCGACCGAAGCCCTGCGGCGCGCCGAGGACGCGCTCGCGCCCCGCCTGCCGCTGGCCGTGCGCGTCGAGGCCGTGCAGCTCCTCGTGCGCACCGGGACCTGGGACGTCGGGGCCGAGGCGCCATTGGGCGCCGCCGGACGTCTCAGTCCTTCTGGACCGCCCGGGCCAGGATCCCCAGCGTCGCCCTGAGCGAGTGCGGGTGGACCACCGGGAAGACGTCGCGCGCGGCCCACTCCGGGTGGATGGCGGACCAGTCGTAGTAGGAGGTCACGCGGGTGCCGTCGTCGGCCGGCTCGAGGCGGTAGCCGTAGAGGTGGCCGATGTAGGGGCGCACCTGGCCCTCGACCGTCCAGGCGATCTCGACGTCGGGCTCGTAGAGCGTGATGACGACGTCGACGTCGTAGCGCCCGAGCGGGCGGTCGCCGAGGGCCTCGCGGTCCATGTGCACGGTGAAGCGGTCACCGACGCCCTGCACCGGCTCGCCGGTGGCGGACATGAGCATCCCGGAGCTGTCGATGGCCACGTGGCCGTGCGGGTCGCGCAGCACGTCGAAGACCGTCGCCGGCTCGGCGTCGATCCACCGGGTGACCTCGATGCGCTGCTCGCTCACGGTGCGCAGCATGGCACTGCCGGTGGCACACAACCGTCTGCACCCGTACGGCCTCCGCCGGAACAGCCGTCCGGCCCGCGGCGTTGTGCCGGGTGCAGGCGAGATCGAGGAGGTACATCGGTGGCCACACAGACCGCGATCCTGGCCGGCGGGTGTTTCTGGGGTGCCCAGGAGCTGCTGCGCCAGCGGCCGGGCGTCCTCTCGACCCGGGTCGGCTACTCCGGCGACCCGGCGACCCCGAACGCCACCTACCGGCGCCACGGCGACCATGCCGAGGCCGTCGAGGTCGTGTTCGACGACGAGCTGATCTCCTACCGCGAGATCCTCGAGTTCTTCTTCCAGATCCACGACCCGTCGACGAAGAACCGTCAGGGCAACGACATCGGTCGCAGCTACCGGTCGGCGATCTACTACACGACTCCGGAGCAGGAGCGCGTCGCGCGCGACACCATCGCCGACGTCGACGCGTCGGGCCTGTGGCCGGGCAAGGTCGTGACCGAGGTGGAGCCGGCCAGCGAGTTCTGGGAGGCCGAGCCGGAGCACCAGGACTACCTGCAGAAGATGCCCTGGGGCTACACCTGCCACTTCGTGCGCCCGGGATGGGTCCTGCCCAAGCGCGAGGCGAGCAGCGGGACGAGCAGCGGGACGAGCACGGCGTGACGGCTGTCGAGGAGGACCTCGCGACCGGCTGGGCCGCCTGGCACGCGGAGCGCGAGGACACCTTGCGCGCCCCGCACGGGTGGCTCAGCCTCACCGCGCTGTACTGGCTCGACGGTGAGCCCCGCGCGTACCCGGAGCTCCCGGGGACGTGGCGGGCCGTCGACGGCGGCGTGGAGATCACCGCGGCGGCCGGCGAGGGCGTGTCCGTGGACGGCACGCCCGTCGACGGCACCAGCCGCCTCGAGCCCGTCGACGGCAAGCCGGGCGTGCTCGTCGCGGTGGGCGAGCGGCGGGTCGAGGTGATCCGCCGCGAGGAGCACCTGGCGCTGCGCGTCCGCGACCCGCAGGCGCCGACCCGGCAGCGGTTCGCCGGGGTGCCGGCGTTCCCGGTCGACCCCGCGTGGATCGTCACCGGGCGCTTCGAGGCCTGGGACGCGCCGCGGCGGATCGACGTCGAGACGGTCGTCGACGGCCTCGGGTTCCACCCGACGGCCGTGGGGACGGTGCGGTTCACCCTCGGCGGCGAGGAGCAGCAGCTCACGGCCCTCGCCGGCGAGGCGGGCGAGCTGAAGCTGCACTTCCGCGACGGCACGTCGGGGGAGAGCACCTACGGCGGCGGGCGCATCCTGCGCACCGCGCCGCCGGCGGCCGACGGGTCGGTGTCGATCGACCTCAACCGCACGCTCAACCTGCCGTGCGCGTTCACGACCTCGGCGACCTGCCCGCTCCCGCCGGCGGGCAACACGGTCACCGTGCCGGTCGCGGCGGGGGAGAAGACGCCCGTCTGACCCGTCGATGGGTCCCGGACCACCCGGTGCGCCTCGCGCACCGGGTGGTTCTTTTTTGCAACCAGTCGGTGCTACGGTCGGGCCATGGCCGAGCACACCGGGCGGGTCGCCGTGGTCACCGGCGCGGGCCGCGGACAGGGCCGCAGCCACGCGTGGCGCCTCGCCGAGCAGGGGGCCGACGTCGTCGCGATCGACGTCTGCGCGCCCATCGCGAGCGTCGCCTACCCGCTGGCGACCACCGACGACCTGGACGCGACCGTAGCCGGCGTCCGCGAGCGCGGCGCGCGGGTCAGCGCACACGTCGCCGACGTCCGGGACGGCGAGGCCCTCGACGCGGCGGTGGCGGCGGGGATCGCTGAGCTGGGCGGGGTCGACATCGTGCTCGCCAACGCCGGGATCGGGATGGCGTCGCCGGACGTGCCGGCCGCGCAGGCGTTCCGCGACCAGCTCGAGGTCAACACCGTCGGCGTCTGGAACACCGTGCAGGCGGCCGTCCCGACCATGATCGAGCAGGGGCGGGGCGGGGCCGTCGTGGTCACCGGGTCGTCGGTGGGCCTCACCGGGCGCGGCGGCGACGGATCGGGCGGCAGCGACGGCTACGTCGCGAGCAAGTCCGCGCTCACCGGGCTCGTCCGGGCGTGGGCGCACTGGCTCGCCCCGCACGCCATCCGCGTCAACGCCGTGCACCCGTCGGGCGTCGCGACGACGATGGTGCTCAACGACGCGGTCGCGGCGCTCTTCGACGCGCCCGCCGACGGCGAGGTGCCCGACGTCGGCAACCTGCTGCCGGTCGGGCTCCTCGACCCCGCCGACGTGACGGCCGCCGTCGACTGGCTGGTCTCCGACGGCGCCCGTTACGTCACCGGCGTCGCGCTCCCCGTGGACGCGGGGTTCACGGCGCGCTGAGCGGTCAAGGCCGGCAGTCCCGGCAGGGGCGGTAACCCGCGTCACGGGCGCGCTCGAGGCTCGGGAAGCCGTGCCGATGGGCGGCGGTGATCCGGCGGGCGTGGTGGCACGTCGGGAAGCAGACGACGCCGGTGGTGTCACTGCCGACCAGCCGCGTGCCCGCGGCCGCGAGCGCCTCGAGGTGCGCGACCTCCACGCCCTCGCGCTCGAGCAGCGCCACCTTGTCCGCCCGCCCCGAGAGGTACTGCCCGAGGTCGCCGTCCCCGCGCACCACCCGGTGGCAGGGCACGAGCAGCGGCACCGGGTTGCGCGCCAGCACCGTGCCGACGGCCCGCACCGCCTTCGGGCGCCCGGCCTCGCGAGCGACCCAGCCGTAGGGCCGCGTCTGCCCGACCGGGATGCGGGCGGTGACGGCGAGGACCTCGCGGGCGAAGGGCGTGAGGTCCCCGAGGTCGAGGGCCGGGCCCTCGCCGCGTCCCCGCAGCGCCGGCAACAGGCCGCGGGGTGCGCGCGGCGCCGGGCGGACCGGTCGGCCGTGGCGGGTTCGGTAGTCCTCGAGGAACGCGTCGAGCTCGCCGGCGAACGCCGCCGGGCGCAGCAGCCGCACACCGCGGTCGCCGACGACGGCGTACACCTCGCCGAGCGGGCCGGGGACGCGCAGCCAGCCGTCCACGACGCGCTCGGCGAGGCTGGTGGGGGCGGGCTCGGCGAGGTCGCGGAGCGCCGCGAGCACCGGGTCGGTCATGACGTGTCCTCCGTACTGGTCAGGCGTGTGCGCAGGGCGGCGAGCCCGCGGGCCGCGTGCGAGCGGGCGGTGCCCTCGCTGCACGCGAGCACCGCGGCCACCTCGGCGACGGGCAGGTCGACGACGTGGCGCAGCACCACCGCGGTGCGCTGGGCGACCGGCAGCGTCGCAAGCAGGGCGGCGAGCCGGTCGCCGAGATCGGTGGTCTCCGCCCGCTCGGCCGGGCCGGGGGCGGGGCTGGCGCGGTCGGGCGGGTCGGCGGCGCCGTCGGTGCGGGGTCGGCGGGCGGCGTCACGGCGGTCGTTGCGGGCGGTGTTGAGCAGGATCGTCAGGAGCCAGGGCCGCAGGTCGAGCCGCGCGATGCGGTCGTGGTCGTAGCCCCGCAGCGCCCGGTAGGCCCGCAGGAACGCCTCGGCGGCGAGGTCCTCCGCGTCGGCGGCCCGCTCGGCCGTGCGCCGGGCGACCGCGTGCACGACGTCGCCGTGGGTGCGCACCACCGCCTCGAACCCCGCGTCGAGGTCCTCGACCAGCGCGGCGCGCAGCTGCTCGTCGTCGGCCACGTCGGGGAGAACACCACAGTCGCCGATCCCGTGGCGCGGGCTCCGATCCGTCCAAGACGGCGGACCTCCCCGGCGGCAGGCTGGCCCCATGACCGTGCGCCGCATCGTCCCCAACCTCACCGTCGCCGACCCCGCCGCCGAGGCGCCGTTCTGGACCGGCCTGCTCGGGATGGAGACGCCGATGGACATGGGCTGGGTCGTCAACCACCGCGCCGCGGACAACTGGCAGGTCCAGCTGATCTCGCGCGACGCCACCGCGCCCGAGGACAGCCGGGTGTCGGTGGAGGTCGACGACGTGGACTCCCTCTACGAGCGGGCGGTCGCGGCCGGCTACGAGATCGTCCACCCGCTCACGGACGAGCCCTGGGGCGTGCGCCGGTTCTTCGTCCGGACCCCGCAGGGCGTCGTGGTGAACGTGCTGGCCCACCGCTGACCCTGGTAGGCACTCGGTCCATGCCGACCTTGATCACGGGAGCGAGCTCCGGCCTGGGCGCGGGGATGGCCCGCGAGCTCGCCGCCCGGGGCCACGACCTCGCGCTCGTCGCCCGCCGCCTCGACCGTCTGGAGGCGCTGCGCGAGGAGCTCGCGCCGACCGGTGTCCGGGTCGCCGTCGCGGCCCTCGACGTCGACGACCACGACGCCGTCTTCACGACGGTCCGCGCGCTGCGCGACGAGCTCGGTGGCCTGGACCGCGTGGTCGTCAACGCCGGGCTGGGCAAGGGCGCGCCGATCGGCACCGGGCGGTTCGACGCGAACCTCGCGACGGCGCGCACCAACTTCGTCGCCGCCCTGGCGCAGTGCGAGGCCGCGATGGAGATCTTCCGGGCGCAGGGTTCGGGGCACCTGGTGGTCGTGTCGTCGGTGGCCGCCGACCGGGGGCTGAAGGGCGCCCAGACGACCTACGCCGCGACGAAGGCGGCGCTCTCCCACCTCGCCGAGGGCATCCGCGTCGACGTCGCGAGCACCCCGATCCGCGTCACCACCCTCGCCCCGGGCTACATCCGCACCGACCTCAACGGCGGCGTGCGCCGGCCGATGTCGGTCGACGCGGTGACCGGCTCGCGGGCCATGGTCGACGCCATCGAGAAGGCGCCGGCCCACGCCTACGTGCCGACCTGGCCCTGGGCGGTCCTCGGCCGCGTGCTGCGCGTCATGCCGACCCCGCTTCTCCGTCGCGTCACGTGACTACGGTGGGACCGTGGCCCAGCTGAAGGAGAAACTGCGCAGCGACCTCACCACCGCGATGAAGGCCCGCGACGAGGTGCGGGTGGCGACGCTGCGGATGGCGCTGTCCGCGATCAACACCGAGGAGGTCGCGGGCGAGAGCCACCGCGAGCTCACCGACGACGAGGTCGTGACGGTCCTCGGCCGCGAGCAGAAGAAGCGCCGCGAGTCCGCCGAGGCCTTCGACGGCGCGGGCCGGACCGAGCTCGCCGAGCGGGAGCGGGCCGAGCAGGCCGTGCTCACCGATTACCTGCCCGCCCAGCTCTCCGACGAGGAGCTGACCTCGCTCGTCGCCGCGGCGATCGGCGAGACGGGCGCCGAGGGGCCGAAGCAGATGGGCCAGGTGATGAAGGTCGTCCAGCCGCAGGTCGCCGGGCGCGCCGACGGGCGGCGGGTGTCGGGCGAGGTCAAGCGCCAGCTGAGCGGCTCGTGAGCCCGTCGGTGGGCACCGCCCTGGTGACCGGCGGCGGCACCGGCATCGGGCGCGCGTGCAGCCTCGCGCTGCACCGCTCCGGGCGCGCGGTCGCGATCTCCTACCGGCGCTCGTCGGACGACGCCGAGTCCGCGGTCGCCGAGATCGAGGCCGAGGGCGGCCGCGCGCTGGCGGTGCGGGCGGACGTCACCGACGACGCCGCGGTGCGCGCGATGGTCGCCGATGTGCGCGAGCGTCTGGGGCCGGTCGCGGTGCTCGTCAACAACGCCGGCGCCACGATCCCGCTGCCCCTCGACGACCTCGAGGGCGCCACCGACGACGTCTGGCAGCAACTGCTCGCGGTCAACCTCATGGCGCCCTGGTACTGCGCCCGGGCCGCGGCCGACGACCTGCGCGCCGCCGACGACGGCGTCGTGGTCAACATCGGCTCGATCGCCGGGCTGACCGGCAACGGGTCGTCCCTGCCCTACGCGGTGAGCAAGTCCGCGCTGCACGGTCTGACCCGCTCGCTCGCCCGGGCCCTGGCTCCGGTGCGGGTCAACGAGGTGGCGCCGGGCCTCGTCCTGACCCGCTGGTGGGCCGGCAACGAGGAGCGCGGGCGGGAGCTCGCCGCGTCGGCGCTGCTCGACCGCGAGACGACGCCCGAGGACGTGGCCGCCGCGGTGCTCGGTCTCGTCGAGAGCCGCGCGATCACGGGGCAGACGGTCACCGTCGACGGCGGGCAGACCTTGTGATCAGCCGGGGCAGCGTCCGCCCCCGGCGCTGGGCGAGCAGGCCCCGGGCCTCCCAGGAGAGCCAGTAGGCCGAGAGGTCGTCCGGGACGAGGCGGATGTGCCAGCCGAGCTCCGGGAGCCGCCCCGCCCGCGCGGCGGCGTCGGGCCTCGTCCGCCCGACCTGCATGCCGCACCCGTCGTCCGGCCACACCAGGTCGAGCACCCCGGCGATCACCCCGTCCTCGTCGATGATCGCCCGCCCGGCCAGCGGCACGTCGATCCCGGCCCGCCGGATCGCGAGCCGGACCCGCGTTCGCGCCGGCGACGTACTGCCCTGGTCCACGAGGTCGGCGACCGGGAACACCGCCCGCCGCCCCCGCACCCCGGGGTGGCGGTGCGCGGTGCTGCGGAGCTCCCCGGACTCCAGGCCGTGCCGCGCCCCGATGGCGTCGACGACCGTGACCGCCTCGTCCAGCGGCAGCGTGCGGGCGAGGTCGAACGACGTCCGCAGCGGGTTGGTGAGCCGCAGCCGCCCGACGCCCTCGTGGACGACCTCGCGGACCTCGTCGGGCGCCAGCCGGTCGGCCCGCACCCGCACCCCCGGCGACGCGCGCCCACCCCGGCCCGCGACGACGACCTCGAGGGGACGGCTCGCGAGGCCCGGGACCAGCACCGACCCCCCCTCCCGGTCGTCGTCGGCCACCAACCCGCTGAGCTCACCGATCCACAGCGCGGCCGCGGTGGGCCCGGCGAGCACGCCGTTCGGCCGGGCCCTGAGGAGGGCGGCCGCGCGCCGGAGGAGGTCGTCGGGTCCGTGGGCCGTGGGTGGATCGACGGGGAGGGGCTCGGTGCTCAAACGGGGTTCGACGCCGCCGGCTCGGCGCCGGTTCCGTCGGGCCTGCCCGCCGGTCGGCCACCACTCCTCATCGAGCTATGCGCAAGATCGCGTCGAGAGCGACGGTCCCGAGCGGGGACGGGCGCGCGGTTGACCTTCGCGACGGCGCCAAGGCCGCCGACCGACGTGGGGTGGGGCGTGAGCTATGCGCAAGATCGCGTCGAGAACGACGGTCTCGAGCTGGACACGAGCGAGCAGCCAGCTGCCGGTGACGGTGCCACGGCGGCAGTCGCGGGGCGCCGACCGATGTGGGCGCGGCATGAGCTACGCCCAAGATCGCGTCGAGAACGGTGTGCCCGATCCGCGCCCGACGAGCTGCCGGCCGGTGGCCCAGACCGAACGCGGGCGCCCGCGGTCTGCGGCGACACGGTGCGCGTGGAACAACCTGCAGAGACCGACCGGTAGGGCGTGTCGGGGGCGAGGAGACGTGCGTGAGGAGGTCGCGCACGAGGACGTCGCCAACGGCAGCCCGCGCACGAGGAGGTCGCGCACGAGGAGGCGGCGCGCGGGTCGATCAGTCGCAGGGGCCGGTGTGCCGAGTCGGGCGCATCGGAGATCGACGCCACGCGAGGCGGACTCGACGCGATCTTGGGCATAGCTCGCCGCGATGTCGCTGCCGGGCACGGTGCTCGGGGTGAGGTGGGCCGGCGCGAGGGGGTGTCGTCGACCCAGCAACGGCCGTGGGAGGGAGTGAGAAGGCTGCACCCGGAACTCTCCGAGCGGTCGGACCCCGATCCGCTGAACGACGGAGCGGCCCGAGCGGCCAACCCGACGCGTCGCGACGGAGTCGATGTCGACGCCACCGCAGGGCGGACTCGACGCGATCTTGGACATAGGTCGCCGCTGTGCCGCTGCCGGGGCACGTGCTCGGAGTCAGCAAAAGGCGTAGCGCGAGGGA
Organism: Actinomycetospora straminea; assembly: GCF_028737255.1. Taxonomy (GTDB): domain Bacteria; phylum Actinomycetota; class Actinomycetes; order Mycobacteriales; family Pseudonocardiaceae; genus Actinomycetospora; species Actinomycetospora straminea. The sequence continues at coordinate 50,457 of NZ_JAQZAN010000029.1, read as the reverse complement.
GTGTCGTCCACTCACCGGCGGTCGTGCGCGGCGCGAGGCGGCCGGACCTGCGACCGTCGAGTGGCCGGCGCGGGGGTCGAAGCGGCCTGGGCGGGGGCCCGAGCGGTCTGGGCGGCCTGAGCGGCCCCGATCTACCCGGGCCAGGGCGCGCGCCTTAGGCGCGTCGCGACGGCGTCGATCTCGACGCGATCTTGTGTATAGCTCCTCGCGACCGGTCCTCCCGCCCACCGACCCGACCCGTGGCTCCAGGCGGCGGCGTCCTCGACCCGCGGCCCCGCTCAGGTCGTCAGGGCGCGGTGGAGCAGCACGGCGGCGAGGACGAGTCCCGCGAGCGCGATCCCCACGCGCAGCACGGTCGGTGGCAGGCGGCGGGCGATGGCCGGGCCGCAGTAGTTGCCGACGAGCAGGCCCGCGGTGAGGGGCAGGGCCGCCGACCACGACACCTCGCCCAGCACCGCGAAGCCGATGGCCGCGACGGCGTTCGACGCCCCGAGCAGCACGTTCTTCACGGCGTTGACGCGCACGAGGCTGTCGGCGAGGGCCCGCACGAGCAGGGCCATCATCACCACGCCGGCGGCCGCGCCGAAGTAGCCGCTGTAGACGCCGACCGCGACGACGCCGACGACGGTGGCTGCGCGACCGGCGCGCGAGGTCACCGGCGCGGCGTCGGGTCGGGAGCGCAGCAGGAGCACCAGCGAGGCGCCGGCGACGAGGAACGGCACGATGAGCGCGAAGGCGTCGGACGGCGTGACGAGCACGAGGCCCGCGCCGATCGCCCCGCCCAGGATCGTGAGCGGGAGCAGCCGCAGCACCCGAGGCGCCTGGCCACGTAGCTCCGGGCGCGAGCCGAGCATCGACCCGACGCTGCTGACGGCCAGCGCGATGGTGTTCGTCTGGTTCGCCGCGACGGGGGAGAGGCCCACCGCCAGCAGGGCGGGGTAGGAGAAGAGGGACGCCAGCCCGGCCATCGAGCCCGTCAGCCCGGCGGCGAACCCGGCGGCGACGAGCAGGGCGACCATCGCCGCCATCACACCACCGGCTCCCGCGCCGCGCCGGGTTCCGTGGGGGAGGCGCGGGGCACACTCGCCCGGTGGAGCAGCGCGCGCCCGACGCCAGGAGCCCGATCCGGGACGTCGAGATCCGGGACGAGACGATCCGGCTCGGCCAGCTGCTCAAGCTCGCCGGGCTGGTGGAGCACGGTGCGGCGGCCCGGGAGGTCCTCGAGGCCGGCGAGGTCACGGTGAACGGTCGCGGCGAGTCGCGCCGGGGACGCCAGCTGGGACCGGGCGACGTCGTGGCCCTCGGTGACGAGCGCATCCGGGTGCGCGGCCTCGGTGCTTAGCACGTCGGAGGCCGTGCCGGAACCGGCAACGGGACCCGGGATCGCCGTCCCGGCGAACCGGGTGGAACGACGACGACCCCGAGCCCCGATGTGGAAACAGCCCCACGGAGAGAGGTCCGAGATGGGGCTGGGCACGAGCTTAGTCCCTGCACAGCGGGCCGTCGCCGGAGGACACCGCGTCCGATCCGGTCGCTACCGACTCGTCCCACGGGCGTGATGTCACTGTCACCGAGTGACGACGAGGTCACGCGACGTCACGATGGTCACGCTCTCGACGACCGGTCACGGCGAACCGTGTGACGGGACCGAGGCCTGCTCTATCGTGACTCCGGCTCCTGTTCGTCCGGTGACCGTCGGTGTCGTCCGGCGGACGGGGGAGAACGGTCGGACTGAGCCGTTCGTGGTCACCGAGGGGGAGCGGAGCGTGAGCGAAGGGAACGGGTCCGACGGCCCGGCCGGCGCGCGACGCCGCCGCCGCGCCCGGGTCGGGCGCACCGGCGCCCGCTTCCCGCGCGCCCTCGCCGACGAGGCCCTCGAGCCCGAGGACGCCCAGGACGCCGAGGCCCCGGACCGTGCCGCCGGCGCCATCGGGGACGCGTCCGAGGAGTCCGGCGGCCCGGTCCTGCCCGGCGAGACCGGCAGCCTCCCGCTCACCGGGGCCCGGTTCGCCTCCCACTCCCGCCGGGCCCGCCGGGAGGCCGCGCGCGCCGCGGCCGAGGACGCCGTCGTCCCCGAGCAGGCGCCCCCGCCGGCCCGTCGCCAGCCCGAGCCCGACGACGCGCCGACCATCCCCCTGTTCATCACCGCCACGCCGCCGCCCGAGAGCACCCGCACCCGCGTGCGCCCGTACGTCCGCACCCGCGGGCGCACCCGGGCGAGGGCCGACCTCGCCGTCGAGACCCTCGTGTCGATCCCCTCGCCGCGCCCGCCGCTGGAGGACCCCGAGCACGTCGCGCTGGGCGACGTCGTCGAGGACCCGCGGTCGGTGGCCGAGGTGGCCGCGCTGCTCGCGGTGCCGCTGGGCGTGGCTCGCGTGATCATCGACGACATGGCGGGCGCGGGGTTGCTGCTCGTGCACCCGCGGGCCGTCGCCACGTCGGGGGCGCCGTCGCGCGACATCATGCAGCGGGTGCTGGACGGCCTGCACAGGCTGTAGAACGGGGTCGTGACCGCCACGACCCCGCGACTGACCGGCTACGCCCACGGCGGCGGCTGCGCCTGCAAGATCCCGCCCGGCGAGCTCGAGGACGTGGTGCGCGGGCTGGTGCCGTCCCCGTCGACCGCGCGCGAGGGCGAGCTCGTCGTCGGGCTGGAGGACGGCGACGACGCCGCGGCCGTGCGCATCCGCGACGGGCTCGCGATCATCGCGACCACCGACTTCTTCACCCCGGTCGTCGACGACCCCTACGACTGGGGCCGCATCGCCGCCGCCAACGCGCTCTCCGACGTCTACGCCATGGGCGGGCGCCCGGTGATCGCGCTGAACCTCCTGTGCTGGCCGCGCGACGTCCTGCCCTACGACCTCGCGGCCGAGGTGCTGCGCGGCGGGCTGGCGGTCGCCGACGAGGCCGGGTGCCACGTCGCCGGCGGCCACTCGGTCGACGACCCCGAGCCCAAGTACGGCATGGCGGTGACCGGCACGGCCGACCCGGACGCGCTCATCCGCAACGACGCCGCCCGCCCGGGCACCCCACTGACGCTGACCAAGCCGCTCGGGCTCGGGGTGCTCAACAACCGGCACAAGGCCACCGGCGAGTCCTTCGCCGAGGCGATCGCCGTCATGACGACCCTCAACGCCGAGGCCTCGCGCGCCGCGCTCGCCGCGGGCATCCGCGCCGGCACGGACGTCACCGGCTTCGGCCTGCTCGGCCACGCGCACAAGATGGCGCGCGCCTCCGGCGTCACCGCGGTGATCGACAGCGCCGCCGTCCCGTTCCTCGACGGCGCCCGCGAGGCGGCCGCAGCGGGCAACGTGCCGGGCGGCTCGCGGCGCAACCTCGACTGGGTCCGCCCGCACGCGCGGATCGACGTCGACGAGACCACGGCGCTGCTGCTCGCCGACGCCCAGACCTCGGGCGGGCTGCTGCTCGCCGGCGAGATCCCCGGGCACCCGGTGATCGGCGAGATCGTCGCGGCCGAGGAGGGGACGACGCTGCGGGTCAGGTGAGGCGGGTCAGGTGAGGCGGGTCAGGTGACGGCCTGGCCCCACAGGTCGAGCGCGGCCTCGCGGACCTCCTCGACGGGCACGTCGTGGGTGGCGCTGGCCTCGTGCCCGCACCAGCCGTCGAGCACGCGGCGTCCGCACACCTGGCAGCCGCCGTGCCACGACACGAGCACGCGGTGCCAGGTGCGGGTCAGCGGGGCGACGTCGGCGAGGTTCGCGTAGGTGAACACCGCGACCGTCGGCGTGCCCACCGCGCCGGCGAGGTGCCGCGGGCCCGAGTCGTTGCCCAGCACCATCGTCGCGCGGGACAGCAGCCCCACCAGCCCGGGCAGGTCGAGGGTCCCGACGGCGGTCTCGGGCTCGTCGCGCATCCCCGACACCACCCGCGCGACCCGGTCGGCCTCGCTCGGTCCGCCGGCGACGACGACGCGGGCGCCGTGGTCGGCGAGGTCGGCGAGGTCCTGGGCGACGGCCCCGAGGCGCTCCTCGGGGTAGCAGCGCCGGGCGTCGGTGGCACCCGGGTGCACGACGAGCAGCGGGGCGTCCCCGGGCGGCACGACGGCGCGGGAGGCCGCGAGGTCGGCCTCGGTCACCGCCAGGTGGGGCTCGATGCGGCTCGTCGTCGCGCCCGCGGCGGCCGCGACCTCGAGCCAGCGGACGGTGTCGTGCTGGTAGGGCCAGTAGGGCACCCAGCGGTCGGGGCGGGGCGCGTCGGGGGTGGCGGCACCGACGGTGACCTTGGCCCCGAGGCGCAGCAGCAGCTTGTTGGAGTTCCGGCCGCCGCCGTGGAGCTGGACGGCGAGGTCGTAGCCCTCGGCGCGCCGCTCCGCGCACCACGCCTCGACCTCCTCCTCGCTCGCGTCCGGGTCCGGGCCCACCCGCACCCCGGGCACCAGCGGCACGGTGACGACCCGGTCCACCGGCGACGGCCGCCCGGCGAGCAGCGCCTCGTGGTGCCTGGCGCCGAGCAGCGTGATCTCGGCGTCGGGGTAGGCGTCGCGCAGCGAGGACAGGGCGGGCTCGGCGACGACGTAGTCGCCGATGCCGTTGGCGCGCAGGACCGCGATCCGCCGGACGTCGGGCACCGGGCGAGCGGGTTGGGCCGGGAGGCCCAGGGCCGGGGCGTCGGGACGGGCGTCGGAGGGTCCGTCGGGAGAGGCAGCGACCCGTGGGTCGGGGACGATCACGGCCCGAGAGCCTACGGTCGGGGCATGGAGAACGAGCAGCGAGCAGCCGTGGTGACCGGTTCGGGCAGCGGGATCGGGCGCGCGATCGTCGACCGGCTGCACGGCGACGGGTGGTCGGTCCTCGGCGTCGACCTCAAGAGCGACGAGACGCTGCCGGGGCCCTCGCTGGGCGCCGACCTCACGACCCGCGAGGGCAACCGGGCGGCCGTCGACACCGCGCTCGAGCACTTCGGGCGCCTCGACCTCGTCGTCGCCAACGCCGGCTTCCAGCACGTCTCCCCGGTGGCCGACTTCGACGAGGACCGCTGGGACGCGCTGCTCGGGATCCTCCTGACCAGCCCGTTCCTGCTCGCCAAGTACGCCTGGGAGTCGCTGCGCGCCGCGCCCGAGGGCGGGCGGTTCGTCGCGATCGCGTCCGCGCACGCGCTGGCGGCGTCCCCGTTCAAGGCCGGCTACGTGTCCGCCAAGCACGGCGTCCTGGGCCTGGTGAAGACGCTCGCGCTCGAGGGCGCCGCCGACGGGATCACCGCCACGGCCGTCTGCCCGGGCTACGTGCGCACCCCGCTGGTCGAGAAGCAGATCGCCGACCAGGCGCGCGCCCACGGCATCAGCGAGGACCGGGTGCTCGAGGAGGTCATCCTCACCCCGCACGCCAGCAAGCGGCTCATCGAGCCCTCCGAGGTCGCCGACGTCGTCGCCTTCCTGCAGACCCGCGCGGGCTCGTCGTTCACCGGCTCGCCGGTGATCATGGACATGGGCTGGACGGCGCGCTGAGGGGCAGCCGCGCAGGGATACTGCGCGCGTGACCCTCCGGGAGCTCGCCCACGAGCGCTGGCTCACCGTCCCGAACGCGCTGAGCTTCGTGCGCCTGCTCGGGGTGCCGCTGTTCCTGTGGCTCCTGCTGGGTCCGCAGGCCGACGGCTGGGCGCTGGTCGTGCTCGTGGCGAGCGGCGTCACCGACTGGCTCGACGGGCGCATCGCGCGCGCCCTCGACCAGTACAGCCGACTGGGCGAGCTGCTCGACCCGCTCGCCGACCGGCTCTACACCGTGGCGACGCTCGTGGCGTTCCTCGTCCGCGGGATCGTGCCGTGGTGGGTGCTCGCGCTGATCATCGGGCGCGACCTCGTCGTCTCGCTCGCCCTGCCGGTGCTGCGCCGCAAGGGCTACCTCGCGTTCCCCGTGCTCTACCTGGGCAAGGCCGCGACGCTGAACCTGCTCTACGCGTTCCCGTTGCTCCTGCTCGCGCAGATGGACTGGCCCGGTGCCGACCTCGCCCGTCCGTTCGCCTACGCCTTCACCGCCTGGGGGATCGCGCTGCACCTGTGGTCGGGAACGCTCTACCTGATCCAGCTCGTGCGCTCGCCCGTCGCCCCGCCCGCCCGCTAGCCTGCCGCCGCCCGTACGCCGCGGTAACCGCTGCGTGCCCCGATGACGTGAGGAGCCGCCCGTGGTCCCCGAGGGCCTGCGCTACACCGCCGAGCACGAGTGGATCACGGCGACCGAGGGCGACTCCTCGGTCGTCCGGGTCGGCATCACCGACTACGCGCAGGACCAGCTGGGCGACGTGGTCTTCGTCCAGCTGCCGTCGGTGGGGACGTCGGTGTCGTCGGGCGAGTCGGTGGCCGAGGTCGAGTCGACGAAGTCGGTCTCGGAGATCTACGCGCCGCTCGACGGCGAGGTGACGGCGGTCAACGACACGCTGGCCGACACCCCCGAGCTCATCAACTCCGACCCCTACGGCTCGGGCTGGATGATGGAGCTGCGGGTGCCCGACCCCCGCGCGCTCGACGAGCTGCTCGACGCGGCCGCGTACCAGGATCTCGTCGAGGGGTCCTGAGGCACGGTCGGGGTGGCTGTCGGGCTCGACCGAGGCCTCGACGGGACACGGCCCTGCACGCTCCGCCACGGCACGCCGACGTCCGCTCACCGAGGGTGGGGAGGGCCTCGACCCCGTGACGGGGACCGGTACCGTGTCGGCCACCTCGCGACGATCCGTCACCGAGCCCCGCACCGGCGCCTCCACCGCGCCGCGCGGCGGCCTCCGGGGACGGGCGGGACGACCTGGACGAGCACGACACGACGGAGGAGCACGGTGAGCACAGGCGGTCCCCCGGTCCCCCCCGAGCGTCAGGGCGAGACGACGTCGGTCTTCCGGGCCGACTTCCTGGCCGAGCCCGAGACCGAGTCGCGCGGCGCCCCGGTCTCCGGGGTCGACTCGCTGCCGGCGGGCTCGGCGCTGCTGGTGGTGAAGCGTGGCCCGAACGCGGGATCGCGCTTCCTGCTCGACCGCGACACCACGAGCGCCGGTCGCCACCCCGACTCGGACATCTTCCTCGACGACGTCACCGTCTCCCGCCGGCACGCGGAGTTCCGCCGCGACGGCGCGGAGTTCGTGGTGGTCGACGTCGGCAGCCTCAACGGCACGTACGTCAACCGCGAGCCGGTCGACACCGCGGTGCTCGCCAACGGCGACGAGGTGCAGATCGGCAAGTTCCGTCTCGTCTTCCTCACCGGCCCCCGCGACGGCGGGTCGGCCGGGGCGGGGGCGGGGCTGGAGTGACCGCCGCCGGGCTGCCGGAGCCGGGGGGAGCCCCCCTCTCGATCGGCTCGGTCCTGGACGCGCTGCGCGCCGAGTTCCCGGAGATCACGATCTCCAAGATCCGCTTTCTCGAGTCCGAGGGGCTGATCCGCCCGGCGCGCACGCCGGCGGGCTACCGCCAGTTCTCGCACGACGACGTCGTCCGGCTGCGGTTCGTCCTGTCCGCGCAGCGCGACCACTACCTGCCGCTCAAGGTCATCCGGTCCCGGCTCGAGGAGTTCGACCGGAACCCCGTGCCCGGCGGCCCGTCGCTGCCCGGTGACCTGCCGGTCGGCGGCGGCGCCGGGACCACCGGCAGCACCGGGACAGCGCTCGCCGGCGGCCCGGCGATCGACGGCGGGGGACCGGGCGGGCCCGGGGGTCCCGGTGGCCCCTCGGGTCCCTCCGCGAACGGCGGTGGCCCCAGCGCCGGGGCCACGGCGCGGCTGCGCAGCCTCGCCTCGGTGGCCGACCGCGTCGAGCCCGACGAGGACCCCGACGGCCCGGTCGCCGGGGTCGCGCGCGGGGACACCGTGGGTCGTGACGTGCTGCTCGCCGAGGACGGCGTGGACGCCGCGCTGCTCGACGGCCTGGAGAGCCACGGCATCCTGCGCCCCGACGCCGACGGGCGCTACGAGCCCGAGGACGTGCTCGTCGCGCGCACCGCGGCCTCGCTCGCCCGCCTCGGCGTCGAGCCCCGCCTGCTGCGCTCCGTGCGCGCCGGCGCCGACCGCGAGGTCGGTCTGCTCGCGCAGCTCGTCACGCCGGTCGCGCGCAGTCGCGGCCCGGAGGCGGCCCGGCGCGCCGAGGAGCTGTCCGCCGAGCTCGCCGCCCTGTCCGGGCGCCTGCACGCCCTGCTCGTCGGCGCGGGCCTGCGCCACGGTCTGCGGCGCTGACGGCGGGGCCACGGGACGCCGCCGACCAGGGCGTCACACGGCCGTCACGAGCCCGCCACGACCCCGGCACACGGGCCCCGCACCCGCTCGGCGACGCGCGCCCGGAGCGTCCCTCGGACGCGCGCGCGGCGGTCGCGGAGCGTGTAGCGTCACGGTTCGTCGACCGAGGGCTGGGAGACGGAGCCTGCGGGCCCGACCAGGAGGAGGGCGAGTCGCATGAGCGAGATGCGTGTCGTGGGTGTGCGGGTCGAGCTCCCCGCGAACCAGCCGATCCTCCTCCTGCGGGAGGCCGAGGGTGACCGTTACCTCCCGATCTGGATCGGATCGGTGGAGGCCACCGCCATCGCCCTCGAGCAGCAGGGCGTCAAGCCGGCCCGTCCGCTGACGCACGACCTGCTCAAGGACGTGCTGGGCGCGCTGGACCGGCGCCTGGAGCAGGTGCGGATCATCGATCTGCAGGAGGGCACCTTCTACGCCGAGCTCGTCTTCGACGGCGACGTACGCGTGTCGGCCCGTCCCAGCGACTCCGTGGCGCTGGCCCTGCGCGTGGGCGTGCCGATCCACGCCGAGGAGGGTGTGCTCTCCGAGGCCGGGCTCGTCATCCCCGACGAGCAGGAGGACGAGGTCGAGAAGTTCCGCGAGTTCCTCGACTCGGTGTCCCCGGAGGACTTCCGAGGGGCGGACACATAGCGTGTCCGACGCCCCGCTACTCTCACCCTGAACTCGAGGTCGAGAGTCGCCGCGCGTCGCGTTGACCCCCGTCTCCGCCGCTCGTACCGTCGGCGACACCACGGTACGAGGGAGGCAGTCGGTGAGCGGTGGTCAGGACGGCGGTCCCGCCGGCCCCGAGCTCGAGCCCCTCGGCCCGGAGGGTGAGCAGGGCCTGTTGTTCGCCGACGAGCTGTTCGGCGACACGGATGCGGACACCGGTGACGTCCTCGGCTACCGCGGTCCCGCCGCCTGCCAGATCGTCGGCATCACCTACCGCCAGCTCGACTACTGGGCGCGCACGAAGCTCGTGGTGCCGAGCATCCGCACCGCGACCGGCTCCGGCTCGCAGCGCCTGTACTCGTTCAAGGACCTCGCGGTGCTCAAGGTGGTCAAGAACCTCCTCGACACCGGCGTCTCGCTGAACAACATCCGCGTCGCCGTCGAGCAGCTGCGTCGCCACGGGGTGCGCGACCTCGCGCGCATCACCCTCTTCTCCGACGGGGTCACGGTCTACGAGTGCACCTCGCCCGAGGAGGTCGTCGACCTGCTCCAGGGCGGCCAGGGCGTCTTCGGCATCGCCGTCGGCGGCGCCATGCGCGAGATCTCCGGGAGCATCTCGCGCTTCCCGGCCGAGCGCGCCGACGCCGCCGCCGTCGACCACGCGCCGGAGGACGAGCTCGCCTCCCGCCGGGCCCGGGGGACACGCACCGCCGGGTGACACCAGCGCTGACGACACTCCGGGGAGATCGTCCTGGAGAGCCGGTCGGCGAGGGGCACGTTCGGCAGACCTCACGGCCCGCTGATCGTGCGCAACGTGCCCCTGGGGTCCCGGCGGGCCCGAAGGTCGCGCGGCGTGCTCTCCACGATGATCTCCCGAGGATGCCGTGGGTGTCGTCGCGCCGGCAGCGCTGACGACCTCGGCAGCGCCCGGAACCGGTGATGCGGCCCACGCAGGTCCTGGGTCGGCGACGCCATCTGAGGTACCCTCATCGCGTCGTTCTTGGACACCGCGCGGGAGAGACCTGCAGTCAGAAGCCTCTGGGCGCAGGCGCCGAAGGAGCAACTCCTCCCCGGAACCTCTCAGGCACCCCGACCGCGCAGAGGAGACGACCTCTGGAAAGTGGTGACCGGTCCGGGTCCTGCCCGGAGCGCGATCCCGCCGACGGTGCAAGCCGAGGGTGAGCCCACCCCACCGGCGAAGCTCTCAGGCGCCCGCACGGGAGCGGGCAGCGGCAGAGGGGGAGGCCGCGCGACGGACGGGGACGTCCGAGTCGCGCGAGGCCCCAGCCCGCCCTGCACCGGAGGCGTCATGAACGCACCGCACGGTCCCGCACCCTCCTCGTCCTGGGATTCCGCCCCGCTCGCTGCCCTCGAGCACGGCGTCCCCTTCGCCGACCGCCACATCGGCCCCGACGCGCGCGGCCTGGCCCGCATGCTCGAGACGGTCGGCGTCGGCTCGCTGGAGGAGCTCGCCGACCGGGCGATGCCCACGTCGATCCGCACCGACCCCGCCGACTGGTCCGACGACGCCACCGGTGCCGCGCCGCCCCCGCCCGCGACGGAGGCCCAGGTGCTCGACGAGCTCCGATGGCTCGCGGCGCGGAACACCGTCCTCGAGCCGATGCTCGGACTCGGCTACCACGGCACGATCACCCCGCCGGTGATCCGCCGCAACGTCCTCGAGGACCCGGCGTGGTACACCGCGTACACGCCCTACCAGCCCGAGATCTCCCAGGGCCGGCTCGAGGCGCTGCTGAACTTCCAGACGATGGTCTGCGACCTCACCGGCCTCGACGTCGCCGGCGCCTCGATGCTCGACGAGTCGACCGCCGCGGCCGAGGCGATGCTGCTCCTGCGCCGCGCGGACAAGACGAAGTCGTCGCGGTTCCTCGTCGACGCCGACACGCTGCCGCAGACGATCGCCGTGCTGCACACCCGCGCCGAGGCGCTCGGCATCGAGATCCAGGTCGTCGACGTGACGGGTGGGGCGAGCGGAGCGACGGGGGAAGCGGTGGCGCTGCCGGCCGACGACTTCTTCGGCCTCCTGCTCGCCGCCCCCGGCGCCTCGGGCGCGCTGCGCGACCACCGCGGCGTCGTCGAGGCCGCCCACCAGCGCGGCGCCGCGGTCGTCGTGGCCTGCGACCTGCTCGCGGCCGCGATGGTCACCCCGCCCGGGGAGATCGGCGCCGACGTCGCGGTCGGGTCGACCCAGCGCTTCGGCGTCCCGCTGGGCTTCGGCGGTCCGCACGCCGGGTTCCTCGCCGTGCGCCAGGGCCTCGCGCGCCAGCTGCCGGGGCGCCTGGTCGGCACGTCGGTCGACGCCGACGGCGACCCTGCCCACCGCCTGGCGCTGCAGACGCGCGAGCAGCACATCCGCCGCGACAAGGCCACGAGCAACATCTGCACCGCCCAGGTGCTGCTCGCGGTGATCGCTGCGATGTACGCCGTGCACCACGGCCCCACGGGCATCCGCACCATCGCGCGCCGCACCCACCGCATGGCCGCCGTGCTGGCGGCGGGCCTGGTCAAGGGCGGCGTCGAGGTCGTGCACCGCGAGTTCTTCGACACCGTGCTGGTGCGGGTCCCGGCACGGGGCGAGCGAAGCGACGGGATGGGCACGGGCGCCGCCGGCGCGGTGGCGGCCTGCCGCGCCGAGGGGATCCTCGTGCGCGAGGTCGACGCCGACCACGTCGGCGTCTCCTGCTCCGAGCGCACCACCCGCGAGCACCTGCGCGCGCTGTGGCGGGCGCTGGGCGCGGGGGAGATGGACGCCGAGGACCTCGACGCCGCGACCGGCGACGCGATCCCGACCCCGCTCGCGCGCACGTCGTCGTACCTCACCCACCCGGTCTTCCACCGGCACCGCAGCGAGACCGCCCTGCTGCGCTACCTGCGCGAGCTCGCCGACAAGGACGTCGCGCTCGACCGCAGCATGATCCCGTTGGGCTCCTGCACGATGAAGCTCAACGCGACCGCCGAGATGGAGCCGATCACCTACCCGGGCTTCGCCGAACTGCACCCGTTCGCGCCGGCCTCGGACGCGCCGGGGATGCTCCAGGTGATCCGGGACCTCGAGGACTGGCTGGTCCACCTCACCGGCTACCACGCGGTCTCGCTGCAGCCCAACGCCGGCTCACAGGGGGAGCTCGCCGGACTGCTCGCGATCCGCGCCTACCACCGCAGCCGCGGCGACTCCCACCGCGACGTCTGCGTCATCCCGGCCTCGGCGCACGGCACCAACGCGGCGTCGGCGATCTCGGCGGGGATGCGCGTGAAGGTCGTGAAGACGACCGACCGCGGCGACGTCGACCGCGACCACCTGGACGAGGTGATCGCGGAGGTCGGCGACGCGCTGGCCGCGATCATGATCACCTACCCGTCGACGCACGGCGTGTACGAGCCGCACGTGCGCAAGGTCTGCGCGGCCGTGCACGACGCGGGCGGGCAGGTCTACGTCGACGGCGCCAACCTCAACGCCCTGGTCGGGCTCGCGCGGCCCGGCCGCTTCGGCGCCGACGTCAGCCACCTGAACCTGCACAAGACCTTCTGCATCCCGCACGGCGGCGGCGGTCCCGGCGTCGGTCCGGTCGGTGTGGCCGAACACCTCGCGCCGTTCCTGCCGAACCACCCGGCCCAGCCCACCGCGGGGCCGGCGACCGGGGTCGGCCCGGTCGCGGGCGCGCCGTGGGGCTCGGCGTCGATCCTGCCGATCTCCTGGGCCTACGTCCGGCTCATGGGGGTCGACGGCCTGCGCCGCGCGACGCTGACGGCCGTCGCCGCGGCGAACTACGTCGCGAAGCGCCTGCACGAGCACTTCCCGGTGCTCTACACCGGGCCGGACGGCTTCGTCGCCCACGAATGCATCCTCGACCTGCGCCCGCTGACGAAGGCCTCGGGCATCTCGGTCGACGACGTCGCCAAGCGCCTCGCCGACTACGGCTTCCACGCCCCGACGATGTCGTTCCCCGTGGCTGGCACGCTCATGGTGGAGCCGACCGAGTCCGAGGACCTCGCCGAGATCGACCGGTTCTGCGACGCCATGATCGCGATCCGCGGCGAGGTGGCCCGCGTCGAGTCGGGGGGGTGGCCGGCGGACGACAACCCGCTGGTCCACGCCCCGTTCACCGCGCGCTCGGTGCTCGGCGGGTCGTGGGACCACGCCTACACCCGCGAGGAGGCCGCCTTCCCGGCCGGCGGGCGCCCGACGAAGATCTGGCCGCCGGTGCGCCGGATCGACGCCGCCCACGGCGACCGGCACCTCGTCTGCTCCTGCCCGCCGCTGGAGGAGCTCGCCGAGTAGGGCCCGTGCGCTCGGTGCGGGGTTGATCGGGGAGCGAAGGTCACCGTGGCTGCCTGCCAGGCAGCCGGTGTGACCTTCGCTCCCCAACCCGCGAGCGGCCCGATCGCAGCGAGGGACGCCCTCGCTGCGTCGCACGCAGCAGAGGACTCCCTCGCCCGACGTCTCGCCCGGCGCAAACGGGTGTGCGGCGTGTCGTCTCACCCGATCGTGTGGCCAGAGGTGACACTGGGGCGCACGAGACCAGGGGGTCATCCGTGGGCACGCTCATCGCTGCAGGCATCGTCGTCGGCGTCACGCTGGGGTTCGTCGTGGGGCGGCGCTGGGCGGAGTACTTCCGTGCCCGCCGCGACGCCAGCCTGATCTTCGCCAACCGCACGGTCTACCGCGGCAAGAGCGACCTCGCCTTCGTCCTCGGCGGCCTGCTGATCCTCGGACTCCTGATCTTCTACGCGAACAGCCCGTCCTTCTGACGCTTCGCGGTCAGCCGCTGGCCGCCCCGGGCGCGTCGTGGTCGAGAGCGGCCCGCATCCCGGCCAGCGTGACGCCGCGGGCGGCGAGCAGGGGCTCCGCGCGCCCGGTGGCCGTGTGCAGCATCCCGAGCAGCACGTGCTCGGTGCCGATCGTCCGGTCGCCGTGGTGCACGGCCTCCCGCAGCGCCAGCTCCAGCACCTTCTTCGCGCCCCGGTCGACGGGGCGGTGCCCCCAGCGGCGCCGCCGGCGCCCCGCGGCCCGGGTGCTCTCCAGCGCGCCGGGGCCGAAGGCGTCCTCGACGCGCTCGCGGACCTCATCGAGGTCGATCCCCACGCTGGCCAGGGCGTCGCGGTCGGACACCGTGGAGCGGCGGAGGTCGTCCTCGACCTCGCGCAGCGTCACCCCGTGGGCCGCGAGCAGGGCGGCCCCGCGGCTGTCGGTCGCCCGGCAGACGCCGAGCAGCAGGTGCTCGCTGCGGATCGTGTCGTCCCCGCGCTCGCGCGCGGACTCCTGCGCGAGCACGACGACCCGGCGCGCCGGGTCGGTGAACCGTTCGAACACGTCGCCTCCTGTGCTCAGTCGAGGTGGCGGCGGTACTTCTTGTGCACCGCCTGCCGGCTGACCGACAGCCCGTCGGCGATCTGCTGCCACGACCACCCCTGGTCGCGCGCGTTGCGCACCTGCAGCTCCTCGAGGGACTCCAGCAGCGTCCGCAGCGACGCCACCGCCGCGAGGCCCGTCGCCGGGTCCCGCGAGGTGGCCGCCGCCGCCACCGCCGTCGCATCAGCCATGTCTGTCAACCTACGTTGACGAACAGACCGTGTCAACCACGGTTGACAACCCGCGGGCGGTGGCGGCGCGGTGCCGCTCAGACCGTGATCGCCTCGGTCGGCGCGTCCGGGGCGGGGACGATCGGTGGCGGGGTCGTGGCGTGGCGCAGCGCCCAGGCCAGGACGTAGTCGGCGATCTCCTCCCAGCCCGGCGCGGCGGGCAGGAGGTGGGGCTTGCTGCCGTACTCGACGACCTCGGTGATCGTCTTCTCCGACTTGTAGTGCGCCGCGTTCGACCACTGCACCTTCGGCGGCATGATGTTGTCGCAGCTCCCGGCGACGAACAGCAGCGGCGCGCGGCGGTCGTTGTGGTAGTCGACCCAGGTGCCCTGGTGGCCCGGCGTGAGGTTGGCCAGCGCGCTCTCGACGAGGATGCGGCCCGACACCGGCACGGCGTAGCGCTCGTAGAGCGCGCGGGCCTGCTCCTCGGGGAAGGTGTTGGTGAACGCGTAGTTCCAGTGCGCGAAGTCGTAGCGGATCGCCCGGTGCCGGTTGGCCGGGTTCTTCAGCACCGGGAACGTGGCCCTGACCTGCGACAGCGGGATCACCGGCACGCCCTCGGTCGGCGCCGAGTTCAGGGCGACGCCGGCGGCGCCGAAGCCGTGGTCGAGCAGGATCTGGGTGAAGGCGCCGCCGGCGGAGTGCCCGATGATGATCGGCGGGGACGACAGGCCGCGCAGGATCTCCTCGAGGTGCTCGACGATCGCGGGGACCGTGAGCGCCTCGACGGGGGAGGGGTCGGCGTTGAGGGACTCGACCTCGACCTCGAAGCCGGGGTACGCGGGCGCGATCACCCGGAAGCCCTGGGCCTCGTAGCGGGCGACCCACTGCTCCCACGACCGCGGGGTCACCCAGAAGCCGTGGACGAGGACGATGGTGTCGGGGGTCTGGTGGGCGTCGGTCATCCCGGTGCTCCTCGATCGGACGACGGTCTGATCACCGTAGGTAGAGCACCGGTGCCGGAGTTGTCCCAGCGTGCGGACTTCTTGCCTCTCGGTGCGTCGGAGGCTTGGTCTGGTGGCCCCAGCTCTCTACGCTCAGTCACCATGCTCGTGTTGGACTCCTGCGACGTGCCGCCGACCGCGCGGGCCGAGATCGTCACGACGCTGATGGCCGAGACGAGCGCCGCCACCGTCACGCTCGCGCCCCACGCCGACCTGCACGCGCGCATGGACCTCTGGCAGCTCGGCCGCCTCGCCCTCTTCCGCAGCGAGTCCTCGGGGATGGCGATGTCCCGCGACGTGCGCCGGGCGCGGCGGGAGGAGACGCCGATCGTGGCGCTCGCGGTCCAGGAGCGGAGCACCGCGCGCCACGAGCAGTTCGGGCACCGGCAGACCGTCGCGCCGGGCCGCCTCATGATGGTCGACCTCTCGGCGCCCTTCGCCTTCTCCTGGGCCACGTCGGGGGCGTCGCGGGCGCTGCAGGTGCCGCTGGACGCGCTCGGCCTGCCCCCCGAGGTGGTCCGCGAGGCCGGGGCGCGGCTGGACGCCAGCCCGCTCGCGGGGCTCGTCACCCGGCACATCGTGGACCTCTTCGCCGCCGCCGACCGCCTCGCCGCCTCCGAGCAGGCCGCCGCGATCGGGTCGGCGACCATCGACCTCGTCCGCGCCCTGCTCGCGTCCACGGGCCCGCGCGACCCGGGCGCGACCCGGGAGACCCTGCTCGCGCAGGTCCACGAGTACGTCCGCCAGCGGCTGCGCGACCCCGACCTCGACGCCGACGAGATCGCCGCCGTGCACGCGCTCTCGCGGCGCCGGCTCTTCGAGCTCTTCGCCGACGCCGGAAGCAGCCTCGAGCAGACCATCATCGCCCGGCGCCTCGAGGCCGCCCACGACGAGCTCGGCCGGCCCGGCGCGCGGCACAAGGCCATCGCGACCGTCGCCCACGAGTGGGGCTTCCGCGACGCCGCCCACTTCACGCGGCGGTTCAAGGACGCCTACGGCATCACCCCGCGGGAGCGGCGCGCGGCGGGGGACACCTGACGCTCAGGACAGGGTCGTCGTCCCCGGCGTGAGGACGACCGGCACGGGCGCGGCGCGCAGCACCGCGGCGCCGGGGTCGCCGAGCAGGACGCGGGTGGCGGTGCCGACGGCGTTGGCGCCGACGACGAGCAGCTCGCCCGGGTCCCAGCCGATGCCCGTCACCGCCTCCTCGACGGTGGCGTCGGCGGCGGCGAGGGTCTCGGCGTCGGTCACCCCGAGCTGGGCGAGCGCCGCGCGCTGCGCACCCTCCATCTGCTCGCGCCACTGCTCGACGACGATCTGCTCGGCGTGCAGCCCCGCCTCCGGCGGCACGGTGCGCCCGCGCTGGGGCCCGAACGACGCCACGCGCACGGTGGCGCCGGTGCGGCGGGCGAGGTCGACGGCGGTGGCGAGCACCCGCTCGGCGTGGCGTCCGCCGCCCCACGCGCAGGTCACGCGCGTGATCGGGCCCTCGTGCAGCGCCCCGTCGCGGCCGAGCGCGACCGGGACGTCCGCGGCGCGGGCGAGCCGGGCACCGATCGAGCCGGGGCCCGGTGGTGCGTCGCCGAGCACGACGACCGCGGCCTGGTGGGCGTGCGCGGCGCGGGCGAGCCCACCGGGCACGGAGCGGTCGGCGATCGAGGTGACCTCGACCTCGACGCCCTCGATCGCGGGTGCCTCGGGCACGGCGGGTGCCGCGTCCTCGCCGGGGCCGGTGACGGTGCACAGGACGAGTGGGCCGCCGAGCGCGCGGGCCAGGCGTCCCCCGAGCACGAGCGCCCGGCCGTCGGGGTCGGTGCCGGGCAGGTGGCCGACGAGGACGGTCACGAGGGCTCCCCAGCGGTCCGCTCGGCCGTCGCCAGCCGCGAGTGCCGCGCCCCGTAGAACGCCCAGAACGCCAGCGCGACCCCGAGCCACAGCACGAACACGACCAGCGTGATCCACTGCAGCCCGACGATGAGGTAGACGCAGGCGGCGATCGAGAGGATCGGCGTCACCGGGTAGCCCGGCACGCGGAACCCGCGGGGCAGGTCGGGCGCGGTGCGCCGCAGCACGATGACGCCGATCGACACCACGCAGAACGCCACGAGCGTGCCGACGCTGACCAGGTCGGCGAGCACGTCGAGCGGCACGAGCCCCGCGAGCAGGGCGACGCCGACGCCGACGAGCACCGTCGTCGGCACCGGGGTCAGGGTGCGGGGGTTCACCCGCGAGAGCAGCGGCGGGAGCATGCCGTCGCGGCTCATCGAGAACAGGATCCGCGTCTGCGCGTACATCGTCACCAGGGTGACGCTGAAGATCGAGATGACGGCGCCCGCCGCGATGACGATCCCCGGCCAGGCCGCCCCGGTCACCTCGCCCATGATCGCCGCGAGGCCGGCCTCCTGGCCCTCGAACTCGCCCCACGGCTGCGCCCCGAGCGCCGAGACCGCCACGAGCAGGTAGACCACGGTGACGACGACGAGCGCGAGCATCAATGCGCGCGGGAGGTTGCGCCGCGGGTCACGGACCTCCTCGCCGGCCGTCGACACCGCGTCGAGCCCGATGAACGAGAAGAACACCGTGCCCGCGGCCGCGCCGATGCCGCCGAGACCGAGCGGGGCGAACTCCGCGAAGTTGTCCACGTCGAACGCGGTGAACGCGATGGCGACGAAGAGCAGCAGCACGCCGAGCTTGATCACCACCATGATCGTGTTCACCACGGCCGACTCGCTGACCCCGCGCACCAGCAGCAGCGTGCAGAGGATGACGAGGACCACGGCGGGCAGGTTGAACACGCCGCCCGCGCCCGGCGCGCCGGACAGCGCGTCGGGGACCCGCACGCCGATCGTCGCCCGGAACAGCGCGTTGACGTACTCCGACCAGCCCACCGCGACCGCGGCCGACGACACGAGGTACTCGAGGATCAGGCAGGCCGCGACCGCCATGGCCGCCGCCTCGCCGAGCGTCGCGTAGGCGTAGGAGTACGACGACCCGGACACCGGCACGGCCGACGCCAGCTCGGCGTAGCAGAGCGCGGTGAGCCCGGCCGTGATCGCGGCGATGACGAACGACAGCACCACCGCGGGCCCGGCCTCCGGCGTGGCGGCGGAGAGCACGAAGAAGATGCCGGTGCCGACGGTCGCGCCGATGCCGATGGCGGCGAGCTGACCGAGGCCGATCGAGCGCTTGAGCTCGCCGCCCTCGTGCCCGTCCGAGGCGTCGGCCCCGGACTCGGCGGCCATCGCGGCGACCGGTTTGCGCCGCAGCCAGGCGGCGCGGTCGGGTGTGGGCACGACGGTCCCTCTCGAGCGTGCGAACGTGGGGTCCCCTCACCCTCGAGCGGAGGATCGGCAGCCTAACTCGCGTCCACGGTGGCCGCCCCGCGACTCGTCCGGCGTCCGACGACCAGGGCGACGACGGCCGCCAGCACCGTCACGACGCCGACCACCCACAGACCGGCGCGCTGGCTGCCGGTGAGGTCGGCGAGCCCGCCGGTGACGTACGGCGCGACGAAGCCCGAGACGTTCCCCAGCGAGTTGATCAGCGCGATCCCGCCCGCCGCGGCCGCGCCGGTGAGGAACTGCGAGGGCAGCGGCCAGAAGGTCGGCAGCGCCGAGCAGATCCCGACGGCGCAGACCGTCACCGCGGCGATCGCCGAGAACGGGTCCTGCAGGTAGAGCGCGATGGGGATCGCGATCCCGCCGACGAGCATCGGCATCGCGAGCCACCAGCGCCGCCCGCTCTCGCCGGCGAGGAAGCCGCCGTCGGTGCGCGTCGCGGCCCGGTCGGCCGCGCGGCTCCACAGCACCATCCCGATGGCGGCCACGGCGTAGGGCAGCGAGGTGACCAGGCCCTTCTCGATCGTGTCGAGCTTCGTGCCGAACTGCTGCTCGAAGCCGGCGACGATCGTGGGCAGGAAGAACCCCAGCGCGTAGAGCCCGTAGGTGATGCCGAAGTAGACGAAGGCGAGCACGAGGATCCGGGGGGCGGTCAGCGCGCGGCGCAGGGGCCAGTGGTCGGCGGCCCGGACCTGGGCGGACTCGGCGTCGAGGCGGTCGCGCAGCCAGCGGCGCTCGTCGTCGGCGAGCCAGCGGGCGTCCTCAGGCCTGTCGGTGAGCGCCCACAGCGTGAGGAAGCCGAGCAGGATCGCCGGGATCCCCTCGAACAGGAACATGACCCGCCAGCCAGACAGGCCGAACAGGCCGTCGCCCGCGGAGATGATCAGCGCGCTGACCGTGGAGCCGATCGCCGTCGACACCGGCACCGCGACCATGAACCAGCCGACCGCCCGCGCCCGGTACTCGGCCGGGAACCAGAAGGTCAGATAGAGGATGATCCCGGGGAAGAAGCCCGCCTCGGCGACGCCGAGCAGGAACCGCAGGACGATCAGCACGGTGGCGTTCGGCGCGAACGCCATGACCGTGGCGACGATGCCCCAGGACACCAGGATCCGCGTGATCCACCGCCGCGCCCCGAAGCGGTGCAGCGCGAGGTTGCTCGGCACCTCGAGCAGCAGGTAGCCGACGAAGAAGATCCCCGACGCCAGCCCGAACACCGTCGCCGTCAGGCCCAGCTCGTCGTTCATGCCGTTCGGGCCGGCGAAGCCGATGTTGACGCGGTCCAGGTAGTTGACGAAGTAGAGCAGCCCCAGCAGGGGCATCAGCCGGCGGACGACCTTGCGCAGCGTCCGCCGGCCGAGATCACTCTCCGTGCTCGGTCCACTCGTCTCCGTCGACACCGGTGTAGTGGACCAAACGTGTCACGTCTCTGTGAAGTCCCGCGGTGAGGGCGCTATGTGCAGCTGCGCAGCGCCGAGACGTCGGGGGAGCCGCCGCGCTCGAACGAGATGTGCACGTGGTCCTCGTGGTTGGCCGTGGCGCCGCCGCGGTCCTCCATGCTCTCCCAGCCGGAACCGGTGTTGATGCGCTGGTTCCAGATGACGTAGGAGACGCCCAGGTCGCTCGCGTTGTCCATGACGCAGTCGGCGAGCGCGTCGCCGCTCGTGGTCATGAAGTCGAGCGCGTACCCGTCCGGGTGGTCGGACTGCCCGCCGCGGCTGCCGACGCCGAGGACGTCGTGGCCGGGGAAGACGCACTCCATCGCGTTGCCGACCTCCTGCACGGCGTCCGCGACGCCGCCGTAGGAGCCCGAGGCCCCGCAGTTCGTCACCGACGCGGTGCGCTCCCGCTCGGCGGCGGCCTCCTGGGCGCGCTGCTCCTCGGCCGCGCGGGCCCGCACCTCGCGGGCGGTCGCGGCGTCCGCGGCGCGGTCGCGCTCGGTGGCCTTGATGAGGTCCGCCGCCGCCGCGCTCGTGCCCGGGCCGCTGACAGGCGCCACGGCCGACCGCGCGCCGGCCGGGGACGCCGACGAGGAGGTGCCGGCGAGGGCGGCGCCCTGGGAGGAGAGCTCGAGGGTGGTCGCGGCGCCCTGCGGGTCCTGGTCGGGCAGGGCGATGACCGCCGGCCCGACGAGGGCGAGCGCGCTGCCGGTCAGGCCCGCGGCGACCGCGCCGTGCCGGATCGCCGAGCGGCCGGGGGAGCGGTGCCGGGAGGCGCCGCGGACGGCGCCCTCGGGCATGACGAACGGGACGGTGCGGGGCTCGCGTCGGCGCGGTCCTTCGTGCGCGTCACGGCCCCTGGGGGAGCGTTGCCGTGTCACGTGCTGCCTTCCACTACGGGAACGGCCCGGCGGCACCGTCGGGGTCGGTGCTCGCCGATCGGGGAGAGCGAGGTCGACCGTCGGGGGAGCCGTGACCTGCTCGTAACCGTTCCGTGAGCGACAGTAGACGAACCGGACGCGGGGATCCGGCGGGGTTGCCTGCCCCACGGCGGGCGGGGAGCACCGCGCGGTCGGCGGTCACGGGGCGCGACGGAGGGACCGCTCGTCGTGGCGCCGTGCCGTCGGCAGGCCCGGTCAGCGGCGATCCGGTGGGCGATCGACCAGGCGGATCAGCGGGACAGGCGGTCCGCGACGGCCCGGCCGAGCAGGGTGCCCGAGCGCCAGGCCGTCTCGACCTTCGGGCTGCCCCAGCCGTCGCCGCACAGCCCGACGAGGTCGTCGGTGAGCGCGAAGTCGTCCTCGCGGGGCTCTGCGGGGCTCGCGTAGGACCAGCGGTGGGCGTGGGTCCAGGCCGGCGCGTCGTCCAGGCCGAGCAGCTCGGCGACCGCCGCGACCACGGGTGCGATCGCGCCGTCGGGGTCGTCGAGGTGGCGCCGGGCCCGGGCGCTGCTGGTGTGCGCGACGAGCACCGGGGCGCCGTCGCCGCGCCGGTCGCCGTCGTCGGCGACGAGGTCGACGTCGGGGTGCCCGTTGACGAACGCCGCCGCGAACCGCTCCCAGCTGCGGTGCCCGTAGCCGAGGGCCACCGAGATCACCGGCTCCCACGTCCGGTCGGCGACGAGCTCGGCCGCCCGCAGCGCGGGGTGCAGCAGGCGGGCGGCCTGCGGGTCGGGCATCGCGAGCACGACCGCCCGGGCCGCGAGCCCGTCGACCGCGGGGCCGGGGGTGACGGCCTCGACCGTGTGCCCGGTGGCGACGTCGAGGCCCTCGGCGAGGTCGGCGACCAGCGAGCGCAGCCCGCCCGGCGCGCACCACCGCTGCGGGCCCTGCTTCGACGACCAAGTGCCGTCGGCGTCGTGGCTCGCGAGCGTGTCGGTCCAGGGGCGGGCGAGCCCGCGGGCGTGCCAGTCGTCGACGACGGCCGAGAACTCCTCGTCGCGCACCGTGAAGTAGGCGGCGCCGAGGTCCACGACGTGCTCGGACGCGCCGTCGGGCAGCGGCCGGCTCGTCAACCGCCCGCCGACCCGGTTCGACCGCTCCAGCACGCGGACGGGCGTGCCGGCCGCGAGGAGCGCCCGCGCGCAGGCGACGCCGCTGATGCCGCCGCCGACGACGAGGACGTCGGAGCGGATCGGCGAGGTGTCGGCACCGGTCACGTCACCGGTCACGTGCGTGCCCCCGACGACCGGTACACGTGCGTGCTGTCGCGCACCGTGCCCACGTACTCCTCGACGAGGTCCTCCAGGGCGACCAGGCCCACCGTGGAGCCCTCCTCGTCGACGGCCCGCGCGAGGTGCGAGCCCTCGCGGCGCAGGGCCGCCAGCGCCTCGTCCACCGGCGCGGAGAGCGCCAGCTCGGGCAGGGCCCGGACCCGGTCGGCCGGGACGGGCTGGTCGCCGGCCTCGTCGTCGGACCGGCCGTCGCCGTCGACGTCCCCGAGGTCGAGCACGTCCTTGACGTGCAGGTACCCGTCGAGGGCGACCACCGGCTCGTGGTCGTCGTCCTCGCCGGGCGCGTCCGGGGTGATCGGCGTCGTGCCGAGCTCGTGGCGGTGGGTGTCCAGGCGCGGGTGGGCGTCGGGACCCAGCGGGGCCTGCACGGGGAAGCGGGAGAACCCGGTGCGCGCGACGGCCTCCTCGACCGCGCCGACCGTGGGGTTCGGCGGCAGGACGGTGACGCGGTCGAGCGGGATCATGACGTCGGCGACGGTGTGCTCCGCGGAGCTCAGCGCCTGGGTGAGCCGGCGGGTCTGCGAGGCGTCGAGCAGCCCCTCGCGGCGCGACTCCGAGAGCATCTCGGCGATCTCCTGCGGCGTGTACGCCGCCTCCCGCTCGTCGACGGGGGTGACGCCGAACAGGCGCAGGACGTGGTTCGCGCACCAGTTCAGCACCACGATGACCGGCCGGGTGACCTTGAGGAACGCCACCAGCGCGGGCACCAGCCACAGCGAGGTGCGCTCCGGGCCGGCGATGGCGATGTTCTTGGGCACCATCTCGCCGATGACGATGTGCAGGATCGTCACGATCGCCAGCGCGATGGCGAACGAGAGGGCGCGGGTCACCACGGTCGGCACGCCGAGGGGCTCGAGGACGGCCTCGAGCTGGTGGGCCACCGCGGGCTCGCCGAGCGAGCCGAGGGCCAGCGAGCAGATCGTGATCCCGAGCTGGGCGGCCGCGAGCATCATCGACAGGTGCTCGGAGGCGCGCAGCACCGTGGCCGCGCCGGCCGTGCCCTCGGCCTGCAGGGCCTCGAGGCGGTCGCGGCGCGCGGAGATCAGCGAGAACTCGGCGCCGACGAAGAACGCGTTGCCCCCGAGCAGCGCGATCATCAGCAGCAGCGCGACGTAGTCGCTCACGAGCCCTCCTCCACGCCGCTCGCGGTGACCGCGGCCGGCTCGACCTGGGGCGGGCGGACGACCCGGACCTCGCTGATCCGCCGGCCGTCGACGCGCGTCACGATGAGCTGCCAGTCGTCGTGGGTGACGGCGTCCCCGACGTTGGCCAGGCGCTGGAGCTCGGCGACGACGTAGCCCGCGAGCGTCTCGTAGACCTCGTTCTCCGGGAATCCCCAGCCGACGAGGTCCTCGAGCTCGTCCGGGCGCAGCATCCCGGAGACGATCCAGCTGTCGGGCCCCTCGTCGCGCACGCGGGCCGCCTCGCCGCGGTCGTGCTCGTCGCGGACGTCGCCGACGATCTCCTCGACGAGGTCCTCGAGCGTGACGATGCCCGCGGTGCCGCCGTACTCGTCGACCACCAGCGCCATCTGCAGCCCGGCGCCGCGCAGGCGGTCGAGCAGCTCGTCGCCGTCGAGGGAGTCGGGCACCGTCGTGGCGGTGCGCATGAGGTTGCGCAGCTTGGTGGTGGCGCGCCGGGCCCGGGGCTCGGAGAAGGCCTGCTTGACGTGGACGACGCCCTTGATGTCGTCGAGGTCGCGGTCGACGACGGGGAAGCGGGAGAAGCCGGTGCGCACGGTGGCGGCGAGCAGGTCGTCCACCGTGTCGTCCTGCGAGAGCGCCTCGACGCGCACCCGCGGGGTCATCAGCTCGTCGGCGCGGCGCTCGCTGACCCGCAGCGAGCGCGCCATGACCTCCGCGGTGCCCTCGTCGAGCGTGCCCTGCTGCGCGCTCGTGGCCACCAGGGAGCCGAGCTCCTGCGGCGAGCGCGCCGAGCGCAGCTCCTCGGCGGGCTCGATCCCGAGCCGGCGCACGATCCAGTTGGCCGACCCGTTCAGCCCGCCGATGAAGAAGGAGAAGATCCGGGAGAAGCCGGCCTGCAGCCCGGCGACCATCCGCGCGGTGCCCATCGGCCGCGCGATCGCGAGGTTCTTGGGGACGAGCTCGCCGAAGGTCATCGACAGGGCCGTGGCGACGATCAGCGCGATGATCGAGGCGGTGCCGCCGGCCGCGCCCGGGGGCAGGCCGACGTCCTCGAGCAGCGGGGAGATCAGCGTCGCGATCGCGGGCTCGGAGAGGTAGCCGGTGATCAGCGTGGTGATGGTGATGCCGAGCTGGGCGCCCGAGAGCTCGAACGACAGGTTGCGGTGGGCCCGCTGGACGACCTTGGCCCGCCGGTCGCCCACCTCGGCGACGTGGTTGTCGATCTGGCTGCGTTCGAGGCTGGTCAGGGAGAACTCGGCGGCGACGAAGATCGCCGTCGTGAAGGTGACGGCGACGAACCCGACCAGGCCCAGCACCGACAGGAGGACGTCCACGGTCGACCGAGTCCCCGCCTCAGCCCGACGTCAACCGGGTCAACCGGGCCGGGAAGCCGCCCGTGGCGATCGGTCCCCAGCGCTGCACGGTCAGCCGGATCAGCGACTTGCCCTGCTTCGCCATCGCCTCGCGGTACTCGTCCCAGTCGGGGTGCTCGCCCGAGATCGAGCGGAAGTACTCGCACAGCGGCTCGAGCGCGTCGGGCAGGTCGAGCACCTCGGCGGTGCCCTCGACGTGCACCCAGGGGCCGTCGAAGTCGTCGGACAGCACGCACATGGCCACCCGGGGGTCGCGCCGGACGTTGCCGACCTTCGCCCGCTCCGGGTAGGTCGACACGAGCAGGCGGCCGTCGGCGTCGATGCCGAGCGTCACCGGGGAGGTCTGCTCGCCCCCGTCGCGGCGGTGGGTGACGACGATCGCCTTGTGCCGCGTGCGCAGGAACGCGTCGAGCTCCTCGCGGGAGACCCGGTCGTTCGTCGCCACGTTCGCCATGGCGTCGAGCGTAGCCGCGGGCACCGACGGCGCCCTCTACGGTGATCGCCGTGGGTGCACTGGAGGGCCGGCGGGTGCTGGTCACGGGCGCGTCGTCGGGCATCGGGGCGGCCGTGGCGCGGGCCGCCGCCGACGCCGGGGCCACCGTCGGGCTGCTGGCCCGGCGCGCGGATCGCCTCGAGGCCCTGGCGGCCGAGGTCGGGGGGCACGCCGCCGCGGCCGACGTCACGGACGCGACGGCGGTCACCGACGCCGTCGACCGGCTCGCGCGGGACCTCGGCGGGCTCGACGCGGTGGTGGCCGCGGCCGGGACGATGCACGTCGGCGCGGTGGGGGAGACGGACCCGGCGCGCTGGCGCGAGGTGTTCGAGGTCAACGTCGGGGGCCTGCTCGCGACGGCCCACGCGGCGCTGCCCCACCTCGACGCGGGCAGCAGCTTCGTGACGATCTCGTCGATGTCCGGGCGGCGCATCCCCACCGCCGCGGGCGGGGTGTACGCGGCGAGCAAGTTCGCCGCCCACGCCGTCGACGAGACCCTGCGCCGCGAGGTGGGCCCGCGCGGCGTGCGGGTCACCACGGTCGCGCCCGGCTTCGTGGCCACCGAGCTGCTCGCGGCCGACGAACCGGGGCGTCCCGACGTCGTGTCCTTCCGCGAGCGGATGCAGGCGCTGGGCCTGACGCCCGAGCACGTCGCCGCCGCGGTGGTGCACGTGCTGGGCCTGCCGCCCGAGGTGTGCGTGGTGGAGTACGCCCTGGTGTCGACGGCCCAGCAGCACGGGTAGCGGATCGGTTCGGTGACCTGCGCCGCACGCGCTGGCGGGGGACCCCACGGCCGCGAGAACAATGTCCCGCCATGTGCGACGGAGCCTCGCCGGCGAGGGTCTCGTGAGCGGCAGCGTGCGTGGCGGAGCGGGGCCGCGCTCGTGAGCGGTAGCCCGTTCGTCGACTTCGACCGCGCGTCGTGGGCCCAGCTGCGCGACACGAGCGCGGTGCCCCTGACGGCCGAGGAGCTCGAGGAGCTGCGGTCGCTGGGCGACCCGGTCGACCTCGACGAGGTCCGCGACGTCTACCTGCCGGTGTCGCGCCTGCTCGACCTGCACGTGCGCGCCAACGCGGGCCTGCTCGACGCCTACCGCACCTTCCTGCGCCAGGACGAGGAGGCGACGCCGTTCGTCATCGGCATCGCCGGTTCGGTGTCGGTCGGCAAGTCGACGACCGCGCGGCTGCTGCGCCTGCTGCTGGCGCGCTGGTCGGACCACCCCGACGTCGCCCTCGTCACCACCGACGGCTTCCTGCACCCCAACGCCGAGCTCGAGCGGCGGGGGCTGATGGGGCGCAAGGGCTTCCCGGAGTCCTACGACCGGCGCGCGCTGCTGCGGTTCGTCTCGGACATCAAGGCCGGCAAGCCCGAGGTGCCGGTGCCGGTCTACTCGCACCTCGTCTACGACGTCCTCGACGAGCAGCGGGTGGTCTCGCGGCCGGACATCCTCGTGCTCGAGGGCCTCAACGTGCTCCAGCCCGCGCCGCAGACCGGCGAGCGGGCGAGCGCGCTGGCCGTCTCGGACCTCATCGACTTCTCCGTCTACGTCGACGCCCACCCCGGCGACGTGCGGCGCTGGTACGTCGAGCGCTTCCTGGCGCTGCGCGAGACGGCCTTCCGCGACCCGGCGTCCTACTTCCGCCGCTACGCCGAGATGGACGAGGACACCGCGCGGGCGCGGGCCGGCACGATCTGGGACGAGATCAACGGCCCGAACCTGCGCCAGAACATCGCCCCGACCCGCTCGCGGGCCGACCTCGTGCTCACCAAGGGCGGCGACCACACCGTGCGGCGGATCCGGCTCCGCAAGCTCTGAGATCCGTCGTCGGGATCGGCGGTGAGGCCGGCGCCTCCACCGGCACGGGCCCCGCTCGTGGGACCATGCGGTATGTCCACTTCCGCCACCGGGACCCAGGCCGAGCCGCGCAGGGGGTCGTCCGGTGGGTCCGGATCGTCCGATCCCGACCTGCCGTCGCGCCTGCGGCTGGCCGTCGGCCGTCTCAACCGCCGCATCCGGGTCGACTCGGCCGCCGCGCTGCCCCCGCTGCAGACGTCCGTGCTGGCCACGCTCGAGGACCACGCCCCGCTGCGGCTCTCCGAGCTCGCCCGCCGCGAGGCGGTCACCCCGCCGACGATGAGCCGGGTGCTGGCCGCCCTCGACGACGCGGGCCTGCTCGTGCGCACACCCGACCCGCAGGACGCGCGGTCGGCGCTGGTCCACCTGTCGGACAAGGGCCACGACGCCATCCGGCGCATCCGCACCGAGCGGACGGCCTCGCTGGCGCAGCGCCTCGACCGGCTCGACCCCGAGCAGCGCGCGGCCCTGGAGGCGGCCCTGCCCGCCCTCGAGCGCCTCGTGGAGGAATAGGCGCCACCCGCGGGTGTAACGTTCCGCGTCCGACCGACGACAGACGGTGTGTCAGGTGTGAGCGAGACGACTCCGGGAGAGCCGGTGCTGTTCCAAGCGCCCCTGCAGCGCCGCCCGTCCCCGCCCGAGGTGGCCGACGAGCGCGAGGCGCTCGAGGGTTGGCTCGACTACTTCCGCGCGCTGGTCGTCGTGGCCCTCGACGGGCTGGACGAGGCCACCCTGCGGCGGCGGGTCCCGGCCGACGGCCCGAGCCTGCTCGCGATCGTCAAGCACCTCACCGAGGTCGAGCGCACCTGGCTGGTGGAGCGCTGGGGCGGACGGGGCGGCCGCCACATCCCGAGCTACGTCGACGACGAGGAGCCCGGCTACCGCCTCGCCGACGTCGAGACGCCCCAGGAAGTGGTCGGCGCCTACCTCGAGGCGTGCGAGAAGGGGCGCGACGCGCTCGCCGGCGCCGAATCGCTGGACGACGCCGTCCGCGACGACCGGCGCGGGCACATCGAGCTGCGCTGGATCCTGCTCCACCTCATCACCGAGACCGCCCGCTACGCCGGGCAGGCGCAGGTGCTGCGCGACGCGTCGGTCGAGCGCGGTGCCGAGCCCGCCACCGAGCCCGCCACCGAGCCCGCCACCGGGCCCGTCACCGCACCCGCCCCGGAACCCGCGACCGAGCCCGTGCCGGAGTGATCAGCGGCTGACGCTCGCGGTCACCGTGAGCTCGTCGTGGTCGAAGGACACGAGGCCCTCGATGGCTCGCGACTCGTCGGTCGGGGTCTCGTACGACCAGGCGGCGTCGGCGAGCACGCGACCGTCGGGCAGGCGCACCGAGTAGTAGGTCGCGTAGCCCTTGTACGGGCAGGCCGTGCGCTTCCCGGACGGCTCGAGGGTCGCCGCGACGGCCTCGCGCGGCAGGTAGAGCCGGTCGACCAGCCCGGTCTCGCCGAGCAGGATCGCCCCGCTCGCGGCGTCGGCGACGGACACGCCGTCGGTGGTCGTGACGGCGACGTGGCGGCTGGTGTTCCGGAGGCTCACGCGGTGGTAGGGGTCGGGCAGGCGCCCGATGACCTCGTCGTCCTCGTCGAGCCACCGGTCGGCGGCCTCGACGGCGAGCACCGCGCGCCCGGCGAGCCAGGACGTCTCGGGCTTGGGGTCCGGGTAGGCCCAGACCGCGTCGGTGACCACGCGGTCGCCGACGCGCAGCGAGCGGTAGGTCGCGTCGCCCTTGAAGGGGCAGTGGGTGACGGTGTCGCTGGGCTCGAGGAGGTCGGCGCGCAGGTCCGCCTCGGGCACGTAGAGCTGCGGGGGCAGCCCGGTCTCGTAGAGCAGGGCGCCGTCGGTGGTGTCGAGGACGGTGACCCCGTCGACCTCGGCCCGCACGCGCCGCGTGAACGGCTCGAGCAGCAGCGAGTGCGCGGGGCCCTCGACCGTGAACGTGCGGGTCTCGGGGACCTTCCGCGACAGCGGGCCACCGAACATCGTCAGGGCCACGAGGACCTCCTGGGACGGGAGCGGGACGTGCCAGGGACAACCCGGCGGGCCGCGGGCGTTGTTCCCGTCCGTTCCCGCCCGTGTGCCTCAGCTGCTCGCCGCCACCGCGCCCGCGCCCGCGGCGGCGGCCACGGCGGCGTGGACGTCGGCGATGGCGCGCCGGACGGCCTCGCCGGCCCACTCGCCCTCGGCGATGACCTTGCTGCGGTCCCGCAGCTCGCGGCGCGGCGCGTCGAGCAGCTTGTCCTCGGCCTTGACCGCGCGGACGAGCGCCACGAGCGCGGCGTCGTCCTGGGTCGGCGCGGCGCCGTCGACGAGGACGGCCCGCAGCCGGGCGACCGCCGCGTCGCGACGCGTGCGGTCGGCGGCGGGGTAGCGGGGGGAGCGGGGGATCCCGAGGAACGCCCGCTCCTCGAGGCGCAGCGCGCCGTCGTGGACGAGGCCGGCCATCAGGGGGTCGAGCACCTGGCCCTGGAGCTTCTCGATCGCGGACTTCGGGCTCGCGTCGGCGGGCAGGCGCTCGCGTCCGCCTCCGTCTCGCGGCGGAGATGCGTGGGGGCCGTCCGCTGCGGGGATGACCCGGACGTGAGCGCCCCGATCGAGCCCGTCACCCGCGACGCCCCTGGCTACACGGGCCCGACGATGATGACCCAGCGCTGGTGCGACGTCGCCTTCCTGCACTGGGCGGTCGCGCCGTCGGCGGTCGCGCCGCTGCTCCCGCCCGGGGTGCACCCCGACGTCCACGACGGCGTGACCTGGGTGGGGCTCGTGCCGTTCCGCATGGTCGGCGCCGGGGTGCTGCGCGGGCCGTCGATCCCGTGGCTGGGCACGTTCCCCGAGACCAACGTGCGGCTCTACACCGTCGACGAGCGCGGGGTCCGGGGCATCGTGTTCCGCAGCCTCGACGCCTCGCGGCTCGCGGTGGTCGCCGGCGCGCGGGCGGCGTTCGGGCTGCCGTACCGCTGGGCGTCGATGGACATCGCCGACGCCGCCGACGAGCGGACCTACGTCACCGAGCGGCCGCACGCGAGCCGGGTGCGGATCCGGGTGGGCTCCCCGATGCCCGCCGGCCCGCTCGAGGACTTCCTCACCGCCCGCTGGGGGCTGCACGAGCGCCACCTCGGCGTCGACTGGTACGTCCCGAACGTCCACGAGCCCTGGCCGCTGCACCACGCCGAGCTGCGCGAGCTCGACGACACCCTGCTCGACGCGGCCGGCTTCCCCGACCTCGCGGGGCGGCCGCCCGACCACGTCGCCGCCTCGCCCGGGGTGTCGGTGCGCTTCGGCTTCCCGCGGCCCTGGCGCCGGCCGCGGCTCTCCCGGCGCGCCTGACACGTGGTTACTGGCTCGTATCCCTCGCCGGGCGAGCGATACGAGCCAGTAACCGCCGGACGCGACCCGGGATCAGGGTCGGCGCAGCCCCGTCGCCCACTGCAGGTCGGCGAACACGGCCACCGCGGCGGCCTGGGCGAGGACGACCACCGCGCCGAGCACGGTCAGCTGCTCCCAGGCGCCGACGACGAGCGCGACGCTCATCAGCACCCAGGCGCTGTTGCCGAGCACGACGACCCAGGTCAGGGGGCGGGGAACCACCGGCCGCGCGGCGAGCGCGACCAGCCCGGCGGCGTAGACGACGAGGAACACGCCCACCCCGAGCAGCAGCGGACTCGACAGGCCCAGCCAGGTGTCGAGGACCCCGGCGCCCGCGGCGGCGGCGATCCCGAGGGCCCCGGACGCGGCGGCGTCGAGGCGCAGGACCGCCCGCAGGCCGCGGTGGGTGCCGGTGGTGGGGGCGGCGGTGGTCGGGGTGGTCGGGGCGCTCATGGGGTCCTCCTCGGGGCCGGTGCGGCTTGTCGGGGAGAAGCCTGCGTCGGTGCGGGTAACCGGGTCGATGACCTCGTAGGTCATGGCCGTCGCCCCCGGCGCGCCCTAGCGTCGGTGGCCGTGACCGGTATGACCACGCTCGAGTCCCGCCCCGCGCCCGGCGACCTGCTGCGCGGCTGGCGCACCCGCCGCCGGCGGAGCCAGATGGACCTCGCCCTCGACGTCGGCGTCTCCACCCGCCACCTGAGCTTCGTCGAGACTGGCCGGGCCCGGGCGAGCCGCGAGCTGCTCGTCGACCTGTGCGAGCACCTCGACGTCCCGCTGCGCGAGCGCAACACCCTGCTGCTCGCCGCCGGGTTCGCCCCGACCTACAGCGAGTCGCGCCTCGACGCGGCCGCCCTCGACGCCGTCCGCGGCGCGCTGGAGCACCTGCTGGCGGGCCACGAGCCGTTCCCCGCGCTCGTCGTCGACCGCTGCGGCGACGTCGTCATGGCCAACCGGGCCGGCGGCGCGCTGCTCGCCCTCCTCGACCCGGCCCTGCTCACACCGCCGGTCAACGTCTACCGGCTGAGCCTGCACCCCGACGGCCTCGCGCCCCACGTCCGCAACCTCGCCGAGTGGGCCGGGCACCTGCTGCACCGCCTCGAGCGCCTCACCGACCTCACCGGCGACCCGCGCCTCGTCGCCCTGCGCGACGAGCTGACCGGCTACGCCCCGCCCGCCCCGACGGGAGCCGCGGCCGGGGCGGCGCACGTCATGCTGCCGCTGCACCTCGCGCACCCGGCGGGCGACCTGCGGCTCTACTCGACGATCACGCACTTCGGCGCGGCCTGGGACGTCACGCTCGACGAGCTGTCGCTGGAGTCGTTCGTGCCCGCCGACGCCGCCACCCGCGCGGTGCTGGAGGAGCTGGTCAGGCAGTGAGCCCCTCCGCACGACGCCGTGCGTGCACCGCGATCACCGGGTCGTCGGTGGACGCCCGCCGCTCGGCCACGGGCTCGTCGAACGCGCCGGCCTCGCGCAGGTAGGTGGCGACGATCGCGGCGCGCCGACGGTCGTCGGCGGCGAGCCAGCCACGGATCGCCTTGGTGGGGAAGCAGCGGTTCGAGAAGGTCAGGGCGAAGGCGCCGCCGGGTCGCAGGACGCGGCCGACCTCGGCGCACACCGCGACCGGCGTGGTCAGGTAGTCGATCGAGACCGTGCAGACGACGGTGTCGAAGGACGCGTCGGCGAAGGGCAGCGTCGGGTCGGTGTTGAGGTCGCGGACCACCCGCTCGTCGGCCATCGGGTTGGCGTCGAGCTCGGCGGCGTTCATCCCGAGCACCGTGAGGTGCCGCGGGCGGGTGCGCAGGTGCGAGACCCACGAGCTCATGAGGTCCAGGACGTCGCCGGAGACCCCGATCTCGTCGTAGAACGCGCCGACCGCGGCGATCGCGCCGTCGTCGATGTGCTGCACGAGCCGGGGCGGGCCGTAGAAGGCGGCGTCGTCGCCGTCGTCGGCGCGGTCGAAGAAGCCGGGCGGGAAGGTCACGGGCGGGGTCACCCGGCGTGGGTGCCCCGGGGTCGCCCGTCACATGTGATCCCGTCGGCGGCGCCGGGTGCGGGCCGGGCCCGGTTGGGGACGATGACCCGCATGGCCGACTCCGCCCCGGTGCTCCCCGCCGGCCCGACCCTGCCCGGCGCGGGCCCGCTGACCGACCCGTCGGCCTACCCCGTCGCGCGCGCCCTGGCGCCGCGCTACGCCGACCTCGGCGGCGACGGCCGGGTGACGACGGTGGCGCTGGCCCGGTGGTTCGAGGAGGCGCGGGTCGCGGCGGTCCTGCCCCGGTTCCGCCGGCTGGTCGCCGACGGCGGCTTCGGCCCGTTCCGCATCCTGCTCGCCGCCCAGCGGATCCGGCGGCTCGCGCCGACGACCCTCGACGTCGACCTCCGCGTCGGCCTCCGCATCGGCTCCGGCGTGCGGCGCATCGGCGGGTCGTCGTACTCCTGGGGCCACGGCGTGTTCGCCGGCGAGCGGTGCGTCGCGGTGTCCGACTCGGTGACGGTGCTGGCCACGGGCGCGGGCCCGAGCGAGCTGCCCGACGAGCTGCGCGCCGACCTCGCGGCCCTCGCCATCGACGAGCCCGGCGACGCCGCTCCCCGCCCGGAGGCCGCGCGCCGCGAGCACGACCGCTACCCCCTCGCGCACCGGATCACGACGCGGATCTCCGACGTCGACACCAACCGGCACGTCAACAACGTGGCGGTGCTCTCCTGGTACGCCGACGCCGTCGCCACCTGGCAGTCCGCGCAGCTCGGCGACCCCGACGGCGGTCCGCCCGAGGACCTCGCCCCGGTCGCGTGGGACGTCCAGTACGTCGACGAGGTCGCCCACCCGCGCACCTACGACGTCGCCCTGGCCGTCGACCCCACCCCCGACGGCCTCCACTACCGCGCGGGCGTCTTCGCGGGGGAGCGGTGCGTGGGCCTCGCCGACGGGATCGGTGCCGCCGGCCCCTGGGACGCCGACGGGTCCGGCTGGATCGGCCCCTGATCAGGTCGCGGGTCGCGTCGCGGCCGACAGCGACCGTGCCAGCCGCGCGAACCCCTCCTCGAGCGTGACCCGCGGCGCGTAGCCCAGGTCCCGGCGGGCGGCGCCGATGTCGAACCAGTGCGCGGTGGCGAGCTGGCGGGCGAGGAACCGGGTCATCGGCGGGTCGTCGGTGCGCCCGAGCAGCGACCACACCGCCTCGACGGCCGCGCCGGCGGCCACCGCGACGGGCCGGGGCACGGTGGCGGTCACCGGCGGGAGCCCGCCCGCGCCGAGGATCCCGTCGATGAGCTCGCGGATCGGGCGCGGGTCCCCCGAGGTGATGAAGTACGCCCGCCCGGCGCAGGCGGCCCCGGGCGCGAGGCGGTCGGCGGCGTCGAGGTGGGCCGCCGCCGCGTCGGCGACGTAGGTCGTGTCGACCACCGACGAGCCGTCGCCGACCAGGCGCAGCTGCCCGCGCCGCGCGCGGTCGAGGATGCGGGGCACGAGCTGCGTGTCGCCGGGGCCCCAGACGAGGTGGGGACGCAGGGCGACGGTGGCGAGGTCGGGCCCGTCCGCGGCGAGCACGAGGCGCTCGGCCTCGGCCTTCGTCTCCGGGTAGGCGGAGTCGAAGTGCGTGGCGTAGGGCAGCGACTCGTCGCCGCCGTGCAGGTCACCGCCGGTGTGCACGACGCTCGGGGTGCTCGTGAACACCAGCCGCCCCACGCCCGCCTCCCGGCACGCGTCGAGGAGCACGCGGGTGGCCTCGACGTTGCTGCGGCGGAAGTCGGCGGTGCGCCCGCCGATGCCGGCCTTCGCGGCGACGTGGAGGACGACGTCGACGCCGGTCACGGCCTCGCGCGCCACCGCGGGGTCCGCGAGGTCGCCGCGCACGGTGCGCACGCCGCGGGCGCGCAGGTCCGGGTAGTCGCCGCGGGCGACGCTGGTGACCGTGTCCCCGCGCGCCAGCAGGGCGTCGACGACCGCCCCGCCGAGGAACCCGCCACCCCCGGTGACCAGCGCCTTCACGCCAGCTCCCGGGTCGCCCAGGCGGCGAGCGCCGGGCGGTCGATCTTCGAGTTGTGGCGCGGGTCGACGGGCAGGCCGGGGTGCTCGAGCAGGGTGTGGACGGTCGCGGTCCGCGGGTCGTCCGCGGCGAGGCCGAGGAGCTCGGCGCGCAACGCGTCGTCCAGCCGTCCCGGCGTCGCGAGCTCGACGACGAGCACCGGCCGCTGGGCCCCCGGGGTGCCGATGCCGACCAGCGCCGACCGCCGGACCGCCGGGTGCCGGTTGAGCACCTCCTCGCACGGCACGCTGTAGAGCGGCCCGTCGGCGGTGTGCACGACGTGCGCAACCCGGCCGGCGAACCAGAGCCGCCCCTGGTCGTCGAGCGACGCGAGGTCGCCCATGCGGTGCGCGGGCACCCCGTCCCAGTCGACCGTGGCGGCGGCCGTCGCGTCGGGGCGCTCGGCGTAGCCCGCGCGGATCACCGGGCCGCGGACGACGACCTCGCCGACCTCGCCCGGGGGCACCTCGCCGGCCGCCGCCACCGAGGTGACCGGTCCGTCGGTGACGGGGATCAGGGTCACGTCGACGCCGGGCACCGGGCGCCCGACGCAGATGCCGTCGTCGGGCAGGGCGAGGAGCTCGTCGCTGCCGATCGTCGTCACCGGCAGCGCCTCGGTGGCGCCGTACGGGGTGTGGACCTGGGCGCCGGCGCCGAGGAGGGCCAGCACGCGGCGCTGGGTGGCGCGGGGGACGGGCGCGCCGGCCGACACGACCTGCCGCAGGTCGGGCAGCAGCGTGCCGGCCGGGGCGCCGCGGCCGAGGCGGTCGAGCACGGCGGGGGAGCCGAACATGACCGTCGCGCCGGTGCGCCGGGCGGCGCGCACGAGCCGCGCGGGCACGACCGCCGCCGGGCGCGTGGGGTCCATGCGCGGGACGACGGTCGTCATGCCCAGCGCCGGGCCGAACAGGGCGAACGGCGGGAAGGTCGCGAGGCTGACGTCGCCGGGGCCGAGGCCGTAGAGGTCACGGACCAGGCCGGCCTGGGCGAGCAGGCCCGCGGGGGAGTGCTCGACGCCCTTGGGCGGGCCCGTGCTGCCGCTGGTGAAGAGGATCGCCGCCGGGGTGCCGGTCGGGGGCGGGGCGACGGCGACCGGAGCGTGACGGGCGCCCTCGCGGCCGAGCCGGCGCACGCCGATGGTCCCGGGGACGGGCACCGGGCCGGCGGTGACCGCGATCCGCGCGTCGGGGCACCAGCCCAGCGCCCGCCGCGCGAGGTGGGCCTTCGCGACCCCGACGAACGCCTCCGGCGCGACCTCGGCGAGGCAGTCCCGCACCCGCGCGAGCCCGATGCCGGGGTCGACGACCACCGGCACCGCCCGCACCCGCAGCAGGGCGTAGGCGAGGACGAAGAAGTCGGCGATCGGGGGCACGAGCAGCGCGGTGCGGGTGCCCGGGCCGATGCCCGCGGCGACGAGCCCTGCGGCGGTGTCCTCGACGCGGCGCGCCAGCGTGCCGAAGTCGACGGTGCGGTGCGTCCCGAGCGGCCCGGGGAGCACGAGGGCGGGCCGGCGGGGGTCGGCGGCGGCGTGGTCGACGAACAGGTCGTCCAGCGAGGCGGGGGACCCGACGGCGGTCATCCGGGCCCGGCCAGGAAGTCCCGCACGCCCGGCACGATGCGGTCCGCGGCGTCCTCGAGCACGTAGTGCCCGGCGTCGGCGAGGCGGTGGACCTCGGCGCGGGGGAGGCGGGCCTCGAGCTCGGCGAGGATCCGCCCGTCGAACACCGGGTCCTGCATGCCCCACCAGACCTGGACCGGGAGATCGTCGAGCAGCGGCAGCCGCCGGGCGAGGCGCTCGAGGACGGGGTGGGCGGGGTCGCCGGGGTCGGTCGGGATGTCCTGCACGAACGCGTGCACGGCGGTCCGGTGGGCGGGGCTGTCGTACGGCGCGAGCAGGCCGCGGCGGGCCTCGGCCGGCAGCCAGCGCCGGGCGGTGCCCAGCACGAGGGCGCCGCGGGAGAACGCGCCGAGCCCGCGCACCGCGACGTCACCGACGACCGGCAGCCGCGCGACCTGCAGCGTCCACGGGATCCGGTGGCCCGCGGGGAGCGGGAAGGCGGCGGTGTTGAGCAGCACGAGCTTGTCGAGCCGCTCGACGTTCTCCGCGGCCCAGGACAGCGCGATCGGCCCGCCCCAGTCGTGGACGACGAGGGAGATCGGCTCGTCGAGGCCCAGCGCGTCGACGAACGCGCCCAGGTCGTCGACCCGGCGGCGCAGGGTGTGCGGGTACTCGTCGGCGCCCGGGCGCGCGGAGCGGCCCATGCCGATGTGGTCCGGCGCGATCGCCCGCATCCCCGCGGCCGGGAGCGCGGCCAGCAGCGAGCGCCAGTAGAACGACCAGGTCGGGTTGCCGTGCACGAGCAGGACGGGCGGGCCCGAGCCCTCGTCGACGTAGGCCATCCGGTGGCCGCCGATCTCGACCGACCGGGGCGTCGACGGGTGGCCCGGGACGGTCAGGGTGTCGGGGGACCGGGTCGGGCGCAGCGCCCCCATCACCGCCCCGATCACCAGACCACCTCGGCCGCCGCCGCGTTGATGCCGCTGCCGACGCCCATGAGCATCACCCGCGAGCCGTCGGAGACCGTGCCGTCCTCGACGGCCTTGCTCAGCACCGTCGGCACCCCGGCCGGGCCGATGTTGCCGAAGCGCGGGTAGAGCGACGGGAAGCGCTCCTCGGCGAGCTGGAGCTGCTCGGCGACCGCGCGGGTGTGGACCTTGCTGACCTGGTGGAGGCAGTACACGTCGTAGCCGGCGGCGTCCCAGGAGAAGCTGTCGACGGCCTCCTTCCAGGTGCGCCCGGCGAGCTCCATGCCGGCCATGAGCAGGCCACGGGTGTCGGTGCGCATCTCGTCGGCCTGCCCGACGCACAGGTCGGCGTTGCCGGTGGTGCTGGCCCGCCCGAGCCCGCCGAGGAAGCGGTGCCCGCCCGGCCCGTCGGCGCGCGAGAGCACCATGGCCACCGCGCCCGAACCGACGGTCAACGTGGCGAACTGCTCGTGGAACATGTGGCGCGTCGCCTCGGGGCCCGCGAGCCGCGCGATCGTCGACTCCATCGCGAAGAGGCTCGTCTCGCCGGCGACGACGAGGCCGTGGTCGATCTCGCCGCGCTCGATCATCGTCGCGACGAGGTTCATGCCGTTGAGGAAACCGAGGCACGCGTTGCCGAGGTCGAAGTTCACGGCCTCGGGCGGCAGTTCCATCCGGCCGTGGACGATGCTCGCGGTCGACGGTTCGAGGTGGTCGCGGCTGACCGAGGTGTTGATCAGCGCGCCGATGGCCTCCCGGTCGACGCCGCTGCGCGCCAGGGCCTCCTCGCCGGCCCGCGCGGCGACCTCGCTGGGCCTCGTGCCCTCGTCCCAGACGCGGCGCTCGACGATGCCCGAGAGCTTCTCGAGCAGGCCGGGGGTGATGCGCAGCCGGGCGAGGGTGTCGCCCAGGCGGTCCTCGAGCTCGGTGGAGCCCACGACGTTCGGCGCATCGAGGTGCGCCAGCCCGGTGATGACGACCTGGTCGTAGCGCTGTGCCGCTCTCATGCTGTCGACCATGCCGGGAAGAATTGTGTCCCGCCGATTCCGGGTGGGCGGTACACGATGTACCGGGTAATGACGGGAACTGCTACCGTCGGTCGCACGAACGGCGGTAACAGGAAAGACGACCGCACTTTCTGCGCCGAACGGCGGCGACTGTTCTGCCGCGGGACGCACGGCGTTTCCGGCGGATCGTACGGCAGTACTGCGGAGTACGAGCGCGGATGATCTGCGACATTCTCCGCAGTCGCTCGGCGGTCGGAGCAACGTCGCAGCAACGTCGAGGGAACGTCGCCGCCGGGCGGGACGTTGATCCCCGCGTGACGTCCCCTGACCTGACGACCACCGGCGCGGCGCCGGACCGGGTGGTGGCGCCCGGCGCGCGGGCCGGCATGGCGGCCGTGGTGCTGGCGCTCGTGGTGATCGGCGCGATGCACCTCGTCGGCCCGTCCGCGCGGATCGACCCGGTGCGCCGCACGATCAGCGAGTACGCGGTCGTCGAGGGCGGCTGGCTCTTCGACGTCGCGGTCGTCGCGCTCGCGCTCGGGTCGGCGGGGGTGATCGCGGCGCTGGTCGCGGCCCGGCTGACCCCGGCCCGCTCGCTGCCGGTGGTCCTGCTCGGCGCCTGGTGTGTCGGGCTGCTGCTGGTCGTCGCGTTCGAGAAGACGAACTGGTCGATCGGCCCGAGCGTCTCGGGCTACATCCACCGCTACGCGAGCCTCGTCGCGTTCGTGGCGCTGCCGCTCGGGGCGTTGCTGCTCGCCCGCCGGCACCGTCGCGACCCGGCCGCGCGCCCGCACCTGCGCGGCGTCCGGGTGGGCTCGTGGCTGGCGCTCGCGTCGTTCCTGCCGATCGTCGGGGCCATCGGCCTGCGCGGCGTGACCGGCGTGCCGTGGTGGCGCGCGGTGCCGCTCGGCCTGCTCGAGCGCGGCCTGGCGCTGGCCGAGGTCCTCGTCGTCGCCCTGCTCGGCGCCTGGGCGCTGGCGCACGCCCGCCGTTCCGCCGTCGAGGCCCCGGCCGAGGACCGACCTGCGGTCTAACGTCTCCGGACGTGGCGGACCCGCGCTTCGACCCCGTCCTCGACCGTGCCCGACGGTTCGCCGACGCCTGG
The DNA here is from genome assembly GCF_028737255.1 of Actinomycetospora straminea. Lineage (GTDB taxonomy): Bacteria > Actinomycetota > Actinomycetes > Mycobacteriales > Pseudonocardiaceae > Actinomycetospora > Actinomycetospora straminea. Next base: position 11,118 of record NZ_JAQZAN010000029.1, on the reverse strand, counting down.
CTCGCGTCGCTGCCCGACCGGCCCGTCGGGCGCCCGGTGGACGACGACGCTGTTCTGCGCGCCGGGCTCGGGGCGTTCCCGGAGCACGGCGCCCCGGCGGAGCAGGTCCTCGACGACCTCGCCGCCGCGCTCGAGCCCGGGCTGGTGGCGACGCCCGGGCCGCGCTACTTCGGGTTCGTCACCGGCGGGGCGCTGCCGGTCGCGCTCGGCGCCGACTGGATGGCCGCGGCCGCGGACCAGAACGTCGCCGCACGGGTGATGTCGCCGGCGGCGACAGCGGTGGAGGAGGTCACCGGCGCCTGGGTCCTCGACCTGCTCGGGCTGCCGGGGGAGTGCGCCGTCGGGTTCACCACGGGCGCGCAGATGGCCAACGTCGTGGGCCTCGCCGCCGCCCGCCACGCCCTGCTCGCCGCCGTCGGGTGGGACGTCGAGGCCGACGGGCTGGCCGGGGCGCCGGTGCCGACGGTGGTCATCGGCGCGCAGGCGCACTCGACGATCCTGCAGGCCCTGCGCCTGCTCGGGTTCGGGTCGGCGCGGGCGGTGCGCGTCCCGGCCGACGACCAGGGCCGGATGCGCGCCGACGTGCTGCGGGACCTGCTCGCGGCGATCGACGGGCCGGTGCTCGTCAACGCCCAGGCCGGCCAGGTCGACACCGGCGCCTGCGACCCGCTCGACGCGATCGCCGACGTCGTCGCGGGCCGGGAGCACGCCTGGCTGCACGTCGACGGCGCCTTCGGTCTCTGGGCCGCGGCCTCGCCCGCGCGCCGGCACCTCGTCGCCGGGGCGGAGCGCGCCGACTCCTGGACGGTCGACGCGCACAAGTGGCTCAACGTCCCCTACGACTGCGGGATGGCGATCGTCCGGGACCGGGCGGCGCTGACGGCGGCGATGAGCACCTCGGCCGCCTACCTCCCGCTCGCCGGCGCCGACCCCTCGAGCCGGGTCCCGGAGAGCTCGCGGCGGGCCCGCGCGCTCCCGGTGCACGCGGCGCTGCGCCACCTCGGGCGTGTGGGCGTCGCCGACCTCGTCGACCGCTGCTGCGCGCTCGCCCGCCAGGCCGCCGAGGAGTTCGCCCGCCACCCCGACCTCGAGGTGCTGAACGAGGTGGTGCTCAACCAGGTGCTGGTCCGGCCGCGCGCCGGCGACGCCCGCGAGCTCGCCGCCGCGGTCGCCCGCGACGGCACCTGCTGGGTCGGCACCACGGTGTGGCAGGGCCGGCCGGCGTTGCGGTTCTCGGTGTCGAACTGGTCGACCACGCCCGAGGACGTCACCCGGTCGGTCGCGGCGATCACGGCGATCACAGCGGCGCTGGGGGACCAGCAATCACCCGCCGCCGGGAGAGGAGCCCGACCGTGCTGACCATCGACGACGTCGACGCCGTGGTCTTCGACATCCTCGGCACCCTCGTCGACCACGACGGCGGGCTGCGGGCCGCGATCACCGGGCTGACGGGCGGCGCGGGCGACCCCGACGACCTGCTCGCGCGCTGGCACCGCCACGTCGCCGGCGAGCACGCCCGCGTCGTGTCCGGCGAGCGGCCCTACGCGACGGCCGATGTCCTCGACCGCGAGGCCGCCGAGGCGGTCGTCGCGCACGCCGGCGGCCCGGCGCCGACCGAGGACGCCCTCGTCGCCGCGGCCCACGTCATGCGGGGCCTGCACGCCTGGCCCGACACCGTCGCCCTGCTCGACGCCCTCGCCGCCCGCGTCGCGGTGATCGGGCTGTCCAACGCCGACCGCACCACGCTGCTGCGGATGAACGCGCACGCGGGGCTGCGCTGGCACGCCGCTCTGTCGACGGAGACCGTCGCGAGCTACAAGCCCGACCCCGCCGTCTACCGGCTCGCGATCGCGCACGCGGGCCGTCCGCCGGAACGGGTGCTCATGGTCGCCGCCCACGCCTGGGACCTGCGCGGGGCCGCGGCCGCCGGCCTGCGCACCGCCTACCTCGACCGGCCCGGCGCCGACCCGCCCGCGCCCGGCGACCGCTTCGACCACCGAGCGGGGTCCGCCGCCGAGCTCCTCGCCCTGCTCGGGGTCACGCCGGAGCGCGATCAGGCGGGCACGCGGGCGGTGTAGAACCCCAGCGTCCCGAGCGTCCAGCGGCGGCGCTGGACGACCGCGGCGTCGACGAGGCCGGCCTCGCGCATCAGGGCCAGGACGTCGTCGGCGCGGGTGAGGTGCCGCCGCGGCTCGTCGCCGTCGTCCTGGTGGCCGTGCCCGTGACCGTGACCGTGGCCGTGCGCCTCCTGGCCCCCACCCGCGCCCCGCGCCGTCCACCGCATCGCCGCGGTGGTCAGGCGCGCCAGCGGGCTCCGCGAGGGCTCGCCCTCCATGTCGACGAGGTGCAGCGACCCGCCCGGACGCAGCACCCGCCGGACCTCGCGGAGCGCGCCGCGCTGCTGCTCGGGCGGCAGGTGGTGGAGCATCAGCGACGACAGCACCCGGTCGACGTCGGCGTCGGGCAGCGGCAGGTCGTCGGCGTAGGCGTGCTCGAGGCGCACCCCGGCCGGCAGCTTCCCGCGGGCCCGGTCGAGGGCGGCCGTGTCGGGATCGATGCCCACGAGCTCGACGTCCGGGTGGCGGCGGGCCACGGCCGCCAGCACGTTGCCGGTGCCGCAGCCGATCTCCAGGACCCGTCCGCCGGCCGGCGGCGCGGCCTGCGCGACGAGCCGGGCGTGGGCGGGGCCGGCGCCGAGCAGGCGGCTCGTCAGGTCGTAGACGGGCAGCAACGACTCCCGGCCCATCGCGGGCAGGAAGGCCCGGGCGGGACGGGAGGATTCCGCGGTGGCGCGCTCGGGCTCGGTCATGCTTCGCTCTCCTCGTGGGACGGGATTCGGTGTCGTCGTCCACGCTCCCCGTGGGTCCACCTGCGGACAAGGGACGCGGGTCGGGTGCGATGGGACGATCGTCGGGTACGGGAGACGTCCCGGTCGTCGACTACCCCCGCTCGCCGGACGGCCTCGACGTCACCGTGCAGCACCGGCGCGGGGTCTCCGACGTCCGGGACCTCCCGCCCGCGGGGGCCCCGGTCGGCACCCCGCACGCCCACGACTTCCTCCTGCTCCTGCTCGTCGAGGCGGGTGCAGGTGCGCTGCGGGTGGACGGCCGCGACGTCCCGCTCGCCGCGGGCGACGTGGCGGTGCTCGCGCCGGGGGCGGTCGTCGCCCCGCACGCCGGGCACCTCGCCACGCAGAGCGACCTGTGGATGGTCTACTTCCCGGCCGACGTCGTGGACCCCGGCACCACCGGCTCGCTGGTCTCGTGGCGCTCACACCCCCTGCTCGCCCCGCTGGTCGGCCACGGGCGGGGCGGGTGGCAGCGCTTCACGCTCCCCGACGACGAGCGCGACCGGTGGGTCGGGCACGTGCGGGCCCTCGACACCGAGCTCCGCGAGCGCCGGGAGGGCGCCGCCGCGGCGGTCCGCGCGTACCTGACGCTGCTGCTCGTGGGGCTCACGCGGCTCGAGGCGGTGGTCACCGACGAGCTCCGCGACCGCGACGAGCCCCTGCTCGCGGCGGTCTTCGACGTCGTCGAGCAGCGGTTCCGCGCGCCCCTGTCGCTGCGCGACGTCGCCGACGCGGTCGGGCTGACCCCGGGCCACGTGACGACGGTGGTGCGCCGGCGCACCGGGCGCACGGTCCAGCAGTGGATCACCGAGCGGCGCCTGCGCGAGGCCCGCCGCCTGCTCGCCGACACCGACCTCACCGTGACCGCCGTCGCCGCCCGGGTGGGGTTCCGCGACGCCGGCTACTTCGTGCGTCGCTTCCGTGCCGAGCACGGGGTCCCACCCGGGCGGTGGCGCGGGGCGTGAGGTCGGGCGCCGCTCACGCGTCGACGAGCTCGGGCGCGGTCGCGGGCTCGCTCGTCGCCGTCGCCGGGACGTGCTGCAGCGTGGCGACGACCAGCGCGGACACCCCGAGGAGCACCACCGCGGACACGGCCGCGGTCAGGCCCACCGCGCCCGTGAACGCCTCCCGGGCCGGCGCGAGGAGCGCCGGGTCGCCGGTCGCGACCGCGCTCGCGAGCCCCTCGCGGGCGGCCGCCGGGACGTCGGCGGGCAGCAGCGCCCGGTAGCCCGCGACGGCGAGGCTGCCGAGCCCGGCGAGCCCCACGGCCATGCCGAGCTCCTGGCCGGTCTCCGAGAGCGAGGACGCCGACCCGGCCTGCTCGGGCGGCGCGGACCCGATCACCAGGCCGACGCCCAGCCCGCCGGGCAGGCCCATGCCGAGCAGCGCGACGGTGAAGGCGGCGAGCATCGACACCGTGCTCGGGGCGACCGCGACGCCGGCCAGCCCGAGCGCTGCCAGGGCCGTCCCGCCGGCCATCACCCACGCCGGGCGGACCCGCCGCGCGAGGACGGGCCCGGCGAGCACGCCGAGCAGCATCGCCACGGTGCCCGGCAGCGTCGCGAGCCCCGCCGCCAGCGGGTCGAGGCCCGCCACGAGCTGCAGGTCCTGGGTGACGACGAGGAACATCCCGCCCATCACCACCCCGCCCAGCAGCATCGTCAGCAGCGCGCCGCGCAGGGCCGGGTGGGCGAGCAGGCGCAGGTCGAGCAGGGGGTGGGCCAGGCGGCGCTGGCGGCGGACGAACGCCACGCCGGCGGCGAGGCCCACCCCGAGCGCGAGCAGGGTGACGACGCCGACGTCGCCGACACCGCCCCGGGCGAGCTCCTTGACTCCGTGGACCACCGGCAGCAGGGCGAGCAGGGACAGCGCGACGCTCGTGAGGTCGAGCCGCCCGACCTCGGTGCCCTCGCCCGCGGGCAGCAGCCGCGGCCCGGCGACGAGCAGGAGCATCATGACGGCGACGCCGGGCAGGAACACCGAGCCCCACCAGGAGTGGGCGAGCAGCAGCCCACCGAGCGCGGGCCCGAGGGCCCCGCCGGCCATGATCGCGGAGAACACCGTGGCGATCGCGGCGCCCCGGCGGCGCGGGTCGGGGTAGAGGCTCGTGACCAGCGCGAGCGTCGAGGGCATGAGCGTGGCGCCGGCGACGCCCAGCAGCGCGCGGGCCGCGATGAGCACCTCCGGGGTCGGGGCGAACGCGCACGCCAGCGACGCCGCACCGAACGCGGCGGCGCCCACGAGCAGCAGGCGCCGCCGGCCGATCCGGTCGCCGAGGCTGCCCATCGTCACGAGGAAGCCGGCGACGAGGAACCCGTAGACGTCGGTGATCCAGAGCTGCTGAGCCGCGTCGGCGCCGAGGTCCTCGGCCAGGGTCGGCAGCGCGACCAGCAGCACGGACAGGTCGAGCGCGACGAGCAGGGCGGGCAGGGTGAGCACGGCCAGCGCGAGCCGTGTGCGGGTGGGGCTCATCGGGTCTGCCCGGCGGTCTCGGACCCGACCGTCGCCAGCCAGGCCTGCCAGCGGGGCCGCTCGCGGTCGGCGACGGCGGCGGCGTCGGTCCCGGGGCCGTCGAAGAAGGTCAGGTGCACCGAGGCGTGGGCGTCCCGTCCCGCCGCCACGAGCGCGGCGACGCCGGGCGCCGGCGTCTCGAGGAGCAGGACGGCGGCCCGGTGCCAGCGGCCAGGGGAGAGGGCCTCGACCGTCCCGGCGAGCTCCGGCGTCCCGCCGAGCGTGAGGCGCTCGCCGACGCGGGCCTCCGGCAGGCCGGTGCCCGCGACCAGGCGCGACCACGCGTCCTCCGCCGGACCGCCCAGCCGCGCTGCGGCGTCGACCGTCACGGGCCGGCGCCCGGCGAAGTGCGCGAGGTAGAGGCGCAGGGTCTCCAGCGCGACCCCCATGCCCTCGCGCAGGGCGTCGATCTCGTCGTCCCAGTCGTCACCCGACCCGAACCCGCTCATCACCATCCGCACGACGCACGTACCTTCGTCGCGGGTGGCGACCAGCCACTCGGTGGCGAGCGTGGTGCTCTCCGTGCCGATCGACCAGGCGGCCTCGGTGGCGAAGCGCTCGGGCGCGTCGTAGGCGGTGACCGTGCCCTGCGGAGTGCTGTGCGCCGCCTCCTCGGAGCCGCCCATGTCGAAGCCGAAGGCACCGCCGACGTGCTCGTCGACGCGGGTGGGGTGCAGCCAGGAGCTGATGCCGGGCCCGGTCGCGATGGCGTCCCAGACCTGCTCGGGCGTGCCGGGGACCGTCACCTCGAGGTCGACGGTGCGCTGGTCCTGCTCGGTCATGACGGGTCCTCCTGGGTGTCCGGGGTCGCCGGGGTCGCGGCGGGCACGGGGTGCGCGCCGACGACGAGGCGGTGGGGGCGCCCGCCCGGGGCGTGGTGGCGGGCGACGAGGTCGCGGACCGCGGCGCCGAGCTCGTCGGCGAACGCGGCCCGGTCGGCGGCCGAGGCGAAGGCGATCTCGGTGTCGATCGCGAGGGTGGCCAGGCGCTTGTCCGCGGCGTCGGCGCGGCGGGCGAGATCGCCGACCTCGCGTACCAGGCGGCCGCCGAGCGCCAGCAGGTAGCGGGCCGAGAGCCGGTCCGAGACACGCCCGGGGTCGCTCGCGGCCTCCCCGAGCGCGGCGGGAGAGACGAGGTAGGAGGCGGCGGAGGCCTCCACGATCCGCTCGGTCAGCCCGCGCCGGGCGCGCTGGCCGACCTCGCGGACCAGGCCGTGCGCCTCCAGCGTGCGCAGGTGGTAGTTGACCTTCTGTCGGGTCAGGCCGACCCGTCCGGCCAGCGTGGAGGCCGATCCGGGCTCGGCGAGCGCGGCCAGCAGGCGCGCGCGCAGCGGGTCGAGGGCCGCCGCGGCGGCGGCCGGTTCGTCGATCACGTCCACGTCGAGCACGGCCCCACGACAACATTGACAAGAAATTCTGTCAATAAGCGGTGGCCGTAGCGTGTCGTCCGTGGCACGAGGAGCACGCCGGCACGACGCGGACGCCGGGGGACCGGCGGCGGTGAACGAGGCCAAGGCGGCCGTGCGCGAGCGGGTCTGGGACGCGCTGCGCGACGGGAAGCTCGCGCGGTTCCCGGGCGCGCACGGGCGCATCCCGAACGTCAGCGGCGCCGAGGCGGCCGCCGAGCGCCTGCGCGGCACCGACGTCTGGCAGCGGGCGCGGACGCTGAAGTGCAACCCCGACGCCGCGCAGTGGCCGGTCCGCCAGCGCGCTCTCGAGGACGGGAAGACCGTCTACATGGCCGTGCCGCGCCTGGCCGAGGAGGCGCCGTTCGTCCTGCTCGACCCCGAGCACCTCGCCGACACGCCACGGAAGGCGTCGTCGATCAAGGGGGCGTCGCGGTCGGGGCGCACGGTGGCCGTCGAGGACCTCGAGCCGGTCGACCTCGTCGTCACCGGGTGCGTCGCCGTCGACGAGCACGGCGCGCGGCTGGGCAAGGGCGGCGGGTTCTCCGACCTCGAGTTCGCCGTGGCGAGCGAGGCCGGGCTGGTCGCGCCGGACACGCCGGTCGTGACGACCGTGCACGAGCAGCAGATCGTCCCCGTCGGCGACATCCCCGTCACCGACCACGACGTGCGTCTCGACCTCGTCGTCACGGCCGACCGCGTCGTCACCTGCACCCGCGAGGCCCGCCACCCCGGCCGGATCGACTGGGACGCGCTGACCGAGGAGAAGATCACGGCCATCCCGCTGCTGGGGCGGCTGCGCCCGACCTCGTGACGGGGAGCTCTCCAGTTCGATCTCTCGGGAGTGTCCCCAGCGTCGATGTCGAGGCGTGGAGCGCGGTGGCTTGTGCGAAACGGCACCCACGCGGGCCCCGGGGCGCCCACGGTGGGCGCATGACACTCAGCCCGGAGAACGCCGCGCCCCTCCTCACCGACGAGGACGTGCTCGCCCGCGTCGACGCGATCGTCGGACCGGCCCGCCAGGACGGCTGCGTCTGGTTGATGCTCGTCGACGGCGACCGCCGCCAGGCGCCGGTCGTCGTCCCGCTCGAGGACACACCGCGACGACCCGACCCGCACCTCGTGCAGGGCCTCCGCGACGTGCTGGCGCACTTCGCGGACGGCCCGCTGGACACCGCGGGCGGGCGCGGCTCCTGCCTCTTCGTGCTCGAACGGCTCGGCCCGCCCGGTGTCCGTGCCGACGACGAGGAGTGGGCGGACGCGCTCGGCGGCGCGGCCGTCGATGCCGGGCTGGACACGCTCGGCGTCTACTCCAGCACCCCGACGGGGATCCGCCGGCTCCGGTAGGCGCTGGTGAGGAGAGGGGAGGAGCGCGACGATGGCACCCGTGAGCGAGCCGGCGTCGACCTCGGCCTACACGGTGGCCGAGCTGCACGCGATGCCCGACGACGGCCGTCGTCGTGAGCTCATCGACGGGATGCTGTTCGTGAGCCCAGCGCCGGGCTGGCCGCACCAGGAGATGGCGCTGACGCTCTACACGGTCCTGCGGGCCGCGTGCCCCCCGGAGCTGCACGTGCTGGCGGCGCCCTTCGCGGTCACCACCAGCACGGTCGACGAGGTCCAGCCCGACGTCATCGTCTGCCGGTACGCCGACCTCACGCGGGCGAACCTCCCGGTGGCGCCGCTGCTGGCGGTCGAGGTGGCCTCGAGCAGCACCCGCCTCCACGATCGCAACACCAAGAAGGCGCACTACGAGCGGCTGGGCGTGGCGAGCTACTGGCTGCTCGACCCGGAGGGCGCCGCCGCGCTGGAGGTGCTCGAGCTCGACGGCAGCGGGCGGTACGTCACCGTCGCGGAGGCCGTCGGCGACGAGGTCGTGGAGGTGACGCGACCCTTCGCGGTCGCCCTGTCGCCGGCCCGTCTGCTCGACGGGCTGCGCCGCTCCTGATCAGTTCGTGGCCCGCCGCCCCACGACCCGGGCCAGCAGGGGAGCGACGAGCAGCATGAGCAGCACGCGCAGCACCTGCACCGCGACCACCGAGGTGACGTCGACGCCCGAGGAGATCGCGGTGGCGAGCACCGCGTAGATGCCGCCGGGGGTGGTCGCGAGGTAGCCCTCGAGCAGCGTCATGCCCGTGACCCACGACAGCACGAGCCCCAGGCCGGCACACACGACGATCACCGCGAGGATCAGCGCCGTCGCGAGGGGGAGGACCCGCAGCACCGTGAGCAGCGCGGACCGCGTGAAGCGCAGGCCCGCCTGCCACCCGATCACGGCGTAGGCGACGTCGACGACCAGGCCCGGCACGGTCGCGCCGCCGACGATGCCGGTGAGGCCCACCGCGGCCGCCACGACCATGGGCCCGAGCAGCGCGCCCGCCGGCACGTGCAGCAGGCGGGCCATCGGCGCGCCGACCACGCTGCACCCCACCAGCACGACGACCCCGAGCCACCACGGCGCCGCCGGCCCCGCGTCGGACGGCGGGCCGGTGCCGTCGACGTGCGTCGCGCCGTAGCCGACGACCGCGACCACGGGCATCGCGGCGGTCACCAGCCCGACCCGCAGGTACTGGACGACCGAGACCACGCGCTCGTCCCCGCCGAGGTCCCGGCTGATCGCGACGAGCCCGGACGCGCCGCCCGCGGTCTGCGCGAGCACCCCGGTCAGCGCCGACACCCCGCGCTGCAGGCCCATGACCAGCCCCGCGGCCATGCTGGCGACCAGGGTGCCGACGCTGATGAGCAGCACCGGCAGCCAGTCGGCGGCCACCGCGGCCAGGGTCTCCGGGCGCGCGAGCAGGCCGATGACGACACCGATGACCGCCTGCGCGGCCGAGGTGGCGCGCGGGGCGACGGCGCGCGGTCCGAGGCCGGCGAGCGCGAGGACCGTCGCCACCAGGAGCCCGGCGAACAGCGCCGCCGAGGGGACCGCCAGCGCCGCGAGCGCGACCGTCGCGACCGCAGTGAGGACGGCGAGCAGGACCCACCGGCCCGCCGCGCCGGGCCACCCCGTGCTCCGCTCCGCCACCGCGGGCGAGCCTAGGCTCCTGCAGGGCCCCGCGCCCCGGCGCCGGCCGGCGTCACCGGGCGATCTGCAGCACGGCGAGCCGGGACTCGTCGAGGCAGGTCACGCGCGCGGTCCGGTTCTCCGGGGGCACCACCACGACGCTGGTCGGCGACGAGCACACCGGCACCGTGCCCGTCACCGTCGACGTCGTCGTGTCGATCACCGACACCGTCCCGTCCTGCACGTTCGCGGTGTAGACGTGCCGTCCGTCGCCGGCGAACGAGGCGTACTGGGGCCCGCGGCCGACCGGCACGGTGACGGCGACCTGGCTGGTGGCGGTGTCGATGAACGACACCGTGCTCCCGTCGTAGTTCGCGACCGCCACCCGCGAGCCGTCGGGGGAGACCGCGAGCGCGTGCGGGCTCCGGCCGACGGGCACGGTCGCGAGGGTGGCCCCGGTGGTCGTGTTGAGGACCGTCACCAGGTCCGACTCGTGGTTGGCGACGTAGGCGCGGCCACCCCCGAACGCGATCCAGTGCGGGTTCGGCGCGACGTCGATCCGCCGGCTGATGGTGAGCGAGGTCGTGTCGAGGACGTCGATGGTCGCGTCGTCGTGGCTGGGGATCCACACGCTGCGCTGGTCGGGGGCGACGGCCAGCGCGTAGGGCCGCCGGTCCACCGGCACGACGGCGACGACGCCGCCCGTGGCGGTGTCGATCACCTGCACGACGTTCACGGCGTCGTCCTCGGTGTACGCGCTGACGTAGGCCCGGGCGCCGTCGGCGGAGAACGCGATGAAGCGCGGCGGGGCCTCGGGCACCGGGACGGTGCGGCGCGTGGTGCCGGTGAGGAGGTCGACGACGGTCAGGACGCGCGGCTCGCGGTTGGCGACGTAGGCGATCCGCCCGCCCGGCGCGACCGCCATCGAGCCCGGGGTGGGCGGCGTGGGCACCGACCCGGTGACCTCGGCCGTCGGCGCGCTGACCGCGGGCGCCGCGGACCCCTGGGCCGCCGGCGCGGTGTCCGGGTCGCGCAGGGCCACGAGCAGCACCGCGACCACCGCGAGCACGATCACCAGGCAGCCGGCGAGCACGAGCAGGGCCTGGCGGCGTCTCCGCGGTCTCGGGGGCCCGTCGGCGCCGTCCTGCGCTGTGGGCGGGACCGGCGGGGGAGCGGCGGCCCCACCCCGGTCCGCGTGGCCCGGGGCCGAGGGCGGGCCGGTGGACACGGCGGCGGTCGGGGCCGCGAGGGCCGCGGCGTCGGGTCCCGGCCGAGGGGGCGGGTGCGCGGACGGTGTCGGTCCGGAGGGTGTCGGTCCGGAGGGTGTCGGTCCGGAGGGTGTCGGTC
>NZ_JAQZAN010000028.1 GCF_028737255.1 Actinomycetospora straminea | reverse complement strand
CAACCGACCACCCACCAGCCGCCTGTCACCAACGTGACGGCCGAGTACACCTAGAGGCAGCGAACAGCCCGTTCGCTGCGACCTGGCCGCGCGTCGGGCATGACGGCGGGGTCCGGCGCGTTGCGCGGGGCATGACATCGCGAGTGGTGCAGTACCGGCGCTTCGGCGGGCCCGAGGTCCTCGAGGTCGTCGACCGCGAGGACCCGGTGCCCGGCGAGGGCCAGGTGCGTCTGCGCGTCCGGGCGGCGGCGGTGAACCCGCTGGACTGGAAGCTGCGCTCGGGGGCCATGGCGAGCGGGGACGCGCCCGCGGCGCCGAAGGTGCCCGGGTTCGACGTGGCCGGGGTCGTGGACGCGGTCGGGGACGGCGTCGTCGACCTGGCGGTGGGCGACGAGGTGGTCGGCAAGGCGACCGGCGGGTCGTACGGCGAGACGGCGCTGGCGGCGGCGAAGGCGCTCGTCCGCAAGCCCGCCGAGGTGTCCTGGGAGGTCGCGGCGGCGGTGCCGACCGGCACCACGACCGCGGCCCGCGCGCTCGCCCTGCTCGGGCTGGGCGAGGGCGACCACACCGGCACGACGCTGGTCGTCGACGGGGCGTCGGGCGGCGTGGGCGTGTACGCGGTGCAGTACGCCGTGGCCCGCGGGGTCACCGTGATCGGGACCGCGAGCGAGGCCCACCAGGACGACGTCCGCGCGCTGGGTGCGACCCCGGTCGTCTACGGCGAGGGCGTCGCCGACCGCATCCGGGCCGTCGCGCCCCAGGGCGTCGACCGCGCCTTCGAGACGTCGGGCAAGGGCGCACTGCGCGACCTCGTCGCCCTCACCGGCTCGCCCGACAAGGCCGTCACGATCGCCGACTACGCCGGCGCGCAGGAGCTCGGCGTCACCTTCACCTCGGGCGGCGACGCCGACACCGAGCGCGAGGTCCTCGCCGACGCGCTCGCCCGCGTCGTCGACGGCCGGCTGCGCACCACCGCCGTCGTCACCTACCCCCTCGACCAGGCCGGGAAGGCGCAGGACGACAACCAGTACGGGCGCGTGTCGGGGAAGCTCGTCCTGCTGCCGTGACGGCGGCGGGCGGCTACCCGCGGGCGCGCAGCGCGGCGTCGTAGAGCGCGTTCGCCGAGACCCCGTGCGCCGCAGCCACCTCGCGCGCGGCGTCCTTGAGACGGCGCCCGTCGGCCGCGAGCCCGAGGACCTCCGCCGCGAGGTCCTCCGGCTCCGGCGTCACGGGCGCCGCAGGGCCCAGCACCACCGTGATCTCGCCGAGGACGTCGCGCTCCCCCGCCCACGCCGCGAGCTCGGCGAGGGTGCCGCGCACGACCTCCTCGTGGGTCTTCGTCAGCTCGCGGCAGACCGCCCCGCGACGCTCCCCGCCGAGCTCGGCCACCGCCACGGCGAGCAGGCCGGCCAGCCGCCGCGGCGACTCGAAGAAGACGGCGGTGCGCGGCTCGGTCGCGAGCGCGCGGAACCACGTCCGGCGCTTGCCCTCGGCGCGGGGCGCGAAGCCCTCGAAGCAGAAGCGATCGGTGGGCAGGCCGGACAGGGCCAGCGCCATGAGCACCGCGGACGGGCCGGGCAGGCACCGCACCGCCAGGTCCTCGGCGAGGCACGCGGCGACGGCCCGGTAGCCGGGGTCGGACACACTCGGCATGCCGCCGTCGGTGACGAGCAGCACGGTCTCCCCGCGGCGGACCGCGTCGACGAGCCCCGGGGTGCGCGCCACCTCGTTGTCCTCGCGGAAAGTCACGACGCGCCCGCCGACCTCGACGCCCAGGTCGGACGCCAGGCGCGCGAGCCGTCGCGTGTCCTCGGCGGCCACGACGTCGGCCGTGGCCAGCGCGTCGCGGAGGCGGGCGGAGGCGTCGCGCGGGTCGCCGAGCGGGACTCCACCCAGCAGGAGCACCCCGTCCGACCCCGTCGCCATCGCCGCAACCCTACGATCGGACCCCGTGACGGCCCCGAGCACCATCGCGCGCCCGGCGCCGGGACACCACCCGGCACCGCGGCCGGCGCCCCAGGACGCCCCGGCCGTCGCGCAGCTGCTCGGGCGCCCGATGCCCACCGACCGCGTGCGCGGCTGGGTCGTCGCGCTGGTCCTCACGGTGATCGGCGGCGTCGTCCGCTCCTGGGACCTCGGCTGGCCCACCGACCAGGGCACCCCGATCTTCGACGAGAAGCACTACGTGCCCCAGGCGTGGCAGGTGCTGCGCAACGGCGGCTACGAGGACAACCCCGGCTACGAGCTGGTCGTCCACCCGCCGCTGTCGAAGCAGCTCATGGCCGTCGGGCAGTGGATCTTCGGCTACGACCCCGTGGGCTGGCGGGCGGCGTCCGCGCTCGCGGGCACGCTGTGCATCCTCGCGATCATCCGGATCGCGCGGCGGATGACCCGATCCACCCTGCTCGGCGGGCTGGCCGGCGTGCTGCTCATCGCCGACGGCGTCAGCCACGTCTCCGCTCGCGTCGGGATGATCGACGTCTTCCCGGCCCTGTTCGTGCTGCTCGCGTTCGGCGCGCTGCTGGTCGACCGCGACGAGGTCCGCGCGCGCCTCGCGGTCGTCGTCGCCGAGGGGCGGATCGCGGACACGCTCTACGGGCCACGGCTGGGTGTCCGCTGGTGGCGGCTGGCGGCCGGCGTCTGCCTGGGGCTCTCGCTCGCCGCGAAGTGGTCGGGGCTGTACTACATCGTCTTCTTCGGCGCCCTGCTGCTCGGCTTCGACGCCGCCGCCCGACGCGCGGCGGGCGTCGCGCGGCCGTTCCTCGGGACACTGGTGCGTGACGTCGCGCCCGCGGCCTGGGCGTTCCTCGCGGTGCCGGTGCTCTGCTACCTCGCGAGCTGGCTGCCGTGGATCGCCAGCGAGACGGGCACCGACCGCCACGCCGTCGGCCAGCAGATCCCCGTCGGCGGGCCGCTGGGCTTCCTGCCCGACTGGCTGCAGGGCCTGGCCTACTACAGCACCAAGGTCCTCGAGTTCCACGCCACGCTCGACACCCCGCGCGGCTCGCCGCACCCGTGGGAGTCGAAGCCGTGGAGCTGGCCGATGGGCCTGCGCCCGATGCTCTACTACTACGAGTCGGGCACCGGCGAGCTCGGCTGCGGGTCGCCGTCGTGCGTGTCGGCGGTGATGCTCATCGGCACCCCGGCGCTGTGGTGGATCTCCCTGCCCGTGCTCGGCTGGTCGATCTGGCGGGTGGCGACGGCCTTCGACTGGCGCCACGCCGCCGTGCTCGTGGGCTACGGCGCGGGGTTCCTGCCGTGGTTCACCAACCTCGACCGGCAGATGTACTTCTTCTACATGACGCCGGTCGCGCCGTTCCTGGTGCTGGCGATCGTGCTGGCGCTCGGGGAGTTCCTCGGCCGCCGCGAGCAGGGGCTCGAACGCCGGCGCACCGGCACCCTCGTCGTCGGCGTCTACACCGGCCTCGTCGTGGCGAACTTCGCGTGGCTGTGGCCGATCCTGGTCGGGACGTGGATCACCGCCGACCGCTGGAACGCGGAGCTCTGGCTGCCCTCCTGGCGGTGACGCCCTCCCCGACCCGGTCGGGGTGGAGGAGCCGTGTCCTCGGGACACGGGTCGGCGGAGCCGGCCGCGGGCGGGGAGGCGTGCGCCCGGGTCACGGGTCCTCGGTAGCGACCGGTCGACCCGTGTCCTCGGGACACGGGTCGCCGGTCGGTTCCCCCGGCCCGGAGACGACGAACGCCCGGGCCGAGGGCCCGGGCGTTGCGGTGAGGGGTGGAGCTGAGGGGAATCGAACCCCTGACCTACTCGATGCGAACGAGTCGCGCTACCAACTGCGCCACAGCCCCTGGTGCGACGCTCACTCTAGCAACGTCGCGGATCAGTCCCGGACGGCGGGTCGGGCCGCCTCACGCACCCGCCGCACGGCGATAGCCGTAGGTGCGCTCGCCGTCGAGGTCGTGGAAGGCCGGGTCGTCGTCGGTGTCGCCGACCAGCTCCATGTCGGCGGGCACCGGCGGCGGGGGCGTGCGGGGGGCCGCCCAGCGGGGCCCGTCGTCGCGGTCCCGGTGGTCGCCACGACGGGCCTCCGGGACCGCGTGGTCCTCGGGCTCGTCGTCGGCGTCGTGCGCGTCGTACTCCGCGTCGATCCAGTCGGCGTCGCGGTAGGCGGCCATGCGGGCGTCGTGCTCGGCCTGGCGGGCGCGGCGGGCCTCCAGGGCGCGGCGCTCCCCGGACTGGCGCGCGGCCCGGCGGGCGCGCACCTCCTCCTCGATGCGCGTCTGGCGGCGCAGGAAGACCAGGTAGCCGACGAGGACGACGTCGGCGGCGACGTGCAGCCACCACATCGCGCTGGTCACGACCAGGGCCGCCAGCGCCGAGAGCACCGCGACCGCGATCAGGCCGAGGGCGACCCGCTGCCGGAACGCGTAGCGCGCGTGCGCCGCGGCCTCGGCGGCCTCGGCGTCGAACCCGCCCCGTCCCGGGCGGTAGGGGCGCAGCGCGCCACCGGGCCCGGCGTCGTCCGGGTCGTCCAGGTCGTCGTCGAGGTCGTCGTCGCGGTCGTCCAGCTCGTCCTCGTCGCGCAGCTCGTCGTCGTACCGGTCCTCGAGGTCATCGAGGTCCTCGTCGGCGAGGTCGTCGTCGTAACGATCGTCGAGCTCGTCCTCGTCCACCTCGTCCGCCACGTCCACCCCGGCCCGGCGCGGCAGCACGCGCTCCCGCCCGGTCGGCCGCGGGTCCTCGTCGAGGTCGTCGAGGTCCTCGAGGTCGTCGAGGTCGTCGCGCTCGGCGTCGAGGTCGAGCTCGGCGTCGAGGGCCTCGGGGGTCTCGTCGTCGCGCTCGGCGAGGGCCGTGGCGGCGACGGCGCCACCCCGCCCGTTCGCGGGGCCGGACGCCGACCCGGCTGCCGCCGCACGCTCGCCGCCGGCACGTCCGTCCGTCTGCGCTGTGGTCACGGCGACCTCCTCGATCGGGGGCGCGCCGGCCGTCCTCGGCAGCACCCGGGCACTCAGGTCGGCCTCGGCGGGACGCGGGACCATCTGGCGGCGGCGTGCGACGACCGGCACGAGCACGACCAGCCACGCGAGGACCAGGGCCGCGAACACGACCGAGCTCGGCACCGCAGACCTCCCACCCCGACCGACCGCGACGCCCGGATCCGGGTCGCCGCACGCGCCACGCTAGTCACACGAGCCCCGCGCGCCCCGGAGCCGACGCGGCGTGTCGTGCGCGGGCGGTGACGAGATCCCTCCAGTAGGGGAACCTGCACCTCGAGGGTCGGCGCGCTTTACCACTCGACCGGATGGCGCGCCAGGGTTGAGGTCTGGGCCATGTGGGTGTCGCTGCCGCGCACGCCTCACGCTCGCTCGGCCCGGCCGGCCCGCAGCAGCCGCGCGACCAGGCCGTCGGGCAGCACGTCCTCCTCGGTGACGGCGAGGACGAGGTGGTCGCGCCAGTCGCCGTCGACCTCGAGGTAGCGGCGCAGCAGCCCCTCCTCGCGGAACCCGAGCTTGGCGAGCACCCGCAGGCTGCGCGCGTTCTCGGGGCGCACGGTCGCCTCGACCCGGTGCAGGCCGACGCGGCTGAAGCAGTGGTCGACGGCCAGGGCCACCGCCGCGGTCGCCGCCCCACCGCCGGCGACGTGCGCACCGACCCAGTAGCCGACGTAGGCCGAGAGCAGCGGCTCCCGCACGACGTTGCCGATGACGACCTGCCCGGCGAACTCCCCGTCGACGAGCAGCGTGAACGGCAGCGCCTGCCCCGCGCGGCCCATCGAGCGCAGCGCGGCCCAGCGCCCCGGCCACTCGGCGAGCGCGTTCCGGTCGGCCCACGGCCCGGGCAGGGTCGGTTCCCAGGGCGCGAGGTGCTCCTCGTCGCGCAACCGCGTGCGCGACCACGCCGCGCCGTCGCGCAGCCGGACCGGGCGCAGCTCGACGACCCCCGCCGGCACGCGCAGCGCGCGGGTGCGCGCGGGCCACCCCGGGTGGCGGCCGGTCGGCCGGGCACCGCCCCAGGGAGATCGGGACACGCGCGTCAGCTGCGCGGCGCGAGGAACGACACCCGCACCGGGGCGTCCATGCCGAGCTCGGTGGTGTCCTCGTCGACGACGATGAGCGCGTTGGCCTCGGCGAGCGACGAGAGCAGGTGCGAGCCGGAGCTGCCCAGCGGCTGGGCCAGGTACTCCCCGCTCGCGCGGTCGCGCAGGAGCCGCCCGCGGACGTAGCTGCGTCGCCCGGGCGGCGAGGAGACCGGGGAGAGCAGGGCGGCGGTGACCTCGCGGCGGTGCAGCTCCTGCTTGCCGAGGGCGAGGCGTATCAGCGGGCGCACGAGCACCTCGAACACCACGAGCGCCGACACCGGGTTCGCGGGCAGCAGGAACGTCGGGACCTCCTCGGCGCCCAGGCGCCCGAAGCCCTGCACGGAGCCGGGGTGCATGGCGACGCGCGAGACGTCGACGGGCCCGAGCTCGGACAGCGTGTCCTGGACGTCCTCGCCGAGCCGCCCGCCGACGCCGCCCGCGACGACGACGACCTCCGAGCGCGCCACCGCCGACTCCACGGCCTCGCGCAGCGCCACCGGGTCGGTCGACGCGATGCCCAGGCGCGTGACCTCGGCGCCGGCGTCGGCGGCCGCCGCGGCCAGCGCGTAGGAGTTGACGTCGACCACCTGGCCGGTGCCGGGCGTGCGGTCGAGGTCGACGAGCTCGTCGCCGACCGCGAGCACCGAGACCCGCGGCCGCGGGTGCACGAGCACCTTCGTGCGCCCGACCGCGGCCAGCAGTCCCACCTGGGCCGGGCCCACCGCGGCCCCGCGGCGCACGGCGACGTCGCCCGGTGCCACGTCCTCGCCGACCCGGCGCACCCAGCCGGCCGACGGCACGGGCGCCTTGACGGTGAGGCGGGCGCGGTGGCCGGTGCCGCGGTGGCTGGGGTCGTCGGCGGCGTCGGTGTGGTCGTAGGGGGCGACGGCGTCGGCGAGGGTCGGCAGCGGCGCACCGGTGGCCACGCGCACGGCCTGGCCGGGCTGCAGCCGGTGGGCCTGGCGGGAGCCGACGGCGACCTCGCCGACGACGGGCAGCTCGACGGGCTCCTCGGCCGCGGCGCGCACGTCGACGCTGCGCACGGCGAACCCGTCGACGGCGGCCTGGTCGAAGCCCGGCAGGGCCCGGTCGGCGACGACCTCCTCGGCGCAGAGCAGTCCCTGGGCCGACGAGATGTCCACCCGGATCGGGGCCGGCCGGACCGCGGCGTCGAGCACGCGGCGCAGCTGGGCCTCGACCGTCCTCACCGCTCGAGCCTCCGCATGGCCGCCATCGTCCTACGCCGGGCGTGCCGCCGGGGGTTCCGACGCGCCCGACACCGGGGTTCGGGCGCGGCGGGTCACCGGGAAGATGGCGGGCATGTCCTACGTCGACGACGCCCTGGCCGCCCTCACCGCGCGGGACGCCCACCCCGCCGAGGTCGAGGCCTTCCGCCGCCGCCTCGAGCAGCTCGCCAAGCCCGAGAGCGCGGTGATGCCGGGCGACGAGCTCGCGCCCGTGGACGACCTGCCGACCCTCGACGGCCTGCCCGAGCCCGACGACGCCGCGGCCCGGGACGCGCTCGACCGCCTCGCGGTGATCAAGCTCAACGGCGGCCTGGGGACGAGCATGGGGCTCGACGAGCCGAAGTCGCTGCTGGAGATCAAGCCCGGCACGAGCTTCCTCGACGCCGTCGCGCGCCAGACGCTCGCGCTGCGCGAGACCCACGGCGCGCGGCTGCCGCTGCTGCTCATGGACTCCGAGGGCACCCGCGAGCCCTCGCTCGCGGCGCTGCGCCGCCACCCCGGCCTGGAGGACGACGAGCTGCCCCTGGACTTCCTGCAGGGCGCCGAACCGAAGCTGCGCGCCGACGACTGGCGCCCCGTGTCGTGGCCCGCCGACCCGCGCCTGGAGTGGTGCCCGCCGGGCCACGGCGACCTGTACACGGCGCTGGCCGCGTCGGGCGCGCTCGAGGCGCTGCTCGCGGCCGGGGTGCGCTGGTGCTTCGTGTCGAACTCGGACAACCTCGGCGCGATCCCGGACGTGCGGATCGCCGCGTGGATGGCCGCCGAGGAGGTGCCCTTCGCGCTCGAGGTGGCGCGCCGGACGCCGATGGACCGCAAGGGCGGGCACCTCGCCTCCCACCCTGCTCGCGGGGGGTCGCTGGTGCTGCGCGAGACCGCCCAGGTCCCCGAGGGCGACGACTCCTTCCAGGACATCGAGCGCTTCGGCTACTTCAACACCAACAACCTGTGGTTCGACCTCGAGCACCTGCGCGCCCTGCAGGAGGCCGACCCCGCGGCGCCGTACCTGCCACTGATCGTCAACAGGAAAACCGTCGACCCCACCGACACGTCCTCGACGCCGGTGCTGCAGCTCGAGACGGCGATGGGCGCGGCGATCGGGTCGGTCGAGGGCGCGCGGGCGCTGGAGGTGCCGCGGACCCGGTTCGCGCCGGTCAAGACCACCGACGACCTGCTCGTCGCCCGCTCCGACCTCTACGACCTGACCGAGGACGGGCGCATGGTGCCGACGTGGTCGGGCGGTTTCGACAGAGCGCCCGTGGTGAAGCTCGGCGGGGAGTTCAAGCTGCTCGGCGACTTCGAGCGCCGCTTCGCCGGCGGCGCGCCGTCGCTGGCGCGCGCCACCGCGCTGACCGTGGAGGGCGACGTCACCTTCGGGGCGGACGTCACCGTCGAGGGCGACGTGACGGTCGAGGGCCCGCGGCACGTGGACGACGGCGAGACGCTGCGCGGGTGACCCGCCCCTCACGCACGAAGGCCGAGCTGCGCCGCGAGCTGCTGGCGGCCCGCCGGGCGCGGACGGGCGAGCAGCGCCGCGCCGACGCCGCCCGGCTCGCCGCGGGGCTGCCGGCGGTGGTCGAGGGCGTCGCGGACCCCGTCTGCCTCTTCGTCGCCGTCGGCGGGGAGCCGGGCGCGACGCCCGAGGGCGGGCTGCCCGTGCTCGACGCGGCCCGCGCACTCGGACGCCGGGTCCTGCTGCCCGTGACGGTCGGCGCGGCGCCGCTGGACTGGGCGGAGTTCACCGGCGCCGAGTCGCTCGGACCCGGCCCGCACGGCCTGCTCGAGCCGACCGGCCCCCGGCGGGGCCCCGACGCCGTCGCCGAGGCGGGGCTCGTCGTCGTCCCGGCCCTGGCCGTCGACGGCCGCGGCGTGCGCCTGGGTCGCGGCGGCGGGCACTACGACCGCACCCTCCCCCACGCCGGCCCGGACACGCGGCTCGTGGCGCTCGTGGCCGACGACGGGCTGCTCGCCGAGGACCTGCCCGCCGAGCCCCACGACGTGCCCGTCCACGCCGTCTGGCGCCCGTCGTCCGGGGTGACCTGGTTGCCAGCCTGGCGGCCACGCTGACACTGAACGCCAGGAAAGCCGCCACCTCGCCTCGTGCGACGAGCCCCGCCGGGCGGAACAGCCGTGACGCTGTCGGCGTTGGCACTCTCATGGCGCGAGTGCCATCTACACTGCGCGCGGACATCACGACCCCCGTCGCGGGGGCGGACGACACCCAGGAGTGCACGTGCCGACCTATCCCTACGCCTGCACCGCCTGCGACCACCGCTTCGAGCAGGTGCAGGCGTTCTCCGACCCGTCGCTGACCGAGTGCCCGGTGTGTGGTGGCCGGCTGCGCAAGGTGTTCTCGTCGGTGGGGATCGTGTTCAAGGGCAGCGGTTTCTACCGCAACGACGCCCGCGCGGGGTCCGGCTCGTCGGAGAAGTCCTCGTCGTCGGAGACGTCGTCGGAGAAGTCGACGGCCGACGCGTCCTCGGGTGCGTCGACGAGCTCGGGTGACTCGGCCGGCAAGAGCTCGTCGGACGCGGGTTCCTCGAGCACGTCCACGACGTCGCCGAGCGCGGCCAAGTCCGCCTGACGCTCGGCACGAGGGTGGAGGGGTGGTCCGGGACGCCGACCCCGAGTCGGCGTCCCGGACCTGCCCGACACCCACCCGCTCCCCAGCGGCCGGTGTCGAGTGCCTCGCACACTGATTGACGGCTCGGTGGCCCTGAAGGTTGCGACATCCGGCGCAGATCACCCTGACGGGTGACAGATGGCGGGTTTCGGGACCCGTCAGAGGGGTCGACGCCGCGCACCGGTGGCGTTGCGTGCGGAGCCCGAGGTGTCCCGCGGGCCGCCCTCCTGCGCCGCGAGCAGCGGCGAGCGCGACAGCAGGAACACCCCGACGACCATGAGCGCGGCGCCGGCCAGCCCGCCCAGGAGCGCCGCGCCGCCGTTGATCTCCTCGCCCAGCAGGCCGATGCCCCAGATCGACGAGAGCAGCGGGTTGCCGAGGATGAGGCCCGGCTGCGACGCCAGCAGCCGCCCGGCCCGCAGCGCGTGCTGGAGGACCAGGAACGCCGCCGGCGCGACGGGGATCAGCAGGTAGCTCTGCCAGGTCGTCAGGACGCCGACGCCGCCGTCACGGATGAGCGCCTCGGACATCGCCTTGACGATGACGGCCACGAACCCGGACCCGATGCCCGCCGCGATCCCGTACCAGGCGGCCCGTCCCACCGGCCGCGAGCGCTTGGCGATCGAGCTCGTCAGCCCGAGCAGCCCGAGCGTCACGAGCG
The DNA here is from genome assembly GCF_028737255.1 of Actinomycetospora straminea. GTDB lineage: Bacteria > Actinomycetota > Actinomycetes > Mycobacteriales > Pseudonocardiaceae > Actinomycetospora > Actinomycetospora straminea. The sequence goes on along the minus strand of NZ_JAQZAN010000028.1, from coordinate 58,880 downwards.
TGCCGAGGATCCAGACGAGCGTCCCCGCGCCCAGGGCGTCGCCGCCGCTGGGCTGGAGCGTGACGAGCAGGACGACGAGCCCGATCGACATGATCGCGACGGCGATCCACTCCCGGCGTCGCAGCGCCCCGCCGAGCACGAGCCAGCCCAGCAGCAGGGTGAACGGCAGCTCCATGACCAGCACCGGCTGCACCAGCGCGATCGACCCGATGCTCAGCGCCGTGGCCTGCAACGCGACCGCGACCGCGAAGATCGCGGTGCCGACCAGCCACGCGGGGCGCTGGACCATGTCGCGCAGGGTGCCGGCGCTGATGCCCCGGGACCGGGCGCTGTCCTGCGCGGCCTTGCGCTGCAGGACCAGGGCCGTCGCGTTCGCGATGGTGGCGAGCAGCACGAGCACGACGGCCATGCCTGCGCCCGCCCTCTTCCCGCTCTCGGTGACGTCTCGCGGTGACCTTGCGGTGACCCCTTCGGCCGCAAACTACCGGGCTGCCCGGCGGCGTCGCCGCGCCGGGCCGGGCGCACGGCCCGGTCGCGCTGCGCCGGACGCCGTCCCCATCGGCCGTTCGCGTCCACGGCCGGACGGGTGACCGCTGGGTCCCGACGAGCGGGCCGACCTAGCGTCGGCGACGTGCGAGAACGCGACGGGTCACTGCCCGAGGGGCAGGGCCGCCGGGGCCGACGGGGCCGACCGGGCCGACCGGGCCGCCGGTGGCGACTGCCGCCGCCCGGGTGGCGGCGGGCGGTGGCGCTGCGGCGCGCGGCGGCCGGGCTCCTCGCGGTGCTGGCCCTGGGTCTGCTCGCCGCGCCCCGGGTGGCGCCGGCGGGGACGCCCGTGCTCGTCGCCGCGCGCGACCTGGCGCCGGGCGTCGCCCTCGGCCCCGCCGACGTGGCGGTGCGGACGCTGCCGCCCGAGCTCGTGCCGGCCGGGGCGCTGGCGGAGCCGGGGGCGGTCGCGGGCCGTTAGGTCGTGGGCGGGGTGCGGGCCGGGGAGGCGCTGACCGACGTGCGGCTGCTGGGCCCGGTCGCAGCCGTCGTGGCCGCGGGGGTGCCGGACGCCGCGGGGGTGCCCGTGCGGCTCGCCGACGCGGGGGTGGCCGCCCTGCTCACGCCGGGGACGCGCGTCGACCTCGTGGCGGCGGGGGCGGCGGACGGGGTGGTGTCCGAGCCGGTGGGGGGCACCGACGGCGCCGACCCGCCCGCGTACGCCGAGCCGGCCGTCCTCGCGCCGGGGGCGGTGGTGCTCGCGGTGCTGCCCGCGCCGGAGCGCACGGCGGGCGCGGCGCCGGTGGTGGTCGTCGCGCTGCCCGGCGAGCTCGCGGCGCGGGTGGCCACGGTGTCCTTGCGCGAGGAGGTCACGGTGACGCTGCGGTGAGCGCGCCGGAGGACGAGCGCCTCAGGGGCGGTCGTGGTGCGGGGGCCGCTCGGCCTCGTACCTCCGACGGTCCTCGTCCTCGCCCCCGCTCGGGGTGCTCGTGCCCGGCTCCCGCTCGTCCGACGACGCCACCGGGTCGTCCCCGAAGATCGCGGCACGCCGGGCCGCCCGGCGCCGCGCCTCGTCCCCTGCCGCGGCGTCGTCCGGGGGGCCCGGCGCGGGGCTCAGTGCTCCTCCAGCCCCGACAGCTCGGCGATCACGTGGGAGATCATCGGGGTCAGGGTCGCCATGCCGTCACGCACGGCCGCGCGCGACGAGGCGAGGTTGACCACCAGCGTGCTGCCCGAGACGCCGACGAGCCCGCGGGACAGGCCCGCGTCGACCGCGCCGGCAGCGAGCCCGGAGGCACGGATCGCCTCGGCGATGCCGGGGATCGGCCGGTCGAGCACCCCGGCGGTGGCGTCGGCGGTGACCGCGCGGGGGGACACGCCGGTGCCGCCGACGGTGACGACGAGGTCGACGCCGCCGATGACGGCGGTGTTGAGCGCGTTGCGGATCGCGACCGACTCGCCGGGCACGACGATCGTGCCGTCCACCACGAGGTTCGCCTCGCCGAGCAGCTCGGTCACCAGCGGCCCGATGGTGTCCGAGCTCTCGCCGCGGCTGACCCGGTCGTCGACCACGACGACGAGGGCCCGTCCCAGCATCTCGCCGCCGACCAGCGGCTGGTTCTCCATGGTCACCAATTTAGTCGGGAGCCCCGGGAGGCCACGCAGCGGAGGAGCGTCCCCCGGCAGCCGGCTCACCGCCCGCCGATGACGCGGCTGCCCAGCGTCACCGTCACCTGGCGCGTGCCGCCCGGGGCCTGGAGCGAGAGCGTCACGGTCTGGCCCGGCGCCCGCGACTGGATGGCCGCGACGAACGCGTTCGCGTCCTCGATGACCCGGTTGTCGACGCCGACCACGACGTCGCCGGCGACGATGCCCGCGGTCGCGGCGGGTCCGCCCGGCTGCACGTCGGCCATCGCCGCGCCGCGCGGGGCGGCGTCGGCCACCCCGACGCCGATGACGGCCTGGGTCGCCTGGCCGGTGTCGACGAGCTCGGTGGCGAGGCGGCGGGCCTGGTTGATCGGGATCGCGAAGCCGAGGCCGATGGAGCCGGCCTCCTGGCCCGCGCTGCCGGTGACGCTGGCGATGGCGGTGTTGACGCCGATCACGCGGCCCTGGCCGTCGACCAGCGGCCCGCCGGAGTTGCCCGGGTTGATCGCGGCGTCGGTCTGGATGGCGTCGAGGACGCTGCTCTGCCCCGCGCCGGAGCCGCCGGCCTCGACCGGGCGCTGGAGCGCGCTGACGATGCCGGTGGTCACGGTGCCGGAGAGCCCGAGCGGCGAGCCGACGGCGACGACGGTCTGCCCCTGCACGAGGTCGTCGGAGTTGCCGAGGCTCGCCGCGCGCAGCCCGCCGACCCCCGTGGCGCGCACGACGGCGATGTCGGCCGCCGGCGCCGTGCCGACGATCTGGACCGGGGCGGCGCGGCCGTCGGAGAAGATCGCTTCGAGTCCACCGCCCTGGCCCGCCTGCAGCACGTGGTTGTTGGTCATGATCAGCCCGTCGGCGGAGAGCACGATGCCCGAGCCCTCGCCCGCCGCGCCGCGGATCTGCACGGCGCTGGGCAGCACGTTCGCGGCGATCTCCTCGATCGACCCGGGCGCCGGCGCCCGCGCACCGCCCCCGGGGGCGGGCTCGTCGAGCGCGGTGCCCTGCGACGAGCTCGACGACCCGCCGCCGCCGATCCCACCGAGCACCACCGCTGAGAGCGCGCCGCCGATCAGGCCCGCGACCAGCGCGAGGGCGACGAGCGCGGCCGTGCCGGGGCGCCTGGACGACCCGCCGCCCGCGCCACCGCCGCCGTACCCGCCCTGCCCCGGGGTGGGCGATCCTCCCCAGCCCCCGCCGGCGTCGCGGGGCCAGCCGCCGGGCGGCGTCGCCGGACCCGCCCCGCTGCTCCCCCAGCCGTAGCCGCCGGCGGCCTGGGGCGCACCGCCCGGCCCGACCGCCGGCGCCTCGCGGGTCTGGGGCGCCGTCGCCGGGTAGGACGGCATCGTGCCGAAGGCCGCCGTCGGGCCCGCGGACGGCGCCGACCCCGACCCGGGCGAGACCCCGCCCGGACCCGACGACGCCGGCGTGCCGCCGAGCCCGGGACCCGAGCCCTGCCCGTACCCCGTCGCCGGCCCGTACTCGGTGCCCGACCCGTAGCCGGGCGCCGATCCGGTGCCCTGCCCGATCTCGGCCGTCGCACCCGGGCCCGGCCCGTACCCCGGCCCCTGGCCGTACCCCGACGACGGCCCCGGGCCCGGCCCGTACCCCGCGCCCTGCCCCGAGCTCTGCCCCGGGCCCGCGCCCTGCCCCGGGCCCGCGGCCCCCGGCCCCGCCGGCACGCCGGCCGCAGGGGTGGGCGCGCTGTAGGGCGTCGCGCCCTCGGCCGCGCCGGCGCGGCCGGTCGGCGCCGTGTCGTACTCGCGCCCCGTGCCCTCGGCCCAGCGGACACCGCCGGGACCGGACGGGGACGAGCCCGACGTCCCCGACGAGCCCGACGTCCCCGACGACCCCGCCGAGGCCGACGCCGGGTCCGCGGGCGTGTCGGATCCCGCCCGGCCGGTGCCGTCCGGGACGGAGGACGCGGCGTCGTTCTCGCTCATGTCCCAACCCTCTCGCATCGCCCCTGGCGGCGCGTCGCCCGGCGCCCGTGCCCACCGGGGCGCGGACGGGGGAAGCTGGAGGGGTGGAACGTCCCGTCACCGGCCCGTCGAACGCCGGTTCGCCGGTCGCCGACGACCGTCCCCCGGCGGACCCGCACGACCGGGCGGAGATCCCGGCCAGCACGTCGGCTCGCACGCCGGCCACGGCCACGCCCACCCCGAGCCCTGCCCCGAGCACCGCCCCGAGCACCACCCCGAGCACCGCCCCGAGCACCACCCCGAGCACCGCCCCGACCGACCGGGACGACGACGGCACCGACGACCCACCGCCCGGGCTGGTGCGCCACATCCTCCAGGGCATCCCGCTGCGCCGTCGGGTCGGCATCCTCGTCTCGGTCGGCGGCGGGCTGCTCGTCGCGCTCATCGCGATCGCGGTGTTCTTCACCGCCCAGCGGGCGCTCTACGACCAGCTCGACGAGAGCCTCGTCCAGCGCGCCACGGTCGCCGCGTCGGGCGACCTCGCCGACCCCGCGATCCTGCTGCGCGTCTCGTCCGACGCCCTGGCCGCGGGCGAGGTGCGGGTCGCGATCGTGACCTCCGGCGGCGAGTTCGTCACCCTGCGCGGCAGCAGCCCGCCGCTCGGCGCCGCCGAGGTGTCCGCGGCGCGCCAGGACCCGCCGACGTCGGTGCGCACGGGGGTCGTCGACGGCGAGGTCTACCGCGTGGTCGCGGTGTACGCCGGCGAGGGGCGGGCGCTGGTGCTCGCCCAGGAGCTCGAGCCGACCCGGCGCACGCTCTCGAAGCTCGCCGTCGTCCTGCTCGTCGCGGGCGCGTCGGGCGTGCTGCTCGCCGCCCTGACCGGCGTCGCGATCGCCCGTGCCGGCCTGCGCCCGGTCGAGCGGCTGATCTCGGCGACCGAGCGGGTGGCGCGCACCGGCGACCTGCGGCCGATCCCGGTCACCGGCGGCGACGAGATCGCCCGCCTGACCAGCAGCTTCAACGCGATGCTCGCCGCGCTGGCGTCGTCGATCGAGCGACAACGACGGCTCGTCGCCGACGCGGGGCACGAGCTGCGCACGCCGCTGACCTCGCTGCGCACCAACCTCGAGCTGCTCATGGCCTCCGATCGCGCCTCCGACCGCCCCGGCGCGCCCACCCTCTCCGCGCAGGACCGCGAGGAGCTCCAGGCCGACCTGCGCGCGCAGGTCGACGAGCTGGCGAACCTCATCGGCGACGTCGTCGAGCTCGCGCGCGACGACCCGCCCGAGGTCGCCGCCGAGCCCCTCGACCTCGCCGACGTCGTCGAACGCGCCCTCGACCGGGCCCGGCGCCGCGGCACCGCCGAGAACGTGACGTTCGACGTCGACCTCGCCTCCTGCGAGGTCACCGGCGACGCGAACGCCCTGGAGCGGGCCGCGCTGAACCTCCTCGACAACGCCGCGAAGTGGAGCCCCCCGGGCGGCACGGTGCGCGTGACCCTGCGGCCCGGCGTGGCGCCGGAGCGGCCCGGCACCGCGGTGCTGGAGGTGGCCGACAGCGGGCCCGGGATCGCCGACGAGGAGCTCGACCTCGTCTTCGAGCGCTTCTACCGCTCGCTCGACGCGCGGACGATGAGCGGGTCGGGGCTCGGCCTGTCGATCGTCGCCCAGGTCGCCGACCGCCACCACGGCGGCGTCTCGGCCCACCGGGCCCCGGAGGGCGGCGCGCTCCTGCGCTTCTGGATGCCCCGCCGCTGACGTTCCACAGATCGCTCACGGAGCGTCACCCGGTCTGTACGTATCCCTGTGACCCGGCTTACGGTCGGGCTTGGATACAAGCACGCCGAGAGGGAGACCCGTGAGCAGACTGCGCTTCGGCACGTTCCTGGCCCCGTTCCACCGCGCCGGGGAGAACCCGACCCTCGCCCTGCAGCGCGACCTCGAACTGATCGAGCACCTCGATGCGCTGGGCGTCGACGAGGCCTGGATCGGCGAGCACCACTCGGCGGGCAGCGAGATCATCGCGTCGCCGGAGATCTTCATCGCGGCGGCGGCCGAGCGGACCCGGCGGATCAAGCTCGGCACCGGCGTGACCTCGGCGAGCTACCACAACCCGCTCTGGGTGGCCGACCGCATGGTCATGCTCGACCACCTCACCCGCGGCCGCTCGATGCTCGGCGTCGGGCCCGGCTCGCTGCCCAGCGACTCGTCGATGATCGGCCTGAACCCGACCGACACCCGCGAACTGCTCGACGTCAACCTCGACATCATCATGCGGCTGCTGCGCGGCGAGGTGGTCACCGAGCAGACCAGGACCCACAACCTCATCGAGGCCCAGCTGCAGCTGCGGCCCTACACCGAGCCGTGCTTCGACATCGCGGTCGCGGCCGTCGCGTCGCCCACCGGGCCGCGCATGGCGGGCCGGCACGGGGTGGGCCTGCTCTCGATCGGCGCGACGCTGACCCAGGACGGGTTCGACGCGCTCGCCCACCACTGGAACGTCGTGGAGGAGCGCGCCCAGCACTTCGGGCAGCCGACCCCCGATCGCGAGAAGTGGCGCCTGGTCGGGCTCATGCACATCGCGGAGACCAAGGAGCAGGCCTACCGCGACGTCGAGTACGGGATCGAGTCCTGGTTCCGCTACTTCCAGAAGACCGCGGCGTTCCCGCAGATGGCGGTCGAGGGCGGCGACGTCAAGGAGATGATCGACTTCATCAACGAGGCCGGCATCGGGGCGATCGGGACGCCGGAGGACGCGCGGGCCCAGGTCAGGCGCCTCGCCGACCAGTCCGGCGGCTTCGGCGCGATGCTGCTGCTCGGGCACGAGTGGGCCAACCCGGCGGCGACGAAGCGCTCGTGGGAGCTCCTCGCCCAGGAGGTCATGCCCCACTTCCAGGGCGCGACGTGGGGCGGGCGCACCCACGCCGAGTCCACCCAGGCCGCCAAGGAGCGCGCGGGCCTGCGGCGCGACGAGTTCGCGGCCACGCAGCTCGAGGCCGTCGACCACATGACCAAGAAGTACGCCGACGAGGTGGCCGCGAAGGGCTGACCCGTCGTGCGTGATCTTCTGAGCGATGGCTCAGGAGATCACGCACGACCAGCTCACGGCGGCGTCTCCCGCAGCACGTAGCCGACGCCGCGGACCGTGTGGATGAGGCGCGCCTCGCCCTCGGCCTCGGTCTTGCGGCGCAGGTAGCCGACGTAGACCTCGAGGGCGTTGCCGGTGGTCGGGAAGTCGTAGCCCCAGACGTCCTCGAGGATGCGGCTGCGGGTCAGCACACGGCGCGGGTTGGCCATGAACAGCTCGAGCAGCGAGAACTCCGTACGCGTCAGGCTGATGGGGCGCTCGCCGCGGCGGACCTCCCGCGTCACGGGGTCGAGGGAGAGGTCGGCGAAGCGCAGCGGCTCGGGGTCGGGCGTGCCCGCCTCCTCGGGGGTGGTGCGGCGCAGCAGGGCGCGCAGCCGCGCCAGCAGCTCCTCGAGCGCGAAGGGCTTGGCGAGGTAGTCGTCGGCGCCCGCGTCGAGCCCGGCGACCCGGTCGGACACCGCCTCGCGCGCGGTGAGCACCAGCACGGGGATGTCGTCGCCCGCGTTGCGCAGCCGCCGGCACACCTCGAGCCCGTCGACCCGTGGCATCATCACGTCGAGGACGAGGGCGTCGGGGCGCTGGCCCGCGATGGCGTCGAGCGCCTGCTGCCCGTCCGCGGCGAGCTCGACCTGGTAGCCGTTGAACGCCAGCGAGCGGCGCAGGGAGTCGCGCACCGCCCGGTCGTCGTCCGCGACGAGGATCCGCATGGCGACAGTGTGGGGCCGCGGCCTGAGATCGTCCTGAGACGACGGGGCACGCCCGGGATGTCCGATATGAGATCGACACCCACGACACGCAACCGCGCAGGGTCCCCCGGCGTCTCGGTCGGGGAGGATGTCGGGGCAGGATCTCCCCGGATCGGGACAAGGGGGACGGCGTGGCGAGGACGCAGTGCAGCCGGCGCGACCGCGTGGGGCGGGGTGCCGGGCCCGGACGGGCGACGATGGGCCCGCTCGTGGTGCTGCTCGCGGTGGTGGCCCTGCTGGCCGGCTGCGCGGGCACGGTCGCGCCCCCGCCGCCCGTGCCGCCGGTGGCCCTGACCGCCTCGATCGCCCCGGGCGCGGTCGACGTCGCGCCCGCCGAGCCCCTCGTCGTGTCCGCCGCGGGTGGTCGCCTGACCTCGGTCACCGTGACGCCCACCGGCGCAGCCCCGGTGCAGGGCACCCTCGACCCGTCGGGCACCCGCTGGACGAGCCCGCAGCTCGCCTACGGCACGGAGTACCGCGTGTCGGCCGCGGGCGTCGACGGGCAGGGCCGCCCGGGCGCCCCGCTCGAGCAGACCTTCCGCACGGTCGCCCCCGAGGAGACCCTCGAGATCGCGAGCATCCGGCCCACCGACGGGCAGACCGTGGGCGTCGCGATGCCCGTCTCGATCACCTTCGAGACGCCGGTCACCGACCGGGCCGCGGTGGAGCGCCGCGTGTCGGTGCAGACCTCGGTGCCCACCGAGGGCTCGTTCCGGTGGATGTCCGACGAGCAGCTCAACTGGCGCCCGAAGGAGTACTGGCGCCCCGGCACGCAGGTCACCGTGGCCGCGCGCCTGCACGGCGTCGACAGCGGCGGGGGCGTCTGGGGCGAGGAGGACCGGTCGTTCTCGTTCACCGTCGGCCGCGACCAGCGCGCCCGCGGGGACGTCAACCAGCACACGCTGGTGCTCTACCAGGACGGCCAGGAGCTGCGCAGCCTCCCGGCGTCGTACGGCCGCGACATCTACCCGACGCAGTACGGCATCCACGTCGCATTCGAGAAGCACGAGATCAAGCGGATGCGCTCGGACACGTGGGGCGGGCCCGCCGAGGGCCAGCCCGGGTTCTACGACCAGAACCTGCCGCTTGCCGTGCGCATCTCCAACAACGGCGAGTTCGTGCACGTCAACCCGGACTCGGTGAGCGCGCAGGGCCGGCGCAACGTCTCGCACGGCTGCGTGAACCTCTCGCCCGCCAACGGCGAGTTCTTCTACAACTGGGTGCAGATGGGCGACCCGGTGGAGATCGTCGGCTCGAGCCGCCCGCTGACCACCCGCGACGGCGACATCGCGGACTGGACGATCCCGTGGGACGAGTACCGGCGGGGCTCGGCGCTCGCGTCAGCCTGACGCGAGCGGCCCCTCGCTCGTCATCCGGACCCGCGCGAGGCGCCCGTCGGCGTCGTGGTGGAGGCGGTCGACGCACACCGAGCGACGTCGACTGCCCCCGCCCGGCAGCCCGCCGTTGTGGTAGAAGAACCACCACTGTCCCCCGAACGCCACGGGACACGGGCGGTTGGTCGCGCAGTTGCCCGCGAGCTCGTTGACGATCCCCTCGACCGTCCACGGGCCGTCGGGCCGGCGGCTGCGGGCCCAGGCGACGCGCTGCGGGTAGCCGTGGCCGTAGCAGAGGTAGAACCAGCCCTCTCGCTCGTGGACGTGCACGCCCTCCTCGAAGTCGGGCAGGTCGATCTCGGTGACGGGGCCGGCCAGGGCGGTCATGGTGTCGTCGAGCGGCGCGGAGAAGCAGCGGTGCTTGCCCCATCACAGCCGGGCCTGCCCGTCGTGGACGTGCACCCACGGGTCGTTGGTGTGGTCCGGCCCGTCGGGGACCCGGCCGTCGGGGATGTCGTCGGTGACCAGCGCCTGCCCGAGCGCGTCGCGGAACGGACCGGTGGGGTGATCGGCGACGGCCACCCCGATCGCCCCGCCCGGCACCGTCGCGTGGTTGGTCGCGACGTACCACCAGAAGCGGCCGTGCCGCTCGACGACGCAACCCGCCTTCGCCCCGTCACGGGCCCACGCGAAGTCCTCGACGCGCAGCAGCGGGCCGTGCGGGGTCCACGTCCGCAGGTCGGTCGACGAGAAGCACAGCCAGTCGCGCATGACGTAGCGCGCCGCGTCCTCCGGCGCCTCGTCGTGCCCGGTGTAGAGGTAGGCGACCCCGTCGTGGACGAGGACCGCCGGGTCGGACGTGTCGACCGACCGGATGATCGGGTTGCCGTCGGGGACCGGTGACTCGCCCATGCCGGCGCACGCTACGACCGGGCCCCGACAGCGTCGGGCCTCAGAACTCCACGCGGGCGAGGCCCAGCACCTCGGCGCGCCAGTCGGCGTAGGCCTTGCCGATCGCCTGGCGGTCGCCGCCCTGCTCGGTCGCGCCGCCGTCCCCGCCCGGCGCGCCCCCGGACAGCGCCGCGGCGATGTCGGCGCCGCTCCAGCCCGGGCCCGCGGTGCGCACCCGCAGGTGGCCGGGCGCCCGCTCGGCACGCAGGGCGTGGGCGAGCACCCGCATCAGGGCGGTGCGCGCCTCCTGGTCGTCCGGGGCGTCCGTGTCGACGTTGGTCTGCCCGCCGACGAGGATCACGGTCGCCGAGTCCGACAGCACGGGCAGCACGGTCTCCGCCGCGCGGAAGCGGGACAGCAGGCCCTCGGAGAGGAACTGCTCGACGCGCGACACGAGGCTGCCGCTCCGCGGCGTCATGGCCACCGGCAGCTGCACGTAGGCGTCGAAGGTCGTCCCGCGCACCGCCTCGCCGAGGCGGTCGAGGGTGTCGACCACCGTGGTCTCTGCCCCCGTCGCGCGGATGGCCTCGGCCACCTCCGCCAGTCGCTCGCCGCCACCGGTCACCAACACCGTCGTCATGGCGCGTGACCCTAATCGGGCGCGACCGGGTCCGGCAGGAGTGATCGGTCGAGTCGCGGGTCACCTCTCCGGTCCCCGGCCCTCTCCGGAGGTCGACGACCTCGAGGGTCCCGCCGCGAGCACACAGCGTCGCCGATGCTCTCCGCTCCATGGGGCTCGGTCACCCTGATCCGCCTCCGACCGGCCTGCGGCAGTTACTCGTTCCGGACGGGTCAGCCGTCGCGCACTCTCGGGGCTCGTGCTCCCTTCGGCGCACGGAGGAAAACATTCGGTCGCGATCCGACATCGACCCGTCGACGAGATCGTTGTCGCTCCCCGTGTCACGGGAGAGGTGGAGGCCGAATAGAACGATTCCAATCTGCCGTCATGGTGTTGACCCGGATATTCGGCCTCGCCACTCTGGCGAAGCATCTGCAAAGGGGCGGCGTGACCGGGGCATCTGAATTGATCGGCGACGTCGCCGACGCACAGAAGGGGGACATCCCGTGATCCGTAGAATGATCTTCGCTGTTCTCGCGACGGTGGCCCTGGTGTTCAGCGGGATGGGTGTGGCGAACGCCGCCCCGCTGCCGGACAACTGCACCAGGGACCAGGGGACGGTCACGTGCACGACCTTCGAGGGTCCGGGGAACAACCAGGCCGGGGTGGGCACCACGACCAGCACCGAGACCCAGGGGAACACCAGGAACAAGAGCCCGGAGGAGCAGCAGGACCTGGAGGACACGAGCTCCTGCAACCCGGAATCCTCACAGGGCCGCCCCTGCAACCCGTGACCGACGTCTGATCGACGAGCCGGGCGGTCGCCCCGGGCCTCCGCCCGGCTCGTCGTGTTCGTCGCGCGTGGCCGATCCGGACGACCCCCCCTTCCCTTTTTTCCGGTCCGCGTCCCCGATAGGACGTACACCGCGACCGGATATCTACTTCGTCATCGGAGCACGATCGACGACGAATCCGGATTCACCGTCGATTCGACGACGGGTTGGCCATCTCCGCCCGTCGCGGACCGGTGATCGAGTAAATTCCTCACCTTTCCGATGAATACAGCTCCACCACGCGCGCCGCCGCCTCGGCCATCTCCACCCGCAGGCTCGCGGGCTCGAGCACCTCGACCGCGTCGCCGTAGCCGAGCAGGCCCGCCCGCGCGGCCAGGACCGACCGGAACGGGGCGACGAGGACCTCCCGGCCGTCGGAGGCGGTGCCCTCCTGGCGCCACGGGCCCGCGAGCACGGCGAGGGCGACGCGGCGCAGGGTCGGCGCCCACGCCGGGTCGGCAAGCACCCGGACCCAGACCTCCTCGGTGGGTTCCTGCAGGCGGTCGCGCAGCTCGGCCCACACCTCGGCGAGGTCGCGGTCGTCGGGACGGCGGGCGGGGGTGCCGGTGCGGGCGACGTCGCGGACCCGGCTGACCCGGTACATCTTCGGCCGCCCCCGGTGCGCGGCGACGAGGTACCAGGTGCCGCCCTTGCTGACCAGGCCGTACGGGTCGACGGTGCGCCAGGTGGCGACGGCGGCGTCGCCCGTCGCGTAGTGCAGGCGGACGCGCTCGTCGGCGACCAGCGCGGCGTCGAGCGCGGGCAGGGCCGGCAGGTCCTCGGGCTCGTGCCGCCAGCCCTGGTGCTCGACGAGCAGGCGCCGCCGGGCCCGGTCGACACCCTCGCGGCGCGCGGCGGGCAGCGCCGCCACCAGCTTGCGCGTCGCGGAGGCCAGCGCCGGGCCGAGCGCGCCGTCCGACGACCCGAGCGCGACGAGCGCGCGCAGCTCGTCGTCGGTCATCCCGGTGACGTCGGTGCGGTAGCCCTCGAGCAGCGCCACCCCGCCGCGGCGCCCCCGCTCGCAGTACACCGGCACGCCGGCCGAGGAGAGGGCGTCGACGTCGCGGCGCACGGTGCGCGTGGAGACCTCGAGGCGCCGCGCGATCTCCGGCGCGGGCAGCCGGCCGTGGGTCTGCAGGAGCAGCAACGTCGCGAGCAGACGGTCCGAGCGCACGCCGTCGAGGATGTCAGGAAAACAGGACGTCACGTGTCCGGTATCGGGGCGCACGATCCTCCGCACACCCCGACGCCAGGAGGCACCCGATGACCGCTCCCGACCCCCGTCCCCTGCTGCGCACCGCCCTCGACCAGGTCGGCGCGCTCGTCGCCGACACCCCCGCCGACACCCCCGCCGACGCCCTCGACCGCCCGACGCCGTGCACCGACTGGGACGTCCGGGCCCTGCTCGGCCACCTCGTCGGCGTGCACCGCCGCGTCGCGCACGTCGGCGCCGGCGGGCACTTCGCCGACGTCGACGCCGTGCCCGCGGTCGCGGCCGGCACGCACGCCGCCGAGATCGCCACCGCGCGCGCCGACATCGACCGTGTGTGGTTCCTCGACGACGCCGTCCTCGACCGCGTGCTGACGGTGCCGTGGGGCACCATGCCCGGCCGGTTCGTCGGCTTCGGCTACGTCCAGGAGCTCACCGTCCACGCGTGGGACCTCGCCGTCGCCACGGGCCGCACCGCCGGCCTCGACCCGGCCCTCGCCGAGGCCGTCGAGGAGACCGCCCACCGGGTGCTGCCCGCCGAGCCCCGCGGCGGCCCGATCCCCTTCGACCCGCCCGTCCCCACCGCGCCCGACGCCGACCCGTACACCCGCCTCGTCGGCTGGCTTGGCCGGGACCCGGCGTTCGCCACGGACGGGAGCCTCGCCGAACGGTGACGTCGCCGACCCCCGCCCGCCGTTCCGGACACGTACTATCTGGGGCGGGAGCGACGGGCGGGGCCCGGGGGACCGTCGACCCGGCAGTCCTCACGTGCCCGGGCCGGCACCGAGGGGCGAGGTGGGCCGGTGACGGCGAGGTCGGCACCCGCAGAGAACGGGCACGACGGGACCGAGCGCGAGTCCCGCGGCGCCGCCCGGCAGCGCGTGAGCCTCGCGCCGCCCGCGGACCTCGTCGCCGCCCCGGGCTACGGCGCGCGCCGCCTCTACCAGGCCTACCTCGCCGCGTGGAACCGCCACGTCGACGGCGTGCTCACCGGCCCCCAGTTCGCCGTGCTCTCGGCGATCCGCGCCTACCCCGACGCCGACCAGACCGCGCTGGCCGGGGCGGTCGCGCTCGACACCTCGACGATGGCCGACGTCTGCCGGCGCATGGAGCGCCGCGGTCTCATCACGCGGACGGCCTCGCCGCACGACGCGCGGGCGAAGGTCCTGACGCTCACCGACGACGGCGCCGCCGCGCTCGCGGAGACGTTCCGCCGCGCCCGCGCGCTCGACGACGCCCTGCTCGCGGGCTGCCCGCCGGAGCAGCGTCCGCACCTCGCGTCGCTGTTCAACGACCTGGGCGCGCACTGGGAGCAGGTCGCGGAGCGCACCGAGCTCTGACCTCCCCGACGGGCTCGCCGACGGGATCTCCAGGGACCCGTCGATCTGTTACGGCCACGTCTCGGGACCCGCCAGGGTATTGCGTCCCCGGATAGTACGTGCTCGGATTGAACGCAGCCGGACGCGAGCACCACATCGGAGGAACGGCACCATGGCGAGCCAGTCGTTCGAGGTCACCATCGTCGGCGGGGGTCTGGGCGGGCTCTGCGCGGCGCTCTCGCTGCGCCAGCGCGGCCTGCGGGTCACCGTCGTCGAGGCCGCCCCGGAGCTCGGCGAGATCGGGGCCGGCATCCAGACCGCCCCGAACGCGAGCCGCATCCTCATCGGGCTCGGGCTGCGCGCCCAGCTCGAGGCGATCCGCACCCAGCCCGAGGACCAGGTCCGGCGCCGCTGGGCCGACGGCAGCATCATCGCGCAGCTGCCGCTGGGTCAGCGGGTGATCGACCAGTACGGCGCCCCGTACTGGCACTACCACCGCGCCGACCTGCACCGGGTCCTGCTCGACGCCTGCGTCGACCCCGACGTGCCCGGGCCGGCCGTCCAGCTCGCGACCGGTGCCAAGGTCGTCGAGCTCGACCGCACCGACCCGCTGCGCCCCGTCGCGGTCGCCGAGGACGGCCGCCGCTTCGCCGGCGACGTCCTCGTCGGTGCCGACGGCATCCGCTCGGCCGTCCGTGACCTCGCCGGCTTCGAGGACACCCTCGTCTTCTCCGGCGAGATGGCCTACCGCGCGCTGATCCCCGGCGAGCTGATCGCCGCCGACCCGGCGACGCGCTTCCTCGTGGACCGCTACCACTCGACGATCTGGTACGGCCCGGACAAGCACCTCGTGCACTACGTCATCCGCGGCGGGCAGTACCTCAACGTCGTCGCGATCGTGCCGTGCTCGGAGACCATCGCCGACGACTGGAGCGAGCCCGCGACCCCCGAGCGGCTGGCCGCGGACTTCGGCGACTGGGACGACCGCGTGCCCGCGATGCTGTCGAAGGCCAAGCCCGAGGACGTCTCGCTCTGGGCGATGTACCGCCGGCGGCGCGACCCCGTGTGGGTCGACGGCCGGGTCGCCCTGCTCGGCGACGCGTGCCACGCCATGCTCCCCTACCAGGCCCAGGGCGCCTCGCAGTCGATGGAGGACGCCGCGGTGCTCGCCGAGGAGCTCGGTCGGGTGACGCGCGAGGGCATCGACGGCGCGCTCGTGCGCTACGTCGACCGGCGGGCCAAGCACGCCGGGATGGTGCAGGACGCGTCGCTGCAGAACATGGCCTTCTACCACCTGCCCGACGGCCCCGAGCAGCGCGAGCGCGACGAGAAGCTGCGCCGGTTCGACGGGGAATCCGACGTCTCCTACGACTGGTTGTGGCACGGCAGCCCGCTGCAGGACCACGACACCGAGTCCATCCACTACCAGTTCGCCCGCTGACGCGCGGACCGACCGAACCCCCCACCCCCTCCGCGACGGGAGCGAACGCAGATGCGCACCGGAGACCAGATCGTCCAGGACCTGCCCTGGCGCTGGGGCGTCCAAGGCAAGATCTTCCTCATCGGCGGCCTCGGCTACATGTTCGACGCCTGGGACGTCGCCCTCAACGGGTTCCTCACCCCGCTGGTCGGCACCGAGTTCGGGCTGACGCCGGGGCAGAAGGGCCTGGTCGCGACGGCCAACCTCATCGGCATGGCGGTCGGCGCCGTCGCCTGGGGCACGGTGGCCGACCGCATCGGGCGCAAGAAGGCCTTCAGCATCACCTTGCTGGTCTTCGCCCTGTTCTCGGTGCTCGGCGCGCTCTCGCCGAACATCGAGATGTTCCTGCTGCTGCGCTTCCTCGCCGGTGTCGGCCTCGGCGGCTGCATCCCGGTCGACTACGCGATCGTCAGCGAGTTCTCGCCGAAGAAGCAGCGCGGCCGGGTGCTCGCCGCCATGGACGGCTGGTGGCCGATCGGCGCCACGCTCGCCGGCGTCTCGGCGACGCTGCTCGTGCCCGTCGACGGCAACTGGCGCTGGATGCTCGTGCTGATGATCCTGCCGGCGCTGCTGCTGTTCTGGGTGCGCCGCGGGGTGCCGGAGTCGCCGCTCTACCTGTCGCGCATGGGCCGCGAGGACGAGGCCCGCGCCGTCATCGACGACATGGTGGCCCGCACCGGTGCGACCCCCGAGCCCTACGCCATCCCCGAGCCCGTCGCCGAGGACAAGCGGGGCGGCGCCTGGGCCGCCGCGGTCGACCAGCTGCGCCGCGTCTGGGCGTTCAACCCGCGCATCACCGCTGTCGCGTGGTCGCTGTTCATCGCCGTCATGCTCGTCTACTACGCCGCCCTGAGCTGGATGCCCTCGATCCTGCGCGCCGAGGGCTTCGGCGAGATCGCCGCGTTCGCGTCCACGACGCTGATGAACGCGCTCGGCATCGTCGGTGTCGCGCTCTCGGTGCTCGTGGTCGACCGCTGGGGCCGCAAGAAGGTCATCGCGCTGGCGGGCCCGATCGCCGCCGCCACGCTCGTCGCGTTCTCGCTGCTGCTCGGCACGCCGACCCTCGCGGTCGTCGCCATCGGCGCGTTCGGGCTGTTCGCGCTGGTGGTCATCCCGGTCATGTACGCCTACGTCTCGGAGCTCTACCCCACCGAGCTGCGCGCCTCGGGCTTCGGCTGGGCGTCGTCGTCGAGCCGCGCGGTCACCGGCTTCGCCCCGCTGCTGTTCGGCAGCGTGCTCTGGCCGGTGCTCGGCCTGCCGCTGACGTTCACGCTGCTCGGGGTGCTCGTCCTCGCCGCGGTGGTCTTCATGTGGGTCGGCGCGCCGGAGACCGCGGGCCGCGAGCTCGACCGGATCACCACCGACGTGCCCGGCGCCCCGCTCGACGCGAACACCCCGACCGACACCGAGCGCACCCGCGCCTGAGGTCGTCCCGAGCGACGGGCCCCCTCGCTCGCCCCGGCGGGCGAGGGGCGCCCGTCGCCGGATTCCGCACCAGCCAGCCGGCCGCTCTCGAGAGGAGGCGCCGGGCCGTGAAGCCCGCCGCGTTCACCTACCACCGCGCGCACGACGTCGCGGACGCCGTCGGCCTGCTCACCGACCTCGCCGCCGCGGGCGAGGACCCGAAGATCATCGCCGGCGGGCAGAGCCTCATGCCGATGATGACCTTCCGCCTCGCCCGGCCCTCGGCGCTGGTCGACCTCGGCCCGCTGCGCCGGGTGCCGGCGATGACGGCGATCCGCGAGGAGGCCGGTGCGCTCACTCTCGGCGCGCTGGTCACCCACCACGCCGTCGAGACCGCGACCCTGCCCGCGGGCTTTGCCGTCCTCGCCCGCGCGATGCGCTGGGTCGGGCACCTGCCCATCCGCAGCCGCGGCACCGTCGCCGGCAGCCTCGTGCACGGCGACGCCACCGCCGAGTGGTGCCTGCTCGCGCTGCTGCTCGACGCGGTCGTCGTCGCCGAGGGCCCAGGCGGGCGTCGCGAGATCCCCGCCGACGAGCTCTTCCACGGCTTCTACGCCACCGCCGTCGAGCCCGACGAGGTCGTCGTCGAGGTCCGCTTCACCCGGCCCGCCCCGCACGCGGCGCTCACGGAGTTCGCCCGCCGCCACGGCGACTTCGCGATCGTCGACGCCGCGGTCGCCCTGGACCTCGACGGCGACCGCGTGACCGGTGGCCGCGTCGTCCTCGGCGGCGTGGCCCCCGCCCCGGTGCGGGTGCCCGAGGCCGAGGCGGTGCTGGCGGCCGGCGGCGACGCCGGGGACGACGCGCTGGTCGCGGCGGTCGCGGACGCCGCCGCCACGGCCATCGACCCGCCGGACGACCCGCAGACCACCGCCACCTACCGCCGCCGGCTCACCCGCACCCTCGTCGCGGACGCCTGCCGGCAGGCCGCGAGGGAACCGCAGCGATGACCACCACCGACCTCCCCGACCACAGCGTTCCCCACGAGGCCGCCGACCCCGACCGTCCGGTCCACGGCGGTCACGAGCACTCCCCCGACGAGCCGCGCTTCGACGGGCGCCGGGGTCGGTGGGTGGGCGCGTCGGTGCCGCGGCGCGAGGACCCGCGCCTGCTCACCGGCCGCGGCCGCTTCGTCGACGACATCGCGCTGCCCGGGATGCTGCACGCGGGCTTCGTGCGCGCGACCGTCGCGCACGCCCACCTCACCGCCCTCGACCTCTCCGCCACCCGCGCGGTGCCCGGCGTCGTCGCCGCGTTCGACGCCGCCGACCTCGCCCTCGGCGACATCGTCGCGATCCTCGACCGCCCGGCCGAGGAGTTCACGCCGACCGCGATGCCGGTGCTCGCGAGGAGCAAGGTCCGGTTCGTCGGCGAGCCGCTGGCGCTGGTCGTCGCGTCCGACCCGTACGCGGTGGAGGACGGGATCGAGGCCGCGCAGGTGTCCTACGACGTGCTCGACGCCGTCACGTCCGCCGAGGGCGCGCTCGCCGCGGGGGCGGCGGTGGTGCACGAGGAGGCCCCGGACAACGTCCTGCTCGACGTGTCGATGTTCGACACCCCGGGAGTCGACGAGGCGTTCGCCGACGCGGACGTCACGGTCGAGGTGACGACGCGCAGCGGCCGGCAGAACGCGCTGCCGCTGGAGACCCGGGGCGCGGTGGCGGCCTGGGACGCGCGCGACGACCAGCTGCTCGTGCAGACCTGCACCCAGGTCCCGCACCAGGTCCGCACGGTGCTCGCCCGCTCGCTCGGGATCCCCGAGCGCACGGTGCGCGTCACCGTCCCCGACATGGGCGGCGGCTTCGGGCAGAAGTGCGTCGTGGGCCGCGAGGAGATCGCGGTGGCCGCGGCCGCACGGCGGCTCGACCGTCCCGTGAAGTGGATCGAGGACCGTCGCGAGGCGCTGACGGCGGGCTTCCTCGCCCGCGAGCAGACCTACCGCACGCGCGCGGCGTTCGACGCCGACGGGCACATCACCGCGCTCGACGTCGACGTCGTCTGCGACATGGGCGCCTACTCCTGCTACCCCTTCACCGCCGGCATCGAGCCGCTCATGGCCTCGGCGGAGATGCCCAGCGTGTACCGGGTGCCCGCCTACCGGGTGCGCGGGCGCGCGATCACCAGCACCAAGGCCCCGACCGCGCCCTACCGCGGGGTCAGCCGCCCGCAGTACGTGATGGCGATCGAGCGCGTCATGGAGCGCGCCGCCCGCGCGCTCGACCTGGACCCGGTCGAGGTGCGGCGGCGCAACGTCATCACCGAGTTCCCGTACACGGGGATCAACGGCGTCACCTACGACCCGGGCACCTACCGCGAGTCGCTCGACCTCGCCGAGGCCACGATCCGCGAGGAGGGCTGGTACGAGGCGCGGGAGCGGGGCCGACAGGACGGCGGCCGGCACCTGGGCATCGGCTTCTGCTGCTTCTCCGAGCGCACCGGCTACGGCTCCGAGGCGTTCGCGAAGCGGAAGATGACCGTGGTCCCCGGGTTCGACATCTCCGAGATCCGCATGGACACCACCGGCTCGGTCGTCGTCACCAGCGGCACGATGAACCACGGGCAGTCGCACGAGACGACGTTCGCGCAGATCGTCGCCGACCGGCTGGGCCTCGACCCCGAGCACGTCAAGCTGCGCCAGGGCGACACCGAGCGCATCTCCTACGGGTGGGGCACGTTCGCGTCCCGGTCGGTGACGATCGGCGGCTCCGCGGTCGCGCTGGCCTCCGAGCGGCTCGGCGAGCTGCTCTGCCGCATCGCCGCGCACCTGCTCGAGACGCGTCCGGAGAACGTCGCGCTCGACGGTGACGGCGGCGTGGTCCAGCTCGACGACCCGTCGCGGCGCCTGCCGTTCGCCGACATCGCCGACGTCGCCCACCTGCGCGCGCACCTGCTGCCCAAGGACGTCGACCCGACGCTGACGGCCACCGCGAGCTTCGACGTCCCCGGCGACGGCACCTTCTCGAACGCCACGCACGCCGTGGTCGTCGAGGCCGACCCGGGCACCGGGCAGGTGCGCATCCTACGCTACGTCTGCGTCGAGGACTGCGGGGTCGTCGTCCACCCGCAGGTCGTCGAGGGGCAGTGCCGCGGTGGCATCGCGCAGGGCATCGCGGGGGCGCTGTTCGAGGAGGTCACCTACGACGCGCAGGGCGAGCCGTCGGCCGCGTCGTTCATCGACTACCTGGTGCCCACCGCCACCGAGATCCCCGACGTCTCGATCGCGCACCTGGAGACGCCGTGCGCGTTCACCGCCAACGGCGCGAAGGGCGCCGGCGAGGGCGGCACGATCGGCGCGCCCGCGGCGGTGCTCAACGCCGTCAACGACGCCCTGCGCCACACCGGCGTCGAGCTCGACACCACCCCGATCCACCCCGGGACGGTCCTGGACGCGCTGGAGGGCACCTCGTGAGCCACCCCGTGAACGACCCGCACCTGCTGACGCTCTCGGTCAACGACGCCGAGCACGAGGTCGTCGTCGAACCGCGGCGCACGCTCGCCGACGTCCTGCGCCACGACCTGCGCCTCACCGGCACCCACGTCGGCTGCGAGCACGGGGTGTGCGGGGCGTGCACCGTGCTGATCGATGGCGCCCCGGCGCGCGCGTGCCTCGTGTTCGCGGTGCAGGCCGAGGGCGCCGACGTCCGCACGGTCGAGTCGCTCGCCCGGGACGGGGAGCTCTCGGACCTGCAGCAGGCGTTCGGCGACCACCACGCCCTGCAGTGCGGCTTCTGCACGCCCGGCTTCCTCATGCTCGCCGAGGGCGTGCTGGCCGAGCAGCCCGACGCGTCGCGCGAGGACATCCGCGAGGCGCTCTCGGCGAACCTGTGCCGTTGCACCGGCTACCAGACCATCGTCGACGCGGTCCACGCGACGGCCTGCTCACGACGGGGGACGAACGCGTGATCCTGGACAACCACCTCGACGTGCCGGCCGCGCCGGACGCGGTGTTCTCGTTGCTCAACGACGTCGAGCGGGTCGCCGGGTGCCTGCCGGGCGCGACGCTCGAGGGCCGCGACGGCGAGGCGTACAAGGGCCGCGTGAAGGTCAAGGTCGGCCCGATCAGCGCCGCCTACGCGGGGACGCTGCGGTTCACCGAGGTCGTGCCCGAGGAGCGCACGCTGCGCATGTCCGCCCGGGCGTCGGACGCCCACGGCGCCGGCGACGCGGAGGCCGACGTCGTGCTGTCGGTGGCCGAGGCCGCCGGCGGCTCGACCCTCGACCTGCACACCGACCTGCTCATCCGGGGCAAGATCGCGCAGTTCGGCAAGGGCGCGATCACGACGGTCTCCGGCCGCCTGCTCGACCAGTTCGCCCGCAACCTCGCCGCCGAGCTCGCGTCCACCGACGCCGCGCCGGCACCCGGGGATGCCAGCGTGGCGTCCACGCCGGCGTCAGACAGCAGGAAATCCCCCACCTCGCCCGCACCCGCCACCCCCGACAGCGGCGAGGCGCTCGACGGCCTGGCGATGCTCCTGCCCCCGAACGCCGGCCGCTGGGCCGCGCTGGCGGGCGTCGCCGCGGTCGGCGTGTTCCAGGGCTACCTGCTCGGGCGCCTGCGCGGCCAGAAGGACCTCATCAGGGAGCTGCGCCGTGGCCGGTGAGCACCACGTCGACGCCGTCTACGCCCGCGCCGGCTTCGGCGCCGCCGTGCCCCGCGGGCCGCGCCCGGCGCTGGTCGTCGTCGACCTCACCCGCGGCTTCACCGAGGCCGCGTTCCCGTCGGGCTCGGACCTGACCGTCGAGGTCGCGGCGACCAACCGCCTCGTCGAGGCCGCCCGCCGCGGCGGCGCGCCGGTGGTCTGGACCGTCATCAGCTACACCCCCGCCGAGGCCGACGGCGACGCCATCGCCTGGCTGCGCAAGGCCCCGGGCATGCGCACCCTGCGCGAGGGCAGCGAGGCCGTCGCCCTCGACCCGCGCCTCGACCGCCGGGAGCACGATCCGGTGGTCGTCAAGAAGGGCGCCTCGGCCTTCCACGGCTCGGCGCTGGCGTCCCTCCTCACCGGCCTGCACGTCGACACGGCCGTGATCTGCGGCGCCACGACCTCGGGCTGCGTGCGGGCGAGCGCGGTGGACGCCGTCCAGTCCGGCTTCGACACCCTCGTCGTCGCCGACGCCTGCGGCGACCGTGCCCGCGCCCCGCACGACGCGGCACTGTTCGACCTGCAGGCGAAGTACGCCGACGTCGTCGCCCTCGACGACGCCGTGTCCTACCTCGACGACCCCTTCCGGAAGGCCGACACGTGACACAGCCCGAGCCCGCGGACCGCCGCGTCCTGTCCCAGCCGGCGCTCGCCGACCTCGGCGAGGTCCCGGCCGACAGCCGCTGGGTGCGCTCGCGCGGCCCGCTGCTGCACCTGCTCGACTACGGCCCCGAGGGTCGCCCGCCGCTCGTCGTCGTCCCGGGCATCACGAGCCCGGCGATCAGCATGGACTTCGTCGTGCGCGGGCTGACCGACCTCGTCCGTCCGGTCGTCCTCGACGTCCGCGGCCGCGGCCTGTCGGACAACGGCGACGCCTACGACCTCGACACCTACGCCCGCGACGTCGAGGCCGTCGTGCGCGGGCTGCGCCTGGAGCGCCCGATCCTGCTCGGGCACTCGATGGGCGCGCGCATCGTCGCGGCCACCGCCGCCGCCGGGCGGATCGACGCGCGCGGCTCGGTCCTCGTCGACCCGCCCATGAGCGGGCCCGGGCGCGGGCCCTACCCGACCACGCTCGAGACGTTCCTCGGCCAGCTCGACCAGGCCCGTGCGGGCGCGACCGCCGACGACGTCGCCGCGTCCTGGCCCCGCTGGCCCCGGCGCGAGCAGGAGCTGCGCGCCCGGTGGATGGGGTCGATCTCGCGCGACGCGATCGTCGCGACCCACGCGGGCTTCGAGTCCGAGGACTTCTTCGCGATCTGGCCCTCGGTGCCCGCCCCGACGGTGCTCATCCACGGCGGCGACAGCCCCGTCGTCACCGCGGCCGGCGCCGAGGAGGCCGCGAAGGCCAACCCGGAGGCCTCGGTGGTCGACGTCCCGGGCACGGGGCACATGGTGTTCTGGGACGACCCCGCCGCCGCGCTCGAGGCCACGCGCGAGGCCCTTCGCTCCCTGGTCTGAGCGAAGGGCCCCTTCGCTCGATCGATGCGAGCGAAGGGGCCCTCCGGTCACGACCGGGCACGGCGTCAGGCCACGCGGGTGAGCGCTCCCGGGTCGGCGTGCGTGCCGTCGAGCAGCGCGCCGGCGTCGGGCACGCGCGTCTCGAGGCCCACCTCGGACAGGATGCGGAAGGTCGTCGCCGTGGCCGCGGACAGCACCGGCAGGCCGACCTCGTCCTGCACGGCCTCGAGCACCGGCAGCGAGGGCATCTGCACGCACGCCGAGAGCACGAGGGCGTCGGCGCCGCTCACGTCGACCTTCTTGTGGTGCTCCCGCAGGTCCTGCGGATCGAGCCGGGCGACGGCGAGGTTGTCGGGCACCTGCAGCGACAGGGAGTCGACGACCTCGACGCCCGCGTCCTCCAGGTACGCCACGACGGCCTGGGTCAGCGGCTCCATGTACGGCGTCACGATGGCGACGCGCTTCGCCCCCAGCGCCGCGATGCCCGAGAGCAGGGCGCCCGCGCTCGAGACGACCGGGGCCGACGAGCCCTCGGCCCGCAGCGCGGCGGTGATGTCGTCCTCGGCGGTGCAGTGGAACCCGGGGCCCTGGGCCATGATCGCGACGAGGCAGGCGGTGGCGACGACGTCCGGGCGGGCGTCGGCGAGCTCGGTGGCCGCGCGGGCCGCCTGCTCGTTCATGGCCTTGAGCTGCTCGGGCGTCACGTGCTGCATGCGCGCCCGGGCCGCGTGGAAGACGAACCGGTCGTCGGGCAGCACCCGCTCCCGCGCGGCGAGCATGCGCGGGAGCTCGGTCTCCATCGTCAGGTTGGAACTCGGGACGATCATCCCGATGTGGTGATCGGTCACCGCGTCGCCACCGGCTTCATCTCGGGGATGGTCAGCTCACCCTGGTCGACGACGAGCTCGTCGTCCAGGTAGAGCGAGTTGCCGCGCATCGGGATGTCGAAGTGGCACGGGGTGTCGTTCGGGCCCCCGAGCTCGTTGTTCGGGCCGATCGAGAACATGACGTTGCCGTAGAAGCTGCGCAGCTCCATGCCCATGCCGCCCGGGAACTGGGTCAGCCCGTGCCAGTGGGCGCGCTCGTCGAGGCCCCAGCCGACGTGGCTCATGCCGTAGCCGCGGGGGTCGTCGAAGCTCGTGATGTAGCTCGAGAGGAGCTCGGCGTCGAGACCGCCGCGGATGTCCCGGATGAAGCCCTGCTCGATCGTCAGCGTCACCGGCGTCTGCACGTAGGTGTTGAACGGCAGCAGCACGTCGCCCGGCGAGAGCACGATCTGGCCGTCGACCCCGTCGTCGGCGCCGCCGGTGAACACGAACGCGGCGGGCCAGTGGTCCCAGCGCCCGGGGGTGTCGGTGTAGCCGTACTCGCTCATCGTCGGGTAGACGCCGAGGCGGTAGGTGACGTCGGTGCCGGCGGGGCTGGTGATGCGCATCGTCTGCGCCTTGGCCAGCAGGTCGGCGCCGTACTCGACGCGCTCGCGCAGCTCGGTCGTCGGCATGAGCCGGGCCAGCAGCTCGGGCGGCTCGACGGCGGTGAGGATGCGGGTGCCGGCGTCCTGGATCGCGAACTGCTCGGGCGAGAAGAGCAGGAACGTGCAGTCGACGAGCATGTCGACCGACTTCAGCGCCTCGACGGCCAGCGGGATGTTCCCGAGGCCGGAGTCGCCGACGGCCCACGCGCCCGACGCGCTGGCGGGCGGGGGCAGGCGCAGGTGGAAGGTCGCTGCCCCGAGCTGCTGGGCCGCCCACAGGAACGCGTCGGCGTACTCCCCGCGCTCGGCCCCGCGGGTCAGCACGGCCACGGTCTCGCCCTCGTGCACGCCGGAGAGCCGCAGCTGCTGCAGGCAGATGTCGTTGAACAGGTTCTGGTCCATCGGTCGACCACCTCCGCTTCAATCCGAGCACGTACTATCCGAGCACGCAAGGTCTGCAACGCAATCGTCATGCCCGGACCGCTGTCCGGACCAGGGGCCTACGCTGCCCCGGTGGCTCCCGAGGACGAACGCATCGCCCTGTTCCTCGACTACGAGAACCTCGCGATCGGGGCGCGGGACGGGCTGGGGGTGTCCCCCTTCGACTTCGGGCCGGTCGCCGACGCGCTGGCCGAGCGGGGCCGCGTCGTGACGCGCCGCGCCTACGGCGACTGGTCCGCCTTCGACGAGGACCGCCGCCTGCTCGCCCGCGCGCAGGTCGAGCTCATCGAGATCCCGCAGCGGATCGGCGGGTCCCGCAAGAACGCCGCGGACATCAAGATGGCCGTCGACGCGATCGAGCTCGCCTACGAGCGCGGGTTCGTCACCACCTTCGCGATCGGCACCGGCGACTCCGACTTCACCCCGCTCATGCACAAGCTGCGCGAGATGGACAAGCGCGTCATCGGCATCGGCGTGCAGTCGTCGACGTCGAAGCTCCTGCCCGCGGCGTGCGACGAGTTCCTCTTCTACGACCGGCTGCCCGGCGTCGAGGGCCGCGCGGTCACGAGCCGGCCCGCGCGCCGCCGCCCGGGCGCCGCGGCGCCGTCGGAGCCCGCCGCCCCCGAGCCGGCCCCGGCCGTCGAGCGGGAGGAGCCGCCGGCGGCCGCCGACCCCGACCTCGACGCCGTCGTCACCAGCACCCTCGCCGGCCTCGCCCGCGCCACCGACGGCCCCGTGCGCGCCTCCACCCTCAAGCGCGCGATCCTCCGCAAGGACCCGACCTTCGACGAGGGCGACCAGGGCTTCCGCGGCTTCGGCGAGCTGCTGCGCCACCTCGAGAACCGCGGCGTCCTCGCCCTCGCGCCGGGCACCGCGGCGGGCGACCCCGAGGTCGCCTTCCCGGAGAACGCGTCGGCCGAGGACGAGGCGTTCGCGCTGCTCGCGCAAACCGTCCGCGACCTGCAGGGAGCCGGCGGCCCGCCCCAGCTCTCGGGGCTCAAGGACCAGATGCGCAAGCGCGAGCCGGGGTTCTCGGAGAAGCGCTACGGGTTCTCGAACTTCCTGTCCTTCGCCCGCGCCGCCCGCGCCCGCGACCTCGTGACCATGGAGTGGGACGAGGGCCGCGGGGACTACCAGCTGCGCGCCAGCTAGATCACCGGTGCTGGCGGCGGCTCCCGCCGTGCCAGTCCTCCACGACGCCCACCTCGTCGGTGGAGACGCCGAACGACGGCAGCTGCGGCTGCTCGCGCAGCGAGCGCTTGAGCTCGGCGAACCCGGGGAAGCGTGCGAGCCCGACCGCGTGGTCCCACAGCTCGCCCGCCTGCTCCGCGGTCGGCATCCGGCTGATCACCGGGCCGAAGAACGCGAGCCCCTCCGGCGGGTCGACCTGGATGATCGGGGTGCCGACGTCCCGGCCGGTCAGGGCGAGCGCCTCGTCGGTCTCGGCCTGCACGACCTCGTCCCAGGCGGTGTCGTCGGCCGCCTCCGCCAGCGACGTCGGCAGGTCCGCCGTGGTCAGCACGGCCCCCAGGAACGCGTCCGAGCCGTGCGCCTCGCGCGCCGCGGCGGTGTCGGGCACCGGCTCCTGCTCGAAGACGTGGCGGCCGAACGCCTCCTGCAGGCGGTCGAGGGCCTCGGTGCCGTGCTCCTTGCGCGTCCGCGCCGCCACGCGCAGCCCGCGCAGGCCCGCGGTGTGGCCCGCCTCGTACTCCGGCGGGAACTGCGCGGCGTAGTCCACCCCCGCGTTGACCAGGCGCAACGAGATGAAGCGCCACTCGACGGCGAGGTCGCGCTGGCCGGCGACCAGGCGCAGCCACTTGCTCGTCATCCAGCAGAAGGGGCAGATCGGGTCGAACCAGAAGCGGACGTCCACGCCGGAGACCCTAGGTCGGCGTGATCAGGCCCGCACCCGGCCGGCGAGGGTGCCCAGGCCCGGGCCGTCGAGCTCGTCGAGGGCGTCGGCCCGCCCGGCCGCGGCCATCAGCACCGCTTCGCCCGGGCCGGTCACCTCGGGACCCTTCCCCCACGTCCAGTCGACGTCGGTGGCCACCAGGCGCAGCCCGCGGATGCGGTGGGCGGCGTGGATCGGCGGGGCGATCACGGCGAAGGCGAGGACCGTGCGCAGCCGCTCGGGCGGGATGGTGCGCGGCAGTCCGAGGGGACGGCGGATGTCCTGGTGGTGGATGGTGCCGTCGGTGAGCGCGACCCGGTACCCGAACCGCGCCGCGACCCCCTCCGGGGTGCGGTAGCGGCGCACGAGGTCGACGAGGTTCCACGGGTCGAGCTCGTGCAGGGCGTCGACGGCACGACGGTTGGCGCGGTCCGGGGAGAAGCCCGACTGCACCAGGGTGCGCACGAACCCCGTCATGCCCTGCACGTCGTAGCTGATGACGTGGGCGACGACGTCGCGCACCGACCACCCGGAGCACAGCGTCGGCGCGTCCCACTGCTCCGGGGTGAGCGTGGCGAGGAGGTCGGCGAGCTCCCCGCGCTCCTCGCGGGCCAGGGCGAGCACGTCGGCCATGCGCGGCATCCTGGCAGCAGGGCGCAGCGGCGCACGAGTCGCCGGTCAGCCCAGCGAGTCCTGCAGCCGGCGCATCCCCGCGAGCCACCGCTCGTAGTCGTCGCCCTTGCGCCGGAAGAAGGTCAGCACCTCCGGGTGGGGCAGGATCAGGAACTCCTCGCGCCGCACGCCCTCGACGACGGCGTCCGCCACCGCCTCGGGTGTCAGCACCTCGCCGGCCGCCCGGACCGCGCCGGTGGCCCGCGAGCCCATGCCGCCCGGGTCGACCTCGAGCATCGGCGTCGCCACACCCATGGGGCAGACGGTGCTCACCCGGAGGCCGCGCCCGCCGTAGGTCACCGAGAGCCACTCGGCGAACGCCACCGCCGCGTGCTTGCTGACCGCGTAGGGCGCCGACCCGATCTGGGTGAGCAGGCCCGCCGCCGACGCCGTCGCGACGAAGTAGCCCTCGCCGCGCTCGAGCCACCCGGGCAGCAGCAGGCGCGCGGCGGTGATGTGCGCGCGGACGTTGACGTCGAGGACCGTGTCCCAGACGTCGTCGGGCGTCTCGACCGGATCGGTGCCCGCGGCGACGCCGGCGTTGGCGAAGAACAGGTCGACCGGCCCGAGCGCGCCCGCCACCTCGGTGAGCATCGCCGCGGTGGCGTCGGCGTCGGTGACGTCGAGGGGGCGGACGAGGTCCGCGTCGACACCGCCGAGGGCCCCGTCCCGGTCGGTGGCCGCGACCCGGGCGCCCGCCCCGCGCAGCGCGTCCACCAGTGCCCGCCCGATGCCGCCGCCGGCCCCGGTGACGACGGCGACGCGATCAGTCAGCTCCATGCGGTGACGGTGTCAGACCCGCTCGATGATCGTCGCGTTGGACTGGCCGCCGCCCTCGCACATCGTCTGCAGCCCGCGGGTGCCGCCGGTGCGGTGCAGCTCGTGGATCAGCTTGGTCGCGAGGATCGCGCCGGTGGCGCCGAGCGGGTGGCCCATGGCGATGGCGCCGCCGTTGACGTTGGTGCGCTCCAGCGGGGCACCGGTCTCCTGCGCCCAGGCCAGCACGACGGGCGCGAACGCCTCGTTGCACTCGAAGAGGTCGATGTCGTCGATCGAGAGCCCCGCGCGGCGCAGGACGGCGCGGGTGGCGGGGATCGGGCCGGTCAGCATGAGGACCGGGTCCTCGCCGACCACCGACAGCGTCGTGACCTTGGCGATCGGCGTGAGGCCGTGGGTGCGCAGCGCATCCTCGGAGACGACGAGCAGGGCCGCGGCGCCGACCGACACCTGGCTGGACACGGCCGCGGTGATCTCGTAGCCCTCGCGCAGGGGCGGCAGCGTCGACATCTTCTCGACGTTGGTGTCCGGGCGGATGCCCTCGTCGCGGTCGAGGCCGTTCAGCGGCGCGATCTGGCCGGTGAAGCGACCCTCGTCGGTCGCCCGGGCGGCGCGGCGGTGGCTCTCGACCGCGAACTCCTCGAGCTGCGGGCGGCGCAGGCCCCACTTCTCGGCGATGAGCTGGGCCCCGCGGAACTGGCTGATCTCCTGCTCGCCGTAGCGCTCGATCCAGCCCGGGCCCTCGCGGCGCGTGCCCATGCGCTCGAGCACGGCGGCGTTGGCGTCGATGGGGACGATCGCCATGTTCTCGACGCCCGCGGCGATGACCATGTCCTGGGTGCCCGACAGCACCGCCTGGGCGGCGAAGTGCAGGGCCTGCTGCGAGGAGCCGCAGGCGCGGTTGATCGTCGTGCCGGGCACGTGCTCGGGGAAGCCGGCCGAGAGCCACGCGGTGCGCCCGATGACGCCGGCCTGCGGGCCCAGCTGCGAGACGCAGCCCATGAGGACGTCCTCGACGGCGCCGGGGTCGATGCCGGTGCGCTCCACCAGGGCGGTCAGCGCGTGCGCGCCCAGGTCGGCGGGGTGCACGTCGGCCAGCACGCCCTTGCGGGTGCCGACCGGCGTGCGGACGGCGTCGACGATGTACGCCTCGGTGACGGCCACGGGCTCTCCTCGGTGAGTGATCGTGGGGGCTTCCCTGACGTCCAGTGTCAGCGTGGCCGCCAGGCTGACACCAGGGGTGACCACGTCACTCCCGCGCGGTCACCGCGGGACCGGTCAGCCCGCGCGGGACTCGCGGGCCTCGCGGACCTCGCGGGCCTCGCGGACGAGCCGGCGGGCGCGGGCGACGTCGGGCGGCGCGGGGATGT
This sequence comes from Actinomycetospora straminea, assembly GCF_028737255.1. Classification (GTDB taxonomy): domain Bacteria; phylum Actinomycetota; class Actinomycetes; order Mycobacteriales; family Pseudonocardiaceae; genus Actinomycetospora; species Actinomycetospora straminea. The sequence goes on along the minus strand of NZ_JAQZAN010000028.1, from coordinate 29,116 downwards.
CGGGCAGCAGGGTCGTCGCCGTGTAGAGCGCGCGCAGGGCGAGGGTGACGCCGAGGTCCGTGGTCGGCAGGCCCGGCAGCCCGTACATCCTCCGCGCCCACCGCGGCAGCGTCGAGAACGAGATCGCGGCGACCGACGACAGCGTCAGCGCGATCCCGGTAGGCGCGCCGGGCTGCGGCGTGAGCAGGCCCCCGACGCCCCGGCGCGCCTCGTCGGTGAGCCGCAGCCGGGGGCGCACGCGCTCGAAGTACGCGGCGAGCTCGGCCCGCGACGCCGGGACGATCGCCGGGTCGAGGCCCACGACCTCGGCGGCCCGCACGCTCTCGGCGACGTAGGCGTCGGCCTCGGCGTCGTCGACCACCCCGGCGCGGCGGGCCACGTCGACGTACGAGTCGATCTCGGCGTTGTGCACCCAGAGGAGGTTCTCCGGGTCGTCGAGGGCGATCTCGGTGCCGTCCGGGTCGCGGCCGCGCAGGGTCGAGTGGAGGCGGCGGACGCGCGAGCCCGCCTCCTCCACGTCGGCGCGCGAGCCGAACGTGCGGGTGCCGACGAACCCGACGGTCCGCTGGAAGCGCGGCCACGCCTTCTTCGGGTCGAACAGGGCGGAGTTCTGGAAGGTCGCCCGCATGACCTGCGGGTGGAGCGACTGCAGCAGCAGCGCCCGCATCCCGGCCACCCACAGCACCGGCTCCAGCTGCACCCGCCAGGTCACCGACGTCGGACCGAAGAGGCCGAGGTCCCCGACGTCCCCGAGGTCGTCATCGGTCACCGCCGCCGCGCCCGTCATGGGGACGGGGTCACCGATCCGCGGCGTGTCAACCGCGCTCCTCCGCGAGCCGGGCCGCGGTCTGCGACACCTTCGCCTCCGCCAGCGCCGCCCGCCGCTCGGCCTTCCACACCCGCTTCTCGGCCTTCTTCTCCGCGCGCCGGCGCCCGGTGCCGAGCAGGAGCGCGACGCCGATGCCGAGCATCCAGATGTCCTTGGCGATCGGCGTGCCCTGCTGGGTCGGGCGCAGCCTGCCGTCGTGCATCCCCGGCGTGCGCAGGTAGAGCCCGAGCATGCCCGACGAGAAGCCGGTCAGCGCGGCGCCGGCGACGCGGCCGGAGACGAACGGGGCGAGCAACGTCGCGCCGACGGCCATCTCCCCCACGGACAGGACCTTGAGGAACGTCGGCGGGTCCATGTCCTTGAGGAACGGGTAGGCGCCCGAGGCGAAGCCGTGCAGCCCGGACGCGGTCTCCTCGTCGCCGGACCACTTCTGCAGGCCCGAGTTGAGGATGAAGGCCCCGGTGGCGAGACGCTGCGGCACCTGGGCGAGGTCGACGGAAGGCATGGGCGCATCGTGCTCCGGTGGCCGCGCGCTCGCACGGCCGGGCCGGTCGGCCCACCCCGCTCTGCCGTTAGGCTCCGCCCGTGTCCGCCGCGGACCCGGGGCCCCGATGACCGTGCTGCCCGTCTGGGCGCTGTTCGTCCTGCTCGTCGTCGTCGTCCCCGCGCTGGTCATCGGGCTCCAGGTGCTCGTCCGCCGCCGGTGGCCCCACCTCGCCGAGGGCGAGCACAACGACGTCGCCGGCTACCTCATCGCCATCGTCGGCGTGATCTACGCGGTGCTGCTGGCCTTCGTCGTCGTGGTGACCTGGCAGCAGTTCAGCCGGGCCTCCGAGGTCGTCGGCCAGGAGGCGAGCGCCCTGCGCGGGCTCTACCGCGAGAGCGCCGCGTTCCCGCCGGAGGTCCGCGCCGGCATCCAGACCGACGTCCGCGACTACGCCGCCGCCGTGGTGACCGAGGAGTGGCCCGCGATGGGCCGCGGGGAGCCCGGCGACCCGGCGGTGGCCGAGGTCCTCGACCGCATGGCCGCCCGCCTCGCGACGCTGCCCGCGGACACGCCGATCCAGCAGCAGTACGTCGCCGTCGAGGCCGACCGCTTCGCCGAGGTCGTGTCCTTCCGCTCCCAGCGCCTCGACTTCGTCGGCCAGGGCCTGCCCGTCGTGCTGTGGATCGCGCTCGTGCTCGGCGCGGTCGTCACGATCGGCTTCGGCATGATCTTCGGGCTGCGCAGCACCGCGCTGCACCTGCTGATGACCGGCAGCCTCGCCGCCACGATCGGCGTGCTGCTCTTCGTCGCCGTCGCGATCGACCAGCCGTTCCGGGGCGACGTCGCGGTGGCGCCCGCGCCGGTGCAGCGGGTGCTCACCGACTTCACGCGCTGATCAGTCCAGGCCCGCCACCAGCCGCGGGAGGAGCTCGCCGGTCCCGCCGCGCAGCACCACCGTGGCGACGTCGTCGTACGGCGTCGGCTCGGCGTTGACGATGACCACCGCCGCGCCCGCGGCCGCCGCGAGGTCGACGACGCCCGCCGCCGGGTGCACGCCCAGCGACGTCCCGGCGGCGAGCAGCACGTCGGCCTGCACCGCGGCCCGCCGGGCCCGCATGACCACGCCCGCGTCGAGCTCCTGGCCGAACGAGATCGTCGCCGACTTGAGGACACCGCCGCAGAGCACGCACGGCGGGTCCTCCTCGCCGGCCGCGACGCGGGCGAGCGTCTCGGGCATCGGTGCGCGGGCGCCGCACGACAGGCACTGCGTCTGGTGCACCGTCCCGTGCAGCTCGACGACCAGGTCCGGCGACGACCCGGCCGCCTGGTGCAGCTCGTCGATGTTCTGGGTCAGCAGCGCGAGCAGCCGCCCGGAGCGCTCGAGCTCGACGAGCGCGGTGTGCGCAGGACCGGGGCGCGCCCGCCACACCGGGTGCACGGCGCGCTGGCGCCACGACTCGCGCCGCACCTCCGGGTCGGAGACGTAGGCCTGCAGCGTCGAGAGCCGCTCGGCCGACGGGTCACGTGTCCAGACGCCCTGCGGGCCGCGGAAGTCGGGGATGCCGGAGTCGGTGGACACCCCCGCGCCGGTGAGCACGGTGACCCGCTCGGCCCGCGCCAGGAGGTCCGCGGCCCGGGCCACGTCGGCATCCTCGGCAGCTACCTCGGCAGCGGCGTCGGCGTGGTCGCTCATGCCCCCACCGTCCCCCACACGGAGGGCACGTGTAACACGCCCTTCATTCACCCCGAACTCACCCGTGCGGCGTCGCGAGCACCTCCGGGTGACGGATCCCCGGCTCGGGCGCCCACCGGGGAGGGGTGTCGTGGGGACCCACCGTCAGCCGTCATCGCGTGTCATCGGTGTGCACAGCCTGCCGACCGCCGTCATCTCGCTCATCCAGGAGCAGGCCGAGGTCCGCGGGCTGGGTCGCGACCCGCTGCCCGAGGTCACGCACGCCGTGCGGACCGACGTCGTCGTCGGGACCACGGGGTGGTTCGGGCGGGGCCGCCCGCGCCGCCGGACCACCGAGCTCCTGCTCACGCAGGATGTCCTCGTGGTCACCGATCGCGATCCCGATCGCGACGGGCCCGACCCGGACGCGCAGGTCGCGTTCCACCGGCTCCCCCAGCTCGAGGTCACGCGCGTCGAGGGACCCGAGCCGGGCATCGGCCTGCTGTCCACGCCCGTCGGGGCCACCGAGCGCGGCTCCCGGGTGGTCGTCACCGACGGCGGACCGGAGACCGACCGCTTCCACCGCGCGCTCGCCGAGGCCGCGGAACGCTCCCGGCGCGTCGACGTGCCGTCCTCGCGGCTGCCGGCCGAGGCGGTGCCCGCGCCGTCCGAGGTGTCCTGACCGAGGACACCCGGCGCGAGCGCGCCGCGGGCGAGCGGCGACGACTCCGCCGGTGCTGCTGGCTCAACGGCCGGCGGAGCCGTCCCGACCGCCGGCCTCCGGCCGGCGGTGACGAACCGTTTCCCGAACCGGCGCCGGTGCGAAACGGCGCGCGGGGATCGATCGGGGCGACCGCTACCCTGGGCCCGGGCCCCCGTAGCTCAGGGGATAGAGCACGGCTCTCCTAAAGCCGGTGTCGCAGGTTCGAATCCTGCCGGGGGCGCCCAGGTCCGAGCAGGCCTCTCGTCGCCCGCCGCCCGCCCTCGCCGCACCCGTCACCGGCCGCCCGAGCGGGACACCGATCAGGAATCCCGCGCCCCGTCGTCGGTCCTGGCGTCCCCTGACGCCGCTGGAAGGATCGACGACCATGACCGACACCGGCCTGCCGGACACCGACGAGGCCGCGTTCATCGCGGCGGCCCGATCGGGCGACGCGGCGCGGTTCGCTCTCGTCACGGAGCCCCACCGCCGCGAGCTGCAGGTCCACTGCTACCGGATGCTCGCGAACGTCGAGGACGCCCGGGACCTGACGCAGGAGACGTTCCTGCGGGCGTGGCACAAGCGGGCCTCGTTCGAGGGCCGCGCCACGGTGCGGACCTGGCTCTACCGGATCGCGACGAACGCCTGCCTCGACTTCCTGGCGAAGCGCACCGACCGCACACCCGTGCCGTCCGGGGTGCCCGACCCCGAGGTCGAGGTGCCGTACCTGCAGCCGTACCCGGACCGGATGCTCCCCGAGGACCCGCAGGACGCGGTGGTGGCGCGGGAGACGATCGAGCTGGCGTTCGTCGTCGCCGTGCAGCACCTGCCGCCGCGGCAGCGGGCGGTGTTCGTGCTGCGCGACGTCCTCGGCTGGCCGGCGTCGACGGCCGCCGAGGCCCTCGGGGTGACCGTCGCCTCGGTGACCAACGCCCTGCAGCGGGCTCGGGTGACGGTGCGCGCGCAGCTCCCGGCCCGTCGCCTCGACTGGCGGACTCCCGCCACCCACGAGCTGTCGAGCGACGAGCGGGGCGTGCTGGCGGCCTACATCGACGCCCACGAGCGCCACGACCTCGACGGGCTGGCCGCCCTGATGCGCGCGGACCTGCGCTTCGCGATGCTGCCCGACCCGGGCACCGTGAGCAGGACGGCCCGGGAGGCGGTGGACGGCTGGGTCTCCGCGGGGCTCTTCGGGCCCGGCTACGACGACTGGCGCTGCACCGCCACGACGCTCAACCGCATGCCCGCCGCCGCGCTGTACCGCCGTGCTCCCGACGACCCGGAGTACCGGCTGTTCACCCTCGCGGTCCTGCACGTCGTCGACGGGGAGATCGCCGAGCTCACCGGGTTCGACGCGGCCGACAAGCCCTGGCTGGGCCTCCCCGCGACGCGGTGAGGCGATGACACGGTGACGCGGTGACGCCGGGCGTGCTCACCGCCTCGTCGCGTACCGGGTGAGCACCACACCGCCGGGGAACGTCCGCGTCTCCAGCAGGTCCAGGTCCACCCAGCCGTCCAGCGCGCCGAAGTGCGGCGCGCCGCCGCCGAGCAGGACCGGGTGGGTGACGACCTCGTACTCGTCGACCAGGCCGGCCCGCATCACCGCCGCGGCGAGCGTGCGGCCGCCGACGCGCATCGGTGCGCCGTCCCCGGCCTTGAGCCGGGTGACCTCCGCGATCGCGTCGCCGGTGACCAGGCGGGCCCCGTCCACCTCGTCGAGCGTCGAGGAGAACACCACCTTCGGCGTGTCCCGCCAGTTCCGCGCGAACGCGACCTGCGCCGGGGTGGCGCCCGGCTGCTGGTCGCCGGTCGACCAGACGGACATGGTCTCCCACAGCCGGCGCCCGTACAGGAACGTCCCGATCATCTGCTCCCGTTCGAGCCACCACCCGAACAGCTCGTCGCTCGGCGCGCTCCAGCCGAGGTCGTCGCCGGGCGCGGCGACGTAGCCGTCCAGGCTCGCGTTCATGCCGAAGATCAGTGTCCGCATCGTGCCGCCTCCTGTGTGTCGATCCCACACGGACAGACGGGTCCGGCGCGAGGAGCTGATCGGTGCGGCCGAGCTCAGGAGATGGCGCCGGGGTCCTGCGACGACTCCGGGAGGATCTCCCCGTCCTCGAGCACGTTGGCCCCGGGGACCTCCTGCAGGAAGATCGCGACGTCCTTCTTCGCGATCCCCGTGATCTCGCACCACGCGTCGGCGAGACCGTGCAGCAGGCGGCCGCGCACCTCCGCGGAGCGGCCGTCCCGGATGATCCCGACCATGCGCGGGCCCGTCACCGGCTCGCCGGCCACGAAGACGCTCCCCGCGGGGACCTCGACGAACGAGCAGTGCACGTACGCGCTCGGGGCGCCGGTGACCTCGGAGTGCACCTTGGTCATCGCCGCCGCCACCTCGGCCTTGTGCTCCAACGTCGGGTCTCCGCTGGGCACGGTGAACTGGTAGAAGGGCACGCCGACCTCCCGGTCTCGGTGTCGCACTCGCCGTGCACGTGACCGTAGCCAGCCCCGTGCACGCCGACAAGCTGCTCCGACTCGAAAAGAGTCCTACGCTGATCGTCGTGCGACACGACGACCTCGGCGACGTCTACTGCTCGGTCGCCCGCACCTGGTCGGTGATCGGCGAGCGCTGGACGATGATGATCCTGCGCGAGTGCTTCCGCGGGCACCGCCGCTACGAGCACTTCCGCACCAAGCTCGGCCTCGGGGCCAACGTGCTCAACGACCGGCTGCGGGTCCTCACCGAGGAGGGTGTCCTCGAGCGGGTCCCCTACCAGGACAGCCCCGTGCGCCACGAGTACCGCCTCACCACCAAGGGTGCCGACCTCTACCCCGTCCTCCTGGCCCTCATGGCGTGGGGCGACAGGTACGAGAACGACGTACCGCCCGTGCGCCTCGTGCACCGCGCGTGCGGGCACCTCGCCGAGCCGCGCACGACCTGTTCGCACTGCGGTGAACCCCTCTCCTGGCGGGCCGTGACCGCCGAGCTGGAGCCGACGGCCTGGTGAGTCGTGGCGATCTCGCCCGCGCCCGCGAAAGCGCTTTCGCCCTCATCCGCGTCGCGCATCTCCACCGGTATGAGGTGGTTCGCCGCGCGCGGGGCGGGCATCCTGTGACGTCATGACCACGACCCCGGACGACACCCACGCCGAGGGCGACCCCGACGCCGGTGACGCTCGGGCGCCGCTGCACCTCGAGGCCACGTACGACGACCCGGCGCTCACCGTCTTCCGGACCGCGGAGTGGATCCCGCCGGCCTACCGCCAGGCCTACCTCGACGGCGCCGCGAGCGTCCTCGGCCGCGAGGCGTTCTCCGACTCCTGAGCCCGAGGAACGACCGATCGCGTGCGCGATCGGGGCGCCGCGGTCCGCGGGCGGGGGCGTCCTCGTGCGGCCGGCCGTTTCGACGTGAGCCCCTCGGACACCCTCCTGCGCGGACCGTCGCCGGCGGCCGCCCGACGCGGGGAGGCAGCGCGTGACGCACGCCGAGGGCACCGAGGACACCAGCACCTGGACCGAGATCGAGGAGCCCGCCCCCGGCGAGGTCCGCCGGGTCGGGGCGTGGGCGGTGGGCACGAGCCGCGGCGAGCCGTTCGCGGTGGGGCGACGCTGCCGCCACCAGCTGCGCGACCTGTCCGACGGCCGGGTCGACGAGGACGGCTGCCTGGTCTGCCCGTGGCACGGCGCGCGCTACGACGTCCGCAACGGCGAGATGGTCGGTGGGCCGCGCGGCATCGCGTTCTACGTCGGGCCCACGCCGGGCTACACGCAGCTGGTGCGGGCCCTGGCCCGGTGGGTGCCGCTGAAGGTCGGCCGGGTGGTGCGGGCCGGGCGGCGCCTACGGGTGCGGTGACGACGCCGTCACCGCGCGGGCGAGCACCGCGTCGAGCATCGCCGGCGTGAGGCGCCGGCTGCGGGTGTTCTGCGGGCTCGGGTGGTAGGACGCGAGCAGCCGCAGGCCCGGGCGCGGTCCGGCGGTGACGACGTGCTCGGCGCCGTGGGCGAACCGCGGTCGCGGCCTTTCCCCTGCCCAGTCGCACGCCGCCTCCCACGCGAGACGGCCCAGGCACTGCACGACCGCCACGTCCGGCAGGGCCGCGAGCTCCGCGGTCAGCCAGCCCGCGCACGTGGCCCGCTCGGTGCGGGTCGGGCGGTGGTCGGGCGGCGGGCAGCGCACCGCCGACGCCATCCAGGCCCCGCCCAGGCGCAGCCCGTCGCCGGCGTGCTCCGAGGTCGGCCGGTTCGCGAGGCCGGCACGGTGCAGCGCGGCGACGAGCGTGTCGGCGGTGGGGTTGCCGGTGAACGCCTGGCCGGTGCGGTTGCCGCCGTGCGGCGCGGTCGCGAGGCCGAGCACGTGGACCCGCGCGGCCGGGTCACCGACGCCGGGGACGGGGCGCGCCCAGTACGGACCGGTACCGGCTGCGGCGGCCGCCTGCCGGGACGCGACGAGCCGCGGGCACGCCGTGCAGTCCGCGATCCGCGCGGCGAGGTCGGCGAGCTCGGCCGCTCGGTCGGCGGTCACGCCCCCACCGGGCGCGCCAGCCCGTTCACCGCGCCGTCGAACAGCGGCGGCAGCATCCGCGCGGCGGGGACCAGCGCCCGGCGGGCGGGGCGGGGACGGGTGCCGAGCAGCAGCGCCCCGGTCAGCCAGCGGTAGCGCCGCGTCAGCCGGGCCCACTCGCGGTCGTAGCGCTGCGGCGCGCCGTCGGTGATCGCGCGGACGGCGGCGCCGGCCTGCGCGAAGGCCAGGGCGAGGCCCTCCCCCGTCAGCGCGTCGACGTAGCCCGCGGCGTCGCCGACCAGCAGCACCCGCCCCGCGACGCGCCGGCGCACGCGCTGGCGCAGCGGTCCGGCCCCGCGGACGGCGCTCGCCGGCTCGGCTCCGTCGAGGAGCGCCTCCAGGCCGGGGAGGGCCGCGAGTCGGTCGGGGAACGTGCCGCGGCTCGAGGCCAGGACGGCGACACCGACGAGGTCGTCGGCCACCGGGGTCACGTACGCCTCGACGTCGGGCGCCCAGTGCACCTCGACGAAGGGTGACCAGGGCGCGGTGCGGAAGTGCCGGCGCACCCCGTAGCGGCGGTGGCGCGCGGGCGCCGGGTCGAGGCCCAGCCCCCGGCGCACGGGCGAGTGCAGCCCGTCGGCGGCGACGAGGTGCCGGGCGCGCACGCCGTCGACGACGACCGCCTCGTCGTCCTGGCGCAGGTCGCCGACGGCCCGCTGCTCGACGCGGGCACCGGCCGCGGTGACGGCCGCGATCAGCGCGCCGTGCAGCGTCGTGCGGCGGATGCCGCGGCCCGCGCCGGCGCGGAACGCGGCGTCGGCGCGCCGCTCGCCGGCGACGTAGCGGATGCCGTGGAACGCGTGGCCGGGCGGGTCGACGCCGAGCTCCAGCAGGTCGGCCAGCGCACCGGGCATGAGGCCCTCGCCGCAGGCCTTGTCGACCGCGCCCGGGCGTGGCTCCCACACCTCGACGTCCAGGCCCGCGCGGGCGGCGTGCAGGGCGGTGACCAGGCCCGCCGGTCCGCCGCCGGCGACGAGCAGGTCGACGCGGCGGGTCACGCGGGCACCGCCGCGCGCAGGGCCCGCCGCTCGACGCGCAGCCGCACCGTCAGCAGGGCCGCGTTCGCCACCGTGAACACCAGAGCCGTGACCCACGCCGTGTGCACCAGCGGGAGCGCGACGCCCTCGACGACGACCACCGCGTAGTTGGGGTGCGCGAGCCACCGGTACGGGCCCGTCCGGACCGGCGCCGTTCCGGGCACGACGATGACGCGCGTGTTCCACCGCGGCCCGAGCGCGGCGACGCACCACCACCGCACGCCCTGACAGGCGACGACCAGCGCGAGCATCGGCCACCCCAGCGCGGGCACGAACGGGCGCCCGGCGAGCCACACCTCGGCGAGGCAGCCGAGGAGCAGGCCGGTGTGCAGCACCACCATCGCCGGGAAGTGGGCCCGCCCGGTCTCGACGCCGCCCCGCGCGAACGCCCACGCCGCGTTCCGCCGGGACAGCGCCATCTCCCCGAGGCGCTGGGCCCCGACGGCGAGGACCAGCAGCGCGTAGAGCACCGCGCTCACGCCGGCACCCGCAGCAGCACCAGCTCGGAGCAGAACCCAGGGCCCATCGCGAGCATCAGCCCGGACGAGCCGGGACGCGGCGGGCGGGTCTCGAGCGTGTCGGCCAGGACGTGCAGCACCGAGGCCGAGGAGAGGTTGCCGATGCGGCGCAGCGAGTCCCACGTGACCGCCAGCGCCGCGCGGTCGACGCCCAGCGCGTCCTGGAGGGCCTCGAGCACCTTCGGACCGCCGGGGTGCGCCACGTAGAAGCCGATGTCCTCGCGGTCGAGCCCGTGGTCGGCGAGGAAGCGGCGGACGTCGTCGCCGAGGTACCGGCGCACGACGTCGGGGACCGCGCCGTCGAGCACGATCTTCAGCCCGCCCGCGCCGACGTCCCAGCCCATGGTGCGCTCGGAGTCGGGGTAGAGCCGGCTGCGCGTGGCCACCACCTCGGGCTGCACGCGCCGGTCGTCGACCAGCTCGGCGGCCCGCGCCGATCCCGCCGCCACGACCGCGGCCGCGCCGTCGCCGAACAGCCCGCTGGCGACGAGGTTCGGCGTCGAGACGTCGTCGCGCTGCAGCGTCAGCGAGCACAGCTCGACGCTGACCAGCACCGCGATCGCGTCCGGCCGGCCCGCGAGGAGGTCGTGCAGGCGGGCGACGCCGGCGGCCCCGGCCACGCAGCCGAGGCCCACGATCGGGACGCGCACGACGTCGTCCCGCATCCCGATCGCCGCGGCGATGCGCGCGTCGAGCGAGGGGACGGCGAGGCCGGTGACGGTCGCGGAGACGACGACGTCGACGTCGGACGGGGCGAGGTCGACGGCCTTGAGCGCGTCGACCACGGCGCGGGCGCCGAGCTCGACGCCGGCGGCGATGAACGCGTCGTTGGCCTCGCCGAAGTCGCGCAGCCGGCCGTAGCGCTCCAGCGGCAGCGCGGTGTGGCGGGTCTCGACGCCCGCGTTGCGGTGCAGCCGGTCGAGGACCGGCCGGTTCACCGCACCGCGCAGCATCGCCCCGGCGAACGCCTCGGTGATGTCCTCCTGCCGGTGGCGGTGGTCGGGCAGGGCGCCGCGGACGCTCAGGACGCGCATGGTCGCCTCTTCTCTCCGAGGGCGGGCACTAGTGAGCGGGCCAGGCCGCGGGCGACGGCCGGGGTGATCCGGCCGCGGGCGAGCCCGAGCTCCACGAGGTCGTCGAACACCCGCTGGTCGCCGGCCGCGGCGCGCAGCCCGGCGTCGAGGACCGGTCCGGTGCGGCTGAGGACCCCGGCCGCGGCGGTGTGGCGCAGGTGCGGGAAGAGGTGCGCGCGGGCCGTGCGGGCGTAGCGCCGCCCCGCCGTCGCCGGCCGACCGTCGACGAGCGCCCGCGCGGCGGCCCGACCGGCGGCGATGCCCGTCGCGACCGCGTAGTAGATGCCCTCGCCGGTCATCGGGTTCACGAGCCCCGCCGCGTCGCCCACGAGGAGCACCCGGCTGTCCGGCGGGCGCCAGCGCGGCCCCGAGAGCGGCAGGTGGTGGCCGCGCCAGTCGCCCGCGTCGCGGGTGCTGCCCGGTAGCAGGTCCTCGAGGTGGCCGATCAGCTCGGCCTTGCCCGGAGCCGGCCCGTCACCGAGCACCTCGCCGTACCCGACGTTGGCGAACCCGTCGCCGCGGTCGAACGACCACGCGTACGACGGCTGGCGCAGGGTGCCGAACGCGATGACCTGCGCGCCCTCGCGGCCCGCGGTGACCGGCGCGTAGCCGCGCAGGGCGAGCGCGGTCGGACCGGGCGCCCAACCGAGCCGGCGCCGCAGCACCGAGCGCGCCCCGTCCGCGCCGACGACCAGCGGCGCGCGGACCTCGTCGTCGAGCACCACCTCGGCGCCGATCGCGACGTCGCGGACACGGTGGCGGAGCAGCTCCGCACCCGCCGCCTGCGCCGCCTCGACGAGGCGGGCGTCGAGGACCCGGCGCGGCACGACGTAGGACGGGCGCGCCATCGTGCGCTCGGCACCCCGGCCGCCGCGGTCGAGGCGCAGGCGCGCGACGGGCACCCGGTCGTCGAGCAGGCCCGTGACGCCGACGTCGGCGAGCCGGTCGAGGACGTGCGGGGCGACGCCGTCGCCGCAGGCCTTGTCGCGGGGGAAGTCGGCGCGGTCGAGCAGCGCCACGCGCAGCCCGGGCTCGGCGTGCAGCGCGCCGAGGGCGGCGGCGGTCCCGGCGGGTCCGGCACCGACGACGGCCAGGTCGTAGCGATCCCGGGAGGCCCGCATCAGCCGGCGGCCACGAGCAGCACGACGTCGAGCAGCGCGATCGCCAGGGCGGCGCGGAAGGGCGTGCGGCCCCGGCCCGCGAGCGCGACCGCCGCCAGCGCGACGACGACGAGCAGGACCGGCCAGACCCAGGCCGCGGGCACACCGGCCGGTCCGAACGCGGCCAGCAGCGAGGCGGCGACGAGCAGCGCCGCGGCCAGCGGACGCGCGACGGGCTCCCCCACCCGGTGCGGCAGCCCGCGCACGCCGGTGCGCAGGTCGTCGGCCAGGTCGGGCAGCGCGTTGACCACGTGCGCGCCGACCCCGAGCGCGGCGCCGGCCGCGACCAGCCACCACGGCGGCCACGCGGGGACGTCCGCGGCGAGGCCGACGACGGCCGGCAGCGTCCCGAACGTCACGGCGTAGGGCAGCCAGGACAGCGCGGTGCGCTTGAGGCCGAGGTTGTAGGCCTGCCCCGACCCGATGCCGAGCACGAGGTGGACCAGCCCGCTGCGCCACCCGAGGGCCACCGACAGCACGACGCAGGCGAGCGCGGCGACGGCGAGCGCGGTCGCGACCGCGCGGGTGCTCGTCCGCCCCGTCGTCAGGGGCTTGTCCGCGCGGCCGACGGCGCGGTCGCGCGGGAGGTCGAGCAGGTCGTTGGCCCAGCCGAGCGTGAGGTGGCCGGTGAGCACGGCGCCGGTCACGACGACCGCGGTCCCGGCCGGGAGCCCGGCGTCGACGGCGAGCAGCGCCGCGACCGTCGCCACCGCGACCGCGGGGCCCGGGTGGGCGGCCGCGAGGAGCCCGCCCGCGGACGGCCGGGTGACGACGGGCGGGGTGCCGGCACCGGCCACGCGCATGCTGCCTCCCCCGACGGCCTCCCCGATCACGAACCCGGGAGGTGTCCCCGCCCCTCCGGCCTCCCACACGCCCGGGTGCGGCCGCGGGCCCGGGCGGGTAGCCAGCGGGATCGGTTGACCGTGCAGCCGCCGCGCGAGGGGCAGGAGGTCGACCGATGACACAGGTGGGCTGGGAGCAGGCGGTCACGGCCGTCCTGGAGCGGGCCGGGCGCGCGGTGATGGCGCTGCTCGACGACGTGGACGACGACCGCGACCCCCGGGAACGCGCGGACGGCGGGCCGGTGGTGCTGGTCGGCGGGATGGCGGCCACCGAGCCCGTCCTGCTGCCGCTGGCGCGTCGCCTCGAGCGGCACGGGCACGAGGTCGCCACCGTCACCAGCGCGGCCGGGCTGGGCTGCGCGGGCGCCGCCGTCGACGCCGTCAGCGCCCGCGTCGTCGAGGCCGCCGACGCCGTGGGCGGCCGGGTCGGGGTCGTCGGGCACAGCCGCGGCGGGCAGTTTCGCGCGGGTCGCGGCGGCCCGGCCGACGACGGCCGGGTGCGTCGCGTCGCTGGTGACGCTGGGCAGTCCGTTCGACCTCTACGGCCTGCGCTGGCCGCTGCTGCTGCAGGCCGCGGGCGTCGTCGCCGCCGGGACGGTCGGGGTCCGGGGCCTGGCGCGCCTGTCGTGCCTGACCGGGTCCTGCTGCGCGGAGTTCCGCGCCGGGCTGCGCGCCCCGACCGCGCCCGGCGTCCGGTTCACCAGCATCTACAGCCGCCACGACGCGGCGGTGCCCTGGCAGGCCAGCGCCGACCCGCACGCCGAGAACGTCGAGGTCGGCGTCGGGCACCTCGCGCTGCTGACCCACCCCGACGCCGTCCGGGCCGTCGCGGCCGCCCTCGAGCCGGCCGAGGAGCCCGTCGCAGCGGCCTGAGCGGCCCGGCGGACCGATGCAGCGGCCGTCCGGCGGTCGAGGATCCGACGCCTCTCCGTCACCATGTGGTGACGCTCGACACACGCCGGTCCTCGGGGGCCGGCGACCGCGGGCGTGCGCCGACGGCGTCCGTCGGGACGCCGGACGAGGAGGACACCGATGTCCGATGCCGTGTCGACCGACCGCAGCGATCTCGACGCTCTCGTGATCGGGGCCGGGTTCTCCGGCCTCTACATGCTCCACCGCCTGCGCGACTCCCTCGGGCTGTCGGCGCTGGTGCTCGAGGCCGCCGACGACGTGGGCGGCACCTGGTACTGGAACCGGTACCCGGGCGCGCGGTGCGACTCGGAGAGCTACTTCTACAGCTTCTCCGACCGGCTCTCCACCGACCTCCTCGAGGAGTGGACGTGGAGCGAGCGCTTCGCGACCCAGCCGGAGATCCTGCGCTACCTGCAGACGGTCGCCGAGCGATTCGACCTGCGCCGCGACATCCGCTTCGGCACGACCGTGACGAGTGCGTCGTGGGACGACGACGCCGGGCGCTGGACGGTCGGGACCGCGGGCGGCGAGCGCATCACGGCGCGCTTCCTCATCACCGCGGTCGGCTGCCTGTCGACGACGAACCTGCCCGACTTCCCGGGCCGCGACAGCTTCCAGGGCGCCTGGTACCACACCGGGCTCTGGCCCCACGAGGGCGTGGACTTCACCGGGCAGCGCGTCGCCGTCATCGGCACCGGGGCCACGGGCGTGCAGCTCATCCCGGAGGTCGCCCAGGAGGCCGCGCACGTCACCGTCTTCCAGCGCACGCCGAACTACGACATCGCCGGCGGCAACCACCCGGTCACCGAGGACTTCGACCGGAAGATCAAGGACGACTACCCGCGGATCTGGGCGCGGACCCGCGAGACGGCCTTCGGCTTCCCCTACGACGTCGCCGAGCGGACCGCCCTGTCCGTCCCCGACGACGAGCGCCAAGTGATCTTCGAGGAGGCGTGGGCGCAGGGCGGCTTCCGACTCGGCACGACGTTCAACGACCTGCTCCTCGACGAGGACGCCAACGAGACGGCCGCCGAGTTCCTCCGCAACAAGATCCGGGAGCGGGTGCACGACCCGGAGATCGCCGAGATGCTCGCGCCGAAGGACCACCCGTTCTTCACCAAGCGCCCGCCGCTGGAGAACGGCTACTACGAGACCTACAACCGCGAGAACGTGACCCTGGTCGACGTCCGGCGCTCGCCGATCGAGGCCATCACGCCGACGGGCGTGCGGACCGCGGACGGCGAGTACGAGGTCGACAGCATCGTCTACGCGACCGGATTCGACGCCATGACCGGCACGCTCTACAAGCTCGGCATCACCGGGCGCGGCGGGCTCTCGCTCGCCGACAAGTGGGCGCAGGGCCCGCGGACCTACCTCGGCATCGCCACCCACGACTTCCCGAACCTGTTCATCATCACCGGCCCGCAGAGCCCGTCGGTGCTGTCCAACATGCCGGTCTCGATCGAGCAGCACGTCGACTGGATCGCCGACTGCCTGCGCCACCTGCACGAGCAGGGCGTGGAGCGCATCGAGCCGACCGTCGAGGCCGAGGACGGCTGGGTCGCCCACCACGACGAGGTCACGGGGATGACGCTCCTGCCCCGCGCGGACTCGTGGTGGGTCGGGGCCAACATCCCCGGCAAGCACCGCAGCCTCTATCCCTACGTCGGCGGCGTCGGCGTCTACCGCGGCATCTGCGACGACGTCGCCGCGAAGGGCTACGAGGGCTTCGCGCTCAGTCGCGCCGAGGCGACCGCGCCCGCCTGACGCTCCCTGACGCCGACGGACGCTGGTGACCGCGTCGCCGCTCGGGGACGCTGGGCCGCGTGACCGCCGAGCTGGGTCCCTACCGGCTGGGCCGGTCGCTGGGCAGCGGCGGGATGGGCGAGGTGTTCCGGGCGTGGGACACCCGTCGCTCGCGCTGGGTCGCCCTCAAGCTCCTGCACCCCCGGTTCGGCGCCGACGAGGCCTACCGGCAGCGGTTCCGCCGCGAGGCCGAGGCGGCCGCCGAGCTGCGGGAGCCGCACGTCGTGCCCGTGCACGACTACGGCGAGATCGACGGCCAGCTCTACCTCGACATGCGGCTCATCGACGGCACCGACCTCGGCACCCTGCTCCGGTCCGGACCGATCGAGCCGCGCCGCGCGGTCGCGCTGATCACCCAGGTCGCGGCCGCGCTCGACGCCGCCCACGCCGCGGGGCTCGTGCACCGCGACGTCAAGCCGTCGAACGTCCTCGTGGGCCCGGACGACTTCGCCCACCTCGCGGACTTCGGCATCGCCCGCGCCGCGGGGTCGGTGAGCCTCGCCGCCGAGGACGGCGTGGTGATCGGCACGCTCGCCTACATGGCGCCCGAGCGGTTGCGCGCCGAGCCCGCGGACGCCCGGTCCGACGTGTACGCGCTGGCCTGCGTCCTCCACGAGTGCCTCACGGGGACGGCGCCGTTCGGTGACGGGGACGCGTCGGCGCTGGTCGGGGCGCACCTCTACCGCTCGCCCCCGGTCCTGCCCGACGACGTCCCCGCCGCGCTGGGCGAGGTGGTCGCGCGCGGCATGGCCAAGGACCCCGGGGCGCGGTACGCGCGGGCCGGCGCCCTGGCCGCGGACGCGGCGGCGGCCCTGCGCCGCCGGCCGACCGCTCCCCTGCCCCCGCCGGAGACGGCGCCGACCGACCGCGTCGTCGCGCCGCACCGCTGGTCCTCCCTGACGCCCTGGCCGTGGCCGCCGTGGTTCCGCCGCGCCCTGGTCGTCGCCCTCGTCGCCGTCGTGCTCGTCGCGGGTGTCGCCGCCGTGCGCCGCTACACCGGGACCGGCATCTCCATCGGCGTCGGCCCGGTCGCCGTCGCCTTCACCGCGAGCGGCACCGAGGCCGTCATCGCCAACGCGGGCAGCCGGACGGTCACGGTGCTCGACGTCCGCGGGCGCACGGTCATCACGGAGATCCGGCTCGGCGACGGCCGCACCGTCGGCGCCGTCGCCGACGCGGCCGGGGAGCGGCTGTTCGTGGCCACCACCCGTCGCGCGGGTGACGAGCTCGTCGTGGTCGACCTGCGACGCTCGGCCGTCACGGCCACCGTCCCGCTGCCCGAGCCGACGGTGGGGGCGCCGGTGGTCGACGCCCGCCGGACGACCGTGTTCGTCCCGGTCCGCAGCGGCGTCGCGGTCGTCGACCTGGCGACCGGGCGGGTGGTGGGCCGGCTCGACCGCCGGGCCACCGACCTCGCGGCGGGCACCGACGGCTCCCGGCTGCTGGCCGTCGACGACCGCCGATCCACCGCCGAGGTCGTCGACGTCCGGACCGGCGCCCCCGCGACGTCGATCCGCCTCGGCGCGCCCGCCCACCTCGCGGTCGCCGCACCCGACGGCGACGTGGTCTACCTCGGCAGCACCGACCCGCGACACGCCCTGACCGTCGTCGACCCCCGCCGCACCACCCCGGTCGACGAGGTGGCCCTGCCCGGTCCGGTGTCGGGGCTCGCGGTCGCCCGCGACGGCACCCGGGTGTTCGCGACGCTGGCCACCGACCCGCCGGTGCTCGCCGCCGTCGACGTCGCGACGCTCGCGGTCACCAGCGGATGGTTCGTCGAGGAGTACGCGGACGGCGTCGCCCTCGCCGTGTCGCCGGACGGCACCGAGGTCTGGATCGCCAACACCGACCTGGGGACGCTGACCGTCGACGACGTCTCCCGCCCGCCCTCGTAGCGGCGCGCTACCCGAGCAGCCCCCGCACCGCCGCCGCGTCCGGGCACGTCAGCGCCGTGCGGGCAAGCTCCCCCGCCGCGCCCAGGTCCACCTCCCGCACCGCCTGCTTGACGACGCCGACGGCGGCGGGGGCGACGGACAGCTCGCGCACGCCCAGCCCGAGCAGCAGCGGGACCGCCTGCTCGTCGGCGGCCACCTCCCCGCACACCGCGACCAGCACGTCGTCGCCCGCCCCGGCGACCGTCGCCGCGATCAGCGCGAGCACCCCGGGGTCGAGGGCGTCGGCGAGGGCGGCGAGGTCCTCGTTGCCGCGCTCGGCGGCCAGGGCGTACTGGGTGAGGTCGTTCGTGCCGATCGAGAGGAAGTCGACCGACGGCGCGAACGAGGCCGCCTTGAGGGCCGCCGCCGGCACCTCGACCATGATCCCGACGCGCAGGTCCGGGCGGCCCCGGCCGACGGCCTCGACCGCGCCGTCGAGCGCCCGGCGGGCGGCGTCGAGCTCGTCGACCGTGCTGACCATCGGGAACATGACGTCGACCGGGTGGTCGTGGGCGACCCGCACGACGGCCTCGAGCTGGTCGGCGAGCAGCTCCGGGCGGGCGAGCGCGAGCCGCAGCCCGCGGACCCCGAGGAACGGGTTCGCCTCGGCCGGCATCGGCAGGTAGTCCAGCGGCTTGTCACCGCCGACGTCCAGGGTGCGCAGGGTGATGCGCTGCCCTCCCATCGCCTCGGCGATCGCGCGGTACGCCGCCTCCTGCTCGTCGACGTCGGGCGCGTCGTGCCGGTCGAGGAAGGAGAACTCCGTGCGCACGAGGCCCGCGAGGTCGGCCCCGACCGCCGCCGCGGCGTCGTCGACGGAGCCGACGTTGGCGCCGACGAGCACGGTGGTGCCGTCCCGGGTGACCGCCGGTTCGTGCGCTCGCCGCAGCGCGTCGTCGCGGCGTCGGGTGTGCGCGGCGGCGCGGGCGCGGAAGTCGGCGAGGACGGTCTCGTCGGGGTCGACGGCCAGCTCGCCGGTGGTGCCGTCGACGGCGAGCACCCCGGCCTCCCGCGCGCGGGCCGCCAGCTCGGCGCCCACCCCGACCACCGCGGGCACGCCCCGGGCGCGCAGCAGGATCGCCGCGTGCGCGGTGGGGCTGCTGCCGGCGAGGACCACCGCCGGCGTGCGTCCCGGCTCGATGGCCGCCGCGTCGGCGGGCGTGAGGTCGTCGGCGACGAGGACGCCGTCGGACGCCGCGGCCTGCTCGGCGTGACCACCCAGGGCGGCCAGCACCTGGTCGCGCACGTCGCGCACGTCGCGCGCCCGCCCGCGCAGGTACTCGTCGGTGGCCGCGGCGAGCGCCGCCTCGACGGCGTCCATGGCGTCCGCCCACGCCACCGCGGCGTCCGCCCCGCCCTCGATGCGGGTCTCGGCGTCGGCGAGCACGTCGGGGTCGTCGAGCAGCAGCAGCTGGGCGTCGAAGATCGTCGCCTCGGCCTCGCCGATCTCGCGGGCCGCCCGGTCGCGGACGGCGCGCAGGTGCTCGCGGCCGCGCGCCCGGGCCTCGTCGAGGCGGGCGCGCTGCTCGGCCGGGGTGCCGGCCACGGGCGCGGGGAGCGTGATCCCGGCGGGCGCCGCGACGCTCACCGCGCCGATCCCCACCCCGGGCGAGGCGGGGATCGGGCGCCCCGTCCCCCGGGCGGCCGGCGCCGGCGCGGGTGCCGCGGGCGCCGTCTCCCCGAAGGAGTCCTCGGCGAGCTCCTGCAGCCGGTGCACCGCCCGGCCGGCGTCGGGACCCGACGCGCGGACGGCGACCTCGTGGCCCTGGAGCGCGCCGAGGGTCGCCACCTTCGACATGCTCGCCGCCGACACCTCGGGGCCCTCGAGGGTGACGTTGCGCAGGCGCACGTCGGCGTCGAGAGCCCGCACCGCCGCGACCAGCGCCGCCGCCGGGCGCGCGTGCAGCCCGTGCGGCATCCGGACGGTGAAGGTGCCGGTCTCCTCGCCCGCGCCGGCCGGCGCCGGCGCGGGGACGGCCGCGGCGGGGGCTGTCCCGTCCAGGCCGCCCAGGTGGCCCGACTTCGCCGCCAGCGCGTCCCCCGCCTCCGCCGCGACCTCGCCCGCCGACGCCCCGCCGGCGGCGCTGACCACGGCGACGACCAGGCCCTCGACCAGCGGCGCCGGGCACAGCACCACCCGCTCGCGGACCTCGTCGTCGACCAGCTCCAGCGCGAGCTCCGCGGAGAGCACGGCGCTGCCCATGTCCATGAGCACGACGACGCCGTCGCCCTGGTCGGCGCTCGCGAGCGCCTCGGAGATGGCGACGGCGTCGGTGCCGAAGCCCCCGTCGTCGGCGCCGGCGGCGACCTCGACCGGCACGCCGCCGCCGGCGTCCATCTCCCCGGCCAGGGCCACCGCCGCCTCCGCGAGGGCCCGGCTGTGGGAGATCACGACGATCCCGACCGTCACGCGGCCTCCTGGTCGGCGACGGCCGAGGCCGCCGCGGCGACGAGCAGCGCCGCGGAGGTGGCGCCCGGGTCCTGGTGGCCGATGCTGCGCTCGCCGAGGTAGCTCGCCCGCCCCTTGCGCGCGAGCATCGGCGTCGTCTCGTCGCGGCCCCGCTCGGCGGCGTCCGCGGCCGCCCGCAACGCCGCCGCGAGGGACTCCCCCGCGGC
Source organism: Actinomycetospora straminea (assembly GCF_028737255.1). Lineage (GTDB taxonomy): Bacteria > Actinomycetota > Actinomycetes > Mycobacteriales > Pseudonocardiaceae > Actinomycetospora > Actinomycetospora straminea. The sequence continues at coordinate 8,969 of NZ_JAQZAN010000028.1, read as the reverse complement.
GAGGGCGGCGTCGAGCGCGTCGAGGGCCGGGGCGAGGGCGTCGACCATCGTCTTGTCCCCGGGCTCGGCCTTCCCGCGCGCGACGACCCCGTCGAGCCCGGCCCGCAGCGCCTTGGCGAACACGTCGGGCTCCAGCGCCGCGGCGCCGCCGGTGGCGGGGGCCATGCGCAGGAACAGGGTGCCGTAGAGCGGGCCGCTGGCTCCGCCGACCGACTTCACCAGCGTCATCCCGGTCTGCTTGAACAGCGCCGCCGGGTCCGCGGGCGGCGTCGCGTCCAGGAAGGCGACCACCGCGGCCATGCCCCGGTCCATGTTGGCGCCGTGGTCGGCGTCGCCGATCGCGGCGTCGAGGCCGGTCAGGGCGTCCTTCTCCGCGGCCACCGACGCGGCGAACGCGCGCAGCCAGCGCTGCAGGGCGTCGGTGTCGACCCCCGCCATCACATGCCCCAGCGCAGGCCGGCGGTGGCGACCGGGGCGTCCCAGAGCCGGAGCATGTCGTCGTCGAGACGGGTGATCGACACCAGGCAGCCCGCCATGTCGAGGCTGGTGACGTAGGGCCCCACCAGCGAGCGGACCGGGACGATCCCGGCCTTGTCGAGGAGCGCGGCGACCTCGTTGTACATCAGGTACAGCTCGAGCTGCGGGGTGGCGCCCATGCCGTTGACGAACACGAACACGCCCTCGCCGCCGGTGAAGTCGCGGTCGGCCAGGATCGGGTCGACGAGCATCTGGGCGATCTCGTGCGCGGACGTGAGCGGGACGCGCCGGCGGCCCGGCTCGCCGTGGATGCCGATCCCGATCTCGATCTCGTCCTCGGGGAGGTCGAAGGTCGGGGTGCCCTTCGCCGGGACGGTGCAGGACGTCAGCGCCATGCCCATGCTGCGGGAGCTGTCGTTGACGCGGCGGGCCAGGTCGGCCAGCTCGGACAGGCTGCGGCCCTGGTCCGCGGCGGCGCCGACGATCTTCTCGACGGCGATCGCGGCGCCGGTGCCGCGGCGGCCGGCGGTGAACAGGCTGTCCTCGACGGCGACGTCGTCGTTCATGACGACCGCCTGGACCTCGGTGTCGGTCTCCGCGGCGGCGAGCTCGGCGGCCATGTCGAAGTTCATGACGTCGCCGGTGTAGTTCCAGACGAGGTGCAGGACGCCCGCGCCGCCGTCGATGTTCTTGGTGGCCTCGGCCATCTGGTCGGGCACGGGGGAGGTGAAGACCTCGCCGGCGCAGACCGCGTCGAGCATGCCCGGGCCGATGAACCCGGCGTGCGCGGGCTCGTGGCCGCTGCCCCCGCCGGAGAGCAGCCCGACCTTGCCCGACACGGGAGCGTCGGCGCGGTAGAGGATCCGGTTCTCGTGGTCGATGCGCAGCTCCGGGTGCGCACGCTCCACCCCGCGCAGCGATTCCGCGACGAGGTCGGCCGGGTCGTTGAGCAGCTTCTTCACGGTTCCACTCCTGGGACTCTCTAGCCCGACGCGGGGCTCACGGACGAGCGCGGCGAGACGTGATTCCACTCCGTCGGGGTGGGGCGAGACCAGAGGTATCCGCACTCGGTACCCCGCGCGCCGGCGCGATCACTACCGGTCACGGGCGGCGCGGTCCGGCACGCCACCGAGATCGACCGCGAACAGGCCGACGCCGAAGGCGATGGTGTCGACCATCCGGTCGAACGCGACGCGGTCGATGTTGGTCAGGGTGTCGCACGCCCGGTGGTAGCAGCGGTCGTAGGGCACGCCGGGCTCGCCGCCCCACAGTGCCGCCTGCTCCGGGGTCTTGAGCGGCGCGTCGCCGGTGTTCACGCCACCGGCGGGGATGCCGGCGTCGACGAACGGGCCGTAGTCGGAGTCGTCGGCGAGGTCGACGTCCCCGGCCGGGACGCCGATCGCCGCGAGCCGCGCCTTGAGACGGCGTTCGATGACGGCGGAGCCCGGCGGCGCGGGATCGTCCGCCGTGCGGTCGGCGTCGTCGCCGTCGTAGGTGAGGTAGGCGGCGTTGGGCGAGCCGATCATGTCGGTGTTGAGCATCAGGGCGATGTCGCGGCGCTGCTCCTCGGTGAGGCCGTCGACGTAGGCCTGGGCGCCGAGCAGCCCGTCCTCCTCGGCCCCGAACCACACGAACCGCACGGCGTTCTGCACCGGCGGTGCGCTGCCGAGGGCCAGCGCGACGTCGAGGTGCGCCGCCGACCCGCTGGCGTTGTCGTTGATGCCGGGGCCCTCGGGGACGCTGTCGAGGTGGGCGCCGACGAGCACCACCTCGTCGGTGCGTCCGGTGGTGGTCTGCGCGACGACGTTGCGCGTGGTGATCGGCGGGCCCTCGTCGGACTCGACGGTCACGACCGGCGTCTCCACGCGGAACCCGGCGTCGCGCAGGACCCCGGCGACGTACTCCACGCTCGCGTCGTAGCCCGGCGAGCCCGCGGCGCGCTGCCCGCCGTTCCGGTCGGCGACCCCCTGCAGCGCCCGGAGGTGGACGAACGCGGCGTCGCCGCTGGTCGTCGCGGCGAGCTGCTCGGCGAGGCGGGTGTCGGACGGCGGGTCGGACGGGGGGTCGGACGGGGCCGGCGCGGACCGGTCGGGACCGCCCGAGCACCCCGCCGCCAGCAGCGCGGCGCCCGCCAGCACCACCCCGAGACGCCGTCGCCAGCCGATCACGCTCATCCCCCCTCGTGAGGAGATCAGCGCCGATCCGCGGACGTGTCAAGGGGATCGAGCCACCAGGCCACGACGTCGCTCTTCGTGGCGCCCCGCGGACCGGGCGGGGCGGGGCGGTCGTCGGCGTCCATCGCGCGGCGCAGCCCGGCGGCGAGGTCCGCGACGTCGCCGGGGGTGGTGAGCACGACGCGGGGGTGGTCGCGCAGGTCGTCGGCGAGGCCGGTCTCGGTGGTCGTGACGACGCGGCAGCCGTGGGTGAGGCCCTCGACCAGGGGCAGCCCGATCTGCTCGCGCCACCCCGGCCGCCGCACCGACGGCATCGCGACGACGGCGGCGGTGCGCAGCAGGGCGTGGACGGTCGCGCGCGGCGGGTCGGCGACGATCGACACCCCGGCGGGCACGGCCCGGTCGGTCGCCCCGCTCGGATCGGCGACCACCAGCCGCCAGCCCCGCTCGGACGCGCCGGCCCGCTCCCAGGCCGCGGTCAGCACCGCGAAGCCCTTGCGCTCGCTGGGTGTGCCGAGGAAGAGCACCGTCGGCTCGCGGGTGACGTCCTCGACCCGGGGGCCGCAGACACTGCACGCACTCAGTCGCGGGGTGAGCACGGTCTGGCGGGTCCGGCGCAGCGCCCACCCGAACGCGCGCCGGTAGTTCTCGGCGGCGCCACTCGTCCCGAACACCACGGCGTCGAGCCCCAGCAGCAGCGAGACACCCATGGCGACGACGGCCAGGCGCGTCACCACGGCCCCGAGGACGGGCCGGTGCGCCAGCGCGCGAGGGGCCAGGCGCGCGCGGGCGTCGAGGTTCTCGATGGCGTAGGTCGCGACCGTGATCCGCGGCCGGAGCAGCTTCGCGAGCGCGATCCAGCGCAGCGCCCGCACCCACTCCCCCGTCCACAGCGGCTCGGCGACCTCGAGCACGGCGAGCTCCGGGTCGCGCAGCGCCGCGACCAGCCGGCACGGGGTGAAGGGCGACACCCGCGGGTCGGCGAGCAGGGCGGGGTCGGCGTCGGCGCGGCGCGACGTGAACAGCAGGGCCTGGGTCGCGGGCATCTCCTCGACGACCGAGCTCCGCAGGTCCGGCACGATCCGCAGCGTCTGCACCGGGGCTGGTTCCCGTTGTCCGGCGCGGTCATCCCCGGCGGGGGCTCTCAGTTCAGGCGCTCGCAGCTCCCGTCGGCGCCGCCGACCACGAGCACGGAGCCGTCGGTCAGGGCCACCGCCGCGTGGCCGGTGCGGGGCCGCGTCATGGCGTCGGTCGCGTTCCAGGCGTCGGTGGCGACGTCGTAGGTGTAGCCGTCCGCCCGCACCCCGTCCGCGGTCTCCCCGCCGATGACGAGCACCGTCTCCTCGCCGAGCGCGACCACGGCGTGGCCGTCGCGGGCGTCGGGCAGCGGCGCCCGCAGCATCCACCGCCCGGTCGCGGCGGAGAAGTGCTCGACGACGTCGGTGCGGCCGTCGACCTGGTCGCCGCCGGCCACGAGGAGGGCGTCGGTGCCGAGGGCGACGAGGTAGGGGCCGGAGCGGTCGACGGTGAGGTGGGGCACGGCGAGGCGCCCGGTCGGGGTCCACGCCCCGGTCACCGGGTCCTGGCTCTCCGAGGTCCGCGCGACGTACTCGACCGGCGCCCCGCCGGCGCCCACGGCGAGCCCGACGCCGGCGCACGCGAGGAGCGTGCCGTCCGCCAGGGTGGTCACGAAGGCGTGGGACCGGCTGTAGCCGGGCGTCGGCCGCGGCCTGACCTGGCCGTCGGCCAGGCCGACCTCGACGAGACGCGCGGCCCCGAACGGGTCCGGCTGTCCCCGGGTGCCGCACAGCACGTCGAGGTGGTCCGACGCCCGCCGCACGCCGTCCGCGGCGGCCAGCGAGGGCTCGACGACGTGCGCGCTCCACCCGTTCGTCGCCGCGTCCCACGTCTCGAGCAGGACGTCGACCCCGCCCGGGTCGCCGCCCACCACCGCGGCGCCCCGGTCGGTGGCGACGAGCTGCGGCGCGACGTGGACGCCGGTCAGCGCGCCGGCGGCGCTCCACGTACCGGCCGCGGGGTCGTACACCTCGGCGTCGAGCACGCCCGCCCCGCCGGGGGCGGTGCCGCCCGCGACGAGGACCCGCCCGTCGTCGAGCCGCGTCGCGGCGAACGACGAGCGCGGGGTCAGCAGGGCGCCCGTCGGGACGAATCCGGGCACGCGGGGTCCTCTCCGACGACGGTCACCGCTGATCACCGGTGATCGGTGCAGCTTCCGGCACCACGGTGCCCGCCGCCACCACCGGCGGTGCGAACGTGCCCGTGGGACGCTCCGCGACCGTCGTCGTCGTGCTGAGCCTGCAGCCCGACGACACGTCCTACGACGAGGCCGCCCGCCGCCTCGACGACGCCACGCGGACCGCGCTGGGCTACAGGCCGTAGGTCTCGAGCAGGCGCAGCCAGACCTCGCTCATCGTCGGGAACGACGGGACGACGTGCCAGAGCCGCTCGAGCGGCACCTCGCCGACGATCGCGATCGTCGCCGCGTGGACCATGTCCGCGACGTCCTGCCCCACGAAGGTGGCGCCGACGATCACGCCCCGGTCGGTGTCGACGACGATCGTCGCGAACCCGTCGTACCCGTCGGCGTGCAGCGACCCGCCCGCGACGCTGCCGATCTCGTAGGACACCGCGCGCACCGGCAGCCCCGCGTCGCGGGCCCCCGCCTCGGTGTACCCGACGGCCGCGACCTGCGGGTCGGTGAAGATCACCTGCGGGACGGCGGTGTGCTCCGCGGTGGCGGCGTGGTGGGAGTACCGCCCGCCCAGCTCCTGGCCCCGCGAGCGCGCGACGACCACGTCGCCGCAGATGCGCGCCTGGTACTTGCCCATGTGCGTCAGCTTCGCGCCGGTGCTGGCGTCGCCGACCGCGTAGAGCCAGTCGCCCAGCACCGTGGTGCTCTCGTCGGCGTCGAGCGGCTTGCCCGGCTCCAGCCCGACGGTGTCGACGCCGAGGTCGGACGTGGCGGGCCGGCGGCCGGCGGCCACGAGCAGCTCCGACCCGCGGATCTCGGACCCGTCGTCCAGCGTCGCCACGACCTCGTCGCCGTCGCGCCGGACCGCCGTCATCGACGTCGCGAGCCGGACGTCGACGCCGTCGGCCTCGAGCGCGGCCTGCAGCCGGCGCCCGGCCTCGGGCTCGGTGCCCGGGATGAGCCGCTCGCCGTGCTGGACGAGCGTGACCTGGGCGCCGAGCCGCCGGAACGCCGTCGCCATCTCGACCCCGACCACGCCCCCGCCGAGGATCAGCAGCGACGCCGGGACCTCCTTGACCTGCGTCGCCTCCTGGTTGGTCCAGGCGTCGACCGTGTCCAGCCCGTCGATCGGCGGCTGCGCCGGCGTCGAGCCGGTGGCGACGACGACGTAGCGGGCCGCGACCGAGGTGGTCGTACCGTCGTGGTGGGTCACCTCGACCGCGCGCTCGCCGGCCAGGCGGCCGTGCCCGCGCAGCAGGGTGATCCCGGCGCCGGAGAGCCAGTCCGCCTGCCCGGAGTCGTCCTCGGCGGCGAACGCGTCCCGCCGCGCGAGCACCGCCGCGACGTCCACGCCGCCCGACACGGCCTCGGCGACGCCCGGCATGCGCTGCGTCGCCGCGTACAGGTCCACCGGCCGTAGCAGCGCCTTCGACGGGATGCACGCGTAGTACGAGCACTCGCCCCCGACCAGGCGTGCCTCGACGACGGCGGCCGAAAGGCCCTGCTGGTGCGCGCGGTCGGCGACGTTCTCGCCGACCGGACCGGCGCCGATCACCACGACGTCGACCTCGAGGTCGCTCATCCGTCCGACTCCTCCTCGCGGGCTGGGCGCGTCGGGGGCATCCTCCGGGCCCCGCGCCCGTGGGCGCCACCCGTGCCGACGGCGTCACCCGCCCGGTCCGGACGTCACTGCGCCATCCGGCCCTACGCGGATCTGTGACCCACGTCAACCCGTTGCACCAACGGATGATCCCGATCACCATCACCCACGGCGCGATCTCTGGTGACATCGGCGTACTCGAGGAGCTGACGCATGGCCGCGATACCCATCATCGAGTTCGTCCTGGGCATCGCGGTGCTCGTCTACAGCGCCGAGAAACTGATCGGCTACCTGGTCGGCGTCGCCAGCCGGTGGGCGGTCTCGCTGTTCCTCATCGCCGTGGTCTTCACCGGCATCGAGTTCGACGACCTCGCGTTCGGGATCGCGCTGAACGTCGAGGACCTCAGCGAGGTCGCGCTCGGCACGGTCATCGGGACGACGATCGCGATGACCGGGATCGTGCTCGCGCTGATGGCGATCGTGGCGCCCTGCCCGGTCGACGTGCCGAAGAGCTACCTCGCGCTGTTCGTCGCCGCGCCCGTCGTCATGTACGCGCTGGCGCTGACCGGCGCGCTGTCGGTGGGCATCGGCGTCGTCCTGCTGCTGCTCTTCGTCGCGTTCGTCGGCTGGATCGCCTACCGCGAGTACTCCGCGCGCCGCCCGGTGTTCCGCAACGCCGAGCTCTACGAGCAGCTCGAGAAGGCCGGCGTCGGCGCGGGCGGGGGCGGCACCGCCACGCTCACCCGCGAGGGCCCGGGCGACGGCGGCACCGGCAGCGGTACCGGCAGCGGCCCGCGGGGCGGTGACGGCCCCGAGGGCCGCGACGACAACGGGGGCGGCTTCCACCTCCCGCCCGACCTGCACGTCGACCAGGGCTTCCTCAAGGCCCGGCAGACCTCGCCGGCGGGCACGATCGTGCTCGCGGTGATCGCCCTCATCGGCCTCGTCGTCGGCGCGCTCATCGCCGGCCAGGGCACCGAGGGCATCCTCGAGAACTTCGAGATCGAGGGCACCGTCTTCGGCGTCACCATCGCCACGCTGGCCCTGACGCTCGAGGACATCCTGCTGTCCGTCGAGCCCTCGCGGCGTGGCGCGCCGGAGATCGGCATCGCCAACGTCATCGGCAGCGTCGTGTTCTCGGTGACCGGCAAGCTCGGGATCGTCCTGCTCATCGGCGGCGCGATCCTCGTCGACGACGACACGCTCGCGTGGCACATGCCGGTCCTGCTCGTGTTCACCGTGCTGTCGGCGGTCTTCCTCGCCACCGGGCGCCTGCGGCGCTGGCACGGCGTCGTCCTGCTCGCCCTCTACGTCACCTACTTCGTCCTGAGCCTCGTGCTCTTCGGCGAGGTCCCGGTCGACGACTGAACCGGCCCGTCGAGACCAGGAGGACAGGGATGACGAAGGATCGGGTCGGCGCCGGCCTCGCGGTGCTCGCAGCGATCATCGGCCTGGTGCTGGTGTTCCAGTTCCCGCAGATGGAGGCCCCGGGCGGGGACGACGACGACGCCCCCGCGACCGGGCAGGTCGTCGAGGCGCCGGCGCCCGTCCCCGGACAGCAGCCCGCGCCGGGTGGGCAGGTCCAGCAGCCGGCGCCGGCGGAGCAGCCCGCCGACGCCGACGGGGACGACGATGACGATGACGGCTGACCCCCGGTCTACCTGAGGCGCTCCCGCAGCGTCGCCACCCCGGGGCCGTCGAGGTCGTCGAGGTGCGCTGCGCGACCGGCCATGACCATGAGGAGCGCGAGGGTCGGGCCGGTGACCTCGGGTCCCTCGCCGGCCTCGAACGGGCCGTCGGTGGCGCGCAGGTGCAGGCCGGTGGAGACCGTCTTTCCGCTGACCGTGAAGTCGCGGGACGCGAAGAAGTCCGCGACCGGCGTCGTCGTCGCCACCGGCGGGATGCGCACGAGCCCGAGGGGCCGGCGGACGTCCTCGCCGTGCACGACGACCTCGCCGAGCCACGCCGCCTTCGGGCCCCAGGTCGACGTCGTGCTGTCGATGATCGCCCGGAACCGCGCGAGGGTCTCGGCCGGCGTCGCGCCGCGCTGCTCGGCCAGGCGCCGGTCGTTGTGGAGGTCGAAGTCGAAGCGCGCGCCGAGCACGCTGCGCAGCCACCGCCAGGGTCCGACGCTGGCCGCGGCGGTGAGGTGGGCAACGGTGTCCTCGACCGACCAGCGGTCGCACAGCGACGGCGTCGCCCAGTCCGCGGCGGTGAGGCCGGCGAGGTCGTCGGCGAGCGCGGCCCGCTCGGTGCGGGTGGCGGCGAGCAGGGTCGCGGTGTCGGCCGGGTCGGTCGCGGTCATGGGGGTCCCTTCCGCGTAGGTGCGTCGAGAGGTGGACGGGCGGGAGGGCCGGGACTCATCGCGCGAGGCGGTGGGTTCCTGAGGGGGTCTCAGCGTTCCGGCCTCGACTGTCGGGGGTCGGGGCTACCGTCGAACACATGAGCGAATCGGTGGGTGCGGCCGAGCGGGAGGCGCTCGCGCGGGCCCGCGCGGACGTGATCG
>NZ_JAQZAN010000027.1 GCF_028737255.1 Actinomycetospora straminea | reverse complement strand
TATCAGTGACCGCGAGCCTCGACGGCCCGCTCGGCGCCCTTCGGGCGGTGGAGGCAGCAAGCGCCTCCGCCCACCGCCCCGGGGCCTACCAGCCCCGGCCCTGGCCCGGGAGGCTCGCATGTTCGTCGACCCCAGCTCGCACACCTCGGTCATCCGCTCGGTCACCACCCGCGTGGCCGGACAGCTCACCACCGAGGCCTTCGCCCACCACTACGGGACGCCGTCACAGCAGGTCGGAGTCCGCGCGGGGGACACGCTGACCTACGTCACCAGTGGCGAGGCGGCTGCCGGGATCGCGCGAGGCTTCACCGATGCCCTGGCCCTGGCCGAGCGCCAGCACCTCGCCTGGACCGCGTCTTTGACCTGGCTGGGCATCGAGCCCGGCACGTACCCGCCCACCCTGCTCCTTCGGTACGGCACCCCGGCCGCCAGCTCCGTCGGCTACCAGCCCCGCCGCGAGATCAGCGGCCAGATCGTTCCCGCCCACGTCTGGGTCCGCGTCGGACCGGTGCTCTGGCAGGGCTGCGATCGCGTGGCCGCCCGCCGACTCGCCGAGGTCTGGACCCACTGCGCGCGACTTCTCACCTCACCAACCGCGCCTCCCGCGCCGCTCCTCCGTCCTGACGATGTGGACCCCGCGCCGCGGCGGAGCACGCCGGAGCCGAGCCAGCCGGGGGCGGTGCACGCCGAGGCGACGAGCCAGCCGCGCGACCTGGCCAGCGGGGCGAAGGCAACGACGCCCACGACCGGATGCGTCGCTGCGTCCGCCGACGACGAGCGGGAGGACCGCGAGCTGTTGACCGCCTACGCCGAGCACGGCGACCGTGGCGCGCTGGCGGTGTTGGCGACCCGATACCACGACGTCATGGTCGGCGCGGCCCGTCGGGTTCTGGGTGCGCGCGGGGAGGTCGACGACGCGGTGCAGAACGCCTGGATCAAGGTGGCGACGAAGGCCGACACCTTCCGCGGGGATGCCGCCGTCGGCACCTGGCTCTACCGCATCGCGCACAACGCAGCCCTCGACTCGACCCGTCGGGCCCGGTCCCGCCCGGCTGAGCTGTTCGGCGACCCGGCACAGGTCGCCACCGAGATTCGGCGCTCTCTTGACGGTCCTTCTGATGCCCTCGGAACAATCGAACAGCTGGATGCGAGCGCGGTCCTCGACGATCTGTTGGCGGTGCTGACTCCCGCGCAACGCGCCGCCGTCGAACTCGTCGACCTGCAGGGCCTCGACATCGGGGCGGCCGCCTCTCGCCTCGAGGTCGCCGAGGGCACCCTCAAGTCCCGCCGGGCCCGCGCCCGCGCCGCCATGGGTGCGGCGGCCGCTGCGAGGGGTTTGCGGTTCCCGCTCTGAACCTCCGGGTGGCGCCCTTGCGACGAGGGCGCCGCTCCGCAGGTCCCCGTCCACAGGTCCAGGCGACCCGGGAACCCGGGACCGGCCCCGACCTTCCAACCGGTATGCGTCACGACCACGAGCTCCCACCCAACCTCAGCCCGCCGACCAGCACCTATCGCCACTCGACGAACGACACGACAGGGCCGCCACGCGGCTACGTCGAGCGACTCTTCGCCGCCGCCCTCGATGGCGACCGCGTCGCCGGCGAGGAGCTCGCCGATCTGGCCCCCTGGGACTCGACCGCGGCCGCCGCGTTCGAGGCGCTCGCCGTCGCCGAGTTCGTCCGCGGTCAGGTCGGTGTCAGTTGAGGGGCTCAAGGCCGCCCGGGCCGAGCGGCCCTCCGGCCGACGGCGGAGCCGCTGCGCGGCGCTGCCCTGAACCCTGTCGGGGCCCGGGGGAGCTTGATCGGGCCGCCCTCGCGGTCAAGGGCGCTGCGCGTCGCTGCGCGACCGGACTGCGTCCGGCCCCTGGACCGCGAGCCTCCGCAGCCCGAGGCGCGCCCGCTGGGCGGTGAAGGCAGACAGCACGCCCCCACCCATCACCCGAGCCCCGACTCCACGCCCGCGCGTCGAGACCGCTCGAGAGGGAACCTTTCCGAGACGTCCGAGGAGAACCTCATGACCGACACCGAGGCCCGCACCACGACGAGCCCGACGTCCCAACTGCCCGTCCAACGCACTGTTCCCGGCATGCCGACGTCCTCGCCCGACGAGTGGCTAGGTCAGGTGCTCGCCGAGATGGGTTGTCGCCGTACCGGCCGCAAGTGGCAGTGCCCTGCCCACAGCCACACCGGGCTGCACTCCGCCGCCCTGGCGATCGGTCGTCGGGACGACGGTCGGGGCGCGTGGCTCCACTGCCACGCCGGCTGCTCGGTCACCGCTGTCCTGCGCGCCCTCGGGCTTCGCCCCAACCACCTGCGACGGCCGCCACGCATCACCCCCAGCCGCTATGTCCACCTCCGCAGGCTGCGCCGGGAGTGGCCGGAGCTCAGGGCCGCTGCCCACTCGGATACGGCCAGCTACCGCCACGAGGCCTGGCACCTCTACGGCCCCGACCACGCCAAGCAACGGATGCGCCGAGCCGACGGCTCCAAGACCATGCGGTGGGAGTCGCGGAACGCGCGAGGGGAGTGGGTCCCGGGCCTGCTCGGCACGCGTGAAGTCGATCTGCCCCTCTACCGTGAGGACGAGGTCCGCATGGCCGCGGCCGCCGGCGAGAGTGTCGTGCTCTGCGAGAGCGAGTCCTCCTGCGACGCCCTGCACGGCGTCTACGCGACCACCTGGGCCGGGGGTGCCGGCAGCCCACCCGTCGAGACCCTCACCCGGGTCCTCGAGGGCACCGACGTCGTCATCGTCCCCGACCACGACGACCCCGGGCTCGCCTGCCTCGACCGCCTCGTCGCCGCCCTGCCCCACGCCCGCGTGCTCGTCGGCGAGCCCGGAGAGGACGCCAAGGACCTCTACGACCGCGTCGGTCTCGACCGCTTCCTCGAACAGCTGGCGTCAGCTTCGACCGCTGAGCTGCGTGGAGGCCGAGAGGACTTCAGGAGTCACGCGGGGTAGAGGACGACGCGGCGGGGAGGCTCGGCCGGGTAGTCGACATCGGTCACGGGCTCGCCATCGACCCGAGCACCGCGCGAGTGGATCCAGGTGCGCGCCCGTTCCTCCTCGATTGCCGGCTCGCACGAGCCGCTCGAGCACGGTCAGCGGGCGGGCGTTGTCCTCCTGCGGCGAGTCCTCGGGCACGGAAGAACGGTAGGAAGCACCACCGACATCGACGGGGAGACGACACCGGCATGTCGCGCGAGCGGGTGAGGCGGCGCTCAGCCACTTCCGCTGCGGGTCTCCCAGCCGGCGCGCCAACGGGAGCAACGCTCGAGGTATGCCTGCATGTCGGCGCCCTCGAGCGAGCCCGTCGTCCAGCTGTCGGCCAGCACCTCGTCGGGCCAGACGTAGGCAAGGCTCGACCGTCCCGACCTCAGGCGCACGACTTCGACGGAGTACGTCGGGTCTTCAAAGGCGTCGAGGACGCTCCACTCGGTCTCGCTGAGGTCGGTGTACACCCGACCTGTCGCTTCGGCCTCAGAATCGCGGACGAGACCCGGGTACGGCAGGTCCGGCAGCCGCGCCGCCCGCCACCCGGGAGCGCTCGTCTGCTCGCTCGCCGGAACACGGTCGATCAACGTCCGCACCACGTCGTCGAGTGCGAGCGTGCCGTAGACGAACAGGTCAGGCGTTCCCGCCGATCCGCGGTCCGGCGGGCCAGAGCTGCTCGAGGTCGCGCGGGACAAGCGGTCGCTGGTAACCGGCATGCAGAACCTCCGCGAGGAGGCTACCGCCGTGATCGTGCACGTTGAGGAACCAGTCGATGCCGGCCGGGTACGCCCAGAGGTAGGAGCGCAGCTGTGGATCGAGCGACCGGTCGCGAAGGGCGGATGCAACGTCGGCCGGTCGCCAGAACGGCAACCTCGACAGCGCGTGGTCACGGCAGGCCGACGCGCTGGCGCCGGCGTGGACCATGAGGTGGAGCTCGGCGTTGACGAGCTGCACGTAGTGGTCGAGCCGGGTCCGCGCCCGCACGAGGGGGTCGTCCGGGCTCGCCGCGAGAGGAAGGACCTGCGCCAGGCCCTCGAAGAGGACCTGGTGCGGACAGTGGATGGCGAGCTGCCGGGGCCAGGGCGTTTCCGCGTGCTCGGAGACGTCGGTGAGGTTGGCGTACTGCAACGCGTGCCCCAGCACCTCGTGGAGCGCGAAGCGGTAGGCGTCGACCTGGGTGAAGGACGCGTTGCGCCGGTTGATCCGCAGCCGAGCTCGTCGGCCCTCGCCGTCCAGCCAGTAGGACCAGTACGCGTCGACCTCCACCGTCTCCACGTCGAGCTCGAAGGTGGTCTCCGCTCCCGTCAGGCTCCTGACCTGCGCCTCGTACTCGCGCGCGTAATCGCGGATGACGTCGCCGGCGTCCTCCGCCGGCAAGTTGGGGCTCAAGGCGTCGAACGCAGTGCGCGTCTGGTCGTCCCATGCGACGTCGACGTCCGCGAGAGCGCGGCGCGCTTGCTCGCCGACCTCGGCGACGTAGGCGGGCGCCCAGCCTGTGGTGGGCGCGCCCTGAGTGAGCTCGATGTACTCGGCCAAGTCGAGGCGTTCACCGAGCAGCGCTCGAAGGTAGGCGAGGTGGGCGTCCAGCACGGAACTCACGTCGTCGCAGTCGTCCGCCTCGGATCGCAACGCGAGGAACCGGTCGAGGACCTCGAACCTGTCCTGGACGACGTCCCCGACGACATCAGGCGCGCAGTCGAAGTCGATGACCGCGCTCGAGCCGACCTTCTTCTCGAGGTCGTGCCACCCGCGAACGAGGCGTTCCAGGCGATCACGATCCGCCACGCGCCACCTCCCAACGAATAGTCACCGATTGGCCGGGCTGGAGATAATCGCGCGTCAGTGTGATGAGTGCGCCCTCGTCGTCCTCGACGCAGAACAGGTCATCGATGGCGGAGACCTGCGCGCCATCCGGCTGGTCTTCTACGGCGGTGCAGCCCACCAGCATATCTACGCCGCGGTGACGAATCGTCAGCGTGAGGTGCCGGGTGTTCCGCGGAGTGAACTGTTGCCAAAAGTGGTCGTGGACGAAGCGGCCCCCGCGGGAGGTGTATGACACCGTTCCGATACCGCCCGGTTCGATCGGAGGCGAGAGTACGCAGGCGAACTTCGTCATGTTGCCGATGTCGTGCAGCCGTTGGATCGAGACCCGTCGCTCACCGTCGGGATGCGGTTCGATGCGGACTCCGTCGGTGTTCTCGAACCACTGCTCCCGGAGGAGGCGCTTGACCGGTGCGTTCGTCAGGTTGAGGAGCTCGAACCGGTAGGTGACCGAGGACCACCCGTCGGGCTCGATGTCGATGGTGCACTCCATCTCCAGGTCGACGAGGTGGCCGGCGAGGAGTGCCAGCTCCGCGATCTCCTCGTCGGGGATGCGCCGACGCTTGCCCAGGAGCTGGAGCGCTCTCGCCAGGGATTCAGCCTGGTCGTGGGCGGGACCTCGAAGCGTGTTGACCGGCAGCGAACCGGAGGACTCGGGCACTGGCCGGAGGGGCGTCGACCACGCCGAAGGAACCGGGGCCACGCCCTCGAGGCCGTCCCCGACGGCGGCCACGAGGTCGGCGGTGCTGGGCGCGGCACTGCGCTGAGCGGGGACGAACATCTCGGCCGCCTTGCGACCCGGGAACATCGCCTCGAGGACCTCGCAGTGCTGAGGATGCGGCAGGCCCTTCAGTTCACCGCACTGCCAACGGTGCAGCTGCGCACGACTCGGCGCCGTGCCCACCAGCGAGCTGTCGATGCTCGCCGCGGCTTTGTCGTACTCGCGGAGAAACGTCTGGTACTTCTGCCAGTGCTTCTCGCGAAGTAGGTCGCGCAGGACAACGGGATCGGCCATTCCGACTCCCCAACTCGTTCCCGGAAGCGTCAATTGTACGACGAAACGAGACACGGACGCAACGTCGCGAGACGCTCACGGCGGAGATGCGACATCTGAGGCGTCGCAACGCGACGCCTCGTCACAGCACCGTTCAGCACGTCAACGGGTGGTGGCCGTCAGGGCCGCAGCACGAGGGACGTGAGAGCGGGAGCGGACATGGAAGAGCGCAAGAAAGCGCCCGAGGTCATCGAGCGCGGCGACAGCGGACTACTCATCACCGTGGAGGAGGTGGCGCGGCTCTGGTTCGGTGAGGTGGGGAAGAACGGTTCGGCCAGCACGAATTGCCAACGCATTCGGCGGCTCATCCCTCACGTCCTCCCGGCCCGTCGTATCGGTAACCGCTGGTACGTGAACCGGGCTATCGCCGAGGCGTGGGCGGCCGGGTCCGACGCCGCGTCCGCGATGGCGCACCCCGCCAACCAGATGCTGGGAGGCGCGTGATGCCCAGCGTCGGCCTTCTGATCCTCTTCGCGATCCTCGGCGCCTTCATCTGCGCCAAGACCCGCTCCGCCGCCGGCGCCGTCGTGTTCTCGCTGGTCGCCCTGGTGCTCTTCATCGGCACTCCCGCCGGACAGAGCCTGCCCGGAGCGATCTCCACGCTCATGTCGACGGTCGACCAGGCCACCACCCCGGCCCTCTCGGGCACGCAGGACGCCGATGCCGAGGGAGGGCCGCGATGAACCCCTCCAAGCCCGGCACCGATGCGGGGGCAGCACGCGAGAACTGGCGAGCCTGGGCGGCCTGTCGCGGCGAGGATCCTGAGCTCTTCTTCCCCGTGGCGTCGCTGGGCTCGGCCTACCAGGCCCAGGTCATGGCGGCCAAGGCGGTCTGTCGTCGCTGTCCCGTGCGGTCGAGCTGTCTCGCCGAAGCGCTGCGTCGCATGCCGTACGGGATCGCCGGCGGATTGACCGAGCAGGAACGCCGCCACCTGCGCCCCGCGACCGGCCTGGGCGCTCCGCGGTGGCGCGCGCTCCTCGAGGCCGGCCGGCCGCATCCCGAGGTGGCGCGTTTGTTCGGCGTCAGCGTGCGGACTGTCGAGCGCTGGGCGTCCCGACTGCGCCGTGATCAGCAGACCGGAGCCGAGGGAGGTGCCCGATGAGCGCGCTCGAGGTGAGCCGGCGTGAGCAGGCGGCGTGGAGGACCCGCGAGCTCGTGCGCGGAGTGGCGGTGACCGCGTTCGACGCGATCGAGCACCGGGAGCCCATCGAGGGGTTCCACGAGCTGTCACGTCCGGCGCTGGACGACCCGCTGGCCGGGGTGCGCGCGGGGCGCCTGGTGTCCGACGTCGCCGCGGGCCAGCTGCGGGAGTGGGCGCTGCGCGCCCGGGGTGCCGGTCGTACCTGGGACGACGTCGGCGAGGCGTTGGAGCTGCCCGCCGCCCTCGAGGGCGGGACGCGCGCTGAGGCGGCGTGGGAGTGGCTGGTCGAGCACCGCCCGCCCGCGCCGTCCCGCGAGCCCGGCTGTGCTGGGTCGGCGGTGTGGACGTGCACGACCTGCCGAGGGCGTGTGCGTGACACCGGCCCGTTCGCCTCACACCCGGACGACCGCGAGACCGGCCACGTCGATGGCTGCGCCCGACGGGCCGCCGCCCTGCAGGCGTGGCGCCGCGAGACGGAGGGAGGGTCCGATGTCGAGGAGTAGAGGTCGCAGGACGTCGGTGCCCACCGCAGCCCTGGGGCAGACCGCGCCGCTGCTGCTGGGCACGGAGCTGGTCCGTGCCGACGTCGCGGCCACGATGCTTGGGCTGCCGTTCGGGGAGGTCCCGGCCGGCGGGCCGGTGACGTGGGCGCTGTTCGTCGACGCGGTGCTGGTCGGTCGCACCGACGAGGTGATGACCGACGAGGCAGCCCAGGGGTGGGCACGGCGGATGCTCGGCGACGGCGTGCGCTTCCAGCTCGGCCATCGCGACGGTGGCTACCGGCTCGCCGACGGGGCTGATCGCGCCCCGTCCGGCCACGGCGGGTGGTCACGGTGATGGGCACGTTCGTGATCTTGGTGCTGCTGGTCGCGGCGACAGCGGTGTCGTTGACGCGCGGGGCGATCCGGCCGGCGATGGTGTGCGGGGCGCTGGCGGCGCTACCGGCGACGACTCTGCTGCAGGCGCTGTCGTGGCCGGCGCTGCTGGTCGGGATTTCCGTGCTCGCGCTGGTCGTGTGGCATCGCTGGTCGCGCTCCCGCGCCACGGTCACCCGGTGGTCGGCGCGCTCCCGGCGTCGCGCCGGGGTGGCCTCCACGATCGACATCGCCCGCCACGCCGGCACGGTCGCGACCCGCCGCCGTGCAAGCACGGTGCGCCCCTCGCTCGGTTCGTTGGTGCGCCGTGAGGGGTGGGCGACGCCGACCTCGGCGGTGGGGGTGGAGCTGTGCCGGGTCGGGTTGCAGCGGGTGTGGTCCTCGATCGAGGACGTGACCCTGGTGTTCGGCGGCCCACGGACCGGCAAGACCGGCTGGCTCGCCGGCCGCGTCCTCGACGCCCCCGGCGCCGCTGTCGTCACCTCCACGCGGACCGACCTGCTCGAGCTGTGCGCCCCGATCCGGCAGCGGACGCGGGGGCCGGTGTTCGTGTTCAACCCGGTCGGGCTCGGCGGGTCGCGCTCGACGATCAGCTTCGACCCGCTGACCGGCTGCACCGACCCGGTGACCGCGATGGAGCGGGCCACCGACATGGTCTCCGCGACCTCGCGGGCGAGTTCGGGGGATGCGGAGCGGTGGGACGCTCAGGCACGGCGGGTGCTGGCGGCGCTGCTGCACGCCGCGGCGCTCAGGGGCGGGTCGATGCGCGACGTGCTCGGGTGGGTCGCGGACAACGCGCGTGCCTCGCGGGAGGTGCCGGCGTTGCTGCGCAGGTCTCAGGTGGAGTCGTTCGAGAAGGCCGCCGAGCAGTTCGTCGAGACCAACGACCGCACCCGGACCTCGATCACCAACTCGATCATGCCGGCGCTGGCGTGGCTGAACCATCCCGACGCCGCAGCCGCCGCGGCGCCCACGGATCAGCCCTTCGACGTGGAGGAGCTGCTCCGGTCCCGGGCGACGGTGTTCCTGCTCGGCGCGGAGGAGGCCGACACGGGACCGCTGGTGTGCGCGCTGACCGGGCACATCGCCCGCGAGGCCCGCCGGCTCGCCGTGGCCAGGCCCTCGGGGCGGTTGGACCCGCCGTTGCTGCTGGCGCTGGACGAGGCGGCGCTGATCTCGCCGGTGCCGTTGGAGAACTGGACCGCGGACATGGGCGGGCGCGGGGTCACGATCATCGCCCCGTTCCAGTCCCGCGCCCAGCTGCTCGCGCGCTACGGCGAGCACAAGACCGCCACCATCCTGAACAACACCGGCTCCGTGTTGCTGTTCGGCGGCACCCGCGACCAGGCCGACCTGCACTTCTGGTCCACCCTCGCCGGGGAGCGCGACGAGCGGATCACCACCACAGACATGCGCGGCCGGGTCGCCTCTCGGACGGTGCGCAAGGTGCCGGTGATCGCGCCAGCGCAGATCGCGAACCTGCCCGCGGGGAAGGTCGTGGTCTATCGCCGCGGCATTGCCCCGGTGATCGGGCGGGCCCGCATGGCCTGGACCCGCAGCGACGTGCGCGCCCAGCGCCAGCAGGTCGCGACCGGGTGGCGCGGCCGTTGGCATTGCACCCGCGCGTGGGCAGACGTCGGACTCGCCGCCCTGCGGCGTCGGGTCGCCGCCCCGCGGCGTCGCACCGCCGGCACCGGCGCCTGGTGGCGTCGGCTGGTGAACGCCTGCCGGCGGACCACGAGCTCTGCGCCCCCTGCGCGATCGCAGGACGGGCCGCCATTGGTGATCGATGTCGAGCCCGTCGCCCCTCCCGTGCTCGGCGAGCACGACCACGAGCACGGCGGTGATCGGACGTGGTTGCGATGACCACTCCCGACCTGCCTCCGCCCAGCAGGTCGAGCGCGCGGAGGCAGCCGCGTTGACGGCGTGCCCCGAGTTCGACCACGACCGCTACCGCCTCGATGCGGACGAGCCCCAGCACGGCCTCGACCGCGTCGAGTGCGCCGCACTCGTACAGGAATCCTTGATGAGCGAGCCCACCGACGATCAGACCCGCACCGTCGAGGCCGACCCAGCATGGCCGACGCCGGACCCGACCCTGCCACCCGAGCAACTTACCGACCGCGAGCTCATCGCACGGGCCGCCTACTGCGACGAGATCGCCCACACCGGCAGCCCTGCCGACCAGGCCGCGGCGCTGCGCGACCTCGACGCTGCGTGGGACGAGGCCGAGCGTCGCGCCGCCGGGCATCCTCCGGTCAGCGTGCCTGCGCAGGTGGCCGGCTATATCGGTCTGGTCCGCGAGGACTACGACCACGCGCTGGCCGCCGAGGCGGCCACCTGGCGCCAGCAGCTCGACACCGCGCTGCCGCCCAGCGAACACGCCCTCGACCTCGCCGCCGACCGCGTCCCGAGGACCGCCGCCGCGCGCGGTGCTGGCGGCGAGCTGACGGTGGGGGAGCGCGCGGACCGCGCGCAGAGCCTGGCCCAGGCCGCGGGGCTGGATGTCCTGGGCTACGACCCGGACACCGACGTCTACACCGATCCGGACACCGGGCAGGTCGTCCGCCTCGACGGACGACCCGCTGCGAAGGACCCGGGCGCAGTCGACGCAGAGGCCTCCTCCGCGATCGCCGAGCGCGACGGGTTCGTCCTGGTCGACCTGACCGCGCCCGGCGGGGTCCGCCCGCTGACCGCCGACGAGCGCGCGACGCTGGGCGAGCAGGCCCGCACCGGCCAAGCGACACCGCCGGCGCGGTGGACCGCGGAGGAGCACGAGACCTACCTCGACAGCCGGCCCGACGAGACCTCGCCGTTCAACCCGGCCGCGGACTACGGCGACCCGGACTGGCGCGAGCCCGCCTCGGACGCCGAAGCCGCGGCGCGCACCACGTGGCTCGAGGAGAACACCCCGCCCGCACCGGGCTGGCCGCTGCCGCCGGGCACCGAGGTCGACGACGCCCTCGACGCCGCTCGCGAGCGTGCGATCCACTCCGACTGGGCCCACGACAACGACCCCTACGCGTGGGCGCAGCACCGACGCCTCGAGGCCCTCGCCGAGCTCGCCCCGCTGCCCGAGCGCGACGCCCTCGACGACCTACCTCGCATCGGCCGGGAGGAGCCGGACCGCGAATCGGTGCAGGACTGGCACGGCGAGGACCGCCGCGTCCGCGAGCACGTTGCCGACGAGGGAGGCTCCGACGACAGCAGGAGCGGCGGGTCGTCGACCGGTGCGGTAACCACCAAGGCTGCCGGTGCTGATGACCCCGTTACCGCGGACGACGCGGCGCAACCTGACGACCCCGAGCGGTTGCGCCAGCGCGTCGAGGACCTGCGGGCCACGATCGCCGCTCGGGAAGCGAGCGTTGAGGGTGAGCGCCGCGAACAGCTGATCCGCTGGCACGACGACGATCACCGCGCCACTGACGTGCAGCTGGACACGCGGGGCGACGGTGACGGCGAGCCGGGGTGGACCCGGTGACCCGCCGCCCACCGGGACAGCCCGGCGGGACCGAGGGCGACGAGTTCGCCCGGGTCGAGGCCCTCGCCGGCCTCGCCCGTGAGGTGGACGGGCTGCGTCGCGGCCTGGAGGCCCTGGTCGGGACGCCGACGCGGGTCGATGACCTGGCGCGCACCGTCGCCCAGCTCGCCGACGCCGTGTCCGCCGTCCCTGCGCGCCCGGGCCCGACCGTGGCGCCGTCGTGGCTGGCCGCCCCGACCGACTCCGAAGCCCTCGCGGCGATGCTCGACGAGCTGTGCCGGTGGCTGTACGCGGTCTTCCTGCGCTACCCCGACGGGGCCGCGGTGTTGCCCGAGTGCTGGCTCTGGCATCCCGACGTGATCGAGGAGCTGCTCTGGCTCTCCCACGCCTGGCGCGCGGCCTACGAGGGCCGGGGTGCGTCGGTGCAGCTGGCCGGGGACTGGCACGACCGCCAGCGCCCCGGTGTCGTACGTCGGCTCAGGACCTCGGTTGCGTCGTGCTCGCGGGAACGGCACCAGACCCGGCCCGGGTGGAACAGCGCCCCGCTCGGCGCCACGCCGGTTTCCGGAGCCGACGCGGCGACATCGATCGCCTGGTGGTGGGCCGCCGCGCGGGATGACGCGCCCCCGGAGCCAGCGGCCGAGGACCCCAACCGGCCGAACGGGGCCGGCATCAGCACGGCCATGAACGGCACCGGCGGCCGCGAGGGATGGTCGCGATGACCGCTGCCGACCAGTCCGAGAGTCGCGCGGAGCGGCGCGCACGCGAAGCCGCCGAGCGCGCCGAGTGGGACCGGCTCAGCGACATCTACTTCGCGCACATGAATGCGATCGCGCCGGACCAGTTCCACTGCTTCTGCGGCTCTCTCGACGACCTCCGCGCCGCGGTCGCCGAGCTCGACCGCGAGGCAGCGCGCGACCCCGTGAGGCGGCCCGTCGGGGTCCGGGACGCGCACCGCGGGGCCGCCCACCAGGACGGCGCCCTCCAGGACCAGGCCCGCCGCGAGCAACTCGCCCGCTGGCAAGGCGACGACTGCGAAGCTGCGCACGCTGCCGGCGACGCCGACGCGGAGTGATCGCGGTGGCCGAGAATCAGACCGAGCCCGTGGGCGACGTCGATATCCAGGCGCCCCGAGGGGGCGCGAGGTACGCGCTGCTCTGGCTCCCAGGTCTGGCAGTTGCGCTCGGCGCGGCCATCGCCACCGCCCACGGATTGTTCGAGGTCGCCGTAGCGGCGCGGGTGCCGGCCGGGATCGCCTGGCTCTACCCGCTGATCACCGACGGGCTCGCCCTGGTGGCCTACAGCGCCACCGCCCGTCTGCGCGACGGCGCGGCCCGCTACGCGTGGTCGGTCGTCGTCACGGCGGCCGGGCTCTCTGGCCTCGCCCAGGCCGCCTACCTCGCCGGCGGGCCGGCGGTCGAGGTCGCGCCGGCGCTGCGGTTCGGGGTCGGCGCCTGGCCGGCGATCGCGGCGGCGGTCGTCGCGCACCTGCTCTACCTGCTCGCGACCGCGCACCCCGATCACGCCGTTCAGCCCCCGCCGCCGCGGGACCCAGCGTTCGACGTGGTGTCCGTTCAGCACCACGGCGTTCAACGGCCCCTGTTCACTCCGCCCCTCGTACAACCCGACGCGCTCCCCGGCACCGTTCACCCGCCAGGAGATGGGGAGGCCGAGGACGCCGAGCCGGAGGGCGCCGGCCGCGCTCCGACGAGCGCCTCGACGCCCCGTGCCGCGCCGTCACCGGCGCGCGACCGCGCCGAGGCGGCCGCGTCGCGGCACGCCCAGCGCCACGGCGCCTGGCCCACCGTCACCGAGCTCGAGATCGCCGCCGGCGTCTCCCGCGGCACCGCCGCCGCCGCGCTCAAGGCGCTCCGGGACCGACCGATGCCCCTGCACCTGATCAACAACACCGACCCCGACACCACCGACGAGGCCCACCCATGACCACCGAAGCGCCGATCACCACGACCAGCAGCACCGACCAGACCCACCGACCAGCAGAAGAGCAAGAGCCAAGAGCACGATCACTTCCCGACACCGATCACTACGCCGAACAGACGACCAGACACGAGCAACAGGACCGAAGGACGAAAAGATCAAGGGAAAGATCAAGAGCCGCACACCTATGCATCACGATCCCTGGGCACGGGCCGGCCTCCGGCCGGCCCGGAAACCGCTCTGACGCGTCCGCGAGTTTTCTTGATCTTCGACTCGGGCCAGAGTCCACCTTGAGCTGGTCGTCCAGATGCTGAGCGTCGCGTCCGGCTACTCGCCGGACTACCTCCTCAACGAGGTCGCGGCCGGCCGCGAGAACTACTACACCGGCGCGGTCACCGACGGCGAGCCACCGGGCCGCTGGTGGGGGAGCGGCGCGGAGAAGCTCGGCCTGACCGGGCTGGTCGACCCGCAGGACATGCGCGCGGTCTACGAGCACTTCCTCGATCCCCGTCACGAGGCCTTCCGCGACCCGCAGCGGTGGGACGAGGTCCCGACCCTCGGTCACCGCGGGCGCCGGTATGCCACTGAGGACGAGTTGTACGCCGCGGCGCTTGAACGCGAGCCGGACGCCTCGGCTGAACGCCGCGCTGAACTACGTGTCGAGGCCGGCAAGCAGGCGCGGCACAACGTGGCCTTCCTGGACGCGACGTTCAGCGTTCAGAAGTCGGTGACGGTGCTGCACACCGCGTTCGAGGCCCAGGAGGTCGCCGCCCGAAGCGTGGGTGACGACGAGGCTGCCGCGGCATGGGGCGAGTACCGCCAGGCCGTCGAGGACGCCATCTGGGCTGGCAACAACGCCGCCCTGTCCTACCTCGCCGAGCGCGCCGGCTACGCCCGCGTCGGGCACCACGGCGGAGCGGCGGGTCGCTACGTCGACGCCCACGACTGGGTCGTCACGTCGTTCTTCCAGCACGACTCCCGCGACCACGACCCGCAACTGCACATCCACAACCCGATCCTCAACCGCGTCGAGGGCCCGGACGGGCAGTGGCGCACCCTCGACGGGCGCAGCATCTACCGCTTCCGCCCGGCCGCCGCCGCGGTCGGGGAGCGCACCACCGAGGAACGGCTCACCCAGACCCTCGGGGTCCGATTGGCGATGCGTCCCGACGGCAAGGCCCGCGAGGTCATCGGCGTCGACGAGACCGCCACCGACCTGCTCTCCTCCCGCCGGCGCGCGGTCACCGCGAAGGCCGCCGAGCTGATCGCCGAGTTCGAGGCCCGCCACGGCCGCGAGGCCAACGGCCTCGAGCGTGACCGGATCTCCCGCCAGGCCACCATGGCCACCCGGCGCGCGAAGTCCCACGAGGGCGAGACCCGCGAGCAGCTGCTCGACCGCATCGACCGCCAGCTACGCGACGAGGTCGCCGGCGGGCTGCGCGACGTCGCCGAGGACGTCCTCGCCGCCCGCCACGACAACCCGTCGGCGGCGCAGTCGTGGTCGCCGACAGCGGTACTCGAGACCGCGCTGGCCGAGGTGCAGGCCAAGAAGGCCGGGTGGACCCGCGCCGACCTCACCCGAGCGATCAACGACGCCCTGCCCGACACTCTCGGCGTTGCCGACGGCGACGACGTCACCACCCTGCTCGACCGGCTCACCGACAAGGGCATCGCCCTCGCCACACCGCTCGACGCCGCACGGCCCGGTGCCGACGCGCTGCCCGACGAGCTGCGCCTGGCCGACGGCTCCTCGGCCTACCAAGCCCCCGGCGTCCGGCTCTACGCCACGCCCGACCACGTGCACACCGAGCGCGCCATCCTCGCCGCCGGCCGGCGCGGTGACGCTGCCGCCGCACCGCGATTCGTCGCCGACCGCTTCCTGTCCCTCCTCCAGGACCAGGGCGTCGACCTCGGCGCCGACCAGGAAGGCGCGATCCGCGGGGTACTCACCTCCGGAGCGAGAGTCGAGACCCTCGTCGGCCCGGCCGGCACCGGCAAGAGCTTCATCGTCGGCATGATCGCCCGCGGCTGGTCCGACCCCGACCTACGCGGGACTGGCGCCGGACGGGTGTTCGGGCTGGCCACCAGCCAGGCCGCCACCGACATCCTCACCGACGAAGGCCTCACCGCCCGCAACGTCGCCCGCTGGCTCACGACCCAGGACCGACTCGACCACGCCGATCAGCCCCACCCCGCCGACGCCCCGTGGGTCCTGCGCGCCGGGGACCTCGTCGTGGTCGACGAGTCCGCGATGACCGACACCGCCGCGCTGGCCGCCATCCACGCCCGCGCCGAGGCCGCCGGCGCGAAGCTGCTGCTCGTCGGCGACCACCGCCAGCTCGCCGCCGTCGGCGCCGGCGGCGCCATGGACCTCGTCGCGCAGACCGGCACCCGCTACGAGCTCGCCGAAGCCCGCCGCTTCCGCCACGACTGGGAAGGCCCCGCCTCCCTGCGGCTGCGCGACGGCGACGAGACCGTCCTGCGCGACTACCACCGCCACGGCCGACTCCTCGACGCAGGCACCCTCGAGGCCGCCGAAGCATCCGCCTCCCGCGCCTGGCTCGCCGACACCCTCGCCGGGCGCCGCTCGATCCTCGTCGTCGACACCAACGACCAGGCCAACCGGCTCAACGCCGCCCTACGCGCCGAGCTCGTCCGCCTCGAACGCGTCGCCGAACACGGCGCCCTACTCGGGCGCGACGGCACCTACGCCGGCATCGGCGACCTCGTCGCCGCCCGCCGCAACGGCTGGGAACTCACCGGCCACGCCGGCAACCAGCGCGGCCCGATCAACCGCGAGACCTACCGCGTCACCGCCATCGGCGACGACGGCTCCCTCACCGTCACCCCCACCACCGCCGACACCCCCGACGGGAAGGCAGCGACCCGGCAGCAGATCGTGCTCCCGGCCGAGTACGTCGCCGCCGACCTCTCCCTCGCCTACGCCGGCACCGTCCACTCCGCCCAGGGCGCCACCGTCGACACCAGCCACCTCGTCGCCACCCCGGCCACCAGCCGCGCCGCCGCCTACGTCGGCCTCACCCGCGGCCGCGACGCCAACACCGCCCACGTCACCACCATCACCGGGCCCACCGATCCCGCCCGCGGCCTGGTTGCCGACCACTCCCTGCACCGCGACCCCGTCGCCGTGCTTGCCGCGCTCATGGCCAAGGACGACGGGGTCGACGCCCGCTCCGCGCTGGCCATCGCCACTGAATCCGCCATCGACGCCGCCACGACCCGCACCGCCGGCGAGCTGTTCGCCGACGCCGCCGCCCTCGCCGCCACCGAGCGCACCGGGCGATGGCTCGACCGCCTCGCCGCCGAAGGCGTCATCACCGGCGACGACCGCAGCCGGCTCGCCGCCGAGGACGGCGCCGCCTCGCTCACCCGCGTCCTGCGCCGCGCTGAGATCGCCGGCCAGGACGCCGAGCGGGTTCTGCGTGAAGCGGTCACCGACCGGCATCTTGACGGGGCCCGCAAACTGACCAACGTCATCCACGCCCGCATCCGCGACGCCCACACCTTCGACCCGCAGGGCACGACCTGGCGCGAATGGAGCCCTGCGACCGGCCGCGCCGACTGGGACCGCTACCTCGAGACCCTCGCCGACGCCGCCGACCAACGGGCGGGTGAGCTCGCCGAGCAACTGGCCGAGGCACCCCCGCCCTGGTTGACCGAAGCGCTCGGTCTCATGCCGGACCAGGCGCAGGAACGAGAGGAGTGGCTCGACGCGGCCGGCACCGTCGCCAACTGGCGCGAGCTGCAGGGCTACGACGATCCCGACGACGCCCTCGGTCCCGCGCCCGCACCCGGCAAGGTCGAGGCGTATGCCTCCTACCGCGCGGCTTGGCAGGCGCTCGGCCGCCCCGACATCGATCGCGAGGAGCTCGAGCTCTCCGACGGGCAGCTCCGGGTCCGAGTCCGGGCACACGAACGCGAAGCGGCCTGGGCGCCGCGCTACGTCGCCAACGAGCTCGCCGGCACGCACCAAGCCGCCGAGCGCGCCCGCCAGGACGCCGAGCTCCGCCGCGGCGAGGCGCAAGCCGCCGCTGACGAAACCGAACGCGAGCGCGTGCACGAGGCCGCTGAGGCGACGACGGCGCTGGCAGGCACGCTCATGGCCCGCGCCGGCGAGCTCGCTGAGCTCGACGACGCACGGTCTCGCTGGCTCGCGCACACCGCCGGAACGCGAGCGGCCGCCGAACGCGCGAAGGCCGAGCTCGCTGCCCGCCACGCCGACGACGTCGCTCCCGAGCCTGAGGTCACCGCGCAGGAGTGGCTCGCCGCGCACCGTCAGGCCATCGTGGACGAGGAGGCCCACCGCGAAGTGACCGATGCCGATGTCACAGACCGACCCGCTGACATCGACGCCGAGGTCAATGATCAGGCTGAACGGCGGCAGTCCGAGGCTGGCGAGGTCCTCGACGACGAGAGGGTCGCGGATGAGGAGCGGGGAGCCATCGCCCCGCCTGAGCCCGACATCCGCGAGACCGCTGAGGCGGAGCCGCCGCAGGTTGCCGAAGACAACGTCCGCGTCCCGACCGCCGACGAGTCCTCAGCCGCCATCGAACGCGCCAACCGCGCCCTCGCCGAAATTCGATCTCGTGAGGAGATGGACGCACGAGAGGAAGAGCAGCACCGTGCCGACCAGCTCGCGAATTGGCAGACGCGCGACGAGACCGACGACCACGTCGTCGAGACGGGTACTGATGAGCGCGCCGAGGACGAGGATGCCGACGCGTTCGATCAGGCCGAGGTGTGATCGAGGGCGTCGAACTCGACGGTCGCCGGCAGCTCGAGCGGAGGAGGGCCCTCTGCGCGCCAAGCCCACCGGAGAGTCGCGCGCACTCCCTCGCACCAGCCGGGCCGAGCAGCGAGGTCAGGTCGCCTTTGCTCGAGGCTTTGCGCCGCGAGGTATTCCTCCTCGATCAGCTCCTCGTAGGCCAGCACCCGTCGCCGCGTTGCTGGTGCGCGTACCAGACCGCCACCGCGCACCGTCCGCGCGGGCGCAGTCGCAAGCCATCGGCAAGTCAGCGCGACCGCCCCTGCATACCAGTCGGTAGACGCCTGCTTACCCGCCTCCGCGTCAAGGGCATTGGCCGCCCGCCATAGCGCAACGAAGGACCGTTGAGACACGCGAACATTGGCGGCTGGGATGCCGCTGATGTCCGACTGCGTGACGTCCACCCGTCGAGGATGACACTACACAGCGGCAGGAGCGAGAACCCTGCACATCTGGAAGTCGGGTGAGACGGTGACCGCGCCTCGACGCCGCCTCAGGCGTTCGAGTCGTCGGAGGCACCCGCCGACGGGGTCTTCTGGGCCTTCTTCGCGCGGCTCCGGACTGTGGCCGAGGAATGTTCGGTGAGCCTGCGCAGGAGCTCGGCGCGGTGCGCGTCGGTGAGCGTGGTGCTTCGTTCGATTGCGGCGACGAGGTTCTGCGTGACAACGGTGCCTGGGTCAGTGGCGGCGCGGTCGAGTGCGGTGTCGCGCAGAGAGTGCACGTCGGGGTCGTTCTCGGCGCGGCTCACGATGCTGTCGACAGCTTCGGCTCGAACGATCGGATCGGTGTCCTGCAGCAGTGCGACGAGCAGACCGGCGCCGGCGGGTTCGCTGTCGTGCCGGGCGATGTAGGCGGCCCACCGGCGGTCGCGTCGGTCGCCGCCGAGCAAGTCGAGCAGTTGGGTGCGCCACACGGCTGGTACCGGTGTGTCGCGCTCGGCGAGGCTATAGGCGAGGTCGAGCGCTGCGCTGCGAGAATTCTCGTCCTCACCGAACGCGGCCATTGCGGGGAGCGGGTCCGCGATGAGGATCTCTTCGGCGATAGGGCGCAGCTTTCGCGCGACGGCGTCGGATAGCTGCGAGCGAAGCTGGGCGAGGCGGCGCAGCGCGGCGTTCTTGTCCTTCGGCCACACGAGCGGGTCGGCGAGGACCTTGAGCAACGGTTCCCACTGGGCCTGGTCGGGGTGCCAGCCGTTGAGCATGGCGAGGTCGGAGAGACGGTCGCCGCCTTCTGCGCGTGAGAGATTCTTGGCCCGCAGCTGAATGTCCTCGCAGGACGCGACGAGGTGCCCGACGTAGGCGCCAGCGGTCTCAGCAGGCAGCTCGCGGACATCGCCGAAGGCGCTGAGGGCGGCTTGGGAACCCTGACGGATGAGCGGGAGGAGCGCGTCGCGCTCGACGGGATGGTGCAGCGCGGCGATCTCGTGAGCAACGACGCGCAGCTCCTCGTGGTGCGTGGGGGCGGTGGCTGCAAGCCGGGCTGCGGTGTCGGCTTCCCACCGATCGGCGGGCAGTGCTCTGGCCAGGCGGGCCCAGGATGCCGCATAGAGCTCGGCGGGCTGGGCTGGAAGGTTCGCGAGGAGCTCGGCGACTTTCTGCTGGGTCTTGTCCGATGCCGCCTTAATTACCCCGGCGAGCGTGTCGACCAGCTCAGTCAAGAGCAGGTAGCTCGGCCGGGTGCGGGTGACAAAAGCCGTCGGATCCTCGAGAGTGTTCAGCAGCCACGTGCAGGCGCGCTCAGCGGCTTCTTGGTTGAGGAGGTCGCCGGCTTCACGCAGGACGATGAGGCTGGTTCGGGCGGTGGTGCGGGTCGTGGTGTCGAGGTCGCACTCAGCGGCAACCTGCGCCGCGGCGGACGCGGGGCCGTCGCGTACCAGCCGACGGGTGGCGAGTTTGGTCGACTTGTGATCACCGGAGAGACGCAGAGTTGACAATGCCGCACGCGCATGCTTCGCCTCGCTCGTGCGCTCGAGGCGCCGGAGGTTTTCTTTCGCCAGTAGCGCGGTTAACGAGCTCCACGCGCCCTGATCGCCGAGGTGACCGGCCATGAGGCTGGTGGCGACCAGGTCGTCGTTGGCTGTGTCCCGGGCGGCCCAGGTGATCGCGGTATCCCGCGCCCACACTCGGTAAGCCTGGTTTGCTGAGGCGCGGAGCGCGTCCGTGGTGTCGAGAGCTCGCCACCACACGGCGGTCGTGTCGAGTCCCGCGACGCCATCGGCTAGCCGTCCCGTCTCCTCCTTGTCGTTCCGGCCCGGGGTCTCGCGGCGGGTGATGCGGTAGAGGGCAATGGCGCCGATCCCGCCGATCGCGCTGGCGGTCAGGTCGTCGGGGTAGGCGCTGCGGGCCCGCTGGGTGACCAGGAGGTGTTCGCGGGCGTCGTCGTCTCGACCGAGCTCTATCAGACACCGCGCGTGTTGTAAGGAGAGCCAGGCGTGGTCGATCGGGTGCGCGTCGTCGCGTTCCAGGGTGGTCACCAGAAGCCGATCGGCCTCTTCGGCGTTGCCCAACCCGAGCAGCGCCGCTGCCGCGATCACCGTGGCTGCGACGCGCTCGGCTGGGTCGTTCGCGGCCTCCATCGCCGCCAGGACCTCGTCGCGCTCGCCGTTGGTCAGCTGGTGAAGCAGTGCACGAGTCAGGCGCCAGGCCCAGCCAGGCTGATCCAGAGCTTCCTGTAGGTCGTCATCGAGAGGTTGCATTGCAAGCCGATGTCGCAGGTCGTTGATCTGGACACGTGCGACCAGTGCGAGCGCCTGCTCAGGGGTGAGGGGCGCGGTGAGTGTCAGGTTCGGGTGTGGGGCAACCAGCCGGGGCACGATCAATGCGTGGCGCAGGAGCGCGGTCGGCGCGATCGACCCGGGCCCGCGCCAGGCGCTGCCCTCCCAGACCAGATGGGGGCGTTGGGTGGCCGCGACGGCCAGCAGTTGGTCTCGGTGCCCGAGATCGATCGTCTGGTTCGCCGGGACGAACACCTTCGCGCCCTTCCCGGTAGGGACCACGGCGACCTCGGTGATGTGAGTCCAGAAGCTGGTGCGGGTGTTGGCGTCGTGTAGGACCAGCAGGTGCGGAACCTCGTAGCGGAGCCACGAGTCGACGTGACGGCGGTCCTCGTCGCGGAACCACCACCCGCTCACCTGCCCCGTGACCGCGTCGGTGACCGGCTCTGAGAAGTACTTGCCCGGCCCCTCACCGACACCGCGGGTCTTGACCTGCACCCCGACCAGCAGGCACAGCTCGACACCGCGTTCGTCGCGGGCCATCACGAGCAGGTCTGTGCCCACGTCGTGGCGGCTGTTGTCGGCCACGCCCCAGTTGAGCCGCTCGAAAGCCGCAGCGACCTCGGTGGCGCCAAGGTTCCCAGTTTGGGTGCGCGGAGGCATTCGCATCACGCCTTGCAGTCGACCACAGCCCACCGACAGGCTGGATGGCCCTGCATGAAGTCGCGACCCTTGGTCTGTTCAGAGGTCTTGGGCATCGCCGGAGACGAGATGCGTCCGTCGTTGGAGCAGGCATGGAGCAGCGCTCCGCCTCGATCGGACGCTGGCTGGGCGTCGCTGTCAGGGTGCGGTCACGACCGGCGAAGCGATTACCGCGAGCGGGCAGTCACCGGAGCCGCGCGGCAGGCGCGGGCGTCGCGATCGCAACCGGTGTCCGGGCGGGAGCCCGCGTCCCTCCTCGGAGCAGGCGTCACCTCCGGCGTCACGACCCATCCAATACGACCGCGCCCGGCGGGTGCGAACGTTCGTCATGCTGGAGAGACCGCGTGGCTCGAACGAATCGTGTCCCCCTTCAAGCCCTACGGAACCCGGATTTCGATGGCTCGAACGATCTCGAGCCC
The DNA here is from genome assembly GCF_028737255.1 of Actinomycetospora straminea. Taxonomy (GTDB): domain Bacteria; phylum Actinomycetota; class Actinomycetes; order Mycobacteriales; family Pseudonocardiaceae; genus Actinomycetospora; species Actinomycetospora straminea. The sequence goes on along the minus strand of NZ_JAQZAN010000027.1, from coordinate 63,562 downwards.
ATCCTCGCTCCGCGCACAGTGCCGCTGCCGCTCGCCTTCGTCCGGGTCGAAGGTCGGTACCGTCGAGTCGATTACAGGACCGTTGAGGGTGGCTGGAACTCCCACCTGTGCGAAGAAAACCGCCGCAATTCCATGGTGTGGATGCTCGAGTTCCTCCGTAACTTCAAGACGGTCAACGAGACCGTGGCGCTCGTACTTCACGAACGCGACCTCGCGAGAGCGCTAGGCAATGATTTTTCGGACGCAATCATGTTCTTCCGCTCAGCCGCGGTCCACCAGCGCCCTCCCGGTAGTAAGTGCCCCAGTCCTGCAGGAACGGCGCATCGGGCGAGACGGGGGACGTCCCCCTGATGCGGTGATCGGGCTTGGCTTCTCCCATCTCGCCTGCGGTCTGGGTCAAGTAACCCGGAGCGGGCCGCCGGTGGACGCTCGCGGTCAGCGGGCCCGGAACAGGCGCAGGGCGTCGCGCATGGCGGCGAGGCAGTCGGCGCGGGCAGCGTCGATCTGCTCGCGGGGATATGCGATGTGCAAGTTCATATCCTCGTCGCGGTCCAGCGGCTGGTGGGTCCAGGCCTGGTGCATCTGTGCCCCGGCCTGCCCGCGGGCGGCGCGGACCAGGGTCTGGTAGGGCTCGGCGACGGTCGGGGCTTCGAGCTCGAGCCAGGCTTGGTGGAAGGCGATGTCGGCCTGGATGGCGCTGATCTGGTCGGTGAGCTGCTGGCGGGCGTCGCCCCCGGCGGGGCGCCGACGGATGCGGTAGGGCATCTCGGCGAAGGACTCGACCGCGGCGAGCGCGGCGGCGAAGGCGTTGCTGCGCCGTTCCCAACGGGCGGCGCGCTGCCCGAGCGTCCACAGCGCGACGGCGCCGAGCGCGGCGAGGACCGGGACGATGAGCGCGACCGTCTGGGCCCAGCCCCACCCGCCGCCGGCCGGCGCGATGGCCGACGGCGCGGGCGGGGCGAGGACGAGGACGGCGAGCAGCGGGCTCATGCGGCGGGGATGCCGTGGGGGGCGTCGGGCAGCAGCCAGACCCCGCCGCGGGTGCCGCCGGTCATCCGCCAGTACCGCTCGAGGAACAGGTGGCGGCGGGTGATCTCGATGAGGTCGAGCAGGCCGAGCTCGTGGCGCCAGCGCAGCTCGGGCGGGTCGAACGGGCTCCACAGGCACAGGGCGTCGTCGATGTGCCGATGCGGGGAGGCCACCCCCGGTTCGGCGTGGACCCGGGGGAAGTCCGCGGGGGCGAGCCCGTAGGTGTCGTAGCGCGGCTCGGCCCAGAACCGGATCGCGATGTCGACCAAGGCCGGTTGCCCGTCGACCTCTACGGCGGCCACGCGGTACTCGAGGCTCTCCCCGCCGCCGTGGGCGCCCCGGCGTCCTGCCGATCGCGATCCCGACCCGGAGGCGAGTCGGGAGCCGAGCCCGGCGGTGAGGTCGGGACGGTCGAGGGCGTGCAGGTCGGTGCCGAAGCGGCGGCGCGCGGCCGCCTCGAACGGCACCCGCCACGACGGGCGGGTGCCGTACCACCCGGTCACGGCGCCCAGGCCCGCGTGGGGGAGGCGACGGTGGCCGCGGTGAGCGAGCGGGAGCGCTCGCGGTAGAGCTCGTCGAGGGCGGGCGGGTCGACGACGCCGGGCAGCAGGGTGTGCAGCTTCTGCTGCGCCGACGCGAGCCGCGCCGCCCGCTGGTGCTCGAGGGCCTCGGTGATGATCTCGCGGGCCCGGCGCAACCGGGTCACGGCGTGCTCGCGGTCGAAGGTGGGCTGGACCGGGCCGGCGACGCCGGCGGGGTCGGGGGTGTAGCGGGCGGCGAGGTCGCGGGCGGCGTGGTCGAAGAAGGTCTGCAGCGCGACCGTGGGCGGCATCGGCACGGTGATGCAGTCCAGCGCGAGGGCCTTGATGTTCCACGAGCACAGCGGGTCGCCGTGGCGGTCGCGCCAGTGCTTGAGCAGCCGCACGACGCGGGCGAACACCACGTTGGTGTCGGCGATGGCTTGGTGGATCAGCCGGGTGTGCTCGACCGGGTCGGCCTGGTCCCAGCCCGCGGCGATCTCGGTGTTCGGGATCCACAGGCCCTGCTCGGGGTGGGGCAGGGCGACGATGACGTCGCAGGTGAAGTCGGGCTGGCCGGGGGTGACCGGGTCCCCGAAGCGCACCAGGACCGCGCGGCGCTGCCCGGCGACGGTGACCACCAGCTTGGGGTAGTCGTCCTTGAGGTGTTCGCGGATGGCGTCGCGGGCGTCCTCCATGAGTGGCAGCGGGCCGAGCCCGTACGGGCCGTACCCGTCGGCAGCGACCGGGCTGAGGATCACCCCGACGTCGATGTCGGCCAGCGGGTCGGTGGCGTCGCCGTGGGCGACGGATCCGTTGAAGTACACCGCGGCGCCGGGGAAGGCGTTGCGCAGCGCGGCGACGATCTGCTCGCGGCGCCGGCGGGCTTCGGCGAGGACGGGGTCGGGGACCTCGATGCGGCCGCGGCCGGCGTCGAGGAGCTCGTCGAGGAAGGAGGGCATCTCGGGGGGCCTTCCGGATGGGGGTCGGTGACGGGTCGAGGGGGAGCGCGACCGGGACCCAGGAGACCAGCTGCCGGACGTTGGTGTCAAGCGCAACACCCGTGCACGCTTCACCAACGTCAACACGCGATCTTCACGACATGGCAACGGGTTGGTGTGGCTGACACACTGCGCGTCGTGCGCACCGATCACGACGACGTCGACCGGTTCTACCGGGAGTTCGGCGAGCGCCTGCACGACAAGCGGGTGCAGGCCGGGATGAGCCAGGAAGCGCTTGGGGCGGCGGTGGGTCTGAACCGCACGTCGATCTCGAACATCGAGAAGGGACGCCAGCGCCTACTGATGCACCAGCTGCCCGTGCTCGCCGGGCTTCTGTCGACCACGACCGAGGACCTGCTCCCGGCCGCACCGGCTCCCGACGCGCTGGGTGGTCTCACCGGCGCCGACCGGGACGCGGTCAACGCGATTCGGCAGGCTCGCGGCGCGGCGACCACCGCCATCCACGGGGTGGGTCATGGCTCCGCGCGCTGAGACCGTTGCCGAACAGCTCCTGCTCGAGCACGGTCTGCTCGCCGCTCCGGTCGACCTGGAGCGGCTCGCCGAGGCGTGCGGCGTCGAGGTCGTCCCGCAGCGCTTCGAGGACGGCGACGTCTCCGGGATGCTGCTGCGCGAGGAGGGCATGCCTGCGGTGATCGGGGTGAACACCGTTCAAGCTGCCGTCCGGCAGCGCTTCACCATCGCCCACGAACTCGGACACTGGGCGTTGCACCCGGGCCGTCTGGTGATCTTCGACCGGCCGATGCGGATCAACCGGCGCGATTCGGTGTCGGCCATGGCCACCGACCGCGAGGAGATCCAGGCCAACGCCTTCGCCGCCGCACTGCTCATGCCCGAACGGCTCGTCCGCCAGCACGTCAGCGAGCTGACACCCGCCCGTCGGCGCGATCCCGAGGACGCGGCAAAGGTCCTGGCGAGCATCTTCCGAGTCAGTGCTGCGGCCATGAACTTCCGGCTCATCAATCTCGGGCTCGCGAGCTGACCCGCGTCGCCATCACGGGCGTTGCCCCGCCGAGACCGTCAGGCCGCGAACGAGGCAGACGGCCGGGCCAGTGGGGTCCGCCCGTGCCGCGGACCTGATCTGCGCTCAGGTTGAGATCCCTCGAGCGCGACGGCTGACGATCTCGGCCAACCGGGAGCGCAGGTGATGGCCCATACCCTCGACGGCGAGCGGTCGGGCCCCGGGGATCGCGGCGGCGGTAGTGCGTCCGCCCGAGGGGCGAACGACCGGTCGCGGTCGCCCTGCACCACCACGGTCGCCGCGCTGACGCGGCGCGGCTGAGCATCGGGTCACGTGGCGCGATGCTGCCCTGCTCGGGGTCGGACACCGTCACGTCGAGGCACGGGGCGATTAGTACGACATCGCGCGGCTGCACGGCATGCTCTTCACGGAGCGCCATGGCCACCGCGAGGGCCCTTCTACCGCCCGCGTCAGGCGAGGCAGCCCTCCCGCCCGCCTGCGGTGAGGAGGTGCGCAGAAGCCCTCGAGATCGCCTCTCGTAGTGCGGATCGTGGTGCGAGCTTGAGACTACAAGAGGCTCATGGAGACCTCAGAGACACGCGAGTGACAACAAAGACGCAGGTAGGAGCCGTGAGATGCACCTTCCCGCGTGCTTACAAGCCTTTGCTCGGAAGGCGCCGTCTTGTCGAACTGTGGGCGCGCCTTACGCAGCAAGGGCTGCATCGAGGAGGACGGCGGCGCCGGCGTGGAGCTCGCCACGGCTGACGTAGGTGTTCTTCAAGAAGTCGGCCTGGCCCATGAGGTCGGCCTTCATGCGATCGGTAAAGGTGATCTCATCGTCGAGGATGGTGGCGTAGGTGCGTCGCCAGGTATGCGGAGTCATCCAGTCCAGACCCACCTCGTCGCGTACCGATCGCAGGGTCCGCCGCACGTTCGACGGCCAGCGGTAAGTGATGCGGCCGTCTCGGCCAGCCGCCGGGAACAGCGGCCACCCGTCCTCGCCGGGCTGGCCCAGACGTTCGCGGAGGAGGTCGGCGGCGAACCGGGGGAGCGGAATGACACGGAGGGCGGCCTCGCTCTTGCCGTCGTGGCGCACGAGGCCCTTGCCCTTCACCCACGTCACGTTGCCAGCGATGGTGACCACCGGAACGCGCAACGGACCCTCCTGGCCGCGAACCGGCACCCCGTCGAGGTTCACGTCGAGCCGACGGACCGCGAGCGCTTCGCCAATGCGCAGACCTGTGCCGAGGGAGAAGCGCACGAGCTCCGGCAGTTCCGCGGCCCGCGCGACCCGCTGGAGGCGCCGGACTCGGACGTCCTCTGAAGTGTGGTCGAACCAGTCGAGAAGCGCCTGGCGCTCGTCGACCGTCAGCCCACGCGGCTTCTTCTTGGCCTGACCCTTCGGCTGCTCGATGCGGTCGAGCTCGCGGACCGGGTTGGCCGGAAGGGCCTCGTGGAGCACCCCGATCTGGAGGACGCCGCTGACGATCGATCGCAGCGTGCGGCGGGTGGAGGGCGCGTAGCGAGGTTCGAGGGCCTCGAGGAAAGCGTCCAGGCGCGCGACGGTGCACTCACGGAGCTGGAGCGCACCCAGGGCCGGAAGGACCGTGCGATCAAGGTGGTACGCGTACAGCGCGTGCGTCGAGTCCTCGCGCTTGCGGTCCACCTTCGCGAGATACAGCACGGCCGCCTCGCGGAAGCGCGACGCCGGCGTCAGCACGGCGCCCTGTCCCGTCTTGCCTCGCTGTCGCTGCTGGATGAGCTCGTGCAGGGCCGCCTTCGCGGCGGTCTTCGAGGGCCCGTGCTTGCGAAGGCGGCGGGTGACGCCGTCGTGGTCGCGGAAGCGGCAGCGAGCAACCCAGGAGCCGGGCTCTTCCTCGGCGACGGAGATTGTCCCGGGGGTGCCGAGCGGAAGGGGCGGACGGGCCATGTGGAGCGCCTCCCGAGGAGTTTCCGGCCCGTAAGCGGACCGTCGATCTCCTGGAGGGAAGCACTGCAGGCCCGACACCTGCAACGATGGGTGCGCCGTCAGGGACTCGAACCCCGAACCCAGTGATTAAGAGTCACTTGCTCTGCCCATTGAGCTAACGGCGCGTGATCAAGACCTTAGCAAAGCCAGGATCTCGATCCGACAGCGGGTGGCCCCGCTGCCGTCCGGGTGAGTGACGGGACTTGAACCCGCGACACCTGGGATCACAACCCAGTGCTCTGCCAACTGAGCTACACCCACCATGGCGACCCTCCGGGCGTCCCCGGTGAGCTGTGACCAGCCTACAAGCCGGTCGCGAGGCGGTTGCGACCGGGACACCCACCTCATCCGCGACGGGGGAGGTCGGGGGCCGGCGGCTGCGGCACCGTCGTCGTCACCCGACGACCGCCCGGAGGACACCATGACCGACACCCCGCCCCGCAGCGCCCCACGACCGGCCAGTGCGACCCCCTGGTGGCGCGCCCGCTGGGTGCTCCCCGCCGTCCTGGCCGTGCTCGTGGTCGTGTTCATCCTCGAGAACCGCGACCTGGTGACGATCCGCCTGCTGATCCCGGTCGTCGTGATGCCGCAGTGGGCAGCGCTGACGATCACGCTCGTCATCGGGCTCGTCATCGGGCTGATGCTGCGCCGCCGACGTCGGTGACCTCGGGTCAGGAGCTGAAGCGGTAGACGACGTCGCCGAAGGCCGAGGTCGGGAAGACGAACAGGATGCGGACCGGCCCGGTGCCGGCGGCGCGCACGCCGTGCTCGACGTCGCCGGGCAGGTGGACCACGGCCCCGGGCCCGACGGAGACCTCCTCGCCGCCGACGTCGACGATCGCCTCGCCCTCGTGTACGTAGTACATCTCGGGCGCGCTGTGGCGGTGCGGCGCGAGCCGGCCGCCGATATCGAGGACCATGACGCCGCTGGTGACGACGTCGGGCGCGGTGTCGGCGCCGTCGACGAGCAGGCACCAGCGCAGGTGGCCGCGCTCGTCGTTCCACACCTCCCACGTGCAGTCGTCGGCGGTGGCGACGCGGCTCGGCGCGCCCTCGGCGCCCAGCGTGGTCACGGCGTGCGGCATCGGCGCTCCTCGCGGTGGGGGAGGCAGGGGCGAACGGCCCCTCGTGCTGGAGGCGTGGCTGCCGGGGCCCGGGATACCGGACGGCGCCGTCACCCAAACGTGGGTGTCACGCCCCCGGCGGCGGTGCCTGACCGCCCGCGGGTCCGGGCCGGTCGGCCTCGGCGGCGACGACCCCGGCACGGTCGTCGGCGACCACCGACGACGCCGCGGCCTGGGCCTCCTCGGTGGTCGGACCGGGCATCGGCACGAACGCGGTGCGGCGGTAGTACTCGAGCTCGCGGATCGATTCGCGGACGTCGGCGAGCGCGCGGTGCGCGAGCCCCTTCTCCGGCTGCGCGTAGTACACGCGCGGGTACCAGCGCCGGCACAGCTCCTTGATCGAGCTGACGTCGACCATGCGGTAGTGCAGGTAGCCGTCGAGCTCCGGCATGTCGCGGGCGATGAAGCCGCGGTCGGTGGCGATCGAGTTGCCGCACAGCGGCGCCGAGCGGCCGTCGGGCACGTGGGTACGGACGTAGTCGAGCACCAGCTTCTCGGCCTCGGCCATCGTCACCGTCGAGCGGCGGACCTCCTCGGTCAGCCCCGACTTCGCGTGCATGTCCCGGACGACGTCGGGCATCGCGTCGAGGGCGGCGTCGGGTGCGTGGATGACGACGTCGACGCCCTCGCCGAACGGGACGAGGTCCGCGTCCGTCACCAGGGCCGCGATCTCGATCAACGCGTCGTTGCGCAGATCGAGGCCGGTCATCTCGCAGTCGATCCACACCAACCGGGGACTCACATGACTGACCCTAACGGCGCACGAACGATCGAGCCCCCCGACCGTCGATCACGAACGGTGCCAGCAGCCCGGGGGTGATCTCGTCGACCAGCTCCAGCGCGCGGGCGGTGTCGACGTCGAGCACCTCGTAGCGCCCCCGGCCGGCCGCGGTCACCGCGTGCAGCGTGACGAGCCCGGCACGGCGCTGGGTGAGGCTCTGCTCGAGGCGCCAGCCGATCACCCCACCGCGGCGCAGCACCACGGTCCGGCGCACCCAGGCGCCCTGGCGCGCGACCAGCGCCGACGGCGTCAGGGCGTGGCCGAGCGAGCGGATGCGGTCGACGGCGAGGAGCAGGGCCAGCCCGAGCACCACGGGCACGAGCACGAAGTCCCCGGGCACCCGCTGCAGCACGAGCAGCACGGCGGCGACGAGGAGCGCCGGCCCGAGGGACCGGGTCACGCGGCGCACCAGCGCGGCGCGGGGGTGGCGGACGAGGCGGGTGCGGGTGGCCTCGTCCTCGCCGACGCCGAGCACGCCCGCGGCCACCCGGTGCGCCTCGCGCCGCGGCATCGCCGGGCCGACCGCGCCGACGTGCTCGCCGGAGCCGTCCGAGCGCAGGCCGGTGGTCAGGGCGAGCGGGCGCGCGCCGCGCCCGAGGCGCACGAGCAGCGGCTCGTCGAGCTCGACGCCGCGGATGCGGCGGCCCTCGAGCGAGAGCGTCCGGCGCGTCAGCAGGCCGCGGCGCAGCACGAGCCCGCCGTCGTCGGCACGCGTGAGCCGGTAGCCCCACCAGCCCTCGACGAACACGACCGCGGCCCCGACGACCGCCGTGACCAGCAGCGCCACGGCACCGAGCCAGATCGGGGCGCGCCCGGCGGTCTCTTCGAGCACCTGCGTGCCGGGCCGGATCGAGAACTCCTCGGCGAGCCGGAGCAGGCCGAACCACACCGCGCCGACGACGGCGAGCGCGGAGAACGTCAGCGGCGCGAAGCGCACCCACGTCCAGCGCAGGCGGGCGAGCTCGGGGGCCGCGGGCGCGTCGGGGCCGGCCGGGACGGCCTCGCGCAGCAGCAGGGCGCGCAGCCGCTCCGCCTCGCCACGGGCGACGGCGTCGAGGGTCAGTTCGGCGTCCTCGCCGCCCTCCCGCCGCCCGGTGCCGACGCGCACGACGGCGAGCCCGAAGAGGCGGTGCGCGGGGTTGGCGGTGAGGTCGGCGGTGCGGATGCGGTCGCGGTGGACGCTGTGGTGGTGGCGGCGCAGCAGGCCGGTGCGCAGCTCGACGCGGTCGGCGCCGATCCGGTAGGTCGTCGTGAACCACCGCGAGACGCCGTAGAGCATCACCGCGACCGCCAGCGCGAGCCCGCCGCCGAGGCGCCAGCGGTCGTCGGCCGTCCCGCCGGTGATCGCGATGACGAGCAGGACCGGCACCAGCTTCGCCAGGTCGACGATCGGGTGCACGACGAGCATGCGGCGGTCGAGGCGCTGCCACGGCAGCTGGGTCGCGGTAATCACGTGGCATCGCCGCCGAGGTGCTCGGTGGCGCGGGTGAGGCGGTCGGCGAGCACCACGGCGTCGCCGGCGTCGAGGCCGTCGATGGTCAGGGCGCCGCTCGACGACGCCGTCGTCACCGTCACCGACGACAGGCCGAACGCGCGCTGCAGCGGGCCGCGGTCGGTGTCGACGGTCTGGACCCGCGAGATCGGCGCGATCCGCCACTCCAGGCGCAGCCACCCCGACAGCGTGTGCACGGCGTCGTCGGTGATCTCCCAGCGGTGCCGCGCGTAGCGCACGCGCGGCACGACGAGCAGGTGGGCGACGCCGACGACGAACGTGGCGATGCCGGTGACGAGCAGGACGTCGGCGACGCGCGGCCAGACGACGGCGGCCACGACCTGCGGTGCGAGCACCACGAGCGTGCCGATCGCTGACCGCATCGCCCACCACACCCGGGCGCGCCGGCTGACGCGGTGGGCCGGCGTGCGCAGGCGCGCGCCACCCGACTGCGGCGTCGTCACGGGACCAGTCTGACCGATCCGCGCGTGCGCCCGCCCGGAGTGATCGAAGGACCGACACGGACGTTGAGTGTCAGCATCCAGTCGAGCACGCCGAGAGGGATACTTCGCCGACACTCACGAGGCCGACGAGCCCAGCTCCTTCTTCAGCACCTTGCCGGTGTTGTTGCGCGGGAGCTCGTCGAGGAACTCCACGTCGCGGGGCGAGGCGAAGCGCGCCAGGTGGTTCTTGACGTGGTCGCGCACCTGGTCGGCGTCGACCGTCGCGCCCGACTCGAGCACCAGGTAGGCGGCGAGGCGCTGGCCGTACTCGTCGTCGTCGACGCCGATGACCGCGGCCTCCTTGACCCCGTCCATCTCCGCGAGCAGGCCCTCGACCTCGCCGGCGTGGATGTTCTCGCCGCCCGAGACGATCATGTCGTCGGCGCGGCCGGAGATGAACAGCAGGCCCTGGCGGTCGAAGTGCCCGAGGTCGCCGGTGCCGAGCATCCCGTCGACGAGCTCGGTCTCCCCGCGCCCGCCGGTGTAGCCGGTGAACAGCATCTCGTTGCCGACGAAGATGCGCCCGGTCTCGTCGGCCGGGAGCTCCCGGTCGTCGTCACCCAGGATCTTCAGGACGGTGCCGACGGGCGGGCGGCCGGCGGTGCCGGGCTCGGCGCGCAGCTCCTCGGGCTTCGCGATCGACGCCCACGACACCTCGGTCGAGCCGTAGAGCATGTAGAGCTTGTCGCCGAAGGTCTCGAGGAACTCGGTGACCTTCGCCGGCGGCATCGCCGAACCCGTCGCGGTGACGGTCCGCAGCGCCGAGACGTCGTAGCGGGCGATGACCTCCTCGTCGAGCTCGAGGATGCGCTGCAGCATCACCGGCACCGCGTACATGGCGGTGCACCGGTGCTGCGCGAGCTGGGCCAGCGCGTCCTCGGGGTCGAACTTGCGGCGCAGCACCAGCGTCGAGCCCATGAGCGAGCCGATCTGGAACGCGGCGAAGCCCCACGTGTGGAACAGGGGCGCTGACACCAGCGCGGGCTCGCGGGCGGTCAGCGGGATGCGCGAGAGGATGGCGTTGACCGGCCCGATCCCGCCGATCGAGGGCCGCTCGGCGCCCTTGGGCGTGCCGGTGGTGCCCGAGGTCAGCACGATCGTCTTGCCGATCGGGGGCTTGGTGGGCAGCTCCTGCGAGCCGTCGGCGCCGATGAGGCCCTCGAGGGTGTCGTCGCCCCAGCAGCCGGTGCCCTCGGTCCACGCCCAGATGCGCCGCACGTCGTCGGGGACCTCGTCGAGGCGGTCGCCGAGGTCGGAGTCGGAGACGACGGTCGTGATCTCCTGCTCCTCGACCACGGCCTTCATCTGGGACGGCGACAGGCCGGTGTTGAGCAGGACGACGTCGGCGCCGAGCTTGCTCACCGCGAGGATCGTCTCGATCGGCCCGCGGTGGTTGCGGCAGAGCACGGCGACGCGGCTGCCGGGCCCGACGCGCCGGTCGGCGAGGGCGCGGGCGAGGCGGTCGGTGCGGTCGTGGATCTCGCGGAACGTCACGGTGCCGCGGTCGTCGATGATCGCGACGCGGTCCGGGTGGCGCCAGCGCGAGACGACGTAGGCCGTGGTCGGCGTGAACCCGTAGCGGTAGAGCGCCGTCGGGAACATCGCGAGCCGGTGCGGCGGGATCGGGGCGACGACGCCCGCCCCGGTCAGCAGCCGCAGGCCGGTGGCGAGCTCGGTCGGGGTGCCGAACGGGGTCTTCACCAGTGCACTCCAGGGAGAAGTCGGGCCATGGCCTGGGCGCCACGCGAGAGCGGGCCGGTGTCCAGCGTCCGCGCGTCGTCGTGGTTCGGACGATCACTACCCTCACGTGCCGCCGCTGATTCCGGGAACACGCGGTAGGCGACGTGCATGACGGCGTCCTTGACACCGGGCGTCAGCGCACCCGCCACCGCCCCGAACGTGCCGAGCGCGGTGCCGACGTGCTTGGGCCGGTCGACCAGCGCGTGCATCACCTTGTCCGCCGCCTCGGAGGGGGAGTCGGTGGGGAAGGCGTCGTAGATGCGGGTCGGGGCGATCATCGGCGTGCGCACCAGCGGCATGTGGACGGTGGTGAACGTGACGCCCTCGCCGAGCACCTCGGTGGCGACGATCGACGCCCACGCGTCGAGCGCGGCCTTGCTCGCGACGTAGGCGGAGAACCGTGGCGGGCCGGTCTGCACCCCGATCGACGAGATGTCCACGACGTGCCCGAAGCGCCGTTCGAGCATGTGCGGCAGCAGCGCGAGGGTCAGCCGCACGGCGCCGAAGTAGTTGATGGCCATCGTGCGCTCGAAGTCGTGGAAGCGCTCCAGCTCGAGGCGCACACCGCGGCGGATCGAGCGGCCGGCGTTGTTGACCAGCATGTCGATGCCGGTGTCGGGGCCCGAGTGGTCGTTGATCATGGCCTTGACCAGCGCGTCCACCGACTCGGCGTCGGTGATGTCGCACGAGTACACCCAGGCCTGGCCCCCGTCGCGCTCGATCTGGGTCTTGACCTCCTCGAGCTCCTCGGTGCGCCGCGCGACCAGCAGCGGGACGCCGCCCGCGCGCGCCACCTTGAACGCCGTCTCGCGCCCGATCCCCGACGAGGCGCCGGTGATGACGACGCGCCGGCCCTGCAGCGGTCCGCCCGGGCGGGGGCGGCGGTGGCGGTTCGGGTCGAGGTGCTCGCGCCAGTACGCGACGAGGTTGCCGGCGTACTCGCCGATCTCGGGGCTGCGGATGCCGGTGCCGGCGAGCTCGGCGTTGGTCTTCTCGGCGGTGAACCGGGCGCCGAAGGTCAGGTGCGGCAGGACCTCGGGCGGGATGTCGAGCTCGGCCAGCACGATGTCGCGGGCCGCGGCGAGCGCGGGCACGCGTTGGGCGAGGTCGGCGCCGCGACGGACGAGGTCGCCGACGCCGGTCGGCATCGTCGCCTGCACCTGTGGGGCGCCCAGCGGCGCGGCGAGGGCGTTGTAGACCTCGGAGAGCGGCTGCGGGCGCGGGTGCACGAGGTGGAACGCGCGCCGGTCGGAGCCGGGCCGGTGCACGAGGTGGACCATCGCGTCGGCGACGAAGTCGACCGGGACGACGTTGGTCGCGCCCAGCTCGGGGATCGCGAACCGCAGCGCGCTCGGCAACCGCCCGAGCAGCGAGATCGCCGTGAGCAGGTAGTACGGCCCGTCGACCTTGTCCATCTCACCGGTCTGCGCGTCGCCGACGACGACCGCGGGCCGGTAGACGCGCCAGGGGACTCCTCCCTCCTCGCGGACGATGCGTTCCGCTTCGTACTTGGTCTCGTGGTACGGGTTGCCGAAGCGTTGCCCGACGTCGAGGTCGTCCTCGGTGAACGTGCCCTCGTACTCGCCGGCGACGGCGACGCTCGAGACGTGGTGCAGGCAGCCGGCGCGCAGGCGGCTCGCCAGCTCCACCACGCCGCGGGTGCCGTCGACGTTGGCGGCGCGGTTGGTGTCGTCGTCGGCGGTGATGTCGTAGACCGCGCCGAGGTGCAGGACGTGGTCGACGCGGCCGGCGAGCCCGTCGACCTCGGCGTCGTGCAGGCCCAGGCGGGGGCGGGTGAGGTCGCCGACGACGGGTACGACCTTGTCGTGGCCCGGGGTGTCGGCGAGGCGGCGCAGCAGCCGGTCGCGCGAGCCCTCGCGCACGAGCGCGTAGACGGCCTCGCAGTCGTCGCGGGCCAGCAGGCGCGTGAGCACCATCCGCCCCAGGAACCCGGTACCGCCGGTCACCAGATACCGCATGGCGGAGGATCGTGGCACAGGCCACGATCGGCCGCCACGCGTGGTTACCGGTCGGTCACCGGCGTGACCTCAGCGTTCGGGGTCGGCCATTTCCTCGACATCGGTCTCGACGTCGTCGCCGACGGCCTCGACCTGGTCGGTCGTCTTCTGCTCGCGCGGCTTGTCGGGGTCGAGGCCCTCGACCAGCGCCGCGTCCTCGTCGTACTCCTGGACGTAGCGCTGCTCGATGTCGGCGGCGTCCTGACGCTGCTCGCTCATGGACCGGAACGGTAGGGGGTAGGAAGGCGGGGTGCCCGACGACGTGTGGGACCTGCCGCCCGAGCAGCAGCGCGCGCTGCGCCGGGCGGAGGACGTGCGCTACCGGGCGCCGATGCTCGCCACCCTCTCGAAGGAGCATCCGCCGGGTGCCGGCTGGGTGTTCGAGCGCAAGCTCGACGGCGTCCGGGTGATCGCGACCCGGGAGCGGGGCGAGGCGCCGCGGCTGTGGTCGCGCAACGAGAAGTCGATGGACGCGAGCTACCCCGAGATCGTCGAGGCGCTCGCCGCGCACGGGCCGTCGCGGTTCGTGCTGGACGGCGAGATCACCGCGGCGGACGGGACGTTCTCGAGCCTGCAGGCGCGCATGCACCTCACGAACCCCGACCGGGCGCGGCGCACGGGCGTGGCGGTCGAGGCGCACCTGTTCGACCTGCTCGTGCTCGACGACGTCGACGTGACGCGGCTGCCGCAGTCGACGCGGCACCGGATCCTCGACGCCGTCGTCGGTCTCGAGGCGCCGCTGTTCCGCTCGCCCGCGCTCGAGGGCGACCCGTCGGACCTGCTCGCCGAGGCGTGCGCGGACGGCTGGGAGGGGCTGATCGCCAAGCGCAGCGACGCCCCGTACGTCGTCGGGGGCCGCAGCCGCGACTGGCTCAAGCTCAAGTGCGTCCGCGACCAGGAGTTCGTCATCGGCGGCTGGACCGATCCGTCCGGCTCGCGGCGCGGGCTGGGCGCGCTGCTCGTCGGCTACTACGCCGACGGGGACCTGCGCTACGCGGGGAAGGTCGGGACGGGCTACGACGCGGCGACGCTGGTGATGCTGCGCGACCGGCTGGACCCGCTGGCGACGACGGAGAGCCCCTTCGTCGACGCGGTGCGCGAGAAGGGGCAGCACTGGGTGCGCCCCGAGCTGGTCTGCGCGGTGGGGTTCGGCGAGTGGACCAGCGACGGGCGCCTGCGCCACCCGCGCTACCAGGGCCTGCGCGTCGACAAGGATCCCGGCGACGTCGTGCGGGAGCAGTGACCTCCTTCCCCGAGTTCCCCGACCACCTGCGCCGGTGGTCGGCGGCGCACGGCGGGATCGAGCCCCGGGGCCTCGTGCTCGGCTGGCTGCGGGTGGTGCACGTGCTGGTGCGCCCGCTCGCGCGCCGGCGGGTGCCGCCGTGGGTGCTGACGCTCGCGTCGCTGGTGTGCGGGGTGGCGGTGCCGTCGGCGGTGCTCCTCGGTCGGTGGGGCGTGGTGCTCGGCGCCGTGCTCGCGGTGCTGTGCGCGCTGCTCGACGGGCTCGACGGCGCGGTCGCGGTGCTCACCGACACCGCGACGGCGTGGGGGCGGGTGCTCGACCAGCTCGTCGACCGGGTCGGCGACGTCGCGTTCCTCGTGGCGCTGGTGCTGGCGGGCGCGCCGGGGTGGCTCGCGGTCGGGGTGGGGACGCTGACGCTGCTGCAGGAGTCGGTGCGGGCCTCGGCGGCGTTGCCCGAGGTCGGTGTCGTCAGCGTGTGGGAGCGGCCCTCACGCGTGATCGTGACGGCGCTGGGGCTGCTGGGCACGGCGCTGACGCCCGGCCTGCCGGTGGCCACGATCGCGGTGGTGATCGCGGCGGTACTGGCCGTGGTCGGGTTCGTGCAGGTCGTGGTGACGGTCTTCCGCCGGCTCCGTACGTGAGCGATGTTCACGGCTATAGCCGCGAATTTCACTCACGGACGGGACCGGACCAGGCGGGCCGTGATCTCGGCGGAGAGGGTCACGAGGGGGAGGCCGCCGCCGGGGTGGGAGGAGCCGCCGACGAGGTAGAGCCCGGCGACCGGGGAGCGGTTGGCCGGGCGCAGGAACGCGGCAAGCGCGCCGTCGGACGACGTGCCGTAGATCGAGCCGCCGGGGGCGAGGGTCTCGCGCTCCAGGTCGGCAGGCGTGCGCACGGTGCACGAGCGGATGCGGTGGCGCACGTCGAGCCCGCGGCGCGCCATGACCTCGAGGATCCGCTCGGCGTAGCGCGGCGCGAGCCCCGGCGCGTCCCAGTCGACCCCGCCCGCCGGGTCGTGGCGCGGGGCCGTGACCAGCACGAACCACCCCTCGCCGTCGCCGCCTGGGCGCAGCGCCGGGTCGTCGGGGGCGTGGACGTACACCGCGGGCGCCGACGCCGGGGCGCCGCCTCGGTACGCGTCGAACTCCGCGTCGTAGGCCGCGCGCGAGGGCGGGAAGAGCACGCGGTGGTGGGGCGTCCCGGGACCGGGGATGTCGCGACCGGCGAGCCCGAGCAGCAGCACGAACCCCGACGACGACGGCGTGGTGCGCGCCAGGCGCCGGGCCGACGCCGCGTGGGGGAGCAGCCCGTCGGGCCCGTAGACCGTCGCCGCGTCGGCGTTGGCGACGACCACGTCGGCCGCCAGCCGCTCGCCGTCGGCCAGCCGCACGCCCGACACCCGGTCGCCGACCGTGTCGATCGCCGCGACCCGCGTCCCCGTCCGCAGCTCGACCCCCAGCGACCGGCACCGGTCGGCCACCGCCTCGGCGAGCCGCCGCAGCCCGCCGCGCACGTACCAGGACCCGAACTGCTGCTCGACGTACGGCACGACCGCGAGCGCCGCCGGCGCGCGCCGCGGGTCCGACCCTGAGTAGGTGGCGTAGCGGTCCAGCAGCAGGCCGAGGCGCTCGTCGCGCAGGTAGCGGTCGCCGACGCCGCGCAGGCTGCGCCACGGGGCGACGGCGAGCACGTCACGCACCCGCAGCGACAGCCGCGCGAGCCCGCCGGGGGAGACCGGCGACTCGAGGAAGTGCTCGTGCGTCGCGTCCCACACGCGCTCGGCGTGCGCCAGGAACGCCTCCCACTGCGTGCCCGCCCCGGCGCCCAGGGCGTCGTCGAGCGCCGGCGCGATCTGCTCGCGGCGACCGGGCAGGTCCAGCTCGACGCCGTCGCCGAACCGGTAGCGCGCCGCGACGTCGAGGCGCTGCAGGCCGAGGACGTCGTGCAGGGGCAGGCCGGTGTCGGCGAACAGGCGCTCGAGCACCGCGGGCATGGTCACCAGCGAGGGTCCGGTGTCAAAGCGGAACCCGTCGACCTCGACCGTGCCGAGCTTGCCGCCGACCCGCTCGGCCGCCTCGAGCAGCGTCACCCGCTGCCCGGACGCGGCGAGCCGCGCGGCCACGGCCAGCCCGCCGAGCCCCCCGCCGACGACGACCGCGCGCGTCATGCCGCCCGCGACGGCGACTCGGCCACCACCGGGCGCCCGCGCCAGCGCAGGGTGCCCGCGCGGCGACGCCGCCAGGACTCGACGGTCAGCGCGGCGACCGCCAGCACCGACACCGGGTGCGCGACGGCGTCGCCCGGGCGCGCGCCGGTGCGCCGGGCCGCGAGCACCCGGCTCGCGACCCCCGCGAGGTAGCCGACCAGCCCGACCCGCGAGCCCCGGAGGGCCGCGAGCGCCGGGACGACGTGGACGAGCACCAGCATCCCGACGACCGCGGCCGCGCTCG
The DNA here is from genome assembly GCF_028737255.1 of Actinomycetospora straminea. Classification (GTDB taxonomy): domain Bacteria; phylum Actinomycetota; class Actinomycetes; order Mycobacteriales; family Pseudonocardiaceae; genus Actinomycetospora; species Actinomycetospora straminea. The sequence continues at coordinate 46,715 of NZ_JAQZAN010000027.1, read as the reverse complement.
GGCGGGTGCCGAACGCCGCCCACAGCGACTTCGTGTAGCCCGCGCGGACCTCCGCCGCCCCGTGGTACATCCGGCACTCGGCGACCGCGGTCCCGTCGGCGACCACGCCGCGCCGGCCGTGGCGCTTGAGCGCGCGCAGCAGGGCGAGGTCGTCGAGGACCTGGTCGGGCGGGTGCCCGCCGGCCTCGCGGTAGGCGCGCGCATCGACGGCGAGCAGCTGCCCGTTGGCGGCCGACAGCGTCGGGCGGGGCGAGCGCTCGGCGATCCCCAGCGGCAGCGTCGCGAGCCACGACCACGCCAGCAGCGGCTGCACCAGCCGCTCGGCGGGGCCCTCGGCGCGCTGGCGGGGATGGGGGCTGACGAGGTCGAGGCCGGCGCGGCGCAGCAGGTCGACCGTCGCCGCGAGCCCGTGCGGCGCCACGCGCACGTCGGCGTCGACGAACACGAGGACGTCGGCCGTGGTGGCGCGCGCGAGCTGGTGGCACGCCCAGGGCTTCGCGAGCCAGCCGGGCGGGGGCGGCACGCCGTCGAGGACGCGCACGCCGAGCGCGCGCACCCGGGCGGCCGTGGTGTCGGTGGACCCGTCGTCGAGGACCAGGATCTCCGCCGGCACCGGCCAGCCCTCGACCGCGGCGAGCAGGGCCCGCACGCAGTCGACGATGTCGGCCTCCTCGTCGCGGGCGGGCACGAGCACGGCGACCCGCTCGCGCGGCGGCGGCGCGGTCGGGTCGGGGACCCGCAGCCGGCGCAGGTTGTCGACGGTGAGTCCGAGGGACGCCAGGGCGAGAGCCGTCCCGAGCGCGGTCCCGCATCGCCCGACCCTCACGTCCGGGCCCCGTGGCGTCGCAGCACCACGAGCAGCGGCACCCCGACCAGCCCCATGAGCACGCCGCCGACCAGCGCCACCGACGGCCGCCCGAAGAACACGGCGGCGGCCATCGTCGAGGACAGGAACGTCCAGCACCACAGCGTCAGCGGCAGCCGGTCGTCGCCCTCCTGCGGCGCCGGCACGACGCGGTCGAGCGCGGCGATCATGAGCAGGGCGACGAGCAGCCAGCCCGCGAAGTTCGACACCGGGATGCCCGGCACCCCGGGCAGCGTCGGCCAGGGCTCGAGCCAGTACCAGTGCCCGGCCTCGACCATCTGCGGGTCGAGGAAGACGTCCCAGGTGGCCAAAGCCCAGGCCCCGAGCACCGTGACCGCGCCCCGCCCGCGACCGAGCGCCGCGGCGAGACGGCGGCCGACGACCAGCGACGGGTAGGCCATCATCGCCCAGGCCAGGGGCACGACGACGGGGACGCCGAGCACCTCGGGGCCCAGCGTGCCGGTGTAGCGGTACTCGCCGAACGGCACGCCCGTCGCGAGCCCGACGGCCTCGACGAGCAGCCCGCCGCCGCCGGCGACGACGACGAGACCGACCGCGGCGGCCGGCCCGCGGGTGAGCAGGGCGTGGGACACCGAGGCGGCCGCGAAGAGCGCGACGGCGAGGACGGTCAGCGTCGGGGTGCCGCCGCCGGTGAGCGGGAACGCGATCTGCACCCCGACGACGCCCGCGCCGAACGCCCACGGCACCGCGTGCCAGGAGGGTCGGAGGGTCGGGCGGCGCCGCGTGACCGGGCGGGTGTGGGTGGTGCTCACCGTCCCGCCCCGACGGACAGCGGGGCGGCGGACGGCGACGAGGACGGGCCGGGGTCGGGAGTCCCGTCGGTGCGGGCCCGGGCCGCGGCGCGGAAGCGGCGGTCGAGGGCGTCGGTGGTGGCCCAGCCGGTGAGCAGCAGCACGTGCAGCACGAACATCCACAGCGCGATCGCGACCGTCGCACCGACGATGTCCAGGCCGCCGAACGGGATGCCGAGGTCGATCGGGAGCGCGAGGAACAGCAGGAAGCCCTGGAGGAAGCCGGAGATCACCGCGGCGGTGCCGAACGCCCCGAGCAGCGTCGCGGCCCAGCCGGGCCCGCCAGGCGCGACGACCCGGAAGCCCCAGGTCAGCACGACCCCGACCGCGACGAACGAGACGTGGAAGGCGACGACGACCTGGCCGAGCGTGCCCCAGAAGCCGCCGGTGCGGGCGAGGTCGGCGAGCAGCGGGGCCGTGACGAACACCCCGAGTGCGAGCACCGGCACGGCGAGCACCAGCGGCAGCAGGCTCACCCGCGCGCGCCAGCCGGTGAAGCGGTCGGTGCGCGGGGACAGGCGCAGCGACGCCCGGCGCAGGCCCTCGCCGTAGAAGGTGGCCGGGACGATCGTCGCGAGCGCGCCCCACCACCCCAGGTTCAGTCCCGCGCGCACGAGACCGTCGTACACCGGTCGCGCGCCCATCTCCGGCGGCACCAGCATCCGCAGGTCCGCGAGGAACCCGGCGATCGTCTCCGGCGAGGTCAGCAGGGCCGCGCCCCAGACCGCGAGCAGCAGCCACGGCACGACGCCGAGGGCGGCGAAGTAGGTCAGGCCGGCGGCGACGGCGGCGAGGTCCCGCCCGCGCAGCGTGGCGGCCACGGACGCCGCCAGGGACCGGGCGAAGGCCACGGGTGGGGACGACGAGGAGACGAGACGCGGCACTGCCCTGGCTTACCCCGCCGCCCGGGTGCACAACCGGTCACGCGGACCTCACACGCGGGGGCGGGAGGGCACCGCTCGGGGGCCGATCGGTCGTTGCCGTCGGCGACATGACGAGTGGTCAGCTCGCGGTCAGCCGTTCGGTACCCGGACCGGCGCGCTCGACCGCGGGCCACCCCGTGTCGTGCGCCCGCTCGGCCTCCTCGGCCCGCCCGCCGCCCCGCAGCCCGAACAGCCGCTTGGCGACGAGGAGGTAGGCGACGACGGTGAGGTTGACGACCAGCGCGAGGATCTTCAGCGGGGTCGGCCCGTGCGTGAGCTCCCAGACCTCGGGCACCAGCAGGACCGTGGTGGCGACGAACGTCAGGTACTCCGCCCACCGGCGCGCGTACCAGAGCCCGACGGCCTCGACGGCCTCGAGCACCGCGTAGGCGAGCAGGACGGCGGCGAGCCCGTACAGCGTGGCGGCCGGGACGTCGAACGCGCGCTCGACCTCGACGAGCAGGGTCGGTCCGCCGTGGCCGACCGGCCCGCCGATCCCGGCCTGCAGGATGCCGACGATCTGCCCGGCGGTCGGGCCCCACGCCTCGCGGTAGGTGGCGAACAGGAGCACCGCGGTTCCGAGCAGGGAGAGGGCCACGACGTGCACCGCGCGGTCCAGGGCGATGAGGCGCAGCACGAACCGGTCGCGCAGCGGGCGCCCGCGCAGCGGGACCTCGACCTCGTCGGGACCGGGCACGGTGTCCCGCGCCGGTGCGGTCGGGGCCGCGCGGGGCTCCCATCCGTCGCAGCGCAGGCAGCGGTGCCAGCGCAGGCCGTCGGCGTCCTCGCGCACGAGCAGCGCGTCCTGCGCGCGCACCGCGGCCGCGTCCGTGCCGACGAGCGCGTGCCCGTGCAGCGCACAGCCCAGGAGCTCGTAGCGCAGTCTCACGGGGGCGAGGTTAGGCGGGGACGGCGGCGGCCGGTATCGCGGCGAGCACGTCGGCCGGGGTGACGGCGAGGAGCGCGGGGTCGGGGTCGTCGGCGAAGCGCTCGCCGCGGCGCGCGGCGTCGTCGCCGAGGACGACGTGCGGCCCCCCGGGCGGCGGCCCCCACTGCGTCGGCAGGACGGGGCCGAACAGGGTCACCGAGGGCGTGCCGAACGCCGTGGCGACGTGGCTGATGCCGGTGTCGCCGGCGAGCACCAGGGACGCGGCGGCGACGAGGTCGAGCAGGCCGGTGAGGTCGGTGCGCCCGCCGAGGTCGGCGTCGTCGGGCAGGCCCGCGCGGGCGACGACCTCGGCGGTGAGCGCGCGCTCGCCGGGGCCGCCGGTGACGACGACCGCGTGGCCCTGGGCGGCGAGCGCCGCCGCGCACGCCGCAAACCGCTCGGGTGGCCAGCGCTTCGACCCGAACGCGGCGCCGGGGTGCACGACGACCGGCCCGCCGGGGACGGCGCGCCGGCCGGGGAGCGTCAGGTCGTCGGCGCCGGCGCGGGCGTCGTCGGGGGCGACGAGGCCGGTGGCGGCGAGCAGGTCGCACCAGCGGCGGCGCTCGGGGCGGGCGGGGTCGTCGGTCCACGCCGGCCCGTCCCAGCCGGGCGCCGCGTGCCCGATCCGCCGTCGCGGCGCCAGGGCGTCCAGCCGCGCGTGGCTCTCCGGCCCCTTGCCGTGCAGGTTGACCGCCACGTCCGTACGTGCGTGATCTTCTGAGCTATAGCTCAGAAGATCACGCACGTGGGTGTCCACCTCCGGCAGCCGTGCCACGAGGGAGGCGAGGGCGTCGGGGGCGACGAGGACGATCTCGTGGGCGGGCAGGGCGCGGCGCAGCAGGCGCAGCGCGGGCACGGCGACGAGCAGGTCGCCCAGGCCGAGGTCGCGCAGGACGACGGCGGTGGGAGGCACGTCCCTAGCGCGCGTCGCCGAGGCCGTCGCGCAGCTGGGCGAGGGTCTTGGCGAGCAGGCGGGAGACGTGCATCTGCGAGATCCCGACGCGCTCGGCGATCTGCGACTGCGTCATGTTCTTGAAGAACCGCAGCATGATGATCGTGCGCTCGCGCTGCGGGAGCTTCTCGAGCAGCGGGGCCAGCGACTGCTGGTACTCGACCTGCTCGAGCGCCGCGTCGGCCTCGCCGAGCAGGTCGGAGACCGTGCCCGAGTCCGGGTCGTCGACGAGCATCTCGTCGAGCGAGCCGCTGCGGTAGGCGTTCGACGCCTCGAGGGCCTCGAGCACCTCCTCCTTGCCGATGCCGAGGTGCTCGGCGAGCTCGGCGGCGTTGGGGGCGCGGCCCAGCGTCTGCGACATCTGCGACATCGCCGAGCTCAGCGTGACGTTGAGGTCCTTGAGCCGGCGCGGGACGCGCATCGACCAGGCCTGGTCCCGGAAGTGCCGGCGCACCTCCCCGGTGATCGTCGGCACGGCGTAGGACAGGAAGTCGGTGCCGCGGGCCGGGTCGTACCGGTCGACGGCGTTGATGAGGCCGAGCGTGGCGACCTGCTCGAGGTCCTCCTCCGGCTCGCCGCGGCGGGAGAACCGGCGCGCGATGTGCTGGGCGACCGGCAGGTGCCCGCGCACGAGCTCGTCGCGCAGCCGCAGCCGCTCGGGCGAGCCCTGTTCCAGCGACGCGTGCTCGGCGAGCTTCGGCATGAGGTGGTCGTACTCGCCGCGCGAGCCCTTGCGGTCGGAGTTCCGACCGTCCTGGCGGCCGTCGGTGCGCTCCTCGGTCCCCGTGTCCCGCGGCTCGGGGCGCGGCGCCGTGGTCGCGTCGTCGTCGGCGGCCTGGGTACCGGTCGCGCCGGCGGTGTCGGTCATGACGTCGATCGAGCTCACATCCGTGGGATCGGGGGCGGTGGCTCCGGCCTGCGCGCCGGCGGCGGGGCTCCTCACGGGCCCGCGCCCCGCGGCGGCTCGGGGAGCCGGGAGACGGTGGCCGCGGGGGCGGTGTCGTCGGCGGTCCCGGTGTCGGGCAGGACGTCGGCGAGGGGGACGTCGCGGCGGCGCTCGACGATCACGCGCAGCGCGAGACGGTGTGGCTCGCCCGGCACCGACGGCGCCTCGGCGAGCACGCGCACGTCGTCGGCGAGGACGGTGAGCACGCGCCACGCGAACGTGTCGGTCGCCAGGGTCGTCGGCCCGGTGGTGGAGACCGACGCGGTCAGCACGATCCGCTCGTCCTCGACGGCGAACGTGACGGTGAGCTTGGTGTCGGGCCGCGCGAGCGCGGCGAGGGAGGTGCACGCCTCGTCGACGGCCAGACGCAGGTCGTCCACCACGTCGAGGGTGAACTCGGCACGTGCGGCGAGGTCGCCGGCGACGGTGCGCACGGTGACCAGCGCCTCCGGCACGGGCAGCACGCGCACTTCGACGTCACGCGGCGCACCCATGCCCCGGTGTTCGGGTGGCTGGGGGCTGATCAACGCAGGTCCTCCTGGTCGGTCACGCCCGCGCGGGCGGCGGACAGACCGGCGAGGCTCCGGTCTCCCGGCGTGTACCCGGGCCCCCACCCCACAAACCGAGCCCTCGACGCGCCGGAGCCCGCCGGGGTGACGTGCGCGCCGCCCGCCGTCGTGGTGTGCTGCCGCGCCGTGACCCGTCCCCGCGCGGTGCTCTTCGACCGCGACGGCACCCTCGTCGTCGACGTCCCCTACAACGGCGATCCGGATCTCGTGGTGCCGGTGCCGACCGCCGCCGCGGCCCTCGCGCGCCTCCGCGCGGCCGGCGTGCCGGTGGGGGTCGTGAGCAACCAGTCGGGGGTCGCGCGCGGCCTCCTGGACCCCGCGCAGGTGGCGGCCGTGAACACCCGGGTGGGGGAGCTGCTGGGCCCGTTCGCCGACTGGCGCTGGTGTCCGCACGGCGCCGACGACGGGTGCGGGTGCCGCAAGCCCGCGCCCGGCATGGTGCTCGCCGCCGCGGCGGCGCTGGGGGTCGCGCCGGGCGAGGTCGCGGTGGTCGGGGACATCGCCGCCGACGTCGGCGCGGCCGACGCGGCCGGCGCGCGGGCGGTGCTCGTGCCGACCGCGGCCACCCGCCCCGAGGAGGTCGACGCCGCCGGGGCGCGCGGCATCCTCGCCGACGACCTGCTCGGCGCCGTGGCGCTCCTGGGGTTCGACTCGTGACGCGGGTGCTCGTCGTTCGCCTCGACAGCGACGGCGACGTGCTGCTGTCCGGGCCGGCGATCCGCGCGGTGGCCGCCGGCGCGGACGAGGTGGTCGCGCTCGTCGGGCCCCGCGGGCGGCAGGCGGCGGGGCTGCTGCCGGGCGTCGACGCCGTCGCGGTGTGGCGCTGCCCGTGGGTGGACGGCGAGCCGCAGCCGGTGACGCGGGAGGGCACCGGGGAGGTCGTCGACGCCCTGGCCGCCCTGCGCGTCGACGAGGCGGTGGTGCTGACCTCGTTCCACCAGTCGCCGCTGCCGACCGCGCTCGTGCTGCGCCTCGCCGGCGTCCCGCGCATCACCGCGGCGTCGGTCGACTACCCGGGCAGCCTCCTCGACGTCCGCCTGCGCCCCGGCGACCCGGCCCTCGACCCGACCGTCGATCTCCCCGACGACCTCCCCGAGGCCGAGCGCGCCCTGGCGATCGCCGAGCGTGCCGGCTACGCGCTGCCCCCGGGTGACGACGGGCGCCTCGCCGTCACCGTCGACGACGCCGCGCGCCGGGAGGCCGCCGACCTCCTCGCCGCGCACGAGGTCGACGGCGACTACGTCGTGCTGCACCCCGGCGCGTCCGTGCCCGCGCGGGCGTGGTCGCCGCACCGGGCCGCGGAGGGCGTCGCCGCGCTCACCGCGGCCGGCCACCGGGTCGTCGTCACCGGCGCGCCGGGGGAGACGGCGCTGACCGCGGAGGTGGCCGGCCGCGCCGGTGTCGATCTCGGCGGGCGCACCGGCTTCGGCACGCTCGCCGCCGTCCTGGCCCGGGCGCGGGCGGTCGTGGTGGGCAACACCGGCCCGGCGCACCTGGCCGCCGCCGTGGGTGTGCCGGTGATCTCCCTGTTCGCCCCCGTGGTGCCGCCGGAACGGTGGGCTCCTTACGGAGTGCCACGGATTCTGCTCGGCGACCAGGACGCGCCGTGTCGTGGAACACGCGCGCGGACCTGCCCCGTGCCTGGTCACCCTTGTCTGGACGGGGTGCGCGGCGACGACGTCGTCAAGGCCGTCACCACGGTCGTGTACGGAGAGTAGTAGTTCGGTGGGCGGAGTTTATGGGTTCGACGCGGAACCAATACCTCGCCGGTGACCTACCCGTCCGACCCCGCGCCGTCCCCGGCGTCGGTCCCGGAACCAGCCCGGACGCCGGCGCGCACCGTCCTGCACTGGCACGTCCACGGCTCCTGGACCACCGCGTTCGTCCAGGGGCGGCACACGTGCCTGCTGCCGGTGCTGCCGGAGCGCGGGCCCTGGGGCGGGGGACGGCCGGCGGCCTGGGACTGGCCGGCACGGGCCGAGGAGGCCACCCCGGAGCAGCTGCGCGAGCGCGCCGAGGCCATCGACGCCGTCGTGCTCCAGCGCCCCGAGGAGATCGAGCTCACCGAGCGCTGGACGGGGCGGCGACCCGGCGTCGACCTGCCTGCGGTGTTCGTGGAGCACAACACGCCGAAGGGTGACGTCCCCACGTCGCGCCACCCGATGGCCGACCGCGACGACATCCCCGTCGTGCACGTGACGCACTTCAACGTGCTGATGTGGGACACCGGGCGGGCGCCGGTCCGCGTCGTCGAGCACGGCGTGCTCGACCCGGGCGACCGCTACACCGGCGAGCTGGACCGCGCGGCGGTCGTCGTCAACGAGCCGGTGCGCCGGAACCGCGTGACCGGCACCGACCTGCTCGCGGGCTTCGCCGACACCGTCGGTCTCGACGTCTACGGGATCGGCAGCGAGCGCCTCGGCGAGGCCGTCCGCCACCCCGGCATCGCGATCGGGGGCGACCTGCCCCAGGACCGGCTGCACACCGAGATGGCGCGCCACCGCGTGTACCTCCACCCGGTGCGCTGGACCTCGCTGGGGCTGTCGCTGATCGAGGCGATGATGCTCGGGATGCCGGTGGTCGCGCTCGCGACCACCGAGGCCGCGGTCGACGTCCCGGCCGGGGCGGGCGTGGTGGCCACCGACCTGCGGGTCCTCCGCGAGGGCCTGCGCACCTACCGCGACGATCCGGAGCTCGCCCGCGCGGCGGGCGCCACCGCCCGGGCCTCGGCGCTGGCCCGCCACGGGGTGGACCGCTTCCTCGCCGACTGGGATCTCCTGCTCGACGAGCTGATCGAGGGCGACGCGGCGGAGCGCGCCCGGGAGCCCCGCCGGTTGGCACCCGCGGTCTGACCACCCCCGGGGTGCGGGACCGGTCCAGCCACGTGCCGGTCCGCGTCCCCGCCGTCCCGTGGCGCGCCCGCCGCGCCGCCCCCGAACGATGACCCGGCCCTCGCACGGGCCGAGGGAGGAGTGCGCATGCGGATCGCGATGGTCTCCGAGCACGCCAGCCCGCTGGCGGCGTCGGACGGGCTCGGCGGCGTCGACGCCGGCGGCCAGAACGTCGCCGTGCGTGCGCTGGCGCTGGCGCTGGCCGACGCCGGCCACGAGGTGGTCGTCCACACCCGCCGCACCGACCGCCGCACGCCGCGGCGGGTCGCGCTCGCCGCGCGCGTCACCGTCGACCACGTCGACGCCGGTCCGCCCGTCGAGGTGCCCAAGGACGAGCTCGTCGAGCACATGGACGCGTTCTCCGCCGAGCTCGCCGCCTGCTGGCGGGACGAGCGTCCCGACGTCGTGCACGCCCACTTCTGGATGTCCGGGATGGCCGCGCTGCCGGCCGCCCGCGCGCTCGGGGTGCCGGTCGTGCAGACGTTCCACGCCCTCGGGTCGGTCAAGCGCCGTCACCAGGGCGCCGAGGACACCAGCCCCGCCCGCCGCGTCGCGGTCGAGAGCGACCTGGGCGCCTAGGTGGACCGCGTGCTCGCGACCTGCCGCGAGGAGGTCGACGAGCTCGTCGCGCTCGGGGTGCCGGTCGACCAGGTGACCGTGGTGCCGTGCGGTGTCGACGTCTCCCACTTCACGGCGGCGGGGGACACCGCTCCCCGTGGCCGCGCCTTCCGCGTGCTCACCGTGAGCCGCCTCGTGCCGCGCAAGGGCGTCGACACCGTCGTCGCCGCCCTCGCGGCCCTGCCCGACGACGCCGAGCTCGTCGTCGCCGGCGGGCCGCGCGCCGAGGGCCTCGACGACGACCCGGAGGTCGCGCGGCTGCGCCGGCTGGCCCGCGAGCTCGGCGTCGCCGACCGCGTGCACTTCCTCGGCGCCGTCGGCCAGGACGCGCTGCCCGCCCTGTACCGCTCCGCCGACGCCGTGGCCTGCGTGCCCGCCTACGAGCCGTTCGGCCTGGTCCCGCTCGAGGCGATGGCGTGCGCCCGCCCGGTCGTGGCGGCGGCGGTCGGCGGGCTCGCCGACACCGTCGTCGACGGCGTCACCGGCCACCACGTGCCCGCCGGTGACCCGGCGGCCGTGGCCGCGGCCCTGGATCGCCTGCGTGGCGCCCCGCGTCGCGCCCGCGCCCTCGGACGGGCCGGGCGCCGCCGCGCGGAGGCCGAGTACGGCTGGGACCGCGTCGCCGCCGCGCACGAACACGTGTACGGCGAGGTGATCGCCGGTGCCGTCGACGCCGTCGGCGCCCTGACCACGGGGAGCCCGGCATGACCGGTGACGGGATCGTGCGCCGCCACCTCGGCGGGCTGGCCGCCACGCTCGACGGGCTCGCCGGCGAGTCGCGGCGCATCGAGCGCTGGGGCACCGAGCTCGCCACCCGCCTGCGCCACGGCTCGCGGCTGCTCGCCGCGGGCAACGGCGGCAGCGCGGCCGAGGCGCAGCACCTCACCGCCGAGCTCGTCGGGCGCTACCGCGGGGAGCGCGAGCCGCTGTCGGCGATCGCGCTGCACGCCGACACCTCGACGATCACGGCGCTGGGCAACGACTACGGCTACGACGAGGTCTTCGCCCGCCAGGTCCGCGCACACGGGCGTCCCGGGGACGTGCTCGTGCTGCTCTCGACGAGCGGGCGCAGCCCGAACCTCGTCGCCGCCGCGGAGGCGGGCCGATCCCTCGGGCTCACCGTGTGGGCGCTGACCGGACCCGGCCCGAACCCGCTCGCCGACGCCGCCAGCGAGGCGCTGTGCCTGCCGGGGGAGACCCCGTCGGTGCAGGAGGCGCACCTGGTGACCGTGCACCTCATCTGCGAGATGGTCGACCGCGCGCTCGCCGGGCGGGCGTCGGCGCCGTCGTCGCGGGCCGCCGAGGAGCTCGTGCCGTGAGCCCCCGGACGCGTTCCTCGATCGTGGTGGTCGGCGACTGCCTGCGCGACGTCGACGTCTTCGGCGCCGTCGAGCGGCTCTGCCCCGACGCGCCGGCGCCGGTGCTCGCCGCCGCGCAGCGTCGCGAGCGCCCCGGCGGCGCGGGCCTGACGGCGCTGCTCGCCGCGCGCAGCACCCGGCGCCCGGTGCGCCTGGCGACGGTGCTGGGGTCCGACGCCGACGCGATGCGTGAGCTGCTGGCCGGCGTCGACGTGATCGCCGTCGAGACCGGCGGCACCACGCCGACCAAGACCCGCATGCTGGCCGACGACCGGGTGCTGCTGCGCCTCGACGAGGGCGGCCTGGAGCCGTGCGCGGCGAGCCGGGAGCTGCTCGACGCGATCGCCGGCGCCGGCGTGGTCCTCGTGTCCGACTACGGGCGCGGCATCACCGCCGACCCCGCCGTCCGCGCGGCGCTCACCGAGGCGGCCGGGCGCGTCCCGGTCGTCTGGGACCCGCACCCCCATGGCGCCCCGCCCGTCCCCGGCGCCACCCTCGTGACGCCGAACCTGTCGGAGGCTCGCGGCTATGTGCGTGATCTTCTGAGCTATAGCTCAGAAGATCACGCACATGGGTTCCCGCACGAGCCCGCCGCGCTCGGCGAGGCCCTGCGCGCGCAGTGGGGCGTCGACGCGGTCGCGGTGACCGCCGGCCGCGACGGCGCCGTGCTGCGCGGGGCCACCGGCACGTCCGTCACGCCCGCGACCCTCGCGCGCGGCGGCGACCCCTGCGGCGCCGGCGACCGGTTCGCCGCGAGCGTGGCCGTCGCCCTCGCCGACGGGTCCGCCGTCGACGACGCCGTGCGCACGGCCGTCGCCGCGGCCGCCGCGTTCGTCGCCGCCGGTGGCGCGGCCGCGCTGGACGACGCCGAGCCCGAGAAGCCCGAGAGCCCGCACGAGCCGGCGACCACCGACGTCGTCGCCGATGCCCGGGCCCGCGGCGCCACCGTCGTCGCCACCGGCGGGTGTTTCGACCTCCTGCACGCCGGGCACGCCCGGACCCTGGCGGCGGCACGACGGCTCGCCGGCGAGGACGGCGTCCTCGTCGTCTGCCTGAACTCCGACGCCTCGGTGCGCCGCCTCAAGGGCCCCGACCGGCCCGTGGTCACCGAGGCCGACCGCGCCGAGATGCTCGCCGCGCTCGCCGCCGTCGACGCCGTCGAGGTGTTCGACGAGGACGACCCGCGCGCCGTCCTCGACCGCCTGCGTCCCGACGTCTGGGTCAAGGGCGGCGACTACGCCACCGACGAACTGCTCGAGACCCCGCTGGTGCGCAGCTGGGGCGGCGAGGTCGTGGCCGTGCCGTACCACGCCGGCCGCTCGTCGACCCGCCTGCTGGCGCGCCTCGAGAACGAGACCCCTGACGCCGTCCCCTCGGGAGGAACCCCATGACCAGCGCCGCCGCGTCCCCCGTCCCCGCCGCCGACCCCGAGGCCACCCGCGCCGCCGACACGCAGCGCCGGGGCCCGGGCCACGTGCTCGTCACCGGCGGATCGTCCGGCCTCGGCGCCGCCGTGTGCGAGGCCGTCGTCGCCGCCGGCGGGACGCCCGTCGTGCTCGACGTCAAGGCGCCCGACGCCGGGCACGCCTTCGTCGAGGTCGACCTGTCCGACACCCGCGCCGCCGAGACCGCCGTGGGCCGCGCCAGCGAGCAGGTCGGCGGCCTCGACGCCGTCGTCACCGCCGCCGGTATCGATCGCTGCGGCCGGCTCGTCGACGTCGACGCCGCCGAGTGGGAGCGCGTCATCGCGGTCAACCTGCTCGGTACCGCCGCCGTCGTGCGCGCCGCGCTGCCCGAGCTGGAGTCGCGGCGCGGCAAGGTCGTCACGGTGTCCTCGACGCTCGGCGTCAAGGCCGTCTCCGACGCCACCGCCTACTGCGCCTCGAAGTTCGGCGTCGTCGGCTTCACCCGCGCCCTGGCCGCCGAGACCGCCGGCCGCGTCGGGGTCACGCTGCTGATCCCCGGCGGCATGTGGACCCACTTCTTCGACGACCGCCCCGACCAGTACAAGCCGGGCGCCGACGCCAAGCTCAACGACCCCGCCCAGACCGCCGACGCCGTGCTCTACGCCCTCACCCGCCCGGCGGGCAGCGAGGTGCGCGAGCTCGTCGTCACGTCGTCGGAAGAGGGCTCGTACCCGTGACCGGAGCCCCCGTGACCGACCCGTCAGCGCAGGTCGGCGGCAGCCGCGTCCGGATCCGGGTAGGTGTCGAACAGCTCGGTGAGCCCGGTGAGGCTCAGCGCCCGACCCGCCGTCCGTGGCACGCCGGCCAGGCGCAGCTCGCCCTCGCGGGCGATCGCCGCCTCGCGCTCGGCGATGAGCAGGGCCAGCCCGGCCGAGCCCATGAAGTCGACGCCCGAGAGGTCCAGCACGACGTGCTGGGCGCCTGCGGCGACCTGCTCCTGGATCGTGCTGCGCAGCGGCCCGGCCGTCGCGGTGTCGATGTCGCCGACGGGGCGGACCACGGCCACGGCCGGGGTCAGGAAGCGGGTGGTGACGTCGGTGGTGTCCGTGGCGCCCTGGGTCTCGAGCGCGGGATCGGTCGGGGGGTCCTGGGCCATCGGCACTCCCGGAGGCGCGTGACGGGGCGGGGGACGACAGTACCCACGCCACCGGTGCCGCGCCGACCGGCGGGTACGCACCCCGCCGAACGCACCCGTAGGTGTTCCCCCGGAAGGACGGATCGCTGATGGCCGCCCCCGAGATCGACCGTCGCGACACCGGTCGTCGCGACACCGTCGTCGTCCCCCCGCTCGACGACGCGCCGCTCGCGGCGGACCTCCCCGCGCGGCTGGCCGCCGCCGCCCCGCGGGTGGTCGTGCTCGGCGACGCGGTGCTCGACCAGTGGCTGACCGGCCCGTCGACGCGCCTGTCGCGCGAGGCGCCGGTGCCGGTCGTCGAGGTCGACCACACCCGCGGCTCGCCCGGCGCCGCCGCCAACACCGCGGCCAACCTCGCCGCGCTCGGCGCGCGCACCGAGTTCGTCTCGGTGCTCGGCGACGACGCGGACGCCGCGACCGTGCGCGAGCTGCTCACCGGTTACGGCGTCGGCACCGACGGCGTCGTCACCGACCCGACGCGCCCCACCGCGGCCAAGCGCCGCGTGCTCGCCGACGACGCGCTCGTCGCGCGCTTCGACACCACGCCGCGCACCCCGCTGGACGCCGGCGTGCGCGAGACGGTGCACGCCGCGCTGCGCGCCGCCGTCGAGGGCGCCGACGCCGTCGTCGTCTGTGACTACGGCGGCGGGGTGCTCGACGAGTCGACGGTCGCGCTGGTCGGGTCGCTGCACGCCGGGCGCGACTGGCGACTCGTGGTCGACGCGCACGACCCGGGCCGCTGGGCGCCCGCGCGGCCCGACGTCGTCACCCCGAACGCGGGGGAGGCGGGGTGGCTCCTGGGCCGCGAGCTGGGCGGGCCCGACCGCGTGGCCGCCGCCGAGGCCGCGGGCCCCGAGCTGCGGGCGCGGTCGGGGGCGGGCGCGGTCGTCGTCACCCTCGACCGCGACGGCGCGCTGCTGCTGCCCGACGAGCAGGCGCCGACGCACCGCACCTTCGCCCGCCCGGCGCCCGAGAGCCACACCTGCGGGGCCGGCGACACGTTCACCGCCGCCCTGTCCCTCGCGCTCGCCGCGGGCACCCCGGCCGCCACGGCGGTCGAGCTGGCCCAGGCCGCCGCCGACGTCGTCGTGGGCCGGCCCGGGACCTCGGTGTGCGCGACCGGCGAGCTCGCCGAGCGCGTGGCCGCCGCCGAGGGCCCGCTGCTCGACGCGGCGTCGCTGGCCGCGCTCGTCGACGAGCAGCGGGTCATGGGCCGGCGGGTGGTGTTCACCAACGGCTGCTTCGACGTCGTGCACCGCGGGCACATCGCCTCGCTCAACCAGGCCAAGCGCCTGGGCGACGTGCTGGTCGTGGCGCTGAACTCCGACGACTCGGTGGCCCGGCTCAAGGGTCCCGAGCGCCCCGTGAACCCGCTCGCGGACCGCGCGGCGGTGATCGGCGCGCTGAGCTGCGTCGACCACGTCACGACGTTCGACGCCGACACCCCGGTCGAGCTGCTCGAGCTGCTGCGCCCCGACGTGTACGCCAAGGGCGGCGATTACACCCCGGAGATGCTGCGCGAGGCCGAGACGGTGCGCGCCTACGGCGGGCACACGGTCATCCTCGACTACCTGCCCGACCGCTCGACCACCGCGATCGTCGACCGCATCCGGGGGTCGGCGCGGTGACCGACGTCGACGTCCTCGTCCCCACGAAGGACCGGCCGATCGAGCTCGCGACGACGCTCGCGGGCCTGGCGGCGCAGACCGGGGTGTCGTACCGGCTGGTGATCTCCGACCAGTCCGACGACGCGCCCTCCTGGGACACCTCGCCCGCGTGGACGGTGATCCGCTGGCTGCGCCGGCGCGGCGTCCCCGTGGATCTGCATCGTCACCTGCCGCGGCGGGGGATGGCCGAGCAGCGCGCGTTCCTGCTCTCGTGCGCGGTGGCGCCGGCGGTGCTCTACCTCGACGACGACGTGTGGCTCGAGCCGGGCGCCCTGGCGCGCCTGCACCGGGCGCTCGGCGAACTGCGGTGCGGGATGGTGGGCGCGGCGATGCAGGCGCTCGGGCACGCCGACGACCGGCGGCCGGGCGAGGTGACGTCGTTCGAGCCGTGGTCGGGGCCGGTGGAGCCGGAGACGCTGGTCAAGGACGGCCCGGGCTGGGAGCGCTGGCGCCTGCACAACGCGGCGAACGGCCTGCACCTGGCCGAGTCGCTGGGGCTCGACGGGCCGGGGTCGCCGGTGCCCTCGCCCGAGCGCTACGTGCCGTACAAGGTGGCCTGGGTGGCGGGGTGCGTGCTGTTCGACCGCGCGGCGCTGGTCGAGGCCGGGGGGTTCGAGTTCTGGCGCGACGTGCCGACCGACGCGCACGGGGAGGACGTGTACTCCCAGCAGCGGGTCATGGCACACCGCGGCGCCGCCGGCATCCTGCCCGGGGGCGCCTACCACCAGGAGTCCCCCACCGCCCTCCCCGACCGCGGCATCTCCGCCGTCGACGCCCTACGTGCGTGATCTTCTGAGCTATGGCTCAGAAGATCACGCACGTAGGACGAGAACACCGACGCAACGTCCCCGGCCAGCCAAGAGGCCGGATGAGTGCCTCGATCTCCGACGCCGTCCGGCACGGCGATGTCGTGACCTCGGTCCAGCCGTACGGGATCGACGGCGTCCCTGCGAGCACGGCGGTGGCCGATCGCCGCCGGTCGACGAGAGCCGTCGCGCTGTCGCGGTGGTGCCCGAACCCGTCGAGACGGACGATGGCCCGACCGCCGGGCAGGTCGTAGGTCACGTCCTCGTAGCGTCGAACACCGTCGACGAGGACGGGATCCTGCCGATGCCCGACCGGGAGCCCGTGGGCCTGTTCGACGTCGACGAGGTAGCGGTACTCCAGCGCCGACAGGACTCCGTCGCGGAGGAGGGCGACGGCATCCGCGATGGCACGTCGGTAGCGCGCGGGGCGGCGGAGTTCCACGGCCCGCTCGAGGGCGAGGGGGTGTACGCCGCCGTCCAGCGCGTGCTGGTGAGCCCGCCGCATCGCCTCGGGCGCACTGGGCGCAGCGACCGCGAGGTCGAGCACCGTGTGTGCCGGCGTGACGCGCGGCGGGGCGGAGCCGGGGAGCGCGAGGTGGGCGAAGGCTCGTGAGCGATGGACCGCGAGCCCGTCCGAACGCAACGCCGACGTCCCGTAGGGAACGGTCACGTGGATCGGGCGTTCGGGGTCGTGCCGGACGAAGCCGTGGATCTCCGCGGCCGTCTCGTGGCTCAGGAGAGCGACGCCGCGACGGGCGAGGAGTGCGGCGACGCGGAGTGCCTCCTGACCCGCCGGGCCGGAGAAGAGTGCGTACACGCCCTCGTGGAGGCGCTGCCACCGCCCGGCATCGACCTGCGCCCGAATTCCTCCGTCGGTGAACCCTTGCGCCAGCAGTTGGGCCCGGGTGACCACATCGTGCTGGTGAGCCCGGAGCTGCGCCCAGGCGTCGAACTCGTCCATGTCGGGTTCGACGCAGACGGTCCGCCAGCGGATCCATCTGCCTTGCGTGCGTGATCTTCTGAGCTATAGCTCAGAAGATCACGCACGTGCGCGGAGCGCCTGGGCCACGGCGCGGACGCGGGGGTCGGTGAGGAGGTCCTCGAGGGAGGCGGAGAGGGGGATGCGCCAGTTCGGGTAGGCGTCGACGGTGCCGGGGAGGTTGGGTTGGCGGACGTCGCCGAGGACGTCGGTGAAGGCCGCGAGCACGATCCGCGAGCGGGCGGTCGAGAGCAGCTGGTGCATCGCCAGCACGATCTCGTCGGCGTCCGACGACGCGGACACCCCGAACCCCTCGGCCTGCAGCAGCCCGAGCAGCTCCTCCCGGTCGCGCGCCGCGTCCGCCCGCGCCGCCGAGAGGTCCGAGAGCACCCCGGCCTCGGCGCGGGCGCGGACGTGCTCGTCGGCCAGGAACCCCGCCGCGGTGGGCAGGTCGTGGGTGGAGACGCTCGCGAGCGTGTCGGGGTGCCAGCGCCGGGGCGGCAGCAGCTCGCCGTCGGGGTCCCGCTGGAACCACAGCACGGCGCAGCCCAGCGCCCCGTGCTCGGTGAGCCCCTCGGTGACCTCCGGCTCGACCGTGCCCAGGTCCTCGCCGACCACCACCGCCCCCGCCCGCGACGCCTCGATCGCCACCACCGCGAGCATCGCCCGCGCGTCGTAGTGCACGTAGGCGCCCTCGCGTGCCCCGCGCCCCGGCGGGATCCACCACAGCCGCCACAGCCCCGCGACGTGGTCGACGCGCAGGCCGTCGGCGTGGCGCAGCACCCCGCGGATCATCGAGCGCAGCGGCGCGTACCCCGACGCCGCGAGCGCGTCCGGGCGCCACGGCGGGAGCGCCCAGTCCTGGCCCTGCTGGTTGAAGTCGTCGGGCGGCGCGCCGATGGTCACCCCGGGCGCGAGCGCGTCCGCCAGCGTCCACGCGTCGGCACCCCCGGCCGAGCACCCGACGGCCAGGTCGGCGATCAGCCCGACGGCCATGCCGGCCGTCGCCTCGTGCGCCGCCGCCAGCTGCGTGTCGGCCAGCTGCAGGCACCAGGCGTGGAACAGCACGCGGTCGGCGAGCTCCCGCCGCGCGGCATCGACCTCGACGTCCCCCACGTGCCGCAACCCCGCCGGCCACGCGTGCAGGTCGCTGCCGTGGCGCTCGGCCAGCGCGTACCAGGTGGCGACGTCGCGCAGCTCCTCGTCGAGCGCGTCGACGTCGGCCGGCGCCGCGGTGTCGTACGGCCGCAGCAGCTCCAGCGCCGCGCGCTTGGCCGCCCACACCGCGTCGTGGTCAACGAGGTCGCCCGTCGGCGGCCGCAGCGCGTCCACGTCGGCGCGCACCGACGACGGCGCCGCGGCGTACGCGGCCGTCTCCGCCACCCGCACGTACAGCGGGTGCAGGAAGCGCCGGCTCGACGGCGAGTACGGCGACGCCTCGACCTCCGGGGCCAGCGCCAGCGCGTGCAGCGGGTTGACCAGCAGCGCTCCCGCGCCCTGCTCCGACGCGGTCCGCGCCAGCAGCGTCGCGAGGTCCCCGTAGTCCCCGCACCCCCACGACTGCGCCGAGCGCAGCGCGTAGAGCTGCACCATCCACCCCCACGTCGGCGGCGGCGGGTCCAGCGCGGGCGGTGCGACGATCAGCGCGACGTCCTGGTCGCCGCACGCGAGACGGTGGTAGCCGACGGGCAGGTCGTCGGGCACCTCGTCGACCGACCGCCGCGTGCCGTCCTCCAGCGTCACCGTGCCCGACGCCGGCAGCGGTCGCGTCGTCCCGACGTCGACGACCAGCGTCGCCGGCAGCGCGTCGGGGTCCACCGAGCGCAGGCGCTGCAGGGCCGCGCCCAGCGCCTCCGGCGTGCGGGCGTCGACGTCGAGCGCCGCGAGGACGTCGAGGACGACGCCGCGGTCGAGCTCGACCTCCTGCTCGTCCGCGTCGCGGTACCGCACCGCCACGCCGTGGGCGGTGGCGAGCTCGGCGAGATCCGGCTCGACCGGCTCGGGCACCGGCGTCTCCTCGGTTCGGTGGGGCGGGGGGAGGAGCAGGATGTCAGGACGCGGGGCGGGCCCGCGGCGCGGGCGGCAGCTCCTCGGTGCCGGCGGCACGGCGCGCTGCCCGGGCGGCGACGTCGGCGGCGACGGCGCCGGCCGCGGTGCCCGGACGGCGCACCCCGGCGAGCGCGGCGACGGCGCCCTCGGCCAGACCGGTGGCCGCGGCGGCGCGCCCCGTGTCCCACCCGCGGGCCAGCAGCGCGGCCGCGAGCTCCCGGGCCGCCACGGTGTCCCGACGCGCCCGGCGGGCCAGGGCCCGCAGGTCGGCCGGCGGCGTTTGGCGCCCGCTCGACCGGATGGTCACCGCCTGCGGCTCGGGCGCCGACGGAGTCGACGGCTCCTCGATGGAGGAGGGGCGGGGAGCGGGCAGCGTGTCGGGGGCGGCGGCCGGCGGGGCCAGGGTGGGGATGGTCGGTTCGTGGAGCACGGTCACCTTCCGTCGTGGGCGCACCACCGGGATCGGCTCCGCCGCCCCGCCGGAAACGTGACGATCACGCGGGCTGGAGCAGGTGCTTCTCCCGCACGAGCGGCAACGACAGCGTCCGGTAACCGCCGCCGTCGAAGAGCACGACGACCGAGTCCTCGGCGACCGTCGTCACCGTGCCCCGGCCCCACTCGTCGTGGCGGACGGCCTCTCCGGGCACCGGGTCGCCGTCCTGGCCGCCGCTCTCGTGCAGCCCCGCGCGGTCGCCCGGGTCACCGGCGCGCCCGGCGTCGCACATGTCGCAGTAGCCGCACGCCTCGTCGCGGGACGCGCCGAGCGTCTCGAGCAGCGTGCGCCGCCGGCACCCCGTGGCCTCGGCGTAGCGGCGCACCAGTTCGACCTTGCTCTGCTCGCGCTCCCGCCGGCGCGTGACGAGCGCGGCCGCCTCCTTCGCGAGCCCGTCGATGTCGTCCTCGCCGAGCGCGTCACCGGGGGCGAGCTTGCGGCCGGGGAGCTGGCGCACCGCGCCGAGGGCGACGAGCCCGGGCACCGCCCGCGCGAGGGCGGCCTTCGACAGCCCCGCCGGGTCGGCGAGCTCGTCGATCGCGACCCCGCGCGGGTTGGCGCGGACCGCCGTGAGCACCGTCGACAGCGCCCGCGGCTTCGCGTCACGACCGGAGGCGAACAGCTTGGGGCGGGCGAGGTCCTGCGGGCGGTGGAACAGCACCGCGGTCGCGGGCTCGCCGTCGCGGCCCGCGCGTCCGATCTCCTGGTGGTAGGCGTCGATCGAGGTCGGCGTGTCGCCGTGCACGACCCACCGCACGTCGGGCTTGTCGATGCCCATCCCGAACGCGCTGGTGGCGACGACGACCGGGACCTCGCCCGCCATGAAGGCGTCCTGGACCCGCGCGCGCTCCGCGTTCTTCATCCCGCCGTGGTAGGCCTCGGCGGCGATGCCGGCGTCGCGCAGCCGGTCGCGCACGAGCGTGGTGTGCGCGCGGGTCGTCACGTAGACGATGCCGGTCGCCCCGTCGCCGGAAAGCTCGGTGACCTCGCGGGCCACCCGCTCCCACTTCGTCTCCTCGGAGTGGACGAGGTGCGACGTGAGGTGGATGTGCGGCCGGTCGGGGTCGCGCACGACGACGCACGCCTCGGGCACGCCGAGCAGCTCGAGGATCTCCTGGCGTGCGGGCACCGACGCGGTCGCCGTGAGCCCCAGCACCCGCGGGTGGCCGAGGCGGCGGCGCGCGACGGCGAGCGTGAGGTAGTCGGGGCGGAAGTCCGGGCCCCAGTCGCACACGCAGTGGACCTCGTCGATCGCCAGCAACGAGGGTTCGCCGGCCGCGAGCGCGTCGAGCACGTCGGGGCGCGCGAGCTGCTCGGGGGAGGTCACGAGCACGTCGAGGTCGCCGGCCTCGAACGCGTCGAGCACCTCGGCGTGCCGGCCCTTCGCGAGCGTCGAGTTCAGGACCTCGGCGCGCAGGCCCGCGTCGACGAGGTGGGCGACCTGGTCGCGGTGCAGCGACAGCGTCGGGGACACCACGACCGTCCGACCACCCAGCACGAGACCGGTGACGGCGTAGACGGCGGTCTTGCCCGCGGCCGGCGGCAGCACGGCCAGGCAGTCGTCGACGAGCGCGCCGAGCACCGCGTCGCGCTGGCCGTCGCCGAGCTCGGCGCCCTCGCCGAGGACCCGGACGACGGCCGCGTCGACCGCGTCACGGGTGGGGCGGTCGACGGGGCCACACGGCCCGAGGAGATCCTGGCGGGAGTCGGTCACCGGCCGGTGTTAGCCATCCGCCTCACGCCGGAAACCGGCGTTCGTGAGGGGTGACCGGCGGGTAAGCCCGCCCGGTGGATCTGGTGCACGTCGAGCCCTACGGACCCGGTCTCGGTCGCCGTCGTCGCGGCAAGGGCTGGAGCTACTTCGACCGCGAGTCGGGCGCGTCGGTGACCGACGCCGCCCACCTGGACCGCATCCGGAAGATCGTCATCCCGCCGGCGTGGGAGGACGTCTGGATCTGTGCCGACCCGCTCGGCCACATCCAGGCCGTCGGCACCGACGCCGCCGGTCGCCGGCAGTACCGCTACCACGAGCAGTGGACGCTGCAGCGCAACCAGGAGAAGTTCATCCGCGTCGCCCGCCTCGGGCACGTCATCGGCGACGCCCGCACCGAGATCGCCGCACGCCTGACCGCGGGTCGTGGCCTCGGCCGTGACCGGGTGCTCGCCGGTGCGGTGTGGATGCTCGACCTCGGCGTCTTCCGCGTCGGGCACGAGGAGTACGCCAGCGACGACTCGCCCGGCGACGCGTCCTTCGGGCTCGCGACGCTGCGCCGCGAGCACGCGATCGCCCGGCGCGACGGTGGCGTCGAGTTCCGCTACACCGCCAAGTCGGGCGTCCCGCGGCGGATCACGCTGCACGACGAGCACGTGCACGCCCTCGTCACCTCGCTCAAGCGCCGTCGCGGCGGGGGCGAGGACCTGCTCGCGTTCCGACGCGGCGGGCGCGGCGGCGACCGCGGGCCGTGGCACGACGTCACGGCGCAGGACGTCAACGACGCGGTGCGCGAGCTGATCGGCGAGGAGTTCACCGCCAAGGACCTGCGCACCTGGAACGCGGGCGTGCAGGCCGCCGTGGCGCTCGCCGGCGAGTGCGACGACGCCGGCGCCCCGCCACGGGCGCAGCGCAAGCAGAAGAGCGCCGTCACGCGGACGATGAAGGCCGTCGCGGAGCAGCTGGGCAACACCCCCGCGGTGTGCAAGCGCTCCTACGTCGACCCGGTGATCGTGACGCACTTCGAGCAGGGCCGGACCATCGCCGAGGCGCTGCGCTCGGCACCCGGCGACGACCGGGCCATGCGCCTGCACGTCGAGCGTGCCGTGCTCGAGCTGCTCGACCACCGCGGCGTCGTCGACCTCGCCGCCGCGGCGTGACGCCCCGGGGGTGACGAGGGTGACGGCGGCTCAGGCCGTCGTCATCTCCGCCCACACGGTCTTGCCGTCGCGGTGGGCCTCGACGCCCCAGGACGTGGTGACGGCGGCGACCATGGCCAGGCCACGCCCCCGCGGTGACGTGGGCGCGGGCAGGTGCGCCTCGGGCAGGGGCGCGAGGTCGAAGTCGCGCACGGTCAGGCGCAGTCGGTGCTCGCGGCGCTCCACCTCGACCACCGACCGGCTCGCCGCGTGCTCGACGGCGTTGGTGACGAGCTCGGTGACGACGATCTCGGCGGCCTCGCGGGCGTCCTCGTCGACCGACCAGTAGCCGCAGACCCGACGCACGTTCGTCCGGGCGTCGCCGGGGGCGCGGGGGTCCACACCGAAGCGCCACCAGCCGCGGACCAGCGCCGGGCGCTCGTCGAGGTGGGCCAGGGCGGCGTCGACGTCGGGGTGGACCGGGACGCGCTCGGTGACGCGCGAGCTCTCGAGCAGCGCGGCGGTCGTCGCGTCCGGGGCCGCGAGGGCGAGCCGCACCTCGGGCCACTCACCGGCGCGCGCGGCGGCTTCGGGGAACGCGTGCACCGCCCCGGAGTGGACGAGCTCGACCCGTGACAGGTCGGCGACCACGGCGCCGTAGCCGCGCATCGCCTGGCAGAGCCGCTCCACGAGCGGGCGGGCGGTGGTCAGGGACAGGGGACCGGACAGCGCGACGACCACCGGTGGGGCCCCGCGTCCGGTCCCGTTCGGGTCCGGCCACGCGTCGCCCTCGCCGTCCCCCGTGTTCTCGAGGGACAGCTCGATCCTTGTGTCCACGACTCACCTCCGGACCCTGGTACCCCCGCCCCCGGAGGGGCATGCGCGTCCCCGCCGACGGGTCGCCCGGCGTGGACGAGCGGCGGGGGACCGGTCGCGGGCCGATCTGACGGGCCGGCCGTGGCGCGCCATGATGGGCTCATGAGCGATCAGGACGAACGTCCCTCGTCCGCCCTCGCGGCGGCCGCCGCGTCGGGTGCGGGGGAGGGTGCGGGCACCGGCGACCTGGTCGCCTCGCCGGGCGCGGTCATGCGGGTGGCCGGGATGGTCGGCAAGCTCGTCGAGGAGGTCCGCTCGGCGCCGCTCGACGAGGCGGGACGCTCACGGCTGGCCGACATCCACGAGCGCTCGATCCGCGAGCTCGAACAGGGCCTGGCCCCGGAGCTGCGCGACGAGCTGCACCGGATCACGCTGCCGTTCACCTCGGAGGCGACGCCCTCGCAGGCCGAGCTGCGGATCGCCCAGGCACAGCTGCTCGGCTGGCTCGAGGGGCTCTTCCACGGCATCCAGAGCGCCGTGCTCGCGCAGCAGATGGCCGCGCGCGGGCAGCTCGAACAGATGCGTCAGGGCCGCGGCCGTCCCGCGGCGAGCGGGGACGGCGGCGGCGGGCAGTACCTGTGAGGGACCTGTGAGGGTCGGTCAGGGGGCTTCGTAGACGACGGCGCCGGCCTCGGGGGTGGCGACGCGGCGGTCACCGCGCAGCGCGACGCGGCGCTCGTCCTCGGTCAGGCCGCCCCAGACGCCGTAGGGCTCGCGGGTGGCCAGCGCGTGCCGGCGGCACGGCTCGATCACCGGGCAGCTCGCACACACCTTCTTGGCCTCGGCGGCGCGGTGCTCGCGACGCGGTCCGCGCTCCCCGTCCGGGTGGAAGAAGAAGCTCGAGTCCATCCCGCGGCACGACCCGTGGAGCTGCCAGTCCCACTCGTCGATGATCGGGCCGGGCAGGAGGCGGATGTCGGCCATGGCGGTCCTCCCATTCAGGGCGTCCGGGCGGGGGACTGTTCTCCCGGAACCGGAGGTGCAGGCGCGGTATCCCCCGCGCTCCGAGACGCCAAACACCCCTGAACGGCCCAGTGCGGGTCACGATCGAGCGTCGGGTGCGTCATGCTCGGCGTGTCACCACCCGCCGGCGGGCTGCACGACATCGTCCGGGCGGTCGTCCGGGCCGTGAACAGGTGCCCACGGGGGGTGACGAGTAGGCTCGCCACCACGGCAAGTACGTTGCCCGTGGATCGACGAGGAGTGCTCGGCGCACGCCCCGAGCGCACCCGACCAGACCGGAGGGGGACCAGACCGTGGCCACCGATGACGACCTCACCGCGGAGGACCCGCTGGGCGTCGATGTGCAGCGGTCGAACGGCGCGTCGGTGATCCGGCTGGCCGGCGAGATCGACATGCTGACGACGCCCGCGCTGCGCGCCAAGGTGAACGAGGAGCTCCAGGGCAAGCCCACGGTGCTCGTGCTCGACATGCTGTCCGTCGAGTTCCTCGGGTCGAGCGGCCTCGCGCTGCTCGTCGAGGCGCTCGACGAGTCCCGCAACCGGGACGTCGCGCTGCGCCTCGTGGCGAACTCGCGACCGGTGAGCCGGCCGCTGCAGGCCACGGGGCTGACCGACCTGTTCGCGCTCTACCCCTCGGTCGAGGCCGCGCTCGCCGGATGACCGGTGCGGGGGCCTGCCGTCGGCACCGCCTGCGCCGATACGGTGACACCCCGCCACCGCCCGCCTCACCTGCCGCGAAACGGAGATCAGCAGCCGTGCAGACGCCGGAACCGCAGCAGCGTGATCGTTCGTCCACCGCCACCGATCCGGGCACCGGCTCGGGCGGACTGGCCGAGACCCCGACGCCCGTCGAGGTCCGCGTGCACGCCGACCCCGCGCTGATCCCGTCGGTGCGCGCCGTCGCGGCGGACCTCGCCGCGCGCGCCGACTTCGACCTCGACGCCGTCTCCGACCTCCGCATGGCGGTCGACGAGGCGTGCTCGGCGCTGGTGCCGCTGGCCCGCGAGGGCGGGCAGCTCCGCTGCGGGTTCGCGATGTCCGACGGGCGGATCGACGTGATCTGCCGGGTCCCGGTCACCGGGGACGCCGCGCTGCGCCAGGACACCTTCGGCTGGCGCGTGCTCACCACGCTCACCGACGACGCCCAGGTCCTCGACGCCGACCCGGAGTGGCTCGGCATCCACCTGCGCAAGCAACGGCTCGACCCGTGAGCGAGGCGGCGCGCGCCCTGCCGGGCCGCGCGGGCGGGTCGTCGGGCTCCCGGAACGAGGACTCGTACGAGCACCTGGTCCCGATGCTCACCGAGCACGCCGGGCTCGACCAGGACGACCCGCGTCGCGAGGTGCTGCGCGACCGGCTCGTCGAGGGGTACCTGCCGCTGGCGCGGCACATCGCGCGACGCTTCGCCCAGCGCGGCGAGCCGCAGGAGGACCTCGAGCAGGTCGCCACCGTGGGCCTGATCCACGCCGTCGACCGCTTCTCGCCGGAGCGGGGCTCGGACTTCCTGTCGTACGCGGTGCCGACCATCACCGGCGAGGTCCGGCGCTACTTCCGGGACAAGGCGTGGTCGACGCGTGTGCCCCGGCGCCTCAAGGACCTGCGCCTGGCCATCGGGTCGGCGATGCCGCACCTGTCGCAGGAGCTCAACCGCGCGCCCACCGCCGGCGAGCTCGCCGAGCACCTCCAGCGCAGCCGCGAGGAGGTCCTCGAGGCGCTCGAGGCCGCCAACGCGTACCGCTCCAGCTCGCTGGACGACATGCTCGTCGACGACCCGTCGTCCGGGCGGCTCGCCGACGTGCTGGGGTCCGCGGACGCCGAGCTGGAGCAGGTCGAGCACCGCGAGACCGTGCAGCCGGCCCTGCGCAAGCTGCCCGAGCGCGAGCGCACGATCGTCATGCTGCGGTTCTTCGGGGGCATGACCCAGACCCAGATCGCCGAGCGCGTGGGCGTGTCGCAGATGCACGTCTCGCGCCTGCTCACCCGCACCCTCGCGACCCTCCGCGCCGACCTCTCGGACCCGCCGGCGTCGTAGGGCTCCCTGCGAGCGATGCGGCATGGCTGGCGTCCACCGCCAGGATCGCCACATCCTCGCCCGCGCGGCACGCCGTGGGCTGCTCGGCGCACGGGGTGTGCCAGCGTGGCGTCCACGCTGGCACTCAACGTCGGGAAAGCCCCCACGATCACTCCGGCTCACGCGGCGACGGGCAGGCGCAGGTAGCTCCGCAGCAGCAGCGAGCGCCGCCGCACCGCGCCCCTCGTGCGGTGCAGCGTCGGCATCCGCTCGGCCAGCGCCGCCAGCGCGACGCGCGCCTCGAGCCGGGCCAGCGGCGCACC
Organism: Actinomycetospora straminea; assembly: GCF_028737255.1. Classification (GTDB taxonomy): domain Bacteria; phylum Actinomycetota; class Actinomycetes; order Mycobacteriales; family Pseudonocardiaceae; genus Actinomycetospora; species Actinomycetospora straminea. The sequence continues at coordinate 20,236 of NZ_JAQZAN010000027.1, read as the reverse complement.
GAGGCAGTAGTGGATGCCCCCAGAGAACGCGAGGTGCTCGCCGCGCGTCGGGCGGTCGAGGTCGAACACGTCGGGGTCGGCGTGCACCGCCGGGTCGTGCCCGGCCGCCCCGAGCATCGCCAGGACCACGGTGTCCGGCGCGACGTCCCGCTCGCCGAGTGACACCGTCTCGTGCGGCGTGCGCGCGGTGAACCGGATCGGCGCGTCGAAGCGCAGGCTCTCCTCGACGGCGTCGGCGGCGCGCGCCGGGTCGGCGGCCAGCCGGGCCCAGGGCTCGCGGGCGTCGGTCATGGCGGCGACGGCGTTGCCCAGCAGCGTGCTCGTCGTCTCGAACCCGGCGAGCAGCAGCAGCGCGGCGAGGCTGATCGTCTCCTCGACGTCGGCGTCCTGCGCGGCGAGGTGGCTGAGGAGGTCGTCGGAGGGGTCGTGCCGCCGCCGTGCGAGCAGGTCGCCGAGCAGCCCGCGCAGCTCGCCGACCGCGGCGTCGAGCCGGTGCAGCGCGCGCGCCGACCGCACCCCGCCCAGCCCGGCGCCGACCGACCGCCCCCACCGCGCGAACGACGCCGCGTGTTCGTCCGGCACGCCCAGCAGCTCGGCGATCACGGCGACCGGCAGCGGCGTCGCCACCGCGGCGACCAGGTCGAACCGCTCCCGCCGCACCGCGTCGTCGACCAGCCGCTCGGCCAGCCGGACGACCAGCGGCTCGTACGCCTCCACCCGCGCCGGCGTGAACCAGCCGCCCACGAGCCGCCGCAGCCGCGTGTGCTCCGGCGGGTCCATGCCGAGGAACGACAGGTCGACGGGCTCGAGCAGCGGGTCGCGGGCGCCCGCCACCGACCCGCCGAGCGAGCCGCCGTCCCGCGGTCGCACCAGGAAGCGGCGGTCCCGCACGAGGTCGCGGCACAGCGCGTGGGTGGCGACGACGAGCACGCCGGTGCGGCTCGCGTAGGGCTGCGGGCCCTGGAGCAGCTGCCGGTGCACCGACGTCGGGTCGTCGATCCAGGGGCGGTGGAGCAGGCGCAGCACCGGGTCGCCGGCCGCGGCCATGGCCAGCCCGCCGGCGCGCATCACCGCCAGCCGCGCGCCGAGGGCGACGTCGCGCCGGAGGTCCATGACGCGATCCTGGCGCGGGTCGGGACGGCGGGGAAGCCGGGTGATCGTGGGGGGTTTCCTGACGTTGAGTGCCAGCGTGGACGCCACGCTGGCAACCCCCCCGCTCGCACCGGGCTCAGCGCAGGGCGTGCCGGCCCTCGTCGTCGCGGCGGGTGCGGCCCTGGCGGGCGAGGTACTCCAGCAGCGGCACCGCCACGCGTCGTGTCGTGCCCAGCGCCTGGCGGGCCTCGGACAGCGTGAACGGCGAGGGCAGGCCGGCGAGCCGGGCCACGGCCACGTCCACCGCGTCGGGCGCCAGGTAGATCCCGTCGCCCACCTTCAGCAGCGCGCCCGCCTGCACCGCCGCGCCCAGCTCGCGGGTGCGCAGGCCCAGCTCGGCGAGCCGGTGGGCCTCGGGTGCCGCGAAGGGCGCCTCCGCCAGCTCCGAGCGCACCGTCGCCACGGCCGCCCGCACCCCCTCGGGCAGCCCGCCGGCGTCCCGCGACCGGATCCGCCCGCCCGCCGCGACCAGCGACGACGCGCCCGGCTCGGCGAGCACGAGGTCGAGCAGGCGCGGCTCGGGCAGCTCCAGCGCCCGCGCCGCGGCCTTCGCCGGCAGGCCCGCGTCGAGCGGCTGCGCCTCCGCGTGCGCGGCGACCGCCGCCACCAGCCGCGACGCCAGCGTCGGCAACCATCCCGGGTCGACCAGCCACCCGCCCGCCGACGGGATCTCGTCGGGCACCGACGCCCCGAGCGCCACCAGCTCGTCGCGCTGCATGAGGTGCCGCCGCGCCAGCTCCCCGAGGGCGTCCGGCGTCCCGTCGGTCGCCGCGAGCTCCCCGGCCCGCGCCCGCGCCGCGCCGCGCCGCCGCAGCGCGGGCGGCCGGACGTCGAGCACCGTCACCCCGCCCAGCACGCGGTGCGCGCCCGGGTCCCGGAGCAGGGCGTGGTCGCCGGGCCGCAGCGGCAGCGGTTCGCGCAGCGTCAGCCGCACCATCCGCTCGGCGCCGGGTTCGGTGGACAGCGGCCGCACCCGTGCCGCCACCGCCGCCGACCCGACGTGCAGCATCACCTGCTGCGGCAGGTCGACCGCGACGTCGGCGCCGCGCGGCGGCCCCACCCGCACGTCGACGACGTCGGAGCGCAGCCACTTCCCGGGCGTCGTCAGCGCGTCGCCGCGCCCGACCTCGTCGAGGCCCACCCCGCGCAGGTTCAGCGCCACCCGCGCGACGGCCGCCACCGGGTCGACGCTCTCGCCCAGCGCCTGCAGCCCGCGCACGGTCACCGTCCGCGACCCGAGCGCCAGCTCGTCGCCGACGTGGATCGTCCCGGCCCCGAGCGTCCCGGTCACCACGGTGCCCGCGCCCCGCACGGTGAACGCGCGGTCGACCCACAGGCGCACGTCGGCGTCGAGGTCCGGCGCCGGCAGCCCGCCCACCAGCGCCGACAGCGCGGAGCGCAGCTCGTCCAGCCCGGCGCCGGTCGCCCCCGACACGCACACCGCCGGCAGCCGCCCCAGCGACGACTCCGCGAGGTGCTCCAGCGCCTCGTCCCGCGCGAGCTCCGGGTCGGCCAGGTCGCTGCGGGTGACGACGAGCAGCCCGTCGCGCACCCCGAGCGCGTCGAGGGCGTCGAGGTGCTCGGTCGACTGCGGCATCCACCCCGAGTCCGCCGCGACGACGAACATCGTCGCCGGCACCGGGCCCACCCCGGCGAGCATCTGCGTCACGAACCGCTCGTGGCCCGGGACGTCGACGAAGGCGACCGGCTCGGCGGAGCCGGGCAGCGTCGTCCACGCGAAGCCGAGGTCGATCGTCATGCCGCGCCGGCGCTCCTCGGCCCAGCGGTCGGGCTCCATCCCGGTCAGCGCGCGGACCAGCGTCGACTTCCCGTGGTCGACGTGCCCGGCGGTCGCCACGACCCTCACGGCAGGGCCGCCCGCACCGCCACCACCAGCCGCGGGTCCTCCGACGGCGGCACCGACCGCAGGTCCAGCACGCACCGGCCCTGCTCGACGCGCGCCACCACGGGGTCGGACCCGAGACGCAACGCCGACGCCAGCGACGACGGCAGGGCCACCCCGGCGCTCGGCAGCTCGACCCCCGGCGCGCCGCCGCCGCCGACCTGCGCGGCGCAGTCGACCGCCGCCGCCGGCTCCCCGATCGCCGCGGCCACCTCGGCGGCCCGCGCGCGCAGCGAGGCCAGGTCCGCGGCGAGCATCGCGCGCACCGGCGGCTCCGGCCCGCGCAGCGTCGCCTCGAGCGCCGCCAGGGTCAGCTTGTCGACGCGCAGCGCCCGCGCGAGGGAGTGGCGGCGCAGCCGGTGGACGAGGTCGGCGTCGCCGAGCAGCAGCCCGGCCTGCGGCCCGCCGAGCAGCTTGTCCCCGGACGCCGTCACCAGCGGCACCCCGCCGCGCAGCTCGGTGGCCGCGTCGGGCTCGTCGGGCAGCAGCGGGTGCGGCGCGAGGAGCCCGGACCCGATGTCGGCGACGACGGGCACGCCCAGCCCGGTCAGCGCCGACGCCGGCACCGACGACGTGAAGCCCGTGACGACGAAGTTCGAGGGGTGGACCTTGAGGACCATGCCGGTCTGCGGGCCGATCGCGTCCGCGTAGTCGTCCACCCGCACCCGGTTGGTCGTGCCGACCTCGCGCAGCCGCGCGCCGGTCGACTCGAGCAGGTCGGGCAGCCGGAACCCGTCGCCGATCTCGACCATCTCGCCGCGCGCGATGACGATCTCCCGCCCGCCGCCGGCCAGCGCCGTCGCCGCCAGGATCAGCGCCGCGGCCCCGTTGTTGACGACGTGCACCCCGCCCGCGTCGGGCACCGCGGCCGCGAGCGCGGCGAGCGCCCCCGCGCCGCGACGCCCCCGCCCGCCCGTGGCCAGGTCGAGCTCGACGTCGGTCGTGCCGGCGGCCGCGTCCAGCGCGTCCCGGGCGGCCGCGGACAGCGGCGCGCGCCCCAGGTTCGTGTGCAGCAGCACCCCGGTGGCGTTGAGGACGGGGCGCATGCTCGCGGCCGTGCGGGGGAGGGAGGCGACGACCTCGTCGGCCACGGCCTCCGGCGCGATCTCCCCGGCCCGCGCCCGGCCCTGCGCGGCGACGACGACCTCCTTGACACGCGCGCGCCCCAGCGTCGCCAGCGCCGGCTCCAGCCGCGCGTCGGCGAGCACCGTGTCGGTCCGCGGCACCCGGCGGCGGTGATCGTCGCTCACGGCGCCCATTGTGCGCTCACAGGCCGACGGCCCACGCCCCCGCCGAGGTCAGCAGGCCGACGGCGACGACCGATCCGGTGACGGCGACGAGCAGCCGGCGCGGGAAGGCGCTGCGCACCATGAGCAGCGACGGCAGGCTCACCGCGGGCAGGGTGACGAGCAGCGCCGCGGCCAGTGGCCCGGACACCCCCACCGCGAGCAGCGCCACCACCACCGCGACCTCGGCGCCGGTCGGGATCGGCAGCAGCGTCCCGGCGACGGCCAGCAGGACGACCGCGACGACGGCGAGCACGACCCCCGTGCCCGTCAGCCACGACGCGCCGACCGGGAACAGCACGCCGCGGAACGCGCCCAGGGCGACGACGAGCAGCAGGTACTCGGGCAGCAATCGGACGGCGAGCCCGCCGAGCGCCCGCAGGAAGCGCACGACCAGCGGGCGGCCGTCCGCCGAGGGCTCCTCGGCGACACCGACGACGTCGGCGGCGTCCACCACGGCGTCGCCGGGGGCGCGCCGCGCCCACCACCGGCCGAGCGCGACCGCCGCGACGACGACCGCGACCCCGGCGGCCGCGCGCAGCACGGTCCACGGCCACGGCAGGACGAAGGCGCAGAAAGCGAGGACGACAGGGTTGAGCGCGGGGTTCGCGAGCCAGTACGCGAGCGTCGCGGTCAGGTCCGCGGCACGCCGCCGCAGCCCGACCGCGACCGGCGCGGCGCAGCACGAGCACATCAGCGACGGCAGGGCCAGCGCGCTCCCGCGCACACCGCCGCGCACGCCCGCGCCGAACACCCGGGCGATCCACGCGGAGGGCAGGGCGACCCGCACCGCCGCCGCCAGCACGAGCCCGACGACGAGCGCGGGCCAGATCGCCAGGAAGTACGTGCCGGCGAACTCCACGCCGGCACCCAGCGACACCCCGGGCGGGGCGGGCTCCCCGCCGGTGAGGATGGACGGTCCGAGCGAGTGCGAGCCCGCCACCGACGGGACCTTCACCCAGTACGGCGCCCACTTCGCCCACAGCAGGCCCCCGACGACCAGTACCGCGAACCCCGCCAGCACCGCCCACGGCGGCGGCCCCGTCCGGCGCCGCACCTCGACCCGCGCGTCCGTCACGGCCACCGATCGTCACACGACGGCGACGCCGCCGCCCGACGGCGGCGTGAGCGCCGGCCGCCACCCGCGCGGGGCAGTACCGACGTCAGGCGAAGGTGCGGTCCGGCGGGGCCACGTCCTGGTCCATCGTCGAGCGCCGCTGCTCGAGGCGCTCTCGCTGCGGGACGACGATGTGGGCCGGATCGTTCGCCGAGGCGATGCCCGCGTCGAACACGCCGAACCGCGTCAGCGCCGAGCCCGCCATCAGCGCCAGCCCGGACAGGGCCGCCGACCAGCGACGACGCCGGCCCAGCAGGGTCCCGACGGCCCCGGCGGCGAGGCACGCCTTCGACGCGCGCATCAGCGTGTGCGCCCGGCCCTTCCGGTACACGTCGCCGAGCAGGCCCAGCTGGCGCTCCATGACCTCGCCCGCGGCGAGCTCCACCGCGGCGCCCGCCACGGCCAGCCGCGCCGCGGGCACGTTGTCGCGGACCGACGACCCGACCAGCCCCATCCCGCCGCCGGCCGCCGCCGCGCTGCCGGCGAACACGATCGGCAGGTGGCGGTGCGCCTCGTGCCAGGTCGGCACCGCGGTGTTCGAGAACAGCACCGCGGTGTAGGTGCCGAGCGCCGGGCCGATGACCGCGGACGCGGCCCCGGAGGCGTTGCCCGCGCGCCGGACGACGCGCGCGAGCCCGTGGGCGCCACGCCGGCGCAGGGACGGCTCCACCACCTCGGCGGCCGCGGTCGCCGCGGCGAAGGTCGCGAACGGCGAGAGGATCCAGGTGCCGACCGACAGCGGCGAGGTCGGCTTGAAGACCCGCAGCATGTGCAGGAACCGGGACGGGCGGTGCAGGTCGTGGACGAGGAACACGGTGCCGCCGACCGCCCCGCCGGCCGCGGCCAGGCGTCCCGTGCGCCGCAGCGTCGGGCGGTCCGTCGCCCCGCCGAGCGCGCCGAGCCCGGCCGACGTCGCGGCGAGCCCACCGAGGAACAGGTACAGCGGGACGTCCGGGTTCTTCCACACCGGCGCCTTGATGATCGGGCGGCCGTAGTACGAGCGGAACTCGGCCTCGGGGACCTGCAGCTGCTCGCCCTTGCGTCCCCGCCCGCGCCGCTCGCTGCCGCGGTCGGCCTCGCGGCCCTCGTCGTGCCCGAACCGGGTCGGGATCTCGGCCGGGTTGGTGTCGGTCACCGCCGACCTCCCTTCCAGAACGCCGCGACGACGGCCGCACCGAGGCCGACCGCCGTGAGCGCCGCGTTGCGCCACATCTCGGGCAGGTCCCGGGTGGTGACGATCGGGTCCGGCGGCAGCCCGTAGACCTCCGGCTCGTCGAGCAGCAGGAAGAACGCCCCGTCGCCGCCGACCCCGTCGTCGGGGTCGCGCCCGTAGAGCCGCGCCTCCTGGACGCCGCGTCCGTGCAGCTCGGCGAGGCGGGCGTCGGCCGCGGCCTGCAGCTCGTCGAGGTCGCCGAACTGGATGGAGTTCGTCGGGCACGCCTTCGCGCACGCCGGCTCGAGGCCCTCGCCGAGCCGGTCGTAGCAGAGCGTGCACTTGTGGGCGCCGCCGTCGGACTCGCGCACGTCGATGACGCCGTAGGGGCACGACGGCACGCAGTAGCCGCAGCCGTTGCAGATGTCGTCCTGCACGACGACCGTGCCGAACTCGGTGCGGAAGAGCGCGCCGGTCGGGCAGACGTCCAGGCACCCGGCGTGCGTGCAGTGCTTGCAGACGTCCGATGACATCAGCCAGCGCACGTCGCGCTCGTCGTCGGGGGTCTGCTGGCCGTGCGCGCCGCTGTCCGGGAGCAGTGCGAGGAGATCGACGGTCCCGCCGTCGGGCGGCGCCGTCGCGGCGTCGCGCGGCGTGTGGCCGTTGCCCCCGCCGTGCACCGCGGGCAGCCCGGCGGGCAGGAAACCGGTCTGCTGACCACCGTGCGCGGGCGTCGCCGTGCCGTGCGGGCGGACGTCCTCGATGAACGCCACGTGCCGCCACGACGAGGCGCCGAGGTCACCGGTGTTGTCGTACGACATCCCGGTGAGGCGGTAGAGGTCGGAGGCGTCGGTGCCGTCGTCGGGCACCAGGTTCCACTCCTTGCACGCCACCTCGCAGGCCTTGCAGCCGATGCACACCGAGGTGTCGGTGAAGAAGCCCACCCGCTTGGGGTGATCGCCCGACCAGCCCGCGTCGGTCGAGGGGTCCGGCAGCGGCCCGGACAGCGACGGCGTGGTCCCGGAGAACGCGTCCCAGACCTTCCCGCCCGCCCGGTCGAAGACGTTGGTCACGTGATGCCTCCCGGCTCCACCCCGGCCTTGCGCCGGTAGGACTCGACGAACTCGAGCAGCGCGGGTCCGCGAGGTCGACGCCCGGGCTGGATGTCGCAGGTCGCCACCTTCGACTCCTGGATGTGGACGTTGGGGTCCATGACGACGCCGAGCAGGTCGTTCGCCGGGTCGCCCTGGGACAGGCCGTTGGACCCCCAGTGGTAGGGCAGTCCGATCTGGTGCACCACGTGGTCCCCGATGCGCAGCGGCTTCATGCGCTCGGTCACGACGACGCGGGCCTCGATCGCGGTCCGCGCCGAGATCAGCGTGGCCCACCCGAGGTGCTCGAGGCCCCGTTCGCGGGCCAGGGCGGGGGAGACCTCGCAGAAGAACTCCGGCTGGAGCTCGGAGAGGTAGCCCAGGAATCGGCTCATGCCGCCCGCGGTGTGGTGCTCGGTGAGCCGGTAGGTCAGGAAGACGTAGGGATACGTCTCCGACATGGCCGGGTTCAGCCGGTTCCACGCCCGGTCGATGTCCTCGCGGGCCGGGTTGTCCTGCTGGTCGTGCAGGAGGTTCGCCACCGGGGACTCGACGGGCTCGTAGTGCGTGGGCATCGGGCCGTCCGCGAGCCCGGTCGGCGCGTAGAGCCACGCCTTCCCGTCGGCCTGCATGATGAACGCGTCGGTGCCCGACAGGGCGTCCTCGGCGTGCGCACCCTCCGGCGGCCGGTACGACGGCGGCTTCGTCGCCTCGAAGTCGGGGACGTCGTGGCCGGTCCACGAGCCCTGCTCGGCGTCCCACCACACGTAGGCCTTGCGCTCGCTCCACGGCCTGCCGTCGGCGTCGGCGGACGCGCGGTTGTAGAGCGTGCGCCGGTTGGCGGGCCACGCCCAGCCCCACTCCGCCGCGACCCAGTCCTGCTCGGAGCCGGGCGTGCGCCGGTCGGCCTGGTTGACGCCGTCCTTGAACACCCCGGTGTAGATCCAGCAGCCGGCCGACGTCGACCCGTCGGCCTTCATCTGCGTGTAGCTCGACAGGTGGTCGCCGTCGGCGTCGAAGCCGTTGATCTCGGCGAGCACCGACTCCGGGTCCGGCTCGGCGTGCACGCCGAACGTCGGGTAGTCCCAGGTCAGGTCGAGCAGCGGGCGGTCGCGCTCGTCGGTCGAGCCGGCGAGCTTCTCCCGGATCCGCTTGCCGAGGTGGAAGTAGAAGTGCAGCTCCGAGCGGGCGTCACCCGGCGGGTGCACCGCCTCGCGGCGCCACTGCAGCAGCCGCTGGGTGTTGGTGAACGTGCCCGACTTCTCGGTGTGGTTGGCGCACGGCAGGAAGAAGACCTCGGTGCCGATGTCCTCGGTGCGCAGCTCCCCGGTCTCGATCTCCGGGCCGTCCTTCCAGAACGACGCCGACTCGATCATCTGCATGTCGCGGACGACGAGCCACTCGAGGTTCGCGAGCCCCAGGCGCTGCATCTTGCCGTTGGCGTGCCCGATCGCCGGGTTCTCGCCGACGAGGAAGTAACCGAAGGTCTTCTTGTCGATCTGGTCGCGGACGATCCCGTACGTGCCGTGGTTGCCGGTCAGGCGCGGCAGGTACCCGAACGCGAAGTCGTTCTCCGGCGTCGCCGCGTCGCCCCACCACGCCTTGAGCAGGCTGACCAGGTAGGCGTCCATGTGACCCCAGAACCCGGTCTTCGCGGCGTCCGCGTCGAGGAAGCTCCGCAGGTCCTCGTGCAGGTGCGCGTTGGGCATGGGGATGTAGCCCGGCAGCAGGTCGTAGAGCGTCGGGATGTCCGTCGAGCCCTGGATGGACGCGTGCCCCCGCAGCGCGAGGATGCCGCCGCCGGGACGGCCCATGTTGCCCAGCAGCGTCTGCAGGATCGCCGCCGCGCGGATGTACTGCGCGCCGACGGTGTGGTGGGTCCAGCCCACCGAGTACACCCACGCCGTGGTGCGGTCACGGCCGGAGTTCCTCGTGATCGCGCGGGCGACCTCCAGGAACTGCTCGGTCGACATCCCGCACACCGACGCGACCGCCTCGGGCGTGTAGCGCGCGTAGTGCCGCTTGAGCACCTGGTAGACGCAGCGCGGGTGCTGGAGGGTGTCGTCGCGCGGCGGGTCGGCGGGGGCGTGGGCCTGCTCGCCCGCGCCACCGGCGGTGTCCGAGGCGTGCGCGGCGTGGTGCTCGCGCAACTCGGGCTCCCAGTGGTCGCGCATCCCGGCCGCCGGCGCCTCGTAACCCCCGCCCTCCATCTGCCAGGAGATCGGGTCGTAGCGCCCGGTCTCGGGGTCGTAGCCCGAGAAGATGCCCGTGGCGTCCGCGTCGGCGAAGTCCTCGCCGACGATCTCGGCCGCGTTCGTGAAGGTCGTGACGTACTCGCGGAAGTCGAGCTCGTTGTCCAGCACGTAGTGGATGAGCCCGCCGAGGAAGGCGATGTCCGCGCCCGCCCGGAACGGCACGTGCAGGTCGGCCACCGCGCTGGTGCGCGTGAACCGCGGGTCGACGTGGATGACCGTGGCGCCGCGGCGCTTCGCCTCCATGACCCACTGGAAGCCCACCGGGTGGGCCTCCGCCATGTTCGAGCCCTCGATGACGATGCAGTCGCTGTGCTGCAGGTCCTGCTGGAAGTTCGAGGCGCCGCCACGACCGAAGCTGGTCCCCAGACCGGGGACGGTGGCGCTGTGTCAAATGCGCGCCTGGTTCTCCACCTGGATCGCGCCGAGCGCCATGAACAGCTTCTTGATGAGGTAGTTCTCCTCGTTGTCCAGCGTCGCGCCGCCCAGGCTGGAGAAGCCCAGGGTGCGCCGCAGGACGCGGCCGTCGTCGTCGGTGTCCTGCCACCCGCGCCGGCGGGCGTCGATGACGCGGTCGGCGATCATGTCGACCGCCGTGTCGAGGTCGAGGTCCTCCCACTCGGTGGCGTACGGGCGCCGGTAGCGCACGGTCGTCACGCGCGTCGGGGAGGTCACGAGCGACGTCGACGCGGAGCCCTTGGGGCACAGGCGCCCGCGGGAGACCGGCGAGTCGGGGTCGCCCTCGATCTGGGTGACGCGCCCGTCGCGCACGTAGATGTTCTGCCCGCAACCGACGGCGCAGTACGGGCAGACGGACTTGACGACCTCGTCGGCGTCCGCGGTCCGTGGCCCCAGGGCCTGTGTGCGGGGGCTCTGCACGGCGGCGCCGCGTCCGAGCGGGTCGGGCCCGGTGGCCTGCCGGAAGATCGGCCACTCGCCGAGCCAGGTGCGCGCACCCACGTGTTGGCCCCCTGGGGTCGAGGAGAGGTGGTGGTGTGGCTGTGTCGATTGGCGGAGGCGGACGGGAATCGAACCCGCCTGGCCGAGATGCTCGGCCACTACGGTGTTGAAGACCGCGGGGCCCACCAGGAACCCTGACGCCTCCGCGGAGCAGCCTAGGTCGGGGTCCGTGGGCACGCAGGTCGGGGCACGACGGACACTCCGGGCAGGTTCGGGCCGTCGTCCCCGCGGGGAACAGGGCCGGGCGTGTGGACGGCGAGCGACACCCGGCCCGTGGCGGCCCCGTGACCCCCGACCTCGTCCTCGGCGTCGACATCGGCACCACGGCCACGAAGGCCGTCGCGTTCTCGGCCGACGGCGCCGAGCACGGCAGCGGCGAGGCGCCCCACCACCTCGACGAGCCCGAACCGGGCGCCGCCGTCCAGGACCCCGAGGCGGTCTACGAGGCCGTCGGCGACGCGGTCCGCGACGCCCTCGCCGGCCTCGACCCCGCGCGGGTGGCGGCGCTGTCGTTCAGCTCGGCGATGCACGGGCTGCTCGCCCTCGACGACCGCGGCGACCCGATCGGGCCCCTCATCACCTGGGCCGACAGCCGCGCGAGCGACGTCGCCCGCGAGCTGCGGGCCCGCGACGGCGCCCTGGACCTGCACCGCCGCACCGGGACGCCCGTGCACCCGATGAGCCCGCTGGTCAAGCTCGCCTGGCTGCGCCGCGCCCGCCCGAGCCTGCACGCCGCCGCGCACACCTGGGGCGGCATCAAGGAGCTCGTGCTCGCCCGCGCCGCCGGCGCCCGGGTCGCCGACACCTCCTGCGCCTCGGGCAGCGGGCTCCTCGACGTCGCCGCCGGCACCTGGGACCCCGAGGCCCTGGGGATCGCGGGCATCACCCCCGCCGTCCTGGGCGAGCCGGTCGCGCCGACCACCGTCGTCGGGCGGCTGCGCGAGACCGGCTGGGGCCTGCCCACCGGCGTGCCGATGGTCGCGGGCGGCGCGGACGGGCCTCTGGCCAACCTCGGGGTCGGCGCCGTGCGTCCCGGCGTCGCGGCGTGCTCGATCGGCACCAGCGGCGCCCTGCGCGTCACCGTCGAGCGGCCCGCCGTCGACCCCCGCGGTCGCGTGTTCTGCTACGACCTCACCGACGGCCGCTGGGTGGTCGGCGGGGCCGTCACCAACGGCGGGCTGGTCCTCGACTGGGCCCGGGAGACGTTCGGCAGGGACGTCGACGACCTCCTCGCCGCCGCGGCGGAGGTGCCGGCGGGCGCGGACGGCCTGCTCGCCCTGCCCCACCTGCTGCCCGAACGCGCTCCGCACTGGGACGTCGGCGGCGCCGGCGCGCTCGTGGGGCTGCACCGGCGGCACACGCCCGGCCACGTCGTGCGGGCCCTGCTCGAGGGCGTGTGCCTGCAGCTGCGCCTCGTGCTCGACTCGATGCGCGAGGCCGGGTTCGAGGTCGACGAGGTGCGCGCCACCGGCGGCTTCGCGCGCAGCACGCTGTGGCGGCGTCTGCTCACCGACGCCCTCGACCTGCCCGTCGGCTTCCCGACCGTCGACCAGGGCTCGGCCTTCGGCGCCGCGCTGCTCGGGATGCAGGGCGTCGGCCTGCTCCCGCCCGGCCCCGACGCGCTCGTCGACGTCGCCGAGCGCATCCCGCTCGGCGAGACCCGGCACCCGGGCCCCGACGCCCGGGTGCACGCCGCGCGCCTGCCCCTGTTCGAGCGGGCGCACGACGTGCTGGGCCCCGTGATCGACCGGCTGTGATCAGCGGTCGGCGGCGTCCGCGACCGCCTCGAGCTCGACCAGCGCGTCCTCGAGGTGGCCGAGCAGGTGCTGCAGGTGCGGGACGGCCCGCCGGTCGCCCGTGATGCCGATCTCCATGGAGTCGGCGTAGGACATGACCGTGATGTTGAGGGCCTGGCCGTCGAGCGGCACCGAGATCGGGTAGATCCCGCTGAGCTTCGCGCCCTCCCAGTACAGCGGGTCCTTCGGTCCCGGCACGTTGGAGATGATCAGGTTGAAGCCCTGGTTGACCGCCGACGAGCCCGGGACCAGGCCGAGGCCGATCGGGGCGGCGACGACCGCGGACAGCGCGGCGATCGTCATCGGGTCGCGCCCCTGCAGGTTCTGCTTCGCCGCCAGCCCCGACTGGCGGATCTTCCGCAGGCGCTCGGCCGGGTCGGGCTCGTTCGTCGCGAGGTTGACGAGGATCGCGCCCAGCGCGTTGCCCGACCCCGAGTCCTCGAGGGCGACGGGCAGCGCGGCCACCAGCGGCTTGTCGGGCAGCCCGCCGTGGTCGGCGAGGTAGTGCCGCAGGGCACCCGCGCTCATCGCGAGCATGACGTCGTTGACCGTGGTGCCGGTGCGCTCGCGCACCCGCTGGATGCGCTTGAGCGGCCACGACTCCGCGGCGAACCGGCGGGCGCCGGTGATCGGGACGTTGAGCATGGTCGGCGGCGCCTCGAACGGGAGCGCGAGGTCGTGCTCGACGAGTCCGCGGTAGGCCGAGGACAGCAGCGCCGGTCCCACGTTCAGCGACTGCCCAACGCCATCGGCGAGCGTGCCCGCCGTGCGCAGCGCCCCGCCGACGTACTCGCGCGCGGACCCGAGCCACCCCGTCGGCGCGGGGGCCTTCTCGCCCACCGGACGGCTGGCCCGTCCGGGCCGCGGGTCGACGGCCCAGAACGGCGGCATGTCGCGGCGCTCCGGGTCGGTGGAGAGCGCCTTCTCGAGGTGCTTCATCGCGCGCACCCCGTCCATCATCGCGTGGTGGATCTTGCTGTAGACCGCGAAGCGGTCGCCCTCCACGCCCTCGATGAGGTGGAACTCCCACAGCGGGCGGTGCCGGTCGAGCAGGCTGCCGTGCAGGCGGGAGACGAGCTCGAGCAGCTCGCGGATGCGACCCGGCCGGGGCAGGGCCGAGAGCCGGACGTGGTACTCGATGTCGACGTCGTCGTCGTTCACCCAGGACCACTGGCCCAGCGAGGACAGCCCCCGGGTCGCGCGGCGCCGGAACAGCGGCGCGACCTCGACGTCGCCGGAGACGAGCCGTCGGTGCAGGTCGGCGAGGTAGTCCGGCCCGGCGCCCTCGGGTCGGTCGAAGAGCATCAGCGACCCGACGTGGGTCGGTCGTTCCCTCGACTCCGCGAGCAGGAACATCGCGTCCCGGAACGACATGGTCGCCATCGACATCCCTTTCGGCCTCCGGTGCGCCCCCGTCCGCAGACGGGCGCGCCGATTCGTCCGCCAGTGTGACCTACTGGTGAGTCGGTGTCGCGGGATCGCGCCGCGGCACCAGGCCGGTCGTCACCCGGGCGGCGCCGGCCACCGGCCGACTCGCGGAGCACGGTGGCGTCGACGGCGGCACGAGCCGCCCCGGCACGTCCTACGCGAAGCGGCGCGCGACCCCCGGGTAGTCGACGACCAGCCCGGCGTCGTCGTAGACGAGGAGCGCGGTGAAGTCGCCCTCGGAGGTGTAGTCGAACCGGTGGTCGTCGCGCCGGCGGTAGGTCTGGTCGAGGCGCACCACCGCGAGGTCCAGCGCGCGGACGTACACCGCGGACGCCGTGACGACCTCGCCGACCGGCATCGCCATCCGGTGCACCGGCAGCGTGTTCGTGCAGGCGGAGGCCTCGATGTCGATGTCGACGAGCCCGTCGAGGTGCGGGGCCGGTGCACCGTCGACCGTCCAGCTGCCGGCGCCGTCGGACACGAGCACGACCTCGCGCGGCCCGTCGAGGGTGTCGGTCCACACCCGCGCCCAGCGCGTGTGCCAGTCGTCGTCGAGCACGATCTCGTAGCGCACCGCGTAGGGGAGGCCGTCCTCGACCGCCGACGTGTGCCCGCGCAGGCGGCCGGGGGAGGGGTAGACGACCTCGAACCCGTCGACGCCGTCGACGAACCGCCACGCGGCGAAGGCGGGGAACGGGGCGAGCACGATCGGAGAGCCAACCGCTAGCCGGACGATCCGGGCAAGCCCAGGACGTGCACGATCGCGTCCGCGCCGGCCACGGCTCCGCCGCCCCGCGCCGCGTCCTCCCGCATCGCCGCGACGGCAGCGCGCACCGTGACACTGGTCGTGACGTCGTCCACCGCGGCCCGCAGCGCTCCGGCGGTGACCCCGTCGGGCGCGAGACGCCGCCCGAGGTCGAGCTCGGCGACCCGGTCGGCGTTCACGACCTGCTCGGGCATCTGCGGCAGGGCCACCATCGGCACGCCGTGGTGGATCGCCTCCATCGTCGAGTTCATGCCGGCGTGGGTCACGAAGGCCGCCGCGTGCCGCAGCACCGCGAGCTGCGGGGACCAGGCCGCCACCTCCATCGTCGCCGGCAGCGGCCCCAGCGAGGCGGGGTCGACGTCACCGACCGTCATCCGCACCGCGTACCGCCCGTCCGCGAAGGCGTCCCGGCACGCGCGGTAGACGTCGGGGCGGCCGGTGAAGATCGAGCCGAGCGAGACGTAGACCAGCGGGAGGTCGTCGACCGGCGGCGCGAACGGCTCCTCGCCGCGCTCGCCGACCACGGGGCCGAGGAAGAGGAAGCGGTCGTCGAAGGTGTCGCCGGCGGGCTGGAAGGTGCGGGGGACGAAGACGAGGTTGAGGTCCTCGACGACCTCGAGCGTCGCGGCCACGTCGAGCTCCACGCCGTGCTCGCGGGCGAACGCGGCGACGTCCTCGCCCAGCCGGGCGGCCTCGGGGTGGTCGTGGAGCCCGGCGAACAGGGCGTGGTCGATGCCGCGCCAGTGCTCGTTCTCGGCGAGGTTCGGCACGGTCCGCACCGCCGGCACGCCCACCGCGTGCGCCGCGAGCCGTCCGGGCCAGTTGGTGGCGTCGTACACGACGACGTCCGGGCGCCGCTCGCGGGCGTGGGCGAGCAGCACCGGATAGGTCCGCGCGAGCGCGCCGAAGAAGTGGCGCAGCCAGGTGAGGACTGCGTCCGGTCCGACCTCGGCGGGCGGGACGAACGGCGGCAGCCCGGGCAGCTCCACCCATGTGGCACCCCCGCGCGTCACCGCGTCGGCGTGCTCGGGACCGCACGCGAAGGCGACGTCGTGGCCCCGTCGCACGAGCTCGCCGACGATCGGGAGCATCGGCGTGACGTGGCCGTGGCCCGCGAGGGCGACGCACAGGATGCGCGACATGGGCGGCACCGTAGGGACTCGCCGATCCTCCCGACGACGCGATTTCCCGTCACTCCGCCCCGACCAGCGCCGCCGCCATCGCGCGGGCCCGGCGCAGGCGGTCCGGGTCACCGTCGAGCCCGCCGCGGACCATGGCCCCCTCGAGCAGCAGCGACAGGTGCTCGGCGAGCGCGTCGGCGTCCTCGCGGGGCGCCAGCGCCTCCCTCAGCAGCCCCTCGACCTCGGCCTTCTGCCGCGCCACGGTCGCCCGCCCCGGGTCGCCGGCGGGCAGCTCGCCGGCCGCGTTGAGCAGCCCGCAGCCACGGAAGTCGGCGGCGCCCTCGGCGTGCTCCAGGTACGCGTCGAAGACCGCGAGCACGCGGACGCCGGGGCCCGCGTCGGCCGGCAGCGCGGCGAGCCGCTGCTGGTGGAGGTCGAGGAACTCCTGCTGGCGTCGCTCGAGGTAGGCGGCGACGAGCTCGGCCTTCGACCGGAAGTTGTTGTAGAGGCTCATCTTCGCGACGCCCGCGTCCGCGGTGATGACGTCGATGCCCGTGCCCGCCACGCCGTGGGCGTAGAAGCGCGCCGCCGCCGCGTCCAGCAGCTTCGCGCGGGCAGATCCTCGTGCGCTCATGCTGGGTAGACTAGTCTACCTAGTATGACCTTCCTCGACCGACACCTCCTCGTCGACGGCGTCCGCCTGGCCTACCGCGACCGCGGCGAGGGCGACCCCGTGGTGCTCGTGCACGGCACGCCCTCGTACTCCCACGAGTGGCGGCACGTCGCGCCGGCGATCGAGGCCGCGGGCCACCGGGTCATCACCTACGACCTCCTCGGCTACGGCGACTCCGAGCGCCCGCTCGACCGCGACACCTCGGTCGCCGCCCAGACCGAACTGCTGCTCAGCCTGCTCGACGAGCTCGGCGTCACGTGCCCGACCCTGATCACCCACGACATCGGTGGGGCGATCGGCCAGCGCGTCGCCGTCCTGCACCCCGGCACGGTCCGGCGCCTCATGCTCATCGACACCGTCAGCTACGACTCGTGGCCGTCGGAGACCTGGCGGGAGATCATCCGGACCCGCCTCGAGAGCTACGCGGGCATGTCGGCCGAGGACTTCGAGGCGATGATGACCCGCCAGCTCACGATGACCGTCGCCGACGAGTCCGTCATGACCGGCGACGAGCTGCGCGCCTTCCTCGCCCCGCACCGCACCCCGATCGGCCGGACCTCCTTCTTCGAGCACCAGGTCCGCCACTACGACTCGCGCTGGACCGAGGAGCTCACCGACCGGCTCGGCGAGATCGCGGTGCCCGTGCGCATCGTGTGGGGGCGCGAGGACCGGTGGCAGCCCGTCTCCTACGCCGAGCGGCTGGTGAAGGACATCCCGGGCGCCGAGCTCGTCGTGGTCGACGGGGCCGGGCACTTCCTCATGGAGGACGACCCCGACCGCCTCACCCGCGAGGTCCTCGACTTCCTGGCCGGCCCTTGAGGCTGTGCCGTTCCGGCAAGGACCCTGGCCCGGTCGCCGGCGTCGCGTCAGCGTGGTCGCATGACCGACACCAGCGAACTCTTCACCCACGACCGGGAGGCCGCGCTCTGCCGGCGGCTGCTCGGCGATCGGGCCCACGGCCTCGACACCCTCGTCGAGCGGAGGCGCCCCCGGCACGACTCGAACGTGCAACCGTCGGATTAGAAGGCCGATGCTCTATCCGTTGAGCTACGGGGGCTCGCGGGGGAGCGTAGCCCGACCGGACGTGCACCCCACGACGGCGACCTACCCTGGTCGCGTGGCCACCACGACCCCGCCGCCCACCGAGGCGCCGACCCCCGCGGCACGCGCCGCTCCCGGCGGCCTGTTCGCCGCGCAGGTCGGGCCGCTGCTGGCCGTCGCCGCGGTGGTGGCCCTCGCGCTGAGCACGCTGTCGGGCGCGGCGACGTTCGCCCGCCTCGGCCTGCCCGACCCCGGCCCCGTCACCGTCTACGCCCTGCCCGTGGTCCGGGCGATCAGCCAGGTGGCGGCGGCCGCCACGGTCGGCTTCCTGCTGTTCGCGGCCTTCTTCACGCCACCAGCCTCCTCGGGCTGGCTGTCGGCCGACGGGTACCGGGCGGTGCGCGTGGCGTCGTGGTCCGCGGCGTCGTGGTCGGCCGCGGCGCTGCTGATGATCCCGCTCAGCGCGGCCGACGCCTACGGGCGACCGGTCTCCGAGATGCTCGACATTCGCATCCTCGGCGCCTCGGTCACCGGCATCGAGACCACGACGGCGTGGGCGCTCACCGCGCTGGTCGCCCTCGTGGCCCTCGTCGTGACCCGCGTCGTCCTGGGCTGGGGCGCGACCGTGGTCGGCCTCGGCGTCGCGCTCGCCGGGCTCCTCCCGCTCGCCTTCACGGGCCACTCCGCCGGCGGCAGCGCCCACGACGTGGCGAGCAACAGCCTCGTGATGCACGTGATCGCCGCGGCGCTGTGGGTCGGCGGGCTCACCGCGCTCGTCACGCACCTCGCCGCGAAGGGCCGCCACCCCGCGCTCGCCGCGCGGCGGTTCTCCGCGGTCGCGCTCGTCTGCTGGGTCGTGCTCGCGATCTCCGGCGTCGTCAACGCGCTGGTGCGCATCACCCCCGGCGACCTGGTGACGAGCACCTACGGCGCCCTCGTGCTCGTCAAGGTGCTGGCGCTCGTCGCGCTCGGCGGCTTCGGGTGGTGGCACCGCCGGCGGACGCTGCCCGCGCTCGCCGCGGGCGACCAGGGCGCGCTCGTGCGCTTCGCGGGCCTCGAGGTGCTGCTCATGGCGGCGACCTTCGGCGTCGCCGTGGCCCTCGGGCGCACCCCGCCGCCCGTGGTGCCCGCGCCGCTGCCCACGCGCACCGAGGCGCTGCTCGGCTACCCGATCGACGAGCCGCTGACGGCCGCCGGCCTCCTCACCGACGCCCGGTTCGACCTGATCTTCGGCACGCTCTCGCTCGTCCTCGCCGGGCTCTACCTCGCCGGGGTGCGGCGCCTGCGCCGTCGCGGGGACGACTGGCCGGTCGGGCGCACGGTCGCGTGGCTCGCCGCGTGCCTCGTGCTGCTGGTCGCGACGTCCTCGGGCCTCGGCCGGTACGCGCCCGCCGTGTTCAGCGTGCACATGGCCCAGCACATGATCCTCAACATGCTGGTGCCGATCCTGCTCGTCCTCGGCGGGCCGGTGACGCTGCTGCTGCGGGCGCTGCCGCCCGCGGGCGCGGGCGCGCCGCCGGGACCGCGCGAGTGGGTGCTCGCGGCGGTGCACTCGCCGGTCGCGCGGGTCCTGACCCAGCCGCTGGTCGCCCTCGCGCTCTTCGTCGGCAGCTTCTACGTCCTGTACTTCTCGGGCCTGTTCGAGGTCGCGCTCGCGTCTCACTGGGCGCACGTGGCGATGAACCTGCACTTCCTGCTCGTCGGCCTGATCTTCTTCTGGCCGATCGTCGGCATCGACCCGAGCCCTCGTCCGCTGCCGCCCATCGGCCGCCTCGGCCTGCTCTTCGTCGCCATCCCGCTGCACGCCTTCTTCGGGATCGCGGTGATGAGCTCGAACACGGTGATCGGCTCGGGCTTCTACCAGCAGCTCGAGATGCCGTGGATCGACCGGCTCGCCGACCAGACCACCGGCGGCGGCCTGGCGTGGGCGTCGGGCGAGGCGCCGATGCTGCTGGTGCTCGTCGCGCTGCTGGTGCAGTGGTCGCGGGCCGACGAGCGCACCGCGCGGCGCGAGGACCGCCGGGCCGACCGCGACGGCGACGCCGACCTCGAGGCCTACAACGCGATGCTCCGCTCGCTCGCGACGACGGGTCGCCCGGCGTCGACGGCGACCGACGACGACGCCACGCCGGCGGAGGACGAGGCGCCTGACCTGGAGCGACGCCGGAGCTGACCCCCGCGTTGCGGGTCAGCCCGGACGGTCGCGTACAGTTGACGCCGCACCCGGGGAACGGACGCCGACAGCGGCCGGCCGGGAGCCGACCGGGGCCCAGCGCCTCGGGTACAGTCGAAGACCGCGGTCGCGCCGAGCCCTTCGGGTGCACGCACCGACCGCGTCCGATCATCGGACGGACCGACCGGGACCCCCCGGGAACGGCCACGATCGGATCGGGTAAGGTGGTCGACACCGCGAAGAAACGGGCCGGAAACGGCCTCGCAGAAGCGCGTGTGGTTGTCCTTTGAGAACTCAACAGTGTGCTGAATGTTTGGTGTGTTT
>NZ_JAQZAN010000026.1 GCF_028737255.1 Actinomycetospora straminea | reverse complement strand
GCACCGATTCTCAGCCGCCGAGGCGGCCACCGGAAGGGCCATGGAGTCTCAGAGGAGCAGCGCGAGCTGCCGCGACTGCGCGACCAGCGCCCCGTCGGCGTCCCACACCTCGACGTCCTCCTCGTGCAGGCCGTGGGCGAGGTGGCGGGTGACGGTCCGGCAGCGCAGCGGGCCGGGTGCGGGGTGCTCGCGCAGGTGCACGGTGAGCTGCGCCGTGCTCGACCCGCGGCCCATCTCCAGCACCACCGGCGCCGCGCCGTCGACGACGAACGCGAGGTCGAGCAGCGTCGCGTCCGAGCCGTCGGCGAACGCGAACCAGAACTCCGCCGACGGGTCGCCCGACGGCTCGCCGCGCACCCAACCGGGCAGGGCGGGCACGCCGTAGCGCATCCGCCGGCCCACCGTCGCCGCGCCCGGCGGGGCGTCCGGCCCGCCGAAGCTCACGCACTCCGCGAACGGCGGCAGCGCGGGCGGGACCGTGAGGTCGACGGGGTCGGCGGGGGTCGCGGCGAGGTCGGCGAACGTGGCCTCGAGGCGCAGGACGTCGCGCTCGGCGCCGTCGGGGCCGGCCTGCACGAGCCGGGCGGTGCCGGTCGCGAGCCGCCGGCCCGCCCGGACGACCTCGGTGCGGACCCGCGCCGGACCCGGCATCGCGGGGCGCAGGTACGACGCCGACGCCACCACGGGGTCGGGCAGCGGGACCTCCGTGGCGAGTGCCCGCAGCGCGACGCTGAGCTGGTAACCGCCGTTGAGACGCCCGTCGTCGAGGCTCCAGCGGTCCGACAGGGCGATCTCGTGCACGCCGTCGCCGACGCGCTGCGCGGTGCTGTCGAGCCCGAGCTCACCGATCACGGCGCGGAGTGTGCCCTGCGGGCAGGTGAGCAGGAAGAAGGGCTCCAGCACCTCTTTCTGCTCACGTGCGCGGACGCGCACCCCGCGGCAGGGCGCGCACCAGCGGCAGCACGCGGTGGGCCACGCGCTCGGTCAGCGCGATCTCCGTGCGCGTGCGCTCCACGCCCGGGGTGCCGATGATCCCCTGGACCACGTGCTCGAGGTGCGCGTTGGTCCGGGCGACCACGCGCGCCCACAGGTCGCCGTCCCCGGTGATGGTGTGCGCCTCGACGACCTCGGGGATCGTCGCGAGGTGCTCGGCCACGGCGTCGAGCCGGCCCTGGGTGATGTGCAGGGTGACGAACGCGTGCACGTCGTAGCCGAGGGCCTCGGGGTCGACCTGCGGCTCGAACCCGACGATCACCCCGCGCTCCTGCAGGCGCAGGAAGCGGGCCTGCACGGTGCCGCGCGCGATGCCCAGCGCCCGCGCGTGCTCGCGCAGGCCGACCCGCGGCCGCTCGAGGAGCGCGAGCAGCAGCGCGCGGTCGAGGTCGTCGAGGTCCATCCCGGCTCCTGGCTCGTCCATTGGCCGAAGGGGATCAGCGCGAGGGGCGATCGACTGGGCCAACGGCCCAGCCCCTGAACACGACGATAGACCACTGGCGAGTAACTCCCTAGCTTTCGGGTCACCGCCACGACGTGTGGCCCGGGCCACGGGACCCACCCCGCGCCCGTGCGCCGAGCCACCGAGGAGGTCCACCATGACCGTCGACGTCCGACCGCCCGTGTTCGACGTGCCGTCCGGGGGCCCCGGTGAGCCACGCCGCCCGGTGTCGCTGCGTGACCGCTACGCGATGACCCACGGGCGCGTGCACCTCACGGGCGTCCAGGCGCTGGTCCGCCTGCCGCTGGACCAGCACCGCGCCGACCGCGCCGCGGGCCTGCGCACCGGCGGCTACGTCTCGGGCTACGAGGGCTCGCCGCTGGCGGGCTACGACCTCGAGCTCGCGCGGAACCGCGACCTCCTCGACGAGCACGACGTCGTGTTCGCGCCGGGGCTCAACGAGGAGATCGCGCTGACCGCGGTCGAGGGCACCCAGCTCGCGGCGGCCACCGGCTCCCTGACCCGCGACGGCGTCGTCGGCTACTGGTACGGCAAGGCCCCGGGTCTCGACCGCGCCACCGACGCCCTGCGCCACGCGAACCTCACCGGCACCCACCCCCGCGGCGGCGCCGTCGCGTTCGTCGGCGACGACCCGGCGGCCAAGTCGTCGAGCGTGCCCAGCGCGTCGGAGGCCGCGCTCGCGGACATGGCCGTCCCGGTGCTCTACCCCGCCGACTCCCAGGACGTCCTCGACCTCGGCCGCCACGCCGTCGCGCTCTCGCGGGTGAGCGGGCTGTGGACCGCACTGAAGATGGTCACCGCCGTCGCCGACGGCTCGGGCACCGTCGAGGTCGACCCCGACCGCCTGCTCCCGGTCGTCCCCGACACGGTGATCGACGGCCGGCCCTGGGTGCACACCCCCTCGGCGGTGCTCCTCCAGCCCTCGCTGGGCCCGATCGAGCGCGACCTCTACCGCGCCCGCCTCGAGCTCGCCCGCCGCTACGCCGCCGCCAACGGCCTGGACCGGATCGTCGGCGCGGGGCCGGCGCGCATCGGTGTCGTGGCCGCGGGGAAGAGCTGGCTCGACCTGCGCCAGGCGCTCGACACCCTCGGCCTCGACGACGCCGAGCTCGCCCGCCGCGGCGTGCGCCTGCTGCGCGTCGGCATGCCCTGGCCGCTGGACCACGGCGTCGTCGACCGGTTCGCCGCGGGCCTCGACGAGATCGTCGTCGTCGAGGAGAAGCGGGCGTTCCTCGAGACGCAGATCAAGGACCGGCTCTACGGGCGCCCCGACGCCCCGCGCGTGCACGGCAAGCGCGGCCCCGACGGCGCGGCGATGTTCCCCGAGGCCGGCGACCTCGACCCCGACGTCGTCGCCCGCCGCCTCGGCGAGCGCCTGCTCGCCCACGGCGACGTGCCCTCGGTGCGGGCCTGGCGCGACGAGAAGGCACGCCGCAGCCGCATCGACCTGTCGCTGACGCCGGTCGACGGCGCGAAGCGCACGCCGTTCTACTGCTCGGGCTGCCCCCACAACACCTCGACCACCGCCATTCCGGACGGCTCGCTGGTCGGCGCGGGCATCGGGTGCCACACGATGGTGCTGCTGATGCCCGAGGAGCAGGTCGGCGAGGTCACCGGCCTGACCCAGATGGGCGGCGAGGGCGCGCACTGGCTCGGCATGGCGCCGTTCGTCGACGCCGACCACTACGTGCAGAACATCGGCGACGGCACCTTCCACCACTCGGGCTCGCTCGCGGTGCGCGCGGCCGTGGCGGCGGGCGCGCACATGACCTTCCGCCTGCTGCACAACGGCGCGGCCGCGATGACCGGCGGGCAGGACGCCGTCGGCGCGCTGTCGATGCCGGCGCTGACGCAGAGCCTCGCCGCCGAGGGCGTCACCCGCATCCTCGTCACCACCGAGGACCGGTCGCGCTACCGCGGGGTGGAGCTGGCCAAGGGCGTCGAGGTCTGGGACCGGTCGCGCTACTCCGAGGCCCAGCGCGTCCTCGCCGACACGCCGGGCGTCACCGTGCTCATCCACGACCAGGAGTGCGCGGCCCAGAAGCGGCGCAAGCGCAAGCGCGGCACGCTCGCCGACCCGTCGACCCGCGTCATGATCAACGAGCGGGTCTGCGAGGGCTGCGGCGACTGCGGGCAGACGTCGAACTGCCTGTCGGTGACGCCGGTCGACACCGAGTTCGGCCGCAAGACCCGCATCCACCAGGCGTCGTGCAACAAGGACTACTCCTGCCTCGACGGCGACTGCCCGGCGTTCCTCGCCGTCGAGCCCGGCACCGCCGGCCACGCACCGGCGCTCGAGCCGCTGGGCGCCGACGTGCTGCCGACCCCGCCCGCGGTGGTCGACGACGAGTCGTTCACGGTGCGCCTCGCCGGCATCGGCGGGACGGGCGTGACGACGGTGTCGCAGGTGCTCGCGACGGCTGCGCTGGTCGCCGGGCGCCACGTGCGCGGTCTCGACCAGACCGGGCTGGCCCAGAAGGGCGGGGCGGTGGTGTCCGACGTCAAGGTCAGCCGCCGGCCGGGCGAGGCCGCGGGCCGCGCCGCCGAGGGGGAGTGCGACCTCTACCTCGGCGCCGACCTGCTCGTCGCCGCCGACCCGGCGAACCTCGCGACCTGCGCGTCGTGGCGGACGGTCGCCGCGGTGTCGTCGGCGAAGATCGCGACGGGGTCGATGGTCGTCGACCCGTCGGTGTCGTTCCCGGACGCCGACGCGGTGCTGCGGCGGATCACGGACCGGGTGCGCCGAGACGTCGGGATCGTCGTCGACGCCCGCGCGCTGGCCGACGCCCTCTTCGGCGACGACCAGTTCGCCCTGACGTTCCTGCTCGGCGCCGCGTTCCAGGCCGGCGCGCTGCCGCTGCCGGCGTCGGCGGTCGAGGAGGCGTTCACGCTCAACGGCGCGGCGGTGGAGAAGAACCTCCAGGCGTTCCGCCGCGGCCGCCAGTCGGTGGCCGACCCGGAGGCGTTCGCGGCGGTCGTCGCGCGGGTCACCGGCACGGGTCCCGACACCGGGGTGCCGGGGCTGACCGCGCGCGGGGCGGCCGAGGCAGCGGAGATCGTCGCGTCGATCGGGGCGCCGGCGGGCAGCGAGCTGGAGCGCCTGGTGGCGATCCGGGTGCCCGAGCTCGTCGCCTACCAGGACGCGGACTACGCGCGGTCCTACGCGTCGGTGGTGCGCTCGGCGTCCGACGCCGACCCGCGCCTCGCCGAGGCGATCGCCACCGGGCTGTACAAGCTCATGGCGTACAAGGACGAGTACGAGGTCGCGCGCCTGTCGCTCGACCCGGCGCTCGAGGCGTCCGTGCGCGCGCAGTTCGGCGAGGGCGCGCGCCACGCGTGGAAGCTCCACCCGCCGGTGCTCCGGGCCGCGGGCATGCAGCGCAAGATCACGCTGGGCCGGTGGTTCCGGCCGGGCTTCCGCACGCTGCGCGCGATGCGCCGCCTGCGCGGGACGCGCCTCGACCCGTTCGGCGTGGCCGAGGTGCGCCGCGTGGAGCGGGAGCTGGTGGCGGAGTACCGAGCGTTGGTCCCGACGCTGATGGAGCTCGACGTCGACCGCGCCGTGGAGATCGCCGCCCTGCCCGACATGGTCCGGGGCTACGAGGACATCAAGCTCGCCAACGTCGCCCGCTACCGCGCCCGCCTCGCCGAGCTGCTGCCCTGACCGGCCTACGTGCGTGATCTTCTGAGCGATAGCTCAGAAGATCACGCACGGAGGAAGGTGACCACCGGCTCCACGGTGACCGGGGTGGCGAGGCTGTTGGCGATGTAGCACTCGCCGTGCGCGAGGTGCACGAGCCGCTCCACGCGCGGGACGCTCGGGCCCGGCGTCACGGTGATCTCCGGGCGCAGCACGATCGCCGCGATCCGCGCCGGCCCGCCGTCGTGCGACATCGTCGCCTCGGCCTCGTCGCGGTAGGCGGTGACGTCGATGCGGGCCCGCGCCGCGATCGCGAGGAACGACAGCAGCTGGCACGACGACGCCGCGGCGAGCACCAGCTGCTCGGGGTCGAGCAGCGCGGCGTCCCCGCCCAGCGTCGGGTCGTTCGACAGCGCCAGCGTGGTGTCGGCGGGCGGGGCCTCGACGCGGTGGGCGCGCCCGTAGCCGTCGTAGCCGGCACCGGTGGAGCCCGACCACGTGCAGGTCGCGCGGTAGCGGTGGGTGCCGTCGGGGTCGGTCGTGAACGCCATCAGGGCAGCTCGTAGTCCAGCGTCAGGAGCTCGTGGGCGACGACGCCGGTGCCGCGCAGGCCCTCGAGCCCGCCCGTCCCCGACCCGGCGACGACGAACGCCCACTGCCGCATCTCCTGGCCGTCGCCGCCCGACGCCCCGTGCTGGAGGACGAAGCTGCCAGCCCGGCCCTCGAGATCGCCGACCACGCGCTCCTGCGCGAGGTAGGCCGCGCCGCCCTCGCCCTGGGTGGTCAGCAGCTCGGCGACGGCCGTGCCCTGCAGCGGGCCGGAGTAGGTCTTGCGCAGCAGGGTGCGGCCGGTGGCCGGGCCCCGGCCCTCCGGCTCGGCGAGGGGGTCGCCGTCCGCGGGCTCCCAGACGTCGATGGTGAAGGCGCTCTCGAGGTGGGTCACGCGATCATCCTCGCGGGGAGAGGCTGACATCTCCCGTCAGGGTCGGGTCAGCTCGTCGGCGATCGCGCGCAGCCGGGCGCGGGCCAGCGGGTCGTGCGCCTGCGGGTCGGGCTCGGCCTCGCGCACGCCGTTGAAGTAGTGGCCGGTGACGCCGGCGAGCTCCGGGTCGACCGCCAGCCGCGCGGTGGCCGCGACGCCCTCGGCGATCGTGCTGATCGGCGACGGCACGATCTTGGTCGGCATGTAGGTCGCCGGGTGCAGCGCGGTCGCGGTGACGACGGCCGGGTCGAGCTCGTCGGCGAGGTCGAACGCGTCGAGGATCTGCGCGAGCTTGCTCTGGGTGTAGGCGCGCCAGCCCGAGTAGTCGCGGCGCAGCATGAGGTCGTCGAAGTCCAGCGCGGCCTGGCCCGCCGAGGACACCATGACGATCCGCGACGGGTCGCCCGGCGACGCGGCGGCCTGCAACGACGGCAGCAGGCGGCGGGTGAGCAGGTGGCCGGCGAGGAAGTTCACCGCGAACCGCAGCTCGTGGCCGTCGGCGCTCTCCTGGCGCTCGCCGCCGCCCGGGACGTCGGCCCCGATGCCGGCGTTGTTGACGAGGACGTGCAGGCGAGGGTGGTCGGCGGCGACGCGGTCGGCGAGGTCGCGGACCTGCGCGAGGTCGGCGAGGTCCGCGCGGTACCAGGACAGGGCGTCGTTGCCGGTCGCCTGGCGGATCTCCTCGAGCGTGGCCTTGCCCCGCTCGTCGTCGCGGCCGTGCAGCAGGACCTGCAGGCCGCGGCCGGCGAGGTCGTGCGCGAGCCCGCGGCCGAGGCCGTCGGTCGCGCCCGTGACGAGGACGGTGCGGGTGTCGGGGGTGCTCACCGCGTCAGTCAGTCGTGTAGGACCAGTTGCCGGGCAGGTCGACGGTCTTCTTCTTCGTCCGGCTGTTCCAGCTCACGCCGAAGAGCTTCACCGTCCAGGAGGAGGTCTTGCCCTTCTCCGAGCGCGAGACGTTGCGCCACACCGGCAGCGGGCCCAGCTTGCGGCGGCCACGGTAGTTCAGTCCCATGTCCGTCGGAGTGCCCGCTGCCGGCGCGGGGATCACGCGTCAGGGACGGTCGGTCCGCTGGCTCGGGTAGCGGGTGGCCGACTGCGGCCCGTAGTACTGCGGCTCCGGGAACGGCACCGTGCGCCCCGGCACGCTGGTCTGCTTGCGGACCTGGCGCACCGCCGAGTCGATCTGCTTCTGGTACTTCCCGCCGGTGCGGCTGTTGACGAAGGCCGCGGCCTGGTCGGCGTACCGGTTGACCGTCTCGGGGTTCTGGCGGGCGAATCGCCGCGCGGCGGCCACGGCCGCGCCGATGGCCGCGACCCTGCGCATCAGGGGCATCGGTTCCTCCTCAGGGGTGTCCTCATCGAGTGTGCCCGTTCCGGTGGGCGGTCACGGTGTCCAGCACGACCGTCGGCCCGGCGCCGGGGGAGTGCGGCGGCCAGGGCAGGTCGTCGGTCCCGGGGTCGCCGTGCCGCGCGAACGCCAGCCACGCCCCGCGCAGCACGGCCCCGAGCGGCTCGACGTCGGTGTCCCAGTCGGCCCCGCGCAGCATCGGCGCGCCCGCCCACGCCTCGCGCGCGCCGAACAGGAACGGCAGGTCGACGCAGTGGCAGGCACCCAGGCCCGAGGCGGGCGCGCGCCACGCGAAGCGGTAGCTGAAGGTGCGG
Organism: Actinomycetospora straminea; assembly: GCF_028737255.1. GTDB lineage: Bacteria > Actinomycetota > Actinomycetes > Mycobacteriales > Pseudonocardiaceae > Actinomycetospora > Actinomycetospora straminea. The sequence continues at coordinate 86,592 of NZ_JAQZAN010000026.1, read as the reverse complement.
GCGCCGGCGCGGGCCGCGTCGTCGGCGAACCGGTCGGCGGGTCCGGTGAACACCCGCCGCGTCACCACGCCCCCGGCCGCCGACGCGAGCCGTCCGATCAGCGGCAGCCGCCGGGCCGCGCGCAGGGGCGGGCTGATGGCGAGGAACGTCTCGATCTCGTCCGCGGTCGCGCCGACGAGCACGTCGTGCCCGGACGACGCCGCGTCGGTCCACGTCACGCCCGGCGCCAGCGGCGCGACGCCCGCGGTCGGCGCGAAGGCGGGCGACGAGTCGAGCCCGCCGGGTCCCGCGGCGCGGATCATCGCGTGGCGCTGGGCCGCCAGCAGCGCGTCGACGCCCGCCGTCCGCGGGTCCGCGCCGTCGAGGCCCTCGGTGACGTGGCCCGCGACCCGCGCCGCCCGCGCCGGCGACGAGAGCCCGAGGCCCAGCTGGCCGCTCTGGAGGATCGCGCGCCGGAACAGCGGGCGGGCCGCGGGGACGGTCATCAGGCAGGCGATCGCGTGCGCGCCCGCGGACTGGCCCGCCACCGTGACCTGCGCGGGGTCGCCGCCGAACGCCGCGATGTGCTCCTGCACCCAGCGCAGGGCGGCGATCTGGTCGAGCAGCCCGAGGTTGCCGTCGGACACCCCGTCCGCGGCGAGCCAGCCCAGCACCCCGAGCCGGTAGCCCACGCTCACCGCGACGACGTCCCCCTCGGCGACCAGGCGCGCGGTGTCGTACCAGGACGTCGACGCCGACCCGATGACGTAGGCCCCGCCGTGCAGCCAGACCAGCACCGGGCGGGGCACGCCGTCGGTGAGCGCGGCGGCCGGGGCGCGCACGTCGAGGCGCAGGCAGTCCTCGTCCTGCGGGGCGTCGTCGTCGGTCGACGGGCCGGTCACCGACGCGACGCGGGCGGGCAGCTGCGGGCTGATCGGGCCGGGCTCGACGGCGTCGCGGATCCCGGACCAGGGCGCGGGCGGCTCCGGCGGCGCGAAGCGGTGCGCGGTGGCGTAGCGGATGCCGCGGAACTCGACCACCTCGACGGCCCCGACGGCCCCGAGGACACCGCCGCGCCGTCGCCCGCGCAGCGTGCCGGTCGACAGCGTGACGGTCGCGTCGGTGATCGCCCCGGTCACGGGTGGTGCTCGGGGTGGTGGAGCGCGAGGTGCTCGCCCAGCACGTCGAGCCCGAAGTCGCGCTCGGGGTCGCGCCAGACGGAGTGGGCGTGGTTGACACCGCGCTGGACGTTGTCCCACTCGGCGAGCAGGTGGGGGCCCTGCAGGCGGTAGTAGTGCGGCTCGCCGCGCTCGGCGCCGCCGGCCCAGGCGAAGTGCACGGCGTCGAGCGCGCTGCCGTCGAACCGGGCGCGCTCGCGCTCGACGAGCCCCGGCGGCATCCGCCCGACGTAGGTGTCGAGCAGGCGGCGCAGGATCTCCTGCTGGCCGGCGTCGAGGTCGGCGCCGGCGATGCCGCGCGGGGCGGCGGTCAACTCGGTGGCGGCGCGGTCGGCCTCGGTGACGCCGAGCTGGGCCTCGAGCCCGTCGTGCATCGACCAGAGCCGGTCCTCGAGGCCCTGCTCGAAGTGCCCGCGCCAGAGGTCGGGCAGCGGGACGAGGCGGTCGCCGGGCCCGGGGCGCACGCGGTTGGCGCCGATGATGTCGGCGGGCGCGGTGGGGGTGAGCACGGCGCGGGGGCGCTGGTCGGCGTCGAGGGCGTGCAGGAGTTCGCGCGCGGTGTCCTCGACCCCGCCGAGCGGGCGCAGCTCCCGGCCCCCGAGCAGCGGGGACACCATCGGGTCGGCCCCGAGGAAGCAGGGGCTGCCGGCGACGGCCTCGCCGCCGACGACGAGGTGGTTGACCGAGACGTGGTGCCCGCCGAAGCGCCAGGACCAGGGCCCGTCGCCGGCCGGGTCGCCGAAGACCCGCAAGTAGTACATGCCCGGGTCGCGGCCGCGGTCGCGGGCGAACCCGGCGGTGAAGCCCTCCGTGCGGTCGAGGACGTTCTCCAGCCCCATGATCGTCGCCGCGCTGACGTAGCCCGGCTCGGACAGGCCGCTGGCGAGCAGGCGCATCGCCGCGCGCTGCTGGTGGGGGCGCTGCTGGTGGACGGTCAGGCCGCCGTGGTCGGTCGGCGTGTAGTACCAGCGCACCCGCTCGGCGTCCGCGGCCTTCGAGCCCGGCCAGTCCCACACGCCGATCGCCCGCTGCTCGTCGTCGAGACCGTCGATCCACGCGACGGCCGCCTCGGCCATCGCCGAGGCGACCGTCCGCGGGGTCGGGTGCTCGGTCACCGGATCCGCTGCAACTGCGTGATCACGAGCCCGTCGGCACCACCCTGGAGGTACTCGTCGAGCTTGCCGGCGAACTCCACGAGGTGGCTGTTGGCGAGGTGCGCCTCGAGGTGCCCGGGGCTCGTCCAGTTCTCGTAGAAGAAGAACGTGCCGGGGTCGTCGACGGCGACGTGCAGGTCGTAGTTGACGCACCCGTCCTCGGCCAGCGTCGGCTCGACCAGCTTCTCGAGCTCGGAGCGCAGCTCCTGCTCCTTGCCCGGCAGCGCCTTCATGTGCGCGATGACGGTGAGCAGGGTGCGGTCGTCGTCGGTGGGGGTGGCCACGGTGCCTCCAGGGGTCGACGGCACGGTCGAGAGGGCTCTACCCCCGGCCCCGGCGCCTCACGCGTCGCGGCGGCCGTCGGGGGCACCCGAGCCGTCCCCGCCCCCGTCCTCGTCTTCGTCCCTGTCCGAGCCGCCCCCGTCCGAGCCGCCCGAGCTCCCCGACTCCGAGCCGCCCGAGCTCCCCGACCCCGAGCCGCCCGACGACCCGGACCCCGTCGAGCCCACCGCGGCCTCGGCGCCGGCGTCGTCGCCGGTCTCCGACGGGCCGCCGGTGGGGTCGTCGGGGGGACCGGGGGTCGGCCCGGCCGTCGCCCTCCGCGGCGGGCCGGGGGTGGACCTGGGCGGGCCGGCGGTCGGCGGGTCGGCCGGCGGCACGGGCGCGTTGGTCAGCGTCCGCGAGGCGCGGATCGCCGAGCGCGCCCGGACGTCCTGGATCGCGATGATGGCGATGCCCAGCGCGAGGGCGAGGACGCCGAAGATCACGATCGCGACCACCGTCGCGACGGCGCCGACGAGGATCGCGAGCACGCCCGCGACCGCCCACACGATGCCGATCGTGCGCATGGTCGCGACGTTCGGCGGTGGGTCCGGCGGCTCGGTCACGTCGGCGCCCTCACGTCGTGTAGCCCTCCTTCTCGGCGCGATCCAGCGACGCGCGGACCTCCTTCTCGGCCTCCGCGCGCCCGACCCAGGAGTGGCCCTCGACCTCCTTGTCGGGCTCCAGCGCCTTGTAGACCTCGAAGAAGTGCTGGATCTCCATGCGGTGGTACTCGTCGAGGTGGTGGATATCGCGCAGGTGCTCGAGACGCGGGTCGTCGCTCGGGACGCAGAGCACCTTGTCGTCGCCGCCGGCCTCGTCGGTCATGCGGAACATGCCGATCGCGCGGCTGCGCACCAGGCATCCCGGGAAAGTGGGCTGCTGGACGAGCACGAGCGCGTCGAGCGGGTCGCCGTCCTGGCCGAGGGTGTTCTCGATGTAGCCGTAGTCGGCGGGGTACCGCGTCGCGGTGAACAGCGTGCGGTCCAGCCGCAGCCGCCCCGTCTCGTGGTCCATCTCGTACTTGTTGCGGCTGCCCTGCGGTACCTCGACCAGCACGTCGAACTCCACGCTGCGCCTCCCGGTGATCGCCGTGTCGGGGCGTCAGTGTGTCGTGGACCGCCCTGGCGAGCCACTCCACCCCGGGCCTCGTCGACCGGAGTCCCCGTTCGGCGGCAGCGACTGCTCCGGTGACGCGGCCGTCGAGGGGGTATCCGCACGATGCGGTCGGGGAGGTGGGGATGGGGGTCTCGCGGAGGTTCGACGCCTTCCAGCGCCGGCACCGCTGGGCGGCGCTGCCGCTGGCCGTGGTCTACAAGTTCGTCGACGACCAGGGCACCTACCTCGCCGCCCTGCTCGCCTATTACGGCTTCGTCTCGCTCTTCCCGCTCCTGCTGCTCGCCGTGACGGTGCTGGGCTACGTCCTGCACGACGACCCGGGCGCCCAGCAGGCGGTGCTGACGTCGGCGCTGCGCAACGTGCCGGTGATCGGTGACCAGATCCGCGACAACGTCCACACCATGAGCGGCAGCGTCGTCGGCCTGGTCGTCGGCAGCGTCGTCGCCGTCTACGGCGCGCTCGGCGTGACCCACGCGGCCCAGCACGCGCTCGACGAGGTCTGGGCGGTGCCCCGGGCCGAGCGACCCGGCATCGGCACGGCCTACGCGCGCGGTGCGTTCGTCGTGCTGCTCGTGGGTGTCGGCGTGCTGGCCACGGCGGGACTGTCCGCGCTCGGCGCCACGGCCGGCGCCCTGCTCGGCTGGGGCGACCTCGCCCGGTGGGCCACCACCGTCGCCGGCCTCATCGTGAACGTCAGCCTGTTCCTGCTGGCCTACCACCTGCTGACCGCCCACCGGGTGCCGATCCGCGAGCGCTGGATCGGCGCCGTCACCGCCGGCGTGACGTGGCAGGTCCTGCTGGAGATCGGCACCTGGCTGGTGCGCACCCGGCTGGCCGGGGCGAGCGCGACCTACGGGTTCTTCGGCATCGTGCTCGGCCTGCTGGCCTGGATCTACCTCGCCGCGGCGGTGTTCGTGCTGTGCGCCGAGCTCGACGCCGTCCTCGCCCGCCGCCTGCACCCGCGCAGCCTGTTCAGCATGTACCCGGACGACCGCGACACCACGGCCGCCGACCTGCGCGCCTACGAGTCCTACGTCGAGTCCGAGCGGCAGAAGGACCACCAGACGGTCGACGTCCGCTTCACCGACGAGCCGGGACGGAACGCGTCGCACTGATCCCCGCGTGGCACGTGTGAGGGACCGGGTCGGGTGGTACTCGGCTCCGCTGCACCAGGGCGGCGCCCCCTCGTCCTCCTCACGAAGGAGCCCGCGTGACCTCGACGCGCCCGACCGCCCCCGGTGAGCGCTACCGCCCCGCCGAGCGTCTCGGCGGTCGCGAGAACCCGGTCCACCGGGCGCACGACCTGCTGCTGCAGCGCGACGTGGTGATCAAGTCCTTCCCCGGCGCCGACGGCACGGCGCGGTGGGAGCACGACGCGCTCCGGCGCGTGCAGCTCGGGCCGGGCCAGGCGATGGAGGTCCTCGACGGCGCCCCCGACGGCGCCGACGGACCGTTCGTGGTCATGCCGGTGGCCCGCGGCGGCAGCCTCGACCGCGCGCTCGATCCGTGGGACCCGACGTCGGCCGCGCTGCTCGTGGCCCGGCTCGCCGTCGGTCTCGGACGCCTGCACCGCCTCGGGCTCGTGCACGGCGGGGTGGGTCCCGACGCGGTCCTGCTCGACCCGACGCTCGGCCCGCGCTGGACCGGCCTGGGCGCGGCGGTGGCGGACACCGCGAGCGCCGAGGACGACGTCCTCGCGCTGGCGGGCATCGCCGTCACCGCGGTCACCGGTCCGGCGCCGGCGGCGGTGGCCCCCTCCGGCGAGGTCGTCGAGGCGGTGCGTGCCCTCGTCGTCGCGCCCGGCGACACGGGTGCCCGGGCGCGGCTGCGCGCCGCCCTGGCGGCCCACACGGCGCGGCACGGGATCGCACCGCGCGCCGCGCGCGGCCTGCCCGTGGCGCGGCCTCCACGTCGCGCCCGGCGCGCGGTGCTCGCCGCCTGCGTCGGTGCCGCGGTCGTCGGCGGGGTGCTCGGTGCCGGGTTCGCGACCACGGGCGGCGACGCCTCCGCGACGGTCGTGGCCGGGACGATCGAGGAGCCGGCCGTCGACCTGACGCCGCCCGCCGCCGTGCTCGCCGTACCCACCCCGGGCTCCTCCGGGCTGATCGTCGGCCCCGCCGGCCCCGCGCCGACCGGCGCCGCAGCCGACGCGGACGCCGACGACGACGTCGCCCGTCCCTCCTCGGGCGGCGCCGACCGTCCCGCGACCCGCTCGGGTGACCGCCCGGCGGCCGAGGCACGGGCGGCCGACCGGCGCGACGACGCCCCCGAGCGTGCGGACCGGGGCGACCGCGACCGGGACAGTGACCGGGACCGTGCTGAGGACCGCGACGAGGACCGGCAGGGCGACGGCGACCGCCGCTCCGCCCGCGACGGTGACCGGGACGGCGGGGACCGCGGGCACGACCGCGGCGGGGACGCCGACGACGACGGTGGTGGCTCCCGGTCCGACGACGGCGACGACGGCGGGGCGATCGGCCGCATGCTGGACGACACGGTCTGAGGTCCCCGGACACACGACGGCCCGCGTCCCTGGTGTGGGGGCGCGGGCCGTTGTCGTGAGCCGGTCGCGACGTGCGCCGGGGGTGGCGCCCGTCGGGTCAGGCCTGCTTGACCGCCGAGACGTCGAACTCGAGGCCGACCTTCTCCGACACGAGCACGCCGCCGGTCTCGAGCGCGGCGTTGAACGTGATGCCGAAGTCCTTGCGGTTGATCGTCGTGGAGCCCTCGAACCCGGCGCGGACGTTGCCGAACGGGTCCTTGGCCAGGCCGGTGAACTCGAACGGGACGGTCACCGACTGCGTGACGTCGCGGATCGTCAGGTCACCGGTGATGTTCCAGGTGTCGCCGTCCCGCTCCACCGAGGTCGAACGGAAGGTGATCTCCGGGTAGACGTTCACGGCGAGGAAGTCGTCGCCCTGGACGTGCCCGTCGCGCTGCTCCTGGCCGGTGTTGAGGCTGTTGGCGGCGATGACGATCTCGACGCCCGAGCGGGCCGGGTCCTCGCCGATCGTGGCGCTGCCGCGGAAGTCGCCGAACGTGCCGCGGACCTTGGTGACCATCGCGTGCCGGGCGGTGAAGCCGATGCGCGTGTGGGCGGGGTCGATCTGGTACGAGCCCGCGAGCTCGAGGGTCGGCGCAGCGGTCTCGGTCATGTCGTCCTCCATGAGACTTGAAGCATCAACTTTCTAGGCAGAGCTTAGCACTATCAGTTGAGGCGTCAACTATTGGTCCGCGCTGTGACCGGGCTCTCCCGGGGGGCGGCGTCAGGCGCGGGCGGCGAGGTCCGCGTCGCCGGCGACGACCGGGCCGTCCCAGCGCGCGGTGAGGGCACCGGCGAACGCCTCGGCGCCCGCCCCGCGCACCTGCACGATCAGCCGGTCACCCGCGAGGCCGGCCGCACTGCGCGCGAAGAGGGCGATCGCGTCGGGCTCGCTCGCCGCCGGGTCGACGGCGACGACGACCCGCACCGACGTCGTCGCGAGCAGGACGGCCAGCGCCCGGGCGGTCGCGGGCCAGTGGTCGCCGGTCCCGCCCGGCGGGATCACGACGACCGCGGCGCCGCCGGCCTCGGCGGCGCGGGCCCGGTCGACGAGGGCGTCGAGGTCGCGGGACCCGCCCACGGGGCCGAGGTCCGGGCCGGTGGGGTCGGGACGGTCGAGGTGGACGACGCGGGGCGCGGCGAGGGTGGTCACGGTGACGGGCTCCGTCGAGGTGGCGCGGGGTGGGACGCGGTGGTCAGCGGTCCCGGCGACAGAGCTCGTCGAAGGCGTCCGAGCGGCGGCCCGGCCAGAACGGCTCGAGCGGCTCACCCGTCATGCGGCCGAGTCTGCTCCCGGCCTCCGGGGGCGACAAGCGTTACCTTCGCCTCATGGAGCAGGCCGACCTCAAGCCCCGCAGCCGCGACGTCACCGACGGCATGGAGCGGGCCGCGGCCCGCGGCATGCTGCGCGCGGTCGGGATGCGCGACGACGACTTCGCCAAGCCCCAGATCGGCATCGCGTCGTCGTGGAACGAGATCACGCCCTGCAACCTGTCCCTGGACCGCCTGGCCACCGCGTCCAAGGAGGGCGTGCACCGCGCCGGCGGCTTCCCGATGGAGTTCGGGACGATCTCGGTCTCCGACGGCATCTCGATGGGCCACGTCGGCATGCACTACTCGCTGGTCAGCCGGGAGGTCATCGCCGACTCGGTGGAGACGGTGGTGTCGGCCGAGCGGCTCGACGGGACGGTGACGCTCGCGGGCTGCGACAAGTCGCTGCCCGGCATGCTCATGGCCGCCGCGCGCCTCGACCTCGCGTCGGTGTTCCTCTACGCCGGCTCGATCATGCCCGGCACGGTGGACGGCAAGGAGGTGTCGATCATCGACGCCTTCGAGGCCGTCGGCGCCTGCGCCCGCGGGCTGATCAGCCGCGAGAAGGTCGACGAGATCGAGCGCGCCATCTGCCCCGGCGAGGGCGCGTGCGGCGGCATGTACACCGCGAACACCATGGCCTGCGCGGCCGAGGCGATGGGGATGGCGCTGCCCGGGTCGTCGTCGCCGCCGTCGGCCGACCGTCGCCGCGACGGGTTCGCCCGCGCGTCCGGCGAGGCCGTCGTCGGGATGCTCGCCCGCGGCCACACCGCCCGCGACGTCATGACCCGCGAGGCGTTCGAGAACGCGATCGCCGTCGTCATGGCGTTCGGGGGCTCGACCAACGCGGTGCTGCACCTGCTCGCGATCGCCCGCGAGGCCGACGTCGAGCTCACCCTCGACGACTTCAACCGCATCGGCGACAAGGTCCCCCACCTCGCCGACGTCAAGCCGTTCGGACGCTGGATGATGAACACGGTCGACCGCGTCGGCGGCGTGCCCGTGGTCATGAAGGCGCTGCTCGACGCGGGGCTGGTCCACGGCGACTGCCTCACGGTGACGGGCAGGACGGTCGCCGAGAACCTCGAGGAGCTGCGCCCCGAGGGCCTCGACGGCGAGATCCTGCGCCCGCTGTCGAACCCCATCCACCCCACCGGCGGGCTGACGATCCTGCGCGGCTCGCTCGCCCCCGACGGTGCCGTGGTGAAGTCGGCGGGCTTCGACACCGCCTCCTTCGAGGGCACCGCACGCGTCTTCGACGGCGAGCAGGGCGCGATGGACGCCGTCGAGGCGTCCGGCCCGGAGGGGCTGCAGCCCGGCGACGTCGTCGTCATCCGCAACGAGGGCCCGCGCGGCGGGCCCGGGATGCGCGAGATGCTCGCGGTCACGGGCGCGATCAAGGGCGCGGGCCTCGGCAAGGACGTCCTGCTCATCACCGACGGCCGCTTCTCCGGCGGGACGACGGGCCTGTGCGTCGGGCACGTCGCGCCCGAGGCCGACCACGGCGGGCCGATCGCCTTCGTCCGCGACGGCGACCGCATCCGCCTCGACCTCGCCGCCCGCACCCTCGACCTCCTGATCTCCGACGAGGAGCTCGCCGCCCGCCGCGAGGGCTGGACCACCCCGCCGCCGAAGCACCGCACCGGCGTGCTCGGCAAGTACGCCCGCCTCGTCGGCTCGGCGGCCGAAGGGGCCGTGGTCGGGTTCGCGTGATCCGGCGGGCCTTCACCGAGCTGTCGGCCGCCGAGCTCTACGACCTGCTCGCCCTGCGGGTGCGGGTGTTCGTCGTCGAGCAGGCGTGCGCCTACCAGGAGCTCGACGGTGTCGACACGGCCGCCGAGCACGTGTGGACGCGGGGGCCGGCCGGCGAGATCGCCGCCTACCTGCGGGTGCTCGACGAGGGCGGCGGGGTCACCCGGCTGGGTCGGATCGTCACCGCGCCCGAGCACCGCGGCACCGGCGCCGGGGCGGCGCTGATGCGGGCGGTGATGGCGGACCTCGAAGGGCCGGTCGTGCTCGGCGCGCAGGTGCGGGCGCAGGGGTTCTACGAGCGGCTCGGGTTCGTCGTCGACGGCCCGGGCTACGACGAGGACGGCATCCCGCACGTGCCCATGCGGCGCGTCTGAGTCCCCGTCGCTGAGCGCAGGGCCCCGTCGCTCGACACGAACGGCGAGGGGCGCCCTCCGCCGGAACCCCCAGCTCCTCCACAGCCGCGTCTCAGGCGCCGCGCGGACAGTGGGAGACGTGGAGATCCTGCTCATCCTGCTCGTCGTCGGCGGCCTGGTCGCCCTCGTGGCCACGCGCGGGCGCGGCCGGGGCACCACCGCCCAGAGCCAGCTGGGGGACGCCGAGGCCGAGGCGCGCCGCTGGTACGAACGCCTCGGCGGCCAGGTCCTCAACCTGACCGGCACCGACGAGCCCTCGAAGCAGGCGCTCGCCGACGCCGCCGAGCGCTACACCGCCGCCGGCTCGCAGCTCGAGCAGGCGTCGACCGCCCCGCAGTACCGGCTGGTCGGCGACACCGCGCTCGAGGGCCTCTACTACGTGCGCGCCGCCCGCACCGCGATGGGCATGGACCCCGGACCGGAGCTGCCCGGCGCCGCCGAGCGGTCGCGCGCCGGGGCGCTGGAGGCCGAGCAGTCGGTGGAGGTCGAGGGCCGCGCCGTCACCGGCTCGCCCCGGCCCTCGGCGCAGAACAGCCACTACTACCCGGGCGGCATGGTCGGCGGCCGTCCCGTGCCCGCCGGCTGGTACTCCGAGCCGTGGTGGCGCCCGATGCTCCTCGGCGGTGTCGGCGTCGTCGGCGGGATGTTGGTCGCCAGCGCGCTGGTGTCCGGCTTCGGCGCGGCCGCGGTGGGTGGCGACGCGGCGGCCGCCGACCCGGGCATGGACCCGGGCATGGACCCGGGCATGGACCCGGGCGGGTTCGACGGCGGCTTCGACGGCGGGGGCTTCCTCGACTGGTGACCCGTCAGCGCAGGTCGGGGCGTCCCACCACGCGACACCGTCGGCCAGCGCGTCCGGGTCGGGCGCGGCGAGGTCGGCGGCGAGCAGGGCCTCGATGTAGGCGGCGACGCCGGGCGCGAGCACCCGGCGCTCGTCCTCGTCGGGCCCGGCGACGATCACCTGTCCCACGGTGCCTCCCGGCGGCGGGTCGAGGTCGACCATGAGGTGGTTGCCGCCGCCGTCCTCGGCCAGCGGCCACCAGCCGGCACGGGTGTACGAGCGGTGCACCGGGTCGTCGCCGCGGACCGTGATCATGTCGTCGACGTCCTCGGGCCGGTGGGTCGCCCGGATGTCCGCCCAGCCCTGCCACGCGCGCGACGCCCCGGCGACCGACAGGAACTCGTAGCCGGGGAAGAGGTTGGTGGACAGGCCGGTCGCGTCGCGGCTCGCGACCTGGCCGTCGGCGACCCAGTAGAGGGCGGCGAGCTCGTCGGGGAAGCCGCCGACGACCTCCCCGGCCACCGCGACGACGGCGTCCTCGGCGGGCGGGCGCACCATCGCCCGCGCCCCCCAGCCCTCCGCGTCGAGCCGGTCGACCCAGCGGCTCCACAGGTCCTCGATCACCAGCGTCCCCTCAGCGTCCGATGCGTCGGTGTCCGTGCGGGCCGTCGAGGACCCACGTCACGAGGGCGTCGGCACCCGGCGGCGCCGCGCCCTGGCCGAAGCGGGCCCGGCGCACCGCGCCGTCTTCGCGCTCGACCGCCAGCTCGTAGTCGAAGGTGTCGGCGCGGCCCTTGGTGGCGGCGGGCGGGACGTCGGGGAACTCGCAGGCGTCGACCAGGCCCGTGAGCTGCGCCGTCGCGTCCGCGTCGAGCTCGCCGGTGTCGACCTCGACCGTGAGCACCATGCCCGCGACCCCGCCGGCCCGGACCACGGTCACCTTCACCGCGGGTCCGCCGGTAGCCGCACCTTGACCGCCTCCCAGCCGCCGCGCACCGCGTCCTGCTGGGCCGAGCTCTCGCCGTAGCGCTCGCCCGCCACCGTCACGGTGAGCGCCGCGCAGGCCGCGAAGTCGGCGGTCGGGGCGAGGCGCCCGCCCGTGAGGACCTCGTACCAGATCGGGCCCACCGTCTCCCAGGCGCGACCGCCGAGCGTGCGGGCGGCCTCGGCGAAGGCGCGGTTGGGGATGCCGGAGTTGATGTGGACGCCGCCGTTGTCGTTGCGCGGGTCGTCGTCGGCGGGCAGGTCGGCGTAGGCGTCCATGTCGGCGGGCTGGTCGTCGCCCGAGTAGGCCGTGCCCGGCGCGATCATGTTGCGCAGCGCGCCGCCGAGCGAGGGGTCGAGGATGCCCTCGCCCACCAGCCACGACGCGGACGCGGCGTCGACGTAGCCGGCGCGGTGCTCGACGAGGACGCCGAAGACGTCGGAGAACGACTCGTTGAGCGCCCCGCTCTGCCCTCGGTACTCGAGGCCGGCGCTGAATTGCGTGACGCCGTGGGTGAGCTCGTGGGCGATGACGGCCAGCGAGCGCGTCAGCCCGCCGGGGACGAACACCCCGCCACCGCCGTCGCCGTAGACCATCTGGTCGCCGGTCCAGAACGCGTTGTCGTAGCGCCGGCGGAAGTGGACCGACGAGACGAGGTCGAGCCCGCGCCCGTCGATCGAGTCGCGCCCGAAGACCTCCCGGTAGAACGTCGCCGTGGCCGCGGCGCCGTCGAAGGCCTGGTCCACCGCGGCGTCGCCGGTCGGCGGGTCGTCGGTGCCGCGGACCCGGCGCCCGGGCAGCGCCTCCTCCTCGCCGCCCGCGGCGTCGTACACGGTGTTCTCCGGGCCGGTGGCGGGCGCCTGCGCGGGCAGGAACTCCAGGTCGGCGGGCGAGAGCCCGAACCGGCGCAGCGTCGCGCCGAGAGCCGTGCGCCGCGACCGCAGTGCCGCCGAAACCAGCAGCGTGCGCAGGGCCGCGTCCCGCGCGTCGCGCCCGCCCCGCTCGGCCACCCGCAGCAGCAGCGACGGCGGCGCGATCTCGCAGCGGCAGCTGATCACGGCGGTCAGTGTGCCCGAGACGTCCGACACCCCCCGTGGTCGCACCGGCGCCGACGATCTCTGGGAGACTGGAGGGGTACGCGGCGCCGCACCGGCGCCCGTGGGTCGTCAGCACTCCGCGCTCGACGCGGCACCCCTCCACCGTGGACACCGTGGACGGGCCGACGCTCGCGGCCCCCTCGTTCCCCGTGGAGAGGTCCCCGACATCCCGACGACGTCTGCTCCCCGTTCCCGCACGCCCTTCGCCGACCTCGGCATCCCCGCCGACGTGGTCGACGTGCTCGCGGCGCGCGGGATCACCGACCCCACCCCGATCCAGCACGCCGCGATCCCGGACGCGCTGTCCGGCCGCGACGTGCTCGGCCGGGGCCGCACCGGCAGCGGCAAGACCCTGGCCTTCGGGCTGCCGCTGCTGTCCCGCCTCGCCGGCGGGCGCACGATCTCGAAGCGTCCCCGCGGCCTCGTGCTGCTGCCGACGCGCGAGCTCGCGAGCCAGGTCCGCGACGCCCTCGCCCCGCTCGCCGAGGCCCTCGGCCTGCGCCAGACCGTCGTCTACGGCGGCGTCGGCCAGGGCCGCCAGGCCGACGCGCTGCGCAGCGGCGTCGACCTGCTCATCGCCTGCCCCGGCCGCCTCGAGGACCTCCTCGGGCAGGGGCTCGTGGACCTCGACCGCGTCGAGGTCACGGTGCTCGACGAGGCCGACCACATGAGCGACCTCGGCTTCCTGCCGGCCGTCCGGCGGCTGCTGCGCCGCACCGCGCGCGACGGGCAGCGGCTGCTGTTCTCGGCGACGCTCGACGGCGAGGTCGACCGGCTCGTGCGGGAGTTCCTGCACGAGCCGGTGACCCACAGCGTCGACACCGCGCAGGAGCCGGTGCCCGACATGACCCACCACGTGTTCACGGTCGCGCCCGGCGACCGCACCGCGGTGGTCAACGAGCTCGCCGGCGGCCAGGGGCGCAGCATGCTGTTCACCCGCACCAAGCACGCCGCGCGCAAGCTCTCCCGCCAGCTCACCGCGGCCGGGATCCCGGCCACGGAGCTGCACGGCAACCTCTCGCAGCCGGCGCGGGACCGGAACCTCGCGGGCTTCGCGTCCGGCGACGTGCGCGTCCTCGTCGCCACCGACATCGCCGCCCGCGGCATCCACGTCGACGACGTCGCGCTCGTCGTGCACGTCGACCCGCCGGCCGAGCACAAGGCGTACACCCACCGCTCCGGGCGCACCGCGCGCGCCGGCTCGGCGGGCGACGTCGTGACGCTCGTGGCGCCCGCCGACCGCGCCGAGGTCGCGTCGATGACGCGCAAGGCCGGCATCCGCCCGAAGACCGCGGACGTGGGGCCCGGGGCACGCGAGATCACGGCGCTGGTCGGCGAGCCCGCGCCGCGCGTGGCGCCCGAGGACGGCCCGGAGTCGGCGGCCCGCAAGCCCCCGCCCCAGCCGCCGGCGGGGTCGGGGCGGTCCGGCGGCGGCCGTGGGTCGGGCCGGTCCGGCGGCGGTCCGGGCGGCGCGGGCGGCTCGGGCGGCGGGCGGTCCGGGGGTTCGCGGTCGGGCGGATCGCGGTCCGGGGCCTCGCGGTCCGGCGGCCGGGGGCGCGGCGGTGGCTCGCGCACCGACGGCGGTGCGACCGCGGGCGCCGGGGCCGGCTCCGGCGGCGCGTCGGGTGCTCGCGGTGGTGGCACGGGGGGCGGTCGGCCGCGGTCGGCGGCGGCCGGAGCTGCGTCGCCGAGCGCGCCGGGCCACTCGGCAGCGGCCCACTCCGCGCGCTCCGGCGCGGGCCGCGGTCGTCGTCGCTGACCGCTTTTCTCACAGTCGGTAGCTGATCGCTGGGCCGAACGAGTGGTCGCGCTTGCTGTCCGCGACGGGCGCGGACAACAGTGCGCTCGAGCGCGCCGCGGGTGCGGCCGCCACTCGTCGCGACCCGGAGGTCGTCGTGGGAGACACGTGGGGCATCTCCGGCCCGGCGTTCCTCGGGATCTACGTGCTGCTCGTCGTGGCGAGCGCCCTCGTCGCGCCGGTGGCGGTGTGGCTGCTCGACCGGAAGGTGGCGCGAGCCGACGGTGACGCGCCGTCGCCGGACGTCACGGTCGAGGACCTCGCGCTGCTCGCGGGCGGGCCGCCGCGGCTGGTGCACGCGGCGATCGCCCGGCTGGTCGAGGGCGGCGTGCTGCGCGTCGGCCGCGACCGGCACCTGACCGTCACGGGGCGCCCGCCGATCGGCGAGCTCGACGAGACCGTCGTCGACACGATCGCCGGCTCCCCGCACGGGCTGCGCACGGGGGAGACGACGATGCGGATGCGCGGCGCCCCGGCCGTCCGCGACCTCCAGGTCGCCGCCCGGCGCCGGGGCCTGTTCCACGATCCGGCGGCCGTGGCACGGCGCAAGCACCTCGCGTACCTCGTCGTCGGCGCGGTCGTCCTGCTCGGGCTCGTCCGGTGCGCGGCCGGCCTCGCGCGGGGCGCGCCGACGGTGTTCCTCGTGGTGCTCACGATCTTCGCCGCGGCCGTCGCGCTGACCGTGCTCCCGTTCTCGGTGCACCGCCCGACGCGCCGGGGCCGGGCCACGCTGGCCGCCGCGCACGCGTCGCTGTACCGCCCGGCCTTTGCCGCCGACCGGGCGTGGGGACCGGTCGCGACCGGGACGCTCGGGATCGCGGGGATGGTCGCGGTCGGCGGGCTCGCGATGTACCCGGACGCGGAGCTCGCGCACCTGCTCGCCGCGCCGTCGCTGGGCGCGGGGACGGGCGGCTCGGACGGCGGCGGGTCCGACGGAGGGTCGTCGTGCGGGGGCGGCTCGTCGTGCGGTGGTGGCGGGGGCTGCGGCGGGGGCGGCGGGTGCGGGGGATGAGCGCGCTGCCGGGCGGTCCGACCGGCGTCGGCATCGGCTGGCGCCACGAGATCGACCTGACCATCGAGCGGATGGCCGACGTCGACTTCGTCGAGGCCGTCGCCGAGGACCTCCACCCCGGGGCGTTGCCGGCGTCGATCACCGCGCTGCGGGCGCGCGGGGTGCCGGTGCTGCCGCACGCGGTGTCGTTGTCGCTGGGCGGGGCGGAGCCGCTGCGCCACGACCGGGTCGAGCGCCTCGCGGCCGTCGCCGACGCCCTCGACGCGCCGCTCGCGAGCGACCACGTGGCCTTCGTCCGCGCGGGCGGGCTCGAGTCGGGGCACCTGCTGCCGGTGCCGCGCACGCGCGAGGCGCTCGACGTCGTCGTCGACAACGTCCGCGCGACGCAGGCGACGCTCGGCGTGCCGCTGGCGTTGGAGAACATCGCGCCGCTGCTCGCGTGGCCGGACGCCGAGATGAGCGAGGGCGCGTTCCTCGCCGAGCTCTGCGCGCGGGCCGACGCCTGGCTGCTGCTCGACGTCGCGAACCTGCACGCGAGCGCGGTGAACCTCGGGCAGGACCCGGAGCGCGTGCTCGACGAGCTGCCGCTCGAGCGCGTCGCCTATGTGCACGCGGCGGGCGGGGTGGAGCGCGACGGGGTCTACCACGACACCCACGCCCACGCGCTGACCGCGCCGGTGCTCGATCTGCTCGACGCGCTGTGTGCGCGCCGGCGTCCGCCCGCGGTCCTCCTCGAGCGCGACGACCGCTACCCGCCCGACGACGAGCTCGCCGCCGAGCTCGCGGCGCTGCGGGCGGTGCACGACCGGGTGCGGGCGTGAGCCGCGAGGAGCTCGCGGCCCGGCAGGCGGCGCTGCTGGCCGCGCTGGTCGCCGACGGGCCGGCGCCGGCGGGGATCGACCCGGCGCGCGTGGCCCTCGAGGCGGACGCCCTGCGCGCCAAGCGCCGCCGGGCGCTGGCGCGCCTCCTGCCCGTCGAGGTGCACGAGCGCCTCGGCGCCGAGCTCGGCCCGCGCCTCGACGCGTGGATCGCCGCCCACCCCCGCCGGACCGGGACGTCGATGCGCGACGACGCCGCCGACTTCACGGTGACCCTGCGCGCCGAGGGCCTCGTCCCGCGCCGATCCCTGCGGGAGCTTGTGCGAGCGATGCGGCATCGCTGGCACTGAACGCCAGGATCGCCACATCCTCGCCCGCGCGACACGCCCCCCTGGCCCGTCGAGACATGAGGCCGGCTGGCGCACCGGGGTGGTGCCAGCCTGGCGTCCACGCTGACACTCAACGTCAGGAAATCCGCCAGCTCGCGCACCCCGTTTCGACCCCGGACACGACGACGCCCGCGGGACCGGGGTGGTCCCGCGGGCGTCGGGGCCCGCGATCACGAGGTGATCAACGGGGAGTTCCTGCGCGTAGAAGCAGCGAACAGCGCGTTCGCTGCGTCCGGGTGCCTCAGGCGGCCTGGGACTCGCCCGACTCGCCCTCGCGCGGCTCGACCGACTCGGTCGACTCGCCGGCCTCGCCCGACTCCGGCGCCGGGGCGCCGTCGATGGCGATGCGCCGGGCGCCGGCCTCGACCGACGCGTGGGCGCCGGCCACGCGGACCGTCAGCACGCCGGCGTCGTACGACGCGGACACCGCGTCGCCGTCGACGTGCGCGGGCAGGGTGAAGGTCCGGCGGAACGAGCCGTAGCGGCTCTGGCGGAAGCCCTCGCCGGTCTGCTCGTCGCGACGCTCGCCGCGGACGGTGAGGCGGTCGCCGTCGACCTCGACGGTGACGTCCTTGGCCACGTCCACGCCCGGGAGCTCGAGGCGGACGACGGCGTCGTCACCCTCGCGCACCACGTCGGTGGTCGGGGCGTACCAGGCGGTGCCGCGGCCACTGCGCGGGGCGGCGGGGCGGCGGAACAGGGCGTCGGTCAGCGCGAACGGGTCGACGAAGCGCGGGCCCCAGGGGATCAGCGTGCTCATGGTGGTTCCTCCTCGAGTGCCGAAGGCGGCCCGGCCTTGCGGGCCGACGACTCACTCAACATGAGTCCAGCGCGCTCAATTCCCGAGCAGGACGACATCGAGCTGGGGGATATCCTGACGTTGGACGTCAGCGTGGACGCCAGGCTGACCAACCCGGGCGAGCTACGGCGCCCGGCCGTCCCGCACGTCGGCGTAGCGCGCGCGGACCTCCTCGGAGATCGAGGCGTCGGTGACGTCGCGGCTGGTCTCGCGCGGCACGCGCCAGGACGGCTCCTCGCCCTGCAGCGCCCAGGCGGCCTGGCGGGCGGCGCCGAGGGCCACGTACTCCTGCGGCGCGAGCACCTCGACCGGCAGGCCCAGCACGTCCGGCGCGAGCTCGGCGACGGCCGCCGACCGCGACCCGCCCCCGATCAGCAGCGCCCGGCGCGCCGGCACGCCCTGCGCGGTGAGCGCGTCGACGCCGTCGGCGAGCCCGCAGAGCATGCCCTCCACCGTCGCGCGCGCCAGGTTCTCGCGGGTCCCGTTGGCCGTGGTCAGGCCGACGTAGCGACCCTGGGCCTGCGGGCGGTCGGGGGTGCGCTCGCCGTCGAGGTAGGGCAGCAGCACCAGCCCCCCGGCGCCCGGGGAGGCGGCGCGGGCGAGCTCGTCGAACCCCTCCGGGTCCACCCCGAGCAGCCCCGCGCCGACGCCCAGCACCCGCGCCGCGTTGAGGGTCGCGATCAGCGGCAGGTAGCCCCCGCGCGCGTCGGCGAACCCGGCGACCAGCCCCGAGGCGTCGGCCGTCGGTCGGTCGTAGCCGGTGAACACCGTGCCCGAGGTCCCGATCGACACGATCACCTCGCCGGCCCCCGGCCCGATCGCCAGCGCCGCGCCGGCGTTGTCGCCGGTCCCCGGGCCCACGACGATGCCGCCCTCGGTGTGCCCGACGACCTCGTCCGGCCCGGCCACCCGCGGCACGCCGAGCGCGCGCCCGAACGCCAGCTCGAGCAGGTCGGGGCGGTACTCGCCGGTGACCGTCGACCAGTAGCCGGTGCCCGAGGCGTCGCCCCGGTCGGTCACCGGCTCGTCCGGCATCCCGCACAGCCGCCAGGTCAGCCAGTCGTGCGGCAGCATCACCGTCCGCGCCCGCCCGGCGTTCTCCGGCTCGGCGCGCGAGGTCCAGCGCAGCTTCGTCGCGGTGATGCTCGCGACCGGCACCGTGCCGACCGCCTCCGCCCACGCCTCGGCCCCGCCGAGCTCCTCGATCAGGGCCCGCGCGTCCGGCGCCGAGCGCGTGTCGTTCCACAGCAGCGCGTCGCGGACCGGTTCCCCGGCCTCGTCGAGCAGCACCATCCCGTGCTGCTGGCCCGCGACGGCGATCGCCGCGACGTCGTCGGTGCCGACCTCGCCGAGGGCGCCGGCCAGCGCGTCCCACCAGGCCCGGGGGTCGACCTCGGTGCCGTCGGGATGGGCGCGGCGGGCCTCGCGGACCACGCTCCCGTCCGAGGGGTCGACGACGAGGACCTTGGTCGCCTGGGTCGAGGAGTCGACCCCGGCGACGTACGTCGCTGAGCGCGCCATGCCCCGCAGTATGGCCACGATCGTCGACGCCACGCCCCTCCGCGACCTTGTCCTACACAGCAACTCACCGATACGATCGGAGGACCAATCGAGAGAGCGACGGGAGCACCGACGATGAGCACGGGCACGGCCACCGAGGTCATGAGCGTGACGCGGCACGTCGACGCCGCGCCCGAGGCGGTGTTCGCGGTCCTCGCCGACCCTGGCAGCCACGCGGCGATCGACGGCACGGGCTGGGTCCGCGAGCCGCTGGACGAGGGCGCGATCACCGGCGCCGGACAGGTCTTCGGCATGGGCATGTTCCACCGCAACCACCCCGACGGCGACTACCGGATGCACAACCGCGTGGAGGTGTTCGACCCGCCGCGCACCCTGGCCTGGCAGCCCGGGCAGTACGGCCCCGACGGCGAGATCGGCTTCGGCGGCTGGACCTGGCGCTACGACCTCGAGCCCGACGGTGACGGCACGCGCGTGACCCTGACCTACGACTGGTCGGCGGTCCCGGCGTTCCTGCGCGAGCACATCAGCTTCCCGCCGTTCGACGAGGAGCACCTGACGCGCTCGCTCGACAACCTCGCCCGCCTGACCTAGATCCGGATCCTCAGGGCGGGCAGCCGCACGACTCCCGGATCCGCAGCTCGGGCGCGAGCCGCCGGGTCTGCGGGGGCGTGTCGGGGTCGGCGATCCGCGCGAGCAGCAGGTGCACCGCGGTCCGCGCGATCTCGTCGAACGGCTGGGCGGCGACGGTCAGGCGGGGCGAGAACAGGTCGGCCCAGGCGAAGTCGTCGAACGCGGCCACGGCGACGTCGTGGGGCACCGCGAGACCGGCCGCGCGCAGCGCCTGCATGACGCCGATGGTCATGCTGTTGTTGCCGACGACGACCGCGGTCGGCGGGTCGTCGAGCGCCAGCAGCGCCGCGGTCGCCACCCGCGCCTGCTCGGTCGCCGACGACCCGCTGACCTCGAGCGCCGGGTCGACGGGCAGCCCGCGCGCGACCAGAGCGTCCCGGTGCCCGTCGCGGCGCTCGATCGTCGTCGCGAGGCCGTCGAGGCCCGCGACCAGCCCGATGCGGGTGTGCCCGTGGTCGGCGAGGTGCCCGGTCAGCGCGGCGGTGGCCTCGCGGTTCTCGCTGCCCACCTGGTCGTGGGCGGGGTCGATGAGCCGGTCGAGCAGCACCGTCGGCACCCGGTGGCGCGCGAGGTAGGCCAGCGCGTCGTCGGGGCGGGCCGACGGGGCGAGCACGACGCCGTCGACGCGGTGGTGGTGCAGGCGGGAGACGACGGTGAGCTCGTATTCCGGGTCCTCGTGCGGGTCGACGAGCAGCAGCGTGTAGCCGGCGTCGGCGGCCGCGCACTCCGCGCCGTGGAGCAGCTCGCCGAAGTACGGGTTCGAGATGGCCGACAGGACCAGGCCCATCGTCGTCGTGCGCGCGGTGGCCAGGGACCGGGCGACGGTGTTCGGCGTGTAGTGGGTCGCGGCCACCGCGGAGAGCACCTGCTCGCGGGTCCGGGCGCGCACCGGGCGGGTGCCGTTGAGGACGTGCGAGACCGTGGCCGTGGAGACGCCGGCCATCCGTGCCACATCGGCCATCGTCACCATGACGTCACCATGACCGGCTCCCGTCCTCCGGTGGCGTCGCTCGGACCTCCCACCGCGTGCGCGCTAGTTGTACCCCGCGCGCACCCTCGACGCTCCACCCCGAACTGAAGGGGTTAAGCGCTTGCCTCTCACGGAGCGCAGCTTTACGGTCACCACACCGCACGTGGCCCACATCACGGTCGCCGGCGGCCAGGCTCCACCAGTGCGGCTCGGGAGGCGCGGATGCACGGCGCGGTGGCACGGCGACGGGGCCGGCTCCCGGCGGTCCTCGGAGCGGTCCTCGCGACCCTGGGGCTCCTGGCCGGGTGCTCCGGTGCCGGGGCGCTCGGCAGCGCGGAGGGCGTCGAGACCGTCACGGTCGCGATCGTGTCCAACCCGCAGATGGAGGACGCGATCTCGCTCGCGCCGGAGTTCGAGGCCGAGAACCCCGGCATCCGGTTGCGCTTCGTCTCGCTGTCCGAGAACGAGGCCCGCGCCAAGATCACCGCGTCGGTCGCGACCGGCGGCGGCGAGTTCGACATCGTCATGGTCTCGAACTACGAGACGCCGCAGTGGGCGCAGAACGGCTGGCTGACCGACCTCGAGCCCTACATGGCGGCCACCCCGGGCTACGACCGGGCCGACTTCATCCCCACCGTCCGCGACTCGCTGTCCTACGAGGGCCGGATGTACTCGGTGCCCTTCTACGGCGAGTCGTCGTTCCTCATGTACCGCCGCGACCTCTTCGAGCAGGCCGGCATCCAGATGCCCGCGCAGCCGACGTGGCCGCAGATCGCCGAGTTCGCCGCCCGCCTCGACCAGGGCGAGGGTCGCCAGCGCGGCATCTGCCTGCGCGGCAAGCCCGGCTGGGGCGAGGTCATGGCCCCGCTCGACACCGTCATCAACACCTTCGGCGGCCGCTGGTACGACCCGCAGTGGCGCGCGCAGCTGACGTCGCCCGAGGTCCGCAACGCGGTGCAGTTCTACGTCGACCTCGTCCGCCAGCACGGCCAGCCCGGCGCCTCGCAGTCCGGGTTCTCCGAGTGCGCGACGCAGTTCGGCCAGGGCCAGGTCGCCATGTGGTACGACGCGACGTCGGCCGCGGGCACCGTCGAGGACCCGGCGGAGTCGACGGTCGCGGGCCGCATCGGCTACGCGCCGGCGCCCGTCGTCGCCACCCCGTCGTCCGGCTGGCTCTACACCTGGTCGCTGGCCATCCCGCAGACCTCCCCGCGCAAGGACGCCGCCTGGCGGTTCATGTCCTGGATGACCGACCGGGAGTACATCCAGCGGGCCGGCAACGACCCCGACATCGGTTGGACCTCGATCCCGCCCGGCTCCCGCCAGTCGACCTACCAGATCCCGCAGTACCAGCAGGTGGCGAACGCCTACGCGCCGCTCATCCTCGACGGCCTGCAGCGGGCGAACCCCCAGCAGCCGACCGTGCAGCCGGTGCCGTACCAGGGCGTGCAGTTCGTCCGGATCCCGGAGTTCCAGGACCTCGGCACCCGCGTCAGCCAGCAGGTCAGCGCCGCGATCGCCGGCCAGATCACGGTGGACGAGGCCCTGGAGCAGTCGCAGAACTACGCGGAGACGGTGGGGGAGAGCTACCAGCGATGACCACCACGACGGAACGTCCGACCGCCGCACCGGAGAGCACCGGCGGCACGCCGATGGTCGACCGGGCCGAGGGATGGCGGCGCCGCGCCCCGCTGCTCCCGGCGCTGGTCTTCACGATCATCGTCACGCAGATCCCGTTCATCCTGACGCTCTACTACTCGCTGCAGTCGTGGAACCTGGTCCGGCCGGGGTCGCAGGAGTTCGTCTGGTTCGCGAACTACGGCGACGTCTTCGCCGACAGCCAGTTCCGGACGGTCGCGCTCAACACCGTGATCATGACGCTCGGCTCGGTGCTGATCGCGGTGGTCCTCGGCCTGCTGCTGGCGCTGCTGCTCAACCGGCAGTTCGCCGGGCGCGGTGTGGTGCGCACGCTGCTCATCACGCCGTTCCTCATCACGCCGGTCGCGGCGGCGCTGCTGTGGAAGACGGTGCTGCTCGACCCGACGCTGGGCCTGATCAACTTCGTGCTGACGCCGTTCGGTGGCTCGGGCACGGAGTGGATCAGCAACTACCCGCTGGCCTCGGTGATGGCCGCCCTGATCTGGCAGTGGACGCCGTTCATGATGCTGCTGCTGCTCGCGGGCCTGCAGAGCATGCCGACCGACCAGCTGGAGGCGGCCCGGGTCGACGGGGCGAGCGCATGGTCGACGTTCCGCGAGCTGACGCTGCCGCACCTGCGCCGCTTCATCGAGCTCGGCGTCGTGCTCGGCACGATCTACCTGGTCAACATCTTCGACCAGGTCTACATGATGACCCAGGGCGGTCCGGGCGTGGCCAGCGCGAACCTGCCCTTCTACATCTACCAGCGGGCGTTCCTGGGCTTCGACATCGGCCAGTCGGCGGCGATGGGCGTGGTCGTGGTGATCCTGACCCTCATCGCCGCGAACTTCGCGCTGCGCCTGATCTTCAAGTCGTTCAGTGGAGAGCAGGAGGCGGCCTGATGGCGATCACGACGAGCACTCCGCCCGACACGCAGGAGCCCGCGGCGCCGCCCGAGCCCCGTCGTCAGAAGCGCAGCGCCGCCAACGTCTGGCTGGGCGTCATCGCCTGGGTCGTGGGCATCGCGTTCTTCTTCCCGGTCTTCTGGATGGTCCTGACCTCGTTCAAGCAGGAGACCGACGCCTACACCACGACGCCGAAGATCATCTTCGAGCCGACGCTGGAGCAGTACGAGGGTGTCTTCTCCGCCGGCGTCGGCCCGTACCTGGTGAACTCCCTGATCGCCACGGTGTTCTCCACGCTGCTCGTGCTGCTGCTGGGGATCCCGGCCGCGTTCGCGGTCTCGCTGCGCCCGGTGAAGAAGACCCAGGACGTCCTGTTCTTCTTCATCTCCACGAAGATGCTGCCGGTGGTCGCGGTGATCGTGCCGATCTACGTCGTGGTCAACCAGATCGGCATGCTCGACAACATCTGGACGCTGGTCGTCCTCTACACCGGGATGAACCTGCCGATCGCGGTGTGGATGATGCGCTCGTTCTTCCTGGAGGTGCCGGGCGAGCTGCTCGAGCAGGCGAGCATCGACGGCGCCCCGCTGTGGCGCACGCTGCGCGAGATCGTGCTGCCGATCATCTCGCCGGGCATCTTCGCCACGGCGCTGATCTGCGTGATCTTCGCGTGGAACGAGTTCTTCTTCGCGGTCAACCTGACCGCGGCCAACGCCGGCACCATGCCGGTCTTCCTGGTCGGGTTCATCACCTCGGAGGGCCTGTACTGGGCCCAGCTCTCCGCGGCGGCGACCCTGGCCGCGCTGCCCGTGATCCTCGCGGGCTGGGTGGCGCAGAACAAGCTGGTGCAGGGCCTGTCGTTCGGCGCGGTCAAGTAGGGAGCTACAGCGATGGCTGAAGTGGTGTTCGACCAGGCCTCACGCATCTACACCCCGGGCGCCAAGCCCGCGGTGGACAGCCTGGACCTCACCGTCGCCGACGGCGACCTCGTCGTGCTCGTCGGCCCGTCGGGTTCGGGGAAGTCGACGGCGCTGCGGATGCTCGCGGGCCTCGAGCCGATCGACGCGGGCTCGGTGCGCATCGACGGCCGCGACGTCGTCGACGTGCCGAGCAAGGACCGCGACATCGCGATGGTGTTCCAGAACTACGCGCTCTACCCGTCGAAGACGGTCGCGGAGAACATGGCGTTCCCGCTGAAGATGCGCGGGATGCCCAAGGAGGAGCGCGCGCAGCGGGTCCGCCAGGCCGCCGAGATGCTCGGGCTCTCCGAGTACCTCGACCGCAAGCCCAAGGCCCTCTCCGGCGGCCAGCGCCAGCGCGTCGCGATGGGGCGCGCGATCGTCCGCGAGCCCCAGGTCTTCCTCATGGACGAGCCGCTGTCGAACCTCGACGCGAAGATGCGCGTGCAGACCCGCGCGCAGATCGCCGAGATGCAGAACCGGCTCGAGGTGTCGACGGTCTACGTCACCCACGACCAGGTCGAGGCCATGACGATGGGCGACAAGGTCGCGGTGCTCGCCGACGGCAAGCTGCAGCAGTACGCGACGCCGCCGGAGCTCTACGACCGGCCGATCAACGCGTTCGTCGCGGGCTTCATCGGCTCGCCGGCGATGAACCTGCTCGAGCTGCCCCGCTCGTCGTCGGGGGTCACCCTCGGCGGCATCGAGATCCCGCTGCCGCGCGACGTCTCCGACGCGGCCGGCTCGCGCGACCGCCTCACCGTCGGCGTCCGGCCCGAGGACTGGGTGCTCGAGAGCACCGGGTCGGACGCGGGGTCGGTGGTCAAGGCGGTCGTCGACGTCGTCGAGGAGCTGGGCAGCGAGTCCTACCTCTACGCCCACCTCGCCGAGGACACCTCGACCTCGATCGTCGTGCGCGGGCCGGGTCGCGTGCAGGTGCGCTTCGGCGACCCCATCGCGGTCCGCCCGAACCCGGACGCGCTGCACGTCTTCGACACCGAGACCGGGCAGCGCCTGCCGTAGCGCAGGATGGCGGACGTGATCCGCAACGTGGTGGTGGGCCGGGTGCGCGCGGGCGTGCCGGCGGAGCAGGTCGAGGCCGCGATCCAGTCCCTGCGCGACCTGACGGTCGAGGGCGTGGACTTCCGGCTGGTCGGCGGCCAGGACCGGGGCCTGCGCGAGGGCAACGCGCACTTCGCGCTGACCGCGGACTTCGTCGACGAGGACGCCTACCGCGCCTACGACGCCGACCCCGAGCACAACCGCATCCGGCGCGAGCTCTTCGCCCCGATCGCCGAGTCCATCGAGCGCATCCAGTTCGCCCTGCCCGACTGAGGCGCGCGTGTCAGCGAAGTGCCGTCGCTGACACTCGACGTCCGTATCGGTACGTCGATCACCGGGAAACTCGGTGGCCCCGCGCCGCCGAGGCTCCTAGCGTCCTCGTCGTGATCCAGCAGATCGACGGCTGACGAGAGCCCGCCCGGCGGCACCGCCGGACGACCTCCGGCGGTGCCCGCCACTGCCCTCGTCCCCTCCGTCTCCGGAGATCTCCATGGCCCACGTCCTCGTGGTCGGCGTCGCTGCGCACGGCCACACCCACCCCCACCTGCCCGTCGTCGCCGAGCTCGTCGCGCGCGGCCACCGGGTCACGTACGCGATCCCCGCGTCGTTCGCCGCGATGGTCGCCGCGACCGGGGCGACGCCGCTGGTCCACACCTCGGTGCTGCCCGACCAGGGCCGCGGCGAGCAGTGGCCGTCCGACCCGGTCGAGGGCACGGCGCTGTTCCTCGACGAGGCGGTGCACGCGCTGCCGCAGATCGAGGCGGCGCTGGCTGACGACGTCCCGGACATCGCCCTCCACGACATCGGCGGCTACCCCGCGCTCGTCCTCGCCCGCCGCTGGGGCATCCCGGCGATCCAGCTCTCGCCCGCGATGGTCGCGTGGGAGGGCTTCGAGTCCGACCTCGCCGACGACCTGGCGTTCCGGCAGGAGCCCGGGTACCGGGCCTACCTCGCGCGGTTCACGGCGTGGCTCGCCGAGCACGGCATCGACGACGACCCCGAGCAGTTCGTGGGCCGCCCGCGCCGGTCGATCGTCGAGATCCCGCGGGCACTGCAGCCGCACGCGGACAAGGTCGACCCGACCGTCTACACCTTCGTCGGGCCCGACCTCGACCGGCGGGCGGCGCAGGAGCAGTGGCCGGCGTCGGACCGGCCGCTGGTGCTCGTGTCGTTCGGGTCGGCGTACCACGACCACCCCGACCTGTTCCGGGCCTGCGCGGAGGCGTTCGCCCCGCTGGGCTGGGAGGTCGTGCTGGTCGTCGGCCCGCACGTCGACCTCGCGGCGCTCGGCGAGCTGCCCGAGCACGTCAGCGCCCACCGGTGGGTGCCGCAGCTCGGCGTGCTCGGACGGGCGAGCGCGTTCGTCACCCACGCCGGGATGGGCGGCTGCGCCGAGGGTCTCTACCAGGGCGTGCCGATGATCCCCATCCCGCAGGCGGTCGACCAGTTCGGCAACGCCGCCCTGCTCGAGGCGGCGGGCGTGGCCCGCACGGTGCCGGCGGAGGAGGCGATGCCCGAGACGCTGCGCGCGGCACTGCTCGCGCTCACGTCGACGCCGGAGGTCGCGGCGCGGCTCGCCGAACAGCGCGACCTGGTTCGCCGCGGGGGCGGGGCACGGGCCGCCGCCGACGTCGTGGAGTCGGAGCTCGCTGACACCTAGACCTGGACGACGGCGATGTTGTTGCCGTCGGGGTCGCGCATCATGAACAGCACCGGGGCCCCCGGGGCGTCCATGACGTCGTCGACCTCGACGCCGAGCTCCCGCAGGCGGGCGTGCTCGGCCCGCACGTCCGGGGTCTCGACGCCGATGCCGCCCCCGCCGGGCTCCCCGCCCATCGGCGGGTTCAGCGCGAGCCGTGCCGTGGAGCCCGGCGGGGCGACCTCGACCCAGCGGTTCTCTCCGGCCTCGCCGAACCGGGTGTCGCCGCGCAGCTCCCACCCGAGCTTCTCGGTGTAGAAGGCGATCGCGGCGTCCTGGTCGGCGACGGCGAACATGGCGACGCCGAGGTTGGTGACGGTGGTGGCGGTGGACGCGGTCATCGGGACTCCTTCATCGGTGAGGAGGACCCGACGTACCGTAGTGGGACTCCGTGATCCTGGACAAGGACCACGAAGCGTGTCCGTCCGGCTACGCGATGCCCTCGGGCGAGGCGCCGCTGACCTGCACGCCGTCGGCGGTGATCCGCTCGATCTCGGCGAGGTCGTCCGGCGACAGGCGGACGTCCACCGCGGCGAGCGAGCGCTCGATGTTCCTGTCCGAGCGGGCCCCGACGATCGCCACGTCGATGCCGTCCTGGGCGAGCACCCACGCGATCGCGAGCTGCGAGACCTCGCAGCCCTTGTCCGCCGCGAACGACGTCAGCCGCTCGACGACCTCGAGGTTCTGCCGGAACTGCTCGCCGGTGAACGCGGAGGCCTGCGAGCGCCAGTCCGAGTCCTCGAACGTGGTGTCGGTGGTCATCGTGCCGGTCAGCAGCCCCGACCCGAGCGGGCTGTAGACCAGCGTCCCGATGTCGTTCTCGCGCACGTAGGGCAGCACGCCGTCCTCGATGTGCCGGCGGAACAGGTGGTACGGCGGCTGGAGCGTCTCGACGGGCCGACGGCGGTCGAACGCGGCCATCTGGTCCTGGTCGAAGTTCGACACCCCGACGTGGCGGATCTTGCCCTCGTCGACGAGCTCCTGCAGGTAGCCCGCGGTGTCCTCGAACGGTGTGTCGGTGTCCGGCCAGTGCACCTGGTAGAGGTCGATGTGGTCGATCTTCATGGCCTTGAGCGACGACTCCACGCCCGAGCGCAGGTACTCGCGGCTCGAGTCGCGCGGCTTGTCGCTGCCCGGGTTGATGCCGCCCTTGGTGGCGATCACCACCGAGTCCCGGTCGCGGTCCAGCTCGCTGCGCAGCGCATTCGCGAGCACCTCCTCGGCCTGCCCGAACCCGTAGGCCTGGGCGGTGTCGAAGAAGTTGACGCCGAGGTCCAGGGCGTGGCGGATCGCCCGTTGCGCCTGCTCGGCGTCGTAGGAACCCCACTCGCCCGAGACCTGCCAGGTCCCGAACGCGATCCGCGACACCTGCAGCTCGGTCTTGCCCAACCTGGTCATGTCCATGTCGGCCGCGTACCCGCGACCGCGTGACCCGGAACGGTGACGCGTCAGCCCGAGATGTAGGCCTCCAGCTGGCTGCGGTGCTCCTCGAGCTGGTCGATCCGGCTCTTGACGACGTCGCCGATGCTGACGATGCCGGCGAGCCGGTCGGCGTCGTCGACGACGGGCACGTGCCGGATGCGCCGCTCGGTCATGGTGCGGCTCAGGGTCTGCACGTCGTCGCTGCCGCGGCAGGTGGCGACGACCGTCGTCATGATCTCCCGGACGGGCTCGTCGAGGAGCTCGGCGCCGCGTCGGTGCAGGTGACGCACCACGTCGCGCTCGGACACGATCCCCGCCAGCCGGTCGCCCTCGCAGACGACGGCGGCGCCGACGTTGTGGTCCGCGAGCGCCGCGAGCAGGTCGGTGACCGGGGCGTCGGGCGGGACCGTCAGCACCGCGGTCCCCTTCCGTGCGAGCAGGTCCGCGATGCGCATGGTCCGTTCCCTTCGTCGGGTTCGTGACGTGACGAATATGGCAGCAACCGTCCGGGTCCGACCAGACCCGGACGGTCACTGCCGGGACACGACCACCGCCAGGACCAGCAACGGGACCGTCAGCCCGGCGATGAGCACCGGGAGCGCGACCCACACCGAGCCGGTGCCGACGACGACGAGCACCCCGAGCCCCACGGCCTCCGAGCCGAGCCCGGCCATCGAGGTGACGGTCGCGCGGGCGTCGCCGACCACCGCGTCCTGCACCCGGGTCTCGACGACGACGAGCAGCAGCTGCAGCACGCCCCAGCCCGCGGCGATGAGCGCGAACCCGGGCCCGAGCGGCAGCAGGGCGCCGGCGCCGACGGCGATCGCGGCGCCGGCCAGCAGCGCCCCGAGCACCGGCCCGCGGGCCCGCGCGACGCGGCCGGCCAGCGCGGCGCAGGCCGTCTCGGCGACGCCGACCGCGGTCAGCGCGAGCGCCGTCGTCGCCGGCGACGCGCCGTGGTCGGCGGCGAGCAGGGGCAGGTACTCGTCGAACGCCATGAGCCCGGTGAGCAGGGCGGTGAGGACGACGGCCCGGCGCAGCAGCGCGATCCGGGCCACCTCGCCCGCCCCGTCGCGCAACATCGCCCACCACTCGACGAGCGCCGACCGCGTCGCGGCCCGCTCCCGTGGTCCGCGCGCCTCCTCGGGCAGCGTCAGCGCGAGCGCCGCCGAGAGCAGCGTCGCGCCGGCCCCGACGAGCCCGCACAGCACGTACCCACCGAGCGCCACGAGCGGCGCGGCGAGGGCGGTCGCGGCGAGGGTCGCGCCGAGGTAGCCGGCGCGGGCGCGGCCCATGAGCGTCGCGTAGCGGTCGGTCGCGTCCCACCGCGCGAGGGCGTCGTACGCCAGGGCCTCGAGCGTGCCCGAGGCCAGCGCCGTCCCCACGCCCCAGAGCACGAACCCGAGCGCGAACACCGGCGCGCCCGGCGCCAGCACCCACAGCGCGAAGGCCGCGGCCGACAGCGCCCCGGACGCCGCGAGCATCCGGCGGCGCGAGGTGACGTCGGCCCACGCGCCCGAGGGCACCTCGAGGACCAGCGTGGTCACCGACCACAGGGCGAACAGCGCGGAGATCGCCGCGTCGGACAGGCCGTGGTCGGCGAAGAGCAGCGCGTAGAGCGGGTAGAGCGGCACGGCCTGGCCGAGCGCCTCGACGGCGACGACCCGGGCACCGAACCCGCGGGGGACCCGCCCCGGAGGCGGGGCCGGGTGTCAGCGTCGGCGGAAGCGGTTCTGCACGCCGTCATCCTAGGTGAGTGATGGTCCCGGCTATAGCCGTGATTTCCGCTCACGTACGAGACTCGCGGCCATGACCGACCAGCCCTCGACCCCGACCGGCGGCAACCCGCACATGGAGCGGGCGTACACGCTGCGCGGACCCGACGACGCGCGGGAGTTCTACGACGAGTGGGCGGAGACCTACGACGACGAGCTCGCCGACGCGAGCCAGGACTACGTCGCGCCGGGCCTCGCCGCCGACACGGTCGTGCGCGTCGCGGGCGTCGGCGTCACCGTCCTCGACGCCGGCTGCGGGACGGGGCTGGTCGGTGCGGAGCTCGCCGCGCGCGAGGTCGGCACGGTCGACGGCGTCGACGTGTCCCCGGGGATGCTCGAGCGCGCCCGCGCCACCGGGGCCTACCGCTCGCTGGAGCCCGCCGACCTCACCCGCCCGCTGCGCACGCCCGCCGACAGCTACGACGTCGTCGTCTGCGTCGGCACCCTGACCCACGGCCACGTCGGCCCCGAGGCGCTGGCGGAGTTCGTGCGCGTCACCCGCCCCGGCGGGCACGTCGTCGCCACCGTCCTCGACGACGTCTGGGAATCCGGCGGCTACCGCGCCGAGGTGGACGATCTCGTCTCGGCCGGACGGGCGGATCTCGTGT
The DNA here is from genome assembly GCF_028737255.1 of Actinomycetospora straminea. GTDB lineage: Bacteria > Actinomycetota > Actinomycetes > Mycobacteriales > Pseudonocardiaceae > Actinomycetospora > Actinomycetospora straminea. The sequence continues at coordinate 55,955 of NZ_JAQZAN010000026.1, read as the reverse complement.
CGGCCGATGTGACGCCCTACCGCGCGGGCGTCGGGGTGGAGGCGCGGATGCTGGTGCTGGCGGTCCGCTGAGGATAGAAACGGTGCCCATGAGCACCCCGTCCGAGACCACCGAGCCCGAGATCCTCTGGCGCCCCGACGAGACGACGGTGCAGAACGCGCGGATCACCGCGTTCGCGCAGCACGTGGCCCGCGAGCACGGGGTCACCGTGGACACCTACGACCAGCTGTGGGCCTGGTCGACGTCGGACCTGCCCGCCTTCTGGGGCGCGATCGTCGACTTCCTGGGCGTGCGGTTCCACGACCGGCCGAGCACGGTGCTCGGCTCCGACGCCATGCCCGGCGCCGAGTGGTTCCCGGGCGCGACGCTGAACTACGCCGAGCACGCGCTGTGGCCCCGCGAGGGCGGCGCCGACGGCGACACGGCCATCGTCGCGGTGCGCGAGGACGGCCGCCGGGTCGCGCGCACCTACGGCGAGCTGCGCGCCGACGTCGCCCGCGCCCGCGCCGGGCTGGTGGCGCTCGGGGTGGGGCGCGGCGACCGCGTCGTCGCCCTGGCCCCGAACACCGTCGAGACGCTGGTGGCGTTCCTCGCCGCGGCGTCGCTGGGGGCGACGTGGTCGTCGTGCTCGCCGGACTTCGGGGCGCGCGCCGTCGTCGACCGGTTCGCGCAGATCGAGCCGTCGGTGCTGGTCGCCGTCGACGGCTACCTCTACAACGGCAAGGGCTACGACGTCCGCGGCACCGTCGACGACCTGCGCGGCCAGTTGCCGACGCTGCGCGCGTTCGTCGGCATCGACTACCTCGCCGACGACGCCTGGGGCGGGCGCGACGACGTCGTGCGCTGGGCGGACTTCACCGACCACGCCGACGCCGAGCTCACCGTCGACCCTGTGCCGTTCGACCACCCGCTGTGGATCCTCTACTCCTCGGGCACGACGGGCCTGCCCAAGGGCATCGTGCACTCGCACGGCGGGATCGTCGTCGAGCACCTCAAGTCCCTGGCCATCCAGCACGACCTCGGTCCCGGTGACCGGTTCTTCTGGTTCACCACCACCGGCTGGATGATGTGGAACCTGCTGATCAGCGGGCTGCTGGTGGGTTCGACGGTCGTCGCCTTCGACGGCAGCCCGGGCCATCCCGACCTCGACGTGCTCTGGAAGATGGCCGCCGACGAGGGCGTGACGCTCTTCGGGACCTCGGCGTCGTTCGTGCAGTCGTGCCTCAAGGCGGGCCTGCGCCCGAGGGACGCGTTCGACCTGTCGGCGATCCGGTCGGTCGGCTCCACCGGCTCGCCGCTCTCGCCGGAGGGCTTCGACTGGCTCCGGGACGCGGTGGGCGGGCAGCTCCAGATCGCGTCGGTCTCCGGGGGCACCGACACCTGCGCCGCCTTCGTCGGCGTCGCACCGACCGTGCCGGTGTGGCGCGGGGAGATCTCCTGCCGCGCGCTGGGCTGCGCGGTCGAGTCGTTCGACCCGCAGGGCAACCCGGTCATCGACGAGGTCGGCGAGCTCGTCATCACGAGGCCGATGCCGTCGATGCCGGTGATGCTGTGGAACGACACCGACGGCTCGCGGATGCGGGAGTCGTACTTCGAGGACTTCCCCGGCATCTGGCGCCACGGCGACTGGATCCTGATCACCCCGCGGGGTTCGTGCGTCATCCGCGGGCGCAGCGACTCGACGCTCAACCGCGGCGGCGTGCGCATGGGCACCGCCGAGTTCTACGAGGTCGTCGAGTCGTTCGACGAGGTCCTCGACTCGCTGGTCATCGACACCTCGGGCCTCGAGGGCGCCCGCGACGGCGGCGAGCTGATCTGCTTCCTCGTGCTCGGCGAGGGCGTGGCGTTCTCCGACGTCGAGGGGCAGCTCAAGAAGGCGCTGCGCAGCCAGCTCTCGCCGCGCCACGTGCCCGACCGGTTCCTCGTCGTCGCGGACATCCCGCGCACGCTCAACGGCAAGAAGTCCGAGGTGCCGGTGAAGCGCATCCTCGCCGGCACCGACCCGGACAAAGCCGTCAGCAAGGACGCGCTGCGCAACCCGGAGGCGCTCGAGGACGTGGTGGCGCGGGCGCGGGACTGAGGTGCCTCCGGCAGGTGAGCAGAAAGAAGTGCTCCAGCACTTCTTTCTGCTCACCTGCCGTCAGGCACCCGGACGACCTCGGACAGCGTCACCGTCGCCCCGAGGACGTCGCCGTGGTCGTCGCGCCGGGTCGAGACCAGGACGTCGAAGACCCGGGGCCGCCCGGGCGCGTCGCAGGGCACCTCGACGCGAGCCGGCGCGGGGAGGTCGCCCTGCAGGGCGGCACGGATCGCCGCGGCGACCGTGGCGCTCGGCGGGTCGCCCGCAGCGTCACACAGCGCGAGGAACGAGCGCCCGACGCCGGCCGTCGCGGGGTCGCCGCCGTTGGCCAGGCAGAAGTCGCACCAGGCCCGGTTGACCCACACGATCACGCCGGTCGTGTCGAGCAGCGCCGTCTCGACGGGCTCCTCCACCACCGGTTCCGCCGCCCGCCGTCGCCCGGGGGTCGTGTCCGGAGGGCGGCCGATCCCCCCGCTCGAGGCGAACAGGACGTCCCGCGCGGCGCGGACGGCCGCGTCGAGCTCGTCCGCCTCGGCGCGCAGGGCCTGCCGTGTCTCCGGGTCGGAGAGCCCGGCCCGGGCGAGCAGCCGCAGCAGCACCCGCTGGACACGGTCCAGCGAGCACCGGGTCAGTTGCTGCGCCACCTGCTCGGTCACGGCGAGCCGGTCGCTGCGCAGAACGGCGTCGACCGTCCCGTCCGGGATCGCCGCCAGGTCGCGACGCTTGATCATCGACGCCTCTCGTGGCCGGGAGTGGAGAATTGCCGACTCTCCACCCCGGTCGCGTCCGCGGCAACAGAATGACCACGCCGGGCTCGCTGACGGCTCAGGGAATGCGCGCAGCGGATACGGTCGTCGCACATTCCACGTCCTCGACGCGCAGGTCAGCGCCCTGCGGGGCTCCCCAAAGGATGGCTAACTGGGAATCGGCAAGGATTCGCTGAACGATTCCTCGTTGAACGCGGATTCAGGCGGGAACGGCCATCTCGGCGAGGTCGTCGGCGTCGAGGAGCGGCGCGCCGGTCTGCTCGCGGACCTCCTCGGTGGTGACGCCCGGGGCGAGCTCGCGCAGGACGAAGCCGCCGGGCGTGACGTCGACGACGGCGAGGTCGGTGATGACGCGGGAGACGACGCCGCGGCCGGTGAGGGGCAGCGAGCAGGACTCGACGAGCTTCGCCGCGCCCTTCTTCGTCACGTGCTCCATGACGACGAGCACCCGCCGCGCGCCGTGGACGAGGTCCATCGCGCCGCCCATGCCCTTGACCATCGCGCCGGGCACCGCCCAGTTGGCGATGTCGCCGGTGACCGCGACCTGCATCGCGCCCAGCACCGCGGTGTCGACCTTGCCGCCGCGGATCATCCCGAACGAGAGCGCGGAGTCGAAGAACGAGGCGCCCTCGCGGACGGTCACGGTCTCCTTGCCGGCGTTGATGAGGTCGGGGTCGACCTCGTCCTCGGTCGGGTACGGGCCCACGCCGAGCAGGCCGTTCTCCGAGTGCAGCAGGACGTCGACGCCCTCGGGCAGGTGGTTGGGGATGAGCGTCGGGAGCCCGATGCCGAGGTTGACGTAGGAGCCGTGGGTCAGCTCGCGCGCGGCGCGGGCGGCCATCTGCTCGCGGGTCAGGGCCATCTCACGCCTCCCGGGTCGTGCGCTTCTCGATGTGCTTGGTGGTGACCTGCTCGCCGGTCAGCTCCACGACGCGGTGGACGAAGATGCCGGGCACGTGGACCTCGTCGGGGTCGATCTCGCCGGGCTCGACCAGCTCCTCGACCTCGGCGATCGTCGTGCGCCCGGCCATCGCCGCGAGCGGGTTGAAGTTCCGCGCCGAGCGGTGGAAGACGAGGTTGCCGTGCCGGTCGCCCTTGGCCGCGCGCACCAGGCCGAAGTCGCACACCAGCGAGAGCTCGAGGACGAACGGCACACGCCGGCCGTCGACGTCGAACTCGCGGACCTCCTTGGGCGGCGAGGTCACCGCCACCGACCCGTCCGCGGCGTAGCGCCAGGGCATCTCGCCGTCGGCGACCCACGTGCCGACGCCGGCGGGGGTGTAGAAGGCGGGGATGCCCGAGCCGGCGGCGCGCATCCGCTCGGCGAGCGTGCCCTGCGGGGTCAGCTCGACCTCGAGCTCGCCGGCCAGGTACTGGCGGCCGAACTCCTTGTTCTCGCCGATGTAGGAGGCGACGACGCGGGCGATGCGGTGCTGCTCGAGCAGGATGCCCAGGCCCCAGCCGTCGGTGCCGCAGTTGTTCGACGCCACGTGCAGGCCGGTGGCCGAGCCGCGCGAGATGGCGTCGATGAGCACGATCGGCACGCCCGACAGGCCGAAGCCGCCGACGGCGAGCGACGCCCCGTCCGCGATGTCGGCGACGGCCTCGTCGGCCGACGCGACGGTCTTGTCGATCACTGCGCCCCCTTCGCGTGCTCGCGCAGCAGCGGCGTCACGACGTCGGGGCGCTGGAACGACGCCAGGTGCGCCGCGTCCGTGACCGACTCGAGCCGCGCGCCCGGGATGCCGTCGGCGAGGATCTGCTGGTGTTCGGGCGGGGTCGCCGGGTCCTCGACGCCGCTGACGACGAGGGTCGGCGCCGCGATGCCGCCCAGCTCGTCGACGACGTCCCAGCCGGCGACGGCCTCGCAGCAGCTCGCGTAGCCCTCGGCGGGTGTCCCGGCGATCATGTCGCGCATCCGGGACACGGTCTCGGGCTCGGCCTGCGCGTAGTCGTCGGTGAACCAGCGCGCGACCACCGCGTCGGCGATCGACGCGACCCCGTCGGCGCGGGCGGTCTGCGCGCGCTGGCGGAAGGTGTCGGCGTTGGGGAAGCGGGCCGCGGTGCAGAGCATGGCGAGCGAGCTCGCCCGCTCCGGGGCGTGCAGGCCGATCCACTGCGCGATCGCGCCGCCGAGGCTCACCCCGGCGAACGAGGCGCGCTCGACGCCGAGGTCGTCGAGGGTCTCCAGGACGTCGCGGGCGAGCTCCTCGACGGAGTACGGGCCGTCGGGCACCGGCGAGCCGCCGTGGCCGCGGTGGTCGACCGAGATCAGCCGGAACTCGTCGGCCAGCTCGCGGCGCTGCGGCGCCCACATGTCGACCGTGCTGCCCAACGAGCAGAGCAGCACCAGCGGCGGCGCGTCGTCGGGACCCTCGAGGACGTGGTGCAGCTTCACGCCCTCACCGTGCCCGGTGACCGGTCGTGGTGAACCCGGGGATTCCGCCCATCAGGAGTCGAGCTTCGACGGGTGCACGGTCAGCGCGGTGACCTCGATCTCCATGTACGGGAACAGCGGCAGGCTCGAGAGCAGCTGGTGGAGCTCGTCGCCGGACTCGACGTCGAAGCGGCTGACGTTGGCGTAGCGCCCGACCACCCGCCAGAGCTCCGGCCACTTGCCGGTGCGCTGGATCTCGTGGGCGCGCTCGCGCTCCCGGGCGCGGAGGTCGTCGGCGACGTCCTGCGGCATGTCGTGGGGGAGGCGGACGTCCATGCGGACGAGGAACTGCACGGGGTGCTCCTCGGGATCGAGGTGGGGGATTTCCTGACGTCGAGTGTCAGCGTGGACGCCACGCTCGTTCATCTGTCGGTGCGGTAGTGGGCGAGCTTGTCGGGGTCGATGGCGACGCCGAGGCCGGGGGCCTGACGGGCGGCGGCGCGGCCGTCGGCGATCACCGGCGGCTCGGCGAGGACGTCGTCGGCCATGAGCAGGAAGTTCGTGACCTCGACGGGGTGGCGGGCCAGCGCGCGCTGCCCGCAGGCCAGGGCCGTCGAGGCGACGGTGCCGAGCATGCCGTCGATCTGGTTGCCGACGACCGTGGTGACGCCCAGGCCCTCGCACAGCCCGACGATCTTCGCGGAGTCGGTGAACCCGGTGCGGGCGACCTTGACGCTGATGGCCTGCGCGTCGCCGTCGAGCAGGGAGCGCGCGACGCCGCCGAGGGTGATCGTCGACTCGTCGCCGACGATCGGGATCGGGCTCTCGCGCACGATCCGCCGCCGGCCCAGCACGTCGTCGGCGGGGTTGGGCTCCTCGAGCATCGTGACGTGGAAGTCGGCGAGGCGGCGGGCGGCGACGATCGCGGTGTCGGCGTCCCAGCCGCGGTTGGCGTCGGCGTAGAGCTCGACCGAGTCGCCGAGCTCGCGGCGCAGCTGACGGACCGCGGCCATGTCGTGCGCGAGGTCCCGCCCGACCTTGACCTTGAACGCCTCGACGCCGTGGTGCTCGCACATCTCCACGGCGTCGGCGACCATCTGCGCCGGCGTGCCCAGCCCGATCATGTGCGCGGCCGCGACGTCGTCGGCGGCGTGCCCGAGCAGCACGTGCACCGGCTGCCCGCACGCCTGCCCGGCGAGGTCCCAGAGCGCGACGTCGATGGCGCCCTTGGCGGCGTTGTTGCCGACGGTGCGGGCGAGGTCGGCGCGCAGCCGCTCGCGGGCGAACGGGTCGGCGCCCACGAGCAGCGGGGCGAAGACGTCGCGGACGACGGCGACGATCGAGGCCGCGGTCTCGCCGTAGGTGTAGGGCCGGGGCGGGGCCTCGCCGTGCCCGACCCGCCCGTCGTCGGTGGTGATCCGCACCAGGACGTGGTCGGCGCGGGTGGCGACGCCGCTGGCGAAGGCGAACGGCCGCCGGTAGGGGACGGCGAGGGGGATCGCCTCGACTGTGTCGATCTTCATCGGGCGGGGATCCTCATGCTGGGGCGGTCTCCGGGTGGTCGGGTCGGCACAGGACGGCGAGCGCCCGGGCCAGGGCCGGCTGGGGGTCGTCGCGGCGCCAGGCGAGGGCGACGTCGGTGGTGACGGGGTCCCGGCCCGGGGAGGTGGACTCGGCGATCTCGACGTAGCGCACACCCTCGACCGCGACCGCCAGCACCGACGACGGCAGCAGCGCCACCCCGGCGCCCGCGGCGACGAGGGCGAGGACGATCGAGGTCTGGTCGGCCTCGTGCGTGGCGCGCGGCGTGAACCCGGCCCCCCGGCACGCCCGCGCCGCCGCCTCGCCGACCACCGACCCCGGCGGCGCGTAGACGACGAAGTCCTCGTCCGCGAGGTCGGCCAGGTGCACGTGGTGCGCGTGGTGGGCGGGGTGCGCGTGATGGGCGGGGTGCGCGTGCGGCCGGGCGTGGAGGGAGCGAGGGCGTCCTTCGCTGCCTCCGACGCAGCCAGGGCGTCCCTCGCTGCTCCCCCTCGCGAGCCGGTGCCCCGCCGGGACCGCGAGCACGAGGTGCTCGCGGGCGAGGACGTGGTGGGCGAGCGCGGTGTCGCGCACCGGCGGGCGAAGGACCGCGAGGTCGATGCGGTGGTCGGCGAGCGCGCTCTCGAGCGCCGGGGTGAGCATCTCGCTCGTGACCGTGAGGGCGAGTCCGGGCAGCTCGGCGGCGAGCCGGCGGACCAGCTCCGGGACGTGCCGGTAGGCCGCGAGCCCCGTCGCGCCGATCCGCAGCCGCCCGAGCGCGCCGGCGGCGACGCGGCCCACCTGGTCGCGGGCCGCGTCGACCGACGCGAGGATGCGCACGGCCTCGGGCAGCAGCGCCTCGCCGGCCGGGGTGAGGTCGACCCGGCGGGTGGTGCGCTCGAACAGCGGGGCGCCGAGCTGCGACTCGAGCTGCCGGATCGCCTGGGACAGCGGCGACTGGGCGATGTGCAGCCGCTCGGCCGCCCGCCCGAAGTGCCGGGTCTCGGCGACCGCGACGAAGTAGCGCAGCTGGCGGGTCTCCACTAGTCGTCCGACCCCGGCTCCAGCACGAAGTCGCGGTCCGCGCGGATCTCGTCGCCGCGGCCGGTGGGCTGCGGGTCGAGGGTGAGCTCGGGCTTGTCGGCCGAGGCGACGTCGTTGCCGAGGTAGGGGTCGCCGGTGAAGAACAGCTGGCTGGTCAGCGTGCGGTGACCGGGCGCGGCGACGAGCAGGTGGATGTGCGCGGGGCGCCACGGGCTCCAGCCGGCGGCCTGGGTCAGCTGCCCGGTGGGGCCGTCGAGCGGGATCGTGTACGGCGCCGGCTTGCGGGTGTGGATCTCGAAGCGGCCCTGGTCGTCGCAGCGCACGACGCCGCGCAGGTTGCCGGCCGGCGGCTTCGAGGCGAAGCCGGAGTACCAGCCCTCGTCGTCGGTGTGCCAGATGTCGACGGTCGCGCCGGCCAGCGGCGTGCCGTCGGTGGCGGTGACCTGGCCGGCCAGGATCATCGGCGTACCCGGCTCGTCGTCCCGCATCGGGAGCGTGGCCGGGGTGTCCAGCTGGACCTGCCCGTCGAGCCAGAACGGGCCGAGGATCGTGCCGACCGAGCCCTGCTGACGCTTCGCGGCGACCTTCTCGACCTCGTGCTCGAGATAGACGTCGAGGAACAGCGGCCACTCGCCGGTGTCGGAGACCGCGATCAGCCAGCGCTTGAACGCGTCGAACTCCTCGTAGGTCACCTCGTGCTCGCGGATCGCGGCGCGGATGCCCTCGAGCGCGGCGCCGACGACGGTCGCGATCCGCTGCTGGTCGACCTCGCCGGAGCCGGGGCCGCGGAGGTTCGAGAGCCCGGAGCGGGCGGACTCGGTGGCGTGCGCGCCGGCGGTGACGGCGTCCGACGGGGAGGTGGGGGAGGCTGACTGGTGCTCGGTGGTGGTCACGCTGTTCTCCTCGGGTGGTGGTCGCGGGCGGCGACGTCGTGGTCGTGCACCCAGGCGTTGGCGGGCAGGTAGCCGGCGAACCGGGCGTCCCGCTCCGGCACGCGGGGGTGGTCGTCGGGGAGGTGCAGGAGGGTCCCGGTCTCCCAGGCGCTGCGGGCGATCGCGCGCGTGCGGGCGCGCCGGTGCCGGGGGTAGGCGGCGAGGGCCTCGTCGGGTCCGGTCGTCGCGAGCAGGGCGCCGAGGTGGGCGGCGTCCTCGATCGAGGTCCCGGCGCCCTGTCCGTGGTGGGGCAGCATCGCGTGGCAGGCGTCGCCGAGCAGGGCGACCCGGCCGCGGGTCCAGGTCGCGAGCGGCGGCAGGGCGAGCAGCGGCCACCGTGGGCTCTGCTCGACCGCGCCCAGCATCTCGAGCACGGCCGGGTGCCAGCCGGCGAACGCCGCGAGGAGCTCGCCGGGCGGCGCCGGACGGTTCCCGCCCTCCCAGGTGGCGGGTCCGCAGAGCACGGCCAGGAAGTTGACGGTGTCGTCGCCGGCGCGGGGGCCGCCGAGCGGGTAGTGCAGCAGGTGCGCGTCCGGCCCCGCCCAGAACTGGATGGCGAGCGGGTCGGGCAGGGTCGCCAGCGCGTCGCGGGGCACGAGGCCGCGGAACCCGCTCGTGCCCGTGTACTCCGGGCGGGCGTCGCTCCCGGCGACGTACGCCCGCACCAGCGAGTGCACCCCGTCGGCGCCGACCACGACGTCCGCGCGCGTCGTCGACCCGTCGGCGAACGTGACCGTCGCGCCGCGGTCGTCGGAGCTCACGGCCGTGACCGTCGAGCCGAGGTGCAGGTGCTCGGGGCCGAAGGCGCGGGCCAGGGCCTGCTGCAGGTCGACCCGGTGGATACCGAGGTAGGGGGCCCCGAAGCGCTCCCGGTACGCGGCGCCGCCGGGGTGGGCGGCGATCCGCTCGCCGCTGCGCCCGTCGCGGAAGACCAGCTCGGTGGGCTGGGTGCCGGCCGCCTCGAGCTCGCCGCCCAGCCCGAGGCGGGCGAGCACGCGGGTGCCGTTGGCGGAGATGGCGACGGCGGCGCCGACCTCGCGCAGCTCCTCGGCGCGCTCGTGGACCTCGACCGCGACGCCCGCGCGCTGCAGGGTGATGCCGAGCGTCAGGCCGCCGATGCCGGCGCCGACCACGAGCACGCGGGTCACGGCTGCCCTCCGCTCGTCGGTGACCGGGTCGCGACGAGCGTGACACGACCCATCCCGGACGAAAAAGAGCGAAGTGCAGATCGACCGAGACGTCCAGCGTCTTGGTCGGCGAGCGCGGGCTCATGCCTGCGACGGGTGCACGGGGGCAATACGGTGCTCTCCAAAGGCACAGCTCCCGGGAGGCACGCGAATGAGCGAGGGCACCGACCCCTCGACGATGCGCCAGGTGCTGGGGCACTTCCCCAGCGGCGTCACCGTCGTCACCGGCACCACCCCCGACGGGCCGGCGGGCTTCACGTGCCAGTCGTTCTCCTCGCTCTCGCTCGACCCACCGCTCGTGCTCGTGCTGCCGGGACGCTCGTCGTCGAGCTGGCCGAAGATCGAGGCGACGGGCCGCTTCGTGGTCAACGTCCTCTCCGCGGAGCAGGAGGAGCTCTCCACGCGGTTCGCGATCTCCGGCGGCGACAAGTTCGCCGGCGTCGACTGGCGCACCTCCGGGCTCGGCTCGCCGATTCTCGGGGGCGCCACCGCGTGGATCGACTGCACGCTGCACGCGGTGCACGACGGCGGCGACCACCTCATCGTCGTCGGCGCCGTGCACGACCTCGGCGCGCCGGGCGACCCGCCGCTCGTGTTCCACCGGGGGAGCTACGCGCGGACGAGCCCGGCGGCGTCGGAGTGACCGGTCCGCTCGCCGACGTCCGGGTGCTGGAGCTCGGCACGATCGTCGCCGGCCCGTTCGCCGGTCGGCTGCTCGCCGACTACGGCGCGGACGTGGTCAAGATCGAGCCGCCGGGCGGGCAGGACCCGATGCGCGACTGGGGTCAGGAGTCGTACAAGGGCCACCGGCTGTGGTGGACCGTCCACGCCCGCAACAAGCGCTGCATCACCCTCGACCTGCGCTCGGAGCGCGGCCAGGAGCTGTTCCTGCAGCTCGTCGAGGGTGCCGACGTCATCGTCGAGAACTTCCGGCCGGGCACGCTCGAGCGCTGGAACCTCGGCTGGGACCGGCTCTCGGCAGTGAACCCGGGCCTGGTGCTCGCGCGGGTGTCGGGCTACGGGCAGACGGGCCCGTACGCGGACAAGGCGGGCTACGCGTCGGTGGCCGAGGCGCTGTCGGGCCTGCGCTACATCAACGGCTACCCGGGGCAGGCGCCGCCGCGGCAGGCGATCTCGCTGGGCGACTCGCTGGCCGGGATGGTCGCGGTGCAGGGCGTGCTCGCCGCACTGCACCACCGCTCGGTGACGGGCCGGGGCCAGGTCGTCGACGTGGCGCTGACCGAGGCGTGCCTGTCGGTGCTCGAGTCGATCATCCCGGAGTACGACAAGCTCGGCCGCATCCGCCAGCCCGGCGGCACGCGCCTCGAGGGCATCGCCCCGTCGAACGTCTACCGCACCGCCGACGAGCTGTGGCTCGTCGTCGCCGCCAACCAGGACACGGTGTTCCGGCGGCTGTGCGGGGCGATGGGTCGCCCGGAGCTCGCCGACGACCCGCGCTTCGCCGACCACCGCGCCCGCGGCGAGCGCCAGGACGAGCTCGACGGCATCGTCGGCGACTGGGTGGGGTCGCTGCCCGCCGACGAGGTGCGCCGCGTGCTCGACGAGGCCGGCGTCATCTGCGGGCCGATCAACACCGCGGCCGAGGTCGTCGCCGACCCCCAGCTGCGCGCCCGCGGGATGCTCGCGCCGCACTTCGACGAGCGCTTCGACGAGGACGTCCTGGGTCCCGGTGTCGTGCCGGTGTTCTCCGACACCCCGGGCGCGGTGCGCTGGGCCGGCCCGCCGGTGCCGGGGCACCACAACGCCGAGGTCTACCGCGAGCTGGGCCTGTCGGACGAGCAGCTCGCGGCCCTGGCCGCGGAGAAGGTGGTCTAGGGCGCTGCTAGCCCTCGGCGTCCTTCTTGATCGACTGCAGGTTCTTCTCGGCGCTGGAGCCCATGGCGCGGTCGAGCCCCCAGCGCGGGACGCCCTTGACGGTGACCTCCATCGTCGAGGACATCACCAGCCGCGTGGTCCCGTCGCCCTCGTCGTGGGCGCGGTAGTCGATCGTGCTCTCCTTGATCAACTTGCCGGCGACGCAGGTCAGCGTCACCGACCCGTCGCCGTAGGAGACCTCGTAGGTCGAGTCGGTGGTGAAGCTCAGCGCACCCAGGGTGACGACGATGCGCGTCGGGCGGCCCTGGTCGTCGTGCTCCTGGACCTTCGCCGACTTGGCCTCGTTGGCCCAGCGGTCGGTGTTCTCGAGGTCGGAGATCACCTCGATGACCCGGGGGACGGGGGCGGCGATGGTCACCTCGCGGACAACCGGCGTGCTCACCTCCCCCCACTACCCCGCACGGGGGCAGGGCACCCGCGCGCGGGGTAACCCCACGTCGTGGCGGACGGGACGGCCGAGAAGACCTGCGCGGGCTGCGGGCGGCGGATGACGCCGCGCAAGCGCTGGGCACGGTCGTTCGACGAGGTGCGCTGGTGCAGCGACGCCTGCCGCCGCCGGGGGTTGCGCGACGTCGACCACGACCTGGAGGCCGCGATCGTCGACCTGCTCGACCACCGCCGGCACGGCGCGACGATCTGCCCGTCGGAGGCGGCGCGCCGGGTCGATCCCGAGGGGTGGCGCGAGCTCATGGAGGACGCCCGCCGGGCGGCGCGCCGGCTCGTCGCCGCCGGATCGGTGGAGATCACCCAGCAGGGGCGCGTCGTCGACCCGTCGACCGCCACGGGGCCCGTCCGCCTGCGACGCCCCGGCCCCTGATCGTCCTAGGCTCGCCGGGTGATGTTCGGTGCCCTCCGGCGCGTCCTGCGCGCCATCATCGCGCTGCCGCGCCCCGCCCGCCGGCTCATCGCCGGTCCCCCGGTCCACCGCGACGGGCAGACCCTCGACCTCGACGTCCAGGTCGTCATCCGCCTGCTCGGCCTCGTCGCCGGCGGGGAGGAGCCCCCGCTGGACGAGCAGCGCGCGGCCACCGACCGCGCGGCCGGCCTCGCGTGGTCGGCCACGCCCGGGGTCGCGGCGGAGGACGTGGCGATCCCGGTGGACGCGGGGCCCGGCCGCGAGGAGCCCGGCACGCTCGCCGCCCGGCTCTACACGCCGGCGGAGGTGGCCGACCGGGACGCGCCGCTGCTCGTGCACTTCCACGGCGGCGGGTTCGCGCTGGGCAGCCTCGTCTCGAGCGAGCCCCTGTGCCGCGTGCTCGCCCACCAGGCCGCGGTGCGGGTGCTGTCGGTGGAGTACCGACTGGCGCCCGAGCACCCGTTCCCGGCCGGACTGGCCGACGCGGCGTCGGCGCTGCACCACGTCCTGACCCACCGCGAGGACTTCCGGGCGACGGCCGTGGCCACGGGCGGCGACTCGGCGGGCGCCAACCTCGCCCTCACCGCCGCCCACCAGCTCACCCGGCGCCGCGGCGAGTCCCCGGCGTTCGTCCTGGCGATGTACCCGGTCACCGACGCGGGGCGCGCGGGCGGCTCGCGGGAGCTGTTCGCGGAGGGCTTCGGGCTGCGCACCGTCGACATCGAGGTCTTCGAGCGCTACTACCTGCCCGACGGGATCGAGCCGATCCGGGCGACCGGTCTGCTCGAGGTCGACGACCTCGGGATCATGCCGCCCTGCTACGTCTCGACGGCCGGGTTCGACCCGCTGCGCGACGAGGGGGAGGAGCTCGTCGTGGCGCTGCGCGCCGCCGGCGTGCCGGTCGCGTTCCGCCGCTTCCCCGGGCTGGTGCACGGTTACGCGGGCCTGGCCGGCGTCGTCCCGACGGCGCGGGACGCGATCCTCGACGCCGCCTCGTCCCTGCGCGCCGGGGTCGCCCTGACGACCCGCGAGGAGGCGACCCGTCGTGCGTGATCTTCCGAGCCACAGCTCAGAAGATCACGCACGTCGGGGTCAGTGGTTGAGCGTCCGCATGGCGGCGGCGGGGTAGCGCTCGCCGGCGGCGACGCCGACCGGGGCCACCTCCTCGATCGCCGCGAGCTCCTCGGTGCTGAGGGTGACGTCGGCCGCGCCGACGTTCTCCTCGAGGTAGGTGCGGCGCTTGGTGCCCGGGATCGGCACGACGTCGTCACCCTGGGCGAGCACCCACGCGAGCGCGAGCTGTGTCGGCGTGACGCCCTTGCGCTCGGCCAGCGAGTTCACCTCGTCCAGGACCCGCAGGTTGGCCTGCAGCGCCTCGCCCCGGAACCGCGGCGAGTTGCGCCGCCAGTCGCCCTCGGGCAGGTCCTCGGTGCGCCGGATCGTGCCGGACAGGAAGCCGCGGCCGATCGGGCTGTAGGGCACGAACCCGATGCCGAGCTCGCGGCACGTCGCGAGGACGCCGTTGTCCTCGACGTCGCGGGTGAACAGCGAGTACTCGGTCTGCACCGCGCTCATCGGGGCGGTGGCGTGGGCGCGGCGGATGGTGTCGGGTGCGGCCTCGGAGATGCCGAGGTGGCGGACCTTGCCGGCCGTGACGAGCTCGCCCAGCGCGCCCCAGGTCTCCTCGATCGGGACGTCGGGGTCGACGCGGTGCTGGTAGTAGAGGTCGACGTGGTCGACGCCGAGCCGCTGCAGCGACCCGTCGATCTGGCCGCGCAGGTAGTCGGGGCGGCCGTTGACGCGGCCGGTGCCCTGCCCGTCGGGGCCGATCTCGTTGCCGAACTTGGTGGCGAGCACGACCTCGTCGCGCCTCGGGCCCAGCCCGGCCAGCACCGAGCCGAGCAGCTCCTCGTTGGTGTGCGGGCCGTACATGTCGGCGGTGTCGAGGAAGGTGACGCCGAGATCGATCGCGCGCTCGATCGTCGCGCGCGACTCGGTGTCGTCCTGACCGCCGTAGGCGAAGGTCATGCCCATGCAGCCGAGGCCGAGCGCGGAGACGCGCAGGCCCTGGCCGCCGAGGTGGCGTTGCTCCATGGCCGCTGGCTGCCCCGGGCCGATCCGCCCTGAACGTGTGCGCTCGGGCCGGCCCGTGGACGGCCCGTCGGTGGCACCGTGAGCGGGTGCGCCTGCTCCTGACCTCGCTGGTGGTGGCCCTGCTCGCGCTGGGTGCGGGCACCGCGGCGGCCGATCCCGGTCTCGTCATCGGTGACGGCGCCCCGCTCGCGCCGGGCACGTCGTTGCCCGCGCAGATGGGCTGCGAGGAGCCGGCGACGACCCCGGCCGCCGGCCCCGGCGTCACCGGGACCGCGTGGGAGCGCGACCCCGAGGGCCACCAGCCGTGGGCGGTCTCGTCGACGGTGACGATCGCGGCCGACGCGGCACCGGGCCCCGTCAAGGTCACCGCGACCTGCGGGGAGCAGCGGCTCGAGACCACGATCACCGTCGCGGACACCGGCGCCGGCACCACCTGGCGTGTGCTGGGCGCGGCGGCGCTGCTGCTCGTCATCGTGGCCGTCATGGTCCTGCTGCGTCGGCGGCGGGCGCGGGCCTGACGCCGCGGCCGCGCTGATCGCCCGCGGGACGGAGATCGCGCCCGCGGCCCGTCGACGGGTCGGTGGCGGATCGCGGCACACCTCCGCGGATGACGGTGGACACAGCACCGGGTGCCGACGGTGGTGTGGGCGCGGCGCCGAGGGGGACCCCGGGCGCAGCGGATGCCGCCACCGCCGATCTCCGGCCGGTCCGGGTGTGACACCGCCCCCGGGGGTATGCGCCCCCTACGACAAGCTGTAGGAGGTGGTTGCCGTGGCGGACGTGTCGCGCCTACCGGCCGCGATCGTGGAGCACTGGGACTGGCAGCGCCGCGCGGCCTGTCGCGACATGGATCTCGCGGTGTTCTTCCACCCGGAGGGCGAGCGGGACCCCTCGCGGCAACGCCGGGTCGCCCGCGCGAAGGAGATCTGCGCGGGCTGCCCGGTCCTCGCGCCCTGCCGCGAGTGGGCCCGGACGGTGGAGGAGCCCTACGGCGTGTGGGGCGGGGAGAGCGAGGACGAGCGCCGCACGCTCCTCGCCCGCCGTCGCCGTGACGCCCGTCGCGAGCACGCCGGCCGCGACACCCCCGCGGCCTGAGGGGTGGCGATGGAACCGACTCCCGAGGAGGACCCCGTGCCCGACGACGTCCCGGCCACTCCCGTGGCCGCGGAGAGCGGCACCACGGCGCGCGTGCCCGAGCTGGTCGGCGTCCCGGCCGCCGAGGCCCACGACCGTGCCCTGGACGCCGGTCTGCTCGCCGTTCCGGAGAACGCCTGGCACACCGCGGCCGGGCGTGCGCACATCGCCCGCCAGGACCCCGAGCCCGGCACGGCGGTGTCGACCGGGTCGATCGTGCGCATCTGGATCGGCACCGAGTCGGGCGCGCCGGCCTGAGCGATCACGCCAGGGCGCGTCCCACCTGCCGCCCCGAGAACAGGCAGCCGCCGAGGAACGTGCCCTCCAGCGAGCGGTAGCCGTGCACCCCGCCGCCGCCGAAGCCCGCGGCCTCGCCCGCCGCGTACAGGCCGGGCAGTGGGGTGCCGTCGGCCCGGAGGACCCGGCCGTCGAGGTCCGTCCAGAGCCCGCCGAGCGTCTTGCGCGTCAGGATGTGCAGCTTGACCGCCACCAGCGGCCCCGCCGCCGGGTCGAGGATGCGGTGGGGCGGGGCGACGCGCACGAGGCGGTCGCCGAGGTAGGCGCGGGCGCCGCGGACCGCGGCGAGCTGGCCGTCCTTGCCGTAGGGGTTGGCGAGCTCGGCGTCGCGGGCGAGGACCTCCCGCTCGATCCGGGCCCCGTCCAGCAACGGCGTCGGGGTCAGCGCGTTCATCCGGTCCACCAGGGTGCCGAGGTCGTCGGCCTGCACGAAGTCCTCGCCCGAGCGCTGGAACGCCGCGACCGGTTCGGTGGGCCCGGGTCGCACGCGCTGCAGGGTCAGCCGGACGTCCCGGCCGGTGAAGTCCGGGTTCTGCTCGGAGCCCGAGAGCGCGAACTCCTTCTCGAGGATCCGCTGGGTGAGCACGAACCAGGTGTGGTCGTGGCCCGTGCGCCGGATGTGCTCGAGGGTGGCGAGCGTGTCGAACCCGGGCCACAGCGGCGCGGGCAGGCGGTGGCCCTCCGCGTCGAACCAGAGCGAGGACGGCCCGGGCAGGATGCGGATGCCGTGCAGCGGCCACACCGGGGAGTGGTTGACGATCCCCTCGGTGTAGTGCCACATCCGGTCGCGGTTGACGACGCGCGCGCCGGCGTCCTCGCTGATCCCGATCATGCGGCCGTCGACGTGGGCGGGCACCCCGGAGATCATCTGCTGCGGCGGCGGGCCGAGGCGCTCGGGCCACGCGGCGCGCACGGCGTCGTGGTCGCCGCCGATGCCGCCCGAGGTGACGACGACGGCGTCGGCGCTCAGCGCGAAGTCGCCGACGACGGTGCGCGAGCTGGACTCGCCGCGCGCGACCTCCGAGGGCTGCAGCACGGCGCCGGACACGCCGGTGATCGCGCCGCCGGAGCTCGTGAGGGCATCGACGCGGTGGCGGCAGCGGATCGTCACGCGCCCGTCGGCGACCGCGGCGTGGACCCGACGCAGGAACGGCTCGAGGATGCCGGGGCCGGTGCCCCAGACGATGTGGAAGCGGGGCACGGAGTTGCCGTGCCCGGTGGCCGACGCCCCGCCGCGCTCCGCCCAGCCGACGACGGGGAAGAAGCGCACGCCCATCGCGTGCAGCCAGGCGCGCTTCTCACCGGCGGCCCACTCGACGTAGGCGCGGGCCCACTCCCGGCCCCAGCGGTCCTCGTCGGGACGGTCGAAGCCGGCGCTGGAGGTCCAGTCGGACCAGGCCAGGTCGAACGAGTCGCGGACGCGCAGGCGGCGCTGCTCGGGGCTGTCGACGAGGAACAGCCCGCCGAACGACCACCACGCCTGCCCGCCGAGCGAGGCCTCGGGCTCCTGGTCGAGCAGGACCACCCGCCGGCCCGCGTCCGCGAGCTCGGCCGTGGCGACGAGGCCCGCGAGCCCCGCCCCCACCACGATGACGTCGGCGTCGGGCATGAGCGACATCGTGGCAGCGGTGGCGGCGAGCGGGGGGATTTCCTGACGTCCGGTGCCAGCGTGGACGCCAGGCGTGCACGTCCTACTGCAGTCCGAGCTTCTCCGAGCAGGTGGGCCAGGCGTTCCAGCCCTGCTCGTCCTGGACCTTCTTGGCCACGCGGATTTGCTCCTCGCGGCTGGCCTGGTCGGGGGAGGAGGCGAAGCGCTCGCCGCCGAACTCCTCCCAGGTGGACTCGGTGAACTGCAGGCCGCCCTTGAAGCCGTTGCCGGTGTCGGCCTCCCAGTTCTGGGTGCTCTCGCACATGGCGAGGCGGTCCCAGGTGGCGTTGGAGTCGGGGGAGACCGACGGCGCGGCCATCGCGGTGCCGCTGATGGCGAGCGGGCCGGTGACCGCGGCCGCGGCGACGACGCCGGCGCGCAGCAGGGGGCGGGAGGGGGCGGTGGGCATGGCGTGGCGACCAGACATCGGGGCTCCGATTCGTTCGGGGGTTCGTCTCGGATGTCGTCCAGGTGGGCGGGCGCGGGGGCGGGGTGGGACCCCGCCGGGCGGCCCCGTCCGCCGCCCGGGTCGTGCTGGGGAGCGGGACGGCGCTGTCAGGGACCGTAACCGAACCGAGACCTTTCGTGACGAGCCGTGACCGGCGAACGCGCTGGTGTCGCGGTGAGTGGTCGCCCGAGGGCGTCGGGCGGCGAACGGAGTAGTGAGGGGCGTCCAGAGCTGCTCCGTTCGGTGCGACCAGGCCGCCGGGGGTCGAGGTGAGCGGTCCGCGTGCCGAGGGGCCCGGGGGCCGATCAGCCCCGCACGAACCCCACGGCCGCGCGGTGCCCGCAGCACGCGGTGTCGAGGGGGCCCTGGTGCCGCCCGGCCTCCGGGCGCCACTGCGCGGCGTAGACCAGCCCGGGCTCGACGAGCTCGACGTCGCCGATGATCGCGGCGAGGTCGGCGCCCGAGCGCGGCGTCGCCGTGCCGCCCGCGTAGGCGCGGGTGAGGCGGCGGATCGCCTCGCTGTCGATGCGCGGGTCGTCGCCGGAGAAGTGGGACACGGCGAGCGCGCTGCCGGGCACGACGCGCGAGAGGTAGCCCCGGACCACGCCGGCCGGGTCGTCGGCGTCGGGCACGTGCTGGAGCACCGAGAACATGAGCACGGCGACGGGCCGGTCGAGGTCGAGCACCTGGGTGACCGCGGGCGCGGCGAGCACGGCCTCGGGGTGGCGCAGGTCGGCGTGCGTCGCCGTGATGCCCTGGCTGCCCGGACCCAGCAGCAGTTCGCCGTGGGCGACGGCGACCGGGTCGATGTCGACGTACGCGACCCGCGCGTCCGGCCGGACCCGGCGGGCGACCTCGTGCGTGTTGCCCATCGTCGGGATGCCCGAGCCGAGGTCGAGGAACTGGTCGATGCCGGCGTGCGCGAGGAAGGTGACCGCGCGGCGCAGGAACGAGCGGTTCTCGCGCGCGATCGACTCGACGAGCGGCTCGGCGCGCAGCAGGTCCCGGCCGAGGACGCGGTCGACGGCGCCGTGGGACGTGCCGCCGAGGAGGAAGTCGTAGACGCGCGCGGAGCTGGGGCGGTCGAAGTCGGCGGGGCCCGGCACTCCCGACGACCACGGATGGGAGGGGGCGTCGACCACGGTCCTCCTCCTCGTCGTCGGGCCGCGCGCCGCTTCGCGGACACGCGTCGTCGTCGCCGCTCGGTGGCGTCGGTGTCCAGTAGCCGACAGCGCCACCGACCCTGTCAACACGACAGGATCGCCCGACACGCGCAGCGTTCGCACGCAGATCGACCGACCGTGGTCGACACGCCGGGGTCCGCCGGCGCGACACGCCGGGCGACTCGAGATCCTCCGGGTCCGGTCTGACCGTCGGTGACCACGATCTCGTCGGCGAGGAACCGTGCGCCGGGGCCCGGGCCGGCGGCGACCACAGTGTTGGGTCGGTGTTAGGACGAGGGACACGTCGTCGTCGGCCCTCGTGGCCCTGGGGCGGCCACGGTGCGGTCGTGCGCGTCGCCGTCGTGACCGAGTCGTTCCTCCCCGCCGTCAACGGCGTCACCAACTCCGTGCTCCAGGTCGTCGCCCACCTGCAGCGCCGTGGCCACTCCGCGATGGTCATCGCGCCCGGGGCCGGCCCGGACGAGGTGCCCGGCGCCCCGCACGTGCCGGTGGTGCGGGTGCCGTCGGTCGACCTGCCGGTCGTCGACTCGCTGCCGATCGGGGTGCCGACGCCGGCGGTCCGCGCGGCGCTGGAGGAGTACCGGCCCGACGTCGTGCACCTCGCGTCCCCGTTCGTCCTGGGCGCGCGGGCGCTGACCGTGGCCCGGCGGATGGGCGTGCCCGCGATCGCCGTCTACCAGACCGACGTCGCCGGGTTCGCCGCGTCGTACGGCATCGGGCTGACCGCGCGGGCCGCCTGGCGCTGGATCCGCCGGCTGCACGGCGGGGCCTCGCGCACGCTCGCGCCGTCGCGGTGGGCGGTCGACACGCTGCGCGCCCACGGTGTGCCGCGCGTGCACCGCTGGGGGCGCGGGGTCGACACCGCCCGCTTCCACCCCGGGCGCCGCGACGACGCCCTGCGCGCCGAGCTCGCGCCCGGCGGCGAGGTGCTCGTCGGGTACGTGGGGCGGCTCGCGCCGGAGAAGCAGGTCGAACGCCTCGCCGCGCTCGAGGGGCTGCCGGGCGTGCGGGTGGTCGTCGTCGGTGACGGGCCCTCGCGCCACCGTCTCGGCGAGCTGCTGCCGTCGGCGCACTTCCTGGGCTTCCGCGGCGGCACCGAGCTCGCCCGCGCCTACGCCTCGTTCGACGCCTTCGTGCACACCGGCCCGCACGAGACCTTCTGCCAGGCCGTCCAGGAGGCCCAGGCCTCCGGGCTGCCGGTGCTCGCGCCGGACGCGGGCGGCGTCGCCGACCTCGTCGAGCCGGGCCGCACCGGCTGGCTCTACGACCCCACCTCGCCCACCGCCGGCGCCGAGATCGTCGGGCGGGTCGCGGCGTGGCGCGACGACCCCGACGCGCGCGCGGCCTTCGGCGCGGCCGGCCGCCGCCGCGTGCTCGGCCGGACCTGGCCCTCGATCTGCGAGGAGCTGCTCGGGCACTACACCGCGGTCATGACCGGCGACCGGACCGAGGAGGGCACGCCGGTGGCCACGCCGGCGGCCTGAGGTGCCCTGCGGGCTCGTGAGCAGAAAAGAGTGCTGGAGCACGCCTTTCTGCTCACCTGCTCGGAGCGCACATGCGAGTTCACCGGGACCACACTCGACGGTCACGCCGGGGTGGGCCCCCGGGCGATCTCGGACCGTAGACACCGGGCCATGGCCACATCCCAGGTGCTGGCGCGGTCGGTCGGACCCGCTCCCGAGACCCAGGACGAGCGCGCGGCGGAGCCCGCGCCGCCCACCGGGCCCGCCCCGGTCGTCGTCGGGGCGGACACGGCCGGCGACGCCGCGTCCGACGCCGCCGGTCGCTACAGCCTGCTGCTCACGCGCGAGCCCACCCACGTCGCCGCCGCGCAGCGGCTGCGCCACGCGGTGTTCGCCGTCGAGCAGGGGGCCCGTCCCGCCGCCGACGACACGGTCGCGCTGACCGCGGCCGCCGAGGGCCGCGACGCCGACGCCTTCGACGCCCACTGCGACCACCTCGTCGTCCGCGAGGACGCGACCGGCGAGATCGTCGGCACCTACCGGATGCTCACGCCGGACGGGGCCCGCGCGGCCGGCAGCCTCTACTCCGACACCGAGTTCGACCTCACCGCGCTCGCGCCGCTGCGCGACGAGATCGTCGAGGTCGGGCGCTCCTGCGTGCACCCCGCCCACCGCCACGGCGTCGTGCTCTCGCTGGTCTGGGCCGGGATCGGCCGCTACATGGTGCTGACCGGGCACCGGTGGGTCGTCGGGTGCGCGAGCGTGCCGCTCACCCCGGCGGGCGCGATGCCCGGCGGCGTCTGGTCGCTCGTCGCCTCCCAGCACCTCGCCCCGGCCGCACGGCGGGTGCGCCCGTGGCGCGAGGCCCCGATCGCCGACCACGACCCCGAGGCGCCCGGTGCCCGCAGGGCCGCCGTCGCCGGCCTGCCGCCGCTGCTGCGCGGCTACCTGCGCCTCGGCGCCGAGATCGGCGGCGCGCCGGCCCTCGACCCCGACTTCGGCGTCGCCGACCTGTTCGTGCTGCTCGACCACACCGCCATCGACCCGCGGTGGCGCCGCTACCTCTTCGGGGAGGCCGGGTGAACGCCTGGTCACCGACGTCGCCGTGCGGTCCGGGCTGCCTGCCGGTGGTCCCGCCCGGGAGCCGGGCGGCCCGCGTGCGGCGGGCGATCCGCCTGGTCGTGCGGGGCTCGGCGCTCCTCGTGGTGCTGCTCGTGGGCCTCGTCGCGGCGCTCGTGGGGCCGCTGCTCGGTCCGTCGGTGACGGCGGCCGTCCAGCGCGTCTGGGCGGCCGCGGTGCTGTCGGCCTGCGGGGTGCACGTGCGCCACCGGGGGCCGGCGATCCCACCCGTGCCGCCCGGCGCGCTCGTCGTCGCCAACCACGTCTCCTGGCTCGACGTCTTCGCGCTGCACGCCGTGGCCCCCGTGCGGATGCTCGCGAAGACCGAGGTCCGGCAGTGGCCGGTGCTCGGGATCATGGCCGCCCGCGCCGGCACGGTCTTCCTCGACCGCGACCGGCTGCGCGACCTGCCCGGTGCGGTCGCGGGCCTCGCCGACGCCCTGCGGGCCGGCACCCCCGTCGGCGTGTTCGCCGAGGGCACCACCCGCTGCGGACGTGACCTCGGCCCGTTCCGGCCGGCCGCCTTCCAGGCCGCGTACGAGGCCGGCGCCCCGGTCGTGCCGGTGGCGGTGCGCTACGGGCGCCTCACCGGCGACGGCCGCGGCGTCGACGCCACCGCCGCCTTCATCGGCGACGACACCCTCGCCGCGTCCCTGCTCCGCGTGCTGGCCGTCCCGGACGTCGTCGTCGACGTCACCACCTGCGCGATCGTCGACACGACCACCCTGCCCGCCGGCCGCGCCCGCGCCGACGCGCGCCGCGCCCTCGCGCGCGGTTGCGCCGACGCCGTCGCCGCGGTGCTGCCGCCCGACCCCCTCGGGCACCCGGCGGCCCGGCGCGCGCCGACCCCGCTCCCCACGACCCCGGAGCTCGAGCATGTCGCCTGAGGACACCCCCGCGCCCCGCGAGGCGTCGCTCGCCGACCGCGCGGTGTTCGCCGCGCAGTTCGTCCGCGCCCCCGTCGCGACGGCGTCGGTGTGGCCGAGCAGCACCGCCCTCGCCCGCGGCATGGCCGACGCGGCGCTGCGCACCGCGCCCGCCGACCCGGTGGTCGTCGAGCTCGGGGCCGGCAGCGGGGCGTTCACCGGCCTGCTCACCCAGCGCCTCGCCGGGCGGGGTCGCCAGCTCGCCGTCGAGATCAACCCGGTGCTCGCGCACCGTCTCGCCGAGCGCTTCGGCGGCGTCGAGGTCGTGCCCGCGGACGTCGCCGAGCTGGGCGCGCTCCTGGCGCTGCGGGACATCCGGGGCGCGCACGCCGTGGTCAGCGGCCTGGGGTGGTCGGCGACGCGGCCGGGCCGGGAGGACTCCCTGCTGCCCGTCGTCGCCCGCGCCCTGACCGACGACGGGGTGTTCGTGCAGTTCGCGTACTGCGCCACCGCGTGGGCGGCCCCGGCACGGGCGCTGCGCGAGGAGCTCGGCGACTGCTTCGCGGACGTCGAGACGTCGCCGGTGGTGTGGCGGAACCTGCCGCCGGCGATCGTGTACCGGGCGTCACGTCCCCGTCGCTGAGCGCAGCCCCCTCGCCCGGTGGGGGACCGGGCGATCACGCGCGGGAAGGGGGAGGCGCGGGTGGGTGATCGCGCGCCCGCCGCGCGGTCACCGGTGGCGGTCGCTCGCTGATCCGCCCAGGTCAGGGGCGGGGTGCTCGGCGAGCTGGTGTACCGTCCCGCAACCATCGGCCCGGGCGTCCGGATCGCGGCAGCCGTCGCGGCGTGGCGTGCGGTGTCGACCGACCGTCCGTGTGACCGTCTGTGCGACCGGTCCGACCGACGTCGCGGTCCTGCCGCGACGACCCCGCACCACAGAGAGGGGAGACACCGCGATGGCCCTCCCGACCCTGACCCCCGAGCAGCGCGAGGCCGCCCAGGCCAAGTCGCGTGAGGCTCGCCAGGCCCGCTCGGCCCTCCTGGCCGGCATCAAGAGCGGCGACGAGACGATCCCCGCGGTCCTCGACCGCGGCAAGAGCGACCCGATCGCCGGCAAGACCAAGGTGTCGCAGCTCGTCCGGGCCCTGCCCGGCTACGGCCCCGCCAAGGCGGCCGCCGTGCTCGAGCAGGCCGGCATCCCCGAGGACCGGCGCGTCGCCGGCCTCGGCTCGCGCCAGCGCGAGGCGCTGGTCAGCGCACTCGGCTGATCGCGAGCAGACCGCGAACGACGACGGGGCGGTCGGGAGTCCTCGGACTCCCGACCGCCCCGTCGTCCGTGCGGCTCAGTAGCCGCCGAGGTCGAGGACCGCGTCGGCGGGCGGCTCGGCGGGCTCGGCGGGCTCGTCGGCCGGCACGGCGGCGTTCGCGGCCGCGCTGGCCACCTCGGGCGCGAGGTCGACCGAGGCCGGCGTGGGGTCGGCCGCGAGCACGGCGCTCCCGCCGATCACGGCGACGCCGCCGCCCGCCAGCGCGCCGACCAGGGCGAGGGCCCCGGCGGTGCGGGTCGGCAGGGCCGTGCGTCGACCGGGGTCGCGCGCCACCGCGGGCAGCGGGTGCGACGGCGTGACGGGCGCGAGCGCGCTCGGGACGGCGGCCGGGTACGCCGGACGCGGCGTGCCGCCCGTGACGGGGCCGGCGGTGCGGCCCGCCGGGTCGTCGGCGGTCGTGCGCGGGACGGCGGTCGCCCCAGTGGCGGGCGAGGTCCCGGTGGCCGGCAGCCCGGCCTGACGGGCGCCGGCGGCCGCGAGCGCGATGGCCGCGAGGTCGAGCGCGGCGGTGTCGGGCTCGTCGGGGCCCCGGCGCCGGGCGCGGGGGAGCGGCCCGGAGGGGTGGGGCTCGGCCCGGCGCCGGGCGCGGGGGAGCGGCCCGGACGGGTGGGGCTCGGCCCGGCGCCCGGAGCGGGGGAGCGGCCCGGACGGGTGCGGCTCGGCCGCGTGCAGCGTGGGGTCGGTCGGGGGAGGCGTCGCCGCTCGGGCGGGCGCCGCACGGTGTCGGGACATGCGGGGTCTCCGGCGCGCCGCCGCTGCGACCCGGCGCGAGGGGGAGCGAGCCGGGTGCCGTCACCGGTGGGGAGTCCGATGTCGGCTGTCGGCCTGTCACCGCTGGATTCGGGGGCCGCGCCCGCCGGACAGGCCCGGGCGGGACGAGCGCGGGTCCGGAGCCAGCTGCCACGGGTCTCCGGACGCCCACCACGGTAGGAGGCGGGGGAAGGCCCCGTCACCCGGTGCAGCGGTCACGGGACCCTCGGTGCCCGTCACGTCGCGCCTGTTCAGGCCCGTGAGCGAGGGTCACGGTCCCACCGCGCCCCGGTCTCGGCCTGATCACGAAGTGACACAGATCACAAGGAAGTGCGGCTGTTCGGCGCAGAACGGGTCGCAGCGGCACGGACGACGACTGCGCCGGGCGAGCGTCGGGTCACGGAGCGACTCGACAGCGACCGGACGAACATGTTCCATCGAGCACGTCCCCCGAACGGAGCGGCTCCGCGGGCGGGGTGGTCCCTCCTTCCTCACGGGTCCCACCAGCCCCGCCCGGTGCGCCGCCGCGACCACGGCGGTCCCCAGCGGATCGCGGAGAGGCGTCGATGAGCGACCGGGTCACCCCCCAGCCCGATCAGCCCGACCCCCACCCCGAGCGCCCGGGCTCCGCCGGTGAGCACGTCCTGCAGGACGCGCTCGGCACGTCGGACCGCGCCGAGCGGTTCCACGCCGACCAGATGTGCGACCGGCTCGTCCCGGCCATGCAGGAGTTCGTGGCGCGCATGTCGATGGCGTTCGTGGCGACGTCGGACGCGCACGGCGAGTGCGACTCCACGCTGCGCGCGGGACCGCCCGGGTTCCTGCGGGTGCTCGACGACCGGCACCTGGCCTGGCCGGAGTACCGCGGCAACGGCGTCATGGCGAGCCTGGGCAACATCACCGAGAACCCGCACGTGGGGTTGCTCATGGTCGACTTCACCGACGAGCTCATCGGGCTGCACGTCAACGGCTCGGCGCGCCTCGTCGACGACGTGCTCCTGCGCAGCGCGCACCCCGACCTGCCCGAGGAGTCGGTGCCGGGCCGGAAGGCGGACGTGTGGGTCGAGGTCACCGTCGAGGAGGCCTACATCCACTGCCGCAAGCACATCCCGCGGATGGTCCCGGTGGACCGCAAGCGCTCCTGGGGCACCGACGACGCGCGCCGCAAGGGCGGTGACCACTTCGGTGTCGCGGGCGCGCGCCGTGCCGAGGCCCGGGCGGCCCGCGAGGGCGTCAGCGACCCCCACGCGGCGGCGGGTGCCGGGGCAGGGGCATCCTCCGGGGAGTGATCTCCGACCGGCACGCCTGGACCAGGCCCGAGCTCGAGACCGTCGCGCCCGGCGTCCATCGCCTGCCGTTGCCGCTGCCCAGCGACGCGCTGCGCGCCGTCAACGTCTACGCGCTGACCCCCGACGGGGGCGCCGACGACCTCACGCTCGTCGACGGCGGCTGGGCCATCGACGCCTCCCGCGACGTGCTGCGCCGCCTGCTGGGCGAGCTCGGCGCCGAGCCGGGCGACGTGCGGCGCTTCCTCGTGACCCACGTGCACCGCGACCACTACAGCCAGGCGATCGCGCTGCGCCGGGCCCACGGCGGCCGGGTGGCGCTCGGGGCGGGCGAGGCCGAGTCGCTGCGGGAGGTCCGGGGCCGCGACACGGGGATGCAGGCCCAGGTCGCGGGCCTGCAGCGGGCGGGCGCCGCCGACCTCGCCGACACCGTCCTGGCCTGGCTCGCCGACGCCGAGGCGCCGCCGGTGGAGGACTTCGCCGACCCGGACGAGTGGCTCGTCGACGGCCAGGAGCTGCTCGCCGGCGGACGCTCGCTGGTCGCCCGCGAAACGCCGGGCCACACCCGCGGGCACCT
Organism: Actinomycetospora straminea; assembly: GCF_028737255.1. GTDB lineage: Bacteria > Actinomycetota > Actinomycetes > Mycobacteriales > Pseudonocardiaceae > Actinomycetospora > Actinomycetospora straminea. Next base: position 29,101 of record NZ_JAQZAN010000026.1, on the reverse strand, counting down.
GGTGTACGTCGACGGGACCGTCGCCGACGGCCCGATGCTGTTCGCCGGCGACCACGTCCTGCCCCACATCACGCCCTCGATCGGCTTCGAGCCGGCGGCGAAACCGGGCGCGCTCATCCGGTACCTGGCGTCGCTCGCGGCCCTGCGCGCCGAACCCGACCGCCTGCTGCTGCCCGCCCACGGGCCGGTCGCGCCGAGCGTGCACGCGCGGGTCGACGAGCTGCTGCTCCACCACGACCGGCGCCTCGACGAGATCGCCGCGGCCGTGGAGAAGGGGATGACGACGGCCGCCGAGATCGCCGTGGCCCTGCGCTGGACCCGCCGTGAGCTGCGGCTCGACGAGCTGGAGACCTTCAATCGCATGCTCGCGGTGCTCGAGACCGACGCCCACCTCGAGGTGCTCGTCGCCCAGGAGCGGATCACGCGGGCCGCCGACGACGACGGGGTGGCGCGCAACCACCCCGTCTGAGGTGGGCCACTCGGCGGCGCGACGTCGGGGGGCGGCGCTACCGTGAATGGTCGTCCCGGCACACCGACGCCGGACCGTCCGCTGGAGAAGGCCCGCGTGACCCGTACGTCCCCGTCCGCCGCCGACACCGCGCGCGGCGACCCGCCGGATCCCGGCGCCGACCCCGTCGCCACCGAGCAGCCCTACGTCACGATGCTCTACGGCAAGCTCGACGAGCGGCGCGCCGAGACGGCCGCCCTGCTCGCCCGCGTGCTGCGCGAGGAGACCACCGGCACGCCCCAGGCGGTGTCCGAGCGTGACGCCGCCGCGCAGATGTACTCCGAGCAGCTCGCGACGCTGTCGGCCGTCGAGCAGGGCCTGTGCTTCGGGCGCCTCGACCTCGATCCCGACCGGCCGCCGCCCCCGCCCGTGGACGGCGACCCGGGCCCGATCGAGGGGCTCGACCAGGACGTCCTCTACGTCGGGCGCCTCGGGCTGCTCGACGACGCGCACGACTACGAGCCGCTGCTCGTCGACTGGCGCGCCCCGGCGGCCCGGCCGTACTACACCGCGACCGCCGCGTCGCCGGACGGCGTGACCCGCCGCCGCCACATCCGCTCGCGCAGCCGGCGCGTCACGGCCGTGGACGACGAGATCCTCGACCTCGACGAAGCAGCAGCGGCCGCCGCGTCACGCGCCACCCAGCGGACGGGGCTGACCGGCGAGGCGGTGCTGCTCGCGGCCCTCTCGGCGGGGCGCACGGGACGCATGGGCGACATCGTCGCGACCATCCAGGGCGAGCAGGACCGGGTCATCCGCTCCAGCGCCAACGGCGTCGTCGTCGTCGAGGGCGGGCCGGGGACGGGCAAGACGGCGGTCGCGCTGCACCGCGCGGCGTACCTGCTCTACACGCACCGCCGTCAGCTGGCCCGCCGCGGCGTGCTCGTCGTCGGGCCCAACCCGACGTTCCTGCGCTACATCGAGCAGGTCCTGCCCTCGCTGGGCGAGACGAGCGTGCTGCTCTCGACGGTCGGCGAGCTCTACCCGGGCCTCGCCGCGCACCGTCCCGAGGCGCCGGCCGCGGCGGCGCTCAAGGGCCGCACGGACATGAGCAAGGTGCTGTCGAACGCGGTGCGCGACCGCCAGGAGCTGCCCCGCCAGCCGATCCGGCTCGTGGTGGACGGCGAGCCGGTGGTCGTCGACCGCGACGTCGTCGCCCAGGCCCGCACCCGCGCCCGGCGCACCCGTCGCCCGCACAACGACGCCAAGCGGACCTTCGTGCGCGAGGTGGTCGACCAGCTCGCCCGCCGCGAGGTCGAGCGGGTGGGTCGCGATCTCGACGGGCGCTCGAACCTCCTCGACCGCGGCGACCTCGCCGACGTGCGGGCCGGCCTGCGCGCCGACCCCGACCTGCGCGCGGTGCTCGACGAGCTGTGGCCGACGCTGACGCCCCCGCAGCTGCTCGCCGACCTGTTCACCTCCCCGCGCCGCCTGCGCGCCGTGACGCGCGGCTGGTCCGACGCCGACCGCGACCTGCTCGCCCGCGCCGGTGCGCCGCCCGCCGACCTGCTCGACGGCGCCTGGTGGAGCCCCGCGGACGCGGTGCTGCTCGACGAGGTCGCCGAGCTGCTCGGCGAGGACGACACCGCCGCCCGCGAGGCGGAGGAGCGCAAGCGCGAGGCCGACGAGGCCTACGCCGCGGGCGTGCTCGAGATCCTGGCGATGGAGGAGGACTGGGACCCCGAGCTGCTGCGCCCCACCGACGTCGTCGACGCCAGCGTGCTCGCCGACCGCACCCGCGAGGCGACCTACGCCTCGGCGGCCGAGCGCGCCGCCGACGACCGCACCTGGACGTTCGGGCACGTCATCGTCGACGAGGCCCAGGAGCTCTCGCCGATGGCCTGGCGGGTGCTCATGCGCCGCTGTCCCAGCCGCTCGATGACGCTGGTCGGCGACGTCGCGCAGACCGGGGCGCGCGGCGGGGCGTCGTCGTGGGCCGAGGTGCTCTCGCCGTACGTCGCGGCCCGCTGGCGCCGCGAGGTGCTCACGGTCAACTACCGGACACCCGCGGAGATCATGGCCGTCGCGGCCGACGTGCTCGCCGCGATCGACCCGGGCGCGCGCCCGCCGGAGTCGGTCCGCGAGTCGGGGCTGGCGCCGCGGGCCGTCCCCACCGACGAGGCCGGGCTGGTCGACGCCGCCGTGGCCCAGGCGCGGGAGGCCCGCGCGGCCGTCGTCGACGCCGAGGGCGCCGGCCGCGTCGCGGTGCTCGCCCCGGGGGCCCGGGTCGACGCGCTGGCCGCGGCCCTCGGGGTCGCGGCGGGACCGACCGGCGCCGCGGACGGCGATCCGGCCGTGGACCTCGGCGCCCAGATCGTGGTCTCCGAGGTCGCCGACGCCAAGGGCCTCGAGTTCGACGCCGTCGTCCTCGTCGACCCCGCGGGCGTGATCGAGGCCTCTCCGCGCGGCCTCAACGACCTCTACGTCGCCCTGACGCGCGCGACGCGCTCGCTGGCCGTCGTGCACCCCGGTGACCTGCCGTCCGTGCTGGAGCGGCTCGGGTCCGCGTGACGTCTCCCTCGATCGGGTAACGCCGGCACGCTCCGCACCGAACCACCGGTCGGAGGCCGTGCGCCTCCGGGTGGTGTCCCGGTGGTCGCGGCCCCGCCCGGGTGCGGTGGCACGATCGCCGCGCCCACCGGGGGCAACCCGCCGTTCGGGCGACGCGCCGCCCGGGACGTCACGCAGACGAGGGACCCGGTCGTACGGGATGATCGGGGCGAGCGCGCACCGGGAGGGGGGCGGGCAGTGAGCACCGACACCGGTCCGCCCGCGATGGTCGGCGGGCGCTACACGCTCGGCGACCTCATCGGGCGTGGCGGTGCCGCCGACGTGTTCCGGGCCCGCGACGAGCTCCTCGGCCGCGACGTGGCCATCAAGATGTTCAACGCGGCGGGCTCCGTCGCCGCCGCCGACGCCGAGCCGGGCGATCCCGCCGACCCCGCGGAGAAGATCGGCGACATCGAGGAGGGCCAGGAGGCCCGCCACCGCCGCGAGGTGCTCACGCTCGCCGGCCTGTCGCACCCGGGACTCGTCACCGTCTACGACGTCGGCGACGAGGACGGGCGCGCGTACTTCGTCATGCAGCTCATCGAGGGCGACACCCTCGCGCAGCGCGTGCGCAGCGGCCCGCTGCCGGTCGTCGACGTCGTCGCGCTCGGGGCGGCGCTGGCCGACGCCCTGGCCTACGTGCACCGCCGCGGCGTCGTGCACCGCGACGTCAAGCCCGGCAACGTGCTGCTCGACAGCGAGGGCCGCGCGCACCTCTCGGACTTCGGGATCGCCGCGGTGCACGACGCCGCGCCGGTCACCGCGGCCGGCATGGTCATCGGCACCGCCTCGTACCTCAGCCCCGAGCAGGTGCGCGGCGAGCCGATCGACGGCGCGGTCGACATCTACGCGCTGGGCCTGGTGCTCATCGAGTGCCTCACCGGGCGCCGCGAGTACCCGGGCAACGCCCTCGAGGCGGCCGTGGCGCGCCTGCACCGCCGCCCGGTCGTCCCGCAGGGCCTCTCGCCGGGCCTCGAGGCGCTGCTCACGGCGATGACCGCCGACGAGCCGGGCGACCGTCCCACCGCCGAGGAGGTCGTCGCCGCCCTGCGCGGGGTGTCCCGCGAGGTCGGCATGGAGGCCGAGACCGTGCTCTCGCCGGTGCTGATGACGGCACCGACGAGCCTCGTCGCCGGCTCCGGGCCGATCGCGGTCGGGCCCGCGGCCGAGGCGCGCGTCGCGGAGCCCGAGCCCACCGGGGCGTCGCCGCTGGCCCGGCCCGGGGGTCGCCGTCGCCGGCTGGCCGCCGTCGTGGCCGCGGCCGCCGCGACGCTGCTCATCGCCGGGTCCGCCGTCGCGTACGCCGTGCTGTCGGAGGAGAAGCCGCTGCCGCCGCCGGCCCCGTCGGCGACCCTCGCGCCGCCCCCGCCGCCGCTGCCGGTCGCGCCCCAGGTCACGACCACCCAGGACGAGACCGAGGCGGCCACCGCCCCGCGGACCCGGCGCTCGACGACGACCACCCGGCGCACCACCACGACGACCACCACCACGACCACGACGACGGTCCGCCCGCCGGTGGTCGTCCCGCCGCCGGTCGACCCGCCGGACGACGACGAGACCACGACGACGACCACGACGCCGCCCCAGTAGGACCTCAGCCGCCCGCGGGCAGCGGGGTCAGCGCGTCGGGCACCGACAGCACCGGGCCGGCGGGCAGCAGGTCCACCACCGCCCCGGGCGCGGCCGGGAACGCCTCGCCCAGGCCCAGCGCCGTCGCCGTCTGCGGGTCGGGCACCACCGACGCCGTGCCGGACCCCGAGATCACCGTGGGGCTGCCGGGGGCGTCGTCGCGCCCGACCGGCACGGCGCGGACGACGACCCCGCCGCCGGGCACCGCGACGGCGTCCACCCGGTCGCCCGAGCCGTCGGCCTGGGCGAGCACGGCCGGCGGCGTGGCGCTCGCCGGCGGGTCGACGCCGACGGTGAGCACGACGGGGCCGCCGCCCTGCGCGCTCGCGCAGGTGGTGGGCGCCTCGGCCATCGGCACCGCGCGGGGCACGGGGTCGGGGTAGGCGGCGACGGCGATCCCGCGGGCGGTGGCGAGCGGGCGCAGCTGGCCCGGCGAGACGATCGGGACCGGGGCGCCGGCGCGCGCGGGGTCGGGGTCGGACAGGCGCACGAGGCGCGCCACGACCTCGGGGACCTCCTGCACGCCCTCGCGCTGCACCACGTACCAGCGGTCCGGGGTGCCCGGGCCCACGAGCCGCACGACACCGCCCACCGGCTCGCCGACCAGCAGCCCCGCCGGGGGCACCTCCCCCCGTCCGGCGATCACCGGCGCGACGATCGGCGGGCCCTCGGTGAGCGTGTTGAGCAGGCTCGTGCTCACCGGCCGGGGGAGCTGTCCGGCGAGGTCGAAGGCGACGACGACCGCGGGGTCGCGCAGGTCCAGCCGCGAGCGCACGCCGTCGTGGACGAGCCAGGTGCCGTCGAAACGGTCGCGCAGCAGGAGCCCGCGCCCGGGCTCGAGGGGGCCGGCGGGCGGCGCGGGCCCGGCGAGCACCGTCGTCCACACCCGCGGCTGCTCCCACGGACGGGCGGCGCCGGGCTGCGGGCTGCCGGTGTCGCACACCGACCACAGGGGCGGCACCGGCGCGCCCGCGGGCGGCAGCGGCGGCGCGTCGACGATGCCCACGCCGCGCTCGCGGGGCGCGGTCGCGAGGTCGGCCTCGGACACCTCGACCGGGGTGGGATCGCCCGCCGGGCCCCCGGCCGCGGCCAGCCCGGCGAGCACGAGGCGTGCCGAGGCGAGGTTGGGCACGGGGACCAGCCGGTCGGGCTCGTGCACGACGACGTAGAGCGCGCCCGACCCCTCGGCCACCACGATGCCGGCGGTGCGCCAGTCGGCCGGGCGGTCGAGCAGCCCCCACACCGCGGCCACCGCGAGCGCCAGCGCCGCGACCAGCACGCCCGCGAGCGTCGCCCGGTTCTGGGAGCGCAGCGGGTCGGTGCCCGGCACGGCCTGGCGCCGGACCAGCGCGGACTGCAGCCGGCGCAGCCCGAAGCGGTACGCGTGGACCTGGTCGGAGGTCGTGGTCGGCGGAGGCATGTCGCCGCGGATCGTGGCACGTCGGGGTGGCAGCGAACGCGCTGTTCGCTGCTTCTAGGGCGACGAACAGCGCGTTCGCTGCTCCTCGGTGGGCCCGCGGACGGTCAGGCGGTGGCGGGCACGCGCGCCGGGCGCGGGGAGATCCGCAGCGTGATCGTCGCGTGGACGACCTCCTGCCCGCGCCCGTCGGTGATCACGACCTCGGCGTCGACGTCCTCGCCCTCGTCGCCGAACGCCGGCGCCGCGGCGAAGGTGGCGACGGCCAGCAGGTCGGTGTCGGCCTTCGCGAGGTACTGCACGCTCATCCCGCGCGGGATCCAGCGGTGGGTCGACGGCGTCGTCGCCTCGGCCATCACGCCCATGGCGTACTCGGCGAGGTTGCAGGACGCGATGGCGTGCACCGTCCCGAGGTGGTTGTGCACGAGCCACCAGTTGCGCAGGGACACCTCGGCGCGCCCCGGCTCGAGGCGGCGGATCACCGGCGCGGCGGTGAGGAAGTACGGCGCGCGCAGCCACACGGCCGCGCTGACCAGCAGGCGACCCGGCCACGACCCGGAGAAGCGGCGCCACGTCCCCAGCACGCTCGGAGTACTCACGCGCCGCAGGTTACCGGGCAGTAGGGGCGGCTGGCGACGGGACGTTCCCCCACGATCATGGACGCAGGGGTGACGCCCCGGATTGACGAACGGTCGTTCGGGGCATCCTGCCGCGCGCGACCAGGCGCCCCTGCTCGGAGGTCCCCATGACCACACGCCCCGCCGCCCCGTCCGCGCCCCCCGAGGTCGCGGGTCTCGCCGAGCGGCTCGCCGCGGTCCTCGGCGACCTCGCGTTCCCCGCGCTGCGCTGGGAGATCCTCACCGCCGGCGAGATCTACGGCGTCGACACCGTCTCGCGCGGCCTGCTCCAGCGCCTGCCCGAGCGCCGCTACCACTCGCTCGGCGAGGTCGTCGCCGTGCTCGCGGCCGTCCTCGCCGGTCGCCCCGTCGCGGCGGTCGGCCAGGCCGGCCCCCCGCGCACCCCGCGCGTCGCGCCCCGGCGCGTCCCGGCGGCGGCCCGGCCGGCGGCGCGGCGCCCGGTGCCGAGGATGCCGGTCGCCTGACCCGGTCACCGCGGCGAGCGGGTGCGCCGTGGCCTACCCCTGTTCCTCGAGGTCGAACGCGTCGTCCCCGACCCAGACCCGCAGCCCGTCACCGTCGTCGGTGATCGCGCCCTCCTCCTCCTCGGAGAGCTCGCGCGCGGCGCCGAGCGAGCGCTCGTCGTAGGCGACGCGGCCGTCGCCGAGATCGCGCGGCCGGTACTCCGAGGCGAGGACCGCCGTGCGGCTGCGCGTCGCCAGGAACGCCGCGTTCTCCGGCCCGACCTCGGCGATCCAGCGCTGCGCCCGCACGTCGCCAGGGTCTACTCGGTCTCGCGGGCCGAGGCAACGGAAACCGCTGGACCTCCACCCCGGTCGAGGCCCTAGCGTGCGTCCGGCCGTGGGAGGGAGTCGATCGCGATGCGCGCGCTGCGTCCGCTGCGTCGGTCGGCCTACCGTCGCCTGGCCACCGCGCTCGCGCTCTCGGTGCTCGCCGAGGGGCTCTGGACGCTCGCGGTCGTCTGGCAGGTGATCGAGCTCGGGGGCGGGCCCGCGGAGCTCTCGATCGTGTCCGGGGCGCTCGCGCTGGGCGTCGTCGTCACCGCCCTGCTCGGCGGCGTGCTCGCCGACCGCGTCCCGCAGAAGCGGATCCTCGTCGGCGTGATGGCGGTGCTCGCCGCGTCGATCGGGCTGGTCGCGGGCCTGTCGGCGCTGGGTGCGCTGTCGGTGCCGCTACTCGTCGTCGTGGGCGGGGTGATCGGCCTGTCGATGGGGATGTTCTTCCCCGCCTACTCCGCGCTGGTGCCGGCGATGGTCGACGCCGACGAGCTGCTCGCCGTCAACGGGCTCGAGGGCGTGGTGCGCCCGGTGCTCCTGCAGGGCCTGGGCCCGGCGCTGGCCGGCGCGCTGGTCGCCGCCTACTCGCCCGCGGCGGCCCTCGCCGCGACGGCCGTCGCGTGCCTCGCCGGGCTGGTCGCCGCGCTGTCGCTGCCCCGTCGCGCGCTGCGCCGCGACCTCGGGACCAGCGGCGGCGCCGGCGCGGTCGTCCGCGACCTCGTCGAGGGCTTCCGCTACATGGTCGGGACGCGGTGGCTGCTCGTGACGCTGGTGTTCGCGTCGCTGATGATCCTCGTGGTGCTCGGGCCGCTCGAGGTCCTCGTCCCGTTCGCGATCATCGAGCGCGCCGACGGCGGACCCGGCGGCCACTCGCTCGTGCTGCTCGCGCACGGCGCCGGCGGGGCGATCGCGTCGATCCTCGTCGCCTCGCTGCGCCTCCCGCGTCGCTACCTGACGGTGATGATCGTGATGTGGTCGGCGGCCTGCGTGCCGATGGTCGTGTTCGGTCTGGCGACGACGCTGTGGCCGATGGTGCTCGCCGGCTTCGTGGTGGGCGGGCTGTTCAGCGCCCCGCAGGTGATCTGGGGGACGCTGCTGCAGCGCCGGGTCCCGCCCGCTCTGCTCGGGCGCGTGACGAGCCTCGACTTCTTCGTCTCGCTCGCCTTCATGCCCGTGTCGATGGCGCTCGCGGGGCCGGTGAGCGAGGTCGTCGGCCTGACGCCGGTGTTCCTCGCCGCGGGCCTGGTGCCCCTCGCGATCGGGGCCGTGGCCCTCGTGCTCGGGCGCCTGGGCCCGGACGAGATCGCCCACCCCCTCGACGTCGCCGACCCCGGAGCGGCGGCGACGCCGAGTGCGGCGTGAGGGCTCCGCGCCTCGCCCGTCCGCGCCTTACCCGTCCACGGTTACTGGCTCGTATCGCTCGCCTGGCGAGCGATACGAGCCAGTAACCGTCGTGCGGGCCGCGGGGACCGGGACCGCCACCACCTGGCCCCGCCCCTGAGGTGACCGTTCCCCGGGCTCTCGCCGACCAGATGTGACCGGCAGGCGTCGGCCCGGTCTCGGCCTGGTCACGGACGGGTGTTCCGTTCTGAGATGCCCTGCACTGGGACGTGACGAGGGACGCGGGAGCGGGAACGCTGAGCAGGTGATCGGTCCCGATCGGCGTCGGTGGCGCCTGCGCTGGTTCGCGCGCCTCGTCGTGACGGTCCTGTCGGTGAGCGTGCTGTGCCTCTCCGCGGCGGGGTGGGCGCAGCTGCAGGCGCTGGATCGATCCACGCCCGGCGCGGCCGTCATCGACGCCGCGGAGCCCTCGTCGACCGGGGAGCAGAACATCCTCCTCGTCGGCCTCGACAACCGCACCGACGCGCAGGGCAACCAGCTCCCCGAGGACGTCCTCGCGGCGCTCAACGCCGGCGACGGCGAGTCCGGCGGCGGCACGGCCGACTCCCTGACCGTCGTCCACGTCCCCGCCGGCGGCGGGCGGGCGACCGCGATCTCGATCCCGCGCGACGCCTACGTCGACCTCGGGCAGGGCCTCGGACGCCACAAGATCAATTCCGCGTGGTCGCGGGCCGCCGCGCAGGCGACCGACGCGATCACCGGTCGCGGGCCCACCGGCAGCACGAGCCTGTTCGCCGCCGAGGCCACCGCGCCCCCGGCCCCGAACGACCCCGCCGTGGTGCGCGCCGCCTCCGCCGCCGGCGCGCGGGCCACGATCGGCGCCGTCCAGCAGCTGACCGGCCTGCCGATCGCGCACTTCGCCGCGGTCAACCTCGCCGGCTTCGCCGACGTCAGCACCGCGATCGGCGGCGTGCCGGTGTGCCTGCGGGCTCCCGCGCAGGACTCCTACACGGGGCTCGCGCTGCCCGCCGGGCCGCAGCGGGTCAGCGGCTCGCAGGCGCTCGCGTTCGTGCGCCAGCGCCACGGGCTGCCGAACGGCGACCTCGACCGGATCGCGCGCCAGCAGGTGTTCCTCGCCGGTGCGACCGAGACGGTGCTCTCGGCCAACACCCTCGCCGACCCGTTCGCGGTCAGCCGCATCACCGGCGCCGTCTCCCGGTCGGTGACCCTCGACGCCGGCTGGGACGTGCTCGACTTCGCGCGCCGGATGCAGGGGCTGTCGGCGGGGGCGGTCACGTTCCGCACGATCCCGACCGGCTCGACGGAGCTCAGCACGCCCTACGACGGGACGGCGGTACAGGTCGACCCCGACGAGGTGCGCCTGTTCGTCGGCACCGCGATCGCCGCCGACGCCGGCAACCCCGCGGCGCTCGCGGCGCTGTCCCCGCCGCCCCCGGGCGGCGCCACCGACGCCTCGGTGAGCTCGGGGCTCGATCGCCTCCGGGTCGCGAGCGACGAGGACGACGCGAGCTCGGAGGACAACGCGAGCTCGGAGGACGACGCGAGCAGCGAGGACTCGTCGGAGGACGAGAGGAGCGAGGACGGGGAGCGCGCGGGCACTCCGTCCGGGCCCCCGGTCTCCCCGACCCCGCCGATCACCGCGGCCGCGCCCGGCTGCGTCAACTGAGGCCCACCGCGAGACGAGCGAACGACGCCGTCGCTGCCCGGAAGCAGCGAGAGCGCCGTTCGTTCGTTGCCGGGCGCCGGCTCAGCCCGCGCGCTCGGAGCCCAGGGTCACGGGCACGGGGCGGGGCTGGCCGCCGGGCGAGGTGACGGTCAGCGTGACCTGCGCGCCCGGCTCCTGCGACCGGATGGCCGCCACGAGGCTGTCGGCGTCGGGGATGACGCGGTCGTTCACCCGGGTCACGACGTCGCCCTGCTGCAGGCCGGCGGCCGCCGCGGGCCCGCCCGGCGCGACCTGCCCGAGCACCGCCCCGTCGGCACCCTCGGTGACGCCGACGCCGAGGACGGCGCGGGTCGCGTAGCCCTGGTTGATCAGCTCGGTGCCGATGCGCTGGGCCTGGTCGATGGGGATGGCGAAGCCGAGGCCGATCGAGCCGGACTGCCCGCCCTGCCCGCCCTGCGACTGGCCGAGCGAGGCGATCGCCGAGGTGATCCCGATGACGCGGCCCTGCATGTCGACGAGCGCGCCGCCGGAGTTGCCGGGGTTGATCGCGGCGTCGGTCTGGATCGCGTCGAGCACGGTGGCCTGGCCGCTCTGCGCGCCGCCGGTGGCGACGGGGCGCTGGAGCGCGCTGACGATGCCGGTGGTCACCGTGCCGGACAGGCCCAGCGGCGACCCGACGGCGACGACCTCCTGGCCGACCCGCAGCTGCGACGAGTCACCGATCGTCGCCGGTGTCAGGCCCGAGACGCCCTGGGCGCGCACGACGGCGAGGTCGGCGCCGGTGTCGGTCCCGACGACCTGCACCGGTGCGCGGTTGCCGTCCTGGAACACCGCGGTCAGCCCCTGGGCCGTGCCCGGCTCCGGGGCGGGCTGGGCGCCCCCGAGCGGGGACTCCTGCTGCGCGGCCTGTCCGGCCTCGAGCACGTGGGCGTTGGTGAGGATCAGGCCGTCGGCGGAGATGACGACGCCGGAGCCCTCGCCCGACGGGCCCTCGAGCTGGACGACGCTGGGCAGGACGGTGTCGGCGACCTGCTCGACCGACCCGGGCGCGGCGGCGGGCGCCTGGTCCGTCGAGCCGGAGCTGCTGGGCGCCGACGAGAGCACCGACGTGCCCCCACCGGCGGTCGAGGCGGCCTCGTAGCCCACGGCCCCGCCGACCCCGCCCGCGACGAGCACCGCGGCGAGGGCGCCGGCGACCAGGGCGACCGACGGGCGGCGGCGCGGACCGGACGGGCCGGGCGGCGGGCCCGCGGGACCGGGCGTCGGTGGCGGGGTGCCGGGCGGGCCGCCGGGAACGTCGTGCCGGGTCCAGGGCGCGCCGGGGCCGGGGGTGGAGCCGGGCGCGTGGCCGCCGGCCGGGAGCCCGGAGCCGTACGGCGCGGTGGGGTAGCCGCCGGGTCGCTCCCCGGCGGGACCACCCGGCAGCGTCCCGGTGCCGGGCCCGCCCGCGGGACGTGCCGTCGGGTCCGTGGCGGGGGTGGGGGAGGAGGGGCTCGTGTCGCTCACGCGGACCAGGGTGTGCCCGCCGACTGTGGCCCTCCTGCGGCTCACCTGCGCGGATGCTGAGAGTCGGCCCTGGGTTTGCGCGGAACGGGACGAACGGGTCAGCGCACCACGCGGTACCAGTGCTCGGTCTCGCCGGGCAGGCGCTCGAGCCGCACCCGGGTGCCGCCCGCCTGCCGGAACATCGGGGTGCCGTCACCGAGGAGCACCGGCGCGAAGAACATCAGCACCTCGTCGAGCAACCCGGCCGCGAGGCACTGCGCGGCGACGTCGGCGCCCAGCACGTTGACGTCGCGGTCGCCCGCGAGCGCCTTCGCGCGCTCGACGGCGGTGGCGAGGTCGGTGGCGAACTCGACGCCCGCCGGCCGCTCGTCGGGCGGGCGGTGGGTGAGCACGACGACCGGGCCGTCGTAGGCGCCCTCGAACGCCCCCTCCTTCTCGGTGCCGCGGTGGGGGTCGTCGCCGCCGAAGGTCACGCGGCCGACGAGGATCGCGCCGGTGCGGGCGAGCACCCGCTCGGCGGCCTCGTTCTCGCCACCGAGGTGCTCGGTCAGCCAGGACATGTCGCCGCCGGGTCCGGCGATGAAGCCGTCGAGCGACGCGGTCGCGGAGTAGATGAGCTCGGGCACCGTGCTCCTCAGTGGTGTACGTGCAGGTCGAGCAGGGCGTCGACGAAACGGTCCCACGTCGGCTCGGGCGGCACCTGGTGTCCCATGCCCGGGATCTCGAGCAGGCGGGCGCCGGGGATCGCCGCGGCGAGGGCGCGGCCGTGCTCGACCGGGAAGAGCGGGTCGGCGTCGCCGTGGACGACCAGGGTCGGCAGGCCGGCGAGTGCGGCGAGGTCGGTCGGTCCCGACGATCCGCCCGCGACGAGGAAGTGGTTGCCGGCGGCCGCGACGTCCCGGCTGCGGGCGACGACCCGCTCCGCGATCGCCCGGACCCGCACCTCGTCGAAGGCGTCCGGCCCCGCGTAGGGGCGCTCGGCCTCGACGAGCGCGGTGACCGCCGCGGCGGGGTCCGACCCGTCCGGGCCCGGGCCCTCGTCGGCGAACACCGCCTGGATCGCCGGCGTCGGTCCGGGCAGGTCGCCGACGGACGGGTCGACGGCCGTGGTGGCGACGAGGGTGAGCGCGGCGACGCGGTCGCGGTGGGTGAGCGCGAGCTCCTGGGCGATGCCGCCACCCATCGAGAGGCCGGTGACGTGTGCGCGCTCGACCGCGAGGGCGTCGAGGACCGCGAGGGCGTCGGTGGTCAGGTCCGGGCCGGTGTAGCCGGGCGAGCCCGCGGGCCAGGTCGTCGACTGCCCGGTGTCGCGCGGGTCGTAGCGCACGACGCGCAGCCCGCGGGCCACGAGGCGGGCGCACAGGTCGTCGTCCCACCAGTCCATCGACCAGCCCCCGCCGCCGATCAGCAGCAGCACCGGCGCGTCGGGGTCCCCGAGCGTCTCGACGCACAGCTGCACGCCCTCGTCCACGTCGACCAGCACGGCGGGCTCCCTTCCGGTTGCGTTCCGCTATCAGTAGCGAAGCCGACCTCGCTAGTGGTTGTCAAGTGCAACCGGTCGTCCGCGTGGGGCTCACAGGCCCGGCACAGGTCGGGCACACGACGCGTCCACGGACGGGCCCGACGCTCCAGATCATGACCGCAGCGACCCCGCTCCGCGCCCCCCTAAGCGCCGTCGAGGACGCGGGGCCCGCCGTGCTCGACGTCGTCGTCCCCGTGTTCGACGAAGAGCGCGACCTCGGGCCGTGCGTCCGGCGCCTGCACCGCCACCTCAGCGAGGACTTCCCCTACCCGTTCCGGATCACGGTCGCGGACAACGCCAGCACCGACGGGACGCTGGCCGTCGCCGAGGCGCTGGCCGACGAGCTCGCCGAGGTCGCCGTCGTGCACCTCGACGAGAAGGGCCGCGGGCGGGCGCTGCGAGCGGTGTGGTCGGCGTCGGACGCGCCCGTCCTCGCCTACACGGACGTCGACCTCTCGACCGACCTCAACGCGCTGCTGCCGCTGGTGGCGCCGCTGATCTCGGGGCACTCGGACCTGGCGATCGGGTCGCGGCTCGCGTCGTCGTCGCGGGTGGTGCGCGGGGTGAAGCGGGAGGTCATCTCGCGCTGCTACAACGTGCTGCTGCGCGGCACGTTGCGGACGCGGTTCTCCGACGCGCAGTGCGGGTTCAAGGCGATCCGCGCCGACGTGGCGCGCCGGCTGCTGCCGCTGGTCGAGGACACCGGCTGGTTCTTCGACACCGAGCTGCTCGTGCTCGCCGAGCGCTCGGGGCTGCGGATCCACGAGGTCCCGGTCGACTGGGTCGACGACCCCGACTCGCGCGTCGACGTCGTCGCCACGGCGCTCGCGGACCTCCGGGGCGTCGCCCGGGTCGGCCGCGCGCTCGCCACCGGCGCGCTGCCGGTGGCCCGGCTGCGCCGGGAGTTCGGGCGAGCGCCGCTGTCGCCGGGCCCGCCGTCGGCGGAGCCGTCGCCGGACGCGATGGCCGGCGTCACCCCGGGCCTGACCGGGCAGATGGTGCGCTTCGCGGCGATCGGCGTCGTCTCGACGCTGGCGTTCCTCCTGCTCTACACGCTCTTCCGGGGCGTGCTGGATCCTCAGCCGTCGAACCTGCTGGCCCTGGTCGTCACCGCGGTGGCGAACACGGCGGCGAACCGCCGGCTGACCTTCGGCATCCGCGGCCGCCGTCACGCCGGGCGCAGCCAGGTCGAGGGCCTCGTGGTCTTCGGTCTCGGGCTCGCCCTGACCTCCGGCTCGCTGGCCCTCCTCGGCGCCCTGGTCCCGACCGCGAGCCACGGCATCGAGCTCGCGGTCCTCGTGCTCGCGAACCTCGTCGCGACCCTCCTGCGCTTCGTCGCCTACCGCGCCTGGGTCTTCCACCCGCGCCGCCAGCACGCGTGACAGGTGTGTCAGCGACGTGCCGTCACTGACGTCCAGTGTCCGTATTCCTCCTTCGATCACGAGACCGGAGCCCCGATGACCACCGCGACCGCCCCCGACGTCGTCGCGCCACCCGCCGCCACCTCTCCGCAGCCACGCCCCTCGTGGCCCCGACGCGCGTGGCGGGGGCGGGCGGGGGACCCGCGCTGGGTCCGGCCGGCGCTGCTCGGTCTGCTCGCCGCCACCGCCGTGACCTACCTGTGGGACCTGGGCGCGTCGGGCTGGGCGAACTCCTTCTACGCCGCCGCGGTGCAGGCCGGCACGCAGTCGTGGACGGCCTGGCTGTTCGGCGCGCTCGACGCGCCGGGTCTCATCACCGTCGACAAGCCCCCGGCCGCGCTGTGGGTCATGGTGCTGTCGGGACGGATCTTCGGGTTCTCGAGCTGGTCCCTGCTCGCCCCGCAGGCGCTGATGGGCGTCGCGTCGGTCGGGCTGCTCTACCTGACCGTGCGCCGCTGGTCCGGCCCGCGCACGGCGCTCGCGGCCGCGGCGCTGCTCGCGGCGACGCCGGTGGCGGTGCTGATGTTCCGCTTCGACAATCCCGACGCCCTGCTCGTGCTGGTGATGGTCGCCGCGGCGTACACCACGACCCGCGCCGTCGACGCCGCCGGCCGCCGCGCCGGGACGTGGTGGCTCGTCGCGACCGGCGCGCTGGTCGGCCTCGGCTTCCTCACCAAGCAGCTGCAGGTGCTGCTCGTCGTCCCGGCACTGGCGCTCACGGTCCTCGTCGTCGCCCCGTCGCGGCCGTCGCGGCGCGTCGGCGACCTGCTCGCCGGCGGCGCGGCCATGGTCGTGTCGGCGGGCTGGTACGTCGCGCTCGTCGAGCTGTGGCCGGCGTCGTCGCGGCCCTACATCGGCGGGTCGACGACCAACTCCCTGCTCGAGCTCGCCCTCGGCTACAACGGCCTGGGCCGCATCCTGGGCAACGAGGGAGGCGGGAGTCCGAGCGGCACGCCCGGGGGCCCCGGCGGCGGCCCACCCCCCGGTGCGGGCGGTCCGGGCGGCGGCGGCTTCGGCGGCTCGCCCGGCGTCGAGCGACTGTTCACGACGGAGTTCTCGGGTCAGGCGTCGTGGCTGCTCCCGGCCGCGCTGGTCCTGCTCGTCGCCGCGCTGTGGGCGCTGCGCCGCGCCCCGCGCACCGACCGCACCCGCGGCCTGCTCGTCCTCGGCGGCACCTGGATGCTGGTGCACGCCGTCGTCTTCAGCGCGATGAGCGGGATCATCCATCCCTACTACGTCGTCGCCCTCGCTCCCGGGATCGCGCTCACGACCGCCGTCGGCGCCTCCGTGCTCTGGCGCCGCCGCGACGCGGTGTGGAGCCGCGTCGTCCTCGCGGTCGTCGTCGCCGGTACGGCGGCCTGGAGCGCCGTGGTGCTCACGCAGCACGACTGGCAGCCGTGGGCGCGCTGGGTGCTGCTCGTCGCCGGGGTGCTGGGGACGGTCGCGGTGCTGGTCCCGCGGGCGCGCTGGACGCGGGTGGCGACCGTGGGGGTGCTCGCCGCCCTGGTCGCCGTGCTCGGGGCGTCGACGGCGTTCGCCGCGCAGACCGCGCTCACCCCGCACCAGGGCTCGATCGTCAGCGCCGGCCCCGGTGGATCGATGGGCGGCCCGAGCGGTCAGCGTGACGGGGGCGCCCGCCGCGGCCCGGAGGGCGAGACGCCGTCGCCGCAGCTCGTGGCCCTGCTGCAGGGCGCGGGCACCCGCTGGGCGGCGGCCACGACCGGCGCCCAGAGCGCCGCCTCGCTCCAGCTCGCGAGCGGTGCGCCCGTCATGGCCCTGGGCGGCTTCACGGGCAGCGACCCCGCGCCGACCCTTGCCGAGTTCCAGGCGGCGGTCGCGTCCGGCCAGGTCCGCTACTACGTCGAGGGCGGCGGTCCCGGAGGACGGGGCGGTGGACCCGGCGCCGCCGGCACGACCGGTGAGATCGGGACGTGGGTCCGGGCCCACTTCACAGCAACCGACGTCGCCGGGCGCACCGTGTACGACCTGGGCAGCCCGACCCCCTGAGGGTCCTCGACGACCGGCTCGGCCGGTTCCCGCGAGGGCCGTGCGGACCCACCCCCCGGGTTCGCGCGGCCCTCGCCCGGGCCTCGGCGCCGACCGGGGCCCGGGCGGTCGCCACTACGCCGGGCGGTAGGCCTCGGTGAGGTGCCCGAAGACGACGATGTTGTCCTCGTAGCTGCGGGTCTGCTCGTTGAACACGCCCCCGCAGGTGATCAGCCGGATCTGGCCGTCGGGGGTCGGCCCGTAGACCGCCTCGGTGGGGAAGGAGTCCTTGGCGACCTGCTCGACCCGGTCGATGGCGAACACCGCGGTGGTGCCGTCGTCGCGGTGGACCTCGACGGTCTGGCCGGGCGCCATCTGGCCCAGCCGGTAGAACGCGCCCTCCTCGCCGCGGAAGTTGACGTGCGCCGCGAGGACCGCGGGCCCGACCTCGCCGGGGCTCGCGCTGCGCTGGTACCAGCCGACGGTCGCGGCGCTGCGCGGCACGTCGAGCGAATTGTCGTCGCGCAGGCCGAGACTCGTGAGGTCCTGGGTCGTCAGCCCGATGGAGGGGACGTCGAGGCCGGTGATCTGCGCGGCCGGCAGCGGCACGGGCACAGACACCCGCTCGGCGGGCGGGAGCGACCGCGCCGGCGCGGGCTCCTCGCCGCCGGAGTTGACGAACGCCACGAGCACCCCGACGGCCAGCAGGGCGAGGATCAGCGCGGTGAAGCGTCCCGTCACCCGGTCGAGGATGCCCCTACCCCCCGACGGGCTCTCGGGCGGTGCCTCCGGAGCGGCCACGTCAGGCCTTCTCCCGCCGAGCGGCGACCAGCTGGCCACCGCGGACGACGCCGGCACCGGCGCCGATGCCGGCGATCGCCAGGAAGATCACCTGGCCGACGGTCGGGCCCTCGTCGGACCCGTCGCCCGCCGCGACGCCGCCGCGCGGGTAGCCGGTGTAGGAGGAGTAGTCGCGTCCGACGCCCCAGTCGCAGGCCCGGCCGTCGTTGTCGCCGTCGAGGTTGTTCGGGTCCGACGGGTCGGCGATGAGCACGGCCTGTGCGTCGGCGGCGTCGGCGAAGTCGTGGCAGTCGAGGTCGTAGACCGAGACCACCGGCGGCACGTAGCGGTAGTACGGGCTGCCCGGGCCGTAGACCGGCACCGGCACCGGCACGTAGCGGGTCTCGGTGGGGTGGTACGACGACGACGGCGAGGTCGTGGTGGTCGGGCCCGTCGTCGTGGTCGGCGTCGGGAGCTCGATCTCCGGGATCTCGGGGAGGTCGCCGCTCTCGCCGCCGATCAGCCCCGACACCGAGTCGACGATGCCGCCGACGAGGTCGCCGATGCTGCCGCCCGGGTCCCCGAGATCGATCGGGCCGGACGCCGCCGCCACCCCCGCCGTCGAGATCATCCCCGCTGCCACCAGCCCGACCAGCGCGCTCGCCGCGCGCCGACGTCCGTTCCCCATGCCCCGACCCGATCCGCTCGCCCGATGGTCTTCCGGGTCGTCGACCGGCGACTCCCCCGTTCGCTGTAACGGCGGGAGCGGCAAAGGGGTACGCGCGGCGGGCCAGGAGGGCGAAACCGGCGTTCGCCGCCACGATCGAGTGATCCCAGGGATCTCCGCCGGAGATCCGCTAACGACGGCTGCTCCTCCTGCGAGACATCGCCGAACGGCCCACCGGACGGGCCGAACGGACAAGGGGAGCGGGAGATGAGGGGTCGTCGGAGCAGCCGCAGCGCCGCGGTCGTGCTGGCCGGCTGCGTGGGACTGGCGGTGATGGCTCCGGGGCTCGCGCTCGCTGCGCCCACCGGTAGCGAGACGAACTCGGCGGACTGCACCGCCGCGGGTGGCCGGTGGAGCGAGGCGGAGAACAAGTGCTCTGCCGTCTCCAGCACCGCGACGTCCGCCCCGAGCGCGTCGAACTCCAGCAGCACCGACGACGACTCGGTGGCCGGCCGCTCGAGTACGAGTGTCAGCCAGAACGACGTGACGGTCACCGAGAGCAACACGACGACCAACAGCACCACGACGTCGAACAGCAACAACACGTCGAACAGCAACAACACGTCGAACAGCAACAGCAACAACACGACGACGAACAACAGCACCACGACGAACAACAACACCACGACGAACAACAACTCGACGACGACGAACAACACGACGGTCGACATCGAGAACAACACGTCGATCGAGAACAACACGACGGTCTACGAGAGCAACTACTTCTCGAACACCTACGTCTTCAACTCCCACGCCCCGAACGCGTGGTGGGGCACCTACTGGCGCCACCGCTACGACGTCGACTGCGACGAGCTGACCTACGACGAGGCCAACGCCATCCTCGAGTGGGACTCGTCCGACCCGTTCCGTCTCGACCGTGACGACGACGGCGAGGCCTGCGAGGCCAGGGCCCACGACGACGATGACGACGACGAGGGCCACGTCGAGTACGTCAGCTACCCCGAGGGCGGGGTCTCGACCGGCGACGGGAGCACCGGCTCCGGCGCCTCGGCCGTCGAGGTCGCCCTGGCCGCCGGCGCGGTCGCCGGCCTCGGCGCGACCGGCCTGGTCGTCGCCCGTCGCTCCGCGCGGCAGGGCTGATCACGATGGCCACGACGACCGAGCACCAGAGCACGCAGCAGCGCGGGACCGCCCGCGCGACGATCGGTGTCCTCCTCGTCGTCGCGCTGGTCGCCGTGGTGGCCTACCTGACGGTGGGCGCGACCTCGGCGCGCACCGGCCCGGCGGTCGCCGACCTGCCGGCCGGGCGCACCGAGGTCGCCCTCCCCCTGGACTGGGCCGAGACGGCGAACCTGCGGATTCCGTCGATCGGGGTCGACACCCGGCAGCTCACCGAGCTGGGCCAGACCGAGGACCGCCGGCTGGAGGTCCCGCGGGACGCCACGACCGTCGGCCACTACCGCGGCGGCGCGGCCCCCGGCCAGGACGGCCCGGCGGTCTACGCGTCGCACGTGGACTACGGGGGTGTGGAGGGCGGCTTCGCCCGTCTCTCGGACGTCGAGGCCGGTGACCAGGTGCTCGTCGAGCGCACCGACGGCGTCACGGTGGTCTACGCGGTCGACCGCGTCGCCGAGGTCCCGAAGGACGCCTTCCCGACCGTGCAGGTCTACGGGGCCACCCCCGGCCCCGAGCTGCGGCTGATCACCTGCGGCGGCGAGTTCGACGCCGACGTCCGCAGTTACGAGGACAACGTCGTCGTGTACGGACACGCGGTGGAGGCGTACCGGTAAGCGACGGCTCGCGAGACGACGGCCGGGTCCCCTGGGGAGCGGGACCCGGCCGTCGTCGTGTGCCCGCCGGTGTTCTCAGCCCCGTCACAGCCGTCCGTCAGGCCGCCCACACCGCCCGGGCGGAGCGTGGGAGCCATGATCCCGCTCGCGGCCGCGCCGACGGTGCCCCTGCTCGACGCGCCGCACCGGCCGACCACCTCCCGCGGACGGGTCGGGAGCGTGCTGGCGGTGCTCCTCGGGGTCGCGACGGTCGTCGGCTCCTACGTGCTCGCCGTCCTCGACCCCGCCGGCCGGGCCCTCGACGACGCCGCCCTCGAGACCGCCACCGGCGTCGGCCTGCGCGGCGAGGGGCTGCGGGTGCTCGAGCTCGTCGGGGTCCCGACGGTCGCGCTCGCGGTGCTCGTCCTCGGCGGCGTGGCGCTGGCCCGCGGCCGGGGCGACCGGGCCGTCGCCGTCGTCGCGCTGGTGCTCGGCGCCCAGGTGGTGACCCAGCTGCTCAAGGCGGGCCTCGTCCGCCCCGACTCCGCCGAGGACAACTCCCTGCCCAGCGGCCACGTCACGCTCGTGGCGTCGCTCGGGGTCGCGCTCGTGCTGGTCGTGCCCCGGGCGCTGCGCCCGCTCGCGGCCCTCGCCGCCGCCGCGGTCACCGGGATCGCGGGCGTGGCCACGATGGTCGCCGGCTGGCACCGGCCGAGCGACGTGGTCGCCGCGCTCGGCGTCGTCGCCGCCACCACCGGCGTCGTCACCCTCGCGGGGGCGCTGCTCCCGGGACGACGGCGTCCACGATCTCGATGAGCGTCCCCCACCGCGTCGCCACCCGCACGAACCCGTGGCGCACGAGGGCGTCGGCCAGCTCGCCGGGGTGGAACAGCCGCGCCTGACCGCCCCGGGCGAGCAGCTCGGTGTAGAGGCGCAACGGGCCGCGACCGTGGGTCGGGACGGTGGCGGTGAACCGGCCGCCGGGGGCGAGGACGCGCCGGATCTGGGCCAGCGCGGTGTCGAGGTCGGGCACGAGCTGCAGGCACAGCGAGCAGCACACGGCCTCGACCGCCCCGTCGCGCAACGGCAGCGCCATCGCGTCGGCGCGGACGAACACCGTGTT
This sequence comes from Actinomycetospora straminea, assembly GCF_028737255.1. GTDB lineage: Bacteria > Actinomycetota > Actinomycetes > Mycobacteriales > Pseudonocardiaceae > Actinomycetospora > Actinomycetospora straminea. Next base: position 7,760 of record NZ_JAQZAN010000026.1, on the reverse strand, counting down.
CGCCGCCCGCACCGCCCGCGCCGCGCGCCGCAGCATCGGCGGCGACAGGTCGGCGCCCACCACCAGCCCGTCGGCCCCGACGGCGTCGGCGAGGTGCCGGGTCAGCGTGCCGGGCCCGCAGGCGAGGTCGAGCACGGTCTCGCCGCCGACGAGGTCGAGGCGCCGGGCGACGTCGTAGAAGTCGCGCACGACCGCGCCGCCGACGAGGCCGGGGACGCGCCCGCGGACGCGGTCGCCGCCGGCGAGCACCAGGTCGTAGAAGCCCGCGCCGCCGCCGGACTCCCACAGGTCCTGGATGCGGCCGCGCGAGCCGGGCCGACCGTCGACGAGGTCGAGGTACGGCGCGCCGACGTCCGCGGGCAGCGGCACGTCGAGCAGCGGCGCCAGGCGCTCCCGTGCCGTCACGCGGGCTCCTCCGCGGACCCGACCGCGTCGCGCAGGAGGTCGAACTCCGCGACGACGGCGTCGGCGAGGTCGGCCAGGTCGGGGATCAGTTCGGCGCAGGCGAGCAGGCCGATGTCGAGCTGGTCGACGTAGCTCTGCACCGTGATGTTGAGCCCGACGCCGTCGGCGATCGCGGACACCGGCACGTAGTGGCGCATGGGCGCGGGCCCGACGTAGAGCGGGTCGGTCGGGCCCGGCACGTTGGAGACGACGAGGTTGAACGGCGCGGGCGTCGCGGTCGACCAGCGGGTCACCGCCCGGCTGACCGCCGTCGTCGCCAGCGGCGTCCCGAGCCCCGCGACCTCGGGCGCGAGCTCCCCGGGCAGCGCCTTGAAGACCTCCTTGGCGAGGTCCAGCGCCTCGTGCGCGCCGCGCAGGCGCTCGAGGGGGCCGTCGAGGTCGGTCGGCAGGGCGGCGATGGTGCCCGAGACGCGGTTGGTCCAGCGCTCCTCCTCGTCGCCGCTGCGCAGCGAGACGGGGATGAGGGCGGTCAGCGGCCGGTCGGGCAGCTCGCCGCGCTCGGTCAGCCAGTGCCGCAGCCCGCCCCCGCACAGGGCGACGACGACGTCGTTGATCGTCGCCCCGGCCTGCTTCCCGACGGCCTTGACCTCGGCCAGCGGCAGCGACCGGTGCGCGAAGCGCCGGTACCGGCTGATCGGGTGGTTGAACGGGGTGCGCGGCGCCACCAGCGGCGGCAGCCGGGGCAGGCGCCCGTCGTCGTCGCGGGAGCGCCCGGCGTTGAGCACCGACCCCAGCGGACCCCGCAGCGTGCCGCGGACCTTGTCGGCCAGGTCGATCGCCGCCGGGCTGCGCGACGCGCGGGCCAGCTTCTGGCCGGCGCGGGCCGCGAGCAGCAGCCCGCGGGCGGGGCGCCGGACACCGTTGACGGCCGCGCGGGCGAGCACCTCGGCCGTCGACGGCGGGGTCTCGGCGCGCCACCGCCCGGCCTCGGCGGGACGGCCGGCGTCGGGGGAGTCCTCGAGCATGAGCTCGAGCAGGTCCGCGCCCGCGGCCCCGTCGACCGCGCTGTGGTGGATCATCGTGAGGATCGCGAAGCGGTCGTCGTCGAGGCCCTCGATGACGTGCGAGACCCACAACGGGTGGTCGCGGTCCATGGGCGCCGCGACGAGCCGGCCGACCAGCTCGTCGAGCTCCCCGTCACCGCCGGGCGGCGGGACGGCGCTGTGGCGCACGTGGAAGTCGAGGTCGAAGTCCGGGTCGGCGATCCAGTACGGGTGGTCGAGCCCGAAGGGCACCTCCACCAGCCGCCGGCGCAGCGGCTCGAGCTGGTGGATGCGGTCGGCGAGCTGCCGGCGCCAGGCCGGGTAGGGCTCGAAGTCCGCGTCCGGCCGCTCGAGGATCAACAGCTGGCTGACGTGGGTGAACTGGTGATCGTCCTCCGCGTCCAGGAACACCGAGTCCAGGCCCGACAGCTGCTTCACGGTGGTGACCTCCTCGTCGACGGTCCGCCGGGCGCACAGTCTGTGGCCGGACCGCCTCCGGGTCCAACCGGTGCCCCCGGGTGGCGTGACGCCCCGGGTTCACCTCATCGGCGGACTCAAGCCCGGACGGCCCGCGTCCGTAACCTCCGGCCGTGACGGCCGTTGAGCGTTCCGGAGGAGTGCTCACTCGATCGGTGGTGCGCTCCCTACCGAACGGACTGGCCGGACGAACGGACGGAGAGCCGGGCATGGGCAGGCACCAGATGGGGGCGTCGTCCTCGGGGCGCGCTCGGGTCGCGCTCGGCGCGCTCCCGCTGGTCGCCACCGTCGGCGCCATCGGGATCGGCTCGGCGGTGATGAGCCCGGTGAGTTCCGACGCCCCGCTGGCGCCGCCCGCCCCCGGCGCCGGTGGTCCCACGGGCCCCGCGGCCTCGCTGCCCCTCGCGCCCGGCCTGCCGCCGGCCCCGGTCCCGGTGCTCGACCTCGCCCTGACCGGCGACCCCGTCGGCCTCGGGCAGCCCGGCGGCACGATCGGCGCCGGCCGCGGCGGCGCGGCCGACGCCGACACCCCCGTCCGACGGGCGTCCCGCACCGAGGGCTCCGCGCGCACGGCGAGCACCGCGCGCGGCGCCGACACCCCGATCCGTGCCGGCGGTGGCGGCGCCGGCGCAGGCGGCGGCTCCCAGGGCTCCGGGGGCGGCGAGGAGGCCTCCGGCGGCGGCTCCGGGGGATCGGGCTCGGGCGGGTCCGGGGGTTCGGGCGGCTCGGGTGGTGCTGGCACGTCCGAGGACCCCGGCGGTTCGGGTGGCGGCCGTGGTGGCGGCCTGCTCGGCGGCGTCGTCGGCGGCCTCGGGAACACGGTGTCGGGCGCGACGTCGGTGCTCTCGTTCGGCGAGGCCGGGTCGTCCTCGCCGTCGCTGCTCTCGTTCGACTCCTGATCGCGCACGCTCCATGACCGCGATCGCCACGGCGGCGGAGAATATAGTTAGGTGATACAACGGTCTGGTGACCGCACCGACCGACGCGCGCCTGACCACCGCCGCCGCGCTCGACGGCTTCGCGGCGTGGGTCATCCGCTCCACCGCGAGCCGTGACATCAGCCTGACCACGGCGTCGACGCTCGCGACGCTCGACCGCGACGGGCCCCAGCGCCTCTCCGACCTCGCCGTCCGCGAGGGCATCACGCAGCCGAGCATGACCGCGCTGGTCACGCGCCTGGAGCGCGACGGCCTCGCCACGCGCGGCGACGACCCGGGCGACCGGCGGGCGGTGGTCGTGACGCTGACCGACGCGGGCCGCGAGGTCCTCCTCGCCCGGCGCACCCGCCGGGCGTCGCGGCTGGCGGACCTCCTCGACCAGCTCGGCCCCGAGGACCGCGCCGCCGTCGACGCCGCCGCCGGTGCCCTGTCCCGCCTGACCCGGATCCCCGTCGACCTCTCGCGAGGAGCGTCGTGAGCACGTCCACCGACAGCCCGTTCCGCCAACCGAAGGCCGTCTGGGCCGTCGCCTTCGCCTGCGTCATCAGCTTCATGGGGATCGGCCTGGTCGACCCGATCCTGCCCGCGCTCGCCGAGCAGCTCGCGGCCACGCCCGCGCAGGTCTCGCTGCTGTTCACGAGCTACCTGCTCATCACCGCGGTCGCCATGCTCGTCACCGGCTGGGTCTCCAGCCGCATCGGCGCGAAGGCGACGCTGCTGACCGGCCTGACCATCATCGTGGTCTTCGCCGCCCTCGCCGGGGCGTCCGGATCGATCGGCGAGATCGTCGGCTTCCGGGCCGGCTGGGGCCTGGGCAACGCCCTGTTCATCGCGACCTCGCTGGCGGTCATCGTCGCCTCCGCGAGCGGCGGGTTCGCCGGCGCGATCATCCTCTACGAGACCGCGCTCGGGGTCGGCATCGCGCTCGGCCCGCTGGTCGGCGGCCTGCTCGGGTCCGTGAGCTGGCGAGCGCCGTTCTTCGGCGTCGCCGTGCTCATGGCGGTCGCGCTGATCGCCACGCTGGTGCTGCTCGACAAGAGCCCGAGGCCCGCGCGGAAGATCGGGCTGCTCGACCCGCTGCGGGCACTGCGCCACCGCAGCCTCGCGACGAACGCCCTCACCGCGTTCGCCTACAACTGGGGCTTCTTCACGCTGCTCGCGTACTCGCCGTACTCGATGGGCGGGCTCTCCGAGCTCGGCCTGGGCGGCGTCTTCACCGCCTGGGGCGTGCTCGTCGCGATCTTCGCGGTGTTCGTCGCCCCCGCCCTCGAGCGGCGCTTCGGCACCGTGCGCGTCCTCTACGTCGTGCTCGGGCTGCTCGCGGTCGACCTGCTCGTCATCGCGGTCGGGAACGACACCCCGGGCGTCGTCATCGGCGCGGTGATCGTCGCCGGCGCGATGATCGGTCTCAACAACACGCTGGTCACCCAGGCCGTCATGTCCGTGGCGCCGGTCGAGCGCCCGGTGGCCTCGGCGTCCTACAGCTTCGTGCGCTTCCTCGGCGGCGGGCTCGCGCCGTGGATCGCCGGCATCCTCGCCGAGGCGTTCCTGCCGAGCACGCCGTTCTGGGTGGGCGCGGTGGTCGTCGCACTCGGGGCGCTGGTGCTCGCCACCGCCCACCGCCTGCTGCGGCGCGTGGAGACCGGCTCGGAGACCAGCGACGTGACGGTGGGGGAGGTGACGGCCACGGACGACGCCGCGCACGGCGCGGGGGGCGACGCCGTGCGCCCGGTCCTCGTCGCCGTCGACGGGGCGCCGCACGCACCGGGCGTCGCCGCGACGGGCGGGCGGCTCGCGACGCTGCTCGACGCGCCCCTGGTGGTCGTGCACGTCCCCGAGAGCGCGGTGGTGGACGCCGCGGCCGCCGCCGACACCGACGCCGGGCCCGGCCTCGAGCGGTCCCTGGCCGCGGTCCGGGAGGCCGTCGGCCGCGACGCGACGGTGACCGCCGAGACCCTCGCGCCCGTCGTCGCCCACGACGGTGTCGGGGGCGCGCTGGTCGCGGTGGCCCGGCGCCACCACGCCCGCGCGGTCGTCGTCGGGCGACCGCGGGGTGGGGCGCTGGCCGCGCTCACCTCGCCGAGCGCCGACCGGGCGCTGTTCGAGGACGGGCCGTGCCCGGTCGTCGTCGTGCCGGACGGGGCCGTGGCGAGCGGCGAGCGCGGTGATCGACGGAAGGACACGGACACTGATCGTCCGCGACGGCACGTCGCTGACACCCCGGCGGCCGTCGGGCGCTGACCCGGCGACGCGGACACCCCGGACACGCGAACGGGCCCGGCCCACCGAGCGGTGGACCGGGCCCGTCGTCGTGCGGGAGGCGTGCCTCAGGCCGGGATGCCGGGGAGCTCGAACTGGCTCGGCAGCTCGGGCAGGTAGTCGGAGAGCGGCGGCAGCGCGGGCAGGGTCGGCGCGTCCGGCAGACCGGGCACCTCGACGCCGTTGAACGTGTTGCCCTGGCCGTTGCCCTGGCCGATGCGGTTGCCGGTGTCGACACCGATGTTGCTGCCCTCGGACGTGACGTTGTCGTTCTCGTCGATGTGCGACTCGGCGGAGGCGAACGGCGCGGCGGCGAGCAGGCCGGCGGTGACGCCGACGGTGACGACGCCCAGCTTCTTCAGCACGAGGAACTCCAGTGGTGTGTCGGGGGTGCCCAGCGCCGGACGGTGGAGGAGCGCGGCGCCGTGGGTATCGGATGGCTCAACGAGCCCGTGATGTCGTCGTGATCCTCGTGGGCGAGATGAACCCGAACGGGGGATCAACTTCGGGCCGGAACGGCCGAGGGCCCGGCCACCGTGCGGTGACCGGGCCCTCGGGGTCCGTCAGGAACCGCTCAGGAGACGGGGAACTCCGGGACCTCGGGGACCTCGGGGAGCCCGGGGGCCTCCGGGCTGAGCACGCTCACGTCGACGACGTTGCCGCTGAGGTTGTCGTTGAGGATGTCGTTGCAGACGATGTTGGCGAGGTTGGCGCCGCCGATCGGGGCCTGCACGACCGCGTTGCCCAGGAACGCGTCGCCGTCGATGCCGCCGTTGGCCTCGGCCGAGCCGCCGGTGACGTTGCAGTCGGCGCCGGCGCCGTGGTGGCCCTCGCCGTCGTGGCCCGACTCGTGGGCGGAGGCGAACGGGGCGGCGACCATCAGGCCGGCCGAGATGCCGACGGTGACGACGCTGAGCTTCTTCAGCACGTGGACTCCAGAGGTGTGTCGGGGAGCGGCGTGGGCCGGATGGCTGGGGAGTACGCCCCCACGCTCGGACGGCTCAACGAGGTGGTCGTCCCGGTGTTACCGGTTTTCGCCCGGATGCCCCCGATCGTGGGATGGAGGTCCGGGAACACGGCGCCGATGCACCACGTCGACGCACGTCGGCCCGTCCACCCGCGGGAGTGGCCGGGCCGGTGCGGTGGTGCTGTCGCGCGCTCCTAGGCAGGGAGCTCGGGCAGCAGGCCGCCCCCGAGGTCGACGTCGACGCTGTTGCCGCTGAGGTTGCCGTTGAGGATGTCGTTGCAGACGACGTTGCCCAGGTTCGAGCCGCCCACGGGGCCCTGCATCAGGACGTTGCCGAACCCCGCGTCGCCGTCGATGCCGCCGTTGGCCTCGGCCGAGCCGCCGGTCACGTTGCAGTCCGAGCCCGACCCGCTGCTCGTCTCGTGGCTCTCGTGCTCGGACTCGTGGCTCGACTCGTGCGCGGACGCGAACGGCGCGGCGACCAGCAGGCCGGCGGAGACGCCGACGGTGACGACGCCCAGCTTCTTCAGCATGTCGACTCCTTGGTTCGTCGGGGAGCGCGACGCGTACCCGCACGCCGGATGCGCACGGCACCGCGCCCTCGGGAGGGACAACGACGTCACGCGGCCCGTGCAGCGATCGGGTAACGGGTGACCCCCGAACGAGGGACAAGCGACACGGCGCAAACCCGTGGTGTCGGAGGAATCTGCTCCGTGCTCCGGACGCACGAAGGCCCGGCCACCGATCGGATGGCCGGGCCCTCGGGTGCGCGACGGGCTGCTCAGGCCGGCTGCTCGGGGAGCTCGATCGGCACCTCGGTCTCCTCCTCGGGGCTGAGGACGTTGACGTCGACCTCGTTGCCGCTGAGGTTGTCGTTGAGGATGTCGTTGCAGACGATGTTCAGGGCGTTGGCGCCGCCGACCGGGGCCTGCGCGAGCAGGTTGCCGGCGAGCGCGTCGCCGTCGATGCCGCCGTTGGCCTCGGCCGAGCCGCCGGTGACGTTGCACGAGCCGGAGCTCTCGTGCTCGCCGTCGTGGTGCCCGCCCTCGGTGGCGGAGGCGAACGGGGCGGCGGCCATGAGGCCGGCGGTGACGCCGACGGTGATGACGCCCATCTTCTTCAGCATGCGAACTCCTGGGATGTCTGTCGGGGAGCGGGCGTGGACCGAGCGGATGATGAGCACCCGGGCACGCCTCGGACGGATCAACGAAGGCGCAACCTCGGCGGCACGACCGGACCCGCCATGACATCCGAACGGGCGACACCGTTCCGGTGCGGCCCCCGGACGCACGACGGCCCGGCCACCGCTCGGTGGCCGGGCCGTCGTGGCGTCCGTCAGGACCTACAGCGGGAGCGGCACCTCGGGCAGGAGGCCGCCGCCGATCTCGACGTCGACGTCGTTGCCGCTGAGGTTGTCGTTGAGGATGTCGTTGCAGACGACGTTGAGCACGTTGGCGCCGCCGACCGGGGCCTGCGCGAGCAGGTTGCCGGCGAACGCGTCGCCGTCGATGCCGCCGTTGGCCTCGGCCGAGCCGCCGGTGACGTTGCAGGAGCCGGAGCTCTCGTGCTCGCCGTCGTGGTGGTGGCCGCCCTCGCTGGCGGAGGCGAACGGCGCGGCGACCAGCAGGCCGGCGGAGACGCCGACGGTGACGACGCCCAGCTTCTTCAGCA
>NZ_JAQZAN010000025.1 GCF_028737255.1 Actinomycetospora straminea | reverse complement strand
CGGGCTGGCCGTGGGCGGGCTGGCCGTGGGCGGGCTGGCCGTGGGCGGGCTGGCCCGGGGCGGGCTGGCCCGGAGCCGGCGGCGATCCCTGGGCGCCGGGCGGCGGGCCCGGCCGTCCCGCGCCCGGCGGCGGGCCCTGCGGACCCTGCGGACCCTGCTGACCTGTTCGGACGCCGTGCGCCGGCGGGCCCGGGGGCCGCGGTCCGCCCGCGTGGCCCGGCGGGGGCGGCGGCGGGACGACCTCGGGCACGGCCGCGTCGCCGCCGTCGCGACCCGTCTCGCGTCCGGTCCCCCGCCCCGTCTCGTCGGCGGGCGGGTCGTCCGGCCGGCGGCCCGGTTCGCGGGCCGTCACCGTCTCTGCAGCTCGCGGGTCGGGAGATCCGCGTCCGTCGTCGTGCCCGTGTCCCGGTGTCGCCTGCGGCGGGACCTCCGGTCGCGCCGGGCCGCCCGCACCCGGCGAGCGATCCGCACGCTCGCCAGGATCACCAGCACGACGGCTGCGGACGCGGTCAACCACACCGTGATCGTGCCGTAGGCGGTCGATCGCAGCAGCAGACGAGCCGTCGGACCGAGAGGTTCACCCCCCGGTGTCTGCGCCTGGGCGTCCACCGCGAACTGGCCCGCGCGGGTCACCTCGACCTCGACCTGCACCTGGCGGCTCCCGAACGCCGGCACGGTGACGACGGGCAGCGAGGCGGTCCGCAGGCCGGGTGTGGGCTCGAGCACCACCTGCACCCGGACGGCCACGGGCAGGCGGTTCTCGACGGTCAGCAGGAGCGGCGCGTCGTTGGAGCCCAGCGAGTACGACCCCGAGGGCTGCGCGACCCGCACCAGCGAGCGCAGCTCGTCGACCTGCCGTTCCACCCCCGCGACCTGCGTCTCCTGCACCGCCGGGTCGCCGCGCCACGCCACCGACAGGCTGCGCAGCACGCCGTCGGTGAGCGGCTCGACGAAGTCCGACGGCGACGGCGCGCCCACCCCGTCGCGCTCGGTGGCGGCGAGGAGCGCGCCCTGGCGGTCGCGCACGGCGCCGGCGCGGGCGACGAGCTCGGGCGCCGCCACCCCGTCGATCTCCCGCTCGGGCGAGGCCAGGGCGGTCGGCGGGAGGGGCGTCGCGGCGCCGATCGGCCCGACCAGGGTGGCGAGGTCGACGGGGCGGGCCAGGCCGAGGCGGGCGAGCTCGTCGACGCCCGCGAGCAGCGCGCCCGCCTCGCCGGTGCTCGCGGCCCAGTCGGCGGGCGGGGCGACGACCTCGACCGCCGGCGTCCCGTCCGCGGGCGGCTCCTGCAGCGCGCGCAGCCCCAGCACCCCGAGGGCGTCCTGGGCGGCGAGCGGTCCGGCGGTGCCCGCGGGGCTGGTGGGGTCGCCGGGGTCGCCGGCGGGGCGCGGGGCGAGCGCGGTGGCCGCGACGGGGTCGAGGGCGACGGCCGCGGGCGCCGACCCGGGCGCGCCGGGGAACCGGGCGAGCGCCCCGGCCGGGAGGCGCCCGTCGAGGGCGTCGCCGTCGACGAGCAGCGCGCGGGCGCCCTCGGCGGCGAGCCCGGCGACGGTGCGGTCGTCCACGAGCCCGCCGGCGGGCCACACGGTGCCGGCGACCGGGGTGACGCCGAGGACGTCGCCCACGCGGCGGGTGCCGGTGGACACCGCGGCGGCCGTCAGCTCGGGCTGGTCGCCGCGGGCGGTGGCGACGAGGTCGGTGCCGGCGTAGGGCAGCGCCACCACGCAGCGCCCGCGGGCCTCGGCGCGCACGGCGTCGAGCCAGCGGTCCGCGGCGGCGGCGCCCACCCCGGGCTCGGCGCCGCCGGCGGCGGTGCGCACCTGGTAGCCGCCGGTCATCGCGCTCGCGGTCTCGAGCAGGTCGGCGTCGACGGCGAGGCACACCGAGCGGGCCGCCGCGGAGCCGGCCGGGGCGGCCCGTCCGAGCGCGTCGACCAGCCCCGCGAGACGGCCGCCCGGGGTGAAGGAGGTGGCGAGGTCGTCGTCGGTGAGCAGCGTCGGCGCGCCGGGCACGACCGGCAGGCGGCGGGGGCGGTCGGCGAGCGGGTAGAGCACCGAGACCCCGGTGGCCTGCCCGACCGGCGGCGCGGCGGGCGGGCCCTGACCGGGGACGCCGACCACGGGCAGCAGGAACGGCACCGCGCCGAGCCGCGTCGGGCCGGCGGTGCCCAGCGCGCCGTCGACGTCGACGAGCAGGGGGTGCACGCCGGGCGCGGCGAGGGCGAGCGAGCCGGGGCCGGTCAGCGGCACCCGGACGGTGAACGGCACGACGGCCCCGGGCGCGATCGTCGGCGCGACCTCCACCGACGGCGTGCGCACGGGGGCGCCACCCGAGGCGCCCTGACCCTCGAGCGCCCCGAGCGCCGCCCGGCTCCCCGAGAGCGCGGCACCCCGTTCGAGGCGGACCCCCACGTCGCGGGCGGGGACCGCGGACCGGTTGGTGACCCGCCCGGTGACCACGAGCTCGCCCGGCCCGTCGGTCGTGACCGTCCGGGGCGTGAGCGTGTCGAGCGCGACCTCGACCGGCGCCGGGCGCGGCTCGTCGGGTGCGGCGACGGCCGGCGGCGCGGTCAGCACGAGCAGCAGCCCCGCGACGAGTGTCGCGAGCAGGGCGAGAGGACGTCGGAGGGCTCCCCGCGGGCCGCGGGGAGGGCTCACGCCGACTCCTCCAGGATCTGCGCGGCGCGCCGCACCAGGCGGCGCTCGTCGGCGTAGGCCAGCCGGGAGTCGAGCTCGGCGAGCGGCACCCACGCCACCTCGGTGACCTCGACGTCGGCGTCGGAGAGCTCGCCGCCGTGGGCGCGCAGCAGGTAGTGGTGCACCGTCTTGTGGATCCGGCGGTCCTCGGCGACGAACCAGTAGTCGATGCTGCCGAGGAACGCCCGCACGGAGGCGATGATGCCGGTCTCCTCCTCGACCTCCCGCACGGCGGCCTGCTCGGCGGTCTCGCCCTCCTCGAGGTGGCCCTTCGGCAGCGACCACAGCAGGCGCCCGCGACGGTCCAGCCGGCCGATCAGGGCCGCACTGGCCCCGGTGGCGTCGACGACGAGGCCTCCCGCCGAGGTCTCGTCGACCGTGCGCATCCGCCGTCGGGAGCCCCGCCGGCGCCGGTCGCCGGACCGGCGGGACGGGGTGGACACGCCCGCGATCGTACGGCGCCCCCGCGGTGACGGGGATCTGTCGCCCGGTCGACGCGCGGGTGTCCTTCCCGGGGACCTGGTGTCCCGAGGAGTCCGCCTGCTCGCGGTAGCCTGTCCTGTCGTGCCCGGACCCGCGCCAGCCCCGACGTCCACGACCGGCGCCGATCATGCGGCGGTGGTCGAGATGCTGCGCTTCTCCCCCGTGGCCGACGAGCTCGCGCAGCGGTTCGCCGAGGCCGGCCACCGGCTCTACCTCGTCGGCGGCAGCGTGCGCGACGCGCTGCTCGGGCGGCACTCGACCGACCTCGACTTCACCACCGACGCGCGCCCCGACGCCATCCAGAGGATCGTGACGGGCTGGGCCGACGCGGTCTGGGACACCGGCATCGCGTTCGGCACGATCGGCCTGGTCCGCCGGGGCCTGACCTGCGAGGTCACCACGTTCCGCGCCGACGCCTACGACGGCGTCACCCGCAACCCGGTGGTCGCGTTCGGCGACACCGTCGAGGGCGACCTCGTGCGCCGCGACTTCACCGCCAACGCCATGGCGCTCTCGCTGCCCGACCGCACGTTCGTCGACCCGTACGGCGGGCTCGCGGCGCTGGCCCGCGGTGTCCTCGACACCCCCGGCGAGCCGCGGACGTCGTTCTCCGACGACCCGCTGCGCCTGCTGCGCGCCGCCCGCTTCGTCTCGCAGCTGGGCTTCGAGGTCGCCCCGCGGGTGCGGGAGGCGATGACGGAGATGGCGCCGGAGCTCGGGCGGATCACCGCCGAGCGGGTGCAGGCCGAGCTCTCGAAGCTGCTGCTCGGTGCCCACCCGCGGCGCGGGATCGAGCTCATGGTCGACACGGGGCTCGCCGACGTCGTGCTGCCCGAGGTGCCGGCCATGCGCCTGGAGATCGACGAGCACGCCCAGCACAAGGACGTCTACGAGCACTCGCTGACGGTCATGGAGCAGGCGATCGGGCGGGAGACCGACGGCCCGGACCTCGTGCTGCGCCTGGCTGCGCTGCTCCACGACATCGGCAAACCGGCGACCCGCAAGGTCGAGCCGGGGCGGCGGGTGAGCTTCCACCACCACGAGGTGGTCGGCGCGAAGATGACCCGCAAGCGCCTCCGCGAGCTGCGCTACCCCAAGCAGGTCATCGAGGACGTCGCGCAGCTCGTGTTCCTGCACCTGCGCTTCCACGGCTACGGCAAGGGCGAGTGGACCGACTCCGCCGTGCGCCGCTACGTCACCGACGCCGGGCCGCTGCTCGAGCGGCTGCACAAGCTCGTCCGGTCGGACTCGACGACGCGCAACAAGCGCCGGGCCGCCGCGCTGCAGCGCTCCTACGACGACCTCGAGGAGCGGATCACGCGGATCGCGCAGGAGGAGGACCTCGCGCGCGTCCGTCCCGACCTCGACGGCAACGCGATCATGGAGCTGCTCGGGATCCCGCCGGGGCCGCTGGTCGGGAAGGCGTGGCGCCACCTCAAGGACGTGCGCCTCGAGCGCGGACCGCTCTCCGACGACGAGGCGCGCGCGGAGCTGCTGGCGTGGGCGGCCGCGGAGGGGATCGGGTCGGGGGAACCGTCCGGGGAGTAGCTGCGTCGAACCCGGTGTGGGATCCCCAGCGGTCAGCTATGTGTTCGGCACCGGGCAGGGCCCGGTCCACCGGCACGCCTCGCCCGCCGACGCCGATCTCGGCCCGCCCGGTGGCGCGCCCGACGCGGTGCGGCTCGACTTCGACGGCGACGGTCGGGTCGACGACGCGCTGTGGGACGGCGACGGCGACGGCGCCGCCGACCGCTCGCTGCTCGACCTCGACGACGACGGCCGCCCCGACCACGCGTACGCCGACCCCTCGGGCCGCGGGCTGTGGGACGCGCGGGCACCCCTGGACCTCGCGGCGGCGCCGGCCGCCGGGGGGGCCCTGGAGTGGACCGACGTCCGCGGCCGCGCGGACCGCGCCGACCCCGCGCTCGACACCGACGGCGACGGGGTGCTCGACGGCGCGGTGGTGGACGCCGACCACGAGCCGGGCAGCGAGGTGGTCAGCGACCTCGACGGCGACGGCCGCGCCGACCAGCTGCTCGTGGACGCCGACGACGACGGACGGGCGGAGCTCGCCTACCTGTCGGCCGCGCCGCCCGGGTCGGCGTCGGCGCGCTGGGACGTGCTGCTGGTCGACACCGACGGCGACGGCGCGGTGGACACGACGGTCGCCGAGGGGGCCGCGGGCTGGGTCCCGCCCTGACCCCGGCGCTGGCCCTCGGCGCGCAGGGCGAGCTCGTGCACCACGAGCCCGAGCAGGTAGAGCCCCGCGGCCAGCACGAGCAGCAGCGGCGAGCGCCCGCTCGGCGGGGCCAGGAACGCCGCCCCGGCCACGGCGACGACGTAGGTGACGTTGAAGGTGGTGTCCGAGAGCGAGAAGACGCGCCCGCGCACGTCGTCGCCGACCTCGCGCTGCACCGCGGCGTCGGAGCACAGCTTGATCGCCTGGCCGACGAGCCCGAGGACGAACGACCCGGCGAGGATCGTCGGCAGCGTCATCGGCAGCCCGAGCCCGAGCAGCGCGACCGCGGCGAGCACCAGCATCACGCGCACGGTGCCGGGGCGCCCGACCTTCGACGTGAGCCAGGGCGTGAGGAAGGCGGCGACCCCGAGGCCGGCGGCGACGGCCGCGACCACCTCGCCCAGCCCCGCGATCCCGGCCTTGAGCGGGCCCACGTCGGTCAGCGAGTTGCGCATGAGCAGCAGCACCACGAGCGTCGTGACGCCGAAGGCGAGCCGGTGGGCGGCGACGGCGCCGAACGCGGCGAGCACGCCGGGGGCGTCGCGGGCGGCCCGCGCGCCGTCCACGAGGCCCGACGCGACGGCGCGGACGGCCTGCGCGGCCTCGGTGCGCTCGTCGGGGCCGAGCGTGCCGCGCCGGATCGTCGTCGCCACCACCACGATGAGCAGCGAGCCGACCGCGGCGGCGGCCGTGGTCCACGCCGCGTCGCTGTCCTGCGGCCCGACGAGCCCGCGTAGTCCGATCGCACACCCGGCGCCGATTGCCGCGGCGACCGCACCCGACGTCGTGACCAGCGAGTTCGCGCCGACGAGGTGCTCGGGCGCGACGACGTGCGGCAGCGCGGCGGACAGGCCGGCCTGGATGAAGCGGCTGACGCCGATGGTGGCCAGCGCGCCGAGGTAGAGCGCCGGCCCCGTGACCCCGGCGAGGACCACCCCCGCCGTGAGCAGCGTCAGGACCCCGCGCAGCGCCCCGGCGACGATCATGACGCGGCGCCGGTCCCAGCGGTCGAGCAGCGCGCCGGCGAACGGCCCGATGATCGAGTACGGCAGCAGCACCGTCGCGAGCCCGAGGGCGACCATGACCGGGTCCGCCTCGCGCTCGGGGCTGAACAGCACCAGCCCCCCGAGGGCGGCCTGGAACACGCCGTCGCCCCACTGCGCGGCCAGCCGGACCGTCAGCAGCTTGCCGAAGCCGGGGTGCGTGAGCAGCTCGCGCAGCCGACCGAGCGGCCCCCGAGCGGCGGGGGTGCCGGTGCTCGGGGGCGCGACGGGGCCGGGAGCGACGGGCACGGGCGCCCACGCTACGCGCTCGATGTCCGGAACGGGTCGGGGCTGCGCAGGCCGTCCGGTGGACCCCGGTGACCCGTTGTCGACCGTCCGCGCGGCGTGCGTCCGCCCGGTCGGGCGTGGTCGTCCCCACCCGGACCGTGCCTGCCGCCACGGAGCGCGCCGGTGCGACGATGGGTCGCGTGGCCAGTGGTGTGGGTGAACATCAGCAGGCCGAGGTCGAGGCGGGGACGCTCCTCGTGGCCTCCCCGACCCTGACCGACCCCAACTTCGCGCGCTCGGTCGTGTTCATCATCGACCACCGGCCCGCCGGCACCCTGGGCGTCGTCCTCAACCGGCCCAGCGAGGTCTCGGTCGCCGACGTCCTGCCGACGTGGGGCCCGCACACGACCAGCCCGAACGCCGTGTTCGTCGGCGGGCCCGTCGAGCAGCGCACCGCCCTGTGCCTCGCCGCCCTGCGCACCGGCGAGGACCCGGCCCGCACCGGCGGCGTCGTCGGCGTCCGCGGGCCCGTCGCGCTCGTCGACCTCGACGGCGACCCCGACGACCTCGCCCCCCGCGTCCGCGGCCTGCGCGTCTTCGCCGGCTACTCGGGCTGGGACCGCGGACAGCTCGCCGGCGAGATCGGCCGCGGCGACTGGTACGTGGTGCCGGCCCTGCCCGACGACGTCCTCGCCCCCGCCGGCTACGACCTCTGGGGCGGGGTCCTGCGCCGCCAGGGCGTGCCCCTCGCGCTGCTGGCCACCCACGTCACCGAGCCGCGCCGGAACTGAGCGCGCCGGTCCCGGACGCAGCGAACGGGTATCTCGCTGCCTCTACGCGCACGAACTCCCCGTTCGCTCGTCGCGCCGAGACGCCCGGCCGGGCCTAGCGTCATCGTCGTGCGACGCGTCGAACCCGGTCCCGGGCAGGAGTCGGTGTGGGACTACCCACGCCCGCCGCGGGCGGAGGCCGTGCGCCGGCGCGCGGTGGTCACGCACGCCGGCACCGTCGTCGCCGACACCGACGACCTCGTGCGCGTGCTCGAGACCAGCCACCCGCCGACCTGGTACCTCCGGCGCACCGCGTTCACCGAGGGCGTGCTGCGCCCGGCCCAGCGCCGGACGGTGTGCGAGTGGAAGGGCACGGCCCGCTACGTCGACGTCGTGGTGCCGGGGGCGGCGCCGCTGACCGACGTCGGTTGGTGGTACCCGCAGGACGCCGTCTACCCCGAGCTCGCCGACCGGGTGGCGCTCTACCCCGCGCCGTTCGACGAGATCACCCTCGACGGCGAGCGGGTCGAGCCCCAGCCCGGCGGGTTCTACGGCGGCTGGATCACCCGGGACGTCGTCGGCCCGTTCAAGGGCGCGCCGGGCACCTGGGGCTGGTGACCTCAGGCCCCCGGGTCGGCGGCGGCGTCGGCCGCCGCCCGCGGGCAGATCGCGCACGAGCCCCCGCAGGCGCCGGCGGCGGGCGCACAGGCGGCCGGCTCCTCCGGCTCCTCGGGCAGCCCCGCGGTGCACGGCGTCGCGGGCAGGGACGCGAGCGCCTCGTGCTCGGCCTGCTCGGCGGCGGCGAACCGCGCGCCGACGACGCCCCCGGCCCCCAGCAGCCCGACCAGCGCGAGCGCCCCGAGGACCAGCATCGTCACCCCGGCGCCGGTGGTCGCGGCACCGAGCGCGGCCCCGGCACCGGCGAGCCCGACCAGCCCGGCGCCCACGAACGCGGGCGCGGCGGCGCGGTTGGCGCGGCGGAAGGCGTCGACGCTGTGCATGGTCCACACCGTGCGGATGCCGAGGACGCGGTTGCGCGGCAGGCGGTGCCGCAGGGCGAGCAGTCCGGCGCCGCCCACCACGAGCGCCGCCACCGCCAGGACCAGGGCCGGGACGATCACACCCCCAGAGTAGGCTCGGTGGTGTCCTCGCGGGATCCGCGGTGCCCCCGTGGGGCGCGGCGTGCGCGGGTCGACGGCGAACCCACCCGCGGGGCCTCCCGGCGGGACGGACGGGACCGCCGGACCCGGTCGCGGGCTCCCCGCGGGACGACCCGAGGTCGATACCCAGGAGGAGTGCCGTGACCGCCGAGCCCGAGGTGGCGAGCCGCGCCGACAGTGCCGGTGGCGCCGGCGGTGGCAGTGGTGGCAGTGGTGGCGGCGTGCCGCCGTACCGCTACACGGCCGCGCTCGCGAACGAGATCGAGCGGCGCTGGCAGGACCTCTGGGAGTCGCAGGACACGTTCGCCGTCGCGAACCCGTCCCCCGACGGTCCGCCGCCCGCGGGCGAGAAGTTCTACCTGATGGACATGTTCCCCTACCCGTCCGGCGCCGGGCTGCACGTCGGGCACCCGCTGGGGTTCATCGGCACCGACGTCCTGGGTCGCTTCCTGCGCATGACCGGGCGCCACGTGCTGCACACCATGGGCTTCGACGCCTTCGGCCTCCCCGCCGAGCAGTACGCCGTGCAGACCGGGACCCACCCGCGCACCACCACCGAGGCGAACATCGCGCGCTACCGCGCCCAGATCCGCCAGCTCGGGCTCGCGCACGACCAGCACCGCTCGGTGTCGACGACGGACGTCGAGTTCTACCGGTGGACGCAGTGGATCTTCCTGCAGATCCACGGGTCCTGGTACGACGCCGAGGCCGGCCGCGCGCGCCCGATCAGCGAGCTCTCCGACGAGCTGACCGCCGGCATCCGCGCGCTGCCCGACGGCCGCGACTGGGCGACGCTGTCGCGCCCCGAGCAGGACCGGGTGCTCGACGACCACCGCCTGGCCTACCTCGCCGACGCCCCCGTCAACTGGTGCCCGGCGCTGGGCACGGTGCTCTCCAACGAGGAGGTCACCGCCGACGGACGCTCCGAGCGCGGCAACTTCCCCGTGTTCCGGCGCAACCTGCGCCAGTGGATGATGCGCATCACCGCGTACGCCGACCGCCTGGCCGACGACCTCGACGGCGTCGACTGGCCCGACTCGGTCAAGACGATGCAGCGCAACTGGATCGGGCGCTCGCAGGGCGCGCAGGTCCGGTTCACCTCGGACGCGGGGCCCATCGAGGTGTTCACCACCCGCCCGGACACCCTGTTCGGCGCGACCTACCTGGTCCTGGCCCCCGAGCACCCGCTGGTCGACGCGCTGACCCCCGACGCCTGGCCGTCGCCCCCGACCGGCGACGAGCTCGACGGCCGCTGGACCGGCGGCGCGGCGACCCCCGCCGAGGCCGTCGCCGGCTACCGCCGCGTCGTCGCCCAGCGCTCGGACCTCGAGCGTCAGGAGGCCCGCGACAAGACGGGCGTGTTCACCGGCTCCTGGGCGACCAACCCGGTCAACGGCGAGCCGCTGCCGATCTTCGTCGCCGACTACGTCCTCATGGGCTACGGCACCGGCGCGATCCTGGCCGTGCCCGGCCAGGACCAGCGCGACTGGGACTTCGCGTCCGTCTTCGGCCTGCCGATCCGGCGCACGGTGGCGCCGCCCGAGGGCTTCGACGGCGAGGCCTACGTCGGCGCGGGTCCGGCGATCAACTCCGCCAACGACGAGATCAGCCTGGACGGGCTGGAGGTCGACGCGGCGAAGTCGGCGATCGTCACGTGGCTCGCCGGGCGGGGCGCCGGGGAGCCGGTGGTGCAGTACAAGCTGCGCGACTGGCTGTTCTCCCGCCAGCGCTACTGGGGCGAGCCGTTCCCGATCGCCTACGCGGCCGAGGGAGAGACCGACGGCGGGCCCTCGATCCCGCGCGCGCTGCCGGCGTCGGACCTGCCGGTGCTGCTGCCCGACGTCGAGGACTACGCGCCGAAGTCGTTCGCTCCCGACGACCGCGACTCCTCGCCGGAGTCGCCGCTGGCCCGCGCGACCGAGTGGGTGTCGTTCACCGCGGACCTGGAGTCCGACCCCGAGCGGGGCTTCGCCGACTACCTGCGCGAGACCAACACGATGCCCCAGTGGGCGGGCTCGTGCTGGTACTACCTGCGCTACCTCGACCCGGACAACAAGGAGCGCTTCGTCGACGCCGACGTCGAGCGCTACTGGCTCGGCCCGCAGGGGCCCGGCGACCCGGGCGGCGTCGACCTCTACGTCGGCGGCGTCGAGCACGCCGTGCTGCACCTGCTCTACGCCCGGTTCTGGCACAAGGTGCTGTTCGACCTCGGCCACGTCTCGTCGTCCGAGCCGTTCCGCAAGCTGTTCAACCAGGGCTACGTCCAGGCCTGGGCCTACACCGACGCGCGCGGGGTCTACGTGCCGGCCGAGGAGGTCGTCGAGGACGCCTCCGCGTCCACCGGATTCACGTGGAACGGCGAGCCGGTGCGCCAGGAGTACGGGAAGATGGGCAAGTCGCTGCGCAACGTGGTGACGCCCGACGAGATGTGCGAGGCCTACGGGGCCGACACGTTCCGGCTCTACGAGATGTCGACCGGGCCGATGGAGGCCTCGCGCCCGTGGTCGACGCGCGACGTCGTCGGCTCGCACCGCTTCCTGCAGCGCGTCTGGCGCCTCGTGGTCGACGAGCAGACCGGCGAGCTGCGCGTCGGCGACGCCGAGCCGGACCGCGACACGCTCACGGCCCTGCACAAGGCGATCGACGGCGTGCGCACCGACCTGCCGGCGATGCACTACAACACCGCGGTCGCGAAGCTCATCGAGCTGGCGAACCACCTGACCAAGACCTACCCCGACGGGGGCACGCCGCGGTCGGTCGTCGAGCCGCTGGTGCTGCTGCTCGCGCCGCTGTGCCCGCACCTCGCCGAGGAGCTGTGGTCGCGGCTGGGCCACCCGCAGACGCTCGCGTACGCCCCGTTCCCGGAGGCGGACCCGGCGCTGCTGGTCGAGGACACCGTCGAGTACCCGATCCAGGTCAACGGCAAGGTCCGCTCCCGCGTCACGGTGCCGGCGACCGCCACCGAGGACGAGGTCCGGGCGGCGGCGCTCGCCGACCCCAAGGTGGTCGAGCTCCTCGCCGGCGCCGAGCCGCGCAAGGTCATCGTCGTGCCCGGGCGCCTGGTCAACATCGTCCGCTGAGACGACGGAGGCCCCGCCGACCGGCTCGGTCGGCGGGGCCTCCGTGGTGCACGGGGAGCGTCAGGCAGGCCCGCGCTCGCCGCGGATGAACTCCTCGACGCGGTCGTAGGCCACCGAGTCGCGGTACTGCTCGGGCGGCGACTTCATGAAGTACGACGACGGCGCGAGCAGCGGGCCGCCGATGCCGCGGTCCATCGCGATCTTCGCCGCGCGGACGGCGTCGATGATGATGCCCGCGGAGTTCGGGGAGTCCCAGACCTCGAGCTTGTACTCCAGCGACAGGGGCACGTCGCCGAAGGCGCGGCCCTCGAGGCGGACGTAGGCCCACTTGCGGTCGTCGAGCCACGGCACGTGGTCCGACGGGCCGATGTGGACGTTGCCCTTGCCCATGTCGCGGTCGATCTGCGACGTCACCGAGTTGGTCTTCGACGTCTTCTTCGACTCCAGGCGCTCGCGCTCGAGCATGTTGCGGAAGTCCATGTTGCCGCCGACATTGAGCTGCATCGTGCGGTCGAGGTGGACCCCGCGGTCCTCGAAGAGCTTCGCGAGCACGCGGTGGGTGATCGTGGCGCCGACCTGCGACTTGATGTCGTCGCCGACGATCGGCACGCCCGCGTCGGTGAACTTCTGCGCCCACTCGGGGTCCGACGCGATGAACACCGGCAGCGCGTTGACGAACGCCACGCCGGCGTCGATGGCGCACTGCGCGTAGAACTTGTCGGCCTCCTCGCTGCCCACGGGCAGGTAGGAGACGAGCACGTCGGCGCGGGCCTCGCGCAGCGCGGCCACGACGTCGACGGGGTCGCCGTCGGCCTCGGTGATGGTCTCGCGGTAGTAGCGCCCGAGGCCGTCGTAGGTGTGGCCGCGCTGGACGGTCACGCCCGTCGGGGGCACGTCGGCGATGCGGATCGTGTTGTTCTCGGACGCCACGATGGCGTCGGCGAGGTCCTGGCCGACCTTCTTGGCGTCGACGTCGAACGCGGCCACGAACTCGAGGTCGCGGACGTGGTACCCGCCGAAGTCGACGTGCATCAGACCCGGCACCCGCGTGGCCGGGTCGGCGTCGGCGTAGTACTGCACGCCCTGTACGAGCGACGCGGCGCAGTTGCCCACGCCGACGATCGCCACTCGGACCGAACCCATGGCAGTTCTCCTCTTGTCTCTTCCTCGGGGGTGACGGGTGACGGACCTGTGGGGTGTCAGGCGCCGTGTGGGGACGGGCGGGCGGTGCCGCCCGGCTCGTCGTCGGGGCTCGGGGACGGACCCTCGGCGCGCTCGGCGGCGATGAGCTCGTTGAGCCAACGGACCTCGCGCTCGGTGGACTCGAGACCGATGCGGTGCAGCTCGCGGGTGTAGTGGTCGATCTGCTCGCCGGCCCGGGACAGCGTGGAGCGCAGTCCCTCGCGGCGCTCCTCCACCTGGCGCCGCCGGCCCTCGAGGATGCGCATGCGCACCTCGACCGGCGTCCGGGAGAAGAAGGCCAGGTGGATGCCGAAGCTCTCGTCGTCCCAGGCCTGCGGTCCGACCTCGCCGAGCAGCTCGTCGAACCGGTCCTTGCCCTCGGCGGTCAGCTCGAACACCCGGCGCCCGCGGCGCGTCTTCGAGCCCCAGGAGCCACGCGACGCCGACCGGGTCGACCGGGATCGGGTGGACGCCGCGGTCGCCGGGTCCACCGTGCCCTCGTCGGCGGCGTCGTCCGCCGCGTCGGTGGTCTCGGCGATCAGCCCGGCACGTTGGAGCCGGCGCAGGGTCGGGTAGAGCGAGCCCCAGGAGAACGCGCGGAAGGTGCCGAGGCGGGCGTGGAGCTGCTTGCGCAGCTGGTAGCCGTGCATCGGCGCCTCGTGGAGCAGGCCGAGGACCGCGAGCTCGAGCACCGGCCGCCTCCCCCCTCGCGCACCTGCCGATCGCCGGGTCGCCGCGACGATCACGGCGACCCTCTGCGACGACCATATCGGACCGATACATCACGCGACCCCGATCGGCGATCACGTCACAGTCGATCGGGCCTCCGGGGCTCCCGGACCCCGCCGGAGCAGGGGACGGACACCGGTCACGGTGGCTAGGCTGGCCTCGTGCCGGGAGTCCGTCAGGTGGTCGACTACGCGCTGCAGCGCCGCGCGGCGCTCGCCGACGTCGCGGCCGGCCGCGTAGCCACCGCGGACGCCTGCGACGCCGGGGTCTACCTGCTCCAGGCGGCCTCGTACCACGGCCGGCCGACCGCCCGGCCGTGCCCGCTCTGCCGGCAGGAACCGCTCGTGGAGGTCAACTGGATCTTCGGCGAACGCCTCGGTGCGGCCGCCGGATCCGCTCGTTCCGCCGACGAGATCAGCCGTCTGGCGGATGCGATCAGCGAGTTCACCGTCCACGTCGTGGAGGTCTGCCGATCGTGCCGATGGAACCACCTCGTACAGTCATACGTCCTGGGGACCGACGACGCGTCGGGAGGAGGCCGCCGGCGCCGCCGGACCGCCTCCCCCTGACGGCTCCGGCCGATCGCGGCCCCCGGGACCGACGGGATGGCCCTCGGGCCTGAACACAGGGCACCACCCGGCATCGGGAGGCGATCGGTGGACGACGAGCGGCGCACGGAGCGCGGGGGTACGCGACCCTCCGCGCCCGACCGCGGCACCCCACCCCCGCCGCCGGCCCGGCCCGGCGGCCGTGGGGGCCCGCCGCCCGGCTCCCCGCCCGGCCCACCCCGCGGCGCCCCCGGCCGCCCGCCCGCGGGACCGCCGCCGGGACACGGCCGTCCCGGGCCGCACCCGCCGGGCCCCCGCAACGGCGCCCCGCACCCCGACGGCGGCCTGCCCCCGGGCTGGCGCCCCGTCCCCCCGTCGCAGAACCCCACCCGTCAGCACGACCACAGCTCGGTCGACGCCCCGACCGTCGCGAACGGCACGGCTACTTCCGCCACCTCAGCGACCTCGGCCACGTCCGCGACCGCCACGTCGGCAGCGTCGGCCGTGCCCGCCGCCCGCCGCAGCGCCGTCGGCACCGTCACGCCGCCCGAGGGGCGCGAGACGGCCCGCGAGCCGCGCCTGCTGACCCACGACACCGCGCGTCCCCGCGGCACGGGCGAGCACGGCCGCAACGGCTCGGCCACCCGCGCGATGGCGCCGACCGCCGCGGCCGGGTCGTCGCGCGCCGCCATGGCCGCCGGCGGGCTCTCGGGCACGGCCGTGGCCCCGTCGCGCACGCGGCCCGGCCGGGGCGACGACGGCGGCGACGAGCCCCCGCGCGGCCGCCGTCCCGGCCGTCCCGGCCCGCCCGGCCCCGGGCCGAAGCGCCGCAGCCGCCGTCTCCGGCGCATCGTCGTCCTGCTGCTCGGCCTGGTGATCCTCGGGCCGGTGCTCGCGTTCGCGGTCGGCTGGATCTTCTTCCGCGTGCCGACGCCGGACGACGCGGCCAACAACCAGGTCGCGACGATGTCCTACGCCGACGGGTCGTCGCTGGCCTCGCTCGTGCCCGAGCAGGGCAACCGGATCAAGGTGCCGGTCACCCAGGTGCCCCTGCACGTGCAGCAGGCGGTGCTCTCGGCCGAGGACCGCTCGTTCTACTCGAACCTCGGCTTCGACCCCGTCGGCATCCTGCGGGCCACCTGGAACCAGGCCACCGGCGGCTCGGGCGGCGGGTCGACGATCACGCAGCAGTACGTGAAGAACGTGCTGGTGGGCGACGAGTACTCGCTGTGGCGCAAGTACCGCGAGGTGGTGATCGCGGCGAAGATCTCCCAGGAGCAGTCCAAGGAGGAGATCCTCGGCAACTACCTCAACACGATCTACTTCGGCCGCGGCGCCTACGGCATCCAGGCCGCCTCGCAGTCGTACTTCGGCAAGGACGTCTCGCAGCTGACCGTGTCCGAGGGCGCGATGCTCGCCGGGCTCATCCAGTCGCCGTCGCGCTGGGACCCCGCGGTCGACCCCGGCATGTCCCAGCAGCGCTGGACCTTCGTCCTCGACGGCATGGTCAGCCAGAGCTGGCTGCCGGCCGGCGAGCGCGCGGGCCAGACGTTCCCCGCGACCATCCCGCCGCAGCCGCGCCGCAGCGGCATCCCGGACAACGACCGCGGCCACATCGTCTCGGCGGTGCGCGACGAGCTGAACTCCTACGGGATCACCGAGCAGCAGGTGAACCAGGAGGGTCTGCAGGTCACGACCACCATCGACCCGGAGCTGCAGGACGAGGCCGTCGAGTCCGTCGAGCGCCAGCTGCGCGGGCAGCCGCAGAACCTGCGCACCGCGCTGGTGTCGGTCGACCCGCGCACGGGCGCCGTGCTCGCCTACTACGGCGGGCAGGAGGGCTCCGGGTTCGACTACGCGCAGACCCGCCGCCAGCCCGGCTCGTCGTTCAAGCCGTTCGTGCTGCTCGCGGGCCTGCAGCGCAACCCCTCGCCGATCGGTCTCGGCACGACGTTCGACGGCTCGAGCCCGCAGACGATCGCGGGCACCGAGGTCGAGAACAACGAGGGCGAGAACTGCGCCAACTGCGACCTGCGCACGGCCATGACGCAGTCGATCAACACCGTCTTCTACCAGCTCGGCGTCCAGGTGGGCCCGCAACGCGTGGCGGACGCGGCGCACCAGGCCGGCGTCAGCGCCGAGCTCCCGAACCCCTCGGGCGGTATCTCGCTGGGTGACCGCGAGGTCCGGCCCGGCGACATGGCCGCGGCGTACGGCACGTTCGCCGCCGACGGCGTCTACCACCGCCCGCACCTCGTCAGCCGCGTCACCACGGCCGATGGCCGCGTGCTGTTCGACGCGGGGGCGCCGGCCGGCGAGACGCGGATGACCCAGCAGCTCGCCCGCAACGTCACCGAGGCGATGCTGCAGGTGGCCGACCACTCCGGGATCCCGCTGTCCGGGGGCCGCCCGGTGGCCGCGAAGACGGGCACCGTGCAGTCGTCGGTGGAGGGCCAGAACAACGACGCGTGGATGGTCGGGTTCACGCCCTCGATCTCCACGGCGGTGTGGGTCGGCACCGACGACAACACGCCGATCAAGAACCGCAGCGGGGCACCGATCTACGGTCGCGGCGTGCCCGGCCAGATCTGGCAGGGCTACATGAACGACGCCCTGAGCGGCGATCCGGTCGAGCAGTTCTCCGAGTTCCGCCCGATCGGCACCCCGCCCCAGACCACGCCGACCGCGCCGCCGGAGGGGCAGTGCGTCGAGGGCCAGCCGTGCCCGCCCGAGGGCCAGGAGGGCGGTGACCAGGGCGGCGACCAGGGTGACCAGGGCCAGTACGGCGGTGACGGCGGCTACTACGGCGGTGACCAGGGCCAGTACGGCGGCGGCGACCAGGGCGGCGGCGGTGACCAGGGCGGTCAGCCCGCGGGCCAGGCCGCCGACGGCGGCGGTGGCGGTGACGGCGGTGGTGGTGGCGGCCAGGGCGGCGACGGCGGTGGCGGCCAGGGCGGCGGTGGCGGTGACGGCGGCGGTGGTGACGGCGGCGGTCTGTTCGGTGGTGGCTGACGCCCGATCCGGAGGGCGGCCCGCGTGACCGGCGCCCCCACCCACTCCGGCTCGTCCCGGGCGCGCACCCACGACCCCGCCTCGCTGGGCCCCGACCAACGGGTGCGCCCCACCCAGGAGGACCCGTTCGTCGCGTCGCTCTCGGCGGCGGTCGGGGGGCCGCTGGGCGAGCACGCCGTCGCCGGTCGGGCGCGGTTCCTGACCCCGCTGCGGGTGGTGCTGCTGCTCGCGGTCGTCGTGCTGGCGCTCGCCTGGTTCGCCAAGGCGCCGTGCCTGCAGCAGTACCCGGGCGACGACGGGCTCGAGCTCGACTGGCGCGACGGCCGCCAGTACGTCGCGATGTGCTACTCGGACACGGTCCCGCTCTACACCGCCGAGCGTCTCGACACCGGTGGCGTGCCGTACGTGACGTCGTGGGTCGACCGCCGCGAGGACGGCAGCGAGCAGGTCCGCTACATGGAGTACCCGGTGCTCACGGGGTTCTTCCAGTGGGCCAACGCGCGCCTCGCGGACCTCTGGCTCGCCGGCGCCGACGCGGGCCTGCTCCCCGGCGGGCTCGCGGTGGTCGTCTACTTCGATCTCTCGGCGTTCTGGCTCGCGCTCGCGTGGCTGGTGACGATCTGGGCGATGGTCCGGCTGCGACCCGGGCGGCCGTGGGACGCCGCGCTGGCCGCGGTGTCGCCCCTGGTCGCGGTGCACGCGTTCACGAACTTCGACACCCTCGCCGTCGCCGCCGCGACGCTGGGGATGCTCGCCTGGTCGCGGCGACGACCGGTGCTCGCCGGCGTCGTGCTCGGCATCGGGGCGGCGGCGAAGCTCTACCCGCTGTTCCTGCTCTTCCCGCTGCTGCTGCTCTGCCTGCGCGCCGGACGGATGCGGGCGTGGGCGCAGGCGACCGCGGCCGGGGTGCTGGCGTGGGCGCTGATCAACCTGCCCGTCGCCTGGCTCGCGCCCGCGGGCTGGTGGGAGTTCTTCCGGCTCAACGGTGAGCGCGGCGCCGACCCCGACTCGCTCTACAACGTCGTCGCCGGGTTCACGGGGTGGAGCGGGTTCGACGGGCCGCTCGCGCCGGGGCAGCCGCCGACGGTGCTCAACGCCGTCAGCGCCGTGCTGTTCGCGGTGTGCTGCCTGGCGATCGCGGTGCTCGTCGTCCGGGCGCCGCGGCGACCGCGGTTCGCGGCGATCGCGTTCCTCGTCATCGTGGCGTTCCTGCTGACCAACAAGGTGTGGAGCCCGCAGTACTCGCTGTGGCTCGTGCCGCTCGCGGTGCTCGCCTACCCGCGCTGGCGCCCGCTGCTGGTGTGGATGCTGCTCGACGCGCTGGTCTGGGCGCCGCGGATGTACTACTACCTCGGCACCGACGCCAAGGGCCTGCCCGCGCCCTGGTTCTACGGCGCGGTCGTCGTGCGCGACGTCGCGGTCCTCGCCGTCGCCGCGCTGGTCGTCCGGTCGGTCCTGCGGCCCGAGCACGACCCGATCCGCACGCCCCGCGACCCGTCGTTCTCCCGCGGGCTCGACGACCCCGACGGCGGCGTGCTCGACGGCGCCCCCGACGAGGCGCGTCGCCTGGCGCGGGCCGACGCCGTGCTCGACACGGTCGGCGGGGTCGTCGGCCGACCCGTCGGGCGCCTGCTTCGGCGGCGGCGGGAGCGGACCACAGTCCCCCGATGAGGGCGGGTCCGCACCGGCGGGCGTGTCGCTGGGCGACGACCTCGGCGGGCGGGTGAGGCTGGGCGTCACCACCGGGCGACCTCCTCGTTGGTCACCACGTGCCGCCGGTCGGCCCGCTCCCCCCGTGGGGCTCCGCCGGCACTCCCCCGGGCAGACGGAGAAAGGTCCCCTTCATGGCGCTGCGTGCTCCCCGCCTGCTGACGGCCGCCCTCGCCGGCGGCGTGCTGACGGGAACGCTCCTCCTCGGTGCCGGGTCCGCGCTGGCGGCGCCGGCCGCCGACGACGTCGTCGAGGCGCGCTGCGGGGAGACGGTGCGCGCCGAGCCCGGCCAGACCGTCAAGGTGATCCCCGACCTCGGGCTGCCGTTCCTCCGCGAGGTCACCCGCGGCATGGACCCCATCACCAAGCTCGTCGGCGGGCTCCTGTGCCGCGTGCAGGTGCAGGTCGTCGAGCCCGTCTCCGAGCAGGTCGCGCAGGCCGCCCCGCCGCTGCGACCGGCGACCGAGCAGCTCAGCCGCGGCACGGGCGCGGTGCTCGACCCCGAGCCGCAGGAGGCGCCGACCTCGGCGTCCCGGGCCGCCCGCACCCCGGCGCCGGCCGCCGCAGCCGCGCCGACGCTGACCCCGCAGCAGGCCGCCGCCGCCGCGCCGGCCTTCGCGCCCGCGTTCGGCGCCCTGCCCTCGTCGTTCCTGCGCTCGGCGTCCGGCCCGGCCCCGGGCCTGCGCGCCCTCGACCCCAACGCCCTGCTCGGGTCCGCGTTCCCCGGCCTGCGCGCCGGCGCCCCGGCCTACCTCGGCTACGACTCGGCCAGCGCGGTGACCACCGCGAGCCAGGTCCAGGCGCTGCCGGTCGACGGGCTGAGCGACGGCGGGGTCGGCGTGCCCGCGCTGATCGCGGTCCTCGCGCTGTCGGGCGTCGCGGCCTTCACGGTCCGTCGCGTCGTGCTGGGCAAGGCCACCGCGGCGGCGTCGGCCGCGCCGGTCGTCACGCCCGAGGAGGACGACGTCGAGGCCGGCGCCACCGCCACGGCAGCGACGACAGCGAGGTCCGCCGGCGACACCGGCGCCACCCGGGCGGTGGGCGCGGCCGAGGACACGGTCGGGAACACGGACGAGGACGACGCCGAGGACCTCGACGAGGCCGCCGCAGCGCGCACCCCGGCCGTCGGCCGCACGCCCGTCCCGGCCTGACCCGCAGACCTCGACGCACCCGACGGAACCGTCGGGCGGGCTGCTGCGTCGGACCCGGTAGGGCCTCGGCGGGACCGGCATCGCAGGTTGCTAGCCTGGAAGGACCGAGACCCTCCTGCCACGGAACGTCCGTGGCCGCTCAGCCCACAGGAGGTGAGTGGATCTCGTGCGCCACTACGAACTGGTCGTGATCCTCGAGCCGAGCCTCGACGAGCGCACCGTCGCCCCGTCCCTCGAGACGTTCCTCAACGTCGTCCGCAAGGACGGCGGCACCGTCGAGAACGTCGAGGTCTGGGGCCGCCGTCGCCTCGCCTACGAGATCGAGAAGAACGCCGAGGGCATCTACGCGGTGCTCGACATCAACTGCGAGCCCGCCACGGTCAAGGAGATGGACCGCCAGCTCGCGCTGAACGAGTCCGTGCTGCGGACCAAGGTCATGCGCCGCGACCCCGCCTTCGCCGGGCGCCGGGGCAAGGCGAACTGATGGCCGGCGACACGGTCATCACCGTCGTCGGCAACCTCACCGCCGACCCGGAGCTGCGGTTCACGCCGTCCGGTGCCGCCGTCGCCAACTTCACGGTCGCGTCGACGCCGCGCACCTTCGACCGCCAGAGCGGCGAGTGGAAGGACGGCGAGGCGCTGTTCCTGCGCTGCAACATCTGGCGCCAGGCCGCCGAGAACGTCGCCGAGACGCTCACGCGCGGGGCCCGGGTGATCGTGCAGGGACGGCTCAAGCAGCGCTCGTTCGAGACCCGCGAGGGCGAGAAGCGCACCGTCATCGAGCTCGAGGTCGACGAGGTCGGCCCCTCGCTCCGCTACGCCACCGCGTCCGTCACCAAGGCCTCCCGGGGCCAGGGCGGCGGCGGGTACGGCGGTGGCGGCGGGGGCTACGGCTCCGGCGGCGGCAACGGTGGCGGCGGCTACGGCTCCGGGGGCTCCGGTGGGTCCGGCGGCGGCTACGGCGGGTCCGACGACCCGTGGGCCTCGGCCCCGGCCGCCGGATCGTCGGGCGGCAGCGGCGGCTACGACGACGAGCCCCCCTTCTAGACCTCACACATCCCAGTTCTGCTCAGGAGAAGACACACCATGGCGAAGCCGCCGGTGCGCAAGCCGAAGAAGAAGGTCTGCACCTTCTGCAAGGACAAGAACCAGCTGATCGACTACAAGGACACCAACCTCCTGCGGAAGTACATCTCCGACCGGGGGAAGATCCGCGCGCGTCGGGTGTCGGGCAACTGCAGCCAGCACCAGCGCGACGTGGCCACCGCGGTGAAGAACTCGCGCGAGATGGCGCTCCTGCCCTACACGTCGACGGCGCGCTGAGGGAGGACGACGTGAAGCTCATCCTCACCGCCGACGTCCCCAACCTCGGGGGCCCCGGCGACAACGTCGAGGTCAAGGACGGCTACGGCCGCAACTTCCTGCTGCCCCGCGGGCTGGCCATCGTCGCCACCCGCGGCGCGCAGAAGCAGGTCGACACGATCCGTCGCACCCAGGAGGGCAAGCGAATCCGCGACCTCGACCACGCCAAGGAGGTCGCCGGGCAGATCCAGGGCCTCGGCACCGTCACGGTCACCGGCAAGGCCGGCCAGGGCGGGCGCCTCTTCGGCTCGGTCACGCCGGCCGACGTCGTGTCCGCGGTCCGCGCCCAGGGCGGCCCGAACCTCGACAAGCGGTTCATCGACATCGCCGGGCACATCAAGTCGACCGGCGACCACACGGTCGTCGTCCGGCTGCACCCCGACGTCGCGGTCGACCTTCCCCTGGACGTCCAGGGCGCCTGACCGCCAGCAGTCCCCACCTCGGGCCCGGCACCTCCTGGTGCCGGGCCCGACGTGTGTCCGGGGTGTCAGCGACGTGCCTCCGCCGACACCGGACGTCCGTATCGGTACGTCGATCACCCGGCGATCACGGCGTCGATCACCCGTCGATCACCCGTCGACCGACCCGGCGATCACCGGTGGTCGCACGGTGGTCACCCTGCGGTGGCCGCCCGGCGAGCCGGGCCCGCCGCTCGGCTCGACACGCCCCGCGAGCGGGTGAACACCCCGGCGACACGCCCCGGGACGACGCGCCGTGCGGCCCTCCATCCACTTGTTGTCCACAATGCGCACAGGCCGCTGAGCTGCACGGATGAGGCGGATGAGGGTGTTGCCAACAGGTTGTCCCCAGGTGTGTGCCCACCGCGGGGGTGTGCTCGGCGGACCGATCCCGGGGCTGTCCCCACTCCATCCCCAGGGCCTGCTGGAGCCGCGTTCGCCGGGGACCTAGCGTGCCCCCGGAACGCGGTCGCGACGGCTGCCGACGGGTCGCCGCCTCGCGCCGGCCCGGCCGGAGCCCGGTGGGCTGTCGGAGAGCACTGCTAGAACAGGTGTTCGACGGGTGCGGTGCGTCGAGGGCCTGTCCGGGGCGAGCGGAGGGAGTGACCGTCGTGGCGGTGCTGGACGATCGGGGGACGTCCGGGCGGGGTCCGGAGCGTCCGGGCTCGGCCCCGCCGGAGTTCGACCGGCAGCCGCCGCAGGACCTGCCGGCCGAGCAGTCGGTACTGGGCGCGATCCTGCTGTCCAAGGACGCGATCGCCGACGTCATCGAGATGCTCAAGCCCGACGACTTCTACCGTCCGGCCCACCAGACGGTCTACGAGTGCGTGCTCGACCTCTACGGCCGCGGCGAGCCCGCCGACCCGGTGACGGTGTCGGCCGAGCTCGAGAAGCGCGGCGAGCTGCTGCGCATCGGCGGCGCGCCGTACCTGCACACCCTCATCGCGACGGTCCCCACGGCGGCCAACGCCGGCTACTACGCCGAGATCGTCGCCGACCGCGCGATCCTGCGCCGCCTCGTCGAGGCGGGCACGCGCATCGTCCAGCTCGGCTACCACGGGGCCGAGGGGTCGGACACCGACGACATCGTCGACCGGGCCCAGGCCGCCGTCTACGAGGTCACCGACCGGCGGGTCACCGAGGACTACGTCGCCCTCGAGGACGTCCTCCAGCCGACCATGGACGAGATCGACGCCATCGCCTCGCGCGGCGGGGTGTCGTTCGGCGTGCCGACGGGCTTCACCGACCTCGACGACGTCACCAACGGCCTCCACGCCGGCCAGATGATCATCGTGGCGGCGAGGCCCGGCATCGGGAAATCGACCCTGGGGATGGACTTCGCCAGGTCGGCAAGCGTCAAGCACGGCCTGACCTCGGCGTTCTTCTCCCTGGAGATGAGCCGCACCGAGATCGTCATGCGCCTTCTCTCCGCCGAGGCGAAGATCCGCCTGGCCGACATGCGCGCCGGCACCATGACCGACGACGACTGGACGCGGCTCGCGCGGCGCATGAGCGAGATCAGCGAGGCGCCGCTGTTCATCGACGACTCGCCCAACATGACGATCATGGAGATCCGGGCGAAGGCGCGGCGGCTCAAGCAGCGCCACGACCTGAAGCTGATCATCCTCGACTACATGCAGCTGATGACCTCGGGCAAGAAGGTCGAGTCCCGCCAGCAGGAGGTCTCGGAGTTCTCGCGTCAGCTCAAGCTGCTGGCCAAGGAGCTCGAGGTCCCGCTGGTCGCGATCAGCCAGCTCAACCGTGGTCCCGAGCAGCGCACCGACAAGAAGCCGATGCTCTCCGACCTCCGCGAGTCCGGGTCGCTCGAGCAGGACGCCGACATGGTCATGCTCATCAGCCGCCCCGACGCGTTCGAGCGCGACGACCCGCGCGCCGGCGAGGCCGACCTCATCCTCGCCAAGCACCGCAACGGCCCCACGGCGACGATCACCGTGGCCCACCAGCTGCACTACAGCCGCTTCAGCGACATCGCCCGGGGTTAGGCGCCGCCCGCTCCCCGGAGGACGTCGGGGAGGCCGAACAGCGGGACCAGCGCCGGATCGTGGAACTTGACCACCCGCGCGATCCCGGTGGCGGTGGGCGCGAGCACCACGACGCCGTCGGCGCGCAGCGCGCCGGCGGGGTCCCGGCGGTAGACGGCGGCGGCGGGCTGACCGTTCGCGACGACGCCGACCATCCGCCAGTCGCCCGCGGTCGCCAGGACGAAGGTGCGCAGCACGTGTACGCACATGGTCCGGCCCGCCTGCCACTGCCGGAACGGCGTCGCCTCCAGCACGGCGTCCGCGCGCAGCACCTGCTCGAGCAACCGGGCGTCGGACCGCTCGAAGGCCGCCACGTAGCCGTCGAGCAGCGCGCGGGTGCGCGGGTCGGAGGGCTCGAGGAGCTCGTCGGCGTCCGCCGCGACCTCGTGGAGGCGCGCGCGGGCACGCTGGAGGCCGCTCTTGACCGCGGCCGTGCTCGCGTCGAGCACGGCCGCGGTCTCGAGCGCGGAGAACGCCAGCACGTCCCGCAGGAGGAAGATCGCGCGCTGGCGGGCGGGCAGGTGCTGGAGGCTCGCGATGAGCGCGAGCCGCAGCGACTCCCGCGCGACGACGGTGGCCGCCGGGTCGTCGGCGGGGGCGTCGGTCCAGCCGTCCGGCAACGGCTCCAGCCACGAGACCTCGCCCGGGCCCACCAGGTCCGGCGGTCGATCCGGGTCCTCCTGGGCGCCGCCCAGGCCGGAGGGGAGCAACCGCGGCCGGCGCGACCGGAGCGCCGTGAGGCAGACGTTGGTGGCGATCGTGTACAGCCAGGTGCGCACCGACGCCCGGCCCTCGAAGGCGTCGTAGGAGCGCCACGCCCGCAGGTACGCCTCCTGGACGAGGTCCTCGGCGTCGTGCGCGGAGCCCGTCATGCGGTAGCAGTGCGCCACCAGCTCGCGGCGGAAGGGCTCGGTGTCGGCGGCGAAGCGGTCGCGGGCCGGCGGCGCCGCGCCGTGCGGGGTCACGGTCGGAGGCTAGGGCGCGGCGGGCCGGTCCGGGTCACGGCAGCAGGGCCAGCTTCCCGACGGTCGCCCGGGCCTCCAGTTCCGCGAGGGCCTTCGGCCCGTCGGTCAGGGCGTGGGTCGTGGGCGCGCCGGGGGCGATGACCCCGGCCGCGAGCAGCTCGGCCATCTCCTGCAGCACCTCGCCGAAGACGTGCGGCGCGGCCTGCGCGAGGACACCGATGTTCAGCCCGACGACCTGGACCTGGTGGCGGTACACCAGATCCCAGGTGCTGATCGAGCCCGGGCCACCGGCCATGCCGAGGACGACGACCCGGCCCGTGACCCGCCGGGTCACGGCGAGGCTGGCGGGGAGGGTGGGCCCGCCGACCGACTCGAGCACCAGGTCGACGCCCACGCCGCCCGTCGCGCGCAGGACGTCCGCCGCGAGATCGTCGGCGCGGGCGTCGACGACGTGGTCGGCACCCCGCTCCCGGACCACCGCGTGCTTGTCGGCCGACGCCGCGCCGACCACGGTGGCGCCGCGGTGGCGGGCCAGGGTCACCGCGGCCTGCCCGGTCGCGCCGGCGGCCGCGTGGACGAGGACGGTCTGCCCGGCACGGAGCCCGCCGAGCGGCCCGAGCGCCGCGATCGCGGTCGGCCAGTTGACCACCAGGCCCACGGCCTGCTCGTCGGTCCACCCGGCGGGCACGGGGAGCGCGCCCGCCGCGGGCAGCACCGCGTAGTCGGCGAACGCGCCGCCCGCGATGCAGGCACCGACGACGTGGGCGCCCGGCGCCACGGTGGTCACGCCCTCGCCGACCCGCACGACCTCCCCCGCGGCCTCGATCCCGGCCACGTAAGGCGGCTGCGGGCCGCCGCCGAAGGTGCCGTACGCCTGCTGGAGGTCGGCGACGTTGACGCCCGCGGCCCCGACGCGGACGAGGACCTCGCCCGGCCGGGGCTCCGGGACCGGCACCTCGTGGACCACCAGGTCCCGGGGGCCGTGCGAGGACGTCTGTCGGAGGGCGCGCATGGTCGGCGGGACGGTCACGGGTGCTCCTCGGTGCGGGGGTGCCGCCTCCTGGACGAGGAGGCACCGGTGACCGGGTAGACCTCCGTCGCGCCCGGGAGGAATCGGTCGGCCCCCCGAGTCCGTCAAGGCGAGCGCAGCGGCCACACCACGACGACGGTGAGTGCCAGGAGCACCCCGATGAAGCCGACGGTGGCGGGCCAGCCGGCCAGGCCGTAGGCGACGCCGCCGAGCGTCCCGCCCACCGAGGAGCCGACGTAGAACGCGCCGAGGTAGAGCCCGGACGCCACGGCGCGGCCGTGCTCGGCCCGCCGGCCGACCCACGCGCTCGCCACGGGGTGCGCGGCGAAGAAGCCGACGGTCAGCAGCACGAGGCCGCCGACGACGACGCCGACGAACGGCGTCAGCATCGCCACGGCCCCGACGGCCGCGAGCCCGGCGGCCCCGATGAGGACGGGCCGGGCGCCGACGCGGTCGGCGAGCCGCCCCGCGCGGGTCGAGGTGGCCGTGCCGACCGCGTAGAGCACGAACACGAAGCCGACGACCAGCGGCGGCAGCCGGAAGGGCGGACCGAGCAGGAGGAACGTCACGTAGTTGTAGGCGCAGACGAACACGCCCATGACGAGCAGCCCGACCGCGAGGAGCCGGCGCATCACGGGGTCGCGCAGGTGCGCGCCGACCTCCCGCAGGAGCGCCCCGACGCCGACGGGTGCGGGGCGGAAGCGGCGCGAGGCGGGCAGCACCAGCGCGAACGCGACGAGGCAGGCGGCCGAGAGCAGCGCGATCCCGCCGAGCGCCCAGCGCCACGAGCCGGTGAGGTCGGCGAGGGCACTGACCACGACGCGGCCGCCGAAGCCGCCGACCGAGTTGCCGGCGACGTAGAGGCCCATCGCGCCGCCGAGGTGCCGGCCGTCGATCTCGTCGGCGAGGTAGGCCATGCCGACCGCGGGCAGCCCGGCCAGCGCCAGGCCCTCGAGGCCGCGCAGGACGAGCAGCAGCCCGAAGCCGGGGGCGACCGCTGCGGCGAGGCCGAGCACGACCGCGGCCACCAGCGAGCCCAGCATCACCGGGCGCCGGCCCCACCGCTCAGAGAGCGCGCTGGCCGGGATGATGCCGACGGCCACGGCGGCGGTGCTCACCGAGACCGACAGCGACGCCTCACCCGGCGTGATCCCGTAGGCGTCGACGAGCGCCGGGAGCAGCGGCTGCGTGGCGTAGAGCAGGGCGAACGTCGTGAAGCCCGCGAAGAACAGCCCGATGGCGACCGGGCGGAAGCCGGGCTCGCCGCGGCGCAGGGCCGTCGGGACCGCGGGCTCCAGCGACGTCGACATCGTTGCCGAGGCTAACGGTCAGGACCCGCTCACGCCTCGGTCTCGTTCGTCACCCACGCCAGGTAGGGCCCGTGCCCGCCCACGACGGGCAGGACGAGCACCTCGGGCACGTCGTAGGTGTGCTCGGCGACGAGGCGATCGCGCAGGTCGTCGACGCGGGCGGCGTCGGTCTTGAGCCAGAGCTGCCACTCCGGCTCCACCGACACCGTGCCCTCCCAGCGGAACACGCTGCGCACCGGGCCGGCGATCTGCACGCACGCGGCCAGGTGCGCGTCGACGAGCAGGCGGGCAAGCCGCTCGGCCTCGTCGGCGGAGTCGGTGGTGGTGAGCACGACGCGGGCGGTGGGTGCGTCAGACATCGGGGAGCCTCCGAAGCCGTCGAGGGAAGGCGGTCCGTGCCACGATGCGCCGATGCTCCTCGTCACCGGTGCCACCGGGTTCGTCGGGTCGGCGGTCGTCACGCTGCTGCACGAGCGGGGGTACGCGGTGCGGGCCGTGGTGCGCGATCCCGCGCGGGCCGACGTCCTGCCCGACGGCGTCGAGCGGGTGGCCGCGGACCTCGCCGACGGCGAGTCCCTGGCCCGCGCGATGGACGGCTGCGAGGGCGTCTTCCACCTCGCCGCCGCCGTGGGCGCGCCCGGTCCGGAGGCGCACGAGCTCAACGTCGGCGGGACGCGGCGGGTCGTCGAGGCGGTGCGGCGGGCCGGGGTCCGGCGGCTGGTCCACACCTCGACCAGCGCCGCGATCGCCGTCCCCGACCCCGACGGCCCCGGCCTGCTCGTCGCCGAGGACGCCGCGGGGGGCACCGCGCTCACCGACCCCTACTCGGCGACCAAGGCCGAGGCCGAGGCGGTCGTGCTCGACGCGGTGGCCGCAGGCGAGGTGGACGCCGTCGTCGCCACCGTCGTCAACGCCTACGGGCCGTCGCCGCGCGGGCCGCTGAGCTACGACCAACTGCTGGTCGCGGCGGCGCGCGGCGAGGTCGGCGACATCGTCGACACCCGGGTCGGCTGGACGCTCGCCGAGGACGTCGCGGCGGGCCAGCTCCTCGCCTTCACCGACGGCGAGGCGGGCCGGCGCTACGTGCTGTGCGGGCAGGTCGCGTCGTTCCCCGAGGTGCTCGACACCTACTGCGAGCTGGCCGGCAGCCCCCACCGCGTGCGCGCGCTCCCCGAGGGCAGCGAGCTCTCCCCCGACGCGCCGCCGTTCGCCGACCGCTCGGTGGTCTACGGCCGGCTCGGCGGCTACCGCGTGCGCGACGACCACGCCCGCGCGCTCGGCGTGACGGCCCGCGGGATCGCCGAGGGGCTCGAGGTCACGGCCCGCTGGATGGCCGCCGTCTCGGCCTGACGGGGGCTACCGACCGGTCGGGTGGGAGATGGGACACGCCCGCCCGCGTCCGCGGACCGCCAGTGCCAGGGTGGAGGCCACGGCCGGGACTCCACACGGCCGGGGAGAGGGTGAGTTGATGACCGACGACAGCGGGGTCGGACACGGCGTCGTGGCCGCCTCCGGGGAGTTCACGCTGGGCGACGACCTGACGGTGCGGCGGCTGGGCTACGGCGCCATGCGGCTGACCGGCGAGGGCATCTGGGGTCCGCCGAAGGACCCGGACACCGCGGTGGCCGTGCTGCGCCGCGCCGTCGACCTCGGGGTGGACTTCGTCGACACGGCCGACTCGTACGGCCCGTACGTCAGCGAGGAGCTGGTCCGCGAGGCGCTGTACCCCTACCGCGGGGTCGCGGTCGCGACGAAGGCCGGCCTGCTGCGCACCGGGCCGAACAAGTGGATCCCGTGCGGGCGGCCCGACTACCTGCGCCAGGAGTGCGAGATGAGCCTGCGCCGCCTCGGCGTGGAGACCCTCGACCTCTTCCAGCTCCACCGCATCGACCCGCACGTCGCCGCCGACGAGCAGTTCGGCCTGCTCGCCGACCTGCAGCGCGAGGGCAAGGTGCGCCACGTCGGCCTGAGCCAGGTCTCGGTCGCCGAGATCGAGGCGGCCGGGCGGATCGTCGACGTCGCGTCGGTGCAGAACCGCTACAACCTCGTCGACCGCTCGTCGGACGATGTGCTGCGCCACTGCACCGCGCACGGCATCGGGTTCATCCCGTGGGCGCCGGCCGACGCGGGCAAGCTCGCCGAGCCGGGCAACGCCGCCGAGCGCGCGGCCGAGGCCTTCGGCGCGACGCCGGCGCAGGTCGCGCTGGCGTGGCTGCTGCAGCGCAGCTCGGTGATGCTGCCGATCCCGGGCACGAGCTCGCTGGAGCACCTCGAGGAGAACTGCGGCGCCGCGGCCCTCGAGCTCGACCGCAGCACCGTCGCCACCCTCGACGCGGCGGCGTAGACCCCTTCAGGAGCCTCAGGCCCCGACGCGCACCGGACGGGCGCGCTCGGCGTCCCGCCGGGCGCGCCGGTCCTTGAGCCGCGCGAGGAGGCCGTGCGGCGGCTCCGGGTCCTCGCCCCGCTCGACGCGCTCGGCGGCGGCCACGATGCGCCGCTCCATGCCCCCGAACACGAGCACGTGGAACGGGGCGATCACCCACCAGTAGGCGTGGCCCGCGAGCCCGTGCGGGAAGAAGATCGCGCGCTGGCGGTAGGTCGAGCCGTCCTCGGTCGGCGCGACGCGCAGCTCGAGCCACGCGAGCCCCGGCGCCTTCATCTCGGCGCGCAGGCGCAGCAGCCGCTCGCCCTCGGCCAGCTCGAGCCCGACCGCGTCGCGGCGGTCGGTGCTGCGCTCGTCGAGGCACTCCTCGACACGCCACCAGTCCAGCGCGTCGCCGACCTTGAGCGAGTCGGCGTCCCGGCGGCCCCGGCGCAGGCCCACGCCGCCGACGAGGCGGTCCATCACCCCGCGCGCCCACCAGCCCAGCGGGAACGAGTACCAGCCGCGCTCCCCGCCGATGCCGGTGACGACGTCCCAGACGTGCTCCACCGACGCCGACGACGGGCGCTCGCGCACGTCGGTGTAGACGGTGCCGCCGGCCCACTCGGGGTCGCTCGGCAGCGGGTCCGAGGGCGCGTAGCCCGCGTTCGCGCCCGACCAGCGCGTCTCGACCTGCCCGCTGCTGATGCGCTGCAGTGCGAGCTCGACGGCGCGGTGGAACCCGGTGAGCCCGCCCTCGGGCTGCGCGACGAAGCGATCGATGTCGTGCTCCTGGGCGACCACCTCGTGGATGAGGGAGTCGATCAGCGGGACGGCCGTCGAGCGGGGCACGGGCGTCACGAGGTTGACCCAGTGCGACGACAGCCGCGGCGTCAGCACCGGCACCGGCAGCATCGTGCGCTTCGGCAGCTCCGCGACCTCGGCGAAGCCCTCCATCATCTGCAGGTAGGTCAGGACGTCCGGCCCGCCGATGTCGAAGGTGCGGTTCACCTCGGCCGGCACGGTCACCGCGCGCACCAGGTAGTGCAGGACGTCGCGGATCGCGATCGGCTGGACGCGGTGGTGCACCCACGACGGCGTGAGCATCACCGGCAGCCGCTCGGTGAGGTAGCGCAGCATCTCGAAGCTCGCCGACCCCGACCCGAGGATCACCGCCGCCTGCAGCACGACGGTCGGCACGCCGGAGCGCAGGAAGATCTCGCCGACCTCGGCGCGCGAGGCGAGGTGCTCGGAGAGGTCGTTGGGGTCCAGGCCCTCGGGGTGCATGCCGCCGAGGTAGACGATGCGCGACACCCCGGCCTCGCGGGCCGCCTGCGCGCTGATCATGGCGGCGCGCCGGTCGACGGCGGCGAAGCCCTGCTCGGACAGGGAGTGCACGAGGTAGTAGAGGACGTCGGCGCCCTGGCACGCCCGGCGCATCGACTCCTCGTCGAGCACGTCGCCCTCGACCACCTCGACGTCGGCGGCCCACGGGACGTCGCGCATCTTGCCGGGACTGCGCACGACGCAGCGCACGTCGTGGCCCTCCGCGGCCAGGCGCGGCGCGAGCCGCCCGCCGATGTAACCCGTCGCTCCGGTGACCACGCATCGCACGACGGCGATCGTGGCGCGAGAGCGACCGGCCCGCAGCCCGACCGGCCCGCGCGGGTCGGGTTCCGGGCCCGGGAGGTGCCGTCGACCGACCCCCACACGAGGCCCGAAACCTCTCCCGACCCCTCTCGGGGTGACACACGCTCGGGGGATCCGTCGGCGTGTCGCGGGCAACTGGCCGTATCGCGCGGATTCGGGCCCCAAGTCGTCGCCCGTCCCTGCCGTTGTGGGGTCCAGACGCTCGATGTCGTTCAGCCGTTCGGCGGCGGAGCGAGGACGGGCTGATCGATCAGCAGTCGGGGAGGTCGAAGGAACGTGTGGGTGTGGCGTGACGACCTGGGGTCCGGTGGCGCGAGCGACGGGGCCGGTGGGTGGCGACTGGATGCGTACGGGACGTGGGTGTGGGACGAGCCGTCGCCGCTGGAGCGGCCCGGGGCCGGTATCGGCGCCCTGCGGCCGCGCGGTGAGGTGAGACGTGAGCGGACGGTGGTCGGTGACCGGGCCCGCGGTGATCGGGCCCACGGTGATCGGGCCCACGGCGATCGGGCCCTGGCGCGCCTCGGGCACGCCGAGCCGACGCCGATCTTCCAGGAGCTGACCGTCGACCGGTCGCGCCGCCCGGTCCGGGGCGCCGTGTCGGTGCCCGAGCCGCACCCCGGCTCGGGGCCGCTGCCGGTGCAGGACCCGACGGGCCGGCGCTCGGGCCTGCGCGAGGTGCCGACGGTGCCGCCGCCGGCGCTCGACGGCTCGACCTCCGCGGGCCTGCGGTCGGAGTGGTCCGAGCGGTCCCGGCGGTCCGAGCGCGCGGACCTGCGGTCCGTGTCACGGGACGAGTCGCCGGAGGAGGAGCTGCGCCGCCGCGCCGAGCGCCGTCGCCGCCCCCGTTCGGCCGCCGACGACCGCGACGTCGCACCCGAGGGCGGGCGCCACGCGTGGAAGCGCGAGGACGCCCGGACGGGTCGGCACGCCCTGCGTCGCTGACGGCGCTGACGGGTACCGAACGTCGGGTCGTCCGTGCGGCGGCCCGGCGCCCCGGGCGGGCGCGCTCCGGAGCCGGGGGACGCGCGGGGATATGCTCCGGCCCCCGCGCGGCCCCGTCGGGCCCCGGTCAGCCCGCCCCCGGCGCCGCCGCCCACATCCGTCGCGCCCGTGGAGGTCCGCTCTCGTGATCATCCGTCGTCTCGCCCGGCCCATGCTGGCCGCCATCTTCATCAAGGGCGGGGTCGACACCCTGCTCAACCCCGAGCCACGCGTGCAGAAGGCCACGCCGCTGTTGGAGAAGGCGGCACCCAACCTGCCCGACCAAGTGCCGTCGGAGCCCGGCCAGCTGGTCCGCATCGACGCCGGGGTGAAGATCGCGGCCGGCTCGCTGCTCGCGATCAACAAGCTCCCGCGCGTGGCGTCGCTGGCCCTGGCCGCGAGCGTCATCCCCACGACCGTCGCCGGGCACCCGTTCTGGGAGAAGTCCGACCCGGTGGAGAAGACCGGCGAGCAGCAGCAGTTCCTCAAGAACATCGCGATCCTCGGCGGGCTGATCCTCGCCGCGGTCGACACCGAGGGGAAGCCGTCGCTGGGCTGGCGTGGCCGCCGCGCGGCGCGCAAGCTCGCCGAGCGCACGAGCGACCTCACCGACCGCAGCGAGGGCGCGGGCGACAAGCTGCGCGCCGCCGGTGACCAGGTCCGCCGCAACGTCGTCGACGGCGTCGACGTCGCGATCGGCGCGCTGGCGTCCTGACCCCCGGGACACCGTGACCGTGGACGGGGGCCGCCCGGTGCGGCGGCCCCCGCGCCGGTCCGGCCCCGACCCCGTGATGCCCCTAGGGTGACCGCCGTGTGGACGAACTGGTCCGGAGGCCGGGAGTGCCGGCCGACCGCGACGGTGCGCCCGCTCGACGACAGCGGGGTCTCCGGCGTGGTGCGACGGGCCGCCCAGCGCGGCCAGGCCGTCCGGCCCGTCGGCGCCGGGCACTCCTTCAGCGCGCTCGCGGTCACCGACGGCGTGCACGTCGACCTGTCGGCCTTCAGCGGCATCACCGGCTCCGGTGGACGTCCGGGCCGCCCGACGGTCCGGGTCCGCGCCGGCACGACGCTCGCCCAGCTCCACGCCGAGCTCGCCGACCGCGACCTCGCCCTCGAGGCGCCGCTGGAGCTCGCGGCCCCCACGGTCGGCGGGGCGCTCGCCGTCGGCATGCACGGCAGCGGGTCGTCGCTCGGCTCGCTCTCGGCCGCGGTCGTCGGCGTGCGCCTCGTCGACGGGCGCGGACGCCTCCGCGACGTGGCCGCCGCCGACCTCGACGCCGCCCGCACCTCGCTCGGCGCCCTCGGCGTGCTGCTCGAGGCCGAGCTCGCCGTGGTCCCGGCGGGCCGGGTGCGGGTCACGCGCGAGCCGCGCCCGGTCGACGAGGTGCTCGACGCGCAGTTCTGGGCCTCGCACCCCGTCGTCGAGGCGGCCGTCTTCCCCTCCGCGCGCACCGCGCTGACGCGCTGGGTGGATCCCCTGCCCGAGCACGCGCCCGAGAGCGAGGACGAGGACGCCGACGGTGCGGAGAAGGCCGAGAAGGAGGAGCGCGAGCGCACCGTCGGCGTCACCGTCGCCGGGGCGACGGGGCGGACCGCGCTGGGCGGTGCGGTGGTCGTCGAGCGCGCGCTGCCCCGCCTCGTGCCCCGCTTCAACCGCGCGGTGTCGCGGCTCGCGCGCACCGTCACCGCGACCGGCCCGATGCACCGGGTCCTGTCCAGCCCGCCCGCCGTGCGCTTCGAGCAGACCGAGTGGGCGCTGCCCCGCACGACGTTCCTCGAGGGCGCCCGCGAGCTGCTCACCGCGCTGGCCGACGACGGGCTCGAGGTGGGGCTCCCGGTGCGCCTGCGCGTCGGGGCGCCGGAGTCGGGGTGGCTGCACCCCGCCCACGGCCGCCCGACCGGCTGGGTGGCCGTCCGCGTCCCGCGCGGCACCGACCACGCGCCGGTCCTCGAGCGCGCCTGGCGGGTGCTGCGCGCGCACGGCGGCCGCCCGCACTGGGCGTCGCGGTCGGACTGGACCGTCGAGGACACCGTCGCGGCCTATCCGCGCCTGCCCGACTTCCGCCGGGTGCGCGACGACTACGACCCCGACCGCGTGTTCGCGACGCCCGCGCTCGACGCGGTGCTCGGCGACTGACCCTCCTCGTCGAGGTCGTCCTCCGCGGCCCCGAGGTCGACCGCGAGCCCGACGACCGCCTGGTCGATGCGCCGCAGCAACCGGGCGGCGGTGAGCATGGCCGTGCGCCGCTGCGGGTCGTCGACCGTGCGGGCCGCGTAGCCCTCGGCGGCGTCGACGAGGTCCTCGGCCGACCGGGCGCGCACCCGCCCGCCGTCGGAGGCCCGGTGCCCGTGCACGAGGACGTCGCGCAGCCCGTCGAGGTTCGCGCGGACCCGGGCGGCGGCGGGGTCGAGCGTGGCGGCCCAGCCCGGGTCGGCGACGTGGTCGGCCGTGCGCGCGAGCGAGCGGGCGTAGACGTCGCACACCACGAGCACCCGCAGCCCGCGCTGGTAGCTCGACCGCGCCCGGCGCCGCGAGAAGCGCCCGACCAGCGGTGACGCCCGCTGGCGCAGCGTCGCCAGGGCGTCGTCCATCGCCCGCACGCCCTCCCGCGCCGGCGGCGCCGGCCGGCGGCCGGCGAGCCGGTCGGTGGCCTCGCCGAGCACCCGGTCGATGGCGTCGACGAGGTCGCTGACCGCCTCGCCGAAGGCCGCCCGCGTCCCGCGCGGCAGCACGAGGAACGCGGCGACGATGCTGGCGAGCGCCCCGATGATCGTCTCCTCGATGCGCAGCACGAGCACGTCCACGCTGAACTGCCCGATGAGCCCGTAGACCAGCGCGAGCACCGCCGTGATCCAGAACGCGAGCATCGACGGCGAGACGCGTACCAGGTAGAGCGCGAGGAAGACGCAGACGAACAGCAGCACCAGCGACGGCAGGACCTGCCCGCCGACGAGGGCCGCGAGCCCCATCCCGGCGACGACGCCGCCGACGGTGCCGAGGATCCGGCCCCAGCCGCGCGAGAGCAGGTCGCCGCGGCTGTTGGTGCCGGCGAAGACGACGAACGCGGTGATCACCGCCCAGTACCAGCGCGACGGCGCGACGAGCTCGCCGGCGACGATCGCGAGGGTCGCGGCCACCCCGACCTGCACGGCCTGCCGCGTGCTCAGGGCCAGGCCCCGGACCTCGCGCGCGGGCTCGGCGGCGGGGTGGACGTCGTCGGTGTCGGGGCGGTCGGGGTCGGCCGGCGGGGACCCACCCGTCAGCGCGTCCGGGGCCGGGCCGCTCCCGGACGGCGGGGGCGGCGGCCGCAGGGACGGCTCCACGGCGTGGCCGTCGGGCCGGCGCGACGGGGCGTCGAGCTGGGCGTGGTGGATGGCGT
Source organism: Actinomycetospora straminea (assembly GCF_028737255.1). Lineage (GTDB taxonomy): Bacteria > Actinomycetota > Actinomycetes > Mycobacteriales > Pseudonocardiaceae > Actinomycetospora > Actinomycetospora straminea. The sequence goes on along the minus strand of NZ_JAQZAN010000025.1, from coordinate 59,835 downwards.
CCGCGACCCGCCGCACGGCGAAGGCGGTGCGCTGCACCCGCTCGCCGCCCGGCCGGGTGTCCGCGACGAGCCCGGCGACGGCGGCCCGGGCGTCCGCGGCCGCCTCGAGGATCGCGGCGTGGTCCTGCCCGGCCGCGAGCGCATGCTGCAGGTGGCGCAGCCCCGTGCGCAGGGCCGCGACGACCACGGGGTCCGGCGGCGCGGTGGGTTCCGGGTCGGTCGGCGGGAGCGCCAGGCGGCGCACGACCACCGAGAGCCGCTCGAGCGCGAGCTCGGCGTCGGCGATCCGCAGCGCGAGCGTGTCGTCGTCGAGGCCCGGCCAGACCCGCCCGGCCGTCGTCTGCTCGAGGGTGTCCTCGACGAGCAGCGCGACCTCCTGCAGCCGGGCCCGGGCCCGCCGGAGCGCCTCGAGGTCGCGCTCGTCGGGGCCGCCGTGCCCGATCCCGGCGAGGACCGTGTCGGTGGCCCCGACCAGGGCGTGGGCGCGGGCGCGGAACGCGGTGACCATCCGGCGCAGCGTGCGGGCCGGGCGCTCGGCGAACACCACCCCGCGCAGCAGCAGCGTCGACGCGATCCCGACGACCACCGCCGCGAGCAGCCACGGCACCTGCGCGGGCGCGACCTGCAGGAACTGGGTGAAGAAGAACGGCATGAAGCCGGCCATGCCGAGCGCGAAGCCGCGCGGGCCCCAGCGGCGCACCCACACCGCGATCACGATGACGGCCACGAACGCCACGGCCGACGGGATCCGGTACGGGGCGACGAAGGCACCGACGACCGTGCTCGCGGCCGCCGGCAGCACCATCAGCGCGGTGGTGACCCGGCGTCGTGGCAGGTCGGGCTCGTTGACCGCGAGGTTCGAGACCATCGCCAGGACGCCGGTGAACAGCAGGACGGTCACCGGCTCGGCGGGGTCGAGCAGCGCCCGCACCGCCGCGGTCACCCCGACCGCGAGCACCATCGACGCGACGGCGATGGACGCGAGCCGCAGGCGCGTCAGGCCCGGGTCCACGCCCGCGAGCCACGTGCGCAGGTCGACCGACCCGCGCCGTCCCCCGAGCCGCCCCGTCACCGCTCCTCCGTCGCCGCGGACCGTCGCGGGCGAGTCTGGCACGGGGGAACGGCGGAAACCGACCTCGACAGGGTTACCCCCGAGTAATAAGCTGCGGTTACCGGTCGGTAGAGGACGTCGACCGCACACCACGTGGTGACAGGAGCGAGGCGGGATGGGCCACTACCGGGCGAACGTCCGCGACATCGAGTTCAACCTCTTCGAGGTCTTCCGCGTGCAGGACCGGTTCGGGTCCGGGCCGTTCGCCGAGGCCGACGAGGAGACCGCCCGCGCCCTGCTGGGCGAGGTCGCGTCGATGGCCGAGGGACCGCTGGCGGACTCGTACGTGTCCGGCGACCGGAACCCCGTGCGGTTCGACCCCGAGACCCACACCGCCCACCTCGACGAGGGCATCAAGAAGTCCTACCGCGCGATGTGGGACGGCGAGTGGTGGCGGCTCTCGGCCGACAACGCCATCGGGGGCATGGGCGTCCCGCCGTCGGTGCAGTGGGCGGCCGGCGAGATGATCCTCGGCGCCAACGCCCCGGTGTTCATGTACATGGCGGGCCCCAACTTCGCCTCGGTGGTCTACCGCAACGGCACCGCGCAGCAGCAGCGCTGGGCGCAGCTGATGGTCGACCGCGGCTGGGGCGCCACGATGGTGCTCACCGAGCCGGACGCGGGCTCCGACGTCGGCGCCGGCCGCACCAAGGCCCGCGACAACGGCGACGGCACCTGGTCGATCGAGGGCGTGAAGCGCTTCATCACGTCAGCGGACTCCGACGACCTCCACGAGAACATCATGCACCTGGTGCTCGCCCGCCCCGAGGGCGCGCGGGCCGGCACCAAGGGCCTGTCGCTCTTCCTCGTGCCCAAGTTCCACTTCGACGACACGACCGGTGAGCCGGGCGAGCGCAACGGCGCCTTCGTCACCAACGTCGAGCACAAGATGGGCCTCAACGCCTCGGCCACCTGCGAGGTGACCTTCGGCGGTCACGGCACCCCGGCGACCGGCTGGCTGCTCGGCGACGTCCACGACGGCATCGCGCAGATGTTCCAGGTCATCGAGTACGCCCGGATGATGGTCGGCACGAAGGCCATCGGGACGCTGTCCACCGGCTACCTCAACGCGCTGGCCTACGCCAAGGAGCGCATCCAGGGCGCCGACCTCACCAAGCAGACCGACAAGACCGCTCCGCGCGTGCCCATCACCCACCACCCCGACGTGCGCCGCAGCCTCATGCTGCAGAAGGCGTACGCCGAGGGCATGCGCTCGGTGTACACGTTCACGTCGACCTACCAGGACGTCGTGCGGTTCGGCGAGGCACCGGAGGCCGACCGTGGCGCGGTCAGCGCCGAGGAGATCGCGCTGGCGGAGAAGGTCAACGACCTGCTGCTGCCGATCGTCAAGGGCGTCGGGTCGGAGCGGGCCACCGAGCAGCTCATCGGGTCGCTGCAGACCCTCGGCGGCTCGGGGTACCTGCAGGACTACCCCATCGAGCAGTACATCCGCGACGCCAAGATCGACTCGCTGTACGAGGGCACCACGGCGATCCAGGCGCAGGACTTCTTCTTCCGCAAGATCGTCCGGGACAACGGCCAGGCGCTCATGCACGTCGCCGGCCAGGTCCAGGCGTTCCTCGACGCCGAGGGCGGCAACGGGCGGCTCAAGGAGGAGCGCGCGCTGCTCGCGACGGCGCTCGGCGACGTCCAGGCGATGCTGGGGACGATGGTCGGGTTCCTGACCTCGTCGCAGGAGGACGTCACCAACCTCTACAAGGTCGGGCAGCACGCGGTCCGGTTCCTCATGAGCATGGGCGACCTGCTCGTCGGGTGGCTGCTGCTGCGCGGCGCCGAGGTCGCGGGCGCGGCGCTCGACGCCGGCGTCACGGGCCGCGACCAGGCCTTCTACGAGGGCAAGATCGCGGTGGCGCGCTTCTTCGCCCGCTCGGTGCTGCCCGAGCTCTCCAGCCGCCGCACGATCGTCGAGGGCGCCGACAACTCGATCATGGAGCTGGACGTCGCGGCATTCTGATCCGCACGTGAGCGGAATTCCCGGCCGGGACCGGGAATTCCGCTCACATGAGCGTGCGGATCGGGACCTCCGGATGGATCTACCCGCCCTGGCGGCGGGTGTTCTACCCGGAGGGCCTGGTCCAGCGTCGTGAGCTGACCTACCTCGCCGAGCGCCTCGACAGCGTCGAGATCAACGGCTCGTTCTACAGCCTCCAGCGCGCCTCGAGCTACCGCACGTGGGCGGAGCGCACGCCCGACGACTTCGTGTTCGCGGTCAAGGGCGGGCGCTTCGTCACGCACCTGAAGAAGCTGCGCGGCGTCGAGGAGGGGCTGGCCAACTTCTTCGCCTCCGGCCCGCTCGCGCTCGGCGCGAAGCTCGGGCCCGTCCTGTGGCAGCTGCCGCCGAACCTCGGCTACGACGCCGAGCGCGTCGAGGACTTCCTGCGCCTGCTGCCGCACACCACCACCGAGGCGGCCGCGCTGGCGGCGGGCCACACCGACAAGGTCCCGGAGCCGTGCACCGAGACCGACGCCGACCGCCCGCTGCGGCACGCGATGGAGGTGCGCCACCCGAGCTTCCGCGACCCCGCGTTCGTCGCCCAGCTGCGCCGGCACGGGGTCGCGCTCGTCGTCGCCGACACCGCCGGCACGTTCCCGCGCCTCGACGACGTCACCGCGGACCTCGTCTACGTCCGCCTGCACGGCGACACCGAGCTCTACGCCAGCGGCTACTCCGCGGCGGCGCTCGACGCGTGGGCGGCGCGCATCCGGGCCTGGGCGGCCGACGCGGCGACGCCGACCGAGGACACCGTCGCCCCCGACGACCCGCCGCCGCAGGCACCGGCGGGCCGCGACGTCGTCGTCTACTTCGACAACGACGTCAAGGTGCACGCACCGTTCGACGCGATGGCGCTGCGGGAGCGCTGCGCCTGACCCTCAGATGCGGCGGGCCCAGGCGTCGGCGCCGCAGTACACCCCGTACGACACGAAGCCGAGCGCGACGAGGATCAGCAGCCAGGGACCGAAGGGCTGGGCCGCCAGGGTCTTGAGCGCCGCGTCGAGCCCGCCGGCCTGTCCCGGGTCGGCGCGCACCGCGGCGACACCGAACAGCACCGCCATCACCGCGAACGCGATCGCGCGCAGCACGTGCCCGGCGATGCCGAGCCAGTACACGGGCTTCTGCAGGGCGCTCGGCAACCGCGACCAGGCGAGGTCCTCGGCGAACGAGCCGCGGATCCCCGTCCACGCCGTCGCCCCGGCGATCACGAGCACCACCAGCGCGACGCCGAAGACGATGAACCGGCCGCCGGGCAGCGCGAGCAGCCCGGCCGTCGTCTGCTGCGACCCGCCGCTGCTCGACCCCGAGGACCCCGTGACCAGGAGCTGGACGGCGACGAGGGCGACGAACAGGACGCCGACCGCGGTCGCGCCGGCCGCGATGCGGCGCTGGGTGCGGGCCCACCCGGTGGCCCAGCGGAACCCGGTGGCGGCGGCGAGGCCCTGCCAGATCCCGAAGGCGACGAGGCCGACGACGATGACGATGAGCACGACGAAGCCGAAGGGCTCGGCGGCGAGGGCGGCCACGGCGCCCTGCTGGTCGGCCTGCCCGCCGCCGCGTACCGCGATCTGGACGGCGATCACGCCGATGAGCAGGTGGACCAGGCCGTAGCCGGCGAGGCCCACGCGTCCGAGCAGCTCGACGGCGCGGTGCGGGGCCTCGCCCTCACCGTCGCCCTGCACGGAGTCACGGACCCGACCGGCGGTGCCGCCGGAGCCGTGGGAGTCGGTCGAGTCGGGAGAGCCGGCGGCCGCGGTCACTGGCCGTTGCAGGTGACGGTGGGCTGGGGTTCGTAGCGCACGGTGCGTGGTTCCCGGCGGACCTCGCCGGTACGCACGTCACGCAGGACCCGGGTGTCGGTGATCGTGAAGCCCTCGGAGCCCTGCGAGGCGGTGCACTCCGGGTTGCCGCCGAGATCGCGCGTGCCCGGCGGGATCGGGTTGCTGCGCGGCCCGGGCTCCGAGGTCACGTCGAAGCGCTTGATGCCGTAGAGCTGCACCGTGATCGACGACGGGGTCCACTGCGTGCGGATGTAGACCGGGGTGGGCCCGTCGTTGCCGAGCTTGAGGTCGATCGAGCCCTCGAAGACCGTCGCCTCGCGTCCTGCCGGGTAGCGGCTGATGTAGTAGCTGTGCTCCTGGTGCGCCACGTCGTCGAGGCCGGCGAAGTAGCCCGCGTTGTAGAGCGTCGTGGCGAACTGGGAGACGCCGCCGCCGACGCCGCGGCCCGGGGCCCCGTCGTCGATGATCCCGGCGGGCACGAAGCCGTTGGCCTCGTTGCGGGGGCTCGAGGCCTCGTTGAGGCTGAACACCGAGTTCGGCGCGATGACCTGACCGTTGACGATCTCGGCGACGCGGCGGATGTTCTGGCCCGAGTCGGGCTTGAAGCCGCGGGTGGTGAACTCGCCGATGATCTCGGCGGGGCCGAGGGCCTGCAGCGACTCGGTGGTCACCCGCGGCGGGGTGGTCGTGTAGACGGCGTTGATCGCGCGCCCGGTCGGGGGCGGCGGGGCGACCGGCTCGGCGCCCGGGGGCGTGAGCGGCGGGGTGAACACCGGCGGTGCCTCGCCGTCGGGACGTCCGAGCGCCTCGACGACGCCGCTGAACGTGCGCGGCCAGTCGATCTCGCGGCCGACGACCGCGGGCACGACCTCGGCGGTGGTGCCGGTGAACGCGAGCGTCGCGTCCTTGGGCTCGGCCTCGGTGGTCGAGAGCTGCGGCTCGACGGCCGCGATGGCCGCCGGCTGGTCGATGCCGGGCGTGAGCCCGCCCTGGCCGTCCGGGGTGAAGCGGACGAACGAGGTGATCGCGCGGGTGGTGACCGTGGCGTTCTTCGCGTCGCCGACGACCGTCAGCGGCCCGGCCACGGCCGGGCGGGCGAAGCCGTCGATGGCGCGCTGGATGCCCTCGGGCGTCACCGTCACCGGCGTCTCGGTGACCGGCAGCGCCACCGGCGCCGGGTCGAGCCAGTGGTCGATGACGGCCTGGCCCGCCGTGGCCCCGTCGACGACGGAGCCCGGCACCGACGGGACGGCGACCGGCTCGAGGCCCTCGTAGCGGATCGTGCCCTCGGCGACGGGGCGGTCGAGCTGCGGGCGGACGGCGTCGAGCGCCTGCCCGAGCGCGAAGCCGTTGACCCGCGAGACCGGCGCGACGTCGCGGGTGCCGAACAGCGAGGTCAGGCGCGTCCACGGGTTGAAGGGCTGCTCCCCGGCGCGGGCGATGGTGCCCTCGACGTCGAGCTCGAGGCCCGCGGCGCGCGGGTCGAGGGTGGCGCTGCTCGGGCCGGCCTGGAGGGCCACCGGCTCGGCGGCGCGCCCGGCGAGCTGGGTGCGCAGGGCCTCCTCGGCCTCGGGCTTGCTCATGCCGCCGATCTCGACCCCGGCGACGGCCACCCCGCGCGGCACGTCGGTGGAGGAGAAGAGCAGGTCGCCGACGTAGAGCACGGCGAGCAGGCCGACCAGGGCCGCGCCGATGAGCAGGGGGCGGCGGCGCCCGCCGTCGGACGACTCGTGCGCCCCGTGACCGGGGGGCGTCCCGTTCCCGCCCGACGCCTCGTCGGTCACCGGGATCCACGCGGTGCGCTCGGGGTCGGTCGTCGCGGCCGGCTCGGCGGGCGCTGCCGGGTCCTCCGCCATCGCGCGGGTGGGCTCGTCGAGCGCGCCCGACGGCTCGTCGTCCCGGACCGCCCCGTCGGTGTCGACGGTGGTCTCCTCGGGCGTGCGCCCGCCGGATGAGCTCACAGGTACAGCCCCGTCCCGCTCGAACTTCTCGTCGACTCGGTGGTCGCGCTCGCGACCGCGTGCAGGTCGCGCTCGCGGAGCACGACGAAGGAGCGCCCGGACACGTCGACCTCGAAGTGGTCGTCCTGGCCGTAGAGCACCCGGTCGCCCACCGCGACGCTGCGGACGTGCTGACCCGTGCCGTAGACCTCGCCCCAGACCAGACGCTTGGCGGGCTGGGCGGTCGCCGGGATCACGATGCCCCCACTGCTGCGCCGCTCACCCTCGCCCTGGACGGGGGCGACCATCACGCGGTCGTGGAGCATCTGGATCTCCAGCCTGGGATCCGACACGCCGGGATCGTACGGGGAGGCCCGGACGGGCCGGGGCGCAGGGCCGGATGCCCTCACCGGAGCTGACGAACAGCTCAGGGGCCGGACCAGGGGCCGGACAGGGCCCGGAACGTGGAAGGCCCCGTGGCCCTGCCAGGTCGGGGGTCCGGCAGCGCCACGGGGCTCGCCGGGGATGTCGGACGCCCCGCGGACGGTGTTACCGCACCCCGCACAGTTCACTCGTCCGGAGTAGGAGCGGTTCAGTCACGGCCCAGCAGGAAGCGCCCGAAGTGCGGGACGGTGAACGCGATCCAGCCGCGCTCGGCGGAGAACACCAGGCCCTTGCGCAGCAGGCTGTCGCGCGCCGGCGAGAGCGACGAGGGCTTGCGCTCGAGGTGCTTGGCCAGCGCGGCCGTCGTCACCGGCTCGTCGCGGCCCTCGGCGAGCTCCGCCATGCCCTGCAGGTACTCCCGCTCGGCCGGCGTCGCGCGCTCGTAGCGGGAGCCGAAGAAGCCCACCGCCAGCTCCGCGCCCGCCTCCGGCGCGGCCATGCGCACGTCGTCGGCGTCGATGGGGCTCTGCACCGCCGCGTCCCAGGCCGCCTTGCCGTAGGCCTGCACGAAGTAGGGGTAGCCGCCCGAGACCTCGTAGAGGGCGTCGAGCGCGGCGGGCGTGAGCTCGGCGTCCTCGCGCTTGGCGGGCACGGTGAGGGCGAGGTCGGCGTCGGCGCGGTCGAGCTGACCGATGTTCGCGTAGCGGAAGAGCCGCTCGGAGTAGGACTTCGACGCCGAGAGCACCGCGGGCAGGTGCGGCAGCCCGGCGCCGACGACGACGAGCGGCGCGCCGGACTGCGAGAGCTCGTGGCAGGCGGCGCAGAGCGCGGACACGTCGTCGACGCGCAGGTCCTGCATCTCGTCGATGAGCAGCGCGATGCCGACCCCGACGTCGGCGGCCAGCTCGGCGCACACCCCGAACAGCTCGACGAGGTCGATCTCGATGTCGCCGGAGTCCGCGCGGCCGGGGCGCACCGGCGCGTCGATGCCCGGCTGCCAGCGGTCCTTGATCTTGGCGTCGGACGGCGTGGCCTTGAGCGCGAACGCCTTGAGCACGCCGAGGGTCTCCTCGACCCGGTCGGGGGCGCGGTGGTGGACCGCGAGGTCACGCACGGCCCGGTGCAGCGCCGCGGACAGGGGCCGGCGCAGGTCGGCGTCCGGGCGGGCCTCGAGCTTGCCCGCGCCCCACCCGGCCCGCACCGCCATCGACCGCAGCTCGCCGAGCAGCACCGTCTTGCCCACCCCGCGCAGCCCGGTCAGCACGAGGCTGCGCTCCGGGCGCCCGCGCGCCACCCGTTCCAGGACGACGTCGAAGGCGTCGATCTCGCGGTCGCGCCCGGCCAGCTCGGGCGGGCGCTGGCCCGCGCCGGGGGCGTACGGGTTGCGGACGGGGTCCATGCCCACCTCCGAGGAGCGGTTCCTCGGAGCGTATGGGCCTCTCTAGCGCCCGCCCGATACCTCGCGAGAAACCGCGATCGGCGTGTCGCCGGAGAGACGGCCTCAGGTCAGGTCGAGCACCGCGAGCACGCCGCCCTGGATCGTCGACACGTAGCCGGTGCGCCCGTCCGGCGTGACGGCGATGCTGCTCGGGCCGGGCGGGGTCGGCAGGGTCGCGGTGACGGCCATCGTCCCGGCGTCGATCACCGAGACGGTGTTGCTGCGGTTGTCGACCGCGTAGGCGAAGCGGCCGTCGGCCGCCCACGTGATCTCCTGCGGCTTCGCCCCGACCGGGACCCGCGCGACGACCGTGTTCGTGGTGGTGTCGATCATCGTGACCTCGTCGCTGTCGTAGTTGACGTTCGCGACGAGCGGGCGGGTCGGGTGGACGGCGACGCTGTGCGGGCTCGTGCCCACCGGGACCTCGGCGACGACGGCGGAGGTGGCGGTGTCGAGGACCGACACGAGGTTCGACTCGTGGTTGGCGGTGTAGGCCCGCGTGCCGTCGCGCGAGAACTCCACCCAGTGCGGGTTGGGGGCGACCTGCACGTCGCGGACCAGCGTGTTCGACGCCGTGTCGATGATCGAGATCGAGCCGGAGTCGTGGTTCGGCACCCAGAGCCGCGACCCGTCGGGCGTCACCGCGGCGGCGAAGGGCCGGGTGCGGACGGGGATGGTGGCGACGACCTGGTTGGTCGTGGTGTCGAGCACCGAGACCGCGGCGATGGTGCGGGCGTCGTCGAAGACGCTGACGTAGACCCGCCGGCCGTCCGGGGCGAAGGTGACGTACTGCGGGGGCCCCGAGGTGATCGGGATGGTGGCGGTCACCGCGTTCACCGAGGTGTCGACGACGGTGACGACGCCGGCCGCCCGGTTGGCGACGTAGACCAGCCGGCCGTTCGGCGAGACCTGCGCGTACCCGGGCGTCGTGCCGACCGGGATCGGCGTGCCCAGGGTGGGGATCGGGACGCTCGGCACGATCTGCGTCGGCACCGGGGCCTCGGCCGCCTCCGACTGCCGCGTGCTGCCCCCGAGCAGCCGGTACCCCGCGACCGCGACGCCCACGAGCACCGCGACGACGAGCACGCCGGCGAGGAGCGCGAGGGCCCGGCGCCGGTCGCCGCCGCCCGGGCCGCCCGGCCGCCGCGGCGGCGGGGTCCCGGCGCCGGACCCGCCGCCGCGGCCCGCGGGCACGGCGGGCACGGCGATCGGGCCGGTCGGGGTCTCGTCGACGGCGGGCTCGTGTGTCCCGCCGGCGTCGCGCCGGGGCTCGGTGGTCGGGGAGCTGCCGGGCGACCTCGCGCTGATCGTGGTGGTGGCGCCCTCCGGCGGCGGGGCGACCGGGGCGACCGGGGCGACCGCGGTGGCGGCGGGCTGGGCGGTCTGGGCGGGCAGCGGGCCGGTGCGGGGACGGGCGGCCGCCCCGGCACCGGCGGCACCGCTGACGGCCCGCGCCGGGCGGGACGGGGCCGCGCCCGGGCGGCCGCCGCTCTCGGCGGCGGCGAGCGTCGCGGCGCCCAGGGCCACCGCGTACTTGGGGTGGGTGTCGACGAGGGTCGGTCGCCCGATCTCGGCCGCCACCATCTCCGCGACCAGCGGGATCCGCGACGACCCGCCGACGAGCAGGACCGCGCTGAGCTCCGCGGGGTCGACGTGGGCCGAGCGCAGGGTGCGGGTCAGCGCGCCGACCGTCGACTCGAGCGGCGCGCGGACCATGTCCTCGAACTCGGCGCGGGTGATCGTCACGTCGAAGTGGCGCCCGGGCAGGAAGACCGGCACGACGGTCTCGGTGTCGACCGAGAGCGCCTCCTTGGCCAGCACGCAGTCCTGGCGCAGGCGGGCGAGGGCGACCGAGGTCTGGGTGTCGCGGAGGTCGAGGTCGTCGAGCGCCCCGCCGGAGACGTGGTTGACGTGGGCGAGCACGGCCTCGTCGAAGTCGACGCCGCCGAGGCGCTCGATGCCCTCCGGCGAGCCCAGGATGTCGACGCCGCCGTCGCGGGCGCGCAGCACGGTGGCGTCGAAGGTGCCGCCGCCGAGGTCGTAGACCGCGAGGACCTCGCCCTCGCGCAGCTCGTGCGAGGAGGCGTAGTGCGCGGCGGCCGCGACGGGCTCGGTGACGGTCGGCGGGTTGTCCAGGCCCGCGAGCGACGGCACCTCCTCGAACAGGCCGCGCCGGAAGGGCCCCCAGTTGGCGGGGTGGGTCAGCAGCACGCGGTCGGGCTTGCCACCCTCGGTGTCGGTGACCTTGGTGAGGACGTCGCGCAGCAGCGCCGCGAGCAGGGTCGTGACCGGCTGCGACGTGCCCCCGAGCATCACCGGCGTGGGGTCGCCGAGGCGTCGCTTGAACTCGCGCCCGAGCCGGTCGGGGTTGCTGACCGCGCGGCGGGCGGCGGCGTCGCCGGTGATGAGCGACCCGTCCTCGCGCAGGTAGACCAGGGCGGGGGTGGCCACCGACCGGTCGCCCAGGCTGAACATCTCGACCTTGTCCCGGGCGATCGCGGCCGCCACGAAGGTCGTCCCGATGTCCACACCGAGGCTGTACACGGGGTGCCTCCTCCCGCTGTTGCTACGGATCGTAACGACTGTCGCCGAGAAAGCCGAGGACGATGGGCCGAAGGATCAGCGAGGAGGCCGATCCGGTCGCGGACGGTCGCGGGAGCGGCAGGGCAAGGGGGTAAACCCCACCTCGCTCTCGGGTGGGCACCCCTCACGCGCGGTGCGCGACGCGCCACGCTGTCCTCATGGCACCGGACCCGCTCCCCACGGTCCTCCCCGGCGGCCCCGACGACGCCTGGCACCAGCGCATGCGGCTGGAGCGCGAGCTGCACGACGGGCCCGCGCTGCGGCTCTCGGCGCTCGCCCTGCGCCTGGGCCTCATGAGCCACCGCTGCGAGGACCCCGCGCTCGCCGACGGCATCGGCGAGGTCCAGGACGAGCTGCACGCCGTCCTCGAGGAACTGCGCAACCTCGCCGGCAAGCTCTACCCGCCCCTGCTCGACGAGGCCGGCCTCGGGCCGGCGCTGCGCCAGGTCGCCGAGCACACCGACGCCCCGGTCGCGATCGTCGACTCCCAGGAGCGCTTCGGCACGGCCCTCGAGGGGGCGACGTACTTCGCGCTCGCCGAGTGCCTCGCCGCGCTGCCCGTCGGGGCGCCCGCGGTCGAGGTGGCCATCAGCCGCGAGGGCGACGAGCTGGTCCTCGCGGTGACCGGCGTGGAGCCCGACGCCACCGGGCGCCTGCAGGAGACCGCGCGCTCGCTCGGCGGGCGGACCGACGTGGGGGCCGCGGGCTCCGTGGTGACGGCGAGGATCCCGTGCGCGTAGCCCTGGCCGAGGACGGCGCCCTCTTCCGCGAGGGCCTGCAGATGCTGCTCGAGGCCGCGGGCCACGAGATCGTCGGCTCGGTGGCCGACGGCGACGCCATCGTCCGGCTGCTCGCCACCGAGCCGGTGGACGTCGCCATCCTCGACATCCGGATGCCCCCCGAGCCCGACGGCGGCCTCACCGCCGCCGAGCGCCTCCGCGCGCTCCACCCCGACATGGGGCTGCTCTTCCTCTCGCACTACGCCGAGTCGCACTACCTCATGCGCATCCTGGGCATCGGCACCGAGCGCGTCGGCTACCGGCTCAAGGAGAAGGTCGGCAGCGTCGACGTCCTGTCCGACACGCTGACCCGGATCGACAGCGGCGAGATCGTCATCGAGCCGGTGCTGGCGAAACGGCTGGTCGAGAAGCCGCAGGGCGACCGGAAGGGCCTCATCGCGGCGCTGTCGGAGCGCGAGGTCGACGTGCTGCGGCTGATGGCCGAGGGCCGCTCGAACAACGGCATCGCCGGCCAGCTGTTCGTGACGCCGAAGGCCGTCGAGAAGCACATCGCGAGCATCTTCGACAAGCTCGGGCTGCAGGCCGACACGGCGGCCCACCACCGTCGCGTGCTCGCGGTCCTGACCTACCTGCGCGCGCAGCGCGAGGACGGCTGAGGGCGGGGCGCGGGGCGACGAGCCCTTGACCCGCCCCTCGGGCGCCCTAGCCTCACGCCGGGGGAGGGGCGCGATGGACGGGACGGCGGGCACGGTCGGTGCCGCGCCCGGCCGCGCCCACCTCGCTCGGCCCCTGATCACCGCCGGTGTCGTGGTGCTCGTGCTCGGGGCCGTGGTCACCGCGTCGGCGCTGCTGCTGCCGCCCGGGCCCGCGACGGTGTGGGCGCCGTTCCTCGGGGCGGCGGTCGCCGTCGCCGTCCTGCGGCTCGGGGGCCCGGCGCTCGAGCGCCTCGCCGCCCGCCTCGACCCCCGGCCGGTCTCGCCGTACGCCGCCCTCGCCGCGGCCGGCGCCCGCAGCGGCGAGGAGTCGCTGGAGGCCGCCCTGGCGGGGCTCGCCCAGGTCCTCGCCGACGGCACCCGGGCGCGGCGGGCCGCGATCTGGCTCGCGGTCGACGACGGGCTCGCGCCGGTCCCGGGGCACGGCCGCGCGGACCCGGTCCCCGACCTCGCCGCCCTGCTCGCCCGCCCCGAGGTCGACCACGCCGTGCCCGTGCGCACCGGCGACGTGCTGCGCGCGGTGCTCGTGCTCGAGAAACCGGGGCAGGCGATCACGCCCGCGGACCGGCGCCTCGCGCGCGACGTCGCGGCCGGCGCGGGCCTGCTCGTCCGCGGCGCGCACCTCAACGCCCGGCTCGCCGCGCGGGTGGCGCGGGCCGACGACCTGGGCCGCGAGCTCACCGCGTCCCGCCGCCGCCTCACCCGCGCCCGCGACGCCGAGCGCCGGCGCCTGGTCACCGAGCTCGCGCACCTCACGACCGACCGCCTCGAGGCCCTGCGCGCGGCGCTCGACGAGGCCCGCGTCGCGCTCGACGCCGACGACGCCGACACCGCGGGGCCCGCACTGACCCGCGCGCTGGAGGGCCTCGAGGACCTCATCGACCGGTTCCGCGTCGTCGTGCGCGGCGTCTACCCGACGGTGCTGACCGCGCAGGGTCCCGTCGGCGCGCTGGAAGAGATGGCCGCCGACCTGCCCCGCGCCACCTCGATCGTCGGGCGGCTGCCCGAGCGCCTCGCGTGGGAGGTGGAGTCGGGGCTCTACTACGTCGCCGCCGCCGCGCTCGCCCACCTCGCGGAGCGCGCCGGCGAGGGTCCGGTGGAGGCGGTGCTGACCCACGAGGACGGCCGGCTGGCGGTGCTGGTGGGCGCGGTCGACGACGGGGGCGAGGAGGGGGTCGACGAGCTGCGCGCCGCGGTGTCCGAGGACGCCGACCGCCTCGCCGCCCTCGGGGGCCGGCTCCACGTGGAACGTGACCACGGACGCCTGCGCCTCGTCGCGTCCGTCCCCGACGCGCTCGAGCCGGTGATCGAGCCCGACGTCGTCGGGAGCCGGCCGTGACCGCGACGGCCGCCCCCGCCGAGGCGACGGCACCGGCGCGGACCGGCGGCGGGCCACGCCCGGCCACGCTCGCGTGGGCGGTGCTCCTGGGTCTGACCTCGCTGTTCGCGCTGGCGTGGCTGGGTCTCGGTGCGGTGGTCGCCCTCGCCCCCGTCGTCCCCGGGCTCGCCGATCCGGCCGCCGACCCGGGGAGCTGGGCCCGAGCGATCGCCGATGCCACCGCGCGCAGCGAGCCCGGCGGGCAGGCCGTCGTCGACTACGTCCTGAGCCTCGCCGCGATCGTCCTCGCCGTCGCCCTGCTGCGCCGCGCCCCGCGCTGGTGGGTCGCGCGCTGGCTGGTGGTGGCGCTGGTCGGGTCGGCGGGCGCGTTCAACCTGCAGGCCCACGCGGCGGCGGCCGCGGCGCGCGAGGCGGTCGGGGTCGAGATCGGCGGGGTGCACCAGGTCGTCCTGCACGGCGTCGCGTGCCTGGCCTACGTCGTCGCGCTCCTCCTGCACCCCACCGGCCGTCCGGGCGTCGACGCGGGGACCGCGAGCGGGCGCCTCGTGGTCGCCGGCGGGAGCGCGCTGCTGCTCGTGGTCGGGGTCGGGACGGCGCTGCTGCCGCACACGGTGAGCTGCGTGCTGTTCTTCGGCGCGGTCGTGCCCGGCGCGGGCCTGCTCGCGCTCACCCACCGGCAGCGCTCCGGCCGGCTCGGGGCCGAGCAGCGCACGCAGGTACGGCTCGTCGTCAGCGTCCTCCTCGCCGCGGCGGTGACGACGGCCGTGCTCGGGGTGATGACCGCGGTCCTGCTGGTGCTCGGGCGCGGGGGGCTCGAGCTGGTCGACCCCACCGCGCAGGGCGCCGACGCCCCCACCGGGCCCCTGTTCTGGAGCTCGCGGGTCGCGTCGGTGGCGATCGCCGTCGCCGTGCTGATCGCCGCCGACCGTGCCCGGCTCTGGTCGGCGGAACGGCGCTTCGGGCGCGGCCTGGCGGTGGCGGTGCTTGTCGTCGTCGCGGGCGGCACGGTCGCGGTGACCCAGGCCGCCCTGGCCGGAGTCGTGGGCGAGGCGGCCGCGCTGGTGCTCGCGGTCGTCGTCGGGGCGGCGCTGTTCCCGGTGCTCTCGGCGCGGATCGAGCGGGTCGTCGACCAGCTGCTCTACGGCCGGCGCCCCACCCCCTACAGCGCGCTCGCCGGGATCGTCGCGCTCACCGGCCCGAGTGACGAGGAGGGCCCGGACGTCGCGGCGATCGCCGAGGCCGTCGGCGTCGGGCTCGGCGCGCGCTGGTGCCGGCTGACCGTCACCCGGCCCGGCCTGCGCGACCGCACCTACCGCTGGGCCGCGGCGGGCTCGGAGGACGAGGACACGGACGACGGCACCGCGGACGAGGGGCTCGAGGTGACGGTCCGTCGCGGCGACGAGCGGATCGGCACGCTCGCCGTCGACCGCGGGGCGGGCGCCGGCCTCGACGCCGAGCGCCGGCGGCTGCTCGCCGACGTCGCCGACAGCCTCAGCCCGGTGCTCGAGGCCGGCCGGCTCGGCATCGACCTCGAGCGCCAGCTGCGCGCCGCCGTCTCCCACGCCGAGCAGATCGCGGCCTCGCGCCGCCAGGTCGTCGCCGAGATGGACCACGAACGGCGCACCATCGAGCGCGACCTGCACGACGGCGCCCAGCACCACCTCGTGTCGCTGCGGCTGGGCCTCGGCCTCGTCGAACACCACCTGCGCGCCGGGCGCCTCGAGACGGCGCGCGAGCGGCTCGCCGACGCCCTCGAGCGGGTCGCGACGACGGAGGCGACGCTCGCCGAGACCGCCACCGGCGTCTCCTCGCTCGTCCTCTCCGAGCGCGGCGTCGTGCCGGCGCTGGCCGCCGACCTCCACGGCGCCGAGCCCCCGGTCCGCCTGACCTCGGAGCTCGCCGACGACCGGCGCTTCGCCCCCGAGGTCGAGACGGCCGTCTACTTCTGCTGCCTGGAGGCGGTGAACAACGCCCGCAAGCACGCGCCGGGGGCGGCGGTGACGGTGTGGGTCGGCGAGGCGGAGGGCGTGCTGCAGTTCCGGGTCACCGACGACGGCCCCGGCTTCGACCCCGCGACGTCGGCCGGGGCGGGCGCGGGGCTGCGCAACCTGCGCACCCGCCTCCGGCGCGCCGGCGGCACGATCAGCCTCGACGCGGCGCCCGGGCGCGGCACCACCGTCGAGGGGCGGGTGCCGGTCGGGCCGGCCGACCGGTCCGGGCCTGCCGAGGCGGCTCCGGCTCCGGCACCGTCGCCGTTGCCGGAGCCCGAGCCGCCGGTCGAGGACGGGACCGAGGTCCTCGGGCCCTCGCTCCTGGACTCCCGCACCCTGACGCTGACGGGGTTCACGCTGGACGCCTTCCCGGCGTCGGCGGTCTCCGCCACCGCGACCACGACGGTGTACCGCCTGCCCGACGAGGCGCCGGGTGGTGAGCCGGGCGCGGCGGAGGCAGCAGGGCCTGGCGAGCCCGACGAGCCGACGACCGGCGAGCCCGGGCCACCCGAGTCGGCTGAGCCGGTCGACGACGAGCCGGTCGACGACGAGCCGGCCGTTGACGAGCCGGCCGCTGGGGAGCCGGCCGCGGGGGAGCCGGCAGCTGGGGAGCCGGCCGCTGGGGAGCCGGTGGCCGAGGAGCCGGCCGCGGAGGAGCCCGTCGAGGAGCCCGCGGGCGAGCAGCCCGCCACGGAGGAGCCCGTCGAGGAGCCCGCGGGCGAGCAGCCCGCCACGGAGGAGCCCGCCGAGGAGCCCGCGGCCGGGACGCCCGCCGTCGACGAACCGCCCGACGAGCCCGCCGACGAGGACCCGGGCCCCACGGCGCCCGCGCCGACGATGCCGCAGCCCCGCCGGGAGCCGGTCACCGCGCTCACGCCGCTGGCCGCGGTCCCGGCCCCCCGCGCGCCCCTGCGCGCGGTCCCGCCCGGCCCGCCGTCGGCGGGGCAGGTGCTGCTCGACCGGGTGCGCGAGATCCTCGACGAGGCCCGGGGCGTGTGGCCCGCGGCGGCACCACCGGGCGCGCGGGTCGCGGAGGTCCGCGCGCGGCTGGAGGGCCCGCTGCGCCTGACCGTCCGCTCCGGCGCCGCCCTGGCACCCGGCGTGACCCTGAGGGCGATGATCGGCGACCACCTCGCGCGCGGGGCGGTCATCGTCGACGATGCGCGACCCGACGGGATCGTGGTGCTCACCGGCACCGGGCACATCCCGCGCCCGCCCCTGCCCCACGCGCTGGTGCCCGCGGGGTCGCTGGGGTGGTCGGCGGCCGCGGTCGAGCGCCGCCTCGTGCTCCGCTCCGAGGTGCTGCGGGCGCGCACCGCCGTCGAGGCCCTGGAGCTCCTCCTGCGCGACGTCCCGCGCGACGTCCCGCGCGACCCGCGCACCGACCGGCTGCGCCACCGGCTCGAGGGCCTGCGGGTCGGGACCCACGCGCTGGTCGAGGTCGAGCTGCTCGCCCACCCGCTCCGCCTGGCGCCCGCCGACCAGGAACGGGCGGAGCGCCTGTGGGGCGGCGACGGCGACGCGCCCCACCGGCGCCTCGGGCTGCCGTCGACCGCCGACCCGGCCGCCCTGCGCGAGGCCGTCGCCGCGGAGCGGGGGTACTGGCAGCTCCGCCTCGCCCACCCCGGCGTGACCCGCGACCTGCGCGTCGCCGCCCAGGCCGCCCTGCGCACCTGCGACGAGCTCCGGGGCCGGCTCGGGCGCTGAGTGGGGGCTGAGTGGGCGGGGGCTGAGTGGGGGCGTGCCCTCCCCGTCCCGGGGGACAGCCCCCGCCGCTCGGGGGAGCGCTCCCTCGTGGCGTGGCTCTCCCGCGAGCAGGCTCCTGAGCAGCGAGAACAGGCCGCCCCGGCGGTCCGCGAGGTCGGGAGGCCACCATGACGTTGATCGCGAGCGCCCGACCCGAACCGGGGACGCGCGGCCCCCGCCGGGACCGGAGGTGGGCCGAGATCCTGTTCCGGGAGCACGAGGTCCGCCAGCTGTGGCGCGCCGCCGCGATCCGCGGCCGGCTGGCCGAGAAGGTCCACTCGCCCAGCGGCGCCACCCTGGTCGTCCCCGACCTCACGGCGATCCACCTCGGCCCGCCGCTGCGCTTCACGGTCCACCTGCGCCCCGCCCAGA
The DNA here is from genome assembly GCF_028737255.1 of Actinomycetospora straminea. GTDB lineage: Bacteria > Actinomycetota > Actinomycetes > Mycobacteriales > Pseudonocardiaceae > Actinomycetospora > Actinomycetospora straminea. The sequence continues at coordinate 41,683 of NZ_JAQZAN010000025.1, read as the reverse complement.
TCTGGGAGGACGCCCAGGAGGCCGGACGGCACCTGGCGAACGCGCTCGGCGTGCCGAACGTCCGGTTCACCGAGCTCGCGCCCGGGTGGATCGAGATCGAGGCCCCGACCGTGCCCGCCGAGACCGACGAGCCCACCGACTCCGCCACGGACGCGACGCCCGAATTGTCGCCGCGCCCGACGCGCCCGCTGTCCCCCGTCGTCGCGAACGCGCTCACGCGGGGGCACCACAGGGCGCCGACCAGCCGCTGACCACCCGCTCACCACCGGATCGGCGCCCTCGCTGCTCCTGAGCGGCGTGGGCGTCGATCGCGCCGTATCCGCCCGTCTAGCGCTCGTCCGAGACGGTCGCAGACACCCCGATGGCACCGCCGGTCAGCGCGTCGAGCCCGGGCCCGACGACGGCGACCAGCATGTCGGCGAGCACGTCGGCGGGCTCGACGTCGGGGTCGGTCCGGGCGGCCTCGCCGGCGTCGGGGTCGGTGAGCCACCAGTCCGCGAGGCCCTCGGCAGCACCGACGACGGTGTGCGCGTAGGGCAGCGCCACCGCGCGGGGCACCCCCAGGCCGCCGGCCATCAGGTCGGCGGCCTGCTCGACGATGCGCCGGCGCAGGGCGTCGACCTCGCCGGCGAACGGCCCCGTCGACGCCTGCCGGTAGAGCACGGTCCACCCCGCGCGCTGCATGGTCAGGGCGTGGAAGAAGGCGCGCAGGGCCCGGCGCAGGCGCACCAGCGGTGCCTCGCCGGGCGCCCCGGCCGCCGTCTGCACCGAGCGCAGCAGCCGCTCGGCCTCGCGGCGCAGGCAGGCGGCGAACAGCTCGTCCTTGCTGCCGCCGTGCGCGTAGACCAGCGGCTTGCTCACCCCCGCCCGCGCGGCGACGGCGTCCATCGACGCGCCGTGGAAGCCCTCCTCGGAGAACACGGCGACCGCGGCGTCGAGCACCTGGCGGCGGCGGACCTCCGGGGCCAGGCGGCGGCGCGGGGTCTCCGAGGTCACGCTTGCACCGTATCTACCGGCGCGTAAAGTATGGCGCGTTGGCGGGACCGCCAGTACCGGACACCACGACCACGCCGGAGTGAAGCCGTGCCCGAGAAGATCGACGTCAACGAGCTGGGTCGCAGTGTCGACCCCAAGTCGTTGTCCGACGAGCAGCTGGTCGACGCCCTGCGCGACGGCCTGGCCGACGGCGGGGGCAAGGACATCGATCCCTCCCTGTTCGCGCGGCTGGTCAAGAGCACCCGCAAGGGCCAGCTCGAGACCGTCATGTCCTCCGACGTCCGCCGTCCCGTGCTGGACGCCATCTTCGGGCGGATGGCCGAGTTCTACTCCTCGAAGGGCTCGAGCGCGAAGCGCCAGGTCGTGCACTGGCACATCACCGGCGCCGCGGACGGTGGCAGCGACAGCTACCAGACCGCCATGCAGCACGGCACCTGCGAGGTCTCCGAGCAGCTCGCCGAGGAGCCGCGCACCGAGCTGACGATGGACGGCACGCAGTTCCTCAAGGTGGTCACGAACAACGCCTCGCCGGTCACGCTGTTCATGACGCGCAAGCTCAAGGTGTCGGGCGACGTCGGGTTCGCGACGGCGCTGCAGAAGATGTTCACGATCCCCACGGCGTGACGGGAGACCCGCGATGACCTTCTCGATGGAGCTCTCCGAGGAGCACACCGACCTCCGCGACTGGGCCCACGGGTTCGCCGCCGACGTCATCCGCCCGGCCGCCGCCGAGTGGGACGAGCGCGAGGAGACCCCGTGGCCCGTCCTGCAGGAGGCCGCGAAGATCGAGCTCTACAACTTCGAGACCCTGGCCAGCTTCTGGGGCGACGAGACCGGCCTGTCCCTGCCGATCGTCAACGAGGAGCTGTTCTGGGGTGACGGCGGCATCGGGATGGCGATCTTCGGCACCACGCTCGCCGTCGCCGGCATCTTCTCGTCGGGCACGCCCGAGCAGATGGTCGAGTTCATCCCGCAGTGCTACGGCGACGCCGGCGACGTCAAGGTCGCGGCGTTCTGCTCGTCGGAGCCCGAGTCCGGTTCGGACGTGTCGGCCATGCGCACCCGCGCGACGTACGACGAGGCCAAGGACGAGTGGACGCTCAACGGCGCCAAGGCCTGGGCGACCAACGGCGGCATCGCCAACATCCACGTCGTGCAGGCGGTCGTCGACTCCTCGCTCGGCTCGCGTGGGCAGGCGGCGTTCGTCGTCCCGCCGAACACCCCGGGCCTCGAGACGGCCAAGAAGGTCAAGAAGATGGGGCTGCGGGCGTCGCACACCGCCGACGTCTTCCTCGACGACGTCAAGGTCCCCGGCTCCTGCCTGCTCGGCGGCAAGGAGAAGCTCGACGAGCGCCTGGCCCGCGCCCGCGAGGGCGTGAAGTCGAAGGGCTCGGCGGCGATGCAGACCTTCGAGCTCTCCCGCCCGACGGTCGGCGCGCAGGCCATCGGCATCGCGCGGGCGGCCTACGAGTACGCCCTCGAGTACGCCAAGGGCCGCGAGACCTTCGGGCGCCCGATCATCGACAACCAGTCGATCGCCTTCACGCTCGCCGACATCAAGACCGAGATCGACGCGGCGCGCATGCTCGTCTGGCGCGCGGCGTGGATGGGCCGCAACGGCGTGGCGTTCGAGGCCGGCGAGGGCTCGATGTCCAAGCTCAAGGCCGGCCGCGTCGCGGTGTGGGCCACCGAGCGGGCCATCCAGATCCTCGGCGGCGCCGGCTACTCCCGCGACCACCCCGTCGAGCGGATGCACCGCGACTCCAAGATCTACGACATCTTCGAGGGCACCGAGCAGATCCAGCAGCTCGTGATCGCCCGCGCCATCAGCGGACGGCACATCGCCTGACCCGCGGTCGGTGTCCTCGGCGACCTCCTCGCCGGGGACGCCGACCGGCCGGGAGCGGCTACCCGACCCCGACGTGGAAGCTCCGGCGGTACTGGGTCGGTGTGGTGCCCAGGTGTCGGGCGAAACCGGCACGCAGCGCGTCGGTGGAACCGAAGCCGGAGCGGGCGGCGACCGCGGCGACGGTCAGGTCGGTGGTCTCGAGCAGCTGCCGTGCGCGGTCGACCCGCTGGCCGTCGAGCCAGCGGTGAGGGGTGGTCCCACACGTCTCGTGGAACCGGCGGGCGAAGGTCCGGGGCGCGAGGTTCGCGTGGGCGGCGAGCTCGTCGACGGTCATCACGGCCGGGAGCCGATCGAGCGCCCACTGCAGCGTGTCCTGGAGCGTGGCGTCCTCGGCGCCCACGGCCATCGGCCGGCGGATGTACTGGGCCTGGCCGCCGCTGCGGTGCGGGGCGACCACCATGCGCCGGGCGATCTCGGCGGCGGTCGCGGCGCCGTGGGCGCGGCGCAGGAGGTGCAGGCCGAGATCGATCCCGGCGGCGGTGCCGGCCGACGTCGACACGGCGCCGGTGTCGACGTAGAGCGCGTCGGTGTCGAGGTGCACGCGCGGGAAGAGCCGGCGGAACTGCTCCTCCCAGCGCCAGTGCGTGCTCGCGCGGCGGCCGTCGAGGAGACCTGTCGCGGCGAGCACGAACGCCCCGCGACAGATCGCCATGATGTGGGCACCGCGGTCGTGTGCGGCGTGCAGGACGGCCCGCAGGTCGGGGGTGGGTCCACGCTCGGTCCAGGTGCCGGCGGGCAGCACGACGAGGTCGGCGCTGCCGACCCGGTCCAGACCCTCGGCGACCGAGACGGCGAAGCCCGCGGTGGTGGCCACCGGCCCGGGGGTGACGGCGGCGAGGCCGAACTCGTAGACCGGAAGTCCCTGGTCGGAGCGGTCGAGCCCGAAGAGCTCGCACGCCACGCCCAGCTCGAACGGTGCCACGCCGTCGTCGACGACGACCGCGACCGACTCGATCCGCAGGTGGTCCTCCATCGCCGACAGGGTGGCAGGAAGTGCGGCAAGGTGGACAGGCCTGCCACTCCGGTGCTGCCGAACACGCTGGTGGGATCGGTCGGTGCCCTCTTCCCCCGGACCGACGACCCCTCTGGGCGACGTGGCGGACCTCCGGGCCGCGTTCGACGTCCCCGACGAGGTGGCCTACTTCAACACGGCGAACCTCGCTCCGGTGCTGCACGCCGTGGCCGACGCCGGTCGGCGGGCACTGAGCCGACGAGGCCAGCCCTGGACGATCGGGCCGCAGGACTGGTTCACCGACGTCGAGACCCTGCGCGGCCTGGTCGGGCAGCTGCTCGGGAGCACCGCCGAGGGCGTCGCGCTCGTCCCGTCGACCAGCTACGGGTTCGCCGCGGTCGCGGCCAACCTCCGCGCCGAGCCGGGCGACCGGGTCGTGGTCCTCGCCGACGAGTACCCGTCGGGTGTGTACACCTGGCGACGGTTCGCGACCCGTCACGAGGCACGGGTGGTCACCGTGGTCCGGGCCGACGGACAGACCTGGACCGAGGCGATCCTCGACGCCGTCGACGAGCGCACCGCGGTGATCAGCAGCCCGCAGGTGCACTGGACCGACGGGACCTGGGTGGACCTCGCCGCGGTCGCGGACCGCGCGCGGGACGTGGGCGCGAGCCTGGTCGTCGACGCCAGCCAGAGCCTCGGTGCGGTCCCGCTCGACGTGGAGGCGCTGCAGCCCGACGCAGTGGTCAGCGTCGGGTACAAGTGGCTGCTCGGCCCCTTCGGCCGTGGCTACCTCTGGCTGGCTCCGGCGCACCGGGACGGGGAGCCGATCGAGGAGAACTGGATCGTGCGCGAGGGCTCCGAGGACTTCGCCCGCCTCACCGAGTACCGCGACGGGTACCAGCCCGGCGCGCGTCGCTTCGACCAGGGCCAGCGCACCCTGTTCGAGCTCACGCCGATGGCCATCGCCGCGGTGGAGCAGCTCCTGAGCTGGGGCGTCGTCAACATCGCCGCCGCCCTCCGCGCGACCACCGACGTGATCGCCGAGCGTCTGGGCCGGATCGACCTGCAGCCCGTGGCCCACCCGCGCGGGCCCCACGTGCTCGGCGTGGACCTCCCCGCCGGTGTCCGCGACGACGTCGTGCCCGCGCTCCGCGACGCAGGGTGTTTCGCCGCCGTCCGTGGCTCGTCGCTGCGCCTGTCGCCGCACCTCCACACCACCGGCGAGGACATCGACCGCCTCGTCGCGGCCCTCGCGACGCTACGGCGATAGTTCCTGACGACACGCCCGACGGACGAGCGGGTGACGACGGGTCAGCGCTCGTCGGTCGGGGCTCCCCGACGCCACTCCGCCGGGGTCAATCCGAAGGTCTGCCGGAAGACCCGGCCGAAGTGCGACGGGTCGACGAATCCCCAGCGACGCCCGATCGTGGCGACCGCCTGGTGGGCGTGACGCCGGTCCCGGAGATCCCGGCGGCACGCGTCGAGCCGTTGCTCCTGGATCATCGCCCGCAGGCTCCCGACACCGGCGTCCGCGAGGACGGCGTAGAGGTGCCGCACGGAGATGTGGTGGGCAGCGGCGATGCGGTGGGGGCCGAGGTCCCGCTCGTGGAGGTGGTCGCGCACGTACTGCGTCACCCGCAGGACGAGGGAGCCCTCCGACGAGGCGCGCGCCTGGTGGTCGGCACCGCCGTGCACCGCGAGCATGGCCCGGATCAGCTCGATGGCGGGTTCCGCCACACGGCGAGCGGCGTCGGGGTGGTCGAGGGCGTCCGAGGTGGCGAGCGTGCCGAAGAACGAGCCGACCGCCGGCGCGAGCGGGTTGGTGTCCCCGCCGATCCGGACCGCCAGCAGCGGCGTCAGACGTCGATCGGGGAGGGCCAGCGCGTCGCGGGGGATGCGGACGTAGTGCAGCTCGGTGAGTTCCCGGTTCTCCACCGTGTACGGGCGGGTGCTGTCGTAGACCGTCATGTCCCCGGGTCGCAGCACGGCCCGGCTGCCGCCCTGCTCGACGACCGTCGTCCCGGCGGTCTGCACGGCGAGGAAGAGCTGCGGTTCGTGGTCGCGGCGCACGAGTGCCGGCGTGCGGTGGAGGGCGTTCGCGCTGGAGCGTGCCGACGAGACGTTGACGCGGCCGGCCTGCCCGACACGGAACCGGACATCGATGTCCGCCGGGTTCGGGGCGAACGTCATCTCGACGGGCAGCACGCTGGACCAGATGGTCTCGTAGAGGAAGTCGACGCGATCGCGGGCGGGCACGTCCTCGATGCTCAGAGACAGCACGTGACCAACTCCTGATGAGGGGTGAGCGTCCCCGGCCTCGAGACGCTGCGGGGCCGTGTCCTGCACGGATGGCACAGCGTCGTGCGCAACCAGCTCACTCGAAGGTCTCACGCGTGTCCATGGTCGGACCACCGCACCCGGTTCGACCAGCAGGAGGAATCCCATGACGGAGACGACGCTCTCGCCCACGCAGGGCGAGCAGCAGGAGATCGAGCGAGCGAACGCGTCGGGCAAGCAGCCGGTGGTGTTCGTCCACGGCCTGTGGTTGCTGGACTCCAGCTGGGACCGGTGGGCGGCGCTGTTCGAGGACGCCGGCTACGTCGCCGTGACCCCGGGCTGGCCCGACGACCCGCTCTCGGTCGAGGAGGCCCACGCGCACCCCGAGGTGTTCGCCGGCAAGAGCGTCGGCGACGTCGCCGCCTACCAGCAGATGATCATCGAGCGGTTGGACCGCAAGCCCGCGCTGATCGGGCACTCCTTCGGCGGGGTGCTCGTGCAGATCCTGGCGGGACGAGGCCTCTCGGCCGCGACCTGCGCGGTCGACCCGGCGCCGTCCCGCGGCGTGCTGCCCCTCCCGGTGGCCGCGCTCAAGGCGGCGTCGCCCGTGCTGGCGAACCCGGCGAACCGGCACCGAGCGGTGACGCTGACCTTCGACCAGTTCCGGTACGGCTTCGCCAACGCCGTGTCCGAGGACGAGGCCCGCGAGCTCTACGAGCAGTTCCACGTCGCGGGCTCCGGCATCCCTCTCTTCCAGGCGGCCTTCGCCAACCTCAACCCCGCCACCGAGGTGAAGGCCGAGAAGACCCGCGACGACCGGGGTCCCATGCTCGTCGTCTCCGGCGAGCTCGACCACCAAGCACCCCACGCCATCGCCGAGGCCACCTACGAGGCCCAGCGGCGCAACGAGCACTTCCCCACCGAGTTCACCGAGATCCCCGGCCGCGGCCACTCCTTGACGATCGACTCGGGCTGGGAGGAGGTCGCCCGCACCTGCCTCGACTTCATCAGCCGCTTCGTGAAGTAGCTCGGCGAGGTCGAGCCGTGGTCGACGCCGGTCACGGGGGGCAGTCCCCGTGGCCGGCCGCCCCGGCGCCGACTACCGCGCGCCGGCGGCGAAGCGGACCCCGAGGTCGGCCACGCGTAGGGCCCGGTCGCCCGGGCGCATGCGGCCGGCGCGCTCCAGCAGGCCGATGCCGTGCAGGGCGCTCCAGAACACCTCGGTCGCCGCGCCCCGGTCGGCGTCACCGATGGCCTCGGCCAGGGTGTCGAACCCGGCGCGCAGCTCGGGCGGGGTGTCCTCGCGGGCGAACCGCGCGTCGATGGGCTCCTGGAACATCGCCTCGTAGACCGCGGGGTGCTCGCGCCCGAAGTCCAGGTAGGCACCGGCCACGGCCTCGACCGCCCGTGGCCCGCGCTCGGTGCCGAGCGCGGCGCGGCACCGCCGCGCGAGCTCGACGAAGCCCTCGAGCGCGACCGCCGACATGATCTCCGACTTGCCGCCGGGGAAGTGGCTGTAGAGCACCGGCTGCGTGTAGCCGATGGCGTCGGCGAGGTGCCGGGTCGTCACGGCCGACCAGCCGTCGGCATCGGCGCGCTCGCGCGCGGCGGCCAGGATGTCGCGGCGGCGCTCCGCGGTGCGCCGCTGCCGCGTCGTCTGCTCCGGCACCGTGCTCCTCCCCTTGCCGTGAGGTTCGTGCGCGGCCTAGTCTAGCAAAGCTAGAAAACCTAGCAACGCTAGAAAGAGGTGTCGTCCCATGACATCCGTCCTCGCGGTCGTCACCGCGACCGTCATCGGCCTCATGGTCGGCGTCGAGTTCGCGGTGGCCGCCGTCCTCAACCCGATCCTGTTGCGCCTCCCGGCGGGCGCGTCCCTGGCCGGTCGCGCGGACGGCGGGCGCGTGCTGGGTCGCGTCATGCCGTGGTGGTACGTCGGCTCCCTCGTCCTCACGGCGGCCCTGGCCGCCGCCACGTGGGGCACGCCGGCCGCCGCCACGGCCCTCGTCGCGGGCCTGCTGCTGGCCGTCAGCGTCGTGCTGTCGATCGCCCTGCTGGTGCCGATCAACAACCGCTCGCGGACGTGGACCGCCGAGCACCACCCCGACGACTGGCGGGAGCAGCACCGGCGGTGGGACCGGCTGCACCTCGGCCGCGTCGCGCTCATCGTCGCGTCCTTCGTGCTGGTCCTCGTCGCGGCGACGACGCTCTGAGACGACGCTCCGAGACGACGCTCCGAGACGACGCTCCGAGGTCAGATGTCCCAGCTCCGGCGCGGTCCGCGCTGGCTCGGGATGCTGACGGGGTGGTGCCGGGCGATCCGCACGTCGGCGGTCAGCTCGCCCGCCGCGGCGAGGGCGCGGCGCCGGCGGTCGGCCTCGCGGTGGGCCGCGCCGAGCGCGTACGGGCCGTAGGCGTCGCGAAAGCGACCCACCGGGTCGACGACGACCACGAGGTACTCGGCACCATCGCGACGGTCCTCCCCGGCGTGGGCCTGTCCGTCCATCCACTCCCCCTGACGCAGCCGCGGCGCGGCGGACGAGGTCCGACGGGTCGCCGCGGTTCCGTGCCGGCCGCGGCGGTGCGTACGGCCACACGGGTGACGTTGGGGTGGGGATATACCCCCACCGGCGGGGTGGACGGAACCTGACGAGGCATCTGGATGCGTTGAGACGACAGGTTCGTCGTTGAACGTCCAGGACGGCGGCCGGCCGGGTCGTGGCGGGTCCGGTCGGGCGGGGTTCCGCGGCCCGACCGGACCTGCAGCGCCTCCGAACGGGGGCGGACCGCTAGACGGTCTCCTCGATCGGGGCGCCGTCGGCGGCCTTCTGGACCGACTCGCAGCCCTTGCGGGCCGCCGACTTGGTCTCGTAGGCCTCCCCGGAGGCGACGATCTGGCCGTTGCCGGCCTTGAGCCGGAACCGGTACTTCCCGGCCTTGTCCTGGTACACCTCGAACTTGCCCGCCATGACTTCCTCCGCTCGATGCTGAACGTGCTGGCGAGCGCGGACGTTAGTACGAACGGACGCACGCCGGGGGCATCCGCCCCGGTCAGGGGCGTCGACTCGGCACCAGTGACCCCAGGGCCCGCACCGCGCCGGTGACGAACGCGCCGGTGACGGCGGCCCAGTCGAAGTAGTCGCGCCACAGCGTGATGGCGCCGTCGTGCACCTCGAAGGTCCCGCACACCCAGAACGAGGTGCGCAGGCGCCCGATCTCGATGGTGTCGGTCCGCTCGGTCAGCACCACGGGGCCGTCGGCGGCGATCCGGTGGTTCTCGGCGCGGAAGCCGGTGGCGCGGCGCGTGAGCTGCTCGAGCACGCGCCGGGTCGGCCCGATCCCGCGCGCCGGGGGCAGCGACACGTTCTCGTAGACGACGTCGGGGCTGAGGTGGGCGCACGCCGCGTCGAGGTCGAGCCGCTCGAGGTCGGCGAGGAACGCGCGCACCACGGCGGCGGGCTCGGCGGGCTCGGTGGGGGTGGACATCGGCGGACTCCTCGACGGGTGGCGTGGCGATCACGGTGACGGGGAACGGAAGAGCACCGGGCGGGGACCGCGTGAGGGCCCGGCCCCCGGGCGAGGAGTCTCCATGACGGCCGACAGCAGCGTGGACAGCCAGGGACCGCTCACCGAGGCCCTCGGCACCGATTTCTTCTCGGTGCGCCGCCGGTTCACCGAGGCGCAGTGGGACACCTTCATGGCCGTGCGCCGCTACGTCGACCGCGTCGTCAGCCCGGCCGCGCCGGCGGCGTGGGACGCCGCGGAGATGCCGTGGGAGGTCATCAAGGGGTTGCCCGACCTCGGCATCGTCGGCGACGACATCACCGGATACGGCTGTCCCGGCTTCGATCCGCTGACCTGCGGGCTCGTCGCGATGGAGCTCGCCCGCGGCGACGGCAGCCTCGCGACCTTCCACGCCGTGCAGTCGGGGCTGGCGATGAAGTCGATCGCGATGCTCGGCTCCGAGGAGCAGAAGCAGGAGTTCCTGCCCGCGATGGCGCGCCTGGAGCTCGTCGGCGCCTTCGGGCTGACCGAGCCCGAGCACGGGTCGGACTCGGTGTCGCTCGAGACGTCGGCCCGCCGCGACGGGGACGACTGGGTGCTCGACGGGCGCAAGCGCTGGATCGGCAACGGCAGCATCGCCGGCCGGACCGTGGTGTGGGCGCGCGACGTCGAGACCCGCGCGGTGCTCGGCTTCCTCGTCGACACCACCACCCCGGGCTACGAGGGCTCGGTGATCCCGCGCAAGGGCTCGATGCGCTCGGTGTGGCAGGCCGACATCCGCCTCGACGGCGTCCGGGTGCCCGAGCGCGACCGCCTGCCCGGCGCGGAGAGCTTCAAGGACACCGGTCGGGTCCTCGCGACGACGCGGGGCACCTGCGCGTGGATGGCGCTGGGCCACGCCACGGCCGGCTACGACGCCGCGCTGCGCTACGCGCTGGAGCGCAAGCAGTTCGGCAAGCCGCTGGCCGGGATGCAGATCGTGCAGGAGCGCCTGGTCCAGATGCTCGCCGAGCTGACCGGGATGCAGCTCTACTGCATGCAGATCGCGAAGCTGGCCGAGGACGACGACCTCGCCCCGACCATCGCGGGCCTCGCGAAGATGAACAACACCCGCAAGGCGCGGTGGGTGCTCTCCCACGCCCGTGACCTGCTCGGCGGCAACGGGATCCTGCTCGACAACCACGTGGTGCGGCACATGGCCGACATCGAGTCGATCCACACGTTCGAGGGCACCGAGACGATCCAGACCCTCATCGTCGGCCGGGAGATCACGGGGCACAGCGCCTTCACCTAGGTGCGCTCCGCCCTCGTGAGCAGAAAGAAGTGCCGGAGCACTCCTTTCTGCTCACCTGCGCGGTAGCGCACCGGCCGGCTCGAGGTGCACGGGCAGCTCGGCGTAGCCGCGCAGGATGCGGGTGGGACGACGGCGGGGCGGTCCGGCCGGGGCCAGGCGCGGGTGGCGCTCGAACAGCGCCCGCAGCGCCACCTCGCCCTCCATCCGCGCGAGCTGCGCGCCGAGGCAGAAGTGCGGGCCGCTGGAGAACGCGAGGTGCTCCTTGGCGTTGGCCCGCGCGACGTCGAAGACGGCGGGGTCGGGGAACACCTGCGGGTCGCGGTTGGCGCCGGCGAGCACGGTGACGACGAGGTCCCCCGCGGGCACGGGCTCGCCCGCCACCTCGGTGTCGACCTTCGCCCGGCGCGCGGTGCGCTCCACCGGCGGGTCGAAGCGGAGCACCTCGTCCACCGCGTTCGGCCACAGCGACGGGTCGGCGGCCAGGAGCTCGCGCTGCTCGGGGTGGGCGAAGAGCTGGGTGGTGCCGTTGCCGATGAGGTTGACGGTGGTCTCGAACCCCGCGGCGAGCACGAGCAGCGCCGTCGACACGAGCTCCTGCTCGGTCAGGCCCGTCCCGTCGTCGTCGACCTCGCCGACCAGGCCGGAGAGCAGGTCGTCGCCGGGCTCGCGGCGCAGGCGGCGCAGGTGGTTGCGCATCCAGTCGTGCAGCGCGGCGAGGTTGCGCTCCATGGACGCGTGCGCCTGGCGCGTGAGCCCCATGTCCAGCGAGGTGGCCGCGCCGTCGCCCCAGGCCAGGAACTGCTCGCGCATCGAGGTCGGCACCCCGAGCATCTCGCTGATGACCGTGACCGGCAGCAGGCTCGCGTAGCGGGCGACGAGGTCGACCTCCTCGCCCGCGCGCACGTCGCGGTCCATGGCGTCGAGGAGCTCGGTGGCGATCTCGCCGGTCCGCTCGCGCAGGGCCGCGACCCGCCGGGCGGTGAAGGCGCGGCTGACGAGCTTGCGGTAGCGCGGGTGGTCGGGCGCGTCGACCGCGAGCATCGAGGGCGGGTCGATGGGCCCGGGGTGGCGCGTCGGCCCGGCCAGCGCGAGCGCGGCCTTCGCCGGCGCGGGCACGACCTGGTTGGGGTGGGTGACGCCGAAGTCGTCGCTGCGCAGCACCGTCGTCGCGACGTCGTGGTGGACCGTGAGCCGCGCGAAGGCGCCGGCCGCGAAGGGGTGGGACCTGCGCAGGCGCTCGTAGTGCGGGAACGGGTCGGCCTGCATGACCGGGTCGAGCAGGAGGCGCGCGTCGGGGTTGCCGGCGCGGACCTGGCGGCGGATCGCGGCGCGCATCAGCCCGTGGGTGGCGCCCCAGCGCAGCGTGGTGCCCAGCGGTGAGCGGGCGACGGACGAGGGCAGCGACAGGGCCACGGCGGCCTCCGGAGGTCGACTCGGTACGTTGTCGTACCACGCGGACCATACTCGGAGTATGTGTTCGTCGTCCAGGGTCGCGGCGGGTACGTCCCCGGCGTGCAGACGACGCTCCGCGCCACCGGCCCGCTCCCCGCCGACGCGGCGTGGGAGCGCTACGCCGACCTCGACCGCTGGCCGCACTGGGCACCGCAGATCTCGGGCGTCTCCGTCGACGCCGTGGCCGGCGGGCAGCCCCGGCGGCTGCACGAGGGCCTGCGCGGCACGGTGCGCGCGGCGGGGGTGGTGCACGTGCCGTTCGAGGTCCTCGCGGTGGACGAGGCGGCGCGCACCTGGTCGTGGCGCGTGCGGGTCGGGCCGGTCCGCCTGCACCTCGACCACGGCGTCGAGGAGCCGCGCCCCGACGACGGCCCGCACGTGCGCTCGCGGACCTGGCTGCGCACCACCGGCCCCGCGCTCGTCGTCCTGCCCTACGCCCCGCTCGCGCTGGTGGCGCTGCACTCGCTGCTGCTGGAGCGGTAGCCGTGCGCCTCCTGCTCACCACCGACACCCACCTCACGCCGCGCTACCCGAACCGCGCGCTGCCCGCCGAGCTCTGGGAGCAGATCGACGCGGCCGACGTGGTCGTGCACGCCGGCGACTGGATGGACCCCGCGCTCCTCGACGCCGTCGAGGTGCGTTCGGCGCGCCTCGTCGCCTGCTGGGGCAACAACGACGGCGACGACCTCCGCGCGCGCCTGCCCGAGACCGCCGTCGCCGAGGTCGGCGGGCTGCGCCTGGCCGTCACCCACGAGACCGGCGCGGCGCAGGGGCGCGAGCAGCGCTGCGACGCGCGCTTCGGGCCCGGGGGCGACACCCCGGTCGACGTCCTCGTCTTCGGTCACAGCCACATCCCGTGGGACACGACCACCCCGGGCGGCGTGCGGCTGCTCAACCCGGGCTCGCCCACCGAGCGGCGCCGCCAGCCCGCCTGCACGTACATGACGGCCGAGATCCGCGACGGCGTCCTGTCCGCCGTGCGCACCCACGAGCTGCCACCCGGTGCGCCTCGCAGTAGGTGACGTACTACCGTGCGTCATCGGCCACGGACGGGTGCTGTTGGGTGAGTGGAAGGCCCGACGCCCCCCGATCGGGCCAACGATCGGCGAGGATGCTGGTCGTGGGCCACGGGTCGGTGGACGACCCGTCCCCCTCGGTGAGCACGGTGGGTGATGCGCTTACCGTTTCCGGGGCCGGTGGAGCACCAGCGGTCCCTGGGGACGACCGATGACCCGGACGGGAGGACGGCGCGTCGGCGGTACCGCTCCCTCGCGAGCCCGCGGGGGTGTGACGACGACGGGAGGCTCGTGACGATCACCGCTGCGGTGCTGTGGGTGCTGCCGGTGGCATCGCGGGGATCGAGACGAAACCGCCGATGACCCTTCTTGCCGAGCGACCCCCGGACGAGGTCGACGAGTCCGAACTCGTCGTCGGCCGTCGTATCCAGGAGTTCTCCCAGCTCGCCGGGCCGATCCGTGAGCCCGACCCCGCCGACGGCCCGTACCGCGTGGCCTACCGCGGTGTCGACGCCGTCCACGGGCGCGGACGCGTCGCCCGGTCGCTGCTCGTCGCCGGCCTGAACTTCGCCTTCGAGGCGCTCTTCTTCCTCTGGCTGCTGCACCCGTCGCACCGCCCACCGGTCTTCGGATCGACCTTCGCGATCTACGCGAACTGGGTCGTCATCGGCTCGATCGGCCTCATGGAGCTCCTGCGGCTGATCAACGTGCTGTCGCTGTCGCTGGCCTCGGTCATCGCGCGCGACCCGGTGCCGGTGCCGCCCGAGCCCGACCGGCGCATCGCCTTCCTCACCACGATCGTCCCCAGCAAGGAACCGATCGACGTCGTGCGCGGCACGCTGCAGGCGGCGCTGCGGATCCAGTACGACGGCATCCTCGACGTCTGGATCCTCGACGAGGGTGACGACGACGAGGTCAAGGCCATGTGCCGCGAGCTCGGCGTCAACCACTTCACCCGCAAGGGCATCGCGAAGTACAACCAGCGCAAGGGCGCGTTCAAGGCCAAGACCAAGCACGGCAACTACAACGCCTGGGTCGCCGAGCACGGCGACTCGTACGAGGTGTTCCTGTCGGTCGACCCCGACCACGTGCCGCTGCCGAACTACGCCGAGCGCATCCTGGGCTACTTCCGCGACCCCGACGTCGCCTTCGTCGTCGGCCCGCAGTGCTACGCGAACGACGAGACGTTCGTGACCCGCGCCGCGGAGTCGCAGCAGTTCCCGTTCCACTCGCTGATCCAGCGCGCGGCCAACCGCTACAACGCGGCCATGCTGGTGGGCACCAACAACGCCGTGCGCATCAGCGCGCTGCAGGGCATCGGCGGCCTGTCGGACTCGATCACCGAGGACATGGCCACCGGCCTGAAGTTCCACGTCCGCCGCAACCCGCTCTCGGGCCGGCGGTGGAAGTCGGTCTACACCCCCGACGTGCTCGCCGTCGGCGAGGGCCCGTCCTCGTGGGGCGACTTCTTCAGCCAGCAGATGCGCTGGTCGCGCGGCACGTTCGAGGTGCTGCTCAAGGAGATGTGGCTGCGGCTGCCCCGCCTCTCGCCGGGCCGCGCCCTCCACTACATCCTCATCACGACCTTCTACCCGTCGATGGCGATCGGGTGGGTGCTCGGGGCGGTGAACGCCTGCCTCTTCCTCGCCCTGGGCGTCCAGGGCGTGGTCGTGCCGGTCCAGCTGTGGCTGGCGCTCTACATCGACGCGACGGCCTTCCAGCTCTGGGTCTACCTGCGCAACCGCCGCTACAACGTCAGCCCCTACGAGGCCGAGGGCTCCTCGGGCGTCAAGGGCATGCTGATGTCGATCTTCGCGTCGCCGATCTTCGCGGCGTCGCTGATCGCGACGATCCTGCGCCTGCCCGCGAAGTTCGTCGTCACGCCCAAGGGCCTGTCGTCGAGCGCGGACCACATCCTGACCTTCCGGCGCCACCTGCAGTGGGCGGCGCTGCTCACCGGCGCGATCGTGCTGGCGATCATCCAGGGCTACGCGACGCCGGCGGTGCTGCTCTGGCCCGCGGTGGCGCTGGTCGCCTGCCTCGCCCCGCCGGTGCTCTGCCTCGTCGAGCGCATCGTGGGCCGCCAGCCCGCGATCGACCCCGCGCCGGTGCTCCCCGACGGCCGCTCCGGGGTCACCACCGAGACGCTCGAGCGGGCGGCCCTCGACGCCCTGCTCGCCGCGGGGAGCACGACCCGCCGCTCCCCGCGCCGGGGAGACGACGGCGCCGCGCGCCCGCCGCTCGAGGGCGACCTGCCCCCGGGCTGGGTGCGGACGTCGGCGCTGGCGCGCCGCGAGCGCGAGGAGGCGCCGGCCACGGAGCTGGAGGGCCGCCCGGCCCCGGGTGGTCGTCGCCGTCGCCGCGAGGACGGGCCGTCGATCGACCCGGCCCCCTCGCCCGTGCCCCGCACGCGCCGTCCGGCAGCCGGTCAGCCCGGCCAGCCGGCCCATCCCGGGCAGCCGGCCCATCCCGGGCAGCCGGCCCAGCCCGGCCAGCCGGCCCAGCCCGGCCAGCCCCAGCCTCGGCCGGCGGCCCACCCGGGGGCCCAGCCCGGTCAGCCGGGCCAGCCGCCCGTGCCCCCGCCCGGCCCGCGCCCGGCGGGTCGCCCGCCGGTGCCGCCGCCGGGCCAGCAGCCCGTGCCGCCACCCGGCCAGCCCGGTGTCCAGCCCGCTCAGCCCGGTGTCCAGCCCGGCCAGCAGCCGGCTGCCCGGCCGCGTCCGGCCGCGACCCCGCCCGGGACGCCGCACCCGCGCCCGACGCCCACCCCGCGGCCCGGGCCGAGCCCGTTCGCCCCGCCCGGCCAGCGGCCCGGGGAGCGCCCCGGCGAGCGTCCGGCGGCCGCCGAGCAGGGCGGGCGCTACGTCGCGCCCGCCGCGGAGCACCAGGACCCGGCGCGTCCGGGCGCGCCGCGTCCCACCCCGGCGCCCGCCCCGACCCCGCGTCCCGGTGCCGGGCGCGGCACCACGCCGCGACCCGGTCCGCGCCGCGAACGGCCCCCGATGCTGCTCTCGTCGGCGGCCGAGCTCGAGGCGGACGGTGTCCAGCCGGTGATCCCGGTCTCGGCGGGGTCTAGCATCGGTAACGAAACAGCAAAGCGGCCCGACGAACGACACGGTGGGACCCGCGCGCCCGATGCCGTGTCCGCGAACGCCCCGACGGTCGCGGTGCGCGTGGTGGCGCTGGCCGCGGTGGCCGGTCCCTCCCGGCCGACACCCGCGGGGGTGTCACCGGACCTCGACGGGCGACGGACGGAGGCGAGTTGATCGAGCAGGGACTGACCAGACGGGTCAAGCGCTTCCTGCTCCTCGTCATCGTCCCGGCGGTCATGCTCGGCGTGAACGTGCCGCCGGCGTGGTCGTGGATCTCCGAGCTCCGGCACCAGCGGCTGATCAACAGCCAGGAGTACAAGGAGAAGTTCGGCAAGTGGGACGTCGTCGAGCTCCCCGACGACCAGAAGGTCAACGCGATCCACGCCGCGGTCCTCCCGACCGGGCGCATCCTCCTCATCGCCGGCTCCGGCAACAAGGAGGACATGTTCAACGCGGGGACCTTCAAGAGCCTCGTGTACGACCCCGCCACCGGGCGCAGCCGCGTCGTCCCCACCCCGGACGACATGTTCTGCTCGGGCCACACCTTCCTGGCCTCGGGCAACCTGCTCGTCGCCGGCGGCACCCAGCGCTACGAGCGCCTCGACGGCGCGGTCACCAACGCCGCCGGCGGCGTGACGGTCAAGAACGAGAACCCGGACGCGCCGGTGCGCTCGTTCCCGGCCGGCACGGAGTTCCGCTCGCCGGAGGGCCTGGTCTACCGCTCGACCCACCCGTTCGAGGTCAAGCCGGCGACGAAGGTCGCGACCCGCCGGGGCGCGACGGTGACCGCCAGCGAGACGGTCGTGTTCGCCGAGGCCGTGGAGCCGGGCCCGCGCTACGTCGCCGTCGGGCCGCGGCAGTACGTGATCAACGGCGTGCCGCCGGGCGAGGAGCAGAACCTCTACGCCCTCGGGCAGGGGATGACCCTGGAGAAGCAGGACTACCAGGGCATCGAGGAGACCTACGAGTTCAACCCGTACACCGAGGCCTACGAGCGCGTGGGCGACATGGTGTTCAAGCGCTGGTACCCGACGCTGACCGGTCTGGCCGACGGCACCGTGATCTCGGTGTCGGGCCTCGACGGCACCGGCGAGGTCCTCAACGGCCAGAACGAGATCTACGACCCGGCCACCCGGACCTGGACCGAGCGCAAGGACCTCACGCAGTACTTCCCGACCTACCCGGCGCTGTTCCAGACCGCGCGGGAGGACGTGCTCTTCTACTCGGGCGCCAACGCCGGCTACGGGCCCGCCGAGCAGGGCCGCGTGCCCGGGTTCTGGAACCTGCGCAACAACGTCCTGACCCCGATCCCGGGCATGCGCGACCCCGACCTGCTCGAGACCGCGGGGTCCGCCTGGGCGGGCCCGGTGCAGGAGCAGCGGGTCGCCGTGGTCGGCGGCGGCGGCGTCGGGGAGAGCCCGCGCTCGTCGGCGCGCATCGACACCATCGACCTCGACAGCCCGAACCCGACCTGGCAGCCGGGGCCGATGCTGCCGGAGGGCACGCGCTACCCGAACCTGACGACGCTGCCCGACGACACGATGCTGATCAGCAACGGGTCGCGGGACTACCGCGGCAAGGGCGCCTCGGACAACCACAACGCGCGCATCTACCGACCGCAGACCAACACGCTGGACTACGCCGCGGACCCGCAGGTGGGGCGCAACTACCACGCGGCGAGCCTGCTGCTGCCCGACGGCCGGGTCATGACGGTCGGCTCGGACCCGCTGTTCAACGACGCCGCCGGCACCATCCCCGGCACCTTCGAGCAGCGCATCGAGATCTTCACGCCGCCCTACCTGTTCAAGGGCCCGCAGCCGACGATCGCGGACTCGCCGCCGACGGCCCCGCTGGGCGACACGCTGACCGTCGCCACGCCGGACGCCCCGCGCATCGCGACCGCCCGCCTGATGGCGCCGATGGCGTCCACGCACGTGACGGACACGGGCCAGCGCTCGATCGCCCTGGACATCACGAAGCGCGACGGCGGGGTGTCGTTCACGGTGCCCGAGGACCCCACGATCGCTCCGCCCGGGCGCTACATGCTCTTCCTCGTCGACGACCGCGGCGTGCCCTCGGTGGCCAAGTGGGTCGAGATCCCGGCGCCCGGGCCGCTGGAGGAGACGTGACGTCCGTCGCGGCCCGACGGCCCGGGGCGTCGCCGACGGACCGGGAGGCGGGCCTGCACCGCCGAGCGGCCGCCGGGCCGCGACGGGCGGTGCCTCCCCCCACACGGGCGCCACGGGGTGGCCTGAGAGCCTGGGGCCGGATGGACGAACAGGCCCGGGGGTGGCTCGACGGTGGCACGTGATGGACGGACGACGCGGGGCGAGGCGGGACCGGTCACCCCGGACGCGCCGCGCGGCGCGACGCAGCCGCCGGAGCCGGCGACCCAGCCCATCCCGGTCGCGTCGGGTGCCCCGACCGAGCGGGTGGAGCGCCGCCGGGAGCCGGCCGACGCCCCCGTCCCCGGTGATCGTCGCGAGCGCCGTGCCGCGGCGCGCCGCGGACCGACTCGCGGCTGGGTCGTCGCCGGGGTGGCCGCCGCGGTCGCGCTGGTGACGGCGGTCGGCATCGCGGCCTGCGGCACGAGCTCCGACGGCGGCGGCGACGCCGGCGGCGCGCCGGTCGCCCCGGCCGCCTCCGAGTTCTGGGTCGACCCCGCCTCCTCGGCGGCGCGCCAGGTCGAGGCGTGGCGCGCCGAGGGCCGCAGCGACGAGGCGACGGCGCTGGAGAAGATCGCGCGCCAGCCCGTCGCCATCTGGCCGACCGGCGAGACCGGCGGCGTCGAGGGCGAGGTCGCGGGCGTCGTCTCGCAGGCCCGCGCCGCGGGACGCACCCCGGTGCTCACCGCCTACAACATCCCCAACCGCGACTGCGGCCTGTACTCCAGCGGCGGCGCCGAGAACGAGGACGCCTACCGCGAGTGGCTGGGCGCCTTCGCCCGCGGCATGGGAGGCAACCGCGCGGTCGTGATCCTGGAGCCGGACGCCCTGCCCCAGACGCTCACCAACTGCGAGGGCGAGGGCGAGCAGGAGGGCCGCGAGGAGCTGCTCGCCGAGGCCGTCCGGACGCTGACCCGGGCCGGCGGCGAGGTCTACATCGACGCCGGCAACCCGGGCTTCGTCACCAACGTCGACGAGCTCGCGGGCGGCCTGCGCACGAGCGGCGTCGGCGAGGCGGCGGGCTTCGCGCTCAACGTCTCGAACTTCATGACCACCGACCAGGTGCGCGCCTACGGCGACCGCGTGTCCGACGCCGTGGGCGGCGCCCGGTACGTCATCGACACCAGCCGCAACGGCAACGGCAGCTACGAGGGCCCCGAGCAGCCGACGTGGTGCAACCCGCCGGGGCGGGCCCTGGGCGCCCCGCCGACCCGCGACACCGGCTCCCCGCGCGTCGCGGCGTTCCTGTGGGTCAAGGAGCCGGGCGACTCCGACGGCGACTGCCGCGGCGCCCCGGCGGCCGGCGAGTTCTGGCCGCAGTACGCCCTGGACCTGGCGAACAACACCCCCGGCGACTAGCGACCACCGGACAGCGCCGACGGGTCGAGCACGGATCCCGACGGATCAGGGCGACGGGCTGCCCGTCGTGGCGCGAGGCGACTAGTAGGCGTGGACGACGGCGGCCATGTCCTCGCTGCCGTGGCCGCCGTCGGAGGCGACGCCGAGGCGGTCGCGGACGGCGGTGGCGAGCGTGGCGTCGACGCCGGCCTCGCGCAGGGCCTCGTGGATGAGGTCGGTGTCCTTGATGACGCCGTCGAGCTCGAACGAGGGCGTGTAGTCGCCGTCGATCATCGCCTTGCCCTTGAGCTGCACGTACGGCGCGTTGACCGCGCCGCCGTCGACGGCGTCGAGGAACTGCTGCGGGTCGAGGCCGAGCCCGCGGGCGAGCGCGATCGACTGGGCGATGCCGTTGACCATGACGCCGATCCAGGCGTTGATCGCGAGCTTGAGCCTGCTGGCGTCGCCGACCGTCTCGCTCACCCACTGCGTCCGCACGCCGATGGCGTCGAACACCGGCTGCACGGTCGCGCGCAGCGACGACGGTCCGGAGGCGAGCACCACGAGCTGCCCGTTCTCCGCCGGCGCCTTGGTGCCGAGCATCGGGGCGTCGAGGAAGTCGACGCCCGCGTCACGGGCCAGCGCGGCGAGCCGGTCGGTCCCCTCGATCCCCACCGTGCTGGTCTGCACCCACACCGCGCCGTCGCGCATCCGCCCGAGCACCGGCTCCATGGTCCGCGCCACCGCGTCGGTGTCGAAGAGCATGGTGATGACGACGTCCGCGTCGGCGACGGCCTCGGCGGCGGTCTCCGCGACGCGCGCGCCGTCGTCGGCCAGGGGTGACGCCTTCTCGGTGCTGCGGTTCCACACGGTGACCGCGAGGCCCTCGCGCAGCAGGCTGCGGGTCATCCCCGCGCCCATGATCCCGGTGCCGAGCACGGCGACGGACGGACCTGCATCGCTCATGCCCGCGGCCTACCCCCGCGGTTCGCGGCCCATGCCGAAGAACTCCGCGTTGGGCTGCAGCGCGGTGAGGTGGGCGAGCCGGTTCGACATGGCGAACAGGGCCGTGATCGCGCCGACGTCCCAGATCTCCTCGTCGGACAGCCCGGCGTCGCGGGCGGCGTCGAGGTCGTCCTCGGACAGCGACGCGGAGTCCAGCGCGAGGGCCAGCGCGAGGTCGACGATGGCCCGCCGGCGCGGGTCGAGCGACGCGCCGTAGGGGTTGATGCCGACGTGGTCGGCGAGCTCGGGTTCCTTGCTGCGGATGCGCAGGATCGCGCCGTGGGCGACGACGCAGTAGGTGCAGTGGTTGGCGCCGGACGTCGCGACGACGACGAGCTCGCGCTCGGCCTTCGACAGCGGCGACTCCCGCTCCATGAGCGCGTCGTGGTAGTCGAGGAACGCCCGCAGCTCGGCGGGCCGGTGGCCCAGCGCCCGGAAGATGTTGGGCACGAACCCCGAGCGCTCGGCGATCGCGCCGACGCGCTCGCGCAGGTCGTCGGGGAGGTCGTCGAGCTCGACGACGGGGAAGCGGCTCACGGCATCGGTCACCCGCCGCACGGTAGGACCGGGATGTCGACGCGGCCAGGGGTGGCGGCGCCCGGGCAGCGAGGGACGCCTCCGCTGCGTGGGACGCCGCGAGGGACGCCTTCGCTCCCCACCCCCGAGACCCCGCGGGTGCACCCCCGCGAGCGCATCCAACGAGCGCCCCCCGGCGAGTGCACCCAGCGAGCTCAGCCCGGCGGGCGGAAGGTGATGCCGCAGCGCTGCTGGGTGACCTCTTGGATGCGCGCCACCGCCGGGCCGGCCTCGCGCTGCAGGCGCTCGAGCTCGGCGCGGTCGATGCGGGTGGGGTCGCCGCCGGTCTCCGCGAGCGAGGTCAGCGCCTGGTCGGTCAGGGCCTGGACCGTGCGCCACTCGGCGGCGATCTCGGGAGGGGCGGTGGCGACGAGGTCCGCGACCTGGCGGCGGGCGGCGTCCGAGGACGGCATCACCCCGCCGGCGCCCGCGCCGGGCGCCGCCTGCTCGGCCTGGACGCGGGTGACGGCGTCGCAGTAGGGCTGCACCGCCGGGTCGGGTGTCGCGGGCGCGGCGGCGGACGGCGGGACCGACGCACCCGGGGTCCCCGGCGCCGGCGAGCCACCGCAGGCCGCGACGCCCAGCGCGAGCCCGAGCCCCGCCACCGTGCCGACCACGACGCGGCCCACCCGAGAACCCGCTCGAGAACCCACGGCCGTCACCTCTCCTCGCGCTGCTCGTGCGCATGCTGGCAGGCGGGCCCGCCCACCCCCGGACCGGGTGGTGAGCACGCCTCGCCCGGAGGGGCGTGGCGCGGGGCACTCCCGGCCCAGCGGGCGCACGTGTCACAGTGAGTCCCGTGCAGGTCGCCGACGAACACCGCGCGCTCGTGCGCCAGTGGTGTGCCCGCCGCGTGCCCGCGGAGCAGCGCGACCAGCTGCGGATCTCCTACACCGAGCGGGCCGGGCGCATCACGATCTCGGCCCGCCGCGCCCCGGTGTTCCCCGAGCTCGGCACCGGCTGGACCACCGAGCCGCTCGCCCAGCTGCGTCTGCTGCCCGACGAGGAGCGGTGGATCCTGCTCTGGCCCGACTCGAGCGGCCGCTGGCACCGCTACCCCGACGAGTCGAAGGCGAGCTCGCCGGCCCCGTTGCTCGACATCATCGACGCCGACCCGACGGGCATCTTCTGGGGATGATCCGCCCGACGAGCCCCGCCCCGACGAGCCCTGCCCGATGAGCCCGGCCACCGCGGCCGAGGTCGCCGCGCGCGTGCGCACGCACGACCGCGACGACCGCGTCGCCGCCCACCGGCCCGACCTGCGCGCCGCGGCCGTCGCCGTCGTCGTCCTCGACGACCCGCAGCGCGGGCCCGGGGTGCTGCTGACGCGCCGCACCTCGCGGCTGCGCGACCACCCCGGCCAGTTCGCGCTGCCCGGCGGGTCGGTCGACCCGGGCGAGGACGTCGTCACCGCCGCGCGCCGCGAGCTCGACGAGGAGCTCGGTCTGCGCCTCGACGCCGACACGGTGCTGGGCCTGCTCGACGACTACCCGACGCGCTCGGGTTTCGTGATCACCCCGGTGGTGATGGCCGCCGCGGGCGTCGTCGCCGACCTGCGGCCCTCGCCCGACGAGGTCAGCCAGCTGTTCCACATCACCCTCGACGAGCTCGACGTCGAGCCGCTGTTCCACGAGATCGAGGAGTCGCCGCGGCCCGTCGTGCAGATGCCGCTGGTGGGCCACTTCATCCACGCGCCGACGGCGGCGGTGCTCCTGCAGTTCCGGGAGGTGGCGCTCCACGGACGCACCACCCGCGTCGACGGGCTGGAACAACCGGTGTTCGCCTGGCGTTGAGTGACGCGCGTGTGAGGGATCGTTAAAGAGCGGTGACACAGGCGACGGTTTGATGCGCAGTCGCGCGTCCGATGGTTGTCTGGAATGTGCTCTACGGCCCGACCGTGGTCCAGTCGAGAACACTGAGGATGTGGGACGCACCGTGTGCGGAATCGTCGCGGCGTACGGAGAGATCGATCCTGACAAGTGCGAGCGGATGCTCGCCCGCATCCACCACCGGGGGCCGGACGACACCGGCCGGGTGCAGCTGGAGAACGCGTGGCTCGGCCACCAGCGTCTCTCGATCATGGACGTCACCGGCGGCAAGCAGCCCATCGCCGACGACACCGACTCGGCCTTCGTGGTCGGCAACGGGGAGATCTACAACCACGAGGACATCCGCGACGTCCTCTCCGAGGTCCGGTTCGCGACCGACTCGGACACCGAGTCGGCGTTCCGCCTGGTCCTGCGCGACGGCTCGGCCGCCCTCCACGAGGTGCGCGGCATGTTCGCCCTCGCGATGGCCCACACCGACGGTCGCGGCGCCGTCGCCCGCGACCCGATCGGCATCAAGCCGCTGTACTGGGCGCGCCTCGACGGCGTGACGATCTTCGCCAGCGAGCTGCGCGCGTTCGACCCCGAGGACCAGCCCTTCGTCGAGGCCTTCCCGCCCGGGCACGTCTGGACGCCCGGCGTCGCCGGCGACGTCGCCGAGGGCGCGATGGTCCGCTTCGCCGACGCGGTGCCGGTCGAGGTCCGTCCCGCACGCCTGGCGCCGGACAAGCAGTGGACCGAGGAGGACCTCGGGAACATCCGCGACGTGCTCTCCGACTCGATCCGCCGCCACATGATGAGCGACGTCCCCGTCGGCGTCTTCCTCTCCGGCGGGCTCGACTCCGCGATCGTCGCCGCCGTCGCGGTCAAGGTCGCCGACGAGAAGGGCGAGCGCCTCCCGACCTTCGCGGTCGGCACCGAGGGCTCGGCGGACCTGCTCGCGGCCCGCGCGGTCGCCGAGTACCTGGGGACCGACCACCACGAGATCGTGCCGACCGCCGACGACCTCGAGTCCGCGCTCGACGAGGCCGTCACGGTCATCGAGCACTTCGACCCGGCCCTGGTGCGCTCGGCGGTGCCGAACCTGCTGCTCGCCCGCGAGGCGGTCAAGCACGTCAAGGTGGTGCTCACCGGCGAGGGCGCCGACGAGCTGTTCGCCGGCTACGAGTACGTGCACAGCGAGGAGTTCTCGACGCCGGACACCCTGCAGGCCGAGCTCGTGCGCTCGATCGAGATGCTCCACGAGCTCAACCTGCAGCGCTGCGACCGGGCGACGATGAACTACGGGCTCGAGGCGCGCGTGCCGTTCCTCGACGCGACCGTGATGCGCGAGATGCTGGCGCTGCCCGCCGAGTGGAAGCTCAAGATCCACGACCGCGTGGAGAAGCAGCTGCTGCGCGAGGCGTTCGACGGGATGGTGCCCTACGACATCGTCTGGCGCGGCAAGGAGCAGTTCGGCGACGGCTCCGGCGCCAAGGACGTGCTCTCCGCGCTCGTCGAGAAGGAGAAGACCAAGGAGGGCGCGCAGGACGCGGAGCCCCCCGCGGTCGAGCACGGCTGGGCGCTGCGCAGCGACGAGGAGATCGCCTACTACCGGACCTGGCACCGCTCGTTCGGGGGCGTGCGCCCGGACCGCACCCTGGGCGCGTTCGCGACGGCGTGATCGGTGGGCGCCCGCCCCGTCGACGGGGCGGGCGTCACCGTCCGTCCGGTGGTTGAGTTCCGGACCACCCGGGGTATCCGCCGGTCATGAGCGATGTCCCCGGTATCGAGCTGAACAACGGCGCGACGATTCCCCAGCTGGGGTTCGGTGTGTTCCAGATCGACCCGTCGGACACGGCGGACACGGTGCAGCAGGCGTTCGACGCCGGCTACCGGCACATCGACACCGCCCAGATGTACGGCAACGAGGCCGAGGTCGGCGAGGCGATCGCGAAGTCGGGCCTGCAGCGCGACGACCTCTGGATCACGACGAAGTGCAACAACTCGAACCACGGCCGGCTCGACGCGCAGACGGCGCTCGACGAGAGCCTGCAGAAGCTCGGCCTCGACTTCGTCGACCTCTACCTCATCCACTGGCCGCTGCCCGGCAAGGACCTCTACGTCGACACGTGGAAGGGCTTCGAGGAGGCGCACGCCGACGGCAAGACGCGCACCATCGGCGTCTCGAACTTCCAGCCGCACCACCTCGACCGGCTCCTCGAGGAGACCGACACGGTGCCGGCGATCAACCAGATCGAGCTGCACCCGCACATGCAGCAGGCCGCGCTGCGCTCGTACCACGAGCGCCACGGCATCCGCACCGAGGCGTGGAGCCCGATCGGCCAGGGCAAGGGCCTGCTCGACGCCCCGGAGCTCGACGAGATCGCGCAGGCGCACGGCAAGAGCCCGGCGCAGGTCGTGCTCCGCTGGCACGTCCAGATCGGCAACATCATCTTCCCGAAGTCGGTCACCCCTGAGCGCATCCGGGAGAACATGGCGATCTTCGACTTCGAGCTCTCCGACGAGCAGATGCAGAAGATCGAGGGGATGGAGAAGGCCGAGCGCATCGGCCCCGACCCCGACGAGTTCGACCGCTAGGACACGTTTCCCCGGCCGCCCCCCGCGCGGCCGGGGCGCCCCCGCGGCCCGGTCATCGGCGGAAGCCCCCGCCCGCCGATGACCGGGCCGTGCCATGTGCACGGGGTCGTGCCAGCCTGGCGTCCACACTGGCGCCAGACATCAGGAAATCCGCCGGCTCACGAGGAGGTCGGGGTGGGCTTCGCCGACGAGCAGCGCGCCGCGACCGCGCGCACGTGGAACGCGGCCGTCGGGCACCGCTTCGTCGAGGAACTGTGGTCGGGCCGGCTCGACGACCACGTGCTCGCGCGCTACCTCGCCCAGGACGCCCTGTTCCTCGACCGCTTCGTCGCCCTGCTCGGCGCGGCCGTCGCGTCGGCGGACCGCACCCCGCCGCGCATGGCCATCGCCCGCCAGCTCGGGCTGGTCGCCGGCGACGAGGACGACTACTTCGGCCGCGCGTTGACCCGTCTCGGCGCCACGGCCCCGGTCGACCCGCTGCCCCCGACGCGGGGCTTCCTCGAGCTCATGGACGAGGCGCGCTCCTCCGGCTCGTACGCCGAGGCGCTCACCGTGCTCCTCGTCGCGGAGTGGCTCTACCTCGACTGGGCGTCGCGCCCCGAGCCGTCACCGCGCGACTGGCTGCACGCCGAGTGGATCGACCTGCACCGCGGCTCCGCGTTCACCGCCTGGGTCGAGCTGCTGCGCACCGAGACCGACCGCGTCGCCGCCGACGCCGACCACGCCACCCGCGAGCGCATGGCCACCCTGTTCGCCCGGGCCGTCGACCTGGAGCTCGCCTTCTTCGACGCCGCGTACGGGGACTAGGCCGCCGCCGGGAACCGCTTGCGCAGCCGGCGCAGCTGGGCGTCGAGGTGCGGGCGCGCCCGGCGCTGCCCGCCGCGCTCGCCGATCGCCGCCACCAGCGACACCAGCACCCGCTCGAGCCGCGCCGCGTCGGGCGTCCACCCGCGGCGTTCGCACTCCTCGAGCCACTCCACCGCGCCACGGTGCCCGCGCTCGCCGTTGCACCGGCGGCACGCGGCGACCTCGTTCTCCAGCCACGACGGGCCGCCCTTGACCTTGGGCACCACGTGGTCGGTGGTCGCCCCGACGCCCCCGGTCAGCGGGCGCGCACACCACAGGCACGTGTCGCCGTCGCGCTCCTGCGCGGCGACGAGCCGCTCGCGTCGCCCGGGCTGCCGCATCTCCTCCATGGTGCCACCGGATGCGCGCTCCGGTGGGGCATGTGCCGGGGCGGTGGGTGCCGACGGCGGAGTGTCCAGCCCCCGATCCGGGCCTAGCGTCAGGCCGTGATGACCACCAACGGCACCGCCCCCCGCCCGTCCTCCGTGAGCGGCCCGATCCTCGGCGAGGCCGCCCGCCGCATGCTGCCCGTGATCGCCGGTCGCCTGTTGGCCGCCGTCGTGGACCGTGCGGTGGAGAAGGTGGACGACCTCGCCGACCGGCTCGGCGAGCGCAGCGGCAGCCCGCGCCCGCGCGAGGAGTCGTCCGGGGCGGATGGCTCGTCCGGCCGCGCCGGCGCGGCCGTCGCGTTCCTCCTCGAGCAGGCCCGCGTCTTCCTCGCGTTCGTGGTGCGCATCGCGGCGCAGGCGCTCGAGGCGCTGCGCCGGGCCACCGAGCGGCTGCGGGCCCGCCGCGCGCCCGAGGGCATCGACGAGGCCCCGTCGCCGGAGGAGATCCTGGACGACGCCGACGACCTCGACGACGAGTACGTCGACGAGGACGAGGACGAGGTCGGTGACGAGGACGAGGACGACGACGTCGAGGTGCGCGCCACGGCGAACGCCTGATCGGGCGGCCATCGGGCATCGTGGAGGGTGAGCCGTCCACGATCGATCCAGGAGTCGCCCGGTGACCGACACGCCCTCCGACACGCCCTGGTGGCGCGAGGCCGTCATCTACCAGGTCTACATCCGCAGCTTCGCCGACGCCGACGGCGACGGGATCGGGGACATCGCCGGGATCCGCGAGAAGCTGCCCTACCTCGCCGAGCTCGGGGTCGACGCGCTGTGGATCAACCCCTGGTACGCGTCCCCGCAGGCCGACGCGGGCTACGACGTCGCCGACTACCGGGCCATCGAGCCGGCCTACGGCACCGTCAGCGACGCCGAGAAGCTCATCGTCGACGCCCACGAGCACGGGCTGCGCCTGATCCCGGACATCGTCCCCAACCACACCTCCGACCAGCACGTCTGGTTCCGCGCGGCGCTGGCCGACGAGCCGGGCGCGCGGGACCGGTACGTGTTCCGGCCCGGCCGTGGTCCGGACGGCGCCGAGCCGCCGACCAACTGGCGCTCCCACTTCGGGGGACCGGCGTGGACGCGCGTCGAGGACGGGTCCTGGTACCTGCACCTGTTCGACCCCGGCCAGCCCGACCTGAACTGGGCGAACCCGGAGGTCGCCGCCGAGTTCGAGGCGGTCCTGCGGTTCTGGTTCGACCGCGGCGTCGACGGGTTCCGCATCGACGTCGCGCACGGGCTGGTCAAGGACCCCGACCTGCCCGACCTCACCGACGCCGCCGACCAGCTGGGGCGCAGCTACCCGCCCGGCGGGCACCCGTACGTGGACCGCGACGGCGTGCTCGAGATCTACGAGGCGTGGCGGCGGGTGGCCGACGAGTACCCGGGCGACCGCATGTTCGTCGCCGAGGCCTGGACGCCGGCCCCCGACCGCCTGGCCCGCTACGTGGCCCCGGGCCGCCTGCACACGGCGTTCAACTTCGACTACCTCGTCGCGCCCTGGGACCCGGCGGCGCTGCGCGAGACGATCGACACCACCACCGGCCGGCTGCGCGAGGTCGGCGCGTCGGCGACCTGGGTCCTGTCGAACCACGACGTCGTCCGCCACCCCAGCCGCTACGGGCGCCCCACGCGCGAGGTCGAGGAGGTCCCGACGTCGACGGTGGCCCGCGACGACCGCACCGACGTCGCGCTGGGCGCCCGCCGCGCGCGGGCCGCGCTGCTGCTCGAGGCCGCGCTGCCGGGCGGCATGTACGTCTACCAGGGCGAGGAGCTCGGGCTGCCCGAGGTCGAGGACATCCCCTCCGACGCCCTCCAGGACCCGACCTGGCGGCGCTCCGACTACACCGTGCGCGGGCGCGACGGCTGCCGCGTGCCGCTGCCGTGGTCGGCGACCGACGGCGCGTCGACCGGCTTCAGCCCGGAGGGCGCGGACGCGCCGTGGCTGCCCCAGCCCGCCGGGTGGGACGCCTACGCGGCCGACCGGCAGCAGGGCGACCCGGACTCGGTGCTCGAGCTCTACCGGACCGTCCTGCGCCTCCGGCGCGCGGACCCGGCGCTCGGTGACGGGGAGCTGGCGTGGGTCTCCGCGCCCGGCGACGCCGTGCTGCACCTGCGCCGCGAGCCCGGGTTCGCGTGCGTCGTCAACCTCGGCGCGGAGCCCGTCGACCTGCCGGCGCACGACGAGGTCCTGCTCACCAGCGTCCCGCTCGAGGACGGCCGGCTGGGCGCGGACGCGGCGGTGTGGCTGCGGGTGTCCTGAGCGGTCACCACTCCGGCGGCACGTCCGGCACCGCGGGGTCGGCCTCGACGACGGGGAGGTCCGACGCGGTGTCGACGACGACCGAGCGCGCGGCGGAGTCGGTCGGCGCGCGCTCGGCCAGCGCCTCGAGGGCCCGGTCGGTGCCGACGTCGGCGCCGGCCTGCTCGGAGAGCAGCCACCGGACCTCGAGCAGGTCGCAGTAGGCCTGCACGGCCGTGCCGACGTGGCGGACCGCGGCGTGGGCGCGGCGCATCCCCGGGGTCAGGACGTCGTGGAGCCAGCTCGCGATCGCCTGGTCCTCGGTGATCCGGCGTTCGGGATGCTCGCGGGCGATGGTGCGCTGGTGGGCGCGCAGGTCGCCGAGCAGGATGCGCGCCTGGCCCTCGCCCACCTGCAGGCCCGTGAGCTCGCGCAGGTAGCGGGCGTGGTGGGTGCGCTCGCCGACGGCCACGCGCAGCCGCACGACCCCGCCGTCGGCGTCGTCGGCGGGGGCGAGGCTCACCTCGTCGACGACGTAGCCGAGGTCGTTGAGCTCGCGCACCGTCCCCTCGACGCGGTAGCGGTCGCCGAACGCGAACTGCGCCTGGCCGTGCAGCACCTCCCACAGCGCCTCGTAGCGCGCCGGCAGCCCCATCGCCTCCTCGATGAGCTGCGGCTCGATCTCGGGCGGGCGGCCCAGGCTCGCGGCCAGGTCGGTCATCCCGGCGGCGACGTTCTCGACGAGGATGTCGAGGTCCATCGCGCGCTGGCCGTCGGACAGCGCGGGGTGGACCTCGCTGGTCTCGGCGTCGACGAGCCAGGCCTGGAAGAGCTGGCCGTCGCGGGAGAACAGGGTGTTCGCGAGCGAGCAGTCGCCCCAGTAGACGCCGTGGCGGTGCAGCTCGACGAGCAGGCCGACCATGGCGTCGAACAGCCGGGACCGCTGCGCGGGGCGGTTCGGGGGCAGGCGCGCGATGAGCCGCCGGTACTGCCACGACCCGGTCAGGTAGCGCGTGAGCAGGATCGAGCAGTCGTGGTCGGGCTGGGTGACGAGCCCGGCGGGGCGCACGGCCGGCAGGCCGGTGGCCTCGAGGTGGCGCAGGACGTCGAACTCGCGGCGCGCGATCCGCGGCGGCAGCTCCTTGAGCGCCCAGAGCGTCCCGTCGACCTCGACGAACCGCACGAGGTGGCGACTCGGCCCGACCGGCAGCTCGCGCAGGGGCACGGTCTCCGGCGACCAGGAGGCGAGGGGCCTATCCCACGGCAGGGCGATGAGCCCGGGGGAGGGGGCGCGCAGGCGCAGGTCCGGTGCGGTCATCGGGGGGCTCCCGGGGGCGAGGTGGTGCCGCGCAGCACGAGACGGGTGGGCAGGAGCTCGGCCGGCGGCACCCCGTCCGCGAGCTCCCCGCGCAGGCCGGCCACGACGAGCTCGCCGGCGCGGCGGCCCTGCGCGCGGACGGGCTGGGCGACGGTGGTGAGGTCGGTGAGCGCGGCCAGGGGGTGGTCGTCGACGCCGATCACCGACAGGTCCTCGGGGACGCGCAGACCCGCGCGGCGCAGGGTGCGGATCGCGCCGAGGGCGGTCTCGTCGTCGTGGGCGAACACGGCCGTCGGCGGGGAGCGCAGCCCCAGCAGGCGCGCCATCCCGTCGGCGCCGCCCTCGCCGCCCCAGGGCACGGTGACGACGAGGTCGTCGTCGGGCGGGATCCCGGCGTCGTCGAGCGCGGCGCGCCAGGCGGAGGTCCGCCCGTCGGGATCGGGGGCGAGGCGCCCGACGTCCTCGACGGCGATCATCCCGATGCGCCGGTGCCCGAGGTGGATGAGGTGGTCCATCGCCTGCCGGCCGGCGACGTGGTCGTCGACGCCCACCGACGGGTACGACGCCACCCGCCCGCCCGCGGCGACGACGTCCACGCCGAGCGAGGCGAGCCGGGCGTGCTCGATCTCGTCGACGGCGAAGGCGAGCACGACCACGGCGTCCACCTTGCGCCGCGCGGGCAGCCGGGCGAAGAACGCGGCGCGCTCCTCGGGGCCGCCGACGCGGAAGAGCACGAGGTCGAGGTCGGCGGCCCGCAGCGCCGCCTCCAGGCCCTCGAGCAGCTCGCCGAAGAACCAGCGCGACGGGTGCGGGACGAGGACCGCGACGCGCCCGGTCGGCCCGCCGGCGAGCCGCGTGGCCTCCGGGGACGCGACGTAGTCGAGCTCCTCCGCGGCCTCGCGGACCCGGGCGCGGGTGGCCGCGGCGACGTGCGGGTGGTCGCCGAGGGCCCGGGAGGCGGTGGCCGTCGAGACCCCGGCGCGGCGGGCGACGTCGTCGAGGGTGATCCGCGGCGGGCCGGGCACGGGTGTGGACGCCCTCGTCCCCCGCGTGTCCCCGGTCACAGCCGTGCAGCATGGCACCGACCCGCAAGCGCTTCCAGGGCTGCTCGGACGGCCAGGGCCGGAGGAGCCAGCCAACTGCCCCAGACGTCCCACAGCCACCGTCCGGTCGCTCTCGGTGCTTGACTTGTGAGACCCGCATCACCACGCTCCCACCGCAAGCGGTTCCAACACGTGTGGGTGCCGGGAGGGGAGACGGATGCGCCACCAACGACGGCGGCTCACGGCCGTGGCCGTCGCGGTCGCGGTGATCGCGGCGCTGGCCGCCGCGTGCAGCTCGGCGCCGCCGGGCCCGCCCGTGCTCACGTGGTACATCAACCCCGACGACGGCGGCCAGGCCGAGATCGCCGCGCGCTGCACCGCGGCGTCCGGCGGGCGCTACAGCATCGTGACGTCGACCCTGCCGCGGCAGGCCTCCGAGCAGCGCCAGCAGCTCGTGCGCCGCCTGGCGGCGAACGACTCGTCGATCGACATCATGAGCATCGACCCGCCCTACGTGCCGGAGTTCGCGCAGGCCGGCTTCCTCGCCCCGATGCCGCCCGCCGTCGAGGCGGCCGCCCGCGAGGACCGCGTGCCGAGCTCGGTCGAGGCGTCGACCTGGCAGGGCCGTCTCGTCGCCGTGCCGTTCTGGGCCAACACCCAGCTGCTCTGGTACCGCAAGTCCGCGGTCGCGCAGATGGGCCTGGACATGAACCGGCCGGTGACCTGGGACCAGATCATCCAGGCCGCCTCGCGGGCCCGCACCCAGATCGCCGCGCAGGGCACGCGGGGCGAGTCGCTGACGGTGTGGGTCAACGCGCTCATCGAGTCCAGCGGCGGCTCGATCATCACCAACGTCGGCGAGGAGAACCCGGAGCTCGTCCAGCTCGGGCTGAACGCCCCGCCCGGTCTCGAGGCGGCCCGCGTCCTGCAGACCTACGGGGCCGCCGGCGTCGCGCCGCCCGGGTTCCCGACGTCCGACGAGGACACGAACGCCGAGTCCTTCCAGTCCGGCTCCGCCGCGTTCATGGTCAACTACCCCTTCATCTGGGGGAAGGCGAAGTCCGCGGTCGAGGAGGGCACGCTGCCGCAGTCGGTGCCCGACGACTACGGCTGGACGATCTACCCGCAGACCCTGCCGGACCGGCCGAGCGCGCCGCCGCTGGGCGGCATCAACCTCGGGGTGGGCGCGTTCAGCAACCACCCGGACCTCGCCTACGACGCGACCACCTGCATCACGAGCCCGGAGAACTCCGCGTACTACTTCGTCTCCAACGGCAACCCGTCGTCGCGCATCTCGGTGTTCAGCGACCCGGAGGTCGTCGCGGAGTTCCCGATGGCGCCGACCATCCGCGACTCGCTGACCCAGGCCGCGCCCCGCCCGCAGACCGCGTACTACGCCGAGGTCTCCGGCGGTATCCAGCGGACCTTCCACCCGCCGGACGCGGTCGTGCCCGGCCCGACCAACGAGGCCGCCACGGCCCTCATCACCGCGGTGCTGAGGAAGGAGGCACTCCTCTGATGAGCGCCACCCTGGACCGGCCCACCAGCGCGGTGGACCCCACCCGCGACGGCGGGCTGAACGAGAAGACGAGGGCCGAACGCCGGCTCGGCTGGTACCTGGCCGGTCCCGCGTTCGTCGTGATGCTGCTGGTCACGGCGTACCCGATCGTCCAGGCGGTCTACGACTCGCTGTTCGACTACCGCCTCACCGACCCGGAGAACTCCTCGTTCGTCGGGCTCGGCAACTACGGGGTCATCCTCACCGACTCGGTGTGGTGGACCTCGTTCGGCGTCACGGCCTTCATCACCGTCGTCACGGTGGCCGTCGAGCTGGTCCTCGGGTTCGGGCTGGCGCTGGTCATGCTCAACGCCCTGCGGGGCCTGCGGCCGGTCCTGCGCACGGTGATCCTCATCCCCTACGCCGTCATCACCGTGGTCTCCGCGTTCGCGTGGCAGTTCGCGTTCAGCGTCGACTCCGGCTTCGTCAACTCGTGGTTCTCCTGGGTCCCGGGGGTCACGGCGGACACCGACTGGTTCGGCACGCAGGGCCTGTCGCTGTTCGTCATCTGCCTCGCCGAGATCTGGAAGACCACGCCGTTCATCTCGCTGCTGCTGCTCGCGGGCCTCGCGCAGGTCCCCGACGTGCTGCAGGAGGCGGCCAAGGTCGACGGCGCGACGTGGTTCCAGCGCCTGCGGCGGGTGACGCTGCCGAACATGAAGGCGGCGATCATGGTCGCCGTCCTGTTCCGCACCCTCGACGCGTTCCGGGTGTTCGACTCGGTGTTCGTCATGACCGCCGGCGCGAACGGCACCGAGACGGTCTCGTTCCTGGCCTACCGGCAGACGATCGAGCGCGTCGAGATCGGGCTCGGGTCGGCGGTGTCGGTGCTGCTGTTCCTGTCGGTGGTGCTGATCAGTGCCCTGTTCATCAAGGGCTTCAAGGTCGACCTGTCCCAGGCGCGAGGGGAGTAGCCGGTGTCCACCCGCGAGAAGGTCGGCTGGGGTATCGGCGGCCTGATCATCATCGTCTACTGCCTCTTCCCGGTGGCGTGGATCATCTCGCTGTCGTTCAAGTCGTCGGACGACATCGCGAACGGGCAGTTCCTGCCCACCGCGTTCTCCGGCGAGAACTACGAGCAGATCCTCGTCGGCGACGCGGCGGGGCTGTTCCTGCCGGCGCTGGTGAACTCGTTCGGCATCTGCCTCATCGCGACGTTCATCTCGTGCCTGCTCTCGATGTTCGCCGCGTACGCGATCGCGCGCCTGGAGTTCCCGGGCAAGAAGCTGATCCTGTCCACCGCGCTCGCGGTCGCGATCTTCCCGGTGATCTCGATCGTCACGCCGCTGTTCAACCTGTGGCGCCAGATCGGGCTCTACAACACCTGGCCCGGCCTGATCATCCCGTACCTGTCGCTGACGTTGCCGATCTCGATCTGGACCCTGTCGGCCTTCTTCCGCGAGATCCCGTGGGAGATGGAGCAGGCCGCGCAGGTCGACGGGGCGACGCCGTGGCAGGCGTTCCGCAAGGTGATCGTGCCGCTGGCCGCGCCGGGCGTGTTCACCACGGCGATCATCGCGTTCTTCCTCGCCTGGAACGACTTCGTCTACGGCATCTCGCTGACGTCGACCGAGGCGGCCCGTCCGGTGCCCGCGGCCCTCGGTCTGTTCTCGGGTGCCTCGCAGTTCGAGTCACCGAACGGGCCGATCGCGGCCGCCGCGGTCATCGTCACGATCCCGGTCGTGCTCCTCGTCCTGCTCTTCCAGCGACGCATCGTCGCCGGTCTCACCAACGGCGCCGTGAAGGGATAACCATGGCCTCGATCGAGATGAGCCACATCGTCAAGCAGTACGGCGACGGCTACCCCGCCGTGAACGACGTGAGCCTCGACATCGCCGACGGCGAGTTCATGATCCTGGTCGGACCGTCGGGGTGCGGGAAGTCGACGCTGCTGCGGATGATCGTCGGGCTCGAGGACATCACCTCGGGCGACATGGTCATCGCCGGCGACCGGGTCAACGACAAGGCGCCGCGCGACCGCAACCTGTCGATGGTCTTCCAGAACTACGCGCTCTACCCGCACCTGAGCGTCTACGAGAACATCGCGTTCCCGCTGCGGCTGGCGAAGGTGCCCGACGAGGAGGTCCGCAAGCGCGTCGAGGAGGCCGCGAGCGTCCTCGAGCTGAAGGAGCACCTCCAGCGCAAGCCCGCCAACCTCTCCGGCGGCCAGCGCCAGCGCGTCGCCATGGGCCGGGCGATCGTGCGCGCCGCGGACGCGTTCCTCTTCGACGAGCCGCTGTCCAACCTCGACGCCAAGCTGCGCGGGCAGATGCGCACGGAGA
This sequence comes from Actinomycetospora straminea, assembly GCF_028737255.1. GTDB lineage: Bacteria > Actinomycetota > Actinomycetes > Mycobacteriales > Pseudonocardiaceae > Actinomycetospora > Actinomycetospora straminea. The sequence goes on along the minus strand of NZ_JAQZAN010000025.1, from coordinate 6,020 downwards.
TCGCGCGCCTGCAGCGGCGCCTCGGGATCACGACGGTCTACGTCACCCACGACCAGACCGAGGCCATGACCCTCGGCGACCGCGTCTGCGTGCTGCGCAAGGGCGTGATCCAGCAGGTCGCGTCGCCGCGCGAGCTCTACGAGCAGCCGGTCAACCTCTTCGTCGCCGGGTTCATCGGCTCGCCGCCGATGAACTTCCTGCCCGCCACGGTCGAGGGCACCGCGCTCTCGACGCCGTTCGGGCAGGTCGAGCTGGGTCAGGAGCGCGCCGAGAAGGTCAAGGGCCACGAGCTGCTGCTCGTCGGCATCCGCCCCGAGTACTTCGAGGACGCGAGCCTCGTCGACGAGGCCAAGAAGCCGCACGGGTCGACGTTCACCGCGCGCGTCGACGTCACCGAGTGGCTCGGCGACGCGCAGTACGCCTACATCCCGTACGAGGCGCCGGAGGAGGTGGCCGCGCAGCTCAAGGAGCTCTCCCGCGAGCTGGACTCCGACCAGCTCCGGACCCAGGCCGTCGTGTCGATCGACTCCACCAGCCGCATCCGCGAGGGCCGCGAGGCCGAGTTCTGGCTCGACACCCGCAAGATCCACGTCTTCGACCCCAAGACCGGGGAGAACCTCACCCGCGACGCCGAGGCCGGCCGCAAGCTGACCGAGATGGCCGCCGAGGACCGGGTCGACCAGGTGGAGCGGGCGAAGGTCTGAGCGGTCTGAGCCGGCGGGCTCAGAGACGGTGCCAGGCCTGGGCGAGCTGGGAGGCGATCGGCGTGATCACCCGGCGGTCGTTCCAGTAGTACGGGTGCGCGAGCGGTGTCGCGCCGAGGGGCCAGGGGCCGACGGTGACGCGTCGGTCCTCGGTCACCGCCTTGGCCCACAGGTCGCTGAGCGGGCGCAGCGGCGAGGAGATGACGTCGTCGGGGTCGTAGACGTTGACCCACTCGCCGCGCTGCCGGGGATGCCACGCCCCGAACGAGGCGCTCGGGACCTGCAGCGGCACCCCGAAATCGGGGTGGCGTTGCGCCCACAGGGCCAGGGGGCTGCCCAGCGTGTAGAACCAGCCGAGGGTCTCGCCGCGCTCGAGCGGGGTGTCGCCGAGGATCCCCCGGGCCGCCCGGCTGAGCGGGGTCCCGGCCGGCACGCCCTGCAGGTCGTAGAGGAAGTCGCTGGACACGACGCTGCCGAGGCTGTGCCCCAGGACCGCGAGCGGCGCGTCCGGGCCCGCCTTGCGCGCCAGCTCGTGCAGCGACGCGGCGAGGATGGCCTGGACCTCCTCGTAGTGCCCGGTCCCGTCGGTGCCCGAGTGGTAGGCCACGGCGTCGCCGAGGTAGTGCACGATCAGCCAGCGCAGCGTGGGGAAGTGGGCGTCGCCGAAGCCCGGCAGCCAGCGCAGGCCGGCCGTCGACGCCGCCGCGAGCAGCGCCAGCGTCGAGCCCTGACTCGCCTGCGCCGCGAGCTTGTCGAGCATCGTCACCAGCCACCGTGACCCCTGGCCGGCGATGCGGTCGCTGAGCTGCTCCTGGCCCTCCTCGAACACCGGCGCCCAGAACGCGGGCTCCATCACCAGCGCCTCCGACGCCGGGACGCCCGCGATGCGCTCGAACTCGTCGCCGATGAGCGCCATGGCGCGGTCGGCGTACTGGTCGCCCGCGCTCTCGACGCCGTGGACGAGCAGGACGGCCAGACGTGTGCTCACTTGGTGCTCGACCCGGCCGTCTCGGTCAGCTGCGCGTACGGCGTGCGCAGCCCGTCGCGGACGAGCCGCACCAGGGCGTGGCGCTGGCGGACGAACAGCACGATCGCCGCGCCGAGGTAGACACCCGAGAGGATGAGCAGCTCGAGCTCCTGCAGCGGCGGTGGCAGCGTCGCGGCGAGCACGAACTGGGCCACGAAGAGCCCGAGCAGGCTCAGCGCGCCCCACACCGTGATCGAGAGCGTGACGAGGAGCGCGACCGCGAACAGCGACTGCGCGGCGGTGATGAGCAGCTCCTCGCGCTGCACGGTGTCGACCGGCAGGCCGTTGAGCGACCCCGCCGAGAGGGCGAACACGATCGGCAGCGTCCCCACGAGCAGCGACCACTGGTTGACCTTCGACGACACCAGGGTCGCCAGCGCGTCGGTGGTCTTGAGGCGCCAGGCGTAGAGGCCGGCGACGAGCAGCTCGGGCGCCTCGGAGGCCAGCGGGGCGAGCCACTGGACGAGGAAGAACTGGCTGATGCCGAGCTCGGTGCCGGTCTGCACGAGCGAGTCGGCGAACGGCTCGGCGCACAGCACGATGATCACCGCGGCGACGACGAAGAACCCGATGTAGCCGGTCCGGCGCTTGCCGGCGTCCATCCGCCCCACCCACGCGGAGGGGCCGATGAGGTCGGGGTCCTCGGCCGGCGCCTTGGCCACCCGGATGCTGTAGAGCACGAAGATGCCGACGAGGACGACCGTGTCGACCAGGGTGATGCTGACGCGCAGCGGCAGGGTCAGCGAGTAGACCGTCGCGAGCAGCAGGAAGACCAGCGGCACGGCGTCGGTGCGCTGCAGCGTCACGCGCGTCGCGTGGCCCTCGCGGTGGGACGTGCCGGCGCCGCCCTCCTGGCCGGCGTCGGCGCCGCCGCGGCGCAGGCGGATTGCGGCGAGCAGCACGACCAGCGCCCACCCGACACCGACGAGGATCCGGTTGGCGCCGGTCATGTTGGCCAGCGCCAGGCCGCAAGGGGACTGCTCCGTGGAGCCCGGCGGCAGGCACGTCGGCCCGTACTGGGCGTACGCCTCGCCGCCCTGGATGGTGAAGACGAAGTCGACCGCGTACTCGGGCAGCACCGCGACCAGCGCGAGCAGCGCGATCGCCAGCCCGGCGGAGATGTCGACCTGCGCCGCCTCGGCGGCCCACGACAGCAGGAACGCCGCGCCGACGATCGCGACGCCGTAGAGCAGCGCGTCCACGGGGTGGGACAGCGAGATCCCCGCGATGTGCAGCACGAGCCCCGGCACCGCGACGGCCACGGCGACCGCGACCAGCAGGGGGGATCGGTCACCGCGACGGGCCGTGCCCGCGCTGCTGGACGTCATGTCCGGTTCTCTACCCGCCACCCGACTCCCACACCCGTCCGACGCGCCGATCACATCGATCACACGTCCGCCCGCCACGGCGTACCTCCGAGCGGCCCCGGACCGGCGGGCCGGCCGGGCCTGTGCGCACCGGGTTTGCTGCGAGTCGGGGTCCTGCGGCACGGTGGCGCGCCGGCAACCCGTCCCGCTCCCCGCTCCCCGAGGTGGTCGCCGTGCCGTTCACCCCTGCCCTGAGCCTCGACGGGCTCGTCCACACCGGCGTCGCCGTCGCGGTCATCGTGCTGGTGGCCGTCGTCCTGCGCTTCGTCGTCAACCGCGTCATCGGGCACGTGGCCGCCGGCGCCGGCGTGCCCGGCCTGCTCTCGCTCGTGCGCCGCCGCCGCGGTGTCTCCGACGCCGACCGGATCGAGGCCTTCGGGTCCGCGCGGCGGGCGCAGCGGGCGCGGACCGTCGGGTCGGTGATCCGCAACGCGGCCACGATCCTGATCTTCGGGACCGCGTTCATGATGGTGCTCGGCCAGTTCGGCGTGAACCTCGCGCCGGTGCTCGCCTCGGCCGGCGTCCTCGGGCTCGCGATCGGGTTCGGCGCGCAGAACCTCGTCAAGGACTTCCTGTCGGGCATCTTCATGCTGCTCGAGGACCAGTACGGCGTCGGCGACCACGTCGACCTCGGCGACGCGATCGGCACCATCGAGCGGGTCGGGCTGCGCACGACGACGGTCCGCGACGTCACCGGCATGGTCTGGTACGTCCGCAACGGGACGATCGAGCGCGTCGGCAACGGCTCGCAGGACCACGCCGTGGCCGTCGTCGACCTCCCGCTGGCGATCGACACCGACGTCACCCGCGCCGCGACGATCGCCGAGGCGGCCGCGGTGGCCGGCATCGACGAGCACGGGCACGGCGCGGACGTGCTGGAGAGGCCGCAGGTGCTCGGGGTCGAGTCGCTGTCCGCGTCGGGCCTGACGCTGCGGCTGACCGCGCGGACGAAGCCCGGTCGGCAGTGGGCGGTCCAGCGTGCGATGACCGAGCGGGTCGTCGCGGCGCTGCGGGCCGACGAGGTGGTGCTGGCGCCCGCCGGGGCCTGAGGAGGTCCCGAGATGTGATCTGTGCCGTTCCGGCGGGTGTCGGACGCGCGGATCACACATGGCCGGGAGCACGATCAGGTGGTGATCGCTGGTCGCCCTCGCCGCGGGACCCGGCTCGCCGCCACGGTGCTCGTCGCCGCCTCGCTGGCCGCCGGATGTGCGATGGGCGGCCCGCCCCCGCCGGCCGCGGCGCCGGTCGTTTCCCCGCCGCCCCGGCCGGCCGTCGTGCCGCCGCCGGCGGCGAGCCCGGCCCCCGCGCCGTCCCGGGCCCGGGCGGCCGTCGACGCCACCGCGGCGGCGGCTCAGGAGCGCGGTGGTGTGACCCTCGGCGTGGCCGTCCTCGACCGCACGACGGGACAGACGGCCGCCAACGACGAGGGCGCCACCCCGCTGCGGGCGGCGTCGGTGGCCAAGCTCTTCACGATCGTCGACATCCTCACCCGCCGGGAGGCCGGTCAGCTGACGACGACGCCGGACGACGAGGACCGTTTCCGTCGGGCGCTCAGCCTCAGCGACGACGACGCGATGAACGCGCTGTGGTCGACCTACGGCGGCCCGGCGGGCATCGACCGGGTGGCGTCGATGCTCGGTCTCGCGGAGACCAGCCCGCCGGCGGACACGTCCCAGTGGGGCGAGGTCCGGACCTCGGCGCGGGACGTGGCCGCGCTCTACGCCTTCGTCACCACCCGGCTCGCGCCCGCCGACCATGACCTCGTGATGCAGTCGCTCGCGGACGCGCCGTCCACGGCCGCCGACGGGTTCGACCAGGGCTTCGGCCTGCTCGATCCGACCCGGCGCGGCAGCGCGGTGGCGAAGCAGGGGTGGCTGTGCTGCATCGGGTCGAGCGTCGACCTGCACTCGGCCGGTTTCCCGGACGCCGACGGGCGCTACGTCGTCGTGCTCCTGTCCAACCAGCCGCGCGGCTACGACGCCGCCCGCACGCTGCTCGACGACGCGGCGGCGGCGGCCCGCGATGCCCTCGCCGGCTGACCCCTAGTCTCGCGCGGGTGGAGAGCCTCGCCCAGATCGACGACTGGCCCGTCGAGCACGCCGCGGCCGGGGTGGTGGCGGCCGACGGGACGGTGCGCGGCACCCGCGGCCCGACCGACCGGCGCTTCCCGCTGGCGTCGGTGACCAAGCCGCTCGTGGCCGTCGGGGCGCTGGTGGCGGTCGAGGAGGAGGCGATCACCCTCGACCAGCCCGCCGGGCCGGAGGGGTCGACGGTGCGCCACCTGCTCGCCCACACCTCGGGGCTGGCGTTCGGGGAGCACCGCGCGGTCGCCGAGCCCGGCACGCGGCGGCTGTACTCGTCGGCGGGGTTCGAGGTGCTGGCGACGACGATCGAGGAGGCCACCGGCATCGGGTTCGCCGACTACCTCCACGAGGCCGTCCTCGCCCCGCTCGGCATGGCGTCGACGACCCTCGACGGCTCGCCGGGCCACGGCGCCACGTCGACCGTCGACGACCTGCTGCGCCTCGCCGCCGAGCTCCAGGCGCCGCGACTCCTGCACCGGTCGACGCTCGACGAGGCGACGTCGGTGGCGTTCCCGGGCCTCAACGGCACGATCCCGGGCTTCGGGCACCAGAAGCCCAACGACTGGGGGCTGGGGTTCGAGCTGCGCGACGGCAAGTCGCCCCACTGGACCGGGGCGACGAACTCGGCGCGGACGTTCGGGCACTTCGGCCAGTCGGGCACGTTCCTGTGGGTGGACCCGGACGCCGGTCTCGCGTGCGTGGCCCTCACCGACCGCGACTTCGGTGACTGGGCCAAGGCCGCCTGGCCGCCCCTCGCCGACGCCGTCCTCGCCGAGGGCTAGCTGTACTCGGCCAGGACGTTGGTGACGGTGGCTGACGGCGTGGCGAGTTGAGGCAG
>NZ_JAQZAN010000024.1 GCF_028737255.1 Actinomycetospora straminea | reverse complement strand
GTCGGTCCGGAGGGTGTCGGTCCGGAGGGTGTCGGTCCGGAGGGTGTCGGTCCGGAGGGTGTCGGTCCGGGCGGCGCGGTGCCGGGCCTCGCGGCGCCCGCCGCCGGCCGGTCGCCGGTGTCCCGGGGCGGTCCGTCCGTGCCCGGATCGTAGGGTCGGGTGCCGCGGGGGACCGGCGCGGTGAGGGGCGCCCCGGTGGGTCCGCCGGAGGTCCGCCCGCCGCTGTCGAGGGCCCGGCGGGCGGCGTCGCGGAGCTCGCCGGCGGTCGCGTACCGGTGGTCGGGGTCCTTGGCCATCGCGGTGACCACGACGTCGTCGAGCGCCGGGGGCACGCCGGCGACGGACGCGCTGGGCCGGGGCGGCTCGCCGTGGACGTGCGCGAACATCAGCGCCGGCGCCTCGGCGGCCTCGAAGGGCGGGCGCGCGGTCAGGCACTGGTAGAGCAGGCAGCCGAGCGCGTAGACGTCGACCCGCCGGTCCACGGGCCCGTTGACGAACCGCTCCGGGGCCATGTAGTCGATCGTCCCGACCGTCGACCCGGTCATCGTCAGCCCGAACTTCGTCTGCCCGATGGCGTGCGCGATGCCGAAGTCCATGACGTAGACGAAGTCCCGGGCGGTGACCAGGACGTTGGACGGCTTGACGTCGCGGTGGATCAGCCCGTCGCCGTGCGCGGCGTCGAGGCCCTCGGCGACCTGGGCGACCAGGTGGACCGCGCGGTCCGCCGGGAGCGGGCCCTCGTCGCGCAGCAGCGTGGCGATGGTCGTCCCGCCGTCGACGAGGCGCATGTCGATGTAGAGCCGCGAGTCGATCTCACCGAAGTCGTGGATCGGGATGATGTGCGGGTCGCGCAGGCGGGCGGCGATGCGGGACTCGCGACGGAACCGCTCCTGGAACTCGGCGCTGCCGCTGAACAGCGGGGGGAGCAGCTTGAGGGCGACGACGCGGTCGTGCTGCGTGTCGACGGCCTGGTACACGTCGCCCATGCCGCCGGAGCCGATGAGGCCCTGCAGGCGGTACCGGCCGAACCGGTCGCCGTCCGCCTCGTCGGTCCCGCTGCCGTTCCCGCCGGCGTTCCCGCTGCCGTTTCCGCCGCCGTTCTCGTCGCCCACGCCGCCCCCTGTGGCCCCGCAGGTGTGCCGGACCCTCGCGGTCGGCATCGTAGGTCAGTGCAGGTCGCGGAGGGGAGGAGATCGACGATCTTCGCCCACGGCCTCTCCTGACGAGATGACATAATATCGATTATCGGATCGACACGGACCTGCGGGAGCGGGGTCGGACGGCTCGATCCGGCTCAGCCCGCCCGCCGGCCCGCCCGGGTCGTCGCCACCAGCAGGGCGATCGTGCCCGCCGTGAGCGCGAGCGTCCGGAGCAGGTTCGCGTCGAGCAGGCTGTCGATCACCGTCGCGGACCGGCCGATCCGGTCCAGCAGGTCGTGCCGCGGGATCGCCCACGCGACCGTCGCGACCAGCGAGACGACACCGCCGGCGGCGACCACCGTGGCGAGCCGACGGGACACGTGTGGCGGCCGGGTCCACGGGAACGCCGCGCAGGCCAGGAAGCACACGAAGCCCGGCACGACGACGACGAGCGGGATCGCCCGGTTGTACTGCGCGTGGTACGCCAGGAAATCGTCCGGCGCCACGGCCCGGAACAGCGGGTACGACACGAGCTGCGCCTGCCAGCCGATCGCGGTCGAGTACGCCGAGAGTGCCGCGAGCCCGACGAGGTGCGGCCATCGCCAGTCCCGCACGGTGGCTGGCCGGGGCGACGGGCGGACGGTGGACGGGGTGCCGAGGGACATCGGGAGGTCTCCTGCCGGGAGGGCCCGGGCACCGGGCCGTCAATTCGGATAGAGTAAGAGTAAATCCGATTGAGCAGGAGTCAAGCGAAGATGCCGTCCCGCCGTCGCTACGACGCCACGAGCCGCGAGCGCCAGGCCGCCCGCACCCGCCAGGAGATCGCCCGCGTGGCCGTCGAGCAGTTCGTCGCGCACGGCTACGCGTCGACGTCCGTGGCGGCGGTGGCGAAGGCGGCCGGGGTGTCGACGCAGACGGTCTACAACGGGTTCGGGACCAAGGCCGCCCTGCTCAAGGAGGGGTACGACCTCACGCTCGCCGGCGACGACGCGCCCCTCCCCCTGGCCGAGCGTCCCGAGGTCCGCGCGCTCTACGCGGAGCCCGACCCGGCCGCCTTCCTGCACGGGTACGCCCGGCTGGGCCGGACGGTGATCGACCGCCTCGGGCCGCTCGCGCTGCAGATCGGCGCGGGCGCGACGGCCGGCGACCCGGACCTCGTGGCCCTCCGGGCGACGACCGACGAGGAGCGTCTCGTCGGCACCGGGATGGTGGTCCGGCGGCTGGTGGAGCTCGACGCGCTCTCCCCGGGGCTCGCCGAGGACGACGCCCGCGACCGCATCTGGACCCTCAACAGCACCGAGGTGTGGCACCTGCTCACCGCCGCCCGCGGTTGGAGCGGCGATCGGTACGAGAGGTGGATCGGGCAGGCCATGTGCGACGCGGTCCTGGCGCCGGCGTTCCGCGGAGGTCCCGCTCCGACCACGTGATCGAGATCCGCTCGCCGTGGCCCGGCGACCGGTGGCGGCAGGTCGTCCGTGTCCGGACGTTGCATCGGGCGCCGCCGATCGGCCGCCCGGCGGACAGTCCGTCCGCCGACCGCGCGCCTCCTTCACAGAGCCCACCCGATCGAGCACGGTGGGATCACGGCCGGGTCGCGTCACGGGACACCTGTCTCCGCTACGTGACGGTCGCTCACTTTCAGTGGATGGTCCGGGCCCACGGCCCGGGCGTGCTCGGGGGGAACCGTGGCTGGAGCAGGACATCGGCGGGGGCGCCGGTGACCGACGAGTCCGACGAGATCGATCGCCTGGTCGCCGCCGTCGTGGCCGAGGACCGGGCCGCGCTCAACCAGCTGCTCGCGATCCTGCGGCCCCTGGTCGTGCGGTACTGCCGCTCGCGGCTGGGCAGCGACCGCGCCGGTGTGGCCGCCGACGACGTCGCCCAGGAGGTCTGCCTGGCGGTCCTCAAGGCGCTCCCGACCTACACCGACCAGGGCAAGCCGTTCCTGGCGTTCGTCTACGGCATCGCGGCGCACAAGGTCGTCGACGCCCACCGGCACGCCGGCCGCGACCGCTCCGACCCCACCGACGAGGTCCCCGAGGGCTTCACCGACGCCGTCGGCCCCGAGCAGCACGCCCTCGAGGCGTCGGCCAGTGCCGAGATGCGCGCCCTGCTCGCGCAGCTGCCGGCCAAGCAGCGCGAGATCCTGGTGCTGCGCGTCGTCGTCGGGCTCTCGGCCGAGGAGACGGCGGTCGCGGTCGGGTCGACGCCGGGCGCGGTCCGCGTCGCCCAGCACCGCGCGGTGGCCAAGCTGCGGGGTGTCCTCGGCGCGCCCGACGAGGAGCGCGGGCCCGACGACACCCCGCCGCGGGGCCTGCTCAGTACGCGGGCCGCAACGGGAACCCGGAGCGCGCGCCGGGGCCGAGCTTGACCCCCAGGACCTGGTGGAGCTGGATGTTGTTGACGTCGAACCCCACCTGGCACGCCGGCATGTAGAGCCGCCACACGCGGGCGCGCCCCTCCCCGGCCTCCTCGACGCAGGCGTCCCAGTTCGCCTCGAGGTTCGCCGACCAGCCCGCGAGCGTCTTCGCGTAGTGCTCGCGGAAGTTCTCCTCGTGCCGGATCTCGAAGCCGGCGCCGTTCATCTGCGAGATCAGCCACCCGATCGGCAGGAGCTCGCCGTCCGGGAAGACGTACCGGTCGATGAAGGGGTCGGCGTGCGCGCGGTGGTGCGCGTCGGGCCGGGTGATGCAGTGGTTGAGCAGCCGGCCACCCGGGCGCAGCTTGTCGTGGAGGAACCGGAAGTAGCCCGGGACGTGGCGCCGCCCGATGTGCTCGGTCAGCCCGATCGAGGCCACGGCGTCGAACCCGGTCTCGGTGACGTCGCGGTAGTCGGCGTGCCGGATCTCGACGAGGTCCCCCAGCCCGCGGCGCGCGACCTCCTTCTGCGCCCAGGTGGCCTGGTCGCGCGAGAGCGTCACGCCCAGCGCCTGCACCCCGTGGTGCTCGGCGGCGTGCATCGACATCTGGCCCCAGCCGCAGCCGACGTCGAGCAGGCGCATGCCCGGCTCGAGCCGCAGCTTCTCGGCGACCAGCGCGTGCTTGGCGAACTGGGCCTCCTCGAGCGTCGCGGTCTCCGAGGGGTAGACCGCGCACGTGTAGGCCATCGAGGGCCCGAGGACCATCTCGTAGAAGCGGTTCGAGACGTCGTAGTGGTGCTCGATGGCCTCGGAGTCGCGGTCCTTGGAGTGCCGGCGCCCGTGCTGGCGGTGCTCCTCGGGCGGCGGGGCGATGCGGTGGCGCAGCCGCAGCGGGGCCAGCCGCGCGGCCATGCGCATCAGCGTCGTGGGCGGCACGTCGGAGACGGTCAGGTCGCTCATCGCCGTCAGCGCCTCGTAGATGTCGCCGTCGACGTCGAGGTGGCCGGAGACGTAGGCCCGCGCGAGCCCGAGGCTGTTCGGCGAGCCGGCGAGGTAGGCCAGGGCCGTCTCGCTGCGCACGTCGACGGTGGCGACGGGGTCGGCGCCGCCGGGCGACGACGTGCTCCCGTCGTAGGCACGGATGGCGACGGGGGCCTGCTCCCCCAGCACCGGTCGGAACATCTCGGCGACCTGCACGACGATCCTCCTCAGCCCGTCACGGTCTTGGTGTAGAGGTCCGGGAGACGGCCGTCCGGGTCGTACCGCTTCTTGAGGTCCCGGTAGGTCGTGCCCCCGTAGAGCGCGTCGAACTCGTCCGGGGTGTAGCTGGCGGTCGAGTACAGCGACTTGTGGCCGTCCAGCCCCATGAGCACCTGCTCGATGCGCCGGTTGTGGTGGTCCGGGGCCTGGCCCTCGGCGAGGGGGGCGTCGGACCAGAACCCGATGTTGACGTAGGTCGTGTCGGGGTCCAGGGGGTAGAGCGGCCAGCTCCGGCGGTCGCGCTGCCGGAGCGGGCACAGCCAGATCGGCTCGATCCCGATCTCGTCGTGGAAGAACGCCAGGAACTCCGCGAGCCGGTCCACGGGCACCTCGACGTCCTGGATGATCGGCTCGACGCCGGCCGCGCCGCCGCGGCGCGCGAGGGCCTGGGACAGGCCCGTGCGGCGGTCGAGCGCGACGATCCGGCGGTAGACGTCCGAGCGCCGGTACCGCGCGGGCCACAGCAGCCGCACCACCGGGTGCTGGACACCGAGGGCGCGCGAGCACCAGAACCAGTCGGTGTCCCAGCGCCACAGGTAGTCGCGGATGGTCAGGTAGTCGCTCTCACGCTGCTGGATCGACCGGTAGTAGATCTGCTGGCCGGTGTAGTCCGAGAGGTACGGCGCGGTGTCGACCATCTCGCCGACGGTCATGTAGTGCTCGTCGGCGGAGAAGACGACGCCGTCGCAGAAGTCGACCCGCTCCCCCTCCCAGGTCCGCGACGACGAGACCTCGGCCAGCGCCCGCGCGACCCCGTCGGCGGTGTCGAACCGGACGTGGCGCAGGCGCACGAACGGCCGGACCGGCGCGAGCTCGATGGTCAGGCGCAGCGCGTAGCCCAACGTGCCGTAGGAGTTGGGCAGGCCGGCGAGCAGGTCGGGGTGCTCGGTGGTCGAGAGGATGTCGCCGGACCCGGTGAGCACGTCGGCGTCGAGGACCGACTCGTGCGGCAGGCCGTCGCGGAACGACGACGACTCGATCCCGAGCCCGACCACCGCTCCCCCGAGCGTGATCGTCTTGAGCTGTGGCACCACCAGCGGCATCAGCCCGTGCGGCAGGGTCGCCGCGACGAGGTGCTCGTAGGTGGTCATGCCCGCGACGTCGGCGGTGCGCGCCACGGGGTCGACGGCGAGGACGCGGTCGAGACCGTCGACGGTCAGCCCGCCCGCTCCCCCGCGGAAGCGGAACAGGTTCGAGGTCTTCTTGCGCAGCCGCACCGGGGCGTCCGCGGGCAGCGCCGCGAGACCCTCCCGCACCGCGTCCACCGCCCGGCGGTGGGCGGTCTCGGCGTCCGTCGCCGTCGTCATGAGCCGACCGTCATCTGGGTGCTCCCTCCCGGATCCCGACGGAGCGTATGCCCGCTGTGAGGTCCGGAGCACCGATGTTCCGATGTTCCGTGTGCCACCCGAGCGGACGCTCGACGCACCGTGTCCGCTGTGCCACACGGCGTGTCGATCCGGCGTGTTGCAGCCCTACGCGGTCGGGGGCGCTCCCGTGACGGCCGCGAGCACCCGGGGTAGCGCCTCGTCGGCGAGGGCCGCCATCTCGGGGTCGGTGCGGTCCTGGATCGGGTGGGCGACGTAGACGGCGGGCACCGACGCGAAGCCCAGCGCGCGGGCCTGGGCGTCGGTGGCCGTGACGAACTCGCTCGACGCGACGAACGTGGTGGCGATGCCGTCGGCCTCGAGGGCGGCGAGGTCGTGCACACTGCACGACGTGCACGAGCCTCAATCGGCGAGGGCCTCGATGACGACGTCGCACTCCGCGGTGATCTCGGCGCGCAGGTCCGTGGGCATCGGCTTCGTGAAGGTCGGCTTGGCGTAGCGGCGGACCGTGGCGCCCCGCTCGGTGAGCAGGTCCGCGAGCCGGTCGAGGAAGACGTCGCCGCGCGGCTTGGCGATGTCGAGCAGCCCGACCGTGCGGCCCGCGAGGTCGTCGGGGCGCGGCCCGACGGTGCGGGCGGCGGGGCGGGACTCGTCGGTGGGGTCGAGCACGACGGTGACCGGGCTGTCCACGTCAGGCCTCCTCGATGATCCGTGTGACCGGGCTGCTGCCGCCGGGCCCGCCGACCCAGCCACCGAGCACGGCGGAGAACTTGCCCGCTCCCCCGCCCGCGACGGCCACCATCAGCCCCTCGCGACGGAACTTCGGGTGCGGGCGGGTGGGCTCCGGCATGCCCTCCTCGATGCCGTCGGCGCCGCGGGCGAGCTCCTCCGGCGGGAGCAGGAGCAGCTCGGCGAGCGTGGTCGTGAAGCGGGCCCGGTCCCAGCCGGCCTCGTCGAACACGGCGACGTGCTCGGGGCTGAGCACCAGCACGGCGTCGAAGCCGGGCGCGAGCTTCGGGTGCCCGACCCCGCGCAGCGCGACGGCGAGCGACCGGGCCAGCGACTCCGGGGTGCGCGAGATCTGGTCGACGACGCCGCGCGGCCCCTCGCTCGCGAACACCGTCACCGCCGACGCCCCGGCCGGCACCCCGCGCTCCACGGACAGGGGCTCCCAGGGCGAGTGCTCCTCGTCCTCGGCGAAGCAGAGGCCGACCTTGCCGGGCTGGCCCAGCGTCGCCCGGTCGACCTCGCCGGGCCGCCCACCGCCGACGTTGCGGATCACCAGCTGCACCGCGCGGCCGATCGTCGAGTTCGCCCGCGTGCCCTGGCCGAGCGCGTTGCCGCCGGCGTTCACCCCGATCCGCCGGGCGATCGGCCCGTGGACCAGCACCGCCGGCCCCGCGCCCCACGTCGTGGCGAGCAGGCCGTGGGCGTTGAACTCCTCGGCGCACGCGGCCTCGACCGCGGCGAGCACCACCGGCAGGTACTCGGGCCGGCAGCCGGCGAGCACGGCGTTGATGGCGACCTTCTCGACGGTCGCGGGCACGAGGTTCGGCGGGACGACGGCGACGACCTCGTCCGGCGCGCGGGTCGTGCCCGCCAGCATGCGCAGCACCCGGGGCGGGGTCGGCGCGACCACGGGCAGGCCGTCGGTCCAGCCGCGGTCGTAGAGGGCCTCGGCCTCGTCCTCGAGCCCGGCGAGCTCCACGCGGCGGGCGGCGAGCTCGTGGCCCCGGGCACGCACGAGCATCGCGTCGGCGACCGCGGGGTCGTGGGTGCGCGAGCCGCAGCCGGGCTTCCACTCGGGCAGGTCCGCGCCGAGGTCGGCGACGCCCGAGAGCTCCCGCCACGTCGCCCGGTCCCACCCCTCGGCCCGCGCGGTCTCCCGCCCGCCCTCGCGGCGCAGCAGGGTCGGCACGACGTCGATGCCCAGCGCCACGCTGGCGTCGAGGTCGGTGTCGTCGCGGACCGCGACGCCGGGCGGGAACGCGGGATCGTCCTGGGTGTAGACCGTGGCGCCGAGGTCGCCGAGCACCGGCGCCACCAGCCGGCAGGTCGGGCAGTCCTGCTTGACGACGACCACCAGGCCGTCCGCCGGCACCTCCGGGCTCGTCGACGCCGCCGCGGTCGCCGTCGTGGTCACGGGCGGCACGCTACCGCCATCGGGCGCGAACATCCGAGGGTTGAGCGGCTCCTCGGGCGTCGCCGTCCGCGGAACCGTCGCGCGTCGCGGTCGGGGTCGACGACCCGTGTCCTCGGGACACGGGTCGGGACACCCGGTCGCCGTCGTGGTCGGCCCCGGTCGCCGGCCGCGAACGAACCCAGGGACCCGTGTCCTCGGGACACGGGTCGGAACACCCCGTCTCCGGTGTCGAGAACGCCGTGCCGGCTCCGTCCCCGAGGTGACGGCACCGCCGACACGAGGGAGCACCCGAGATGCGCCAGCTGATCGTCACCGCCATCGCCACGCTCGACGGGTTCGTCGCCGGGCCCGGGGGCGACGTCATGGTGATGCCCTTCGACGAGGGGTTCGACGTCTACGCCGCGGAGCGCATGCGCGCGGCCGACCACCTGCTGCTGGGCCGCACCACCTACGAGGAGTTCCGGGCGTACTGGCCCGGCATCGCCGACGATCCCGCGCAGGCCGGCGCTGCTCGGGGCCGGGCTGCCGCTGCTGGGGCCGTCGGCGGACGGCGAGCCGGACCGGGTGGCGCTGCACCTGCTCGAGGCCCGGCGCCTGCCCGACTCCTCGCTGGTGCTGCACCGCTACGCCGCGCGGTCCTGACGACTTGCGGAGGGCCCGCCCTCCGTGCACCATCCACATGGATGGCGTCGGGAGGGTGTCGTGGTCGCTGAACCGGAGCGGACCGAGAAGATCACGGTCAACCTCGGACCGGTCGACCTCGGCCGGATCGACCTGCTCGTGCAGGAGGGGTTCTTCACCACCCGCACCGACTTCATCCGCACCGCCGTCCGCAACCAGCTCGCCACCAGCGAGCGCGCGATCGAGCAGACCGTCGCGCGCCGGACCCTCGTCCTCGGCACCCAGCACTTCACCCGGCGCGACCTCGAGGCCCTGCGTGACGCGGGCGAGCAGGTGCACGTCCGGGTGCTGGGACTGGCCACCGTCGCCGACGACGTCCCGCCCGACCTGGCCCTGGCGACGATCGCCTCGGTCGAGGTGCTCGGAGCGTTCCGGGCCAGCCGCGCGGTGAAGGCCGCACTGGCGTCCCGGATCGTCTGAGCCGCTCCGCCACGCTCCACCACCACCGACCCCCGGAGGTCGCCGTGTCCCGTGCCCGCAAGATGTTCACCGAGGCGATGCGCACGGCCGCCGCAGCCCACGGAGGCTCGGGCGGCTGGTCCGACGCCACCCGCCTCGTCCGCGAGGGCCGGTTGATGGACGCGACCGCCCGCATCCAGGAACGCCTCGGCGCCGGCCTCCCGGGGATGCCGCCGATGTCTGGGACGACGATGCCGATGTCCGGCATGTCGAGGTCCGGCGCCGGCAGCGCCCACGGCGCCGGCGCCGGCAGCTCCGACCGCGCCGCCGGCACCGTCACCCGCGGCGCCGCCTCGGCCGGCGGGGACCGTCGCGCCTACCGCCTGTTCGTCCCGCCGGGCCTGGCGTCCGGGGCGCCGCTGGTCGTGATGCTGCACGGCGGCACACAGGACGCCGACGGGTTCGCCGCGTGCACGGGGATGGACGAGGCGGCCGCCCGGGCGGGCGTCGCGGTCGTCTACCCCGAGCAGTCGCGGCAGGCCAACGCGATGGGCTACTGGAACTGGTTCCGTCCCGGCGACCAGACCCGCGACGGCGGCGAGCCCGCCGTCATCGCCGCGATCACCCGCACCGTCGCCGGCGAGCTCCGGGCCGACCCGGCGCGCGTCGCCGTCGCCGGGTTCTCCGCCGGCGCGGCGATGGCGGCGGTCATGGCCGCGACCCACCCCGACGTGTTCTGCGGCGCCGGCGTGCACTCCGGGCTCCCCCACCGCGCCGCCCGCGACATCGGGTCGGCGTTCGCGGCGATGTCGTCGCCGCCGGCCGAGGTCGCCGACGCGGGGCCGGTGCCGCTGGTGGTCGTGCACGGTGACGCCGACCGGACCGTGGCGCCCGGCAACGCCGACGCCGTGGTGCGCTCGGCCCTGCGGCGGGCCGGGCGGGTCGAGCGGGACCGCGCGAGCGGGCAGGCCGACGGCGGCCGGCGCTGGACGCGCGAGCGGTGCGCCGAGCCGGGCGGGCGGGTGCTGGCGGAGTCGTGGACCGTGCACGGCCTCGGCCACGCCTGGTCGGGCGGGCGCGCCGGCGTCGCGTACGCCGACCCGTCGGGTCCGGACGCCGCCGCGGCGATGCTCGCCTTCTTCGGCTTCACCGCCGACCGGGACGTCGTGTAGACCACGTTCCGTGCCCGACCTCTCCGAGTACAACGCCAAGCGGGACCCGGCGCGCACGCCGGAGCCGTTCGGGCAGGTCGACGCGGCGGCGCCCACCGGCGACCGCTTCGTCGTCCAGGAGCACCACGCCCGCCGGCTGCATTACGACGTGCGCTTCGAGCGGGACGGCGTGCTGGTGTGCTGGGCGGTGCCTCGGGGCCTGCCGGACAAGCCGGGCGCACCCCGCCTCGCCGTGCACACCGAGGACCACCCGCTGGAGTACCTCGACTTCCACGGCGAGATCCCGGCCGGCGAGTACGGCGGCGGATCGATGACGATCTGGGACGCCGGGCGCTACGAGGCCGAGAAGTGGTCGGACCGCGAGGTCGCGGTGACCCTGCACGGCGAGCGCGTCGAGGGCCGGTTCGTCTTCTTCAAGCCCGACAGCAGCGACCACGACGAGAAGGACTGGCTCGTCCAGCGCCGCAAGGCCGACACGCCCGCACCACCGCGGAACGCCTCCGCGCAGTCGCCGCGGGTCACCGTCGGCGGCCGCGGCCTGCGGCTGTCGAACCTCGACAAGGAGCTCTACCCCGACGTCCCCAAGGCGGCGGTGGTCGACTACTACGCCCGCGTCGCCGACACGCTCCTCCCCCACCTCGCCGGCCGTCCCCTGACCCTGCGCCGCTTCCCGGACGGCATCTCGGCGCCCTCGTTCTACGAGAAGAACGCCGGCGCCAAGGCCCCGGAGTGGCTGCGCAGCGTCACCGTGCCCACCCCGGGCAGCAGCCGCGGCTCGGCGACGGCGAACTTCGTGGTCGTCGAGGAGCTCGCGACGCTCGTCTACCTGGCGAACCTCGCCGTCCTCGAGCTCCACGTCCCGCAGTGGCGCGTCGACGCCGACGACCGGGTGCAGCCGCCCGACGAGCTCGTCTTCGACCTCGACCCCGGCGAGGGCACCACGGTCGTCGACTGCGCGCGGGTCGCCGAGCGGGTGCGGGAGGTGCTCGCCGCCGACGGCCTCGCGCCCTGCCCGAAGACCAGCGGCAGCAAGGGCATGCAGGTCAGCGCCGCGGTCCGTGTCGACGACCCGGGTCGCACGTCGACCTACGCCAAGGCCGTGGCCGAGCTCCTCGCCCGCGAGACCCCGCGCCGCGTCACCTCGATCATGGCCAAGGACCGCCGCCGCGGGAAGATCTTCGTCGACTGGAGCCAGAACAACACCGCGAAGACCACCGTCGCGCCCTACTCGCTGCGCGCGCGGGCGGCGAACGGCGCGCCGACGGTGTCCACGCCGCTGAGCTGGGACGAGGTGGCGGCGGCCCGCGAGGTCCGGGAGCTGACGTTCTCGCCGGCCGACGTCCTGGCGCGCATCGAGGCCCGCGGTGACCTCTACGCGGCCGCGCTCGGCGAGGGCGTCACCCGCCCCGACCTGCCCGCGGCACCGTCGGCGGGGTAGCGCCCGACCTCAGCGCAGCAGGGAGTTGGCCGCACCGCCGACGGCGCGCCCGGCACCGCCCACCGCGCCCCCGACCGCGTCGCCGAGGCCGCCGACCAGCCCGCCACCGGAACCACCGGAACCCCCGGAACCACCGGAGCCGCCCGACGAACCACCCGAGGACCCGCCGGACGAGCCGCCCGAGGACCCGGACCCGCCCGAGGAGCCCGAGCCGCCGTCACGGCCACCACCCGAGCCGCCCGAGCCGCCCCCGCCGTCGTCCTCGTCGCGGGGGGTCGGGGCCTCCTCGTCCTCGTCCGTGGTGCTGCTCGACGAGGTGGGACGGCGGGTGCTGGTGGTCGCGTCGTCCTCGCGCAGGGCGCGGGGGGCGACGGTGATGGTGCGCGGGGGCTGGGCGACCGCGACCGTCGGGTCCTCCAGCGGCGGGAGCACCGCGGCGTCGGAGCCGGTGGCCGGGGCGTCGGTGGGACTGCGCGGCACGGTGCGCGTGCCGGGCGGGGCCTGGCCGGGCAGGTCGCCGGGCGCCACGACGGGGAAGGTGCCGACGCGCGGCAGGGCCGTGTCCTCGCCGCTGGTCGCCAGCGTGGAGATCGCGACGGGCACGACCGCGGCCGCAGCGGCGACGGAGGCCGCGGCGAGGCCCCAGCCGCGCAGGCGGTGCGCCCCGACCGCGCCGGCGCCGGCCGCCGCGCCGCGACGACGACGGTGACGACCGGGGTCGGGAGCGGGCGCGGAGGGCGCCAGATCGGCGGGCGCCTCCTCGAGACCACGGCGCGCCCAGGCCGGGAGCTCGTCGGGGACGGAGCCCGACGACCACCACGAGGGATCACCCCCCGACCGCTTCGACATCCTGCGCTCCCCCTCAGCCCAGTGTGATCGCCGAGACTACTGCACGTGCACAGTGACCCCCAAGGTGGCCCGGTGTTTCCCCGAAACGAGCCAACGATCGCCGCGATGTGCAGCAACGATGCTGGCACGGATGATCGGGTCGCACTGCTCCGCCACGCACAGAGCCACGCACGGAGCCACGCACCGAGCCACGCACCGAGTCACGTCCCGAGCGCCGTCTCCCGCGACCGGGCACACTCGGGGCCCGTGACCCGGGCGACCCACCCGTACCTGGCCGGTCCCGTCCCCCGCGCGTTCGCGCACCGCGGCTGGCACATCGGGGACCTCGACGGCCTGGAGAACTCGCTCGCCGCCTTCCGGCGCGCGTCCGCCGAGGGCTACACGCACCTCGAGACCGACGTGCACGCCACGGCCGACGGCGTGCTGGTCGTCCACCACGACGCGACCCTGCGCCGGGTCGCCGGCCACCCCGGCGTGCTGCGCAGCATGCCGTGGGCCGACCTCGCCGACGTCCGCCTGCGTGGGCGCGAGCCGCTCCCCCGCCTCGAGGAGGTCCTCGAGGCGCTGCCGGACACGCGGTTCAACGTCGACCTCAAGGCGCCCGGCACCGTGGAGCCGATGCTGCGGTTGCTCGAGCGCGACGACGTCGCCGAGCGCGTGGCCGTGGCCAGCATGGACGAGCGACGGGTGGACGCCGTGCGCGCGCGCTACGGGGACCGCGTCGTCACGGGCATCGCCTCGCGGTCGGCGCTGCGGCTGCGGGCCCGGGCGGTCTCCCCGGTGCGCGGGCCGCTGCGGCGGTTGCTGCCGGTCCGGGGCGACCTCGCGCAGCTGCCGGTGCGCTTCGGGGCGATGACGGTGATCGACCCGGCGATGATCGCCACCGCCCACGAGCTCGGCATCGAGGTCCACGCCTGGACCGTCGACCGCACCTCGGAGATGCACCGCCTGCTCGACCTCGGCGTCGACGGCATCATGACCGACCGCCCCGACCTGCTGCGCGACGTCCTCGTCACCCGCGGCACGTGGACCGCGCCCGCCGACGGGACCGGCTGAGACGGGTCGGGCACAACCGGGGCCGTGTGGGCGTTGCACCACACGGGTATTCGCCCCGTGTGCAGCCGGAGTGGTGAGACCGGTCACGGAGGGGATGAACGGCGGCCGTCGCGGGAACGAACAGCGACGGTCCGGCGTTGACCACCCCGTGCCCGGCGGCCGTGCGTCTCGGGCGCACACGCAGTCGAGGAAAGGACACCATCATGGCCGACCGCGTCCTCCGTGGCAGCCGTCTCGGGGCCGTCAGCTACGAGACCGACCGCGACCACGACCTCGCCCCCCGCCGTTCCTTCGCCTACCGCTGCCCCAAGGGCCACGACTTCGAGGTGCCGTTCTCGGACGACGCCGAGGCGCCGGTGACCTGGGAGTGCCGCCTGCACGGCGACGAGGGCAAGCGGATCGACGGCACCGAGCCCGAGCAGAAGAAGGCGAAGCCGCCGCGCACCCACTGGGACATGCTGCTCGAGCGCCGCTCGGTCCCCGAGCTGGAGGAGCTGCTCGACGAGCGCCTCGGTCTGCTCAAGGAGCGCCGCTCCGAGAGCGCCTGAGCGCGCACGAGGTCCACGACGAGGACCGTCCCGGCCGACCGGCCGCGGCGGTCCTTTCGTGTGTCCGGGGTGCCGGCGACGTGCCCCTATCGGCGTGCTCCGCTGAACGACACTCAGAACGTCCGTGGCGGTACGTCGATCACCGGCGGGGCCGGGCCCGCCGCCGGCGCACCCGGTCACGCACGGCCCAGGACGTGATGCGCCACAGCGCCTCGCGCACGACCTCGCCGCTCATCTTCGACTCGCCGTGCTCGCGCTCGACGAAGGTGATCGGCACCTCGCGCACCCGCAGGCCCGACCGGTGCACGCGGAACGCGACGTCGACCTGGAAGCAGTAGCCCTCCGACGCCACGGTCGGGATCTCCAGCCCGGCGAGTGCGGCCCGGCGGAAGCAGCGGTAGCCGCCGGTGACGTCGTGCAGCGGCAGGGCCAGCGCGCGCCGGGAGTAGACGTTGCCGGCGCGCGAGAGCAGCCGGCGGTGCCACGCCCAGCCCTCGGTGCCGCCGCCGGGCACGTAGCGCGAGCCGAGCACCACGTCGGCGTCCGGGGCCGCGGCCAGCAGGCGCGGGAGCTCCTCGGGCGCGTGCGAGCCGTCGGCGTCCATCTGCACGATCCACCCGACGCCGGCGGCGGCGTCGCAGCTCCCGTCGAGGACGCGCCGGAACGCGTCCACGTACGCGGCGCCGAGGCCCGCGCGCGGCGCGTGGTGGTGCACGCGGACCCGGGGCTCGACGGCCGCGATCGTCTCCGCGAGCGCGCCCGTGCCGTCGGGGCTGCCGTCGTCGACGACGAGGATCCGCAGGCCGGGGAGGGCCGCGAGCAGCCGCGTCACGAGCCCGGGCAGGCTCTCGCGCTCGTTGAAGGTCGGGATCGTGACCAGCACGTCCGACCCGTCGGGGGCGGGTCCGCTCACGCGGTGCCCCGCCGGCGGAGGGCGGCGCCGGCGACGACCGCCGCCACGCCCAGCCCCGCGAGCACCCACTCCGGCGCCGGCCCGACGCGGGTGGCGAGCGTCGTCGTGGTCCGCAGCGGCACCCGCTCGACGAGCAGGCCCGGGGTGAACAGGGCGCCCGTCCGGGCCGCCAGCGTCCCGTCGGGCGCGACGACCGCGCTCTGCCCGCTGGTCGCGGCGATCACCACGGCCCGGTCGTGCTCGATCGCGCGCAGCCGCGACATGCCCTGCTGCTGGTAGGTCATGTCGCTGTAGCCGAAGGTCGCGTTGTTGGTCGGGACGGTGAGCAGGTCCGCGCCCCCGCGCACGGCGTCGCGGACGGCGTCGTCGAACACCACCTCGTAGCAGGTGACGACGCCCAGGCGCACCGGTCCGGCCGGGACGACCCCCGTCCCGGTGCCGGGCTCGAAGTCGACGACGCGGTCGACCAGCGGGGAGACCTGCTCGGCGATCCCCCGCAGCGGGATGTACTCGCCGAACGGGAGGATGTGCCGCTTGGTGTACGTCGCGGCGGGACCCGTGCCGGGCAGCCAGACGATCGCGGTGTTCCGCGGGCCCTGGACCAGGGTGCCGGCGGCGCCGCGGGTGCCCGAGAGGACCGCGCCGACGACGACCGGCACCCCGACCTCGTCGGTGACCGACTGGATCGCCGCACCGGCGTCGGCGTTGCGCAGCGGGTCGATGTCCGAGGAGTTCTCCGGCCAGATGACCAGGTCGGGACGCGGGGTCCGCCCGGCGCGCACGTCCGCGGCGAGACGCCGGGTCTGTGCGACGTGGTTGTCGAGCACCGCGCGGCGCTGGGCGTTGAAGTCGAGCCCGGCGCGCGGGACGTTGCCCTGCACCGCGGCCACGGTGACGGTCGGGCCGGGCGTGTCCGCGGCGACCGACGGCCACACCGCGAGCCCCACGACCGGGCCGAGCAGGACCGCGACGAGCGCGCCCGCGACGGCGCCCGTCCGGCGCGGCGGCCGCACAGCGCGGACCAGCGCCCACAGCCCGGCCCCGGACAGCGCGACCGCGAACGTGACCAGCGGCGCGCCCCCCAGCGAGGCCAGCGGCGCGTACGGCCCGCCGGGCTGGCCGAAGGCGAGCTTGGCCCAGGGGAAGCCCTCGAACGGCCACCGCTCGATGAGCGCCTCGCCCGCGGTCCACAGGCACGCCGCCCACAGCGGCGCGCCGGGCAGCCGCGTCACCAGCGGCAGCAGCCCGATCGGCAGCGCCACGACCACCGTCAGCGCCGCGAGCAGCAGGAACCACACGCCGCCGACGTACTCGCCGGTCCAGTGCAGCAGCGGCCACTGGTAGGCCAGGCCCACGAGCAACCCGAGCCCGGCGGCGGTGCGCAGGCGCCGGCCGTCGACGACCGCGACGACCAGCGCGATCCCGAGCGGCGCGGCCCACCACGCCCCGAACGGCGGGAACGCGACGTAGAGCAGGAGCCCGGCGACGACGGCGCCGACCGGGCGCACCCACGATCCGAGCGAAGGGCCCCGTCGTTCGCGTCGATCGCGCGACGGAGCCCTCGGCTCGGATCCGGGGTCGGTCGTCAGCACGACTGCAGGTCGTGGGGCCGGCGGTTCACCGGCTCGCAGCCGGCGTCGGTGACGACGACGATGTCCTCGATCCGCGCGCCCCAGCGGCCCGGGAAGTAGATGCCGGGCTCGACGCTGAAGGCCATGCCGGGCTCGAGGACGAGGTCGTTGCCGTCGACGATGTAGGGCTCCTCGTGCACCTCGAGCCCGATGCCGTGGCCGGTGCGGTGCACGAAGTACTCGCCGTAGCCGGCGTCGCGGATGATCGCGCGGGCGGTCTCGTCGATGCTCGCGGCGGTGACGCCCGGACGCACCGCGTCGACCGCCGCGGCCTGCGCGCGCTGGAGCACGGCATAGACCTCGCGGACCTCGGCGTCGGGCTCGCCGACGACGTAGGTGCGGGTCGAGTCGGAGTGGTAGCCGTCGGGCAGCGGGCCGCCGATGTCGACGACGACGACGTCGCCGGCCTCGAGGACGCGCTCGGACACCTCGTGGTGCGGGCTCGCCCCGTTGGGCCCCGAGCCGACGATGACGAACGCGGCCTCGGCGTGCCCGGTCTCGACGATCGCGCGGGTGATGTCCTCGCCGACCTCGGCCTCGGTGCGCCCCGCCACCAGCCACTGCGGCACGCGGGCGTGGACGTCGTCGATCGCCGCGCCGGCGGTGCGCAGCGAGGCGACCTCCTCGGCGTCCTTGCGCATCCGCAGCTGGCGCAGGATCGGGGTGGCGAGCTCGAGCGACGCGCCGGGCATGGCGTCGCGCAGGCCCAGGACGTGCAGGGCGGGCATGTCGGCGGCCACCGCGACCCGCGCCGGGGCACCCAGCCGGGACGCGGCCAGCGCGTGCGGGTCGACGCCGTCGGTCCAAGTGAGCACGTCCATCGCCTCGATCGCCGACCCGTCGAGGCCCGGGCGCTCGAGCGTCGGGACCACGAAGGCCGGGTCCCCGTCGACGGGCAGCAGCAGGGCCGAGAGCCGCTCGTGGGAGTGCTTGACGACGCCGGTGAGGTACCGCAGGTCGGGGCCCGGGGTCACGACCAGGGCGTCCACCCCGGCCTGCCGGGCGGCGGCCCGCGCGCGCTCGAGGCGCGCGGCGACGTGGTCGGTGCTCATGGTCGCCGAGCTTAGGTCAGGCGGGTGGCGGCCGGGCGCGCCCCGGGCCGAGCCGGGGCGCGCCCGCCGGTGTCAGTCGGTGCTCACTCCGCGAGCTTCGCGAAGGCCTGCGCCCACAGGAAGTACTTGTTGGTGCCCAGGTCGCGGACCGTCTTGATGTTGAACGCCTCCTGGAGCTTCTTCGCGTCGTCCTCGCTGACGCCCTGCAGCGCGGCGACCGGCGCGTCGGCGATCTCCTGCGCCGACTTGGTCTCGTACTCCTTGTCGAGCTTCGACGCGATGTCACCCATGATCCGACTCTCCCCTCGTCGTGGTCTCCCGGCGGTGCCGGGTCCGCGATGATCCTCGTGCCCCGTGGTGGGCCCCGTCACGCAGGACGCGCGGGACTAGCTGAGTAGATGTCCCCTGGAGCCGGACACCGCCGGGCGGGACGCTCTCGGACATGACCAGCCCGGTGTCGCAGGACGCGCTGCTCGCCCGCCTCGACGACGACCTCGCCGGCGTCGCCCGCGAGGTCGACCGCATCCGCACCGCTCTGCAGGGCGCCCGCTCGGCGCCGGCGGCGCCGGCCCCGAGCCCCGCGCCGGTTCCCCCGCCTGCGCCGACACCGCCTCCGTGGCGGGGTCCGGTGCCGGGCCCGGTGCCTGGTCCGGTCCAGCGGCCGGTGCCATCCCCGCCCCCTCCCGGTCCCTGGGCCCCGCCCGGCGCCTGGGCGCCGCCGGCCCCGCCCGGCCCGCCCCGTGCGCCCCGGCTCCCCCGCCCGCCGCGCCCACCCCGGATCGCCTGGACCCCGGCCCGCCTCATCGCCGTCGCCGGTGCCGCGACCACCGTGCTCGGCGTCGTGCTGCTGCTCGTCCTCGCCGCCGACCGCGGCTGGTTCGGCCCCGGCGCCCGGGTCGTCGGCGGCGCGGTGCTCGGCCTCGCGCTCGTCGCGGTCGGCTGGGTGGTCCGCCGCCGCAGCAGCACGACCGGCGGCGGCGCCCCCACCGGCGCCCCCGCCGACGCCCCCACCGGCGCCATCGCCCTCGTCGCGACGGGCGTGGCGGCCCTCTTCCTCGCCGACGTCGCCGCGGTCGCGCTCTACGCCCTGCTCCCCCTCGCGCTCGCCGCCCCGCTCGCCCTGGCCGTGACGGCGGGCGGCCTGGCGCTCGCCGACCGCTGGCGCCACCGGGGCCTCGCGCTCGGCGTGCTCGTCGCGGCCGCGCTCGCCGCGCCCCTGGTGGTCGGCGCGCCGACCCCGACCCTCGTCGCCCTGCTGCTCGCCGCGCAGGTCGCCGCGGTGGTCGTCGCCCGCCGTCGCGCCTGGCCGGTCGTCGCCGCCGTCGCGGCGCTCGCGAGCACCCTCGCCGCGCTGGGCGCCGCGGTCCGCTTCCTGGCGGGCGGCACGTTCTCCGACGTGCCGACCGTCCTCGCCGTCCTCGCGGTCCTCGTCGCCGGCGGGGTCTCGGCCGTGCTCGTCGGCGCGCCCGGCCGGGCGATCGCCGCCGCGCTGCTCGGGGGGCCGGTGCTGCCGGTCCTGCTCGTGGCGCCGGGTCTGGCCCGCGTGCCGGGCGCGCTCGTGGCCGGCGGTGTCGCGGTCGCCCTGCTGCTCGCCGTCGTCGCCCTGGACCGCGCCGGCGCGCCGGCCGGGCACCGCGCGCTGGCCCTGGTCGCCGGCACCGCCGGCACCGCCTCGCTGCTCGTCGCCACCCTCGTCGCCGTCGGCTCGGGCCCGGCCGCCGTGCCGCTGCTCGCCGAGGCCACCGTGCTCGCGGTCGCCGCGGCCGCCACCCGCCGTGCCGGACCGCTGGTCGCCGCCGCGGCGCTCGCCCTGGTCGGTGGGGCTGCCGCGCTGGCCGTCGACGCGCCCGCGGACCTCCTCGCCGACTTCCCCACCCGCCCCTTCGTGATCACCGCCCCGGGCGGCGCGGCGACGACGGCCGCGGTCGGCGAGCTCGCCGGCGCCCTGGTGACCTCGCTGCTCCTGGTCGCCGTGGCGGCCGCCGGCATCGTCGCGCTCGCCCGCCTCGGGGCGCTGGCCGACCGCGGGCGCGCCGCGGCGGCCGTCGCCGGCCTCGGCGGCGTCGGGCTCTACGGGGCGACGGGCGGGGTCGTGACGAGCGCCCTGCTGGTGTCGCCGACGCGCGGGGCGTTCCTCGTCGGGCACGTGCTGGTGACCGTCTCGTGGACCGCGATCGCCCTGGTGCTGCTGGTCCGCGGCCTGCAGTCGGCGCTCCCGCGCATCCTCGGCGGGGTGCTGGTGGTCGCCGCGGTGATCAAGTTGCTGACCTTCGACCTCACCGCGCTCGACGGCCTCGCCCGCGTCGCGGCGTTCCTCGGCGCCGGGCTCGTCCTGCTGGCGGCGGGGACCGGCTACGCGCGGGTCGTCGCGGGTTCGGGCACGGGCTCGGGCACGGGCTCGGGCGAGGGCTCGGGCGAGGCCCCGGCCACGAGCGCCGCGAGCTCGTCGACCGTCGGGCCGTCGGCGACCGGCGGCCGCCACCCCGAGGCGTAGATCTCCCGCACGCGGGGGTGCACCGCGACGAGCGACGCCGGCGGCGCCGTCATCCCGAGGTACGGCCCGACGACGCGCATCAGGGACGGGTCGGCGGCGGTCGCCGACACGACGAGGTCCGAGGTCGGCGGGCGGGTCGGGTCGACGTCCTCGCCCGCCCACTGCGCCGCCTGGGAGGCGTCGGTGGCGACGTGGTCGAGGAACCAGGGCCGCAGGTGCTCGTCGCACCAGGCGTCGAGGGCGTGCGCGGTGGCGACGTGGTCGGCGCCGTGCTCGCCCAGCAGGGCGAGGAAGCGCTCGACCTGCATCAACGACGTCGCCACCCCGCGGCCCGCGATGGGGTTGGTGGTGCACACCGCGTCGCCGAGGAAGACCGTGCCCGGCAGCGGCACCCGGCCCGCGGCGTCGAGCTGCCCGCGGTAGGTGTTGCGCAGCCGCCCGCCCGGCAGCACCGGCGTGATCGGCCGCGAGCGCGCCGGGTCGGTCCAGGACGCGAGCACCGGGATCGCGCGGGCCGCGGCGTCGAAGGCGGCCTCGTGGCGCAGCCCGACCAGCCGCCGGTCGGAGGTGGGCCGCGCGATGAGTGTCGAGAAGACGCCGGCGTCGTGCCGGAAGACGACGACGGTGTAGCCCTCGTGCATCGCCACCGCCCCGAGCACCGAGGTCACCGGCCCCGGCTCGGCGCCGGGGCGCAGGCGGTACTGGCGCGAGACGTAGGCCGAGGCGCAGCCCGACGACTCCTCGGGCGCCCGCAGGCCCTCGCCCACCCGGCCCGACCGTCCGGCGGCGACCAGCACCAGGTCCGCGTCGTGGCGCGCGTCCCCGACCTGCACACCGGTGGTGCGCCCGCGCTCGGCGACCAGGCCGCGCGCCCGGGCGGGCACCCGGGTCACGCCGGGCTCGCGGTGGGCGACCCGCCGCAGCTCGCGCTCGACCACCATCCGCCGGCAGCGCAGTCCCGTGCCGGGCGGCAGCTCGCCGTCGACCGGCGCCGGGGCCTCCGGGTCCATCGTCATCGGCTCGGCGCCGCGGGCGAGCAGCGCGTCGATCACCTCGGGCACCTCGGCGCGCACCACGTCGAGGGCCTGCGGCCGGAACGCGTGCGGGTGGTGGAACTGCATCACCCCGCGCCGCGCCCACTGCTCGTCGCCGACCGGACCGGGGTCGTCGTCGACCAGCCGGACCCGGTGGCCGCGCCGGGCCAGCCCGACGGCGGCGACGAGCCCGGTGGGTCCTGCGCCGACGACGACGGCGTCCATGGCGGCTCCCGGGGTGCGCTCACCGACCAGGGCACTCCCGTCACCGCGGGCCGTCAAGCACCGTGACCCTCGGCGCCCGGCCGCACGCGCAGGGCATCTGGGAAGCTCTCGCACCATGGACGCGCCGGTGATGCTGCTCGACTCGGCCAGCCTCTGGTTCCGCGCCTTCTACGGTGTGCCGGCGACGCTGACCGCCGAGGACGGCACGCCGGTGAACGCCGCGCGCGGGTTCTGCGACATGGTCGCCCGCCTGGTCCGCGAGCGCCGCCCGGGCGCCGTCGTCGCGTGCCTCGACCGCGACTGGCGCCCGGCGTTCCGGGTGCGCGCCATCCCGTCGTACAAGGCCCACCGCGTCGATCCGACGATGGGCGACCCCTCCTCCCCCGTCGGCGGCGCCCCCGACGCCGAGGCGGCGCCCCCGGAGCTCGGCCCGCAGGTCGACCTCATCCTCGAGGTGCTCGCCGCGGCCGGGATCCCGACCGCGGGCGCCGAGGGCTACGAGGCCGACGACGTCATCGGCACCCTCTGCGCCACCGAGGCCACCGACGCGGTCGAGGTCGTCAGCGGCGACCGCGACCTCCTCCAGCTCGTCCGCGACGAGCCCACGCCGGTGCGGATCGTCTACATCGCCCGCGGAGTGTCGAAGTACGAGCTCTACGGCCCGGCGGACGTCGCCGCCCGCTACGGCGTCCCCACGGCCCGCGCCGGCGACGGCTACGCCGAGATGGCGATGCTGCGCGGCGACCCGTCGGACGGCCTGCCCGGCGTCGCGGGGATCGGGGAGAAGACCGCGGCGCAGGTCGTGTCGAAGTTCGGGTCGTGGGACGAGATGATCGGCGCGGTGCTCGACCGCTCCGACACCCGGATGTCCTCGGCCGTGCGCGCGAAGATGGCCAAGGCCGGCGACTACCTGGTCAAGGCACCTGAGGTCGTCCGGGTCGCGCCCGACGCGCCCATCGACTGGACCGGCGAGCGCCGCCCCCTCCCCCACGCGCCGCTCGACGAGGACAGGCTCACCGACCTCGCCGAGCGCTGGAACCTCACCGGCTCGGTCGACCGGCTCGTCGCCGCGCTGAAGGGCGAGGACGCGCCCTAGGAGGTCCCGCTCAGCCGCTGCAGGGTCTCCCAGTACGCCGACCACAGGCGGGGGTCGCGGGCGTTGTCCGGCACGGCCGTCACCCCGGGCAGGCCCCGGATCTCCCCGATGCCCTGCGGGCCGTAGTAGCCGCCGCCGTTCGCCTGCGGGGACGTCGCCGCGTAGAGGATCGGCAGCGCACCCTGGGCCGGGTCCTGGAACATGACGGGGAGGTAGCGAAAGCGCCACCCCTCCGCACTGTCCGGCCCGGGACCGTCCAGGACGATGTTGGTGCGGGCGACGCCGGGGTGCGCCGCGACGCTGGTGATCCGCCAGCCGAGGGCCCTGCTGCGACGGTCGCACTCGAACGCGAGCAGGAGGTTGCCGAGCTTGGTGTCGTCGTAGGCCCGGGCGTGGTCGTAGGCGCGCTCCTTCTGGAGGTCGTCGAAGTCGACGGCGCCGCCGGAGCCGCGCGAGCTCGACATCCAGACGATCCGGGGCTCGACCCCGTTGCGGAGGAGCGGGCGCAGCTGGGCCGACAGGGCGAAGGGGCCAAGGGCGTTGGTCGCGAAGGTCCGCTCGAAGCCGTCGACGCTCACCTCGCGCTGCCGGCGCGCCATGACGCCGGCGTTGTTGATCAACAGGTCGAGACGGTCGCCGTGGATCCGGAGGCGCTCGACGAACGCGGTGATCGAGCGGAGGTCCGCCAGGTCCAGCCGCTCGAACCGCACGGTCGCGGTGGGTGCCGTCGCGCGGATCCGGCGCACCGCCTCCTCGCCCCGCTCCTGGTTCCTCGAGGCGATCGTGACGTCAGCGCCCGCGAGGGCGAGCGCGAGCGCCTGGTGGTAGCCCAGCCCGCTGCGACCGTCCTGCGGGTAGCCGTTGGCCCCCGTGACGACGACACGGCGCCCGGTCTGCGGCGGGATGTCCGCCGCGGTCCAGTCGGGGGTCTCCGTCCCCGGCGCGGTCGCCCGGCCGGCGGCGACCCCGACCAGGCCGGCCGAGGCCCCGACGGCGGACATCTGCAGCACCGACCGCCGCGTGAACCTCCGGCGGCCCGTCCCGCTCGGCGGTGCCTCTCCTGCGTCGTCCGTCGGTGCGGCCACGTGGACCATCCCCTCTGCGCTCGGGCGTGTGCCGTCGACACTCGCCCGGCGCCGCGGCGACGACCACGGCCTGCCGATCCGGGGCTCCGCGGTCCGCCCCGCGGGGCGGAGGGCGCCCTAGCGTCCCTGGTCGGCGAGCCAGGCCCGCGCCACGGTCTTCGGCGCGCGCAGCAGCCAGGCCTCCTCGACGAGCTCGCGCAGCTCGTCGACGCCGATCCGCTCGAGGCGCACGAGCACCGCGGGGTAGCCGTCGAAGTGCGGCGTCGTGAAGTAGACGTCGGGGTCGTCCGCGACCAGGGCGTGCTTGACGCCCTCGTCGGCGACGTGGACGCCGAGCACGTCGCCCTCGGGCAGCGGGACCCCGGCCTCCGCCAGCGCGGCCTCGTCGGCGCGGCGCAGCGGGCGCTCCCAGACGAACCCCTTCGACGACACCACCCAGCTCGCGGACCCCCAGGAGACCTTCTCGCTGGTCCGCGGGAGCGCAAGCGCGAGACGCCGGACGTCGTCGAGCGTCGCCATCAGCGTGGCTGGCCGACGGAGTACGTGCCGGACGCGTCCACGATCGTCACGGGCACCTGCACCGGTCGCCCGTCGACGGTCGCCGAGCAGGTGAAGCGCACCCCGGCCCGGACCTCCTGGTCCTCGGGGCACCTGACGTCGGTGATCCGGCGGTGCCAGTCGTCGGTGACCACCCGCGTCACGCCCTGCGCCACCGCGTCCGCGTCGAGGACGTCCACCCGCGCGAAGCGGGGCCCGACGACGAACGCCAGCAGCCCGACCACGACCACCGCGACCAGCAGCAGCGCCCCGACGAGGATGCCCACGGCCTTCCAGGGGAACGGCTTGCGCGGACGCGGCGGGTACGGCCCGCCCCAGCCGGGTCCGGGCTGCCCCCACCCGGGAGGAGCGCCGCCGCCGGGCTGCCCGGGCGGGGCCCACACCGTGGTCCCGGACCCACCGCCCTGGCCGTACGCCTGGGTCGGGGGATAACCGGGCTGGCCAGGCCCCGCAGGCCCGAAGGCCTGGGTCTGGCCGTAGTTCTGGGTCTGGCCGTAGTTCTGGGTCTGGCCGTAGCCCGCGGGCCCGAAGGCCTGGGTCTGGCCGTAGCCCTGGGTCTGGCCGTAGCCCGGGGTCTGGCCGTAGCCCGGGGTCTGGCCGTAGCCCGGCTGCCCGTAGCCCTGCCCGTAGCCCGGGCCCGCCGGCCCGAAGGTGCCCGGCCCGTACGCCTGCGTGGGGTCCTGGCCCGGCTGCCCGCCGGCCGGACCCGGCCCGTAGCCACCCGGCGCGGCGAAGCTCCCGGTCCCGGGCTGGCCCTGCTGACCGGCCTGCCCGCCCCACCCCGCCGGCTCGGCGGGCTGGTCGTAGCGCGTGTGGACCGTGGAGCCGTTCGAGGTGGCCTCGGTCCCCGCGTCGGTGCCGCCCGGCGCCGATCCCGCGTCCGGCCGCGCCCAGGGCGAGGCGCCCTCGGTCGTCCCCTCGTCCGGCCGGTCGCTCACTCAGCCCTCCCCCACCGCGACGACCCCGCGCCGGATGGCGCGGACCGCGTCGCCGGCGGCGCGACCGACGGTGTCCTCGGCGCCCGCGACGGCGCGGATCTGGTCGAGCAGGTCGACGACCTGCCGACACCAGCGCACGAAGTCTCCCGCGGAGAGCTCGGTGCCGTGCGCGCGGGCTCCGTCGAGCACGGTCGCGAGCGAGTCGCCCCGCACCCAGCGGTGCACCGGCCACGCGAACCCGAGGTCGGGCTCGCGGGTGCGGTCGAGGTGGTGGCGGCGCTCGTCGGCGACGAGGTCGTGCCAGAGCTGGACGGTCTGGTCGACGGCGGTGGTCGCGTCGTCGGGCACCCGCGGCACGCCGCCGTCGTCGCGCCGGCTGTCGTAGACCAGCGACGACGCCACCGCGGCGATCTCCGCGGGCCCGAGGCCCCGCCAGACGCCGCTGCGCAGGCACTCGGCGACGAGCAGGTCGGACTCGCCCCACAGCCGCGAGAGCCGCCGCCCGTGCTCGGTGACGTTCTGCTGCGCGTCGGGCGCCTGGTCGAGGTAGCCGCGCTCGGTGAGGAGCCCGCGGATGCGGTCGAAGGTGCGCGCGAGCGAGTGGGTCGTCGAGCGCACCCGCGACTGGAGCTGCTCGGTCTCGCGCTCGAGGCGCTGGTGGCGCTCGTACCAGCGGGCACGGTCGTCGCGGTCGGGCAGGCCGTGGCACGGGTGGGCGCGCAGGGCGCGGCGCAGGGCGGCGAGCTCGCCGTCCTCGTTCTGGGCGCCCTGGCGCTTGCGCGCCGACCCCTGCCGCAGCGGCGGCTCGATGCCCGTCTCGCGCAGCGCGTTGGCGAGGTCGCGACGGACCCGGGGGATCCGGTGGTCGACCTTGCGCGGCAGCTTCATCGTGCCGAGTGCCGTCACCGCCTCGGGGAAGTCGGTGAGCGAGAGCCGCCCGGCCCAGCGGTCCTCGGTGAGGACCAGTGGGCGGGGCTCCATGCCCCGTGGGCTGCGGTCGATGCCGGGGTCGAGGACGACGGCGAGCCCGGCGCGCTTGCCGCCGGGGACGGCGATGACGTCGCCCGGCCGCAGGTTCTCCAGCGACGACGCGGCCTCGGCCTTCTGCGCGGAGCGGCCCTGGCGCGAGAGCATCTTCTCGCGCTCGGACACCCGCCGGCGCAGGTCCATGTACTCGGCGAAGTCGTCGAAGTCGGGCGCGTCCGCCGCGGCCTCGCGGCCGTTGCCGCCCTTGCTGCCGTTGCTGTTGCCCCCGGCCGCGTCGGCGTAGCCGGCGAGGGCCTCCCGGTTCTTCTCGAGGCGCTTGGCGAGCCCGACCACGCTGCGGTCGGCCTGGAACTGGGCGAACGACTGCTCGAGCAGCTCGCGGGCGTCCTCGACGCCGAGGCGGTCGACGAGGTTGACGGCCATGTTGTAGCCGGGCCGGAACGACGAGCGCAGCGGGTAGGTGCGCGTCGAGGCCAGGCCGGCGACCTGCTCGGGGTCGATGCCCGGGGTCCACAGCACGACGGCGTGGCCCTCGACGTCGATCCCGCGACGCCCGGCACGGCCCGTGAGCTGCGTGTACTCCCCCGGCGTCAGCTCGACGTGCGCCTCGCCGTTGTACTTCACCAGCTTCTCGAGCACGACGGTGCGCGCCGGCATGTTGATGCCCAGCGCCAGCGTCTCGGTGGCGAACACCGCGCGCACCAGGCCGCGGACGAACAGCTCCTCGACGGTCTCCTTGAACGCCGGCAGCATGCCCGCGTGGTGCGCGGCGACCCCGCGCTCGAGGCCGTCGCGCCACTCCCAGTAGCCCAGCACCTCGAGGTCGGCGTCGGGCAGCCCCGCGGTGCGCCGCTCGACGACCTCCCGGATCGCCGCGACGTCGTCCGGCCCGGTGAGGCGCAGCCCGGAGCGCACGCACTGGGTGACCGCGGCGTCGCACCCGGCCCGGCTGAAGATGAACGTGATCGCGGGCAGCAGGCCGGCGGCGTCGAGCCGCTCGATGACGTCCACCCGCGACGGCGGCCGGAACCCCGATGCCCCGCCGCGCCCGGGCGGCCCCGACCGGCCCGGACCGCCACGCAGCCCGTTGCGCCCGCCCCGCCCGGGCGGGCCGGAGCGCGCGCGACCCCCGCGGACCGAGGGCCCGCGGTCGACCTCGGCGACGGCGCGGACCAGCGTCGGGTCCACCTTCAGCTGCGCCTGGCCGCCGCGGCGCTCCTCGGCGAACAGGTCGAACATGCGGTGCCCGACGACCATGTGCTGCCACAGCGGCACCGGGCGCGTCTCGTCGACGACGACCGTGGTGTCGCCGCGCACGGTGACCAGCCAGTCGCCGAACTCCTCGGCGTTGCTCACCGTCGCCGAGAGCGACGCGAGCTGCACGTGCTCGGGCAGGTGGAGGATGACCTCCTCCCACACGGCGCCGCGGAAGCGGTCGGCGAGGTAGTGGACCTCGTCCATGACGACGTAGGCCAGACCCTCGAGCGCCGGTGCCTCGGCGTAGAGCATGTTGCGCAGCACCTCGGTGGTCATGACCACCACGGGCGCGTTGCCGTTGATCGCGGCGTCGCCGGTCAGCAGGCCGACGGCGTCGGCGCCGTGGCGCTCGACGAGGTCCGTGTACTTCTGGTTCGACAGCGCCTTGATCGGCGTCGTGTAGAAGCACTTCTGGCCGCGGGCGAGGGCGAGGTGCACCGCGAACTCGCCGACCACCGTCTTGCCCGCGCCCGTCGGGGCGCAGACCAGCACGCCGTGACCCTGTTCGAGGGCCAGGCAGGA
This sequence comes from Actinomycetospora straminea, assembly GCF_028737255.1. GTDB lineage: Bacteria > Actinomycetota > Actinomycetes > Mycobacteriales > Pseudonocardiaceae > Actinomycetospora > Actinomycetospora straminea. Next base: position 67,343 of record NZ_JAQZAN010000024.1, on the reverse strand, counting down.
GCGGCGCTGGAAGTCGTCGAGCTCGAAGGAGAGCTCCGCTTCGAAGCGGCCGAGCTGAGGGTGTGCGGCGCGGGTGCGAGCCTGCGCGTAGGCCTCGGCGGGAGAGCGGGTGGCCACGTCTCCACAGTGTCACACCAGGACGACGTCCTGCTGTTTCAGGTGACGTCCCACCGGTCGGCCGAGTCGTCGCTCCCCCGGTCGGTCCCACCGTCGCGGCGCAGGGGCTCGATGCGGGGCGACGGAGCGGGGGCGGGTCCGGGCGCCGGAGAGGGCGCGCCGAGGCGGTCGTCCAGCGGCGAGGGCTGGTCGGGGTCCAGGCCGTCCCAGCCCTGCTCGAGCCGCCGCCGGGCCTCACGCTTGTCGTGCACCCGGGCGACCTGGACCGCGAGCTCGAGCAGCAGCACCAGCGAGACCCCGAGCGCCAGCATGGAGATCGGGTCCTGGCCGGGCGTCGCGACGGCGGCGAAGACGAACAGCCCGAAGACGAGGCCCCGCCGCCAGCGCTTGAGCTGTGCGTACGAGACGACCCCGACCCGGTTGAGCATGATCACGAGCAGCGGCAGCTCGAAGCTCACCCCGAAGATGACGAGCAGGGCGAGCAGCAGGTCGAAGTAGTCCGAGCCCCGCAGGACCGTGGCCTGGATGTCGCCGCCGATCGTGAACAGGAACTGCAGGGCCTCGGTGACGACGAAGTAGGCGAGCACCGCGCCCGCGGTGAACAGCACCACCGCGGCCGTGACGAACGTGTACGCGAAGCGCTTCTCCTTCGCGTACAGCCCGGGGGTGATGAAACCCCAGATCTGGGCGAACCAGACCGGGCTCGCCAGCAGCACGCCGGCGGTCGCCGCGACCTTGAGGCGCAGCGTGAACTGCTCGAACACCCCGAACGCCACGAGCCGGCACTGCTCCCCGCCGCCGAGCTGGACCCGGTTCTCGGGCGGCAGCGCGCAGTACGGGTCGGTGAGCAGCTGCCCGAGCGACGGCAGGCCGAACGGGTAGGCCGTGTACCAGATGAAGCCGAGCACCGTGGCCGCGGCGACGGCGAGCAGCGCGATCGCGAGGCGGCGCCGCAGCTCGTAGATGTGCTCGACGAGCGTCATCGTGCCGTCGGGGTTCGCCCGGCGTCGCGCCCCGGGCCAGCGCAGGCTGCGCCACCAGCGGGCGCGCGAGCCGGAGCCGTCCGGGCCTGCGGTGCTGCGGGGCGCGTCCTGCGACGTCACGGGCGGCGGGGGTTCCGGCTCGGTGTCCGCGTCAGGACGAGGTGGAGCCCGGCTGGGACCGGGTCGCGTCCTGCTGGGCGGTGCCGTTGGTGCTGGTCGGCGCGCTGGTCGGGGTGGACGTCGATGTCGACGTGCCCTCGTCGAGCTGGCGACCCGGGGCCTGCGGCTCGGCGTTCGCCTGGCCGGCCTTCTCGTCCTCGCGCAGCCCGCGCGTCTCGGCCTTGAAGATGCGCATCGACTGGCCCAGCCCACGCGCCATGTCCGGCAGCTTCCTGGCGCTGAACAGCAGCACCACGCCGACGATCGCGACGATGACCCATTCGCTCACGGTGTGGCTCCTTCCACGGTGCTGCTGATGCTACGCGCGGCGCTCGGCGAGGCGGACCTTCAGCGCGGCGACCCGCGCGTTGATCAGCCCGACGTCCCGGCCGATCTGCTCCTTCGCGACGCCCGCGACGAGACCGAAGCGCTTGACCGGCCCGAGCAGCGCCGCGACGACCAGCCCCATCCCGACCAGCGCGGCGACCACCGCGACGACGCTCCACAGGTACGGCACGTGCTCGACCCTAACCGGGCGCGGTGACCGGACGGTGAACGACCGTGCGCGCGGGGTGCCGAGGTCCGTGGTCACGCTCACGCGGCGGCGCCTCGAGTCGGATCGGCGTGCGGCGTGGGTGGGTGTGGCGTCCGGCGTGGTGGGCGTGGCGTCGGCGACCCGCCCGCCCCGGTCGCGCTCATGCTGCGGCAGCACCGGACCACGACGGGGTGGGCGTCGCGGTCGAGGTCGGGGTCGTGGCGAGTGCGGCGTCGGCGTCCTCCGGGTCGACGAACGGGTCGCGCTCCCACGGCGGCGGCTCGAGCTGGGGTGAGCGCACCCACCACCGGTGCCCCGACGGCGAGGTCCACATCACGACCGGGCTCGTCCCGCCCTCCGGGTCCGGGACGCAGGCCGCGATCCAGTGGGCGAGGGTCTTCATCCGGTGATGCCGCCGGCAGCAGGGCTTGAGGTTGCCCCGCCGTGTGCGCCCGGCGCCGCCCGAGGGGTGGCCGTGGTCGTACGGGACGACGTGGTCGAGGTCGCAGCGGGCGGCGGGCACGCGGCAGCCGGGTGCCGCGCAGGTGAGCTCCCGCGAGCGCACGAACTCCTGGAGCGACGGGGGTGGTCGGTACCGGGCGGACTCGAGGTGGTCGGCGACGCCGGTGACGGGGTCGGTGATCAACCGTCGCCAGACCGCGTCCGCATCGGCGGCGAGGCGCCGGGCGAGCAGCGCCGGCAGGGGCCCGTGACCCTCCATCTCGGCGGGGCGCTCCGAGAGGCCGGCGAGCACGTCCCACCCGATGGTGATGCGGACCTCGGTGCGCACCGGCGACGGGGCCTGGCCACAGACACCACGCCGGACGTCGCGGCCGGGGCGAGCGGTCGGCGTGCCATCGCCGCTGTGCTCGTCGGTGCTGAGGGATTGCTCGGCGCCGTGGTCGTCCCGGCCCAGGTCACCGACGTGGTCGACGTCCTGGTCGACGTCCTGGTCGGCGTCCTGGTCGGCGTGCCGGTCGTCGTCGTGGTCGCCGTCCCTGTCGCCATCGCGGCCGTTGTCCCGGTCGTCACCGTGGTCGTCCTGGCTGACGCGGTGGTCGCCACGGGCGCCGTCGGTGTCGCTTCGCTCGTCATCCTTGCTGCTCGGCGCGCCGGCGCGGTGCGGGTCGTGGCTCGGAGCAGCGGCGTCGCCCTCGCACGACGAGCAGGCGCCGGCGCGGGCGGTGGCGCCGTCGAGGATGAGGTCGCGCGCGGCGTCCAGGCGCTTCTGCGCGAGGGTGCGCTGCTCCCCCTCGGGCGGGTCGCCGGCCCGGCGCGCCACGGCGTCGACGACCGCGTAGACCCCGCGCGCCTCGTCGGCCGGCAGGCGCATCTGGATCACACCGGTGGCGCCGTCGTCGTCGGACCAGTACCGCAGCTCGCGATCGCGGCGGCGCCTGCTCCGGCCGACGCCGGAGGGCCTCGGGGTCGAGGCGCGCCAGGAGCCGGCGGACCGTCTCCCGGAGCTGCGTCGGCGTCCGGTCGCGGGGCGGACGGGACCACAGCGTCGCGTCGAGCGAGCGCGCCGTCTCCGGGGAGCACTGCTCGGTCTGCTCGATGACGACGCGGGCGTGCGAGATCGAGATCCGCCCCGCGTCGAGCGCCGCGAGCGTGCCCGGCAGGCGGTCGACCAGTACGTCCGCCTGGTGCACGCGGATCTCGCCGGTGCGCGCTGCGACCCGGCCGACGGTGGCGACCTCCATCGCCACCGACTGCGACGCCAGCTCCCCACGCCCCTCCCCGCGCTCCCGCGCCCGGCGGGCGTGCAGGTAGTCGGCGATCTCCTGGTGGAGCCGCGCCTGGGTCCAGGCCGCGAGCGCCTCCCACCCCGCCAGGCGCTCGACGGCGTCGAAACCCTCGTCGTCGACGAGGTCCACCGGCGCGGACGTCGCGAGGGCAGCGGCGAGCGCCGGTCCCGGCGCCTGCTCCGACCACGTCGGTCGAGCAGGCGCGACCGGGGTCGCTGCGCACCACCCGTTGTCGAACACGTGTTCGATACTACCAGCCCCACCGACACCGTGGTGCCGTTCCGCGGCATCGTCCGCGCAGCTCAGGGCCGGGGTCGACGACAGCGGCGACACCCTCGAGAGATCAACGTGGAGAGCACCGTGAACCACTGCTCCCCCGCTCCCGCTCGTCGCGGAGCCGAGTGCGCCACGACCAACGACAACGGCGACACTCCCGAGAGATCGAGATGGAGAGCACCGACGGACCGGGCTCAGCCCTCCACGCCGTACACGGCCAGCGCCTCGCGGGCCCGGGCCCGCCGGGCCTCGACCAGGTCCGCCGGGGCCAGCACCTCCACGGCGTCGCCCAGCCCCAGCAGCAGCCGCACCATCCAGTCGCGGTCGCCGTACCGCATGGTCACGCGGGCGGAGCCGTCGTCGTCGGCGTGCAGGTCCTCGACCGGGTAGTACTCGGCGACCCAGCGCGCCGCCGGGTGCAGCACGAGCGCGGCGACGAACGCGCCGTCGTCGGGCCGCAGCAGCTCCTCCCCCGACCCCTCGCGGCCCCGTACCCCGGGCGGCGGGGCGGAGGGTTCGTCGAGCACCTCGGCGTCGTCGACCCGGTCGAGGCGGAACAGCCGCACGCCCTCGGCGCGCCGGCACCACGCCTCCAGGTACGCGGAGGCGTCGACGAGGAGCAGGCGCATGGGGTCGACGTCGCGGCGGCCGACGGCGTCACGGGACGCCGAGTAGTAGGTCAGGCGCAGGGCGCGGCCCGTCTCGACGGCCCGGCGGACGGCGTCCTCGGCCCGCCCCGGACGCCGGCCCAGGCCGACGGCGACGCCCTCCCCGGCGGGCTCGCCCGCCTCGGCCGCGGTGTCGCCGACCCGCCCGGCCGCGTCCTCGATCTTCGCCAGCGCGCGCTGCACGGCGTCGGCGTCGACGACGCCCGGCGCGTCGGCCAGGGCCCGCAGCGCGACGGCGAGGGTGGCCGCCTCCGTGCCCGAGAGGCGCAGCGGGCGACGCATGCCGGCGTCGAAGGTGACGGTGACGGTGTCGCCCTCGAAGGACAGGTCCACCAGGTCGCCGGGCCCGTAGCCCGGGAGCCCGCACATCCACAGCAGCTCGAGGTCACGGCGCAGCTGGGCCTCGGGGACGCCGAAGTCCGCGGCCGCGTCGGCCACCGCGATGCCCGGACGCGCGAGCAGGTAGGGCACGAGGGTGAGGAGGCGGGGCAGCCGCTCGGACACGCCGGCGGTCACCGGGCACTCCCGGCGTCGACGGTGTCGGCAGCGGACACGACCGATCCCCGCAACAGCCCCACCACCGCCTCGCGCAGCTCCGGCGGCTCCAGCACCACGGCGTCGGGGCCGTGCCCGGCCACCCAGCGGGCGGCCATGTCGACGCGCCCGAGGTCGATCTCGACGACGTCCGGGTCGCCCTGGGGGTCCGGCCGCGAGCCTCGCCGCAGGCCCTGCGCCCGACCGGGGACGAGCCGGATCCGCGCGCGGCCCGTCGGCGGCGGCGGGCCGGCGGACGCGGCGACGATCGCGACGAGGTCCACGTCCGCGGGCGGGCTCACCGCACCCCGCGGCCCGATCGCCCGGGCGTCGTCGCCGATGCGCGAGAGGCGGAAGCAGCGCACGTCGTCGCGGTCGCGGTCGTGGCCGACGAGGTACCAGCGCCCCCGCCACGACACGACGCCCCACGGCTCGACGGTCCGCGTGCGCGCCTCGGCGGCGGGGTGCGACCGGTGGGTGAACGTGACGACCCGCCCCGCCCGGCTGGCCGCCAGCAGCGGCGCGAAGGCCGGCTCGGCGGCCTGCAGGCGCGGCTGCACGGCGGACGCGGCGTCCGGGTCGACGGCGATCCCGGCCGCGCGCAGCTTCTGCAGCGCCGTGCGCGCCGCCCCGGCGAGCGCCGGCGAGTCCCACAGCCGCGCGGCCAGGGCGACGGCCGTGGCCTCGTCGGGGGCGAGGTCGATGTCGGGGAGCTCGTAGTCACCGCGCGCGATCCGGTAGCCGTCGACGGGCTCGGCCAGCGACGACCGCCCCGTCTCGAGCGGGACCCCGAGCTCGCGCAGCTCGGCCTTGTCCCGCTCGAACATGCGGAAGAAGGCCTCGTCGGACGCCACGTCGGCGTAGCCGGGCACGGTGGCCCGGATCCGCTCGGCGCTGAGGTACTGGCGCGTCGAGAGCAGGCAGAGCACCAGGTTGACCAGGCGTTCGGCGCGCGCGGACGGGCTCGTCGACACCCCGTGAGCCTACGACTCCTCGCGCACGTGTTCGAACGCCGGTGCCCGGCGCGTCAGCTCGAATCCGAACTGCGCTGCGCCCGCTGGATGCGCACCTGGCCGTCGTCGTCGCGATCGACCTCGAACCGGTAGTTCTCCCGGCTCGTCCGGCCGCGCTCGGTGGTGAACTCGATGTCGGCGGTGACGGTGTCGCCGCGCACCGCGACGTTCGAGGTCCGCACCTCGCGGATCCCCGACCAGAAGCGCCGGTAGCCCTCGAAGCCGCCGGACTCGTCGCGGGCCTCGTCGGAGAGCACCGCCCACGCGCCGTCGATGTTGCCGGGCAGGGCCGCGTAGTAGTCGACGACGACGGTGGCCGGGTCGCCGCCCGACGGCGGGTCGGACGGGTCGGTCGGCGAGAGCGGGGCGGCGACGCTCGGGGTCGGCAGCTCGGTGTCGGTGCCGCCGAGCGGGTCGGCGGGGGCCTCCGGCGGCGCCGAGGTCGGGACGGGCGCCGGCGTCGGGGCGGCGACCGGACCGCTCCCCGTGTCACCCCCCGTGCCGGCGGCGATCGCCACACCGATGCCCCCGGCCAGCACGACCGCCGAGGCCGCGGCGACCGCCGCGGCCCGGCGCGGGCGCGACCAGCGGGACGGGCGCCGGCGGTCGGAGCCCGCCGCGAGCGTGCGCGTCGGTGCGGCGGCGGCCCCGGGGCGGGCCAGCGACGACGCCGCCGCGGCCGCGCCGGCCCCGCCGATCCGCTCCGGGCCGGCCGCGAGGCCGCTCGACGCGGTGGTGGTCGCGGGGGCGACGGGCTCCTCGGGATCGATCCGGTCGGGGTCCGGCGCGACCGGGTCCGACCCGACCGGCTCCGACCCGACCGACTCCGCGACCGGGAGCGCCCCGGCCGTGGCGGGGAGGTCGGCGGTGCCGGGACGGCGCGGGGCCGGGACGGCGTCCTCGTGGTCCCCGTCGGCGCCGGCCTCCGCGGGAGCCGGCCGCGGCGCCGGGATGAACGGCGCGGTGCCGGCCCGGGCGCGCAGGGCACGCTCCACCGCACCCGTGCCCGGCCGGTGCTCGGGGTCGAGGCGCAGCATCGCCGCGAGCGGGCGCCCGAGCACGCCGGCGCGGGTGGCGGGGCGCAGCCGGCCCTCGGCCATGGCGTGCAGGACCGCGAGCGTGTTGTCGTGCCGCCCGCAGACGAGCTCGTTCTCGACGGCGGCGTAGAGCGTCGCGCCGAGCGAGAACACGTCGGAGGCGGGCGACGGGTCGCCGCCCCGGGCCACCTCGGGCGCGAAGTAGCCGGGCGTCCCGGCCACCATGCCGCCACCCGTGGACGTCGTGTCCCAGGAGGCGCGCGAGACCCCGAAGTCGGTGATCTTCGCGACGCCGTCGTCGGTGATCAGCACGTTGCCGGGCTTGATGTCGCCGTGGACGATGCCCGCCTCGTGCACCGCGCCCAGCGCGTCGGCCACCTGCGCGCCCACCCACGCGGCCTCGCGGGGCTCGAGCGGCCCCTGCTCGGCGAGCACGGCCGCCAGCGAGCGCGAGGGCAGGTACTCCATGACCAGCCACGGGCCGTGCCCGGACCCGGCATCACCGTCGACCACCACGTCGAACACCGCGATCGCCCGCGGGTGCACGACGCGCGCCGCGATCCGGCCCTCGCGCATGGCCCGTGCGCGGGCGACGTGGTCCTCGGTCGCGTCGCGGTGGCCGCGGGCGGCGAGCTGCTTCACCGCGACCGTGCGGCGCAGCCGGCGGTCCCAGGCGGTGAAGACGACGCCCATGGCCCCGGCCCCGATGCACTCGCCGACGCGGTAGCGCCCCCCGAGCACCGTGCCCACCACCGACGTGTCGACCGGGACCGGCGCGGCCTCGTGAGCGGTGTGGGCGCTGTGCAGCGTGCTCGGCGCCGCCACGGGGCCGTGCAGGCGGGAGGTGCGGGGCTGGTGCTCCATCGAGTTCTCGTGCCGTCCCTCGGCGTCGTCGGTCAGTGCGTTCGTGGTTACCTCGTGCGCCCCCGCGGCACGCCGCCGACGTGGCCTCCGTTACAAGGTCGCGATCAATCGGTCGACACGTTCGTCGACGGCACGGAAGGGGTCCTTGCACAGGACGGTTCGCTGGGCCTGGTCGTTCAGTTTGAGGTGGACCCAGTCCACTGTGAAGTCCCTCCCGGCGGCCTGGGCGGCGGCGATGAAGTCGCCGCGCAGCTTGGCCCGGGTGCTCTGGGGCGGGGTGTCCTTCGCCGCCTCGATCTCGCCGTCGTCGGTCACCCGGTCGACCATGTCCTTGCGCTGGAGCAGGTCGAACACGCCACGGCCGCGACGGATGTCGTGGTAGGCGAGATCGAGCTGGGCGACGCGCGGGCTGGAGAGCCCGAGGTCGTTGCGCGACCGGTAGCGCTCGACGAGGCGGTGCTTGATCGCCCAGTCGATCTCGCGGTCGATGAGCGAGAGGTCCTGGCGCTCCACCGCGTCGAGCGTGCGGCCCCAGAGCTCGACGACCCGGTCGGTGATCGGGTCGGAGCCGCGGCGGGCGACGTGCTCGACGGCGCGGGCGTGGTACTCGCGCTGGATGTCCAGCGCGCTCGCCTCGCGGCCCCCGGCCAGGCGCACGGGGCGACGCCCGGTGAGGTCGTGGCTGATCTCGCGGATGGCGCGGATCGGGTTGTCCAGCGTGAAGTCCCGGAACTGCACGCCCTGCTCGATCATCTCGAGCACGAGGTGGGTGGTGCCCACCTTGAGCAGCGTGGTGACCTCGGACATGTTCGAGTCGCCGACGATGACGTGCAGGCGGCGGTAGCGCTCGGCGTCGGCGTGCGGCTCGTCGCGGGTGTTGATGATCGGGCGGCTCCGCGTGGTGGCGGAGGAGACGCCCTCCCAGATGTGCTCGGCGCGCTGCGACAGGCAGAACACCGCGCCCCGCGGCGTCTGCAGCACCTTCCCCGCGCCGGCGATGAGCTGGCGCGTCACGAGGAAGGGCAGCAGCACGTCGGCGATGCGCGAGAACTCGCCCGACCGCCCGACGAGGTAGTTCTCGTGGCAGCCGTAGGAGTTGCCCGCCGAGTCGGTGTTGTTCTTGAACAGGAAGATGTCGCCGCCGATGCCCTCGTCGGCGAGGCGCCGCTCGGCGTCGAGCAGGAGGTCCTCGAGGATCCGCTCGCCCGCCTTGTCGTGGGCGACGAGCTGGGTCAGCGAGTCGCACTCCGCGGTGGCGTACTCGGGGTGGCTGCCCACGTCGAGGTAGAGCCGCGACCCGTTGCGCAGGAAGACGTTCGACGACCGGCCCCAGGACACGACCCGGCGGAACAGGTAGCGGGCGACCTCGTCGGGCGACAGGCGCCGCTGGCCGTGGAAGGTGCAGGTGACACCGAACTCGGTCTCGACCCCGTAAATCCTCCGCTGCATCCCTCCACCCTAGGCCAGCGGACCCGCCGTTGTGGCCTCTGCGACGGCCCGCGTCACCCCCACCGGCGCCTCCGCCGCGGGGCAGCACCGAGCCGTCGGGGCCCGATCACTACGGTCGACGCCGTGGCGCTCCCCGCACGAGGACTGGCAACCGACATCTCCCGTGGCGTGGGCCGCCGGGTGCGGCAGGGGGCGCGGGGCAGCCGGCAGCGGCTGGCCGACGTCAACGAGCAGGACTGCCGGATCACGACCGCGATCGGGGCGCTGCCCTACACGGTCGCCGACCCTGCGCTGGCCGCCCTGAGCCGGTCCGCCGACCACAGCAGGCTGTGGTTCGCCGTCGCCGGCGTGCTCGCCGCCGGGACACGCCACACCCGCCGCGGCGGGCTGCGCGGGGTGCTCGCGATCGCCGGGGCGAGCTTCCTGGCCAACGCCGTCCTCAAGCCCCTGGTGCCCCGCCGCCGGCCCGCCGCCGAGCTCCTGCCCGACTACCGCTCCCTCGACGACCCGCCCACCTCGTCGTCCTTCCCCTCCGGCCACGCCGCCTCCGCCGCCGCGTTCGCCACCGCCGTCGCGATGGAGAGCCCGAAGGCCGCGACGTGGGTGGTCCCGCTGGCCGCGACGGTGGCGTACTCCCGGGTGCACGTCGGCGTGCACTGGACCAGCGACGTCGCCGCGGGCGTCGCCCTCGGGGCCGGCGCCGCCCTGGCCACCCGCCGCTGGCTCCCGCTGCGCAGCATCGACGAGGCCGCCGCCCGGCCCGTGGCCGGCGCGCCCGTGCTGCCCGAGGGCGAGGGCCTGGTCGTGCTCGTCAACACCCGCTCGGGCCGGGCGGGCGTCGACCCGTACGAGGAGCTCGTCGGCGCCCTCCCCCGCGCCCGGGTCCTGCGCCTCGAGGACGGGGCCGACCTCGCCGAGACGCTCATCGACGCCGCCCGCGAGCCCGGCGTGCGGGCGGTGGGCATCGCCGGCGGCGACGGCTCGGTGGCCGCCGCGGCCCGGGTGGCCGAGGACCTCGACCTGCCCCTGGCGCTGATCCCCGCCGGCACGCTCAACCACTTCGGTCGCGACGTCGGTGTCTACGACACCCAGGAGGCGATCGACGCGACCGGCGCGGGCGAGGCCGTCGCCGTCGACCTCGGGGAGCTGCGGCTGCACGCCGACGCCGAGGGCCGCCAGGAGCCCCGCCGGGTCGTCTTCGTCAACACCTCGGCGTTCGGCGGTTACCCCGAGATGGTCCGCCTGCGCGAGAAGTGGCAGAAGCGCTGGGGCAAATGGCCCGCCGCCGTCGTCGCGCTGCTCGTGACGTTGGCGCGCAGCCGGCCGATCCGTGTCCGCCTCAACGGGGTGGAGCGCTCGGTGTGGATGCTGTTCGTCGGCAACGGGCCCTACGTGCCGACGGGGATGGTGCCGTCGTACCGGCCCCGGCTCGACACCGGCGTGCTGGAGGTCCGCTACCTGCGCGCCGACCGGCCGTTCGCCCGGGCCCGGGCCTTTCTCGCCCTGGCCACCGGCGTGCTCGGGCACAACAGGATCTACCAGGAGAGCGCCATGCGGTCGCTGGACATCGAGCTGCTCGACGGGCCGGTCGACGTCGCCGCCGACGGCGAGGTCGTCGGGCGTGCCCGCCGGCTGCGCTACCGGGTGGCCGACCACCCCGTCCCCGTCTACCGCCGCGACGAGGCGCGCTGGCCGCACCGCGCGACCGCCCGGTGAGCGACCTCCCGGTGCGCGACCTCCCGGTGCGCGACCTCCCCGTGCGCGACCTCCCCGGCGTCGACCGCTCCCCCGCCCTGCCCCGCTGGCTCGGCCGCCTCGACCGCACCGCCGACCGCGGGCTCCTGTGGGCCGCGGTGGCCGGCGGGCTCATGGCCTCGGGGCGCGGTCCGCGCCGCCGCGCCGGGGTGCGCGGGGTGATGGCCGCGGCCGCGACCTCGGCGATCGCCCACGCGCTGGCCAAGCCGCTGCTGCCCCGCGCGCGGCCCTGGGGCCGGCGCTTCCCGTCCGCGCACGCGGCGTCCTCGACGGCGTTCGTCACCGCCGCCGCCATGGAGTCGCCGCTGCTCGGGGGCGTGCTGGCGCCGGTCGCGGTCGGGGTGTCGACCGCCCGGGTGGTCCTCGGGGAACGGACGGTCGAGGACGTGGTCGCCGGCGCCGGACTCGGCATCGGCGTGGCGCTGCTGACGCGCCGCTGGTGGCCGGTCGTGCGCCACGCCCCGGCCCGCGCCCGCCCGGCCGGCAACGCCCCCGCCCTCGGGGACGGCGCCGGGCTCGTCGTCGTCGCCAACAGCTCGGCCGGGACGCCCGGGCCGCTGGAGACGCTCGGCCAGATCGTGGCGCCCGTGATCGGCGTCGCGGACACCGACGGCGAGCCCGAGCCGCCGGCGCCGCCCTCGGAGATCCACGAGGTCCTGCCCCGCGCCCAGGTGATCGTGCCGGAGCCGGGCATCGACTTCGTCGACGAGGTCGAGGCCGCCCTCGACCGCCCCACCGCCGACGGCACCGAACCGCGCGCGATCGGGGTGGCCGGGGGCGACGGGTCGGTGGCCGCGCTCGCCGGGCTCGCGCAGCGGCGGCGGGTGCCGCTGATGGTGCTGCCCGAGGGCACCCTGAACCACTTCGCCCGCGACGTCGGCGTCGACGACACCCCGACGGCGCTGAGCGCGGCCCGCGACGGCGACGCGGTGCTCGTCGACGTCGGCGTCGTCGACATGACCGCGGGCGACGGGGGCGAGACCCGCAGCGTCGCGTTCGTCAACACCGCGAGCCTCGGCGGCTACCCGGACATGGTCCGGCTCCGCGAGAGCTGGGAGGAGCGCTGGGGCAAGTGGCCGTCGGCGGCGTTCGCGCTGGTCCGCGTGCTCGCCGAGGCGTCGCCGCTGGTCGTCGAGATCGACGGCAAGCGCCGGACGATCTGGCTGCTCTTCGTCGGCAACGGCGGCTACGAGCCGCGCGGCATGGCGCCGCTGTTCCGCCCGCGCCTCGACGCCCGCGTGCTCGACGTGCGCTTCCTGCGCGCGGACGTGCCGTTCTCGCGCACCCGCTTCGTCGTCTCGGTGCTCGCGGGCACGCTCTCGCGCAGCCGCGTCTACGTGGCCAACACCCGCACCCGGCTCTCGGTGCGCGTCGTCGGCCCGCCGGTCGGGCTCGCGACCGACGGCGAGGTGCAGCCCGACGCCGACCGGTTCGTCTTCCGGATCGCCCCGGGCGCGATCCCCGTCTACCGGCCGCGCGAGGTGTAGCTCAGACCCCGGTGCGGACCGAGTCGTGCCAGGGGATGACGACCTTCTTCACCGTCGTCACCGCGACGTAGAGCAGCGAGCCCAGCACTGCCAGCAGGACGATCACGGCGAACAGCCGGGGCGCGTCGAGGGCGTTGAGGCTCGACACGACGAGGTAGCCGAGGCCCTGGCTGCCGCCGAGGTACTCGCCGACGATCGCGCCGATCACGGAGAACACGATGGCGACCTCGGCGCCCGCGAAGACGTAGGGCAGCGTCGTCGGGAGCTCCATGTCCCGGAACGTCGCCCACTTGCTCGCGCCGAGGCCCCGCATGACGTCGCGGTGGCCGCGGTCCACCGAGCGCACCCCGAGCATCACGTTGAGCATGATCGGGAAGAACGCCAGCAGCGCCGCCATGATGATCTTCGAGGTCGGGCCGAACCCGAACCAGATGACGAAGATCGGCACGAAGGCCACCTTCGGCACCACCTGCAGGGCCACCAGCGCCGGCTGCACCGCGCGCTGCAGCCAGGCGATGCGCCCGAGGGTCGCGCCGACGGCGACCCCGACCACCAGCGCGATGCCGAAGCCCGCGAGCACCTCGAACAGGGTGACGCCGATGTGGCTCCCGATCTCGGGGTCGGCGAAGAGGTCGCCGAGCGCCCCGACGACCGCCGCGGGCGCGGGGAGGATGAACTCCGAGACGCCGACCACGGACACCGCGAACTGCCAGATCCCGAGCAGCGCGACGAGCATCAGCGGCCCGCTGACCCACGGCAGCCGCCGCATCCAGGGCGACTCGCCCTCGGCGGGGGTGGCGTCCGCGTCGACGGGGGGCGGCGGGGCGCCGTCGGTGCGGGTGTCGGTGTCCCGGTCCAGTGAGGTCGTCACCGTCAGTCCTCCTCGTCCAGCTGGCGACGCAGCCCGACGACGAGCTCGCCGAACTCCGCGGTGGCCTCGACCTCGACCGTGCGTGGCCGGGGCAGGTCGATCGGGGTGACGGACCGGATGCGCCCGGGCCGGGGCGTCAGCAGCACGACCCGGTCGGCGAGGAACACCGCCTCGCTGATCGAGTGCGTCACGAACACCACCGTCGTCCCCGACACGGCGTGGATCTGCTGCAGCTCGAGGTTCATCCGGTCGCGGGTCATGGCGTCCAGCGCGCCGAACGGCTCGTCCATGAGCAGCACCGACGGGTCGCACGCCAGCGCCCGCGCGATCGCGGCCCGCTGGCGCATGCCGCCGGAGAGCTCGCGCGGGTACGAGTCCTCGAACCCGGTGAGGCCGACGGTCGCGCACAGCTCGGTCGCCCGGGCCCGCCGCTCCGCCTTGCCGACCCCCCGCAGCTTGAGCGGCAGCGCGACGTTGTCGACCACCGTGAACCACGGGAAGAGGTTGGCCTCCTGGAACACCAGGCCGAACTCCGCGAACACCGCGTCGTCGCGGCGTCCCGCCACCCACGCGGGGCGGTCGCCGGCCTCGACGGTGCCCGCGGTCGGCGCGAGCAGGCCCGACAGGACCCGCAGCAGCGTCGTCTTGCCGCAGCCCGAGCGCCCGACGAGCGAGACGAACTCGCCCCGGCCCACCTCGAGGTCGATGTCCGACAGGGCGTGCACGTCCCCGCGGCGCGTCGTGTAGGTCTTGTCGACGCCCGCGACCCGCAGCCCGACGGCGCGCGAGCCCACGGGCTCGGCGGTGTCGCCGGACGCGTCGAACTCGTCGCGTCGGACGGGTGGTGGGGTCCACGTCGCCGTGGGGGTCTGCTGCGTCGTCATCGCCGCCTCCTGGCCTGGTGCGGTGGGTGTCCGGTCGGCATCGGTGCGGGTCAGGACGGCGCCGCGGGCGCCAGCGTCGTGTCGATCCACCGGTTCGGGTCGAGGCCCGCGGGCAGCTGCCCGACCCCGACGATCTCGTTGTAGGTCTGCTGCCAGCGCTGCGGCGCGATACCGGTGAGGCTCTCGCCGCCGGTGTAGGAGTCGACGTAGGCCGCGAGGGCGAGGCGCGCGGTCTCCGGGTCGCGCAGCGCCGGCACCTGGTACTTCCCGCCGATCGCGGCCATGGTCCCGGCGAAGCCGTTCGCCTCGTCGGCGACGATGAACCGCACGGCGTCGTCGATCGCGGCGAGGTAGCGGCGCAGCTTGTCCTGCTCGGCGGGGTCCCGGGCGGCCTGCGCCGAGGTGGCGTAGATCTGCGCGCCGGCGGTGATCGACTGGTTGGGGTCGAGGACGACGGCCTCGGGGCGCGTGCGCTGCAGGAGGACCGAGGTGTCCAGGGAGACCATGTAGCCGTCGATGCGGCCCGCGGTGAGCAGGTCGAACACGCCGGGCGCGAGCCCGACCACCTGGCGGCGGACCTCGGCCGGGGGCACGCCGGCCGAGGCGGCGAGCAGGTCGAGGGTGATGGAGCTCGTCCCGCCCTCCGACGGGGTCCCGATGAGCTTGCCGCGCAGCTGGGCGGGCTGGGTGATCGGGTCGTCGTTCGCCGAGACCACGCGGATCGTCCCGCGGTGGATGACCTCGCCGACCCCGACGAGGGGCGCCTGGCGGTTCCCCGCCGCGATCATGGTCTCGATGTCGCCGATGCGGCTGATCTCCGCCGACCCCGCCAGCAGCGTCTGGATCGCCGGCGCGGAGCCCTGGGTGGCCTCGAACCGGACCTCCAGCCCGCGCGCGGCGAAGAACCCGCGCGTGTCCGCGATGAGCTCCGGGGCGTAGGACAGCGACTCGATCGGCAGGATGTTGAGGAACGTCATCCGCTGCCGGCCGTCGTCGGTGGTGTCGCCCTCGCCGCAGCCGGCCAGCACCGCGCAGGCGACGAGCAGGCCGGCCAGCAGGCGCACCCACGGTCGGCGGATTCGGGCGGTGGTCATCGGGGAGCCTCCTCGCGACGGTGCGATCGGGGGGTGGACGAGTCGGTGGGCGTGCGGCGGAGCAGGAACTCCTCCGCGGTGCCGGCGAGGACCGCGGCGCGCTCGGTGGGGCCGAGCGCCGCGAGCAGACGGGCGGTGCCGTCGCCGTGGACGTGGGGGTGGTCGCCCGCGTACATGACGAGCCGGGCCGCCCCGATCACCTCGAGCGCGTCGGCGAGCTCGGTGGCGTCGGTCGGCAGGTGGGCCGGGGTGCTGGTGAAGCGCACCTGCTCGTGCAGGTACGACGACGGTGGGCGGCGCACCCACGGCACCTCGCGCCAGATGCCCTTCCACTCCTTGTCGAGCCGCCAGAGCAGCGGCGGCAGCCAGGAGAACCCGCACTCGGCGACGACCACGCGCAGGCCGGGCAGCCGGTCGAGGACCCCCTCGACGACGAGGCTCGTCAGCTGCGCCTGGGCCAGGTGGCCCTGGGAGAGGTAGTCGGCGAGGTAGGTGTGGGTGAACCCGGTGGGCGTGGCCGCGCTCCCCGCCCGGCCCCACGCGTGCAGGGTCACCGCGAGCCCGGCCTCGGACGCGGCCTCGAGCACGGGCAGGAAGCGGCGGTGGCCGTAGCGGTGGTCGTGGCCCCGGACCGGGAGCAGCACCTGGACGAACCGCGGGTCGTCGGCGCGCCGGTGGATCTCCGCGACGGCCGCCTCCGGGTCGCCGGAGGGGACCGCGATGCCCCCGCGCAGCCGGTCGTCGTGGTCGAGGAAGTGCTCGACCACCCAGTCGTTGAGCGCCCCGCAGAGCGCGGCGTCGTAGTAGGGGTTGCGGCTGACGTCGAACGCCGAGGTGGCGCTGAGCACGGCGGTCCGCACCGGCACCCCGCCCGGGGCGGGCACGTCGAGCACCCGCTCGCGCAGCGTCGCCACGTCGGCCGGGGCGGGCCCGTCGGTGGCGCCCGGCGGGTAGGCGCCGGCCTGGGCGGGGTCGAGGCGCAGGGCGGCGCCCTCCGCGTAGTCGCGCCAGAACGGGGCGAGGTAGGGCATCAGGGCGGCCAGCGACGCGGGCGCGACGTGGGTGTCGGTGTCGACGGCCCCGCCCACCCCGGCGACCCCGTCCACCCCGCCGGCCGTCACGACGCCCCCTCGGGCAGCTCGATGCCGTAGAGCGCCGCGCCCGTGCGGGCCATCATCGGCCGGCGCAGGTCGGCCGGGAGGACGCGCAGCGCCGTCACCGGGTCGTCGAAGTCCCAGTGCGGGTAGTCGGACGCGAACAGGATCCGGTCCGCCAGCCCGCTCTGGCGGATCGTCACCGCCAGGTGCTCGAGGTTCTCCGGCTCGTCGATCGGCTGCGTGGTGAACCAGCACCGCTCGCGCACGATCTCCGACGGCGGGCGCTGCAGCCACGGCACGTCGTCGGAGAACCGCGCCCAGGCCTCGTCGAGCCCCCACAGCATCGACGGCACCCAGGTCAGCCCGCCCTCGACGAGCACGAGGCGCAGGTCCGGGACGGCGTCGAGCACGCCGCCGGCGACGAGCGTGGTCAGCGCCATCGCCATCGCGTTGCCGTACCAGCCGTGCTGCTCGAGGTAGAACGACGGCCAGCCGTCGCCGCGGTGGCCCTCGGTGCCGCCGAGGTGCATCCCGATCGGCAGGCCGGCTTCGGCCGCCGCGGCGAGCACCGGACGGTACTTGGCGTCGGTCAGGGGCAGGTGGGTGCCGCTCGGGAACAGGACCTGGACGAACCGGGGATCGCCGGCGCGGCGCTCGATCTCGGCGATCGCCTGCTCGGGCGACTCGTGGGCGAGACAGATGCTGGCGCGCAGCCGCGGCTCGGGGTCGAGGAAGTCGGCGACGAGGACGTCGTTGAGCGCCCGGCACAGGGCGGCAGCGAAGTCGGGCTCCTCGGCGCCCCACGTGTGGCCCTGCAACGGGATGAGCACGCCCGCGAGGACGTCGTAGGGGTCGAGCAGCTGCTCGCGCAGCATCCCGAGGTCGCTGCCCGGGGGTCCCGAGGCCGGGTGGGAGTCCGCGCGCATGCCCCCGTTGCGGGTCCGCGGGTAGATCGCCGGCGGCGGGGCCCCGCGCACGCCGAAGCGCTCGTAGCGCCGCCGCCACGGCTCGGGCAGCTCGCGGGCCAGGCGCTGCGGGGTCACCGCCGGGTGGACGTCGGCGTCGACGACGGGCGTGCGGGACGCGCGCCGGGGTCGGGCCGCGGTGTCGGTTGTGGTGCCGGGTGCGGTGCCGGGCAGGGTGTCGGTCACGGTGCTGTCTCCTCCACCCCGGGAGCCGGGGCTGCTGCTCGACGTGCGGAGGTGTCGACGACGACCACGCGGTCCTCGACGGTCACCGCGTAGGTGTCCGCGACGTAGGGGCCGGGGACGCGGCCGGTGACGGGGTCGGGCGTGAGGTCGCCGGGGAGCACCTCGGCGGGGTAGCTGCGCACGGGCGCCTCCCCCGGGCCCAGGAACGATTGGCCGGTGGTGACGTCGTACTCCCAGCCGTGCCAGGGGCAGGCGACGAAGAGCCGGTCGGGGTCGAGGGCGACCTCGCCGGGCGCGCCGGCGGTGGCGAGCGGCGCGACGCGTCCCCGGCACAGCGGTCCGCCCTGGTGGGGGCAGTGGTCGGCCAGCGCGTAGTACTCGTCGCCGACGCGGAACACCCCGATCGAGCGCCGCCCGACCTGCACGACGCGGTGCTCGCCGGGCGCGAGCTCGTCGGCGCGCATCACCGCGATCCTCATCGGTCCTCCCCCGCTGTCGTGTCGGTCAGGGCTGTCCTGTCCGGGCGGTCCAGCTGCTCGACGACCCCGGCCGTCGCGTCGAGCCGGATGCGGTCGCCGGTGCGCAGGACCGCGACCGGGTCGGCGTCGAGGTCGGCGAGGGCGGGCACGCGGGTGACCACGGCCCCGAGCGCCGCCTTCGTCGTGGTGACCGCGAAGACCATGCCGATCGGCGCGGTGCCGAGCAGGCGCGTGGTCTGGAAGAACCCCGACCAGCCCGAGGAGCCCTTGGCGCCGGGGAAGACGAGGATCTTCCCGGTGAAGCAGACGCCTGCCAGGGGGTGGCGGGCCTCGATGATCGTGCCGGTGGCGGGGTCGATGCCGCCCCAGCCGGAGATGGTCTCCGGGGAGACGAGCGCCTCGCCGGTGACGACGCCGGGGACGACGGTGCGCCCGCGCAGGACGACGCCGGCGCGGGTCGCGGGGCGCTGGAGGTCGGTCACCGCAGCTCACCCCGCCAGCGGCCGGTCACCGCGGCGTCGACGCACTCCGCGGTGGTGCCGAACCACGCCTCGATCCCGAGGATCGCCGGCAGGTAGTGCGCCTGCTTGGCCGAGTCGGTGGCGAACACCCGGGTGCCGGCGGGGGCGGTGCGCGACATCGCCGGGCACGAGTCGGTGAGCACCCGCCCGCCCGCCGCCTCGATGACCGCGGTGTAGCCGGAGCGCTCGGCGACGGCGACCAGCGCCCGCGGCGCCATGATCCACAGCTCGGTGCCGTCGGCGAGGCGCCGGCCCTCGAGGGCGCGGGCGGCGTCGCGGAGCTGGTCGAGCGAGGCGTGCGGGCAGCCGAGCAGGACGAAGTCGACGTCCTCGCACGTCCCCTGGTCGTTGAGCCGCTCGTAGGCCGCGCGGCGCTCGGCCGCCCCGAAGACGACGGTGTCCCGCGGCGGCCGCCCCCCGAAGGCCGCCTCGGTGCTCGTCGCCTCCGGCGTGACGCCGGGGACGTGGTACATCTCCACCCCGCCCGACGAGGCCGCGGCGGCGCCGAAGTGCTTGAGGTCGGTGAGGTCCGGGAGCGCGAGGTCGCCGGTGACGACGGGCCGGCCCTCCTGCACGGCGTCGCCGACCGCGTAGCCGAGCAGGCCCCAGTCGAGGAAGCTCGCGACCGGGGTCTCGACGCGCACGTGGTGGGTGCCGAGCCGCTCGTCGTCGCGGTGGTTGCCCCAGCACGGGATGCGTCCGGTGAGGCTGGCCGCGCCGGTGGAGGCGCCGCCCTCGCAGTTGGTGCGGGCGCCGAGCACGCTGTTGGCGTAGACGACCGCCGAGGACTCCATCCAGGCGCAGTGCTCGCCGCGCACCGGCAGGTTGCCGACCTGGTACGGCGTGCAGGTGGCGAGCACCGAGACCCCGCGGGCCCCGACGAAGGCCTCGCCGTCGTCCTGCAGCGCGATCATCTCGGGCGGGTAGGGCGCGACACCGACCGCGTCGCGGCCGAAGCCGTGCTGGAGCTGGCAGGTCGGGACGGCCATCGGCGGGATCGGCAGCGTCTCGTCGGCGTCGAGGTTGATCAGCGAGAACGCCCGGTCCCAGCCGCCCTCGGCGACCAGGCGGGCCTTCACCGGGGAGGGCTGGGTCGTGGTGCCCGCGACGTTGCGGACGTCGCAGAGGCGTTCGGCGTCCAGGGCCTCGCCGTAGCGGACCAGCAGGTCCATGGCGGCCGCCACCGCCGGGCCCTCGTCGCCGTCCCGCAGGCGGCGGTCGTCGTCGGTCAGGATCATCGCGGGCGCCTCAGTCCTCGACGTTGGGCCGGATGCGGTCGGTGAGCTCGGCGGCCCGGCGGGCGGGGACGTCGTGGACGGTGCCGTCGGGGCCGACGAGGTCGAGGACGTGCGCGGCGGCGTGGCCCATCGCCGCGCACGGGCCCATCACCCGCACGCTCGAGAGCGCCGCGGCGTCGCCGTCGACGCAGCGGCCCGCGACCAGCAGGTTCGCCGTGTCCGGCGGCGTCATCGCGCGCAGCGGGACGTAGTGCAGGTGGTCGGGCCCGAAGGTCTCCCACACGTAGCCGGACGGGGTGTCGTGCAGCTCGATCGGCCAGGCGGTGCGGGCGACCGCGTCGGGGAAGCGGGTGCCGGCGCGGACCTCGTCGACGGTGAGCTGGTGGACCCCGGCGACCCAGCGGGTCTGGCGGCGGCCGGGCAGCCCGTAGGAGCGGACCGACGCCTTGCCGAACACCTCGGGGAACTCGGCGCGCAGGAACGCCACCACCCGGTCGGCCTGGGCCTTGCCCTCGAGCTGGGCCTCGGCGGCCGCGATCGGGTCGAGCGGGGCCTCGATGTGGGTCATGTTGAGCACCGCGGTGCCGCGGCCCGGGAAGTAGAAGGCGAGGCCGTCGTGGCGGCGCAGCCCGTACTCGGCGGCCTTGGCCGCGACGCGCGCCGCGAGGTCGGCGGGCTCGGGCGGGTCGGACTCGTCGAGGTGCTCGACGACCAGCTGCTGGCTGCCGTAGATCTCCCGCTCGGGCAGGCGGCAGGGCAGGCCCGCCGCCCAGCACAGGGCGGCGTCGCCGCTGGCGTCGACGAAGCCGTGGGCCCGGACGTCGACCGCGCCGTAGCGGGTGGCGAACCGGGCGCCGAGGACCCGGTCGCCCTCGCGGTCCACGCCCACCAGCGACGCGCCCGTGAGCACCTTGATCCCGTGCTCGCGGACGGTGTCCTCCACCCAGCGCCCCAGCCGCACCTCGTCGTAGCCGACGGTGATGGTGTGGCCGACGCGGTAGAAGATGTCCCCGCTCGCCCCGAGGTCGGTGAAGATGTCGTCGAGCAGGCCGTAGGTGAGCCGGCGGTGCTCCGGCGCGTTGCCGAACGCCCCGCAGAACAGGCCGATCAGCGAGTTCACCATCTGCCCGCCGAGCACCGGCAGCGCGTCCACGAGCACGACGTCGCGGCCGAGGCGCGCCGACTCCACGGCGGCGGAGAGCCCGGCGATGCCGGCCCCGACGACGCAGACGTCGGCGTCGACCCGGTGCTCGGCGGGGTCGGCCGGGTGCAGGAGCGCATCCCGCACGACGGTGCGGACCGGGAGGTCGGTGAGCGGGTGCGGCATGCGTCACACGCTAGGAAGGGACGGGTGGCGCGCGGAAATAGCGATTCGCGCTGCCTCACCATCAACCGCGTTGATGGCGAGGGGGTCAGACGCCCGCGCCCAGCTCGACGAGGAGCTCGCGCAGCCACCGGTGGGCGGGGTCGCCGTCGAGGTCGGCGTGCCACCAGAACCGCTCCCGGATCTCCGCGGCGGCCGGGGCGCGCTCCGAGGCCGGGCACTCGCGCACCACGAGCCCGAGCCGCGGCGCGACCTCCCGGGCCAGCCGCTCCTGCACCAGCGCCACCCGGTCGGTGCCGGCCACCAGGTGGGGCACCCCGAGGTAGCTCTCCACGCGCACGCGGGTGTCGGGCTCGATCCCGAGCCGGGCGAGCTCGCGGGTCATCGGCACCGCCGTCGAGAACCCGCGGTCGGGCGCGAACGGCACCACCCAGGGCAGGGCCGCGAGCACCGCGGGGGTGAGCTCGTCGTCCGCGGCGGGGTGGGCGGCGTCGAGCAGGAGGACCCAGCGGTCGCGGAAGAGCTCGACCGAGCGCAGGTCAGGGCGGTCGAAGCGCGGCGACGGCGGCGCCACCACGCCGTCGATCAGCCGGCTCGTCTCGGCGATGTCGGCGGTGAACGACTCCCGCACCAGCCGCAGCCGTAGCTCCACGCCCGGGGCGCGCACCGCGAGCGCCGAGGAGAGCGCCGTCCCGAGCACCGCGATCGTGTAGTCGGCGAGCAGCAGCGTGAAGCCGCGCCGGGTCGTCGCCGGGTCGAACTGCCGGCCCGTGCCGAAGAGCCGTTCCGCGGCCGCGCACACGCCCTCGACCTGCTCCGCCAGCTGCGCGGCGAGCGGGGTGAGCACGTAGCTCCCGTTGTGGCGGGTGAGCAGCTCGTCGTCGAAGTGGCGGCGCAGGCGGGACAGCGCGGCGCTCGCGGCCGGCTGCGTGACCCCGACCCGCGCGGCCGCCCGCGTCACGTTGCGCTCGCGCAGCAGTTCGCGCAGCGACACCAGCAGGTTGAGGTCGAGGTTCGCCAGGTGTGACGACGACGGTGTCCGCACCCGCCCAGGGTGGTGTCCGCGGCACCGGTCGCGGAAGGCCATCCGCGGCATCGATACCCGCGGCGGCGTTCCTAGGCCTGGGGGTCGGCCCCGCCCGCGCCCGAGACCTCGTCGCCGGCGCCGGTGTCGGTGCCCTCCGAGGCGTCCGCCGACGACTCCGGCGCCGCGTTCCCGGGCAGGAGCTCGGCGAGCGCCGCCCCGGTGACCCGGCGGAAGGCGCGGCGGGGACGGCGGGCCCGGTCGAGCACGGCCACCTCGAGGGCGTCGACCCCGAGGGCCTCCGCGGACGACGAGGACGACGAGGACGACGAGGACGCGCTTGACGACGACCCGTTCGCCGACTGCAGCGCCTCGAGCGCGATGCGCAGGGCGTCGCGCATCTCGAGGTCGGACTCGTAGGAGCTCCGGAGCGCCGCGCTGATCGGCTCGGTGGTGCCGCCCATGACCACGAAGCGGGGCTCGTCGGAGATCGACCCGTCGTAGGTGATGCGGAAGAGCTTGTCGCGGTCGGGGGTCTCGCCGACCTCGGCGACGCAGAGCTCGACCTCGAACGGCTTCTGCTGCTCGATGAAGCTCGCGCCCAGGATCTGGGCGTAGGCGTTGGCCAGCGAGCGCCCGGAGACGTCGCGGCGGTCGTAGGTGTAGCCCCGCACGTCGGCGTAGCGGATGCCCGCGGTGCGCAGGTTCTCGAACTCGTTGTACCGGCCGACCGCGGCGAACCCGATCGCGTCGTAGATCTCCGAGACCTTGCGCAGCGAGTTCGACCGGTTCTCCGCCACGAACAGCACGCCGCCGGCGAAGGTCAGCACGACGACGCTGCGGCCCCGCGCGATGCCCTTGCGCGCGAGGTCCGAGCGGTCGCGCATCAGCTGGTCGACCGACGCGTAGAACGGCATCGTCATGGCGGGGAGCGCTCCTGGGTCTGGGCTCGGGTGGGGTGGGTCTCGGGTGGGCCGGCCGGATCAGCCGCCGGGGCGCTCGCGGCGCCCGGCGACGACGGCGTCGGCGACCGTGCCGACCTCGTCGTCGGTGAGCATCGTCGCGCCCTCGGCGTCGATCGTCACGACCACCGGGTTGATGCCGCGGATGGTGTCGGGACCGCCGGTGGCGGAGTCGTCGTCGGCGGCGTCGTAGAGCGCCTCGACGAGCGTGCGCACGACGTCGTCGCGCGAGCCCTGCGGGTCGTGGCGCTTCTTCAGCGCCGACTTGGCGAACAGCGAGCCGGAGCCGACCCCGGCGTAGTGGGTCTCCTCGCTGCGGGTGCCGACGACGTCGTAGGAGATGATCCGGCCGGCGCGGGCCGGGTCGGCGGCATCGACGTCGAAGCCGACGAACAGCGGGACGAACGACAGGCCCTGCATCGCGGCGCCGAGGTTGCCCCGCACCATGCCGGCGAGCTTGTTCGCCTTGCCGTCGAAGGTGAGCGGGACGCCCTCGAGCTTCTCGTAGTGCTGCAGCTCGACGGTGAACAGGCGCACGGCCTCGACGGCCATCCCCGCGGTGCCCGCGATGCCCGCCGCCGTCCAGTCGTCGGTGACGAACACCTTCTGCATGTCGCGCGAGGAGATGAGGTTGCCCATCGTCGCGCGCCGGTCACCGGCGATGGCGACGCCGCCGGAGAACGTCGCGGCCACGATCGTCGTGCCGTGCGCGGCGGTGCCGGTCCCGGACGGGCCGGCCTGCTCGGCCGTCACCGGCCGCGCGTTCGACCCGGGCAGCAGGTCGGGCCGGACCTCGCGCAGGAAGTCGACGAACGAGGCCGTCCCCGCGTGGAAGTAGGCCGGGGGCAGGGCCGACGAGGGCTCCATCGGTGGGGCGCTCCTGAGCAGTCGGGTCGGGGATCGGTGTCCGGGTGGGTGGCCGGGCGGTGGCCGGGTGGGAGATGGAGCGCCGCCCCCGGGCCCGGCGGACCGGGCCGCGGGGGCGGCGGGACGAGAATGGGCCGAACGGAGGACGAACCTCCGACCGAGAGGTTACTGGCCGCCCTTCTGGACGTACGCGCGGACGAAGTCCTCGGCGTTCTCCTCGAGCACGTCGTCGATCTCGTCGAGGATCGTGTCGACGTCCTCACCGAGCTTCTCGCGGCGCTCCTGGCCGGCGGCGGTGGTGTCCTCGCCGCCCTCGCCGTCGTCGCCCCCGCCCTGCCGCTGGGTCTGTTCCTGCGCCATGGCTGCCTCCCGGGTCTCGGTACTGCGCCGTGAACACTACCGATCGTCCGGGCGGTCCGCCCGTGTCCCGCGGCGATCCCCACGGCTATCCCCGTGTCAGCGCCTCCACGAGCGCGGTGGCGTCGGCGGAGTTGTCGATGAGCTCCCCGACGTGCCCGCGGGTACCGCGCAGGGGCTCGAGGGTGGGGATCCGGACGAGCGACTCGCGTCCCAGGTCGAAGATCACCGAGTCCCACGAGGCCGCGGCCACCTCGGCCGGGTAGCGCTCGAGGCAGCGGCCGCGGAAGTAGGCGCGGGTGTCCTCCGGCGGCTTCGTCACCGCCGCGCGGACCTCCTCCTCGGTGACCAGGCGCTTGATCGACCCGCGGGTCACCAGCCGGTTGTAGAGCCCCTTGGCCTGCCGCACGTCGGCGTACTGCAGGTCGATGAGGTGCAGCTTCGGCGAGTCCCAGGGCAGGTTGTCGCGCTGCTGGTAGCTCTGCAGCAGGTTGAGCTTGGCGACCCAGTCGAGGCGGTCGGCGCAGCGCAGCGGGTCGGTGTCGAGGTCGTCGAGGACCTCCTGCCAGGTGTCGAGCACCTCGCGGGTCATCGGGTCGATCTCGCCGTCGCCCGTGGTCTCCTCGTGCTTCCAGGCGCGCTCGAGGTAGGAGCGCTGGATGTCGAGCGCGGTCATCTTCCGGCCGTCGGAGAGGTCGACCAGCGTCTTGAGCGTCGGGTCGTGGCTGATGCGGTGCACCGAGCGCACCGGCTCGAGCAGGCGCAGGTCGTCGAAGCGGACGCCGGCCTCGATCATCGAGAGCACCAGCGCGGTGGTGCCGACCTTGAGGAACGTCGAGTACTCCGCGAGCGTCGCGTCACCGATGATGACGTGCAGGCGCCGGTACTTGTCGGCGTCGGCGTGCGGCTCGTCGCGGGTGTTGATGATGCCGCGCTTGAGCGTGGTCTCCAGCCCGACCTCGACCTCGATGTAGTCGGCGCGCTGCGAGAGCTGGAAGCCCGGCTCGTCGCCCGAGGGCCCGAGCCCGACGCGGCCCGCCCCGACCACGACCTGGCGCGACGCGAAGAACGGCGTCAGGCCCGTGATGATCGTCGGGAACGGGGTCTGGCGGGCGCAGAGGTAGTTCTCGTGGGAGCCGTAGCTCGCACCCTTGTTGTCGATGTTGTTCTTGTAGAGCTGGATGCGCGGCGTGCCGGGGACGGTGGCGGCCCGCTCGGCGGCGTCCTCCATCACCCGCTCCCCCGCCTTGTCCCAGATCACGGCGTCGCGCGGGGTGGTGACCTCGGGCGCCGAGAACTCCGGGTGCGCGTGGTCGACGTAGAGCCGCGCGCCGTTGGTGAGGATGACGTTGGCGGCGCCCAGGTCGTCGAGGTCGCCGGCGTCGGGCGGCGGACCGGCGCTCGGGCCGAGGTCGAAGCCCCGGGCGTCGCGCAGCGGCGACTCGACCTCGTAGTCCCAGCGGGCGCGGCGGGCGCGCGGGACGTCGGCGGCCGCGGCGTAGGCCAGCACGATCTGGGTGGACGTGATCACCGGGTTCGCCGCCGGGTCGCCGGGGACGGAGATGCCGTACTCGATCTCGGTGCCCATGATGCGCCGCGCCGTCATGCCCCCGACCTTATGCGTGCTCGGCGTCCGCGGCCCGCTCCGGGCGGGCGCCCCGCCAGAGGATGCCGAAGACCACGGCGGCGAGCACCACCGCGCCCGCCATGGTCGCCGCCATCGGCACCGCCGTGCGCCCGCCCGCGAGGCCCACCAGCGGCGCCGTGCCGGCCCCGACGAGGAACTGCGCGGTCCCGAGCAGGGCCGAGGCGCTGCCGGCGTGCTCGGGGTGGTCGGCGAGGGTCAGGGTCGTGGCGCTGGGCAGGACGAGCCCGACCCCGACGACGGTGACGACGAGCCCCGTGAGGATGCCGGCGAGCCCGGCGCCGACGAGGGCGGAGACGAGCAGCACCCCGGTGCCGACCACGGCGACCCCGAGCCCGACGACGAGCAGGCGCTCCGGGCGCACCCGCCCCGAGCCCGCGAGCCGGCCCGCGACCTGCACCGACGTCACGATCGCCACCGAGTTCGCCGCGAACACCCCCGAGAAGCCCTGCGGCGAGAGCCCGTAGAGGTCCTGGAGCACGAACGTGGAGCCCGAGATGTAGGCGAACATCGCCGAGAACGTCAACCCCGCGGCCAGCACGCACGCCACCACCCGCCGGTCGCCCAGCAGCACCCGGAACGAGGCGATCGTCGCGGCCGCGCTGCCCGCCCGGCGCCGTGCGCGCGGCAGCGACTCCCGCACGAGCGCGAGCACCGCGACCCCGGTCAGCACGCCGTACACCGCGAGGACCACGAAGACCCCGCGCCAGCTCGTCACCCGCAGCAGCTGCCCGCCGAGCACCGGCGCGACGATCGGCGCCACGCCCGAGACCAGCATCAACGTCGCGAACGAGCGCGCGGAGGTCGTCGCGTCGCTGGTGTCGCGGACCACCGCCCGCGCCACCACGATCCCCACGGCGCCGAGCAGCCCCTGCGCCAGCCGCAACCCGACGAGCACCTCGACGCTCGGCGCCACCGCGCAGAGGACCGAGGCGATCGCGAACCCCGCCGCGCCGAGCAGCATCGGGCGCCGCCGGCCCAGCACGTCGGACAGCGGGCCCGCGACCAGCTGCCCCAGCGCCAGGCCGACGAGGCAGGAGGTCAGCGAGAGCTGGGCGACCGACGGCGTCGTCGCGAGGTCGGCGGTGAGCGCCGGCAGCGCCGGGAGGTAGGTGTCGAGGCTCAGCGGGGCGGCGGCGGTGAGCGCGCCGAGGACGACGAGGCGCGCGCGGTGCCCGGGTGCGGGCCCGCTCACGAGGCCGGCTCGTCCTCCGCCGTCAGCCACCGCATGAGGTGCTCGTGCACGTCCGGGTCGTTGAGCAGGTGGAAGTGGTGCGACGACGTCAGCGGCTCGACGTCGGCCACGGCGCCGCCGGCGGAGTCCACGGGCACGAGCAGGTCGCCCAGCGCGTTGGCCAGCGGGTGGTGCGCCGAGCTCGTGACGCAGGCGGCCACGGCGTGGTGCGAGGCGTGGGCGAGCAGCGGCACCTCGGTGTCCGACACCCCGGCGACGAGGTCGCGGATGCCCGCCGAGCGCCGGTCCAGGAACTCCCCCCACGTGCGCGAGCGCGACCACCGCGAGAGCTGGGTGGCGATCTGGTCGACGCGGTGGGCCAGCGGCGCCCCGCGGTGCGGCGAGCCGAGGTAGATCATCCGGCGGACGGCGCCGACCCACGGCTGGCCCGTCTGCACGGCGTGGTGGCACGCGTGGCGCAGCACGAGCCCGCCCATCGAGTGCCCGACGAGGTCGAGGCGCGCGACCTCCTCGGGCCAGCGCCGCCACAGGTCGGTGAGCAGCAGGGACAGCGCCGCGCCGTTGTCGGCGATGGGCAGCCCCGTGTTGTAGCGCAGGAGCAGCGGCGTCGCGCCGGTCGCCGATGCGGCCCGCTCGGCGTAGCCCTCCCCCGCGCTCGCCTCGCCGTAGAGGCGCCAGGCGTGCTCGGTCTCACCGAGGCCGTGGACGAAGAGCACGAGGCGGGTGAGATCGCGCTCGGGGTGGTCGGCGACCACGGCGCGCAGGGCCTCGGGGTCGCCGGGCAGCTCGGCGTGCGGGTCGTCGTCGGCGACCGTCGCCGTGTACAGCGTCATCGGGACGGCGAGGTCGTTGTCGAGGGCCACCATGTGGTCGCCGACCAGCCCGTTGACGGCCCCGGTGAGCACCGCGCCCGTGGGCGTGCCGGTGACGGGACGCCAGTCGCCGGGACGGGCCAGGGCGGCCGCGGCGCCGATCCCCCGCCCCGCGAGGTGGGAGATGCCGCGGACGGCCGCGTAGACGCCGGTGCTGATGCCGTCGTGCACCACCTGCACGGGCCTCGACGCCGGCCCGAGCCCGACGCGGCGCAGCACGCCGAACACGGTGCCGGAGATCGCCTCGTGGGTGCCCTGCACCGGCCGCGAGATGATGTCGACGGCCTCCGACGCCACACCGGCCGCCCCGCGGACCTCGTTGCGGTCCGGGCGGGACGGCCAGGGTGACTCGTCGCTCATGCCTACACGGTACCCACTGTCACAGGTACCGGCCCGGTCAGAGGTACTGGCCGGTGTTCGACGCGGTGTCGATCTCCTTGCCCTGCGTCGCACCCTTGCCGGTGACCAGCGTGCGGATGTAGACGATCCGCTCGCCCTTCTTGCCCGAGATCCGGGCCCAGTCGTCCGGGTTGGTGGTGTTCGGCAGGTCCTCGGACTCGGCGAACTCGTCGACGACGGCGTCCAGCAGGTGCTGCACGCGCAGGCCCGGCTGCGAGCTCTCCAGCTCGGACTTGATCGCCGACTTCTTCGCGCGCCCGACGATGTTCTCGATGACCGCGCCGGAGTTGAAGTCCTTGAAGTACAGGACCTCCTTGTCCCCGTTGGCGTAGGTGACCTCGAGGAACCGGTTCTCGTCGGTCTCGGCGTACATCCGCTCGACGACCCGCTCGATCATGCCCTCGAGGCACGCCGCCCGGTTGCCGCCGAACTCGTCGATGTCGTCCTCGTGCAGCGGCAGCCCGTCGATCAGGTACTTCGAGAAGATGTCCTGCGCCGCCTCGGCGTCGGGACGCTCGATCTTGATCTTCACGTCGAGCCGGCCCGGCCGCAGGATCGCGGGGTCGATCATGTCCTCGCGGTTCGAGGCGCCGATGACGATGACGTTCTCGAGCCCCTCGACGCCGTCGATCTCGCTCAGCAGCTGCGGGACGATGGTCGTCTCGACGTCGCTCGAGACACCCGAACCACGGGTCCGGAAGATCGAGTCCATCTCGTCGAAGAACACGATCACCGGCGTGCCCTCGGACGCCTTCTCGCGCGCCCGCTGGAAGATCATCCGGATGTGCCGCTCGGTCTCGCCGACGAACTTGTTGAGCAGCTCCGGGCCCTTGATGTTGAGGAAGTGCGCCTTGACGTCGCGGCTGTCCTCGCCGCGGGTCTCGGCGACCTTCTTCGCCAGCGAGTTCGCCACCGCCTTGGCGATGAGCGTCTTCCCGCACCCGGGCGGCCCGTAGAGGAGCACGCCCTTCGGCGGGCGCAGCTGGTAGGTCCGGAACAGGTCCGCGTGCAGGAACGGCAGCTCCACCGCGTCGCGGATGGAGTCGATCTGCCGCGAGAGCCCGCCGATGTCGGTGTAGGCGACGTCGGGGACCTCCTCGAGGACCAGCTCCTCGACCTCGGCCTTCGGGACCTTCTCGTACGCGTAGCCGACGCGGGTGTCTACCATGAGCGAGTCGCCGGCCTTGAGCTCGGGCGCGTCCGCGTCGAGCAGCGAGTCGGCCAGGTGGACGATCCGCTCCTCGTCGGCGTTCCCGATGATCAGGGCGCGGTTGCGCGTGCCGTCCTCCTCGGTGAGGACCTCGCGCAGCGCGACCACCTCGCCGATGCGCTCGTAGGAGCCCGCCTCGACGACGGTGAGCGCCTCGTTGAGCCGCAGGGACTGCCCGCGGGTCAGGTCGGCGATCTCCACCGCGGGCGACACCGCCACGCGCATGCGGCGTCCGGAGGTGAACACGTCGACCGTGGAGTCGTCGTGCGCCTCGAGGAACGTGCCGTAGCTCGACGGCGGCTGCGCGAGCCGGTCGACCTCCTCGCGGAGGGCCACGAGCTGCGCCCGGGCCTCCTTGAGGGTCTCCGTGAGCTTGTCGTTCCGCTCCGTCAGCTGCGCGACGCGCTGCTGCGCCTCGCCCAGCCGCTGCTCCAGGATGCGCGCGTGCCGCGGGGATTCGGTCAGCTTGCGACGCAACAGCGCGACCTCGTCCTCGAGGAAGCGCACCTGTGCTGCCATGTCCGCCGAGCCACGGTCGTGTCCGCGGTCCCGGCCCTGGTCGGATCGGCCCCTGGGGTCGTCGTCAGTCGTCACGGCGCCCTCCTCCGCTACTCCGTGACCAGAACCGTACCCGCGAATCGAGGTGTCCGTGGAGTAGCGTCCCGGTGACGGAGTTCTCACGAGCCGCCCTTGCATCACGTCACCGAGGGTGATTCCTCCTGCACCTCAGGGCCCTGGTGTTCACGCAGCGTCAGCCCCTGCTCGGTCGGCGCTGGACGCGGGGCGGCGTGACGCCGTCCGCGAGTCGCCGGGCGGTCACCAGGAAGGCCGTGTGGGCGATCATCCGGTGCTCGGGGCGCACCGCCAGACCGACGCTGTGCCACGGGCGCACGATCGCCTCCCAGGCCTGCGGCTCGGTCCAGCACGCCTGCTCGCGCAGGGCCTCGCTGAGCGTCGAGAGCTGCGTCGTCGTCGCCACGTAGCCCACCAGCACCCCGCCCGGGACCAGCGTGTCGCGCACGACCGGCAGCACCTCCCAGGGCGCGACCATGTCGAGCACGATCCGGTCGGCGGTCTCCCCGGGGTCGTGGTCGGCGAGGTCCCCGACCCGCAGATCCCAGTTTTCCGGGTGCTCGCCGAAGAAGCGCTCGACGTTCTTCTCGGCGTGCTCGGCGTGGTCGGCGCGGATCTCGTAGGAGCGCACGTGCCCGCCCGGCCCGACCGCCCGCAGCAGGCTGCACGTGAGCGCGCCCGACCCGGCGCCGGCCTCGAGCACCCGCGCGCCGGGGAACACGTCGCCCCACATGACGATCTGTGCGGCGTCCTTCGGGTAGATCACCTGCGCGCCGCGGGGCATGGCCAGCACGTAGTCGGGCAGCAGGGGCCGCAGGGCGAGGTACGGGGTGTTCGCGGCGGAGTGGACGACGCTGCCCTCGGGGGCGCCGATCAGCTTGTCGTGGGCGATCGCGCCCCGGTGCGTGTGGTAGCTCTGCCCGCGCTCGAGCACGAGGCTGAAGTGCCGGCCCTTCGGGTCGGTGAGCTGCACCCGGTCGCCGGGCCGGAACGGGCCGCTGCGGACGGGCCCGCGCTCCTCGACCTCCCCGGCGTCCGGGGTCGCGTCCTCAGGGGCCGCGTCGTCCGGGGTCGGGTCGTCCGGGGTCGCGTCGTCCGGGGTCGTGACCACGTCTACGGCGTCCGAGGCCGTCACGACGTCCGCGGCGTCCGCGCCCTCGGCGGCGACCGCCTCGTCGGCCCGGGCCTCCTCGCTCTGCACGGCGAGTCACCCTAGGCACCGGCCCCCTGCCGACGGGGGCGTGGGTCGACGCTCTCCCTCTCGATCTCGCGAGGGTGTCGTGGCTGTCGTCCGGCGCGGCGACGCGCTGGCGGCACTCCGGAGAGATCGTCCTGGAGAGGTGCCGCGGCGAGGGGCACGGTCCGCAGGCCCGCGAGCCTGTCGATCATGCGCAACGTGCCCCTCGCGGTGCGCCGAGGCTGGCGCGCTCCCCCGACGCTCTCCATGTCGATCTCGCGAGGGTGTCGCGGCTGCTGTCGGCGCGACGACCGTGGCGACACTCTGGAGAGATCGTTCTGGAGAGCTGTCGCGGCGAGGGGCACGGTCGGCAGGTCCGCCAGCCTCTCGATCATGCGCAGCGTGCCCCTCGCGCTCGGACCTCGCCGAACCGCCCGGGGCTGTCGGTGCCGTGATCTAGCCTCACGCTCGTGGGCACGGAGACGGCGACGCAGGCCGGGGCGGTGATCGGGGCGGAGGTCGGGGCGGAGGTCGGGGCCCCGCCGCGCCCGGCCGCGCTCTCGCCGTCCCGGGCCGTCGACTTCCGGCGCTGCGCGCTGCTCTACCGCTTCCGCGCGGTCGACCGGCTGCCCGAGACGCCGTCGCCCGGGGCGCTGCGGGGCACGGTGGTGCACACGGTGCTCGAGCGCCTCCACGCCCTCGAGCCCGAGGCCCGCCGGCTGGGAACCGCGCGGGACCTCGCCGTCGCGGTGCTCGACGCCCTCGACCCCACGGAGCGGGCGCTCCTCGGCGAGGAGCCGGGCGTCGACGGGCTGCTCGCCCGCTACTTCGCCCTCGAGGACCCGCGCACCGTCACCTCCGAGGCCCGCGAGCTGCGCGTCGAGGCGGAGCTCGCCGACGGCTCCCCGCTGCGCGGCTACCTCGACCGGCTCGACACCGGGCCGGGCGGGCTCACCGTCGTCGACTACAAGTCCGGGCCCGCGCCGTCGGTGCACGCCGAGGGGCGGACGCTGTTCGGTGTCCGCTTCTACGCGCTGCTGCTCGCGCGGACCCGGGGCGTGGTGCCGACGCTGCGGCTGCTCCACCTCGCCGACACCACCACGCTGACCCTGCGGCCCACCGCCGACGAGCTCGACCGCTTCGCCCGCGTGCTCGCCGCGGTCTGGGCCGCGATCACGAGGGCCGCGCCCACCGGCGACTTCCGCCCGAACCCCGGCCCCGGCTGCACCTGGTGCCCGTTCCGCGACCGCTGCCCCGCACACGGCGGCACGCCCCCGCCCTATCCGGGCTGGCCCGGAGACACGTCCGTGGGTACACCGGCGACGGCCACGTCGCCGGCGGCACCCACCACCCCGGCCCCCCTGCCCGTGCCCCGCCCCCGCTCCGCCACACCCTCCGGACAGCCCGTGGGAGACGCCCCGTGACCGCGCTCGTGACCGAGCCCTTCTTCCGCCTGCTGCCGCCCGTCGCGGACGACCCGCCGGGCACGCAGCGGGTGCTCGCCACCGGCTCCACCGCCGGCCCCTGGTTCCCCGACGGCCAGCACATGGGACCGCCGAGCGCGCTGCTGGTGCGCGCGCTGGAGCAGTGCGCGCCGCGCGAGGAGATGCTGCTCTCGCGCCTGACCGTCGAGGTCCTCGGGCGGGTGCCGATGGGCGAGCTCACCGTCTCCGCGCGCGTCGAGCGGGCCGGGCGCACCATCGAGCTCGTCGTCGCCGAGCTCGCCGCCGCCGGCCGGGCGGTCGCGCGGGCGGCGGGCTGGCGCCTGGCGGTCACCGACACCGCGGCGGCGGCCACCGCGCCCGGCCCGTCGATGCCCGGTCCCGAGGAGGGCCGCGCGATCCCGAGCCCGGCGGGCTGGCTGCCCGGCTACCTCGACGCCATCGACTGGCGCTGGCTGGAGGGCCACCTCGGCGAGTCCGGGCCGGGGCGGGCGTGGGGCCGGCTGCGGGTGCCGGTCGTCGAAGGCGAGGAGCCGACGCCGTGGCAGCGGCTCGCCTCGATCGCCGACTCCACCAACGGCGCGGCCGCGCGCCTCGACCTCAACGACTGGCTGTTCGTCAACACCGACCTGACGCTCCACGTCCACCGCGCCCCGCGCGGCGAGTGGATCGGGCTCGACGCCGACAGCGTCATCGGCCCCGAGGGGCTCGGCACGGCGTTCTCGGTGCTGCACGACGAGCACGGCCCGGTCGGCCGCGCCGCGCAGGCGCTGACGGTCCGCCCTCGCTGAGGGGTCGGACCGTCGGGGCGAGGGTCAGCGGTTCCCGTTGCCCGCGCCGATGGCGCGGCACGACTGCAGCGACGAGGTGACGATGCCCGTGGCGCCCAGGTCGGCGAGCTCGTCCATGATGTCGTTGACCCGCTTGCGCTCGACCATGGAGCGGACCGCGACGAACTTCTCGTTCGACAGCGGCGCGACGGTCGGCGACTCGATGCCCGGCGTCAGTTCGACGGCGCGGTCCTGCAGGTCACGGGGGCAGTCGTAGTCGAGCATGACGTAGCGGCGGGCGTAGACGACGCCGCGCAGGCGCTCGACGAAGCGCGACTTCGAGCGCTCGGTCTCCGGCGAGTCGGGCACCTGGTCGAACTTGGCGTTGCGGTCGATGATCACCGCCTCGGACTCGGTGATCGGGTCCCCGATGGTCACCAGCCCGTGCTGGGCGAGCGTGCGCCCCGAGCTGACGACGTCGGCGATGGCGTCCGCCACCTGCAGCTCGATCGAGATCTCGACCGCCCCGTCGAGGCGGATGACGTCCTTCGCCGCGATGCGCTGCTGGGCCAGGTTGGCCCGGACGAGACGCGGGTACGACGTCGC
The DNA here is from genome assembly GCF_028737255.1 of Actinomycetospora straminea. Classification (GTDB taxonomy): domain Bacteria; phylum Actinomycetota; class Actinomycetes; order Mycobacteriales; family Pseudonocardiaceae; genus Actinomycetospora; species Actinomycetospora straminea. The sequence goes on along the minus strand of NZ_JAQZAN010000024.1, from coordinate 32,960 downwards.
GATCCGCTTGCCGGCGAGGTCCTGGACCGTCCACTCGTTGCGCGCGGGCGCGGCGTAGCGGAACTTCGAGTGCCCGAACCCGAGACGGAGCAGCTGGTTGACCGAGGCGCTGGACTCCTCGGTCAGGTCGTGGCCCGTGATGCCGAGGTGCAGCTGGCCCTCGGAGACGTAGGTCGCGATGTCCTTCGGCCGCAGGTAGAAGAACGTGACCCCGTTCGCCTCGTCGTGCAGGCTCAGGTCGCGGCTGTCCGTCCGTTGCCGGTAACCGGCGTCGCGCAGCATCGTCGACGCCTCCTCCGACAGGGATCCCTTGTTGGGAACGGCGACGCGGAGCATGGGTCCTTCTCCTCCCGACACCCCCGTGGTGTCGACTACAGGTGCTTGTAGACCTCGGCGAGCGTGAGCCCGCGGCCGAGCATGATGACCTGGACGCGGTAGAGCAGCTGGGAGATCTCCTCGGCCAGCTTCTCGTCGGTCTCGTACTCGGCCGCGATCCACACCTCGCCGGCCTCCTCGAGCACCTTCTTGCCCTGGGCGTGCACCCCGGCATCCAGAGCGGCCACGGTCCCGGATCCGGCCGGTCGGTCCCGCGCCTTGACCTCGAGCTCGTCGAAGAGCTCCTCGAACGTCTTCACGTCGAGCCATCGTCGCACGGGGACGGAACCGGTCGCACACTGCCGGCCCCATCCGGGGTGCGCCGGACGGTCACCGTGCGCTCACCGCGCGCCGGCTCGCGACCGGTGGTCGTCGCTCCCGATCAGCAACGCCTCGCGCAGCTCGTCGACGGACAGCCCGACGAGGTCCGGGCGCAGCAGCCGTCGCTCCCCCGGCGGAACCGAGACCTCCGAAGGGACCACCACGACGGTCGCGCCCGCGGCCACCGCGGAGCGCGTGCCGGTCGGCGAATCCTCCACGGCGACGCACGCGTGGGGCGCGACGCCGAGCAGCTCCGCGGCCCGCAGGTACGGCGCGGGGTCCGGCTTGGTCGCCGACACCTCGTCGCCGCACACGGTGACGTCGAAGAACTGCCGCCCGATGGTGTCGAGCGCGACGTCGGTCAGCTCGCGGTAGGTGCTCGTGACGAGCGCGGTCGGCAGCCCCGCCGCGCGCACCGCGACGAGGGCCTCCCGGGCCCCGGGACGCCACGGGAGGTCTACGGCGAAGAGCCGCTTGGTGCGCTCGAGCAGCCACCGGCCGTCGGCCGCGACGCCGTCCGGGTCGTCGGGGTCGAGCCCCGCCGCGGCGCGCACGGCCGACACCGAGCGCGGCAGCGACGACCCGACGAGGTCCTCGCGCAGCTCGACCGAGAGCTCGCCGCCGAGGTGCGCGGCGAGGTCGGCCAGGGACACGTCCCACAGCCACTCGGAGTCGACCAGCGTGCCGTCCATGTCCCACAGGACGGCAGCCAGATCAGGCACGGAGATCAGGCATTGAAGTACTTGGCCTCCGGGTGGTGCACCACGAACGCGTCGGTCGACTGCTCGGGGTGCAGCTGGTCCTCATCGGAGAGCTCGACGCCGATCCGCCCCGGCTGGAGGAGGTCGACGATCTTCGCCCGGTCCTCGACGTTCGGGCAGGCGCCGTAGCCCAGCGAGAAGCGGGCGCCGCGGTAGCCGAGCTTGAAGTACTCGTTGACGTCGGCCGGGTCCTGGTCGGCCATCGTCGAGCCGTCGGCGAACGTCAGCTCCTCGCGCACCCGGCGGTGCCAGAACTCCGCCAGCGCCTCGGTGAGCTGCACGCCCAGGCCGTGCACCTCGAGGTAGTCGCGGTAGGAGTTCTCGGCGAACAGCGTGTTCGCGAAGTCCGCGATCGGCTGGCCCATGGTCACGAGGTTCATCGGCATGACGTCGACGCCGCCGAGCTCGCGGGCCTCGTCGCGGGTGCGGAAGAAGTCGGCCAGGCACAGGCGCCGGTCGCGCTTCTGCCGCGGGAACGCGAAGCGGTGCAGCTCGCCGGCGTCGGGCTTGGCCTCGTCGAGCACGACGACCTCCTGGCCCTCGGAGATCACCGGGAAGTAGCCGGTGACCAGCGCGGCGTGGCTCGTGATGCCCTCGGCCTGCAGCCGGTCGAGCCAGTAGCGCAGGCGCGGGCGGCCCTCGGTCTCGACGAGCTCCTCGTACGAGGGGCCCTCGTCGCCCTTCTGGCCGCGCAGGCCCCACTGCCCGAAGAAGGTGGCGCGCTCGTCGAGCATCGCCGCGAAGTCAGCGAGGCGCAGGCCGCGGACGACCCGGGTGCCCCAGAACGGCGGCGTCGGGACCTCGATGCGGCGCGCGACGTCCGAGACGGCGTCGGGGTCGAACGCGGGGTTCTCCTCGCCGGCCTCGGCCTCGCGCTTGGCCTTGATGCGCTCGGAGCGCTCGCGGCGCTCCTTGCGCTCGGCCATCTTGGCCTTCTCCTCCTCGGAGGGGCCCTCCCCGGTCATCACCGAGTCCATGAGCCGCAGGCCCTCGAACGCGTCCTTCGCGTACCGGACGTCGCCCTGGTAGAGCTCGCCGAGGTCGTTCTCGACGTAGGAGCGGGTCAGGGCCGCGCCGCCGAGCAGCACCGGGTACTTCTCGGCGATCCCGCGGTCGTTCATCTCCTGCAGGTTGTCCTTCATGACCACCGTCGACTTGACCAGCAGCCCGGACATCCCGATCGCGTCGACCTTGTTCTCGTCCGCGGCCTCGATGATCGCGTTGATCGGCTGCTTGATGCCGATGTTCACGACGTCGTAGCCGTTGTTGGACAGGATGATGTCGACGAGGTTCTTGCCGATGTCGTGGACGTCGCCCTTGACCGTCGCCAGCAGGATCTTGCCCTTGCCGGAGTTCTCGGTGGACTCCATGTGCGGCTCGAGGTGCGCGACGGCCGCCTTCATCACCTCGGCCGAGGCGAGCACGAACGGCAGCTGCATCTTGCCCGCGCCGAAGAGCTCGCCGACGACCTTCATGCCGCCGAGCAGGTCGGTGTTGATGATCTCGAGCGGGTCCTTCTCCTGCATGCCGGCGTCGAGGTCCTCCTCGAGGCCGTTGCGGTCGCCGTCGATGATCCGCTGCGCGAGGCGCTCGAACAGCGGCATCGCGGCGAGCTTCTCGGCCCGCTCGTCCTTGGCCGACTGCGCCGACACGCCCTCGAAGAGGTTCATGAAGTGCTGCAGCGGGTCGTGCTGCTCGCGGCGGTCGTAGACGAGGTCGAGCGCGGCCTGGCGCTGCTCCTCGTCGATCTGCGAGAACGGCAGGATCTTGGAGGCGTTGAGGATCGCGGTGTCGAGGCCGGCCTCGGTGCACTCGTTGAGGAACACCGAGTTGAGCACCTGGCGCGCGGCCGGGTTGAGGCCGAACGAGATGTTCGACAGGCCGAGCGTCGTCTGGACCTCGGGGTAGCGCTCCTTGAGCTGCTTGATCGCGTTGATCGTCTCGATGCCGTCCTTGCGGACCTCCTCCTGGCCGGTGGAGATCGGGAAGGTCAGGCAGTCGATGATGATGTCCTCGACCCGCATGCCCCAGTTCTCGGTCAGGTCCTCGATGAGGCGGAAGGCCACGCGGGTCTTCCACTCCGCCGTGCGGGCCTGGCCCTCCTCGTCGATGCACAGGCCGACGACGGCGGCGCCGTGCTCGCGGACGAGGCGCATGATCTTCTGGAACCGCGAGTCCGGGCCGTCGCCGTCCTCGTAGTTCACCGAGTTGATCGCCGAACGGCCGCCGAGCTGCTCGAGCCCGGCCTGCAGCACCTCGGGCTCGGTGGAGTCGAGCACCACCGGCAGCGTCGACGCCGTCGACACGTCGTGGGCGAGGCGGTCCATGTCCGCGACGCCGTCACGCCCGACGTAGTCGATGCAGAGGTCCATCCAGTGCGCGCCCTCGCGGGTCTGCGCCTTGGCGATCTCGACGCACTTCTCGTAGTCGTCCGCGACCATCGCCTCGCGGAACGCCTTCGAGCCGTTCGCGTTGGAGCGCTCGCCGATCATCAGCAGGCCCGTGTCCTGGCGGAACGGCACCGAGTGGTACATCGACGAGATGCCCGGCTCCGGCTGCGGGTTGCGCTCGGTGGGCGTGAGGTCGCGGCACTTCTCGGCGAGCGCGCGCACGTGGTCGTTGGTGGTGCCGCAGCAGCCGCCGACGAGCTGGAGCCCGTAGTCGGTGATGAACGAGGCGCAGTAGTCGGCGAGCTCGTCGGGCTGCAGGGGGTACTCGGGGCCGTTCGGGCCGAGCTCGGGCAGGCCGGCGTTGGGCATGACGCTGACGGGGATGCGCGACTGCCGCGAGAGGGCGCGCAGGTGCTCGCTCATCTCGGCCGGGCCGGTGGCGCAGTTCAGGCCGATGCCGTCGATGCCGAGCGGCTCGAGGGCCGTCAACGCGGCGGTGATCTCCGAGCCGACGAGCATCGTGCCGGTGAGCTCGACGGTGACGTGGCAGATCACCGGGACGCGCTTGCCGTACTGGTCCATGGCCCGGTACGCGCCGAGGATCGCGGCCTTGGACTGCAGCAGGTCCTGGCAGGTCTCGACGAGGATCGCGTCGGCGCCGCCCTCGAGCTGGCCCAGGACCGACTCGACGTAGGCGTCGCGCAGTTGCGCGAAGGGCGCGTGACCGAGCGTCGGGAGCTTCGTACCGGGGCCGTTGGAGCCGAAGACGAAGCGCGGACGGTCGGGCGTCGCGTACTCGTCGGCCGCCCGGCGCGCGATCTTGGTGCCCTCGAGGGCGAGCTCGCGGATGCGCTCGGGGATGTCGTACTCGTTGAGGTTCGGCCAGTTCGTGCCGAAGGTGTTCGTCTCGATCACGTCGGCGCCGGCCTCGAGGTGGCCCTGGTGGACCGCGAGCACGGCGTCGGGACGGGAGACGTTGAGGATCTCGTTGCAGCCCTCGAGCTGCTGGAAATCGTCGAGTGAGAGGTCCTGGTCCTGCAGTGCGGTCCCCATGGCACCATCGCCGATGAGGACCCGGGAGTGCAGAGCGGACAGGAAGGCAGACTCACCCGAAGTAGTCATCACGCGATCGTAACGTGATCGCCGAGCAGGTCCGGCTCCACTGCGAGCCTCGTCACGACACGTAAGCTGGGCCGGTGTCAGTCTCCGACGACCCCGGGATCCCTGCTCGTGAACTGTCGGACCCGGTCATGCTGTGCGCGTTCGAGGGCTGGAACGACGCGGGTGACGCCGCCTCCACCGCGGTCGAGCACCTCGCCCTGAACTGGGACGCCACCGAGCTGGGCGCGATCGACCCCGAGGACTACTACGACTTCCAGGTCTCGCGCCCGACCGTGCGCCTGGTCGACGGCATCAGCCGCGCCATCGACTGGCCGACCACCCGGTTCACCCTCTGCCGCCCACCCGGATCCGAGCGTGACCTGGTGCTCGTGCGAGGCATCGAGCCGAACATGCGGTGGCGCTCGTTCGTCGCCGAGATCGTCGCGAAGGCCGAGGAGCTCGGTGTCACCACCGTCATCACGCTCGGCGCCCTGCTCGCCGACACCCCGCACACCCGTCCGGTCCCGGTGACCGGCTCGTCGTTCGACAAGGCCTCCGCGGCCCGCTACGGGCTCTCGAGCTCGCGCTACCAGGGCCCGACCGGCATCACCGGTGTCCTCAACGACGCCTGCGTGCAGGCCGGCATCCCCGCCATCTCGTTCTGGGCCGCGGTGCCGCACTACGTCTCGCAGCCGCCCGCGCCGAAGGCCACGATCGCCCTGCTCCAGCGCGTCGAGGAGGTCCTCGACGTCGAGGTGCCGCTGGGTGCGCTGCCCGAGCAGGCCGAGAAGTGGGAGCGCACGGTCTCGGAGATGGCCGACGAGGACGACGAGGTGCGCGAGTACGTCAAGGCCCTCGAGGAGGCCGGCGACGCCGAGACCGACCTCGAGGAGGCCTCGGGCGAGGAGATCGCCGCCGACTTCGAGCGCTACCTGCGGAGGCGCGGGCCGGGCAGCAGCGGCCAGGGTGGTCCCGGGGGCACGGCGGGCGGTCCGCCCGGTCCCGGCAAGGGTCCCTGGGAGCGGTGACCGGCCCCTCCCCCGCGGCACCACCTCGCCCCGCGCTCGACCGCCTGCGGGTCGCGGCCCTCTACGCCGGGGGCTTCCTCGGCCCGTTCGGCGGCGGGATCACCGCGTCGATGCTGCCCGAGCTCGGCGCGGACCTCGGCCTCTCCCCCGCGGCGGCGTCCGCGTCGCTGACGGCCTACCTGCTGCCGTTCGCCCTGCTCATGCTCGTGTCCGGGACGCTCGGTCAGCGCTGGGGCGCGCCCCGGACGGTGCGGATCGCCTACGTCGCCTACGTCGTGGTGTCGCTGCTCGCGGCCGTGGCCGGCAGCGGCTGGCTCTTCCTCGGCGCGCGGGCGCTGCAGGGCGCGGCCAACGCGTTCACCACACCGCTGCTGCTCGCGGCGCTGGCGGCGGCGACCCCGCCGGAACGGCTCGGGCGCGCGCTCGGGGTGATGGGCTCGCTGCAGGCGGCCGGGATGACGTTCGCGCCGCTGGTGGGCGGGCTCGCCGCGGAGGTCGACTGGCGGGGCGCGTTCGTGGGCGTCGCCGTCGTCGCGGCCCTGCTCGCGGCGGCCGGACTGCCCGCCGACGCGGCGGACACGACCGAGCAGCGCCCGCGGCTGCGCGACGCCTGGCGGCCGTCGGTGCTGCGGCTCGGCCTGGTCGCGGGGCTCGCGTGGGGGGCGCTGGGCGGGCTGGCGTTCCTCGTGGCGCTGCGGGTCGAGGACGCGTTCGCCGTGGGCGCCGGGCTGCGCGGGGCGCTGCTGACGGGGTTCGGGATCGCCGGGCTGCTGACCGCGCGCGTGGTCGGCGGCGGCGTCGACCGCCTGGGGCCCGGGGTGCTCGTGCGCGCCGGCGCCGTCGGGGGCGCGGTGCTCGTGGCCGCGGTGGGGCTGCTGCCGTCGGTGGTGGCGATCGGCGCCGTGTGGGCGGCCGCCGGCGTCGCGGCCCAGTGCGTGCTGGTCGGCGTCAACACCCTCGTGCTGCGCGGGGGGACGGCCGGCGGGGTGTCGGTGGTCCAGGCGGGGCGGTTCCTCGGGGCCGCCGCCGCGCCGGCGATCTTCCTCGGGCCCTACCACCTCTCCCCCGTCGCGGCCGTCGGCCTCGCGGGCGCGCTGCGCGTCGGGGCCGCGGTGCTCGTGCCGCGGCGCTGAGTCGCTCGCGCGCTCGCGTCGTGGGGCGCGCGCGTGGTGGCGCGCGTGGTGGCAGCGAGGGACGCCCTCGCTGCGTGGGAGGCAGCCGAGGTGACCCTCGCTCCCCCGTCGCCGGCGCGCGTGGTGGGAGCGAGGGACGCCCTCGCTGCGTGGCAGGCAGCCGAGGTGACCCTCGCTCCCCCGTCGCCGGCGCGCGGTCAGCGGGCGCCGAGGCGCCGGGCGGCGGGCAGGGCCAGGAGTGCGGCGACGACGGCGGAGGCGACGCCCAGCCCCGCGAGCGGGCCGGCGAGGCTGCCGCTGGCCGTGAGGCCGGCGAGGGCCGAGAGCAGGTACGGCACCCCGAAGCCGAGGTAGGCGCAGGCGTAGAAGGTGCCGGTCAGGGCGCCCCGCTCGCTCGGCACGGCCAGGCGGGCGACGATCGCGAGCCCCGAGGCCAGGCACAGCCCGTAGCCCGCGCCGAGCAGCAGGGCGACGGGCAGCAGCAGCGGCCAGGCCGACAGCACCAGCGACAGCAGGGCGAGCCCGAGCCCCAGGGCACCGAGCCCGAGCCCCACCGGCCCCGACCAGGCGGCGCCGAGGCGGCGCTGCAGCGGGGGCACCAGCGCGCCGGTGGAGAGCGTGACGCCGGCGACGATCCCCGCCACGGCCACCGCCACGCCGGACATCTGCTGGGTCAGCAGCAGCGGCAGCACCGTGACCGCCGTCGAGGGGAACGCGAACACCCCGATCGCGATCGGCACCACGACCAGCGCGAACGCCCACCGCGTCCCCGGCGGGACGCCGAGGTTGACGACGGACCCGCTCGCCCGCCGGCGGTCGGGTGTCAGCGTCTCCGGGATGCCCGGCAGGAGCGCGACGGCGCCGACCATCAGCGCGACGTGCACGAGGTAGGGCAGCACGGTCGGCAGCACCACCCACTGCCCCATCAGCCCCGCGACCAGCGGCCCGAGGGCCCATCCCATCGCGAGCGCGATCGTCGTCAGGCGGGCCGAGCGCCCGGGCTCGCCGACCAGCTCCCCCAGCCAGGCGGTACCGACGCTGAACACCACCCCGGACACCGCGCCCTGCAGGAACCGGCCGAGGAAGAGCACGAGCACCGACGAGCCGGCGGCGAGGAAGAGCACGGAGACCAGGCCGGCGAGCACGACGAACGGCACCACGACCGGCCGGCGCCCGAGGCGGTCCGATGCCGGGCCGGAGAGCAGGAGCGCCGGGATGAGGCCCGCGGCGTACACGCCGAAGGCGGCGGTCAGCGTGGTCGGGGCGAGCCCGAGCGTGTCGCGGTAGACCAGCAGCAGCGGCGTCGGGACGTTCGTGCCGAAGGCGACGACGAAGACGACGGTCCACAGCGCCCAGGCCGGGGCGAGTGCGCCCCGCCGCGTCGAGGTCCGCAGGTCCGCCATGCCCCGCACCCTGCCGGATGCCGGGCCTTCGCGGGGTGTCAGCGGGCGGTCTGCGCGGCGAGCGGATCCAGGGTCGGCCCGCGCGGCAGGAGGTCGAGCACCGCTCGCGGCGCCGGCCGCGGGACGCCGAGACCGAGCGCGGCCGCCGCGCCGGGGTCGGGGACGACGAAGACGCGTCCGCCCGGGTCGACGAGGACGCCGGTCGCGGGGTCGCCGGCCCCACCCGGCCCCGCCGGATCGACGGGGACGACGTAGGCGCCGCCACCCGCGACCCAGGCGCCGTCGAGCGGGGGCCCGACGAGCGGGGTCGGCTCCACCGGGCCGGGCAGCCCGGGGCCGGCGAAGACGGCGGTGGCGCCGGCGCCGTCGGGGCGCGCGCAGACGGTGGTGGCCGTGTCGTAGGTGACGAGGCGCGGGAAGGTCGCCGGGTAGGCGGCGACGTCGACGACCGTCACCCGCGGGGCGTCGGCGAGGCGCCCGGCCGGGACGGCGGCGATGCCGGGGTCGGCGGCCGGGTCGGGGTTGGCGAACCTCGCCAGCTGCGCGACGACCGCCGGCACCTCCTGCACCCCGTCGGCGGCCACGAGGTGGAAGCGCGCGCCGTCCGGGCTGACGACGGCGCCCACGGGCACGCCCAGCCCGGCGGTGCGGGGCTCGGTGGGCGTCGTGCCGGTGCCCGGCACCGTGACCGGCCGCAGCGCCGGCGCCTCGGGCAGCGTGCCGAGCAGGGCCGGGCTGGCGGTGCGGGCGCGGGCCCCGGTGAGCTCGAGGCCGCGCACCACCGAGCCGGCATCCGGGGAGATCTGTGCCCGCCGACCCTGGCTGACCAGCCAGAACCTGTCCGGCCCGCGCAGCAGCAGCGCCTCCTCGGCGGCGAGCGGGCGCCCGGGCGCGGGGAGCCCGCCGAGCGCGACGGTGGTGACGACGGGGTCGGCGGCCGGATCGGGCACCGAGGGGTCGAGGACCGCGCGGTCGCAAACCGCCCAGGCGTCGGCGACCGGCGCCGCCGGGTCGGGCAGCACCGCGGGCGCGCCGGGGATGCCGGCCGGCGCGGTGCGCGGGGCCTGCGCCAGCGCGTCGTCGCGCACCGGGACCGGCGGGCCGGCGAGGCCACCGGCGTCCGCGGCGTTGCCCGCCGCCGCGGCGAGCAGACGCGCGGAGGTCAGGTTGAGGGCGGGGACCAGGCGGTCGGGACCGTGCGCGACCGCGTAGAGCGCGCCCGAGGGCTCCCCGCGCACCACGGCCTCGTCGCGCCAGCCCTCGTCCCCGCGCACGAGGCCCACGACCGCGAACCCGACGAGCGCCAGCACCCCGAGGACCGCGCCCACGAGCAGGGCGCGGTTCTGCCGCCGGCCCGGATCGTGGCGCGGCGTGGGGTCGCGGCCGACCAACGCCGACTCCAGGCGGCGCACCGCGAACCGGTGCGCCTGGACCTGGGTCGCGGTGGGCGGGTCCGACGGCACAGGGCGATGCCTACCGCATCGGCGTGCGGCTCACTCGGTGATCCGGTGCTTCTCCAGGTCGGCGAGGTCGACCCATTCGAGGGTGCGGGCGTGGGTGGCCTCGAGGACGACCGGCGGGGCGACGCCCCCGTCGAGGGCCTCCTTCCACCGCGTCGCGCACAGGCACCAGCGGTCGCCGGGCTGCAGGCCCGGGAAGTTCGCGTCGGGGCGCGTGAGGTCGTTGCCGCGCTCCGCGGAGAACGACAGGAACTCCGCGGTGACGCGGGCGCACACCGTGTGCACGCCCGCGTCGTCGGGACCGGTCTCGCAGCAGCCGTCGCGGTAGAAGCCGGTCTTCGGGTCGTGACCGCAGTCGGCGAGCCGGCCGCCGAGGACGTTCTGAGCCATGCCCCGGGCGTACCCCGCCTCAGCGCAGCGTGACCCCCAGCAGCGCGTCCACGGCGTCGGCGACGCGGGTCGGGCCGTCGGGCGTCCAGCCGGCGGCGTCGCGGCGGGCGAGCACCTCGTCGGCCCAGGCGTCGAGCGCGGCCAGCGCGCCCGGGGTGTCGAGGTCGTCGGCGAGGTGGGTGCGCACCCGAGTGATCGTGTCCTCGGGGTCCGGCCCGGTGGGCGCGGCGGCGGCCTCGCGCCAGCGGTGCAGGCGCGCCTGGCCGGCGGTGAGGACGTCGGCGGTCCACGACCGGTCGCTGCGCCAGTGCCCCGCGAGCAGCGCCAGGCGGATCGCCATCGGGTCGACGCGGTCGCCGCGCAGGCGGGAGACGAAGACGAGGTTGCCCTTCGACTTCGACATCTTCTCGCCGTCGAGCCCGATCATCCCGGCGTGGCAGTAGTGCCGGGCCAGCGGGTGCGCGCCGGTGAGGGCCTCGGCGTGCGCCGAGCCGTACTCGTGGTGCGGGAAGGCGAGGTCGGAGCCGCCGCCCTGCACGTCGTACTGGTCGCCGAGGCGGTTGAGCGCGATCGCGGCGCACTCGACGTGCCAGCCGGGCCGGCCCTCGCCGAGGTCGGAGGCCCACGACGGCTCGCCGTCGCGGGCCATGCGCCACAGCAGGGCGTCGATCGGGTCGCGCTTGCCGGGCCGGTCGGGGTCGCCGCCGCGCTCGGGGAAGATCTCGCGCATCCGCGCGTCGGAGTAGCGCGAGACGTAGCCGAAGTCCCGGGTGGCCGTGTGGTCGTGGTAGACGTCCGGGTACTGCTCGTCGTCGGCGCGGTAGGCCGCTCCGTTGGCCAGCAGCTTGCCGACCAGCTCGCTGATCTCGTCGACGGCCTCGACGGCGCCGATGAAGTCGCGCGGCGGGAGGATCCGCAGCGACGCCATGTCCTCGCGGAACAGGGCGGTCTCCCGCATGCCCAGCACGACCCAGTCGACGGAGTCGCGGTCGGCGCGCTCGAGCAGCGGGTCGTCGATGTCGGTGACGTTCTGGACGTAGTGGACGTCGTGACCGGCGTCGAGCCAGAGGCGGTTGATGAGGTCGAACGCCAGGTAGGTCGCTGCGTGGCCGAGGTGGGTCGCGTCGTAGGGCGTGATGCCGCAGACGTACATCCGCGCGGTCGACCCCGGCGCCGTGGGGCGGACCCCGCCGCTGGCGGTGTCGTGGAGGCGCAACGGGGGCGCACTGCCGGGGATCCGCGGGACGTCGACCGGTGACCACGCTCGCATGGGCCCGAGCCTATGCCCGCTCGCCGGGAGAAAGCCGGGGCTGGTGGCGAACCGCTCGCCGGGGGTGGCGCGAAGGAGAGGGCGGGACCCCGGCCGGGTCCTGTCGGCGGGGCGCGGCGTGGGCGAGCACGCCGGCCCCGCACGGGATGACGGACCCGGCCGGGGTGGCCAGGAGCCGCGGGGGGGATCGGCTCCAGCCACGGCCGAGCTTACGCGCTGTTGCCCCTCGTGGTCGTGACGCCCGGTTGCCCACCACTCGATCACCCGGATGGGGTGCTCTCCTGTCGGCTGATGTGCTCAGCGTCGTCGGCGACTCGCCAGGTAGTCACTCACCACGGCGGCTCCGAGCCCGTCGAGGTCCGGGTTGACCACCCGCCCACCGGCCCGGCGGGCCACGAGGTCGACGAACGCCTCGAGCCGCGGGTCGTCGCCGAGCATGAACACCGTCATCGCCGCGTTCAGCCGGGCGAGCGCGTCGACCTCCCCGAGCGTCGCCCGCAGCGTCTCCGGGCTCGGCGGGTAGTCGAACACCGCGTGCCCGTCCGACTCGAGGTGCGCGGTCGGCTCGCCGTCGGTGACGACGAGGACGACCGGCGCCGCGTCGGCGTTCCTGCGCAGGTGCCGACCGGCCAGCAGCAGCGCGTGGTGCAGGTTCGTGCCCTGCTCCCAGGCCCCTTCCAGGGCGGTCAGCTCGCCGAGCTCGACCTCCTTGGCGTGCCGGCCGAACGTGACGAGTTGCAGGGCGTCGCCCCGGAAGCGCGTCGAGACGAGGTGGTGCAGCGCCAGCGCCGTGCGCTTCATCGGCACCCAGCGCCCGTCGGCCACCATCGACCACGACGTGTCGACGCACAGGGCCACGGCCGCGCGCGTGCGCTGCTCGGTCTCGACGATCTCCACGTCGGTGACGTCGAGGGTCCGCGGGTCGCCCGAGGCGTGCCGCATCTCCGCGTTGAGCAGTGTCCGCGGCACGTCCCACTGCTCCGTGTCGCCGAACGACCAGGGCCGTGTGGCGCCGGTGGCCTCGCCCGCCGCGCCCGAGCGCTGCGTCTCGCGCTCGCCACGCCGGGTGGACATCGACCCCACCACGTCGCGCAGCGACGACTGGCCGAGCTGGCGCAGCGCCTTCGGCGAGAGCATCAAGGAGCCGTCGGCCGCACGCTGGAACACGCCCTGGCGTTCGAGCTCCCGCTGGAGCTCCGCGAGCCGTTGCGCGTCGACGCGCGCCTGCTCACCCAGCGTGGCCTCGAGCGCCTCGAGGTCGATGTCCTCCATGCGTGCGCCCGGGTAGGACTGCGAGAGCTGCTCGGCCAGGGCGTCCATCTGCCCGAGCTCCTCCATGGCGCGGGTCGCCTCGCCCATGCCGAGCGGGTCCTCGCCGCGGAAGCGGCCGCGCCCCTGCCAGTCCTCGCCGGGCCGCAAGCCCTGCAGCTGCTGGTCGAGACGCCCGAGCTGCTCGGCCAGCCGCGGGTCGCCGAAGGCCTGCTGCATGAGGCCCTCGAGCTCGGCGCGCTGCTCGGCCGACAGCGAGTTCATCATCCGCTGGGCCGCCGCGGACCGTTCGGCCAGCAGGTCGATCAGCTCGTCGGTGGTCTGCGGGTTCTCCGGGAAGTACTGCCCGTGCTTGCCCATGAACTCGCGGAACTGGTCCGTGGTGTCCTCGCCGCGACCGTGCGCCTCGAGCAGGTCGTTGAGGTCCGAGATCATCTCGCGGACGGCCTCGACGTCCTCCGGGGTGGCGTTCTCCATCGCCTGCTTCATGCCCTGGAAGCGCTGGTCGAGCGCCTCCCGGCCGAGCAGGTCGCGGATCTGCTCGTAGGCCTGGCGCGCCTCGGCGTTGCGCCAGTCGTACTCCTCGAGCTCGCGCACGGCGCCCGCCGGTGATGGTGGCAGCGCGTCGAGCTGCATCTCGCGGAACCGGGCGTCGTCGGAGTCCTCGGCCTGCAGCGAGTTGCGCTCGGCCTCGAGCGCCTGCTCCAGGAGCTCGCGGACCTCCTGCAGGGTGCCGTCGAGCCGGTGTGTGCGCTGCAGCCGGCTGCGGCGCTCGTTGAGCCGGCGCATGAGGTCGTCGAGACCCCGCTGCTCCCCCAGCCCGCGGCGCATCAGCTCCTGCATCGCCTGGCGCGGCGACGTGCCCTCCATGACGTCGCGACCGAGCTCGTCCATCGCCTCGCGCAGGTCGAACGGCGGGGCGAGCGGGTCGGGGCCGTCGTAGTACCGGCCGTAGGAGTAGCGCCCGCTGGCCGGGCCCTGCCCCTCGGGGCCGGTGGGGTCAGCCGCCATACGCCACCGTCCCGTCCTCGGCGTCGTCGTCCTTCGCGAGCTTGCGGGTGAGGTAGAGGTGCTCGAGCGCGAGCTCGACGGCGCTGGCGAGGGGCCCGGGGGCCTCCGTGCCGGCGGCACCGAGACGCTCGGCCACCGTGTAGACCACCGACATCGACGGCAGGGCGTCGACGACCTGGCGCGCGGCCACGCGGTCGCCGGTGACGACGCGTCGCGAGCCCTCGAGGGCCGAGACGCCGTCGGCGAGCGGGGCCAGGTCGACGCCGGCCAGGCGGGCGCGGGCGGTCTCGGTGATCGAGCGGCGCAGCAGGTGGGTGAGGAGCTCGGCCTCGCGGCCCTCCTCGCCGGACTCGAACTCGAGCTTGCCGCGCAGCACCGGCGGCACGGCCTCGAGGTCCACGGGCCGGGCGACGGGGGTGTCCTCGCCGGTCACCGCGGCGCGGCGCAGCGCCGCGGCGGCGACGGTCTCGGCGGCGGCGATCGTGAAGCGGGCGGAGACGCCGCTGCGCTGGTCGACCGCGCCGGACTGGCGCAGGTGGCGGGTGAAGCGCGCGAGCACCTCGACGAGGTGGTCGGGCACCTCCGCGACGAGGTGGGCCTCCTGGCGGACCAGGGCGACCTCGCCCGCGACCTCGAGCGGGTAGTGGGTGCGGACCTCGGCGCCGAACCGGTCCTTGAGGGGCGTGATGATCCGCCCGCGGTTGGTGTAGTCCTCGGGGTTCGCGCTGGCCACGAGCATGATGTCCAGCGGCAGGCGCAGCGTGTAGCCGCGGACCTGGATGTCGCGCTCCTCCATGACGTTGAGCAGGGCGACCTGGATGCGCTCGGCGAGGTCGGGCAGCTCGTTGATCGTCACGATCCCGCGGTGCGCGCGCGGCACGAGGCCGTAGTGGATCGTCTCGGGGTCGCCCAGGCTGCGGCCCTCGGCGACCTTGACCGGGTCGACGTCGCCGATGAGGTCGGCGACGGAGGTGTCCGGCGTCGCGAGCTTCTCGGCGTAGCGCTCGTCGCGGTGGCGCCAGGTGATCGGCAGGTCGTCGCCCAGCTCGGCGACCCGGCGCCGGCTCGCGGGGATGATCGGCTCGGTGGGGTGCTCGCCCAGCTCGGAGCCCTCGATGACGGGGGTCCACTCGTCGAGCAGGTTCACGAGGCTGCGCAGCAGCCGCGTCTTGCCCTGACCCCGCTCGCCGAGCAGCACCACGTCGTGCCCGGCGAGGACGGCGCGCTCGAACTGCGGGAGCACGGTCCGGTCGAACCCGACGATCCCCGGCCAGGGGTCCACACCGTCCCGCAGGCGGGTCAGCAGGTTGTCGCGCAGCTCGGTCCGCACGCTGCGGGCCGTCGCCGCCGGGTGGCCGCTGCGGGCCAGCTCGCCGGCGGTGGTGGGGAGATCGGTGGGTACGGAAGGAGCAGAGGAGGAGCTCACCTCCCCCACGCTACGACGACGATCGCGATCCGGCCGCCGAGAGCGGGGTACGGACGGTCCCACCCAGGACCGGCACACGGACCCGGGCGACGAATCCCCCGAAGGTGTCCCGCGACGCGCCGTCACGCTGCGTGCTGTCTCGACACTCACCGGAGTTGACTGCGGGCTCTCCTCCCGCGTGGGGCTGGAGGAGGTCGTCGGGGGAGAACATGGCGCGATCCGTGCTGGTGGCCGGGGTGTCGGCCATCGTCCTGCTCGGGGGTGCCGGGCCCGCCACGGCAGTGCCCTCCGCGCCCACCGCGCCGACCGCGTACTACGCCAACATCCCGGCGGGCGCGCCGGGCTACCGTCCCGACGGCGGCCAGGTCGCGGTGGTCCCGGTGGGTGCCGCGCCCACCGGCGACGGGTCGCGTGCCGACGTCGTCCCCGAGGTCACCGAGCCCGAGGACGGGCCGGTCACGCCGTCGGTGGCCTGGTGGTGGGCCCTCGGGCTCGTGCTGATCACCGTGGGCACGCTGCGCACCCGCCCCGCGCGGCCCGCGTCGCGGCGGTGAGCCGGCACCGTCGTGCGCGGCGTCGCCGCCCGCTCCCGGCCCCCGATTCCTCGTTCGTGGTGCGGGCGCTCGCCGTGCTCGCCTTCGTCCTGGCCGCCGTCTGCGCGGCGATGGGCGTCGCGACCGCGGCGCGCGCCGACCCCTGCCCGCCCACGACGGCGCCGTGGCGCGCCGACGCGACGCCGATGTCCGCGTCGGAGCCGGTGGCGCTGACCGTCGACCGGATCGACGCGTGCTCGTCGCTCGTGCCGGTCGGGGTGGACGAGCAGCGGCGGATCGAGGCGCCGTCGGTGCACACGCCCGAGCAGGCGGCCTGGTACCGGCACGGCCCGACGCCGGGCGAACGCGGGCCCGCGGTGCTGGTCGGGCACGTCGACGGCGACGGGCGGCGCGGGGTGTTCGCCGACCTCGCGGCGGCGACCGCGGGCGACCGGATCACCGTGACCCGCCGCGACGGGTCGGTCGCGGTGTTCTCGGTGGTCGGGACGGTGCAGGTGTCGAAGAACTGGTTCCCGACCCGCGACGTGTACGGCGACACCGCCGGCCCCGAGCTTCGGCTGATCACCTGCGGCGGCGCGCTGGACCGCACCGGCCGCTCGTACACGGACAACGTCATCGTCTCCGCGCGACTGGTCGGTCGGGGCTGACGCCCACGGTCCTCACCGTGTCACGATCACCGGCATGGGCAGGCTGGACGGCAGGCTCGACGGCAGGGTCGCCGTCGTCACCGGCGCCGGGCGGGGCATCGGGCGCGGGATCGCCGAGGTGCTCGCCGCCGAGGGCGCGACCGTGGTGGCGACCGACGTCGACGGCACCACCGCCGAGGAGACCGCCCGGGCGCTGGGCGGCGGCGCGACCGGCCTCGCCACCGACGTCGCCTCGCGCGCCTCGGTGGACGCCATGGTCGGCGCCGTCCGCGACCGGCACGGGCGCATCGACGTGCTGGTGAACAACGCCGGCATCGACGTCATCGGGCCCTTCGTCGACTCCGACCCCGCCGACTGGGACCGCATCATCGCGGTCAACCTCTACGGCGTCCTGCACACCTCGCACGCGGTGCTGCCGCTGATGGTGGCCCAGGGCGGCGGGCGGGTGGTCAACCTCGCCTCCGACGCCGGGCGCGTGGGCTCGTCCGGCGAGGCCGTGTACTCCGCGGCCAAGGGCGGGATCATCGCGTTCACGAAGACGACGGCGCGCGAGATGGCCCGTCACGGCATCGGCGTCAACTGCGTGAGCCCCGGACCGACCGACACCGCGCTGCTCGCCGCCGTCACCGAGCACGACCCCAAGCTGCACGACGCGCTGGTGCGCGCGATCCCCCTGCGCCGGCTCGCGCAGCCGGCCGACATCGCGCACGCCGTCGCCTTCCTCGCCTCGCCCGAGGCCGCCTACATCACCGGCCAGACGCTGTCGGTCAGCGGCGGCCTGTCGATGAGCTGACGACTGAGCTGACCCGATGAGCTGACCCGATGAGCCGACCACTGCCCGCGCGAGAGCCCCCAGGAGGCCCCGTGTCCCTCGACGACTACCGGCAGCTGACGTTCGAGCGCCGCGAGCACGGCGTCCTGCTCATCACGATCGACCGGCCCGACAAGTACAACGCCGCCGACGAGGAGATGCACGGCGAGCTCGCGCGGGTGTGGCGCGACGTCGACGCCGACCCGGACGTGCGCGTCGCGGTGATCACGGGCGCCGGCAAGGCGTTCTCCGCGGGCGGTGACCTCGCCATGGTCGAGCGGATCGCCGGCGACTACGACCGCGTCCAGCACATGCTGCGCGAGATGTCCGAGATGGTCTACAACGTCATCGGCTGCGACAAGCCGATCATCTCGGCGATCAACGGGGTGGCCGTCGGCGCCGGGGTGGTCGTCGCGCTGCTCGCCGACGTGGCGATCGCGGCCGAGGACGCGAAGCTCGGCGACGGGCACGTCAAGCTCGGGGTCGCGGCCGGCGACCACGCGGCGATCATCTGGCCGCTGCTCGCGGGGATGGCGAAGGCGCGCTACTACCTGCTCACCGGCGAGATGATCACCGGCGCGGAGGCCGAGCGCCTCGGGATGGTGGCGAAGGCCCTGCCCCGCGACCAGGTGCTCGACGAGGCCCTGCGCGTCGCCGACGTCCTCGCGACCGGCAGCCAGCAGGCCATCCGACTCACCAAGCGCACGCTCAACAACTGGCTCCGCAGCGCCGGTCCGACGTTCGACCAGTCGGCGGCCTACGAGATGCTGACCTTCATGGGGCCCGACGTCGTCGAGGGCTACACCGCGCTGCGGGAGAAGCGCGCGCCGCGGTTCCCGTCGGCCGCCGACTGAGCGCGCACCCGCCGCGCGGAGTGCCCGATCCCCAGCAGCGCGACCAGCCACACCGGCCCCTGCACGAGCATCGCGAGCCGGAACGCCTCGAGCGTGTAGGTGTCGGGTGTGCCGGCGCCCTGGAAGTCGAGGGCGACGCCGACGAGCAGGACGACCAGGACCGTCGAGACGAAGCCCCCGACGTTGACGATCCCCGAGGCGCGCCCGATCCGCTGCGGCGGCACCGCGGCGCGCGCGATGTCGAAGGCGACGAGCGAGGCCGGCCCCCCGCCGCCGAGCACGACCACGTGCAGCACGAGCAGGGCGAGCGGCGCGGGGCCGGGCCAGGCGAGCACGACGAGCCACATCACCGCCTGGGCCACGGTGCCGGCCACGATGAGCGCGACCCGGCGGTGCGGGAAGCGGCCGGCGAGCGTGCCGAGCAGCGGTCCGATCGCGATGCCCGCGACGACGTAGAGCGCGAGCAGGCCGCGGGCGGTGCCGCCCGTGAGGCCCTCGCCGCCGGTGAGGAACGGGAACCCCCACAGCAGACCGAACACGTTGCCGGGGAACGGCGAGGCGAGGTGGCACCAGAAGGCCAGCCGCACCCCGGGCTCGCGCAGGGCCGCGCCCAGGCCGCCCTTCACGGCCGGGCCCGCCGGCGCCGGCGATCCCGCGGGACCGTCGCGCACCACGGCGAGGACGAGCACGGCGACGAGCACCGCGGTGCCGCCGGCGGCGAGGTAGGCGGGTGTCCAGCCGGTCCCGACGACCAGCGCGGCGAGCGGCACGGCCGAGACCACCTGCCCGAGCTGGCCGAGGATGCCCGCGAGCTGGTTGTAGAGCGGCACCCGGCGCGCCGGGAACCACGACGGGATGAGGCGCAGGACGCTGACGAAGGTCACCGCGTCGCCGGCGCCGACGAGCATCCGCCCGGCGACGGCCAGCCAGAACGGCGCCGCGAGCGCGAGCACCACCTGCCCGGCGGCGACGAGCACGGCCCCGCCGGCGATCACCCGGCGCGGCCCGACGCGGTCGACGAGCACGCCCGCGGGGATCTGCAGGGCGGCGTACACCGCGAGCTGCACCACCGCGAGCAGCGACAGCACGCCCGAGGAGACGTCGAAGCGCTCGGCGGCGGTGACCCCGGTCGCGGCGAGCGACGACCGACCCAGCACCGCCGCGACGTACGCGAGGACGGCGACGCCCCACACGGCGAGGGCGCGCCCGGAGCGGCGCGGGGGGACGACGGTGAGGGTCGACGAGCTCACAGGACCCGCGTCCCGCCGATCGGGAGGTCCCAGAGGTCGGCGCCGTCCCGTCCCGCCCGGACCCACTCCTCGCGGACCCGCTCCAGCGGCTCGAGCACCGGCTCGCCGGAGAGCACGAACGTGCCCCAGTGGATCGGGACGACGTGGCGCGCGCCGAGGTCCCCGGCCGCGCGGACCGCCTCGGCAGGGTCCATGTGCACGCCGCGCAGCAGCCGGCGGGGCGCGTAGGCGCCGACCGGAAGCAGGGCGACCGCGATGTCCCGGTGCCGCGCGCCGATGCGCGCCGGGAACGGCCCGTAGCCCGTGTCGCCGGCGTGCAGGACGCTGCGGCCGTCGGCACCCGTGACGACCCAGCCGCCCCAGAGCCGGCGGCAGGTGTCGAGCAGGGTCCGCCGCGACCAGTGGTGGGCGGGGACGAACTCGACCTGCACCCCGCCGACGCGGGTGCCCTCCCACCAGTCGAGCTCGGTGACGTCGGTGAAGCCCCGCCGCGCGAACCAGGGCGCCGCACCGCCCCCGACCAGCACGGGCGTGTCCCGCGGCAGCCGGCGCAGGGTGGGCGCGTCGAGGTGGTCGTAGTGGTCGTGGCTGATCAGCACGGCGTCCAGCGGCGGCAGCTGCTCGGGCGTCAGCGCGGGCGGGGTGAGGCGCCGGCGCGCGCCGGGGATGCCGCCGGCGAGCACGGGGTCGACGAGCAGCGTCACGCCGTCGACGCGCAGCAGCGCCGAGGAGTGGCCGAGCCAGGTCACCGCGATCTCGCCGGGCCCCGCGGGCGGGAGCGGCCGCGCGTCGACCACCGGCACCCGCGCGCCGTCGCGGCCCTCGGCCCCGGGCATGGAGCGGGCCAGCTCGAGCACCTGCAGCGGGTTGAGCAGGCCCGCGGTGCGGCGGTGGTGGAAGTCGCGCGGCCAGCGCGGATCGCGGCGTGCGGACGGCACGGCGTCGTACCTCGGCTCAGGGCTATGTGAGCGAAATTCCCGGCCATGGCCGGGAATTTCGCTCACATGGGGTGGGTGGGGTCAGAACGCGGGCCACGGGATCGGGGGCCAGCGGCCCCCGGGGGCGGGCAGCTCGTTCGCGTCGATGAGCCGCGCGACCCGCGAGCGCAGGGCGCTGACCTCGGCGCGGGTCAGGTGCTCGTGCAGCGTGTCGTCCAGGCCCGCCGGGTTCCCGGGCGAGAGCTTCGCCCGCAGCGTCCGCAGGCACTCGACGACGTCGTCGGTCAGCGGCTCGCCCACCCAGCCCCACAGCACCGTGCGCAGCTTCTCCTCGCGGTGCAGGCAGATGCCGTGGTCGACGCCGTAGACGCCGCCGTCGGCGCCCGCGAGGACGTGCCCGCCCTTGCGGTCGGCGTTGTTGACGACGACGTCGAGCGCCGCCATCCGCCGCAGCGCCGGGTCGTCGGCGTGCACGAGCAGCGCCGGGTCGCCGTCCATACCGCGGGCGCGCAGCACCGTGCGCCAGCCCTTGCCCACGTCCTTGGGGGCCAGGATGTCGACCAGCTCGCGCTCGTCGTCGGTCTCGATCCAGCGCTGCACCATGCCGGGCCCGAACGGCCCGTCGCGCAGCACCGTCGGGGGGACGACGCCGAACCCCGCCGCCTCGCTGACCAGGTACGTCGCCACCTCGCGGCCGGCGAGCGTGCCGTCCGGGAAGTCCCAGAGGGGCCGCTCGCCGCGGACGGGCTTGTAGACGCACCGCTCCTCGAGCCCGTTCGTCGAGATCGAGCACAGCAGCGTGGTGTTCGACGCCTCGGTGA
Organism: Actinomycetospora straminea; assembly: GCF_028737255.1. Lineage (GTDB taxonomy): Bacteria > Actinomycetota > Actinomycetes > Mycobacteriales > Pseudonocardiaceae > Actinomycetospora > Actinomycetospora straminea. The sequence continues at coordinate 11,747 of NZ_JAQZAN010000024.1, read as the reverse complement.
GGCGTCCCTCCACCTCGATGCGCCCGTGGAGCAGCAGCTCCTCGGACTCCGAGGTGTCGGGTCGGTGGGTTCCGTTCCGCTCCGCGTCCACGCGCCTACTCAGGGGTGGTCACGCGGCGGAAACCGTTCTGGCGCGGGCAGATGTGGCCCGCGGCGTCGAGCGGCTGGGTGCACAAGGGGCACAGGCGGCGACCGGCGGAGACGACCCGCTCGGCCCGCGTCGCGAACGCGCGGGCCCCGGCCGGCGAGAGGAACACGCGCAGGGCGTCGGGGCCCTCGTCGGTGTCGTCGAGGACGACCGACTCGTCGATCTCCTCCTCGGTGACCGCGAGCAGCTCCACGACGACGTTGCGGGACTCGGCGTCCCAGCCCAGGCCCATCGTGCCGACCCGGAACTCCTCCTCGACCGGCACCTCGAGCGGCGAGGTGTCGACCTCGTCCTCGGGCACCGAGACGGGGACCTCGGCGCCGAAGCGGCGCGAGACCTCCTCGAGCAGGGTGCCGATCCGCTCCGAGAGCACGGAGACCTGCTGCTTCTCCAGCAGCACGCTCACCTTCCTGGCCTGCTCCGTGGCCTGCAGGTAGAAGGAGCGTTCACCGGGCTGCCCGACGGTGCCGGCGACGAACCGGTCGGGCTGGCGGAAGACGTGGATCACCCTGGGCATGGCATCTCGATCGTAGGACTCCGGGCGGGGCGCCGCCGAGGGATGGTGTCCTCTGGCGTGGACGGCCGTCTCATGCTACTCCCGTCGATCCGCCGACGGTGGCCTCCGCGGGGACGACGTCGTCGCCCGCCGCGGCGGTGCTCTCGTCGCCGCCGGGCTCCCCCGTCTCCCCCGTCTCGTCCGTGTCCGGCTTCGGGACCAGCGCGGACAGGTCCCCGCCGGTGTCGTTGACCCGCACCACGAAGGGTCGCGTGGGCGTGTAGCTGATCACGCTGACCGAGCACGGGTCGACGACGATCCGCTGGAACGAGTCCAGGTGCAGGCCCAGCGCGTCGGCGACCGCGGCCTTGATCACATCGCCGTGGCTGCACGCCACCCACAGCGCCTTCTCGCCGTGCTCGGCCCCGATGCGCGCGGCGTGGCGGCGGATCGCGGCGACCGCGCGGGCCTGCATGCCGGCCAGTCCCTCGCCGCCGGGGAACACCGCGGCGGACGGGTGCGCCTGGACGACCTTCCAGAGGTCCTCCTTGCCCAGCTCGCCGAGCTTGCGGCCGGTCCAGTCGCCGTAGTCGACCTCGGAGAGGTCCTCCTCCACCGTCGCCTCGAGCCCGCGGGCGGCGAGCAGCGGCGCGAGGGTCTCCCGGCAGCGCTGCAGGGGCGACGTCACGGCCGCGGCCAGGGGCAGCTCCGCGAGCCGGTCGACTAGCTTCTCGGCCTGGGACCGCCCGTGGTCGTCGAGGCCGACGCCCTCGGTGCGGCCGGCGAGCACGCCCGAGACGTTGGCCGTCGACCGGCCGTGGCGCAGGAGGATCACGGTGGTCACGAGGACCGACACTACGTCGGATCCTCAGGTGGCCGGCACGACCCCGTTGCTCACGGCGAGCAGCACGACCAGGCCCAGCAGCACGCGGTACCAGACGAATACGTAGATCGTGTGGTTCTCGACGAAGCGCAGCAGCCAGGCGATCGAGGCGTAGCCGAGCGCGAACGCGATGAGCGTGGCGACGATCATCTGCGGGATGCTCGGCACCACGACGAGGCTGCCCTGCACGTCGGCGGCGGACGGGTCGAGGATGTCCGGGATCTGCGTCAGCCCCGAGGCGAACACCGCCGGCAGCGCGAGCAGGAACGAGAACCGGACGGCGACCGCCCGCTCGAGCCCGAGGAAGAGGCCCGCGCTGATCGTGCCGCCCGAGCGCGAGACGCCGGGGATCAGCGCCATCGCCTGCGCGCAGCCCATGACGATGCCGTCGCGCAGCGTGAGCTGGTCGGGGCCTCGGCGCTGGCGCCCGTAGCGCTCGGCGGCGGCGAGGACCAGGGCGAAGATGATCAATACCGCGCCGTTGAGGTACAGGTTGCGCGCCGGGCCCTTGATGGCGTCCTCGAACGCCAGCCCCAGCACGCCGATGGGGATCGAGCCGAGGATCACGTACCAGGCGAGCTTGTAGTCGTAGCCGCGTTCCTCGCGCCGCGCGAGGCCGACGAACCAGGCCTTGAGCAGGCGCCAGATGTCGGAGAAGAAGTAGATGAGCACCGCGGTCTCGGTGCCGAGCTGGGTCACCGCCGTGAAGGCCGCGCCCGCGTCGTTGCCGAAGAAGAACGCCGAGGTGATGCGCAGGTGCGCCGACGACGACACCGGCAGGAACTCGGTCAGTCCCTGCACGATGCCGAGGACCACCGCCTCGAGCCAGCTCATCGGTGCACCCGCCGTCACGGCGACGGACGGTAGTGCACCCGCCGTGACGTGACGGCGTGCCCCCGGGGGCTCGCCCGTGACCTCTTCGTAAGGTGTTTCCCCGTGGAGCAGCGACGCCTGGGCACGAGCGGGCTGCGGGTCTCGCGGCTGGCCCTGGGCACGATGAGCTGGGGCCGCGACACCGACGCGGACGAGGCGGGCGCGTCCCTGCTCGCCTTCCTCGACGCCGGCGGGACCCTCGTCGACACCGCGGACGTCTACGCCGGCGGCGAGGCCGAGCGGATCCTCGGCGGCCTCTTCGACGACGTCATCCCGCGGGGCGAGGTCGTGGTGGCGACGAAGGCGGGCGCCCGGCGCGACGACGGGCCCTTCGGTGGCGGCGCCTCGCGGGCGGCCCTGCTCACGGCCCTCGACGACTCGCTCGACCGGCTCAACACCGACTACGTCGACCTCTGGCAGCTGCACGCCTGGGACGACGACGTGCCGCTGGAGGAGACGCTCGCCGCCGTCGACGTGGCGCTCACCACCGGGCGCGCCCGCTACGCCGGCGTCGCGAACTACGCGGGCTGGCAGGTCGCGTCGGCGGCGACGCGGCAGGCGCTGACGTCGCTGCCGCTGGTGTCGGTGCAGTCGGAGTACTCGCTGCTCGAGCGCTCGGTGGAGTCCGAGGTGCTGCCGGCCGCCGAGCACCACGGCCTCGGGCTGCTGCCGTGGGCCCCGCTCGGCCGCGGAGTGCTCACGGGCAAGTACCGCGAGGGCGTGCCCGCCGACTCCCGCGGCGCGTCGGAGCACCTCGCGGGCTACGTCGGGCGGCACCGCACCGAGCGCACCGCGCGGATCGTGCAGGCCGTCGTCACCGCCGCCCACGGACTCGGCACCTCGCCGCTGGCGGTCGCGCTGGCCTGGGTCCGCGACCGGCCCGGCGTCGTCGCGCCCGTCGTCGGGGCCCGCGACGGGGCCCAGCTGCTCGGGTCGCTCGCGGCCGAGGAGCTCGTGCTGCCCTCGGCGATCCGGGGCGCGCTCGACGACGTCAGCTCGCCGGTCGACCCCGACAGCGAGGACGAGGAGCCGGACCTCCCGCCCTGGGAGTGACGCGATCCAGGTCCCGCGGCGCCCGCGCGACGCGTGCGCGGGATGACCGCCTGTGCGTACGGTGGTTCCCGCTCCGTCAGGTGTCCCGGAGGTGGTCGGCTCGTGAACGACGCTGGTGCCCGCGATGGCGGGGCTCTCGTGGGTTCGGCGGTGGTCGAAGGGGACTGGGAGTACCAGCCCGTCCGGCTGCCTCCGGACGTCACCCGGATCTCGGCCACGGTCCAGCTCGGCATCCGCGCCGAGTTCGGTGGCTGGGAGCTCGCCCGCACGCTGCTCTACGCCGACGGCACCCGGAAGGTGTGGCTGCGGCGCAGGCTCTCCCGCTCCCTCGCCGCGGGGCTCGCGACCTGAGCCCCTCGGGGTGAGGCGGGGCGCGAGGTCCTCGCGCTGACCTATGCCCAAGATCGCGTCGAGACCGACGCCGCGCGGGACCGATTTGGCCGTGGCGGACCCGTCGGTGCCGTGCATTCTCGACGCGATCTCGTGCATAGGTCCTCCGATCGCACCCGACGCCGAGCGGTCGGAGGGATCGGCCCGCGACCCGTCAGCGACGCGACGCCGGCCTCGGTCCGTCAGGGCGCGAGGAGCACCACGCGGCCGGTGGTCCGGCGGGCCGCGAGCTCGGTCAGGGCGGCGGGCAGGTCCTCGAACGCGTACTCGGCGCCCACGAGCGGGTCGATCGCCCGGCGGTCCCACAGCGCCTCGATCTCGCGCTGCCAGGCGGCGACGAGGTCCGGGGACCGCTGCTGGTAGGCCGCCCAGTGCACGCCCACCACGTCGTAGTTCTTCACCAGCACGTGGTTGGTGGGCGCGTCGGCGTGGCGCCCGCCGGCGAAGCCGATGACGAGCAGCCGCCCCTCCCACGCCACGGCGCGGCGGACGGCGTCGAAGGTGTCGCCGCCCACGGGGTCGTAGACGACGTCGGCGCCGCGGCCGTCGGTGAGCTCGCGAACGGCGGTCACGAGGTCGTCGGGATCGACCAGCACCTCGTCGGCGCCCAGGGAGCGCGCCACCGCGGCCTTGTCCGCGTCGCCGACCACCGCGATCACCCGCGCGCCCGCGGCCGTGCCGAGCTGGACGGCGGCCGCCCCGACCCCGCCCGCGGCGGCGAGGACGAGCAGCGTCTCCCCCGCGCGCAGCGTCGTGCGGTGGTGCAGCGCGCACCAGCCCGTCTGGTAGGCCACGAAGAACCCCGCCGCCTGGGCCGCGCTCATCCCCTCGGGCCAAGGCCACGTCGTGCGCAGTACCGCCTCCTCGGCGAACCCGCCGTGCGGCATCACCGCCGGCCCGATGACGCGGCGGCCGTCGTCGGTCACCCCGGCCACCTCGAGCCCGGGCGTGAACGGCGGCGGCACCCGGTCCTGGTACCGGCCGTCGACGTAGAGGATGTCGGCGAAGTTCAGCGCGGCCGCGGCCATCCGCACGCGCGTCTGCCCCTCCCCCGGCTCGGGGCGCGGGACGTCGGCGACCTCGAGGACCTCGGCGAACGGGCCGAGCTCCGGCACCCGCCAGGCGCGCATCAGGACCGCAGCAGGACGCGCTCGAGCACCCGGGTGCCGAACTGCAGGGCGTCGACCGGCACCCGCTCGTCGATGCCGTGGAAGAGCGCCGTGAAGTCGAGGTCCGGGGGCAGGCGCAGCGGGGCGAACCCGAAGCAGCGCATCCCGAGCTTCACGAACGCCTTGGCGTCGGTGCCGCCCGACATCATGTAGGGCAGCGTGTGGGCCTGCGGGTCCTCCTCCTGCACCGCGCGGGTGATGACGTCGACGAGCTCACCGTCGAAGGGGGTCTCGACGGCCTCGAGGTTGCGGATCCACTCGCGCTCGACGTCGGGCCCGAGCAGCTCGTCGAGCTCGCGCTCGAAGGCCTCCTGCCGCCCGGGCAGCACGCGGCAGTCGACGGTCGCCTCGGCCACCGACGGAATGACGTTGGCCTTGTAGCCGGCCTGCAGCATCGTCGGGTTCGCGGTGTCGCGGGTGGTCGCGCCGACGACCCGGGCGACCCCGCCGAGCTTCGCCACCGCCGAGTCGAGCGCGGCGGCGGAGTCGGTGGGGAACTCGATGCCCGTCAGCGTCGTGACCTCGTCGAAGAAGCCCTGGACCGACTCCGTGAGCACCAGCGGGAAGCGGTGACGACCCAGGCGAGCGATGGCCTCGGAGAGGATCGTGACGGCGTTCTCGTCGTGGACCATCGAGCCGTGCCCGGGGCGCGAGCGCACCCGCAGCTTCATCCACGCGATCGACTTCTCGGCGGTCATCACCGGGTAGACCCGGACGTCCTCGCCGAGGGTCAGGGAGAAGCCGCCGACCTCGCCGAGCGCCTCGGTGCAGCCCGCGAACAGGTCGGGGCGATGCTCGGCGAGCCAGTGCGAGCCGTAGGCGCCGCCGGCCTCCTCGTCGGCGAGGAACGCGAACACCAGGTCCCGCGGCGGCACCGTGCCCTCGGCCGCGAACTGGCGCGCGAGGGCCAGGATCATCGCGTCCATGTCCTTCATGTCCACCGCACCGCGGCCCCAGACGTAGCCGTCCTGGACCGAGCCGGACAGCGGGTGGACCGACCACTCGCTCTCGTCGAACGGCACGACGTCGAGGTGGCCGTGCACGAGCAGCGCCGGCCGGTCCGGATCCGCACCCTTGAGCCGGGCGAACACGTTGTGCCGCCCCGGGGCCCCCGACTCGACCACCTCCGTCTCGTAGCCCACCTCGCGCAGCTTCGCGTCCACGTAGGCGGCGGCCTCGGCCTCACCCGTCGTCGTCGCGAGCTCGCCGGTGTTCTGGCTGTCGATCTGGATGAGCTCGCTGGTCAGCGTCACGACCTCGTCCTCGGCACGACCCATGCGCCGCATCCTGCCACCCACCGTGATCGGGCGGCGCGGCGTCGTCTACGCTGGTCCCACGCAAGTCCGAGTGGCGGAATGGCAGACGCGCTAGCTTGAGGTGCTAGTGCCCTAGTAGGGCGTGGGGGTTCAAGTCCCCCCTCGGACACACTCTCCTCTCTCCCCGACGGCCATCAGTCGTCGTGGTCTTCGTCGTCGGGCTCGTGGTCCTCGTCGTCCTGCTGGTCCGCCTCGTCCTGGTCGTCCTGGCGCTCCTCGTCCTGGCGCTCCTCGTCCTCGCGGGCCCGCGACGACGAGGCCGGCCGCTCGCCGACCGGCGACGCGGCCGTCGTCGACAGCCGCGTCGAGGGTGCGGGCGACGACCCGTGCTCCGGGGCCTGCGCCGGCGGCTCGGTCCGGTGGGTCCTGTCGGGGTCGCTGGCGCGGCCGGCGCGGTCGGGCTCCCGGCGCTCGGTCGGGCGCTCGGTCGGACGCCCCGCCCCGCGCTCGCTCGACCGCTCCGTCCGGTGCTCGGTCGGACGCTCGGTCGGGCGCTCGGTCGGGCGCTCGGTCCGCGGCGGTGCGGCAGGCTCGGTGCTCGGCTCGGTCGCCGGTTCGGTGCTCGGTTCGGTGCTCGGTGCGGTGCTCGGCTCGGTAGCCGGCTCGGTGTCGTGGTCGTCCGGTGCTCCGGGGAGTGGCGCCGCGGGGGTGCGGCCGGGCGTGCGGGTCGGGGTCCGCGTCGGGCCGTCGACGGACGGCTCGGACCCGGGCGCCGCGACGAGCGTGCTCCGGGGCGGTGTGGCGGACGTCCGCGGAGGCTCGGAGGACCGCGGGGTGCCCCCGGACGCGGCGGTGCTGCGGCGGGGCGGGGCCGGGCGGGCCGCGACCTCGTCGTGCAGTGCGCGCCAGCGGGCGCGGACCTCGCTCGCCTCCCGGTCGAGGCCGCTCGGTGGCACCACGGCGAGCCGCTGGTCGGCGCGGGCCAGTGCGTCGGTGGCGCGGTCGAGGTCACCGCGCTGCATCGCCGCCGAGGCCTCGTCCAGGTCCGCCGACGCGAGCAGCACGACGTCGTCGCCCGCCGGCGGGGTGGGGCGCACGCCGACCCCCGACCACACGGTCACCACGACCAGGCCCGCGACGACCGCGGCGGCGAGGGTGCCGGCGGGGACGAGCCGGCGGGGCCGTCCGGCCGTCCGGGCGCGGCGCACCAGCAGGGCCGCGCGGTCGACGTCGATCGACCACGTCGCCGGGCACCGGCAGACGGTCCCGCGCCAGGCGAGGAGGGTCGCGGCGAGCTCCCGCTCCACCTCCTCGTCGGGGTGGTCGACGACCGGTTCGGCGACCGCGTGCGTCCCGGCGGCGACGTCGTCGAGGAAGGCGTCGTCGTCGGCGAGGGCGTGCCGCAGCCGGTGGTGACGGCAGGGTCCTTCGTCCGCGGGATCGCGGTCGGCGCAGGCCCCGCAGCCGGGGAGGTCGTCGGTCACCCGGCACCGCCGGTCGGCGCCGCGGTGTGCCGGACGGCCCGGTCCGAGGGGGCGGCGCCCCGCGCCGGGCGCCGGGTGGCGGCGAGATCGCCCTCCAGCACGCGGCGCAGTCGGCAGAGGGCCCGGTGCTGCGCGATGCGCACCGCGCCGGCCGTGGTGCCGACGGCGTGGGCGACCTCCTCGACCGAGAGCCCCACCACCGTGCGCAGGACCAGGATCTCGCGCTGGCGGTCGGGCAGGTGCTCGAGCAGACGGCCCAGCCGGTGGCGGGTCCAGGCGTCGATGGCCTGCTGCTCGGGGCCGGAGGCGAGCTCGGCGGTGTCGAGCAGCTCCGGCACGTCGGAGGTCGCCGCGCTGCGGTCCCGGCCCAGCGAGCGGAACGCGTTGGACACCTTGTGGGCCGCGATGCCGTAGACGAAGGCGAGGAAGGGCCCGTCGGCGCGGCGCCACCGCGGTAGGGCCGTGATGACGGAGAGCAACACGTCCTGGGTCAGGTCCTCGGGCGACGTCGTCGGTCGTTCCCGTCCGCCGAACCGCGCGCGGCAATAGCGTTCGACGATCGGCGTCAGGACGCCGAGCAATTCAGTGAGCGCTGCGCGGTCCCCCCGCGACGCCCTTCCTGCCTGCCCGTCGAGGTCGTCGGTCAACACGGTTTCCCCCACCCGCGGCGCTGCGGTGAACGGTTTCCCGGCGTGACGGCCGCGCACTGCGCAAACGGCGGGCCGGGAGGTGGTGGCCCCACACGGAGTGGCCGCCCGCACGTCGGGGATCCCTGACTGTGCACCCGTGCGCGGGGGACGACAAGGAATCGTTACCGCTCCGAAGCCCGGAGGGCCGGGACCGTTCCGTCGTGCCGCGGGTCGAGCCGGGACGACGACGCCCACGGGCCGCGGTGCGGGTGGGACGGCCCGACGCCGAGCGTCCACGGTCGGCGCGCGGCACAGGACGTGAGGCGAAGTCGATATCCCCGGAAGGCGCCCCGATCGTCGAGACGTCGTCACGGACGGCGACAGATCACTGTCCGAATTGCTCCGACACCGCCGGGTCTCGCGCTCCATGTTGCCCCACACGGGTGAATCGTCTCAGCAAACACCACCTGTGAGTAACGAAACCCCGGGCATCGGTGAACTGGAACACACAGGTCCGGCACGACGGGGTGCAGGGGGTCGCCATGGGTGGAGCGGGCGGAGGACGGACGCGACGCGCGACGCGCCGGCCGGTCGGTCCGCGGCTCGGCATCGGGGACGGCGGGGCGCCGCTCGGCGTGCTCGCGCGCCGGGCGACGACATTCCGGGCGACGTCGGAGCGCGAGGAACCGGTACCCGCATCGACCATTCTGCGTCGTCGACCGGGCACACAACGCTACGGGGGGAACCGTCGTGACCATCATCTCTGATCCCCTCCAGTACAACGAGGACGAACTGTTCGTGGACCTGCGCGCGATGACCGGTCACGCGCTCTACCTCAAGTGCGAGGGATTCAACTTCGCGGGGTCCATCAAATTGAAGGCCGCGCGCGGGATGGTGGAGGCGGCCGAGCGCGACGGGCTGCTCAACCAGTGGTCGGTCCTCGTCGAGTCGTCGTCGGGGAACCTCGGGGTCGCGCTGGCCATGGTCGCGGCGAGCAAAGGCTACCGGTTCCTCTGCGTGACCGACTCGCGCTGCAACGAGACCACCCGGCGGCTCATCCGGACCCTCGGCAGCGACGTCCACACCGTCACCGACCCGAACCCGGTGACCGGCCTCCTCGGCGCCCGCATCGACCACATCCAGCGGCTCTGCGCCTCGAGCCCGCGCTACGTCTGGCTCGACCAGTACGCCAACCCCGCCAACTGGCGGGCCCACCACCGCACGACCGCACCGGCGATCGCCCGCGAGTTCCCCGAGCTCGACGTGCTGTTCGTCGGCGCGGGCACCACCGGGACGCTCATGGGGTGCGCGCGCTGGTTCCGCTGGTGGAACCCGGACGTGCGCATCGTCGCCGTCGACGCCGTGGGCTCGGTGAGCTTCGGCGGCCCGGCCTCGCGGCGCCTGATCCCGGGTCTGGGCATGAGCGTGCCGCCCCCGCAGCTCGACGCGTCGCTCGTCGACGACGTCGTGCGCGTCGAGGAGGAGGACACCGTCCGGGCCTGCCACCGCCTGGCCACGCGCGGCTTCCTGTTCGGCGGCTCGACGGGGACGGTGGTCAGCGGCGCGACGGCCTGGCTCGACCGCTACGGCACGCCGGGCCTCACCGCGGTGGCCATCGCCCCGGACATGGGCGAGCGGTACCTCGACACCGTCTACTCGCGCTCCTGGGTGCTCGAGCACTACGGCGAGGCGGTGCTCGGGCGGGATCCCTCCGTCGTCGACGCCCGATCGGCCTGAGCGATGCCGTCCCGGGTGCCGATCCTGCCGACCGGGTCCGACACACCGCGCCCGCTGCTCCGCCTCGCGGAGCCGCCGGCGCCCGACCCGTCCCACGCCGACCACGTCCTCATCGACGGGCGGGAGGCCCAGGGCCCTCGCGCCCGTGCCGGGGAGCGCCTCGACGACCTGGTGGCGACGCGCTGCGCGTCGTGGCGGGACGCCGACCGGCTCGACACGGCCGCGCTCGAGACCCCCGACCGCACCCTGTCCTACGGGGAGCTCGACGCCGACGCGAACCGGCTCGCGCGGTACCTCCGTGTCCGCGGGGTGCGTGGCGGTGACCGGGTGGCGCTGCGGCTCGACCGCCCCGACGCCGCCCACACCGCCCTGCTCGCCGTCGCGCGGCTGGGCGCGGCCACGGTCACCGTCGCTCCGGGCCTCACGGCCGACACCACGACGACGCTGCTCGTCGACGTCGGCGTCACGACGGTCCTCGCCACCGACCGGGGCACCCCGGACCTGACCGGGCTCGCGGTGGCGGCGGGCGCGGACGTCGTCGCCCTCGACCGGGCCGCCGCCCTGGTCGCCGAGCAGGACGGGCGCGCCCTGCTCGACGTCGAGTGCGGCCCCCGCCGGGACGCGCTCGCCTACGTCGTCCCCACCACCGACGGCGGCGGCCTGCGGGCCACGGCCGTCGACCACACCGCGGCCGTGGCGCTCGTGCGGGTCCTCGGTGACGTGCTCGGCGTCCGGCCCGGCGACCGCGTGCACCGCGGCGCCGCGCCGGGCTCCGACCTCGCGGTGCTCGAGACCTGGCTGGCCTGGGCGCGCGGCGCCACCGTCGTGGTGCCGCCGGGCGGGGTCGAGCGGGCGCCGGCCGCCCTCGGCCGCCACCTGCGCGATCGGCGGATCTCGGTGCTGTGCGCCGGGCCCGACCTGCTCGCCGGGATCGACGTGGACCTGCCCGACCTGCGCCTCGTCGTCGTCCCGGGCCCGTCGTACCCGCCGGACCTCGTCGCCCGCTGGCACCGCCCGGGCCGCCGCCTGGTCGGGGTGTACGGCCCGCCCGAGGCGACCGTCGCGGCGCTGTGGACCGAGCTCCGGCCGGACCGCACCGCCACCCTCGGCGTCCCGCTGCCCACCGGCCGCGTCGTCGTCCTCGACCCGGGCCGGCCCGCGCGGACGCTGCCGCCGGGCGCGGTCGGCGAGATCGGCCTGGCCGGCGCCGGGGTGGCGCGCGGCTACGTCGGACGCGCCGACCTCGACCGCGAGACCTTCGTCCCCGACCCCGTCGACATCCCGGGCAACCCCTCGGGCCGCGTGGTCCGGACCGGCGACCTCGGCCGCGTCACCGAGGACGGCGAGGTCGAGTTCCTCGGGCGGCTCGCCGACGCCGGCGGTCGCGGCGCCCGGCCCACGGTGCCCGTCGTGGCCCGGCGGCCGGCCGCGCCGACGCCACCGCTCCCGCCGCTCCCGGCGCCCCCGCCACTGCTGTCACCACGGCCTGCGCTGCCGCCCTCCCCGCGTCCCCGCGTCCGGGTCACGATGTCCGCGCCCCCGTCCGACAGCGCCCCCACCGTGGCCCTGTCCACCGCCGCCCTGTCCACCGCCGCCCTGTCCACCGCCGCCCTGTCCACCGCCGCCCTG
>NZ_JAQZAN010000023.1 GCF_028737255.1 Actinomycetospora straminea | reverse complement strand
CACCATCACCTTCAAGATCAACCACTTGAAGTTCAACGCTGGCTGACGCTACCGAGCGGCCACGGCCGGGTCGCTCGGGTGGTGCTCTCCAGAACGATCTCCCGGGAGTGTCGTGGGCGTCGTCGGCCCCCGGTTCGACGCGCACGACAGCCGCGACACCCTCGAGAGATCAGGATGGAGACGTCGTCCGCGCCCCTGCCGGTCGTCCGAGGCCGGTCATCGCCCGGTCGACGGTGCGGTGGACGTCGCTCGGCGGCGCCGTCGGGTCGGGCCGCCACGCGGGCAGCGCGTCGGGCGCTTGCGACGGGGCGACGCTGTCGGCGCCGTACTCGACGAGCCACCACAGGGTCGACCAGGGGTCGAGGACCCGGGCGAGCCGCTGGCCGCCGTGGAACGCGGTGGGCTCGGTGACCACCTCCGCACCCGCCGCCCGGGCGCGGGCGGTGACCGCGTCGACGTCGCGCACGTAGACCCACAGCAGGCCCGGGGTGGGCGCCCAGTGCGGCTTCGCGTCGCACAGCATGATCGTCGAGGACCCGACGCGGACCTCGGCGTGGATGAGCAGGCCGTCGGCGTCCACGGCGTGCGCGGCGAGGGTCTCGCGGGCGTCGAGGACGTCGGTGACGAACCGCAGGAAGCCCTCGGCGCCGCCGGGGCCGCGGACGGCGACGAAGGGGTTCACGGAGCCGTAGCCCGGGGGCAGGTCGTCGCGCGCGAGGACCGGGGGGAGTGCGGCAGCTCGGGTCATGCACCGAGTGTCGCGAGCGAGGCGGACGGGAACGGTCCGCCTCGTCGCCGGCCCCCTACTTCTTCTCCCGCCACCCGCGCTCGAACGGCAGGCGCCAGGCGTTCGGCGCGATGAGCTGGTGGATCGCGTTCGGGCCCCAGGACCCGACGGGGTACGGCTTGACCGGGGGCGGGTCGGCGAGCAGGGGGATCGAGCGCTCCCACAGCGACTCGATGCCCTCCGACGTCGTGAACAGCGTGTGGTCGCCGCGCATGGCGTCGAGGATGAGGCGCTCGTAGGCCTCGAGGACGTCGGCGGCCTCGCCGGTCTCCTGCGTCGAGAACTGCATGGAGAGCTTCTGCAGCCGCATGCCCGGCCCGGGCCGCTTGCCGTAGAACGACAGGGAGACGCGCGAGGAGTCCGCGAGGTCGAACGTCAGGTGGTCCGGGCCCTGGGTGCCGACGCCCGAGCCCTGCGGGAACATCGTGCGCGGCGCCTCCTTGAACGCGATCGAGATGATCCGCTGGCCCTCGGCGAGGCGCTTGCCGGTGCGCAGGTAGAACGGCACGCCGGCCCAGCGCCAGTTGTCGAGCCCGACCTTGAGCGCGATGAACGTCTCGGTGTCCGAATCTCCGGCGACGTCCTCGTGGTCGCGGTAGCCGCCGAACTGCCCGCGCACGACGTGCTCGGGGTGGATCGGCAGCAGCGAGCGGAAGACCTTGTTCTTCTCCTCGCTGATCGACCGCGGCTCGAGCGCCGTGGGCGGCTCCATGGCCACGAACGCCATCACCTGCATGAGGTGGGTGACGACCATGTCCTTGTAGGCGCCGGTCGCCTCGTAGAACGAGGCGCGGGTGTCGAGCCCCAGCTCCTCCGGGATGTCGATCTGGACGTGGTCGATGAAGTTGCGGTTCCAGATCGGCTCGAACAGCCCGTTGGCGAAGCGGAACGCGAGGATGTTCTGCGCCGCCTCCTTGCCCAGGAAGTGGTCGATGCGGAAGACCTGCGACTCGTCGAAGACCTCGTGGACGAAGTCGTTGAGCTTGACCGCGCTCTCGAAGTCGTGCCCGAAGGGCTTCTCCATGACCACGCGCGAGCCGCCGACGAGGTCGGCGTCGCGCAGCATCTCGACGACGGCCTGGGCGGCCTTCGGCGGCACCGAGAGGTAGTGCAGCAGCCGCGCGTCGTCCCCGAGCCGCGACTGCGCCTCCTTCACCGCCGACGTCAGCCCCTCCGGCCCGGCGCCCTGGGGCACGTAGGTCAGGCGGTCGGCGAAGTCCTCCCAGGCGTCCTCCGCGAGCCGGTGCATGCCGTAGTTCTGCACGGCGTCGTGCGCGAGGGCCCGGAACTGCTCGGTGTCGAGGTCCTCCATCGCCGTGCCGACGATGCGGATCGCGGGCGCCAGCTCGGACTCGGCGAGGTAGGCGAGACCGGGGAGCAGCTTGCGCTTCGCGAGGTCGCCGGTGCAGCCGAACAGCACGATGACGTGGGGGAGGGTCGGCTCGAGGTCGCGCCGGAAGGGACGCGAGCCGGGACCGGGGTACGCGATGGACTCGGGCTGGCGGTCGGCCATACCGGGACCGTAGCCCGCGCAGGTGACGATCGTGGGTCGCCGCGACCGGACGTTCAGCCGCCGTCCTCCAGGATCCGGCGCAGGGTCTCCAGGTCGCGGGCGACCGCGTCCGCGTCGGCGGCGAAGTCGTCGTCGCTCATCCCGGGGCGACGCCGGACGTGGAAGACGACCTCGGCGCCGTCGTCCAGGCGCACGACGCGTAGCGGGTTGTCGACGTCGGTGCCGTCGGGCAGGCGCACGACGTGGTCGAGCACGCCGAGGTCGTTGGCCGGCGCGAAGGTGATCTCGACGTGCCCCAGGGGTGAGTCGGCGGTCCACGTCCCGGGTCGGTCGGGGGCGGGCTGCACCTGCGCGCTCGCCAGCCCCGCGGCCCAGTCGACGAGGTGGCGCGGGTCGGCGGCGTAGGCGTACACCTCGCGCCAGTCGCGGGCGATCACGGTGCGCACCAGCCGGGTCTCGGTCGTCATGGGCGTGATCCTGGCGCGGGCGGGCGTCGGCGTCGTGGATCGGTCGGACACCCTGACGGAGCGCCGCCAGACCCCGTGCGGCGATCAGGACTCCGGGGACGACACGGCGTCGGCGGCCCGGGTGACGGGGCAGCGGCCGGTGTGGTGGCCGCAGGCGACGGGGTCGCAGAGCCGGCAGACGCGGCGGGCGGCGTCGCGACCGGTGGTCAGGCCGGCGAGCAGCTTCTCGGCGAGGCGGCCGGCGGCGTCGCGCTCGTCGTCGTCGAGGACGTCGAGGAGGTCGTCGAGGGCGGCCGCGCGCACGCGCAGCGCGTCGCCCGCCACGCGGCGCCCGGTGTCGGTGGGCACGAGGGCGTGGGTGCGCCCGTCGGGACCCGCGCGCTGCTCGAGGAGACCGGCGTCCACGAGGCGGGCGACCAGGCGCGTCGTCCCGCTCTGCGTGAGGCCCAGCAGGCGGCGCAGCGTCTCCTGCGACGTCCCGCCGAGCGCCGTCGTGAGGACGACCAGCGTCGCGGTCTCGGCCGCCGGCCGGCCGGTCGCCTCCTGCGCGGCCGCCTCGACGCGGCCGGCGGTGGCGAGGCCGAGAGCGCCGAGCAGGTTCGCCACCCGGTCGGTCCCCGCCGTCACAACACATGACTCGCTCATGTGTCGGATGCTACGGTCCGCCGCGCGGTGTGCCCACGGGGTCGGACCCCCGCGAGCAGGACCGACGAGGAGGAACCGTGCCGTACGTCCAGCTCGGCGACGTGGCGATGGCCTACGAGGACGACGGGCAGGGCGACCCGCTCGTCCTGCTCCACCCCGGCCTGGCCGACGCCCGGGCCTGGGCGCCCTGCGTCCCCGGCCTCGCCCGGCACTTCCGCGTGCTGCGCCCCGACCAGCGCGGGCACGGGCGCACCGCCGACGTCGAGGGCCCGATCACCGCCGACGCCCTGGTCGGCGACACCGTCGCGTTCCTCGAGCAGGTCGTCGGCGGGCCGGCGCGCCTCGTCGGGCACAGCACCGGCGGCTTCCTCGCGCTCCTCGTCGCGCTGCGCCGCCCCGACCTCGTGCCGCGCCTCGTGGTCTCCGCGAGCGTGTTCCACCACGACGCCTGGGCACCCGGCGTCCTCGACCTCGACGAGGAGACGACGGCGTTCTTCGCCGGGTACCACGCCGAGGTCTCGCCCGACGACCCCGAGCACTTCGGTGTGTTCGCCGCGAAGATGGACCGGCTGCACCGCAGCGAGCCGGCGCTCGCCGTCGACGACCTCGCGGCCTACCCCCACCCCGCGCTCGTGCTGGTGGGCGACGCCGACGACGAGATCCCGATCGAGCACACCCTCGCGATGCGCGACGGCCTGCCCGACGCCCGGCTGGGGGTCGTGCCCGGCGCCGATCACGGCGGGCCGGTCGGGAAGACCGCGGTCTACGAGGCGATCCTGCTGGACTTCCTGGCCCCCTGAGGCTCCCCGAGGCCCCCTGCGCCGGTGTGCGCCCCGCCCGTCACGGGCACCACGCCGCATGACCACGACCGCCGCAGGGCCGGCGACGGGCCGGTCCGTCCTCGCCGGGGTCCTCATCGGGGTGGGCGTCGCGGCCTTCATCGACGAGACCGTCTTCCACCAGCTGCTGCACTGGCACCACTTCTACGACGGCTCGACGCTCGAGGCGGGCCTGGTGTCCGACGGCGTCTTCCACGCCGGCGGGTGGCTGGCGATCGTCGTCGGCCTGTTCCTCTTCGCCGACCTCCAGCGACGACGGGCCACCGTCCCGAAGCGGGTGTGGGGCGGCGGGTTCCTGGGCTGGGGTGCCTTCCAGGTCTACGACGGGCTGTTCCAGCACAAGGTGCTCGGGCTGCACCAGATCCGCTACGAGGTCGACCTGCTGCCCTACGACCTCGCGTGGAACATCAGCGGCGCGATCGGCGTCGTCGTCGGCGCGGTGCTGCTGGTCGGGCGGGCACGTGCCGTGGACGCCCGGTGAGCACCACCGGGTGGTGGCCGGCGCTCCCGCTGGTCGCGGTGGCCCTGGCCTACCTCGCGGGCGGGCGGCGGCTGCACCGCCGGGGCGACCGCTGGCCGGTGCGCCGGTGGGTCGCCGCGGCGGCCAGCGTTGTGACCCTCGCGGTCGCGCTGCTGCCGCCGCTCGCGACGCACGCGCACCACCTGTTCGCCGTCCACGTCGTCGCGCACCTGCTGCTCGCGATGGTCGCGCCGCTGCTGCTCGCGCTGGCCGCGCCGGTGACGCTGGCGCTGCGCGCCCTGCCGGCGGGTGGGCGCCGGCGCCTGCTCGCCGTGCTGCACAGCGCCCCCGCGCGGGTGGTGACGTGGCCGCCGGTGGTCCTCGTGCTCGAGCTCGGCGGGATGGCAGCGTTCTACCTCACCGACCTCTTCGCCCTCGCCCTGGCGCACCCCGCCGTCATGGCGCTGGTCGACCTGCACATGGTGCTCGCCGGCTTCCTGCTCGCGACCCTCCTCGTCGGTCCCGACCCCCTGCCGCGCCGCCCCGGGACGATCGGCGCGCTGCTGACGCTGCTGGTCGCGGCGGCCGGGCACGACGTGCTCGCCAAGCTCCTGTACGCGCGCCTCCTGCCCGACGGGGCCGGGAGCGCGGCGGACGTCCGGCTCGGCGCGCAGGTCATGTACTACGGCGGCAGCGCGGTCGAGGTCGCGCTCGCCGTGGCGCTCATGGCCGCCTGGTACGCGCGCGGCGGCCGGGAGCTGCGGCGCGAGCAACGGCGGACCGTCAGCGCACCGGCGCCGGCGCCGGCTCCGTCCCCGACGACTCCGACCCCGACCCCGAGGACGACGGCTCCGGCCGCGACCCCAGCACGCGGGTGAGGGCGGCGAGCAGGTCGGGGACGTCGTCGCGCGGCACGACGGCCTGGACCAGGGTGACGCCGTCGGGGTGCTCCGTCGCGTGCGCGAACGCCGCGCGCAGCTCGCCCACCGTCGTCGCCCGGGTGGCCGTGAGGTGCTCGCCGTCGCCCATGGCCCGGGCGAGCGCCGGCCAGTCCCAGCGCGCGATGTCGTTGTAGGGCTCGTCGGGGCCGTGGATGGCGCGCTCGACGGTGTAGCCGTCGTTGTCGACGACGACGACCACGGCGGGGATGCGCTCCCGGAGCACGGTCGCGAGCTCGGTCGCGGTCATCTGGGCGGCGCCGTCGCCGATGAGCAGCACCCCGCGGTGCCCCGGGTGCGCGGCGCACGTGCCCAGCAGCGCGGGCATCGTGTAGCCGATCGAGGCCCACAGCGGCTGGCCGACGAAGGTGACGCCGGCGGGCAGGCGGTGCGGGGCCATGCCGTAGAAGCTCGTGCCCTGGTCGGCGAGCACGATGTCGCCGCTGCGCAGGGCCGCGCTGACCTCCCGCCACAGGCTCGTCTGGCTCAGCGTCTCCGCGTCGGGCGCGGGCTCGGCGTCGGGCGTGGGCGCAGCGAGGGGCTGCGACGGGGCCGGTCCGGTGCGGCGCGCCGCGACCTCGGCGATCAGCGGCGTGAGCGCGGCGAGCGCCGTCGGGAGCTCCACCGGCGCGAACGTCGCCGCCCCGACCGTCGCCGAGCGCGGGCCGACGTCGATGGTGCGGCTGCGCGTGATGTGCTGGGTGAACATGCCGCTGTCGAGGTCGGTGAACGTCACCCCGGCGACGACGAGCACCGCGGCGTCCTCGATCGCGGTGCGGGTGGCCGGTGGGCTCGCCGCGCCGGTGTACGTGCCGGCGAAGCGCGCGGCGCTCTCGTCGACGAGGCTCTTCGCCCACGGCGTCGTCGCGTGCGGCAGGGGACCGGCGGCGAGGAGGTCCGCGAGGGTCTCCGCGGCGCCGAGCCGGTGGACGATCAGCCCGGCGAGCACCGCGACGTCGTCGGGGGACGCCGCGGTCTCCAGCAGCCGGCGCGCGGCGTCGACGAAGCCCGCCAGCGCCTCGGGGTCGGTGGTGTCGACGGGCGCGGGCAGGGGCGTGGTGGCCTCGGGGACGGGTGCGGCGGCGACGTCGGCGGGGACGACGAGGTAGCCGGGCAGGCGCTGGTCGCGCACCGCGCGCAGCACCCGGTCGATCTCGGCGACCGCGTTCTCGGGCGTGAGCGAGGCCCGCGCGCAGGTGATGTCGGCGTGCATGGCGGTGAAGTGGCCGAACACCCCGTCGCCGAGGGTGTGGTGCACGGGGCGGCGCTGGGCCTGCGCGGTCAGCGCGGGCGCCCCGACGACGTGCACCACCGGGACGTGCTCGGCGTAGGCGCCGGCGATCGCGTTGATGGCGCTGAGCTCGCCCACCCCGAACGTCGTGCACAGCGCCGCGATCCCGCGCGGGCGCCCGTAGCCGTCCGCGGCGTAGCCGGCGTTGAGCTCGTTGGTGCACCCGGTCCAGCGCACCGTCGGGTGGTGGGTGACGTGGTCGAGCATGGCGAGGCTGTAGTCCCCGGGGACGCCGAAGACCCGGTCCACCCCCAGCTCGGCCAGCCGGTCGACGAGGTGGTCCGCGACGGTGTATCCGCTCACGCGCGGCAGACTCTCATCGTCGGCGGCACCCGGACCAGGCTCGGGAGGACAGCACGGTGCTCGTGTCCGAGGAGATCCGCGCGGCGGTCGCGGCCGGGCGGCCGGTCGTGGCGCTGGAGACGACGATCGTCACCCACGGCCTGCCGCGGCCCCGCAACCTCGAGGTCGCCCGGGCGGCCGAGGACCTGCTGCGCCGGGCGGGCGTCGTGCCGGCGACGATCGGCGTGGTCGCGGGGGAGCCCGTCGTCGGCCTCACCGGCGAGCAGCTGACGCACCTGGCCTCCGGCGAGCGGGTGGAGAAGCTCAGCGTGCGCGACCTGCCGGTGGCGGTGGCGCGCGGCGTCGACGGGGGCACCACGGTCGCCGCGACGGCGTGGCTCGCCCACCGCGCCGGCATCCGCGTGTTCGCGACCGGCGGGCTCGGCGGGGTGCACCGCGGCGCGTCGACCACCTTCGACGAGTCCGCCGACCTCGTCGCGCTCGCCGGGCTGCCGATCACCGTGGTGTCGGCCGGCGTCAAGTCGATCCTCGACGTCCCGGCGACGCTCGAGCGCCTCGAGACCCTCAACGTCACCGTGCTCGGCTACCGCACCGACGCGTTCCCGGGCTTCTACGTCACCGACGCCGGTGTGCCCGTGCCCGCACGGGTGGACGCGCCGGCCCAGGCGGCGGCGGTGATCCGGGCCCGCGACGCGCTGGGCCTGTCCGGGGCGGTGCTGCTGGCGAACCCCGTCGCCGCCGCGGCGCAGCTCGACGCCGCCGAGCACCGCGCGGTGCTCGACGCCGCGCTCGCCGCGGCGGACGCGGGCGGTGTCACCGGTCACGACACGACCCCGTTCCTGCTCGACCACGTGCACCGGGCCACCGAGGGACGCAGCCTCGAGGTGAACACGGCGGTCTACCTGGGCAACACCGCGCTCGCCGCCGACGTGGCCGCGGCCCTCGGCGCCCCCGCGGCACGCACGTGAGCAGCGCGATCGTGTAGGAACAGGCGGTCGACGGGTACCGGCGACGGAGCGATGGCGAGGGGAGACAGCGTGACCGGCAGCGAGGTCGACTGGGACGCGGAGCGCAGGGCGTTCGCGGCCGAGCACGCGACCGAGCGCGCGCAGGGCCACGACGCCTACCCCGCGTCCGGCGCGGCGCCGAGCGGTGGCCCCCGCCTCGGCCTGCTCTCGCAGGCGGTCGGCGAGCTCACCCGCGTCCTGCTGGCCACGCCCGACGGCGGCGGGGTCAACGAGGTCCTCGAGCGGGTCGTGGACCTCGGCGCGCGGGTGGTCCCCGCCGCCGACGTCGTCAGCGTCACCCTGCGCCGCGGGGGCCGCGACGGCTACTCGACGCCCGCGTACTCCGACCAGCTCGCCGTCCGCATCGACCAGGCGCAGTACCGCCACGAGGAGGGTCCCTGCGTCCGCGCGCTCGAGGCCGGCGGGCTCGGTGTCGCCGGCAGCGACGACCTCGCCCACGACGGGCAGTGGCCGCGGTTCGGCCCGGCCGCCGCGGCGCTCGGGGTGGGCAGCGTGTTCGCGGTCGGGCTCTTCCCGGTCGGCGAGAAGCGCCCGCTGCGGGGGGCGTTGAACTTCTACCGCCGCGGCACCGGCGGGTTCGGGCAGGCCGACCGCGAGGCGGGGCTCCTGCTCGCCGCCCACGTGTCGACGGCGCTGGCCTACGTGTCGGTCACCGAGGCCTCGCAGCTGCGCGACGTCGAGTTCCAGACCGCGCTCGACTCGCGCGACGTCATCGGCCAGGCCAAGGGCATCCTCATGGAGCGCCGCGGCCTGCCCGCCGACGAGGCGTTCGACGTGCTCCGGCGGGCGTCGCAGGACCTCAACGTCAAGCTGCGCGACGTCGCCTCCACGCTCGCGGAACGGCGCGCCGATCTCTGACCCGACCGGTGATCGGCCCGTGCGCGAGGATCACGCCGTGACCGACGAGGACACCCCCGCCGCCGGCAGCCGCGCCGCCCGTGCCCGCGCGGTCCTGGGCGACGCGGCACGGCGGGCGCGCGAGCTCGACCGCTCCGAGGGGCTGCGCGCCGCGGTGCAGCGGGTGCGCCGGGCGCTGCCCGGCGACGCGCACTTCGGCGACCCGCTCTCGCTCGGCGGCGCGAAGCACGCCGAGTTCGTCGGACGCGCCGTCGTCGACCTCACCGGCGACCGCCCCGGCGTCACGCGCGAGGTGTCGCTGGGCGGGCTGCAGCTGTGGCAGGCGGTGCTCGAGCGGTTCGGCGGCGGCGCCGGCGAGCGGGAGGTCGCGCTCGTGTTCACCGACCTCGTCGAGTTCTCCCGCTGGGCGCTGCAGGCCGGCGACGACGAGGTGCAGCGCGTCCTGCGGGAGGTCAGCGAGGCCTGGGAGAAGCCGGTCACCGACCGGGCGGGCACGGTGGTCAAGCGCCTCGGCGACGGGATGATGGCCGCGTTCGCCGACCCGGTCGAGGCGCTCGAGGCGGTGTTCGCCGCACGCACCCGGCTCGCGGACGTGCACGCCGACGGCTGGACGCCGCGGATGCGCGCGGGCCTGCACCTCGGTCGGCCGCGGCGGGTCGGCGGCGACTACCTGGGCGTGGCGGTGAACACCGCGGCGCGCCTCGGTGACCGCGCCGGGCCCGGCGAGATCCTCGTCAGCGGGGAGCTGCTCGCCCGCCTCGACGAGGCGAGCCTGCGCGTGCGCCGCAAGCGCTGGCACACGCGCCTCAAGGGCACCCCCGAGGACCTGCAGATCTTCTCGGTCGACCGGCCCTCCTGACCGGGGGTCAGCGGCCCGCGAGCGCGTCGTAGGCGAGGCCGGTCGCGCCGGCGTAGACGACGTGGTGCAGGGCGTCGGTGGCCGCGGCCGACGCCCCGTAGCGCGGGGTCGGCGAGCCGAGGCCGAGCGCGGGCATCATCACCTGCTCGGCGCCGAGGACCGCCGCGAGGTGGATCACCGACGCCAGCGGGCCGCGGCGCCCGGCGAGGTCGAGCGCGCCACGGGCGAGGCCCCAGGCGGTGCCGTAGCCCCAGTGCGCGACGGTGTTGAGCCGTTGCTGGGCGTCGTCGTCGGCGGGGCGGACGCCGGTGACCTCCGCGACCGCCTGTGCCGGGGTCGTCGACGCGCCGCGGCCCTGCAGGCGCATCTCGATCGTGCTCGACACCGTCATCGCCGCGGTGCCCAGCAGGCCGGCGAGCGCGCCGCGGCCCAGCGCGAGCACGGTGCGGTCGGCGGGACCGAGGCGGTCGGCGGGTCGGGTGGTCAGGGTGGCGGTCACGAGGGTCCCTCCCGGGACGGTGGGGTGCGGTCGCCCGCGGGTCCCCGTCCGCCCCGACCGCTCACACGCCCGCGACCGCGGCGCACGCTCGCGGGGCCGTGACCCGGTCGTTCAGTGCCGCAGCGTCGCGCTCGGCGAGCGGCCGTACCGCTCCCGGTAGACCACCGAGAAGCGTCCCGGGTGGCCGAACCCCCAGCGCGCGGCGATCGCCTCGACGCGGTCGCCGCGCGTGGGGTCGGCGGCCTGCAGGTCGCGGTGGGCGTTCTCGAGGCGGACGCGGCGCAGGTACTCCAGCGGCGTGGTGTCGCGGTGGCGGCGGAAGGCGAGCTGCAGCGACCGCGGGCCGATCCGGGCGGCCTCGGCGATCTCGGTGAGCCCGATGTCCCGGTGGGCGTGGGCGTCCATGAACTCCGCGGCGCGGCGCACGGTGCCCGGCTCGGCGGTCCCGCCGTCCCGCGCGCCGGGGTCGGTCAGCGCGTCGAGGGCGGTGTTCGGGAACGTCGCGAGCAGGGCGACCGCGAGCTGGCGCACGGCGTCCGCGCGGACGAGCGGCGAGGCCATGAGCTCGTCGGAGGCCAGCACGTCGTCGTCGACGTGGGCGGCGACGCGCGACCAGTGGGCCGCGAGGGCGGGCGAGACCGGTGCCGAACCCCTGAAGGCGATCGCCTCGGGCTCCAGGCCCGAGACCTCGGCGCCGACCCGGACGACCTCGGTCTGGTCGACCATGCAGACGCGGGCCGTGAGGTCGTCCCACCCGGTCTCGTAGGGCGCCCAGGCGGGCAGGAGCGCGAGCGGGCCGGTGACGCGGCCGGTGCCGTCGTCGACCCAGTTCGGCCCGCCGTCCAGGGTCTCGACCACCACCAGCGCGGGCGTCGGCTGGGAGTAGGTGCGCAGCCCGCCGGAGTGGCGCAGGCGGCTGATCTCGAGGGGACCGGCCGCGGCGCCCTCGACCCAGAACACGAAGTCCTCCGAGGGGACGTCCACCGGCGCCAGGTCGGTGTAGGTCTTGCGCACGTACTCGGTGGCGGCCTCGGGGTCGGTGCTCGCCCACCGGTAGCGCAGGACCGGCTCCGGTCCGCTCTCGCCGTCCGTCATCCCACCCTCCTCGATCGATAGTGCACAACCGAGTATGACCGAGCGGTCCCGGATGGGCGAGAGGGTACTTCGCCACGCTGCCGATCAGGCAGGTCGATCAGCGCTGGGCGGCCACGGCCGCGTCCCCCGTAGAATCCTGGGCGGCTGACCAGTTTTCCTCGGGAAGGTGCGCTCCGTGGCCTACCTGCTGCTCGCGATCGCGATCCTGTGCGAGGTCGTCGCGACCGTGTCGCTCAAGCTCTCCGAGGGCTTCACGCGGCTCGTGCCCTCGATCGTCGTGGTCGTCGGCTACCTCGCGGCGTTCGGGCTGCTCTCCCAGGCGCTCGCCCGGGGCCTGGGCGTCAGCGTCGCCTACGGCGTGTGGGCCGCCGCCGGCGTCGCCCTCGTCGCGATCGTCGGCACGCTCTTCCTCGGTGAGTCCCTGACGTGGGTGCAGGTCGGGGGCATCGCGCTCGTCATCGCCGGCGTCCTCGCCCTCGAGCTCGGGGCCCGGAGCGCGGGCGCGGCGTGACGAGCACGCTGCCGGAGACCGACGGCCGCCGTCGCAAGGGCGAGGAGCGCCGACGGCTGCTGCGCGCGGCGACGATGCGCGTCATCTCCCGCGGCGGGGTGGCCGCGGTGACCCAGCGGGCGGTGGCGGCCGAGGCCGGGCTCGCGCCGAGCCTCGTGAGCTACCACTTCCCGACCGTCGACGCGCTGCTGCGGGCGACGCTCGCCGCGGTGAACGACGAGTGGGTCGGCGCGCTGGAGCGCTGCGCGCAGCAGGACGACCCGCTGCCCCCGCTGGCGGCGCTCGTCGCGGCCGGGTCGGTGGAGCCGGAGGGCTCGGTCGACGCCGAGTACGAGCTGTTCCTGCAGGCCGGGCGCCGTGCCGGACTGCGCGACGAGTGGGAGCGCTGGACCCGCGCGCTCGACGCCGCGCTCGCCCCCGTCGTCCCGGACCCGCGGCGTCGCGCGGCGGTGGGCGCCGCGGTGGACGGGCTGTTCCTGCGCTGCTGGTGCGACCCGGCGCCGTGGACCGCGGCGGACGTCGAGGAGGTGCTGCGGGCCCTCGTACCCGGGGTCCCGGGGTGATCGTCGCGTCTGGTGCGGCGCGGGAGGATCCCGCTACGGTCGCCTCCTCGGTGGCCCTCCGGGCGACCCCGAACACCGCGGACGCGACGATGAAGAAGCTCGCCGAGCTGCTGGTCTGTTTCCTGCACCCCGTCGCGGTGGTGCTCGTCTGGCTCAACCTCGTCGTGCGCCCCGAGCTCAGCGGCACCGCGAAGATCGTCTGGGCGGTCCTGGCCCTCGTGCCGATCGTGCCCTTCGTCTACGTGCTCACCGGCGGCGAGCTGTGGGAGGGCAAGCAGCGGACGGCCTAGAGCG
Source organism: Actinomycetospora straminea (assembly GCF_028737255.1). Lineage (GTDB taxonomy): Bacteria > Actinomycetota > Actinomycetes > Mycobacteriales > Pseudonocardiaceae > Actinomycetospora > Actinomycetospora straminea. The sequence continues at coordinate 90,451 of NZ_JAQZAN010000023.1, read as the reverse complement.
ATCCGGTGCTGCGCATGCGTCGGCGGGTAGCCCGGAGAGGATGACCCACGCCCGGGTCATCACCTACGGTCGTCGGACCGCGGTCGAGCAGCCCGCCGCGGCGACCCGACCCCGATCCGCCGACCTCGACCCGCCGACCTCCGCGTCGGCCTGGAGTCCGCATGCTCGAGCGGGCCCGGACGCTCCGGGGAGCCGACCTCGCGACGGCTCTCGGCTTCCCGCCGCCCGGCGACGCCGCGTGGGCCGGCATCGCCGAGTCCGGCGCCGGGAGCGTCGAGCTGAAGGTGCTGCTCGTGCCCCGGGAGGGCTCGACCCTGCGCCTCGCCGGACGCCACGGGCGCGTGCGGACCCGGCGGCTGCACCTGCTCGACACGCGCGACCTCGCCCTCGCCCGCCACGGCGTCCACGTCCGCCTGCGCGACCGCGGCCGCGACCGCTGGGACCTCACCGTCCGCGTCCGCGGCGAGGACCCCGTGCCCGGCGGCACCCCGCCGACCGCCGCGCGCGTCGAGCTCGACGTGCTGCCCGGCGTCGTGTTCCGCAGCACCGAGGTGCGCGAGCCCCTCCCCGCCGGGCGCGCGACGGCCTGCCGCGACGGGCGGGTCGACGTGCACGACCTGCTCACCGACGACCAGGCGGCCCTGCTCGCGGGCGCGGTGCCGGACCTCGCCGGCGTCGCGCTGGGGACGCACGGGCCGTTGGTCATCGAGCGCGCCTCGGTGCCCCGCCCGCGGTGCCGGCTCGCCCACGCCCGCCACGAGCGCTGCCGCTTCCCGGGCGGGCGGGTGCTCGAGGAGTTCTCGGCGCGCTGCGCGCCCGCGGACGCCCGCGTCACCGCCGAGGCCGTCGCCGGGTTCCTGACGCGCCACGGCCTCACGCCCGAGCCGCCCCACCGCACCAAGACCGCGGTGTGGGCCGACGTGCTGCGCGCCCGCCCCGCCTGAATCTGCGGCGGTCAGATCACCAGCGAGGTCTGCACGGAGTACTGCGAGGCGCGGTAGATGTGCCGGCCGAGCTCGACGAGCCGCCCCGTGTCGTCGTAGACGAGGCGCTGCATCGTCACGCAGGCCGCGGGCTCGGTCTCGCCGAGGAGTCCGGCCTCCTCGGTGGTGACGAGGCGCGCGCCGATGGTCTGGTGCGCGATGGCGAAGCCGACGCCCTGCGCGCGCAGCGTCGCGTAGAGGCCGCGCTCGCGCAGGTCGTCGTCCTCGAGGCGGAACCGGGCGGGCAGGTAGTTGGACATGATCGCCAGGGGCTCGCCGTCCACCCGCCGCAGACGGCGCAGGTAGGTCAGCGGCTCGTCGACCTCGACGAGGTCGTCGACGCCGAGCTCGGCGGGCGTGCCCGACGCGCGCTCGAGCAGCTCCGTCGACGGCTCGTGTCCTGAGGACGCGAGGTCGTCGTGCAGGCTCGAGAACTTGACGTCCCGCCGGATCGGCGGTGCCGCGACGACCTGGGTGCCGACGCCGCGCTTGCGCACCAGCAGGCCCTTGCGCACGAGCTCCTGGATCGCCTGGCGCGCCGTGGGGCGGGCGAGGCCGAGGCGGGTGGTCATGGCCAGCTCGTTCTCCAGGCGATCACCCGCGCGCAGGCGGCCGTCGCCGATCGCGCGCTCGAGGGCGACCGCGAGCTGGTGGTAGAGCGGCACCGGGCTGGAGCGGTCGAGGTCGATGTCCAGCTCGACGGGCCCGGAGGCGACGGTCATGGTGGTCAGCGTAGCGGCTGCCGCAGCGTTCGTCTCTATGACCGTATGTCTGGACAAAGTATTGACGCTGCCGTGTCGCGCTGCTTAACGTCCTCGTCATCGCCGCGCCACCGTGCGACGGCGGGGACCCACCAGCCCGCGACCAGCCGAGGACAGCCCATGAGCACCGCTCCGCGCACCGCGCCGGAGGTCCTGACGTTCGGTCGCAGCGGCGTCGACATCTACCCGCTGCAGACCGGGATCGGCCTCGAGGACGTCGAGACCTTCGGCAAGTTCCTCGGCGGCACCACCGCCAACGTCGCGGTCGCCGCGAGCCGGCTCGGTCGGCGTGCCGCGATCATCACCGGCGTCGGCGACGACCCGTTCGGCCGCTACGTGCGCCGCGAGCTGCGCCGGCTCGGCGTCGACGACGCTCACGTCGTGACCGACCCGCACCACCTCACGCCCGTCACCTTCTGCGAGATCTTCCCCCCGGACGACTTCCCGCTGTGGTTCTACCGCCGGCCCACCGCCCCGGACCTGCAGGTGCGCACCGCCGACGTCGACCTCGCCACCGTCCGGGAGGTCGACCTGCTGTGGCTGTCGGTCACCGGGCTGTCCGAGGAGCCCAGCCGGCAGACCCACCACGACGTGCTCGCCGCCCGCGACCGGCGCGGCCACGTCGTGCTCGACCTCGACTACCGCCCCATGTTCTGGCCCGACGCCGCGACCGCCACCTCCGAGGTCCAGAAGGTGCTCGGCCAGGTCACGGTCGCGGTCGGCAACCGCGAGGAGTGCGAGGTCGCGGTCGGCGAGACCGCCCCGGAGCGCGCGGCCGACGCGCTGCTCGAGGCCGGCGTCGAGGTCGCCGTGGTCAAGCAGGGCCCCCGCGGGGTGCTGGGCAAGACCCGCGACGGCGAGCGGGTCGTCGCCCCGCCCATCCCCGTCACCCCGCTCAACGGCCTCGGCGCCGGCGACAGCTTCGGCGGGTCGCTCGCGCACGGGCTGCTGGCGGGGTGGGACCTCGAGACGGTGCTGACCCGGGCCAACGCCGCCGGCGCCATCGTCGCCGCGCGGCTCGAGTGCTCCACCGCCATGCCCACCCCCGACGAGATCGACCACCTGCTCGAGAAGGGCACCCTGCTGTGAGTGAGGCCGTGAGCCAGTTCGCCGCCACCCACGACGCGGTCCGCGCGATCCGGGCCACCGAGCCCGAGCGGGTCGCCAAGCTCCTCGCCGCCCGCCGCCGGCGCCCGTTCGTCCCCGCCGACGGTCGCCTCATGATCGTCGCCGCTGACCACCCCGCCCGCGGTGCGCTGTCCGCCTCCGGGCGCGCCGACGCCATGGCCAGCCGTCCCGAGCTGCTCGACCGCCTCGTCGCCGCGCTGGCCCGCCCGGGCGTCGACGGCGTGCTCGCGACGGCGGACATCCTCGAGGACCTGCTGCTGCTCGGCGCGCTCGAGGACAAGGTCGTCGTCTCGTCGCTCAACCGCGGCGGCCTCGCCGGCGCGACCTTCGAGATGGACGACCGCATGACCGGGTACGACGTGCGCGGCACCGTCGAGTCGGGGTTCGACGCCGCCAAGATGCTGACCCGCATCGACTACGACGACCCGGCCACGGTCGCGACGCTGCAGGCCTGCGCCGAGGCCGTCACTGAGCTCAACCGGGCGCAGACCGTCGCCATGGTGGAGCCGTTCATCTCGCGCCGGGTGGAGGGCAAGGTCGTCAACGACCTGTCCACCGACGCCGTGGTCCGGTCCATCCACATCGCGCAGGGCCTCGGCGCCGGCAGCGCCTACACGTGGATGAAGCTGCCGGTGGTCGACGAGATGGAGCGCGTCATGGACGCGACCACGCTGCCGACGCTCCTGCTCGGGGGCGACCCGACCACCGCACCCGACGAGACGTACGCGTCGTGGCGCCACGCGCTCGCGCTGCCCGGCGTGCGCGGCCTCATCGTCGGGCGCACCCTGCTCTACCCCGCCGACGACGACGTCGCCGGCGCCGTCGACACCGCCGTCGCCATGGTCCGGCCGGAGGTGGCGCCGTGAGCGCGCCGGCCCGCACCGAGCTGCACCTGCCGGCGGGCGCGGCCGCGACGCACGGCTACGACCTCGAGGTGACCCCCGCCGTCGCCGGCTGGGCGCACTCGAGCCTGCGCACCCTGACCCTCCCTGCCGGCACCACCCACACCCACGACACCGGCGACGAGGAGATGATCGTCGTCCCGCTGTCCGGCGGCGTGACGGTCACCGACGGCGTCACCGAGCACGTGCTCGCCGGGCGACCCGACGTCTTCGCCGGACCGACCGACACGGCGTACCTGCCGCGCGGCACGACGGCCACGATCCGGGCCGCGGAGGGGCCGGCCCGGGTCGCGCTCACCGGCGCGCGCACCGACGTCGTGCTGCCGTTCCGCCACCTCCCGGCCGCCGACGTGCCCGTCGAGCTGCGCGGTGCCGGGCAGTGCAGCCGCCGGGTCCGCAACTTCGGGGCCGCCGGCGTGGTCGAGGCCGGCAGCCTCATCGCCGTCGAGGTCGTCACCCCGGGCGGGAACTGGTCGAGCTACCCCGCCCACAAGCACGACGAGGAGAGCGACACCGAGTCGGCCCTCGAGGAGATTTACTACTACGAGATCGCGCCCGGCCCGCACGGCGAGCCCGGTCTCGGCTTCCACCGCACGAGCTCGTCGCCCGCCGGGGACGTCGACGTCCTCGTCGAGGTCCACGACCGCGACACGGTGCTCGTGCCCCACGGCTGGCACGGCCCGTGCGCCGCCGCCCCCGGCCACGACATGTACTACCTCAACGTCATGGCCGGCCCGGGCGAGCGCGCCTGGAAGATCACCGACCACCCCGACCAGGCCTGGGTCCGCGCCACGTGGGCGGACCAGCCGGTCGACCCGCGATTGGTGTCCACCGATGACTGACACGGTCCGCCTCACCGTCGCCCAGGCCCTCGTCCGCTTCCTGGGCGCCCAGTACTCCGAGCGCGACGGCGTCGAGCAGCGGCTGTTCGCCGGCTGCTTCGGCATCTTCGGGCACGGCAACGTCGCCGGCGTCGGGCAGGCGCTGCTCGAGGCCGAGCTGGCCGAGGTGGGCGGGCAGGACAGCGGGGCGCTGCCCTACGTCCTCGGCCGCAACGAGCAGGCCATGGTGCACTCCGCGGCCGCGTACGCCCGGATGAAGGACCGCCTGCAGACCTGGGCCGTGTCCACGAGCGTCGGTCCCGGCGCGACCAACATGGTCACCGGCGCCGCGCTCGCCACGATCAACCGGCTGCCGGTGCTGCTGCTGCCCGCCGACACCTTCGCCGACCGGGCGGCGTCGCCACTGCTCCAGGAGCTGGAGCTGCCGGCCTCGGGCGACGTCACCGTCAACGACTGCTTCCGCCCGGTCTCGCGGTACTTCGACCGGGTGTGGCGCCCGGAGCAGCTGCCCTCGGCGATGCTCGCCGCGATGCGGGTGCTCACCGACCCCGCGGAGACCGGCGCGGTGACGGTCTGCTTCCCGCAGGACGTGCAGGCGCAGGCCCACGACTGGCCGGTCGAGCTGTTCGCGAAGCGGGTCTGGCACGTCGCCCGGCCGCTGCCCGAGCGCGCGGCGCTCGCCCGCGCCGCGGAGGCCATCCGCACGGCCCGGCGACCGCTCGTCGTCGCCGGCGGCGGGGTCCACTACAGCGGCGCGACGGCAGCCCTGGCCGCGTTCTGCGAGGCCACCGGCATCCCGGTCGGCCAGAGCCAGGCCGGCAAGGGAACGCTGGTGTTCGACCACCCGCAGTGCCTCGGCGCGATCGGGTCCACCGGCACCACGGCGGCCAACGCGATCGCCCGCGACGCCGACGTCGTCATCGGCGTCGGGACCCGCTACTCGGACTTCACCACCGCGAGCCGCACCGCCTTCCAGGCGCCCGACGTCCGGTTCGTCAACGTCAACGTCGCCGGGCTCGACGCGGTGAAGCACGCGGGCATCGGCGTCGTCGCCGACGCCCGCGAGACGCTGGAGGCGCTGACGACCGCCCTGGCCGGCCACCGCGTCGACGACGCCTACGAGGCGGAGTACCGCCGCCTCGACGCCGAGTGGGAGGCGACCGTCGACGCCGCCGAGTCAGCGACCGAGTCGAACGGCCTGCTCACCCAGAACGCCGTCATCGGCCTGGTCAACGACCTCACCGACGCGCGCGACGTCGTCGTCTGCGCCGCGGGCTCGATGCCGGGTGACCTGCACAAACTGTGGCGCACGCGCGACCCGAAGGGCTACCACGTCGAGTACGGCTACTCGTGCATGGGCTACGAGGTCGCCGGCGGGGTGGGCGTGGCGATGGCGTGCCCCGACCGCGACGTCGTGGTCATGGTGGGCGACGGCTCCTACCTCATGATGGCGACGGAGCTGGTGACCGCCGTGCAGGAGGGCGTCAAGGTCATCACCGTCCTCGTGCAGAACCACGGCTACGCCTCGATCGGCGCGCTCTCCGAGGAGCTCGGCTCGCAGCGCTTCGGCACCCGGTACCGCTACCGCTCGGGCAGCGGACGGCTCGACGGCGAGCGCCTGCCCGTCGACCTCGCCGCGAACGCGGCGTCCCTCGGGGTGCGGGTGATCTCCGTACGCACCGCCGACGAGCTCGCCGCCGCCCTGCGCGAGGCCAAGGCCGCCACGGAGAGCGTCGTCGTCCACGTCGAGACCGACCCGCTCGTCCCCGCACCGGACTCCCGCTCCTGGTGGGACGTCCCCGTCGCCGAGGTGGCCGCGCTCGAGTCCACCCAGCGCGCCCGCAAGACCTACGACGACGCCAAGTCGACCCAGCGTTCCTTCCTCCACCCCAGCGAAGAGGTGTCTCCCTCGTGACCTCGATCCGCGTCGGCTCCGCGCCCGACTCCTGGGGCGTCTGGTTCCCGGACGACCCCGACCAGACCCCGGCCGACCGCTTCCTCGCCGAGGTCGCGGCCGCCGGCTACGACGTCATCGAGCTCGGCCCGTACGGCTACCTGCCGACCGACCCCACCGAGCTCGCCGACACCCTGCGCACCCACGGCCTGACCGTCTCCGCGGGCACGGTGTTCGAGCACCTGCACCGCCCGAACAGCTTCGACCACGTGTGGGACCAGGTCACGCAGGTCGCCTCGCTGACCCGCGCCGTGGGCGGCGAGCACCTCGTCGTCATCCCCGAGCCGTGGCGCGACCACAAGACCGGCGCGCCGCTGGAGTCGCCGACCCTCGACGCCGCGGGCTGGGACCGCCTGACCACCGGCATGGACACCCTCGGGCGCCGGGTGCTGGAGGAGTACGGCCTGCGCGTGCAGTTCCACTCGCACGCCGACTCGCACGTCGGCTACCAGTCGGAGATCGAGCGGTTCGTCGAGTCCACCGACCCCCGCTTCGTCAACCTCTGCCTCGACACCGGGCACGTCGCCTACTACCGCGGCGACAACGTCGCGATCATCCGCCAGTACCCCGAGCGCATCGGCTACCTGCACCTCAAGCAGGTCGACCCCGCGGTCATCGACCGCGTCGAGGCCGAGGACCTGCCGTTCCCGGACGCCGTCAAGGCCGGCGCCATGATCGAGCCGCCGCACGGCGTGCCCTCGATGCCCGAGGTCCTCGGCGCGATCGAGGAGGCGGGACTCGACGTCTTCGCCATCGTCGAGCAGGACATGTACCCCTGCCCGCCCGACCAGCCGCTGCCGATCGCGCAGCGCACCCACACCTACCTCGGCTCGTGCGGCACCGGTTCGGTCCGCATCGGCACGCCGGCCGGAGAGGAGATCCGCTCGTGAACGACGAGATCCGCATCGCGGTCCTCGGCGTCGGCAAGATGGGCTCGTTCCACGTCGACAGCCTCACCCGGCGCACCCGCGGCGCCCGCGTGACGGTGGTCGGCGACGTCTCCGACGAGCAGGCCCACCGCGTCGCCGACCCGATCGGCGCCCGCGTGGTCGCCGACCCCGCCGAGGCCATCGCCGCCGACGACGTCGACGCGGTCGTCATCGCGACCCCCGGCAGCGCGCACGAGGCGCAGGTGCTCGCCTGCCTCGAGGCCGGCAAGCCCGTCCTGTGCGAGAAGCCGCTGACCACCGAGGCGGCGACCGCGGCCGCGGTGTACCGCCGCGAGACCGAGCTCGGGCGCCGGCTGATCCAGGTCGGGTTCATGCGCCGCTTCGACCACGAGTACGCCGCGCTGCAGCAGATGATCGCGGGCGGCGAGCTCGGCGCGCCGCTCATGCTGCACTGCACCCACCGCAACCCCGCGGTGCCCGAGTTCTTCGACTCCGAGTACATGATCCGCGACTCCGTCGTGCACGAGGCCGACTCCGCGCGCTTCCTGCTCGGCGAGGAGATCGCCGCGGTCAGCGTGGTGCGCGGACGCCCGACCGCGGACGCCCCGCCCGGGGTGTCGGACCCGATGCTCGTGCTGTTCGAGGCGGACTCCGGGGCCCTCGTGACCGTCGAGATCTTCGTGCGCACCGGGATCGCCTACGAGGTCCGCACCGAGGTCGTCGCCGAGCACGGCTCGGCGATGATCGGGCTCGACCAGAACGTCGTGACGAAGCGGCGCGGGGGGACGTGGGGCGGGACCATCACCCCGGACTTCGTGGCCCGCTTCGGCCAGGCCTACGACGACCAGGTGCAGCGCTGGGTGGACGCCGCCCGCGCCGGGATCGCGTCGGGCGGCGACGCCGTCGACGGCCCCGGCAGCTGGGACGGCTACGCCGCCGCGGCGATCTGCGAGGCCGGGGTGGCCGCCGTCGTCAAGGGCGAGCGCATCGAGACCGGGATGGAGGCCCGGTCCGGGGCCGGCGGGGCGATGGGGGGTGTGGCGTGAAGCTCGCCCTCGACGCCCAGATGTTCCACCGCACCCACGCGGTGACCGACCTGCCCGACGCCGTGGCCCGCGCCGGCTACACGTGGATGGAGCTCTCCCCGAAGGAGGACTTCATCCCCTTCTTCGCCCACCCCCGCGTCGACTCCGCGACCGTCGCCACGCTGCGGCGCCGGGCCGCCGACGCCGGCGTCGGCATCTCCTCGGTGCTGCCGGTGCTGCGCTGGTCGGGCCCGTCCGAGGACGCCCGGCAGGCCGCCGTGCGCGCCTGGCGGCGCGCGATCCGGATCGCCGTCGACCTCGGCGTGGACACGATGAACACCGAGTTCAACGGCCGCCCGGAGGCCGCGGAGCACGCCGAGGCGATGTTCCTGCGCTCGTTCGAGGAGCTGGCCCCGGACTTCGAGCGCGAGGGCATCCGCCTCGTGCTCGAGCCGCACCCCGACGACTTCATCGAGGACGGGCACGCCGCGGTCGACATGGTGGCCGGGCTGGACCGCGACTGGGTCACGTTCCTGTACTGCACCCCGCACACGTTCCACCAGGGCAACGACCCGGCCGGGATCATCGCCCGCGCCGGGGCGCGCGTGACCAACGTGCACCTGGCCGACACGCTGAACCACACCGCGTCGGGCGGCCTGCGCTACATCGTCAACCCGCCCGGGTCCACGGTCCGCGTGCACCAGCACGCGCCGATGGGCACCGGCGAGGTCGACTTCGACGCCGTCTTCGCGGCGTTGGCGGCGGCCGGCTTCGACGGCACGCTGACCCACTGTGTGTTCGGGTGGGAGGAGCGCGCGACCGAGGTGGTCACGGGCGACCGCGACACGATCACCGCCCTCGTGGCGAAGCACTTCGGCTCGGACACCGTCCTCGAGCCCGCACCCGGGAGGAACCCCTGATGGAGACCCTGCACCACTGGGCCGGCGGCGCCGTGCTCAAGTCGACGTCCGACCGTTCCGGCGACGTCACCGACCCCGCCACCGGCGCGGTGACGCGCCGGGTGGCGTTCGCGTCCGAGGACGAGGTCGCGGCCGTGATCGCGGCGGCGTCGGCGGCCTTCCCGCTCTGGCGGGACACGTCGCTGACCAGGCGCACGCAGATCCTGTTCCGGTTCCGCGAGCTGCTCAACGCCCGCGCCGACGAGCTGGCCGCGATCATCACCGCCGAGCACGGCAAGGTGCTCGCGGACGCCGCGGGCGAGGTCGCGCGCGGCCAGGAGGTCGTGGAGTTCGCGTGCGGGATGCCGCACCTGCTCAAGGGGTCGGCCACCGAGAACGCCTCGACCGGCATCGACGTGTCGTCGATCCGCCAGCCGCTCGGCGTCGTCGGGATCATCAGCCCGTTCAACTTCCCGGCGATGGTGCCGATGTGGTTCTTCCCGATCGCGATCGCCGCGGGCAACACCGTGGTGCTCAAGCCCTCGGAGAAGGTCCCGTCCGCGGCGCTGTGGATGGCGGAGCTGTGGCGCGAGGCCGGACTGCCCGACGGGGTGTTCAACGTGCTCAACGGCGACAAGGTCGCCGTGGACGGGCTGCTCACCCACCCCGACGTCAAGAGCATCAGCTTCGTGGGTTCGACGCCGATCGCGCGCTACGTCTACGAGACCGGCACCGCGCACGGCAAGCGCGTCCAGGCCCTCGGCGGGGCGAAGAACCACGCCGTCGTGCTGCCCGACGCCGACCTCGACCTGGCCGCCGACCAGGCCATCAACGCCGGCTTCGGCTCGGCGGGGGAGCGCTGCATGGCGATCTCGGCGGTGGTCGCGGTCGGCTCGTGCGGCGACGCGCTGGTCGAGAAGATCGCCGAGCGGGCCCGCGGACTGCGCACGGGCGACGGGCGTCGTGGCTGCGACATGGGCCCGCTCGTCACCGCGGCGGCCCGCGACCGGGTGTCGGGCTACGTGGACGCCGGCGAGGCCGCCGGGGCGTCGCTGGTGGTCGACGGGCGCGGCGTCGCGCCCGACGCCGACGGGGAGGGCTTCTTCGTCGGCCCGACGCTGTTCGACCACGTCACCCCCGACATGTCGATCTACACCGACGAGATCTTCGGTCCGGTGCTCTCGGTGGTCCGCGTCGACACCTACGACGAGGCCGTCGCGCTGATCAACGCCAACCCGTACGGCAACGGGACGGCGATCTTCACCAACGACGGCGGCGCCGCACGACGGTTCCAGAACGAGGTCGAGGTCGGGATGATCGGCGTCAACGTGCCGGTCCCGGTGCCGATGGCCTACTACAGCTTCGGCGGCTGGAAGAACTCGCTGTTCGGCGACACCCACGCCCACGGCGCGGAGGGCGTGCACTTCTTCACCCGCGGCAAGGTCGTCACCACCCGCTGGATCGACCCCGCCCGCCGCGGCGAGGCCGGCGAGCTCGACCTCGGGTTCCCCCGCAACAGCTGACGCGTGCCCGAGGGCCCGCGGCCGGTCGCTCGACCGGCCGCGGGTGTCCTCGGCGTGCCCACATCCCGGAGATCGATCATGAAGCTCGGCGTCTACGACGCGATCCTGCACGACCGGCCCCTGCCCGAGGCCCTGCGGACCGTGCGCTCGCTCGGCCTGACCGGCCTGGAGGTCAACGCCGGCGGCTTCCTGCCCCCGGTGCACCTGCCCGTCGACGACCTGCTCGCGGGCCGCACGGCGGCGGAGGACTACCTCGGCGTCTTCGCCGCGGAGGGCGTCGAGCTCACCGCCCTGAACTGCAACGGCAACCCGCTGCACCCGGACCCGCGGATCGGCGAGGCCCACGCCCGCGACCTGCGGCGCACCATCGAGGTCGCCGGGCGCCTCGGGGTGCGCCGCGTCGTCACGATGTCGGGGCTGCCGGCCGGGGAGCCGGGCGGGACGATCCCCGTCTGGAACCCCATGCCGTTCGAGTCCACGTACTCCGACGTGCGCGACCGGCAGTGGTCCGAGGTGGGCGTCCCCTTCTGGCGGGAGATCGACGCGCTCGCCGGCGAGCACGGCGTGAAGGTCTGCATCGAGATGCACCAGTTCAACCTGGTCTTCAACCCCTCGACGCTCACCCGGCTCGTCGAGGAGACCGGGGCGTGCTCGGTCGGCGCCGAGATGGACCCGAGCCACCTGTTCTGGCAGGGCATCGACCCGGTCGCCGCCATCGAGCACCTCGGCGACCTCGTGTACCTGGCGGCGGCGAAGGACACCCGCATCAACGACGCCGTGCGCGTCCACGGCGTCCTCGACGACCGGCACCGCAAGGTCACCGAGGACCCGGTGCGGCTGGGCGGCGACGCCACCCTCAACGCCTGGCCGGAGAACGCCGGCTGGGACTTCGTGGCGCTCGGCAAGGGCCACGACCAGGCCTTCTGGACCCGCTTCCTGCGGGCCCTCGCGAAGGTCGACCCCGACATGGCCGTGAACATCGAGCACGAGGACGTCGAGCTCGGTCGCCTCGAGGGACTCGAGGTGGCGGCCGGCGTCCTCACGGCCGCGGCGGCGGACGTCTGAGCGCAGCTTGGACCTAATGTCAGGACAAAGTCTTGACGGTGGCGGGCCGGCGCCGTAACGTCTCCGCCATCGCGCGACACCGCGAGCCGATCGGGGGACCTCCCGTCCGGATCGGTGTCGTGCCGTTCTCCCGCCCTTTCCCGACCTCTGTTCGTCGTGCTCGAAAAGCGGGCGAGAGAATGGTCGATAAATGACCACCACGAACTGCGCGAGGCCCGGGACGCACCGTCGTCCCGGGCCTCTCGTGCGTTCGTCATCGCTGTTCAGAGGCATGTCGATCACCCACAAGAAATGCGACAGACAATTGTCGACGAGCTCTTGACTTGGATCACACCGCCCCGTCATCCTCGTCGTCACCAGGGACATTCGGTCGATCTCGACGGCCCCGGGACGCTGTTCCGGACGATGCCCGCGACCGCCCTCGCCGAGACCCGACACATCTCGTCACGCCATTCCTCAACGGGGAGCGCCACGTCATGACCACCTACAACGAGCAGCCGTCACGGGCTGCTCTCCCGCCGGACGTGCCCGGCCCGCACTCGAAGCGGCTCGGCATCATCGCCGTCGTCGCCACCTTCGGCGGCCTCCTCTTCGGCTACGACACCGGCGTCATCAACGGCGCCCTCGAGCCGATGACCGCCGACCTCGGCCTCACGGCCCTCACCGAGGGCATCGTCGTCAGCATCCTGATCTTCGGTGCGGCCATCGGTGCCGTCGTGGGTGGCGCGCTGTCCGACCGGTTCGGCCGCCGCCACAACATCCTGCTGCTGGCGATCCTCTTCGCCCTCGCCACCATCGGCTGTGTCCTCTCGCCGACGTGGCCGGTGCTGGCGTTCTTCCGCTTCGTCCTCGGCCTGGCGGTCGGTGGCGCCTCGGCCACCGTGCCGGTCTACCTCGCCGAGGTCGCGCCGGCCGAGCGTCGGGGCAGCATCGTCACCCGCAACGAGGTCATGATCGTCAGCGGCCAGTTCGCCGCCTTCGTCATCAACGCGATCATCTTCAACATCTGGGGCGAGAACCCGGGCGTCTGGCGCGTCATGCTGGTCGTGGCCGTGCTCCCGGCGATCGCGCTGTTCATCGGCATGCTGCGGATGCCCGAGAGCCCCCGCTGGCTGGTGTCTCAGGGCCGGGACGACGAGGCGCTGGCGGTGCTGCAGCAGGTGCGCACGCCCGAGCGGGCGCAGGCCGAGATGGCCGAGGTGCACGAGCTCGCCGAGGAGGAGCGGGCGTCGAAGACCGCCGGGGCGAGCGACCTGGGGGTGCGCTGGATCCGCCGGCTCATCCTGCTCGGGGCCGGCCTGGGCATGTTCCAGCAGTTCACCGGCATCAACTCGATCATGTACTACGGCACGCAGCTGCTCGGCGACGCCGGCTTCTCCGACCAGGCCGCGATCATCGCCAACACCGCGAACGGCCTGTTCAGCGTCCTGGGCATCACCGTCGGGCTGCTCATCATGAACAAGGTCAACCGCCGCACGCTGCTGCTCGGCGGCTTCGCGCTCACGACGTTCTTCCACCTGCTCGTCGGCCTGTCGGCCACCCTGCTGCCCGACGGACCGGCCAAGGCGTGGTTCATCCTGGTCTTCGTCGTGCTGTTCGTCTTCTGCATGCAGGGCACCATCGGCCCGCTGGTCTGGCTCCTCCTGGCCGAGATCTTCCCGCTCAAGATCCGCAGTCTCGCCATCGGCATCAGCGTGCTCGTGCTGTGGCTGTCGAACGCGGTCGTCTCGCTCGGCTTCCCCGTGGTCGTCGAGAGCCTCGGCATCGCGCCGACGTTCTTCATCTTCGTCGCCCTCGGCGTCCTGGCCCTGATCTTCGTGTACCGCTCGGTGCCCGAGACCCGCGGCCGCTCGCTCGAGGACCTCGAGGAGCAGTTCATGCGCCAGTACTCCTGACCCGCCCCACTCGCCCGGAAGGACCCAACATGACCGTGCTCGTCGCCGTCCCCGAGGGACGGGAGGGCCCCCAGGCCCTCCACGCGGGCGCCGGCGAGGCCCGGCTGCTCGACACCGACCTCGTCGTCCTCAACCTGACCCTGCACAGCATCGACCTCTCGGGTCTGCCCGAGGACCTCAAGGTGACGCTCCTCGAGCGCTCCGGTCCTGAGGACCGCGACCCCGCGGACACCGTCCTCGAGGAGATCGACCAGCGGCCCGACGTCCAGCGCCTCGTCATCGGGATGAAGCGCCGGTCGCCGGTGAGCAAGGCGCTGCTCGGCAGCGTCGCCCAGCGACTGCTGCTCGACAGCCCGGTGCCGGTCCTGGCCGTCAAGGCCGAGGACTGACACCACCGCGATCACCGATGCGCGGGCCGCCACCGGCGGTCCGCGCATCGGCGTGTCGGCGCCCGGAAACCGGGGCCCACCGCGTCAGGCGCGTCCGGAGACCTCCTCGAGCAGGAAGACCGGCCGGTCGTCGTCCTCGCTGTGGGGCTCCGCGTGCAGCACCTTGTCCTGCGTGGCGGGCGCGAGCTCGCGGTCGACGACGACCGTCACGCCACCGCGGGCGACGACGACGTCGCGGTCACGGGGGACCGCGTCGAGCTCGAGGTGGACGGTCGGCAGCGTGCCGGCGCCGATCGAGCGGATGCGGACCACGCAGCCGGCGTCCCGGCTCCGTCGGCACAGCAGGATGAGTGCCTCCACGGCGTCGTCGCTGAGCGTCATCGGTGCCTCTCCTCCCCTGTCGACTCGCGTGTGCGTCGCGGGCGGGGCCGCCCGCGCGGCCGAAGATCGTAGCTCGGGGTCGGGGGCCGTCGCGACGTCGCCGAGGTGCCCGGGTCGGGTCCTGCTACCCACGTCACGCCGGTCCGGGGAGTGGGACCCGCCGGGCGCGGGGATGCCCGGGCGGTCTCGACCCGACGACGTGCTTCAGCGAGGAGGCCGTCATGTCCCTCACCCGTCCACCCCACAGCCCCGATCCCGGCGTCACCGGTCCGGCCGGACCGGAGCCGCCCACGCCGCTGAGCCGGCGGGTGGTCCTCGTGCACCGCGCCGGGGCCCTCACGGTCGCCGCGGTGATCGCCGTCTTCGGCGTCCTCGGCTACGTCGGCGGGCTGAGCGCCTTCGACACCCGCGGCATGCCGCTGCTGGGGCTGTCGACCAACGGCCTGCTCTCGACCGTCTCCGTGGTCACCGCCGCGATCCTGGTCCTGGCCGCCGTCCGCGGCGGCCGCCCCGCGTCGACGGTGATGATCGTCATCGGGGTGGCGTTCCTCCTGGCGGCCTTCGCCGGTCTCGCCGTGCTCGCCACGCCGTACAACCTGCTGGCCTTCCGGCTGCCCAACGTCTTCTTCAGCATCGGGGCCGGTCTCGTGCTGCTCGTCGTCGGGAGCTACGGGCGGGTGGTCGTCCACCTCCCGCCCGACAACCCCTACGGCGCGTCGGGCGACCGGCTGGTCACGGCCGTGCAGAGCCGCTTCGTCAGCGAGTCGACCCTCGCCTCGCTGCCCGAGGACCACCAGCCGCGACCACGGAACGCCGCCGAGCTGCGCGCGGACCGCGAGCTCGCGGACGCCTACCGGGCGCAGGCCACCGGCGTCGCGAACGCGGACACGCTGCGCCGGCTCGCCGCGCTCGAGCGCTGCACCACCCACGAGGAGCGGCGCAGCGCCTGGCTCGCCCAGCAGGACGGACACCGGCGGTGAGCGGGCTCGTCGACGACGGCACCCGGCACAACCGCCTCCGCCGCGACGGCGACGATTTCGACCGCGGCGCGGGCCAGACGCACGGCGCCGGGGACCCGAGCGCCGTCGACGCCGAGGCCGACCCGCCGCCGCACGACGGCGCCCCCGCCGCGCCGCCGTCCGCGACCACGCGCTGACGCCCGCGCGTCGGCAGGGTCGGCCCCTCGGCGCGGCCAGGGACGACTCAGCGATCGGCGGGGTGCCAGCGGCGCAGCGCCTCGTAGACCAGCGCGCCACCGGCGACGGCGGGGAGGTCGACGATCCCGATGACGAGCAGCGCGGCGCCGCCCAGGTAGACGGGCGCGCGGTGGGGCAGCACCCGCTGCACGACGTGGGCGGCGTCGGCGGCGGCGGACACCACGGTGTCGGTGACGCCGCGCGCGGGCGGCGCGGCGGGCACGGCGGGCACGGCGGGCACGGCGGGCGCTGCGGCCACGGCGGGCGCTGCGGAGCCGGTGTCGCGGCGGGCGACCGCCCCCGAGGGCCTGCGGGCGCCGCCGGTGAGCCGCTCGGGCGGGCCGCTGGCGGGCACGACCGCCGGGGAGCCGGGGTCGTCGACGGGCGCGTCGGGGGCGCTGAGCGCCGTCGCGACGGGGTCCTCGCGCTTGTCCCCGGCCTTCGGGTCCTTCGGCTTCGGGTCCCTGGTCTTCGTGTCCTTCGTCTTCTGGTCCTTGGCCATCTCGCGACGTTACGCCCGGATCTCCGGCGCCGACCCCCCTCGCGGGCGGGTCACGGCGCGGCCGCGGCCCAGGCGTCGGGGTCGGCCACCGGGTGGCCGTGCATCGCGACGACGAGCGCCGGACGCAGCTCGGCCAAGCGGCCGCGCGAGGCCGCCGCGGCCGCCGGGTCGTCGTGCAGGCCGCGCGGGAGGGGCAGCCACCGCGGCGAGCGCGGGTCGGTCGACACGTTGACCGGCCCGTCGCCGACGACGAGCACGCGGTCCCCCGCGCGCCACAGCGCGAGGGTGCCGGGGCTGTGGCCGGGGACGGCGAGCACCTCGAACCCGCCGACCCGGTCGCCCTCGCGCAGGCGCCGGTCGACCGGCCGCCGCTCGCGGGCCAGCGGGGCGAGGACGAGCCGGCCGAACGCGCCGGAGTGGGTGTCGAGCCGCCCGTCCTCGAAGCGGCCCGCGTCCGCCTCGCCCATCGCGAGCGGCGCCCCGGTCTGCCGGCACAGCCACGCCGACGAGCCGACGTGGTCGCCGTGCGCGTGGGTGACGGCGTGCAGGGCGACGTCACGGCCCCGCAGCAGCGTGACGAGGCGGCGCGCCGACCACGGGAACCCCGCGTCGACGACGACGTCGCCCTCGGGGCCCTCGATCAGCACCGTGTGCAGGAGACCGCCGGGGACGAGGGCGCCGAGGTGCACGCCGTCGGCGACCTCCCGCAGACGCAGAGCCATGCGCGCAGCCTGGCAGGCGAGCACGGAGTCGGGCGAGGTGTCGGGCGAGGTGTCGGGCGAGGAGTCAGCAGAGGAGAGCGGTGACGAACCCGTCGCGCTCGGCGGTGCCCCTGACCGCCGCGGGCACGGGGCGGGCGAACCCGGGGCCGTCGGTGACGAGGGTGTGGAACTCGCCGTTCTCGCCGCACGGGTCGACGCCGGCGGGGAGCTCGGCGAGCAGCTGGGTGTCCCACGCCCGTCCGGCGAGCGCCGGCGGCACCCGCGCCGGGTCGACGCAGACGACCACGGCCCGCACCCCGGCCGCGAGCATCTCCCGGGCGAGCGGGGCGGTGGGCCGGTCCCACAGCGGGAAGCGCGCCGAGAGCCCCGTGCCCTCGAGGGCCCGCTCGCGGAAGGCCCGGATGTCGGCGAGGAAGAGGTCGCCGTAGAGCACCTGCGTCGCCCCGCCCGCGCGCAGGCGGGCCCACGACGTGCGCGTGCGCTCCGTGTAGACGTCGTCCGGGCACGGCACGGGCAGCTCGACGGTCTCGAGCGGCAGGCCCAGCGCCGCGGCCTGGGCCCGGACCAGGCCGAGCGGGACGTAGCTGGCGGCCACCTCCCCGCCGGGGCGGACCGTGGTGTGCAGGCCGGCGACCTCGACCCCCGGGTCGGCCCGGGCCGCGGCGAGCGCGAACGCGCCGTCCTTGCCGCCCGACCAGCTCATCCAGGCCCGCACGGTCATCGGCGCGACGCTAGCCGACGGGCTCGCGGCCGGCCGGTCCGTCGCCGGTTCAGGTCGGGCTGGCCTCCTCCTCGTCGCCCTCGTGCTCCCGAGCGGTCGTGTCCTGCGCCGCGCGGTCCTTCGCGCCGGTGGCGTCGTTCTCGACCGCGTTGCCGGTGGGGTCGACGTCGGTGGTGTCCAGGGACTCGTCGCGGGCGTCCCTGCGGGCCTCGTCCGGTCGTGACATGACCCCCGGCTACCCGCCCGGCCCGGATCGGGTACCGCCGCGGGGTGACCGCACACCGCTCCGGGCCCGAGCGTCCGATGCTGCCGACCGACGGTGCCCCGCCGACCGGCGCGGGCTGGGCGGCGGAGCTCACCTGGGACGGGGTCCGGGTCCTGGTCACGACGGTCGCCGGCGGGGTGCACCTCACCGACGCCGACGGCCGGGACGTGACCGGCTCCTACCCCGAGCTCGCGCACCTCGACACCGAGCACGACCTGGTGCTCGACGGGGAGGTCGTCGTGCTGGACGAGCGCGGCCGCCCGCGGCCCGACCTGCTCGCCGAGCGTGTCGCGGACCGGCGCGGCCCGGACGCCGCGGCGGTCTCGCTCTACCTCGCCGACGTGCTGTGCGTCGACGGCGACGACCTGCGCGACCGGCCCTGGGACGGGCGGCGCGCACGGCTCGAGGAGCTCGGGCTCGAGGCGTGGCCGCGGGTGGCGGTGGCGCCGGCGACGACGGAGGCCGCGCCCGCCGCGGTGCTCGAGCTCGCCCGGGAGCAGGAGCTCGCCGGGGTCGTCGCCAAGCGCCGGGACGCCGCCTACGAGCCGGGGCGCACCTCGACGGCGTGGGTGCGGACGCTGGTCACCCCGCCGGACCGGCTCACCACCGACCGCCTCGCGACCTACCGCGGCATGCGCGACTTCGCGGCCACCCCCGAGCCCGCCGGCGGCGCGCCGAGCACCACGGCGCCGATCTTCGTGGTGCAGCGCCACCGCGCCCGGCGCCTGCACTACGACCTCCGCCTCGAGGTCGACGGCGCGCTCGCGAGCTGGGCCGTGCCGCGCGGGCCGACCCTCGACCCCGCGGCGCGGCACATGGCCGTGCGCACCGAGG
Source organism: Actinomycetospora straminea (assembly GCF_028737255.1). Lineage (GTDB taxonomy): Bacteria > Actinomycetota > Actinomycetes > Mycobacteriales > Pseudonocardiaceae > Actinomycetospora > Actinomycetospora straminea. The sequence goes on along the minus strand of NZ_JAQZAN010000023.1, from coordinate 71,574 downwards.
ACCACCCCATGGACTACGCGTCGTTCGAGGGCGTCATCCCGCGGGGCCAGTACGGCGGGGGCGACGTCATCGTGTGGGACCGGGGCACCTGGACGCCGGCGCGCACCGACGACCCGGCGGCCGCGCTCGCGGCGGGGGAGCTGCACCTCGACCTCGACGGCGAGAAGCTCCACGGGCGGTTCGTGCTGGTCCGGAGGCGCGGGGAGGGCTCGGGAGGCAAGGAGCAGTGGGTCCTCGTGCACAAGCGCGACGACCACGCCGTCGACGGCTGGGACCCCGAGGACCACCCGCACTCGGTGACCAGCGGGCGCACCAACGACGAGGTCGCGGCCGCCCCGACGGCGCTGTGGGTGTCGGAGGCGCCCGCCGAGCACGCCGAGGTGCCGCTGGCGCCCGACGACCCCGCGCAGCAGGCCGCGGCGTCCGCCGACGAGCTGGCCGCCCTCGACGCGCTGGGCGGGCGGGGGAGCTGGACCGTCGGCGGGCGCGAGCTCGCGCTTACCAACCTGGACAAGGTGCTCGTCCCCGGGGACGCCGGGCCGCCCGTCACCAAGCGCGACCTCGTCCGCTACCACGCGCGGATCGCCCCGTACCTCCTGCCCTACCTGGCGGGGCGGCCCGTGAACCTGCACCGCTACCCCGACGGCACCGCCCGAGCGGGGTTCTGGCAGAAGGAGGTCCCCGACCACGCGCCCGGATGGCTGCGGCGCTGGCGCAACCCGGAGGCGGCGCCCGACGAGACCCAGCAGTACTTCGTCGTCGACAGCACCCCGGCGCTGGTCTGGCTCGCGAACTACGGGGCGATCGAGCTGCACCCGTGGACGTCGCGCCTGCCCGACGTGCAGCAGCCGACCTGGGCGCTCATCGACATCGACCCCGGCCCGGCGGTGGGGTTCGCCGACGTGCTGGTGCTCGCCCGGCTCTACCGCACCGCGCTCGCCCACGTCGGCGTCGAGGCGGCGCCGAAGGTGACGGGCCAGCGGGGCGTGCAGATCTGGGTGCCGATCGCCGACGGCTACACCTTCGACGACACCCGCGCGTGGGTCGAGAAGCTCTCCCGCGCCGTCGGCCGGACCGTTCCGCACCTGGTGTCGTGGGAGTGGCACACCGACCGGCGCCGCGGCCTCGCGCGGCTGGACTACACCCAGAACGCGATCAACAAGACCCTCGTGGCGCCGTTCAGCCCGCGGCCGTCGGCGGACGCGCCGGTGTCGATGCCGATCACCTGGGACGAGCTGGACGACCCGGAGCTGACGCCGGACCGCTGGACGGTCCGGACCGCGCTCGACCGCCTGGCCGAGGTCGGGGACCCGTTGCGGCCGCTGCTCGGGCGGGCGCAGACGCTGCCGTCGCTGTCGGCCTAGATCCGGCGGCGCCGGCGCAGCACGAGGACTGTGGTGACGAGCAGGACGACCACGCCGACCGACTCCACGACGAGGGTCGTCGGCGCCAGGTCGTAGTCGAGGCTCGAGCGGATGCCGAACAGCCCGACGGTGAGGGCGAGCACCAGGGCCGCGAGGGTGCCGGCCAGGAACAGCAGGCCCAGCACCACGGAGACGGCGAGCAGCTCCCCGCGGGTGATGACCACGGCGATCGCGAGGATCAGCGCACCGATCGCGTTGAGGACGAACAGGTTCCCCAGCACCCCGCCGGTGCCGTTGAACACCAGCCACAGGTGGATGCCGCCCATCGCCAGCAGGGCGATCGCGGACAGGACCTGCCAGGGCATGGTCGAGCGGCGCCCGCCCTGCGCGATCCGCACCGTCGGTGCGCCACCCGGACCGACCGGCCCCGCCGCGTGCGTCATGTCCCCACCTCGTGTCTCGTCCGTCCGCGCCCTGTCCGTGCCCGTCCCGCGCCCGGCCGTCCGCCGTGTGCAGCGCATGGTCCTCCGCTGCGGGCCGTCGGTCGAGGGTCAGCTCCCGCCGCGCCGCGAGCTCGCGAAGAGCCAGCCGCCGAGGGGGATGACCAGGAAGAACACCCAGGCGTTCGGGATCGGCACGGTGAGGAACAGGACCAGCGCGATGATCGGCAGCGCGCCGCTGATCGCCGGCCCGTAGCGGGCGAGCGCGCCGGGCTCGCGGCGGGCGACGGGGTCGCGCTCGGTCGTCCCGGGGGTGGCCGGGACGGCGGGTGCGGGGGCCGCACCGAACGGCGGGCGCGGGTCGGGGAGGTCGGTGAAGAGGGGCTCGAGGTCGGCCGCCGTGCGCGCCTCGGCGGCCCGGGCGCTGCGCTCGCCGTACTCCTCGACGTCGAGGCGCCCGGCCTCGAGGTGGGCGTCGAGCGCCGCCATCGCCGCGTCCCGCTCGGCGGTGCCGATGCGGGGCGAGGGCGGCCCGGGGGGAGGCGGCGCCGGCTCGGTCACCGCGCCAGCATGCCACCGGGGGACGACACCGTGACCCCTCGTCACACCCCCGAGCCGTGCCGGCCCGCGCCCTCGGCGAAGCGGGTCGCGCCGGCGAGGGTGTCGGCCTGCAGCGAGATCTGGCCGTGCGCGAACTCGCGGCGCAGGGCCTCGTCCTCGTCGAGCCCCTCCTGCTCGAGCAGCGCCGCCCGGTCGTGGCGCAGGCAGGTCTGCGGGAAGGCCGCGAGCGTGCGGGCGAGCTCGAGGCTCGCGTCGAGCGCCTGCCCCGCCGGCACGACGCGGTTCGCGAGACCCAGGCGCAGCGCCTCGTCGGCGTCGACGGGCCGGCCGGTGAGCACGAGGTCCATCGCCGCGCTGCGCCCGATCAGGCGGGGCAGGCGCACCGTGCCGCCGTCGATCAGCGGCACGCCCCAGCGCCGGCAGAACACCCCGAACACCGCGGTGGTGTCGACGACGCGCAGGTCCGCCCACAGCGCGAGCTCGAGCCCGCCCGCGACCGCGTGCCCGTGCACCGCGGCGATCACCGGCTTCGACAGCCGCAGCCGGGTCGGCCCCATCGGCCCATCACCGTCGGGGTCGACGCGGTTGCCGTGGCCGGTGCTGACGGCCTGCAGGTCCGCGCCCGCGCAGAACGACGGGCCCTCGCCGCGCAGGATCGCGACGCTCGCGTCGTCGTCGGCGTCGAAGGCCCGGAACGCGTCGGCGAGGCGTTCGGCGGTCGCGCGGTCGACGGCGTTGCGCCGCTCGGGGCGGTCGATGCTGACGACGGTGACCGCGTCGCGGTTCTCGACCCGCACCGTCACGGCGCGTCGCCCAGGGTCACGGTGTCGCCGACCCGCAGCTCGCCGCCGCGCGTGACCTGCGCGTACGCGCCGGCGCACGGCAGCACGCCGAAGCCCGGCACCTCGACCCGGTTGGCGCGCATCGGCTCGCGCACCGCGTGCGGGGCCCGCGGCAGGGCGCCGTGCTCGAGGGTGGGCACCGAGCAGCGCGGCGTCGGCAGCGACACCTCCAGCGTCACCGACGAGCCGTCGTCCCGCGTGAGGTGCAGCGCGCGCCCCGTCCAGGTGTTCTCGACCCAGGGCTCGGTGCCCTCCGGGGTCTCGATGACGACGTTCGGCCGGTAGCGCAGGTACTCCGCACCGGTCGCGGCGAGCGTCGCGGTGGTGATGACGTGCACGGGGGAGTGGTCGACGAGCGACCCGGCCGTCGTCCCCTGGGCGATCTCCAGCGTCGGCGCCTCGACCTCGGCCTCGACACCCTGGTCCAGCACCTCCTCGGGGTCGGGGCGCTCGACCGACGCCGCCTCGGGCCGGTCCGCCGCCACCCGCACGCGACGGCCCAGCTCGCCGGCGAGCGCCTCGGCGACCCACGGGTCGAGGGCGTCGCGGGTCCAGCCGGCGGGCGAGGTGATCCGGATCCCGCCGTCACCGGAGGCGGCCGTGTACTGCAGCAGGCCGCGCCAGAGCCGGGGGTGCTTGGCCGTCGCCACCATGCCCGTGACGTCGTCGACCAGCGCGAGCGCGCGGTCGCCCGCGACCCCGCCCGCGTCGACCCGGGAGACCTCGAGGGCCTCGCCGAGCATCGACTTCACCGGGTACCGCCACAGCGCCGTGATCCGCATCCGTCGTCCCTTCCCGGGTCCGACGTCCGCGTCGGTCCCCGCCGGGACGGTAGCCGCACGGGTGGCCGGTCGCTCCGCCGTCAGCCCGCCTCGGCCGCGGCGGCGAGGCGGCCGAGCACCTCGGTCCAGCCCTGGACGAACGCGCCGCCCATGTAGCCGCCGGGGCGCGCGCAGTCCTCGCCGAGCTGGGCGTCGGACAGGGCCTCCCAGCCGCGGTGCTCGACGGCGACGCGGGTGAGCGACGGCCCGAGGGCGGTGAAGGTTAGCTCCACCTCCGTGGGCTCGGGCGTCATGTTCCAGGACATGACGAGGCGTGCCGGCGGCTCCCAGGCGAGCAGGCGGCCCCAGTCGCACTCCGTGCCGTCGTCCCAGCGCTCGAAGACCCGTCCCTCGAGGCGCGGCTCGACCTCCACCGTGCGCACGCGCTCCTTGCCCGCGGAGTACGGCTGCAACGGCCACCATTGCCCGATCGTCGCGACGAAGACGTCGAACGTGTGCTCGCGGGTGCTGCGCACCATCGTCGCCTGCCGGATGGGCGGCCGGCGCAGGGTGGTGACGCTCGCGGTCTCAGCCCGCGGCGTGGTGCTCGTCATCGGCGATCCCCCTGTCGGCTTCGACCAGTCGGCGTGCGGTGTCCAGCGACGAGGCCCACATGTCGTCCAGGAACTCCCGGAGGCCGTCGAGGCCCTCGGGGCGGGCGCGGTAGAGCCGGCGGGTGCCCTCGCGTCGCTCGGTGAGCAGCCCGGCGTCCTTGAGCACGGTGAGGTGCTGGCTGACGGCGGGCCGGGTGACGTCGAAGGCGGCGGCGATCTCCCCGGCGGAGAGCTCGTCGTGCGCGACGAGGCGCAGGATCGAGCGGCGGCGCGGCTCGACCAGGGCGCGCAGCGTCACGCCCTCCGGGTCGTCGTCATCGGCCACCGCTCCACCTCCGTCAGCGATGACGAACGTTAGCGGAGAAGCGACGCGGAGGCCAGGGTGCTCACTTGATCAGCTTCTGGACCTCGCGGAACGCCGCGTTCTCGCTGGTCCCCAGCCACTCGAACACGACCATCTCGGTGGTGACGACGTCGACGCCGTGGGCGCGCATCCTGTCGAGCGCGCGGTCGCGGTTGGTCTCGCGCCGGCTGCCCACCGCGTCGGCGACGACGGCGACCTCCCGGCCCGCGGCGCGCAGCGCGAGCACGGTCTGCAGCACGCACACGTGTGCCTCGCACCCGGCGACGACGACGGTGCCCGGGCCCGCGACGTCGGGGTCGGCGGCGAAGGACGTCTTGGCGACGGCGGGGGTGGGCAGCAGGTCCGCGACGACGCCGACCGTGCGCCCGAGCCCCTCCGGGTTCTGCTCGGTCGCGGCGACGCCGACGCCGAGCCGGCTCGCCGCCTGCACGAGGCGCCCGGTGTTCTCCAGCACCGCGTCCGCGCCGGCGATCGCGGGCATGAGGCGTTCCTGCAGGTCGACGACGAGCAGGGTCGAGTCCCCGGCGGTCAGCAGCGGCACGCCGTCGACCGTAGAGCGCCCGAGTGATCGACGGGGTGATCGACGGGAGGTTGACGGGACCTCCCCCCACGCCGTAGGGCATGCGCGTGACCACGGGCCGCACCGACCGCGTCGCCGACTACACCGCGCGCTTCGCCGCGTTCCTGGAGACCGAGGTGGCGCCGCGGGAGGCCGACCTCGCCGTGCAGGACGTCGGGACCGCCTTCAACCCCCGCCTGGACACGGCCGGCCGGATGCACCCCGCCGTGTGGGAGGCGCGTCGCGAGGTGCAGCGACGGTCGGCGGCGGCCGGGCTGTACACGCCGCACGTCGCCGCGGAGGTGGGCGGGGGCGGGTTCACCCGTGCCGAGATGCAGCACGTCGAGGAGTTCGTCTACCGCCACGCGGGCCTCGGGCTGGGCATCGCCGCGCTGGCGTGGACCGAGGGCCCGAACCCCGCGATCGAGCACTGCTCGCCGGCGGCGCGGGAGCGCTGGCTCGACCCGTTGATGACCGGCGAGATCACCGCGGCGTTCGCCAACACCGAGATCGCCGTCGGCACCGACGTGCTCGCGATGGAGACCCGCGCCCGCCCCGACGGCGACGACTGGATCCTCGACGGCACCAAGGCCTGGATCACCAACGCACACTTCGCCGACGTCGTGCAGGTCGTCGCGGTCACCGAGCCCGGCGCCGGGACCCGGTCGCTGTCGATGTTCCTCGTCGACGCCACCAGCCCCGGCTTCGCGCGCGGCCGCGACATCCCGACGATGCTGAACGACGGCCTGACCGGCGAGCTGCACCTCGAGGGCGTGCGGGTGCCGGCGCAGGACGTCGTCGGGGAGATCGGGGACGGGTTCGCGCTGGCGATGGCGTGGATCAACTGGCGGCGGCTGTGCCGCGGCGGGATGTGCGCGGGCTGGGGCACCTGGTTGCTCGAGCGCGCCCTCGACCGCGCGCGGTCGCGCACCTCGGGCGGCGCGCCGATCGCCGAGCTGCAGTCCGTGCAGCACATGCTGGCCGACATGGACGCCGACCTGTACGCCGCGCGCGCCGCGTCGCTGCAGGCGCAGGCCGAGCTCGACGACCTGCCCGGCGGCGCGTTCGGGATGCCGCTGCACCCCGAGGCGCCGCGGCTGACGAGCCTGGTCAAGGTCATCAACGACGAGGCGTTCTTCCGCGTCACCGACCGCGCGGTGCAGGTGCACGGCGGCACCGGGCTGCGGCTCGGGTCGCCCGAGGAGAAGCTCTTCCGCATCGCGCGCAACCTCAAGATCCCGGCGGGCACCGTCGAGATCCAGCGCAACGCCATCGCCCGGGGGCTGCTGCGGGGCTCGCGGCGGTGAGCCTGGCCGCGGTGACCGGGCGCTTCCAGCCGGTGCACGCCCAGCACCTCGACCTGTTCGCGCTCGCCCTCGCCGAGCACGACCACCTCGTGGTCGCCGTCACCAACCCCGACACCGGGGCGCGCCACGCGGCCGCCACCTCCGCGCACCGGCACACCGACGACGCCAACCCGTTCACCTACTTCGAGCGCGCCCGCCTCCTCGCCGCCGCGCTGGCCGGGGCGGGCCTGGCCGACCGCGCGACCGTCGTCCCCTTCGACCTCACCCGCCCGCACCTGTGGCCGGAGTACGTGCCGCGGGACGCGGTGCAGTTCGTGCGCGCCTACTCGGCGTGGGAGACCGACAAGGCGGGGCGGCTCGCGGACGGCGGCTACGGGGTGGTCGTCGTCGACGGCGACCCCGCGGCCAAGCTCGACGCCGCGACGATCCGCGCCGGGTTCCGCGACGGCAGCTGGGCGTCCCTCGTGCCGCCGGCGACCGTTCCGGTGCTGCGCGACCTGCTCGGACGGCGGGCGAGTCGCGCGTGAGGCCGCCCGGGTACGGCGAGGGCCAGCCGCGGCTCGACGACGACCGGCTGCCGGTCGTGCTCGTCGTCCTCGACGGCCTGGGCGACCGGCCGGTGCCCGCGCTCGGGGACCGCACGCCGTCCGAGGCGGCGCACACGCCGGTGCTCGACGAGCTCGCCGCGCGGGGGGCGTCCGGCTGGCACCTGCCCTTCGGGTGGGGGCGGGCGCCGTCGTCGGAGCTCGCGCACTGGGCGATGTTCGGCTACGCCGACGTGCCGTTCCCGGGGCGCGCGGTGCTGGAGGCCCTCGGCGCGGGCATCGAGGTCCCGCCGGGCGTCGCCGTCACCCACGCCGCGCTGCGCACGTCGGCGGTGGGCCCGGACGGCCGTGTGTGGATCACGGGCCGGGCGGCGTCGACCGACGGCGACGACGCCGCCGCGCTGCTGGGCGACGTCGCCGCGGTGGCCGCGGACCACGGGATGCGGCTCGAGGCGCTGGGCGGCCGGGGGGAGGCGCTGCTGGTGCTGGGGGACGATGCCGACGGTCGCGTGACCGACTCCGACCCCTTCTTCGAGGACCGCCACCCCTGGCTGCGCGTGCTCCCGCACGACGAGACGCCCGGGGCGGCGCCCACCGCCGACGCCCTCACCGCGCTGCTGCTCGACGTGCGCGCGACCCTCGCCGAGCACCCCCGCAACGCCGCGCGGCGCGACCGGGGACTGCCGGCGCTCGACGTCCTGACCACCAAGTGGTCCGGGGCGCGGGGAGAGGTGCCGGGGTTCGCCGCGCAGGTCGGGATCCCCGGTGCGGCCGTGACCAGCACGCGGCTCTACCGGGGCCTCGCCGCCCTGCTGGGGCTGCGCAGCCGGCACGTCCCGCCCTACCTCGACCCGCGCACCGACCTCGGCGCCGAGCTCGACGACCGGCTCGCCGCCGCCCGCGAGCTCCTCGACGAGGGCGCGGCGTTCGTCCACGTGCACACGAAGGCCACCGACGACGCCGGGCACACGAAGGACCCGCGCGCGAAGCTCGAGGTCCTCGAGGCGGCGGACCCGGGTCTCGCGCCTCTGCTCGAGCTCGCCGAGCACGCCGTCGTCGCCGTCACCGGGGACCACGCCACCCCGTCGACCGGCGGGGTGCTGCACACCGGCGACCCCACCCCGCTCGTCGTCGCCGGGCCGACCGTGCGCTCCGACGGCGTCACCGCGTTCGGTGAGGGCCCGGCGTGCGCGGGCTGGTACGGCAGCGTCACGGCCCGCGAGCTGCTGCCGCTGCTGCTCGGCCACGCCAACCGCGCCGCGTTCCTCGGCCACCGCCCGGGCGCCCGGGCCACCCCCGCGCTGCCCGACGCCCCGGAGGCGATGGTCGTCCCGCCCGGGGTCCGCCGGGGTGCCGGACGCCGGTCGGGCTGACCGGGGGAACGCCGACGGGGGCGCGATGGCGAGGGAGCGCCACCCGCCGGAGGGGCGCTGGTCGTCGACCGCGTGTCGAAAGGCCCCCCGGCGACGTCCGGACGACCCTGCGCCGACGTCGGTGCACCGTGGAGCCTCGCGGGCGCGACCCCCAACCGTGTCCTGCCCGCCCGCCGCCGTGGCGTACGGAGGCCGGCGACCGCAGGCACCGCGGGTGATCGGCGGGTGATCGACCGGACACCGCCGAGCACCAGGACGCGCGACGAACGAGAGGGACGACGATGGAGATCGACGTGAAGGGCCGGGTGCGCCGAGCACCGGCGGGCGCACGGGCAGGGAGGTCGTGATGGACGCCGCGGCCTGGGACGCCCTCTACGCCGACCCCGACCGTCTGTGGCCCGACACGCCCGGCCGCTGGGTGCACGAAGTGCTCGCCCACCGTCCGCCGGGCCGTGCGCTCGACCTCGCGTGCGGCGAGGGCCGCAACGCGGTCTGGCTCGCCGAGCAGGGGTGGGAGGTCACGGCGGTCGACTACTCCGCGGCGGCCCTCGAGCGCGCCGCCGCGGCCGAGATCCGGCACGCGGTCCACGTCCACTGGGTGCAGGCCGACGTCACCACGTGGACCCCGCCGCAGCCGGTGGACCTCGTGCTGATCTCCTACCTGCACCTCCCCGCCCAGGAGCGCCGTGGCGTCCTGCGCACTGCCGCGGCGGCCCTGGCACCCGGCGGCACGCTGCTCGTCATCGGGCACGACGCCGCCGACCTCACCCGCGGGTTCGGTGGACCCCGGGACGTGTCCGTGGTCTACACCGCCCAGGACGTGCTGGACGACCTCGCCGATGCCGGGCTGGAGCCGGTCCGGGGCGTGGAGGTCCCGCGCCCGACGCACGGCACGGACGCCGGCGACGTCGTCGTCGAGCTGCGCCGAGCAGCTGAGGAGGTGCCGGCGTGACGGTGCCGGCCGGAGGGCGCCGGGGGTCTCGGGCCTAGTGCCTCCCGAGCGCGCGTCGCGCGAGCGCGACGGCCTCGGCGAGTGCCGCCGCGCGTGCCGCGGGCGCCGGCGTCCCCGCCGGCGGCGAGCGCACCGGCCGCACCTCACCCCGGAGCCGGCGGTCCCCGGTGCCGACGAGGGGCCGGCGGTCGCCGGCCTCGGCCACCAGGACGTCGAGGGTGGCGGCCTCGCGGGTGCGTCCGACGTCGGCGAGGACGACGACCACGTGGGCCAGGACCCACCACTGCATGGATTCGTTGTTGAGCTGCGACCACGCGTCGAGGGCCGCGGCGAGCTCGGGCAGGGCGGCCACCGATCGCGTGGTCCGGGCTCGCAGCGCGGCGGACGCGGACCGGGCGATGGTGACGAAGAGCCGGCACTCCGCGGCGGCGCCGTGCTCGACGGCGGCGGCGTAGCACTCCATCGCGCGCCCCGGATCGGTGCCCTCGCGCACCATGCCCTCGACGGTCGCCGCCGAGGTGAGCGTCGTCGGGTGGTGCGTCGCTGCCACCGCGGGACGGAGCCGATCGACGAGGGCGGCGGCCTCGTCGGTCCGGCCGTCGTAGGACAGCGCCTGGGCGGCGCAGAGCTCGAAGACCAGGGCGCGGGCATCCTCGCCCGCGCCGCGGGAGGACGCGGCGAGGGCGCGGTATCCCGCCGCCGCCTCGGCCGTGTGGCCGCTGAACATGGCGAGGTGCATGGCCACCCGGCGGGCCTGCATCGCCGCCGGCCGCGACGGTCCGCCGGCGCGCTCGATCCCGCGGGCGGCGAGCGTCGCGGCCTCGTCCCGGCGGCCCGACGACCAGGCCGCGGTCGCCGCCGTCGCCAGGGCGCGGGCCAGATCGGCAGGGGCCGCGCCGGGCACGCCGGTCCCTGAGGGCCCGCCCTCCCACTCCGCCACGACGAGCCCCCACCGCAGCAGGTCGAGGCGCTGCCGTCCGTAGGCGAAGTCGTGGACGTCGGCCGCCATCCGCACGGCGAGCGGCCGGTCGTACCGGTGGACGTGTGCCCACGCGGCGTGCAGGTCGTCGAGCAGCTCGGTGAGGGCGCGTACCGCGCGGGGCTCGTCCGCGGTCCACAGCATCGCCCCGTGGGTCTCGAGCCGCTGCGCCGTGTCGCGCGCGTGCCGCGTCGTCCACCGGCCGCGCTCACCGGACGCCTCGAGGCGCTCGACCGCGTGCAGACGGAGGGTCTCGAGGAGCCCGAAGCGGTCTCCCACCCGTCGGACCAGGGACTGTTCGACGAGCCGGGCGAGCAGGGGCGCGATCGCCGGCGCAGGGAGCCGGTCGTCGGCGCAGACGGTCTCGACCTGGTCCAGCCCGAAGGAGCCGGGGAAGACCGCCAGGCGGGCGAACAGCGCCGCCTCCTCGGCAGTGAGCAGGTGGTGGGACCACTCGACCACCGCGCGGAGGGTGCGGTGCCGGCGCTCGGCGGTGCGGCGCCCGCCGGCCAGCAGGTCGAGCCGGTCGCCGAGGCGTTCGAGCAGCAACGGGAGGCCGAGGGTGTCCGCCCGGGCGGCCCCGAGCTCGATCGCGAGGGGCAGGCCGTCGAGTCGGCGGCACGCCCGGGCGACGAGACCGATCTGCTCCGGGTCGGCGGCGTCGGTCCGCGTGGTCGGCAGCCGGTCGAGGAAGAGCCGGACCGCGGGGTTCGCCTCGTCGGCGTCGGTCGGCACGGTGAGGGGAGGCAGCGCCTGCACCGCCTCCGCGTCCACGCCCAGGCGCTCCCGGCTCGTCGCGAGCACCGTCAGACCGTGCCGGCCGGCCAGGACCTGCTCCACCAGCGCGGCGAGCGCGTCGAGCAGGTGCTCGGCGTTGTCGAGGACGAGCACACCGCGGTACACGGCGAGGGAGCGGACGAGCTCCTCGGCAGGATCCTCGTCCCGCAGCTCCACCCCGGTCGCCGCGGCGACGGCCTCGACGAGCCGGTCCTCGGTGACCGGAGCCAGATCGACCCACCACACGGCCCGTCCGGCCGCCGACGCCCGGTGCGCCAGCTCCCGGGCCACCCGGGTCTTCCCGACCCCGCCCGGACCGACGATGGTCACCAACGGCCGCGCCGCCAGGACCTCGTCGAGCTGGTCGAGCACGTCGTCGCGGCCGCGGAGCGGGGTCGGAGCGCGGGGCGGGAGACGCGAACCAGGCCAGGCGCGGGTGCCTCCGGCGGAGGCGTCGGGCGCCGAGCGCGGAGCGGGAACGGTCACCGTCGCGCGAGGGAGCGCGGTGTCCGGGAGCTCCGCGCGGAGGACCCGTGCGTGCAGGTCGCGCAGCGCTGGCGAGGGGTCGAGCCCCAGCTCCTCGCGGACGAGGTCGTGGTGCCGCCGGTAGGCCGCGAGCGCCTCCGGCACGCGGCCGTCGCCGGCCAGCGCGCGGATCGCGAGCTCCACGGGCCGTTCGCGGAGCGGGTGCTGGGCGGCGAGATCGGCCGCGGTCGCCGCCGCCGTCGCCGCCGCGCCCGCGCGGAGCAGGGCCTCGACCCGGTGCTCGCGCGCCACGATCCGCAGCTCCTCCAGCCGGGCCGCCGCCGCGCGGGCGAAGCCGTCCCCGAACTCGCCGTAGGCCGGACCCCGCCACCGGGCCAGAGCCGTGTCGAGCGCGGCCAGCGCGCCCTCCGGGTCGGCGGCGAGCCGGCCGGCGGCGCCCCGCACCTCCTCGGCGAAGGCCTCCGCGTCGACGTCCCGCCGATCGACGGCCACGAGGTAGCCCGGCGGCCGCGTGACCACCGACGCCGCGCCCGGTCCCAGAACGCGCCGGAGCCGGGAGACCACCCGGTGCACCGCGTTGTCCGGGTCGGTCGGCTCCGCGTCCCCCCAGATGATCTCCACCAGCCGGTGGATCGGGACGAGCTCACCCGGGGTGAGCAACAGCGCGGTGAGCAGCGCCCGAGAGCGCGGACCCCCGGGCACGACGGGGCCCGCGTCGGTGAGGACCTCCAACGGGCCCAGTACGCGGAACTCCATGGTCCGACTCCTCGGACCGAGGGTCGCACGCCGACGGCGTCAGCGGAACGGCACTCCAGGGTCAGGCGGCCGGCCCAACCTTCACTCGGCCGCCCCACTCGGGGATCACCATCCGTGAGGAGAACGACATGAGCACCACCACCTCGACCACCACCACCATGACCACCACCACCATGACCACCACCAGGCCCCTGGCCGCCCGGAAGGCCCGCACCGGTGACCACGCCGCGGTCGCGACCGCACTGGCCGCCGCGTTCCACGCCGACCCGGTGTTCCGCTGGCTGACCCCGGACGACGACCGGCGACGACGCATCCTCCCGCCCTTCTTCGAGCTCGCCATCGACGTGTTCCGACGCCACGACCACATCTGGTGCGTCGGCGACGACGGCGGCGTGGCCGGTGGGGCGCTGTGGTCACCGGCGGGCGTGGCGCCGATGGACGAGGTCGACGGCGACCGGTTCGTCGACGGGTGCGTCGAGCTCGCGGGAGCGGACGCCGGTCGCTGGGAGGACGTCATCGGCCTGCTCGACGAGAACCATCCCCACCACGCCGACCACGACTACCTCTGGCTCCTGGGTGTCGTGCCGGACCGGCAGGGCCGCGGACACGGCAGCGCGATGCTCCGCGCCGTGCTGGACCGGGGGGACCGGGACGGAGTGCCCGCCTACCTGGAGGCCACCAGCCGGGAGAACGTCAGGCTCTACGAGCGCCACGGGTTCCGGGTGACCGGCGAGCTCGCGGTGACCGGCGGTCCGTCGCTCTGGGCGATGTGGCGGGAGCCCGCACGGTGACCACGGCCGGGGCGGGTGACCGCTGACGCGACCCGCCCCGGCCCCGGTCCTGCCGCGCCCGAGGCCCGGGATCGGGCCTGGAGGGAGAGCACGGCAGCGGGCACCATCACCGGGAGACCGCTGAGGAGCACCGTCGTGTCCGGGGGCGAGCAGGGTGCCGCGTCACCGCTGGATGACGACCCCGGCGGTGTCCGCCGGCGTGGTACTCGTCGCGCTGCTGGCGGGTGCGGCGACGACGGTGGCCCTCGCCGGGTCGACCACGCGTCCGGGGTGGTTCCTGGCCGCGGGCGCCGCGGTGTTCGTCGTGGTGGCCCTCGGCGGAGGCCTCGCCCTCGGCCGTCGCGGCGGTCGCCGGCGCGCGGCCGCGGTGCTCGGGCCGGCCCTCGGGCTGCTCGTCGTCGTGGCGGTCGCGCTCATCCCGCCCCCGCTGCCGGCGGCGCCCGCCGCGCCCGGAGCCGTGGTGACCCTTCCCGACGGCGCCCGGATCCAGGTGCTGACCCTGCCGGCGCGCGGTCCGGTGTCCGGGCCGCCGATCGTGGTGCTGCACGGTGGGCCGGGGATCCCCGAGCTGACGGCCGACGTCGCGGCGCTGGGCCCGCTCACACACGGAGGGCGGGAGGTCGTGCTCTACGCGCAGCGAGGCGCCGGCGCCTCCACACGGCTCGGTGACCCACACGGCTACGGCCGCGACACGGACGTCGACGACCTCGAGGCCCTGCGCCGGGCACTCGGCCTCGAGCGCATGGTCCTGCTCGGGCACTCCCACGGTGCCGCGGTCGCGACCGCCTACGCCGCCGCCCACCGGGACCGGGTCGACCGGCTCGTCCTGATCTCGCCGGCACCACTGGACCCGACGGACACCAGCCCGACACGCGCTGCCGCCGGCCTCACGCTCTCCCGACGCCTCCAGCTGTACAGCGCGGTGCTCGCCCCGCGCCCGCTGCTGGGGTACGTGCTGCTCCAGACCGAGCCCTCGGCCGCCCACGCCTTCCTCGGCGACACCGAGGCCGACCTCCGCAACGACGCGGTCCTCACCATCGCCCAGCCGGCCCTGTTCTGCCAGGCCCCGCCGCCGGGCACACCGCCGGTGACCGGCAGCGGGTTCTACGCCCTGCAGTACCCCCAGTCCGCGACCGCCGCACCGCCGGCCGACCTGCGTCCCGCCGTCCGCGGCCTGCCGACGCCTGCGTTGATCGTCAAGGGTGGCTGCGACTACCTGTCCTGGCGCTCGGCAGTGGACTACCGCGACGGCCTCTCCGACGCCCGGCTCCTCCACCTGCCCGACGCCGGGCACAACGCTCACCACGAACGACCGGAGGCGACCCGCGCCGCCATCACGGCCTTCCTCGACGATCGGCCCCTGCCCGGCACCGTGGTCCCCCCGGGCTCCACCACGCCGCCGATGGGCTACCGCGGTCCGGGCTGACGCCCCCAGCGCCGGACGCACGGTCGCCGACCCGCTGGTGGCGGTGTCCGGGACGAACGGACCCGGCGGGGAGGACCTCCGACCGGTGGGCCGTGCCGGCGCGACGGTGAGCGTGGACGTCCGCATCCAGCAGCCGGGAGGTCGTCGTGGTCCCCGTCAAGCAGGCCGTCGCCGAGTTCCTCGGTCAGAAGCGCATCGCCGTCACCGGCGTGTCCCGGAGCGGGAGCGACCACGGCGCGAACGTCGTCTACCAGCGGCTCAAGGAGCGCGGGTACGAGGTCTTCCCGATCAACCCGCACGCCGAGGAGGTCGAGGGCGACCGTGCCTACGCCGATCTGACGTCGGTCGAGGGCGGGGTCGACGCGGTGGTGATCGGCACGAGTCCGGCGCACGCCGAGGAGACCGTGCGCGAATGCGCGGACCTCGGGATCCGGCGGGTCTGGATGCACCGCGGCCCGGGCCGCGGCAGCGTGTCCGGGGAGGCCACACGGTACGGCCGCGAGCACGGGATGACCGTGATCGACGGCGGCTGCCCGTGCATGTTCGCGCCGACCGCCGACACCGGCCACAAGGTCATGCACTTCCTGGGCATCGGGCACATGCCGCGCCAGGTCTGAGGCCTCGCCGGCCGGTCCCCGGACCTGTCGCTCAGCGCCCTGTGCAAGGTCCGGGTCGGACGCGGACAATCCTGAGCCGTGACGCTCCCGCTCCCCGACACGTGCCGCGGTGACGCGCTGCGCGCCGGGGCGACGGTCGCCGACGCGATGCTCGCCGGCCCGAAGACGTGCCCGCCCGCGACGACGGTCGAACAGGCGCGGGCGGTGCTCGCCGACGACCACGTGCACGCGGTGCTCGTCGTCGACGGGCGGCAGCTGCTCGCCGTCGTCGAGCGCGCGGACCTCGAGGGTGCGCCGGGGGCCGCCAGCGTGGTGGACCGGGGGCGGCTCGACGGCCGGACGGTCGCCCCGGACGCCGACGTGGAGGAGGTCCGGCAGGCCATGACGGGCCGGCGCCTCGCCGTCGTCGACGGGCACGGCGCGCTGCTCGGCCTGCTCTGCCGCAAGCGCCACGGGCGGGGCTTCTGCTCGCGCGAGGACGTCGAGGCCCGGGAGCGGGAGCGGGCCGAGCGCGCCGCGGAGTAGGGCGCTGGAGTAGGCCTCAGCGGCCCGGGAACACCGGCGGCCGCTTCGCGAAGAACGCCGCCACGCCCTCGACCCGGTCCTCGCTGGCCAGCACGCGCGCGACCGCGGCCTCGGTGTCGGCCCAGCCCTGCGCGTCGGCGTCCTGCAGCGCGGCGTCGAGGGCGGTGAGCGTGGCCGCGACGGCGACCGGCGAGCGCGCGGCGATGCGCTCGGCCAGCGCGAGGGCGTGCTCCTCGGCCTGCCCGGGCGCGGTGAGGTCGCCGACGAGCCCGAGCGCGTGGGCCCGCTCGGCGTCGATCGGGTCGCCGGTGAGCAGCATCTGCCGCGCCACCACGGGCGGCAGCGCCCGCGGTCCGCGGAACAGCGCCCCGCAGTTGGCGACGAGCCCGAGCCCGACCTCGGGCAGCCCGAACCGCGCGGTGCGTCCGGCCACGAGCACGTCGCAGGCGAGCGCGATCTCGAAGCCGCCGCCGAACGCGATGCCCTCGACGGCGGCGACCAGGGGCGTCGTGCGCCGCCGCGCGACGACGCCGTAGTTGCCGCCCCGCGGCGTCGGCGCGCCCGGTCCCACGGCGATGTCGGTGCCCGCGCAGAACACCTCCGGCCCGCCGGTGAGCACGCCGCAGCGCAGCTCGGGGTCGTCGTCGAGGGTGTCGAGGGCGCGGTCCAGCGCCGTCGTCATGGCGGCGTCGACGGCGTTGCGCTTGTCGGTGCGCGCCATCCGGACGACGAGGACGTGGCCGCGGCGCTCGGTCCGCACCCGCGCGGCGACCTCCTCCGCGGTCGGCGGCGGGGTCTCGGGCCACAGAGAGGTCATGTCTCAATCCTGGACGGTTCACGGGATGGACGTCCGCCCGTCCCTACCGTCGTGCGCAGCCGACGGAGGGAGATCGCTGGTGTCGCAGACGGTGGCGAACGCAGGGTCGAAGGCACCGACGTCGAAGGGTGGACGGGCGCAGCACGCGGACCGGGCCGCGCTCGCGCGGTACCTCGTCGAGCGGTACGCGGCGGGCGTGAGCCTCATGCGGCTGTCCGAGGACACGGGCCGCAGCTTCGGCCACGTCCGCCGCCTCCTGCTCGACGCCGGCGTCACTCTGCGGCCCCGCGGCGGCAGCCGGCCGCGGAGGACCTGAGAGCGGGTCGCGGCGGGGTGGACGAGGGTGGGTAACCCCCCCCCATGGCCAAGGGCGCACAGGACTACGCGAAGGACTACACCCACCCTGAGCTGCGGGAGAGGCTCAAGGAGGAGATCAAGCAGTCCGACAAGGGCGGGGCGCCGGGGAAGTGGTCGGCGCGCAAGAGCCAGCTGCTCACTCAGGAGTACGAGAAGCAGGGCGGGGGCTACGAGCACCCCGACCAGCCCACCGACGCCCAGCGCAGCCTCGAGCAGTGGACCGACGAGGAGTGGCAGACCGCCGACGGCTCCGCGCAGGCGCGCGGGGACGGCGAGACCGACCGCTACCTGCCGAAGAAGGCGTGGGAGCAGATGTCGGACGAGGAGAAGGAGGAGACCCGCCGGCGCAAGCGGGATGCCTCGAAGGACGGGCAGGGCGACGTCCCGAACACCGCGGCGGCGAAGAAGGAGCGCAAGGGCGCCGAGCTCGACGAGCTGAAGGCGGACGAGGCGGCCAAGCAGGCCCGGCGCCTGGACCCGGAGACGGCGCGGCGGGCGCTCGAGCACGAGCGTGACCACCGCGACCGCACCACCGTCGAGCGCGCGCTGCAGAAGGCGGCCGACGAGGGCTGACCTCGTCGGCGGGGTCAGACCTGCGCGGTCTCGCTGCGCAGGTCGTCCAGGCCGGTGAGGGCGAGCACGCGTCCCGCGACGCTGTCGGTGGAGGCGTGGAGCCGCAGGCCGGCGAGGTCGCGGCGCAGCTCGTGGACGGCCTGCACCGCCGAGCTGGAGAACACCGAGGCGCCGTCGAGGTCGACGGTGACCGCGCGGGCCCCGCCGCGCGCGGCGTCGAGCACGCGGTGGCGGAAGCGCTCGACGGTCTCGGTGTCGATCGGGCCGGTCACGGCGAGCACGTCGTCGTGCAGCTCGGTGGCGAGGTCCTCGTCGGGGTCGCGGACCGTCGCGGCGACGTCCTCGCCGTACGAGCCGACGAGGACGTCGCGGCGCACCGGCGTCACGAGCGTGACCGTGGTGCCGCCGGCGCCGGTCGTGACGTCGACCCGCTCGACGAGCCCGCGCATCATCATCAGCCCGCGCCCGCGGCCTCCTGCGTCGTCGGGGGCCGGCCGCCAGCGCCCGGCGTCGGTGACCGTCACGTGCACCCGCCCGCCGTCGTCGAGCAGGGCCTCCACGCGGGCGCCGACGCCGTCGGCGGGCGGTTCCGGGTGAGCGTGCTCGAGGGCGTTGGTGACGGCCTCGCCCACCGCGTGGACCAGCGCCGACGCGTCGTCGTCGCCGACCCCGGCGTCGTCGAGCCACGCGTCGAGCGCCCGTCGCAGCCGCCGCAGGCCGCGGGGCTCGGCGAGGACCTCGACGGCGAACACCGGCGGCGGCGCGGCCGTGCGCTGCACCGCGAGCAGGGTGGCGTCGTCGGCGTGGCCGCCGCCGGTCCAGCCCATGCGCTCCACGGTGAGCGCGGCGATGCGGTCGACCTGCGCGGCGGGCACGGTGGTGTCGGCCTCGACGTCCTCGTGGCCGGCGGCCACCGCGGTGCGGGCGAGTGCCGTGAGGCCCTCGTCGAGGGTGTGCCCCGGGCGCTCGACGAGGCCGTCGGTGTAGAGCACGAGCACGTCGTCGGCGCCCAGCGCGTCGCGCACCGGCGTGGGGGCCGCCGCGCCGGTGCCGAGCGGGCCGGTGACGCCGCCGGTGACCCACCGGGCGGTGCCGTCGGCGGTGACGACGAACGGTGGCGGGTGTGCGGCGGCGGCCACCTCGAGCGCGCCGCTGTGCGGATCGAGGACGGCGACGCACACCGTCGCGGCGCGGGTGGTCGGCTCGCGCGCGGCGAAGCGGTCGAGCTCGGCGAGGGTGTCCGCGACGCCCCGCCCCGCCGCCAGCGCGTTGGCGCCGACGGCGCGCAGGCGGCCCATGGCCGCGGAGGCCTCGGCGCCGTGGCCCACGACGTCGCCGACCACCACCGCCAGCCCCCCGTCGTCCAGCGGCACCGCGTCGAACCAGTCCCCGCCCGCGGCGAGCTCGCGCTCGGCCACGACGTAGCGGGCGGCGAGACGGGCCCGCGGCAGGACCGGCAGGCCGGTGGGCAGCATCGAGCGCTGCAGGGTGAGCACGACGTCCTGGGCTGCGGCGCGCCGGCGCTCCGACTCGGCGGCCGAGCGCTCGGCCTGCGTGCGCCGCAGCACCTCGTCGGTGACCCGCGCGATGTGCACCGTCATCCCGCGCACCGTGCCGTCGGGGTGGTGGGTGGGGACGAACGTGTAGGAGAACCAGTCCTCCTCGAGGCGGCCGTCGCCGTCGCGGTCGACGAGGATGCGGCGCTCGTCGCCGATCACGGGCTCGCCGCGGGTGAACACCTCGTCGAGGGTCTCGAACACCTGCTGGCCCTCGAGCTCCGGCGCGACCTCGCGGATGGGCCGCCCGACGATCCCGGGGCGGAAGCCCATCGTGGCCCGCGCGGCGCGGTTGGCGGCGACGACCCGGTGCTCGGGGCCCTCGAACGCCCAGAGCACGGCCGGGATGTCCTCGAAGGCGGCGACGACGTCGGCGGGCGTGCCGGCGGGCGAGCCCGCCGATCCGTCCGCGTCCATGCCCCCAAGGTGTCCCGGGACCCGTCCTCCCACACGCGCCGGCGGTCCGCGAGCCGGCCGCCCGGCCGGTGATCGCTCCCGGTGCTCCTCCCACCCGGTGTGAGCGGGTCGCGGGAGCACCCGCAGCGATCACCGGCCGCTTGCCCCGCTCACTACCGTCGGAGCACCGAAGGAATGCTGCGACGACCTGGCCCGGGAGGACGCGATGACGACGACCGCGGTGCCCGCGTCGGACGACGAGGACGACCGGTCGTCCCCGGCCGCGACATCCCCGGCCGCGACGTCCCCGGCCGCGACGTCCCCCGCCGCGACGTCCCCCGCCGGGCCGCCCTCCCGCGCCCCGGTCCTGCGCCCCGACGCGGCGGCGAGCGTGCGCCTGGTCGCCGTGGCGTTCGGTGTCACGGTCGTCGGCACGCGGCTCTACCTCGAGCTCACGGGCTACCCGCAGATCGGCGGCGGGGAGTACCACCTGGCCCACGCGCTGTGGGGCGGGCTGCTGCTCCTGCTCGGCGGCCTCACCGCGCTGCTGTGGTCCGACGCCTGGGTGCCGCGGGTGACCGCCGTGTGCGTCGGGGTCGGGTCGGGGCTGTTCGTCGACGAGGTCGGCAAGTTCATCACCGCCCGCAACGACTACTTCACCCCGCTCGCCGCGCCGATCATCTACGGCGTCTTCCTCGGCGTCCTGGGGGTGTCGGTGCTGGCGCGGCGCCCGGAGCACGTGCCGGAAACGCGCCCGTCACGCCCGGCCCTCACACGCGCTGAGGACCTGCTCCTCCCGCGCTGGGCGCACCGGCTGCTGCTCATCACCGGGTCGGCGCTGCTCGGCCTGCTCTCGCTGGTCGGTCTGGTCGTGCTCGTCGCGCTCTGGAGCAGCGACCCGGGCGTCAGCATCGTCCTCGACGACCGCGTGGTGCCACCGGGCACGCGCCCGCCGATGCTCGTCGTCGCGTCCGCGGGGGAGGCCGTCGTCGGGGTGCTGCTCGTGCTCGCCGCCGGCGCGCTGGCGCTCGGGCGGGACCGGGTGGGGGTGCGCCTGTGCCGGGCCGGCCTGCTCGTCGCCCTCGCCGGGGTCAACGTCGCGCTGGGCTACCTCGACGCCGAGCTGGTCGTCAGCGCCGTCGTCGTCGAGCTCGCGCTGCTCGTGCTCGCCGGCCGGTACCGCTCACGCTTCGTCCCCTGACCGTCCCGCCTCCTCCGCGTGCGCGGCGCGCAGCGTCGTCGTCAGCCAGAGCAGGACGTCGTGCAGGCGCAGGCGTGTCGGCCGGGCGTCGGGGACGGCCGCGGCGACCGCGGCCTCGAGCGCGGCGAACGCGTCGGCGTTGGCGCGCAGCTCCCGGTGCACCACCGCCTCGACGCCGCTGTCGCCCTCCTCGAGGTGGGGGAGCAGGGCGCGGCGGGTGGTGCGCGTGAGGTGGGGGACGAGGTCGGGGTGCGCGTGGTGGCGGGCGGCGAGGACGTGCGCGGCGTGCGGCCCGGCCTCCTCGCCGAGCCGGCGCAGCAGCGCGCCGACGGTGCCCGGTTCGTCGAGGACGGAGAGCTCCTCGTCGGGCAGGTCCCAGAACGCGCGCCCCGCCGCCCGCGCCACGAGGGCGTCGACCAGCGGCGCGGTCGCGGCGAGGGCGTCGTGGACCTCCTGCCAGCGCTCGCGGTCGAGGCGCCCGTGCAGGCCCTCCGCGAGCAGGACCTCGGCGTCGATCCCGCACGCCGCCGGCCGCGCGTCGAACCGCGCCCACCCGTACGCCGGGACCGCCGTCCATCGACCCTCCGGCGTCCCCGGCGACCGGAAGCGCACCCACCGCCGGGCGCACGCGTACCCGACGACGGCGTCGAGCGCGCGGCCCACCGGCAGCGGCTCGGGCCCGAGGCAGGGCAGGCGCAGCACCGCCTCGGTGTGCGGGACGACGGCGGCCACGCACCCCATGGTGCCGCGCCGCCCGGCCTACCGTGACGCGACGGCCACCCCGACCTCCGTCAGCCCCTGCAGCACCGCCGGCAGCGGCTCGCGGTGCAGCACGCCGAGGCGCTGTGTCGCCCGGGTCAGCGCGACGTAGAGCTCGGCGGCCCCGCGCGGCCCGTCGGCGAGGATGCGCTCGGGCTCGACGACGAGCACCGCGTCGAACTCCAGGCCCTTGGTCGCCGACGGCGCGGTCGCTCCCGGCACGTCGGGCGGCCCGATGACGACGCTGGTCCCCGGGCGGCCCTCCTCGTCGGCGACGAACGCCGCGATCGCCGCGGGCAGCTCGTCCGCGGCGACCCGCCGCGACCACGGGACCACGCCGCTCGCCCGCACCGACTCCGGGGGAGCGACCCCGGGGGCGAACGCCGCGAGCACCCCCGCCGCGACGGCCATGACCTCGGCCGGCGTGCGGTAGTTGACCGTCAGCGACCGGTACACCCACCGCCCCGGCACGTACCGGTCGAGCACCTCGCCCCACGACGTCGCGCCCGCCGGGGAGCGGCGCTGCGCGAGGTCCCCGACGACGGTGAACCCGTGGCCCGGGCAGCGGCGCATCAGCACGCGCCAGTCCATCGCCGAGAGCTCCTGCGCCTCGTCGACGACGACGTGGCGGTAGGTCCAGTCGCGGTCCGCGGCGGCGCGCTCGGCGAGGTCGCGGGTGTCGGTCTCCTCGAAGCGCTCGGCGAGGACGCCGGCGTGGGTGAGGTCGGTGACGCGCACACCGAGGTCCTCGTCCAGCTCCTCGCCGTCCAGCGTGAGGATCTCCATGACGCCCGCGGCGTACTCCGCCTCCGCCCGCTCCTCGGCCGTGACCCGGCGCTCCTGCGCGCGCGCCGCCGCCGGGTCCCGCCCGAGCAGGTCGACCAGCTCGTCGAGCAGCGGCACATCGGACACGGTCCAGGCGTCGCCGACGGCGCGCAGCAGGGCGGGGTCGGCGCCGGCGGCGCGCAGCCGTTCCGGCGAGGTGTAGAGCGTCGCCAGGACGTCCCGCGGCGTCAGCACCGGCCACAGCGCGTCGATCGCGGCGGCGAACCCCTCGTGCTCGGCGAGCTCGTCGATGAGCTCGGCGCGCATCTGCTCCCACGCCGTGCGGTCGTCGCGGGTCAGCCAGCCCCGCCCGATCCGACCGATCGCCCGCTCGGTGAGCACGTAGACGACGATCTCGCGGAACACCTCCCGGGCCTCGTTGTGCGGTCGCCCGCTCGCCCGCGCCTCCTCGCGCGCCCACTGCGCGGTCGCGGCGTCGATCCGCACCGTGAGGTCCTGGAGCTCGATGTCCAGGGGCTCGTCGGGCAGCTGCTGACGGTCGGCGACCGCGCCCGCGAGCACGTCGAGGATCGCGAGCGACCCCTTGGCGCGCGCGGCCGCGGGCGTGTCCTCGGCCGTGACGGAGAGCCCCGGCACGAGGTCGCCGGGCGTCGCGACCACGACGTCGGTCTCGCCGAGCGCGGGCAGCACGCGCCCGATGTGGTCGAGGAACGCCGGGTTCGGGCCGACGACGAGCACGCCGTGGCGCGCGATGCGCTCGCGCTGGGTGTAGAGCAGGTAGGCGACGCGGTGCAGGGCGACGACGGTCTTCCCCGTGCCCGGCCCGCCCTCGATCACCGTCACGCCGGGGTGCTCGAGGCGGATGATCTCGTCCTGCTCGGCCTGGATCGTCGCGACGATGTCGCGCATGCCCGCACCGCGCGGCGCGTTGACCGCCGCCAGCAGGGCCTCGTCGCCGCCGGCGTCCTCGCGCAGATCGCCGAAGTGCTCGTCGGAGAAATCGACCAGGCGGCGCCCGTGCGTGCGGAACCGGCGACGGCGGCGCAGTTCCTCCGGATGTGCGGCGGTCGCGGTGTAGAACGGTCGCGCGGCCGGTGCCCGCCAATCCAGCAGGAGTGGCGCGTAGTCGTCGTCCTCGTCGAGGATCCCGATGCGGCCGACGTAGTGGCGCTCGCCGCTCTCGGTGTCGAGCCGCCCGAAGCACAGGCCGCTGTCGGCCACCTCCAGCCGTCTGACCTGCGAAGCGAGTGCGCGGATGCGCACGTCGCGGTCCATCGGTGACTCGCCGTCACCCCGCAGCGCCGCGCGGTACGCCCGCCGGGCCCGCGCCCGCTCGGCGTCCAGGCGCGCGTAGAGCCCGCCGACGTAGCGCTGCTCGGCGCGCCATTCCTCGTGGTGTCCCTGATCCGTCACGGGCCTCCTCGCCGGTTCGATGCGCAGAATGGTGCGGAACGACCCCGGTCTTGCGGCAAGCCCCCCGGCGCGCTATACGTTGGACACGGCGGGAAAGGCGAGCTCGCGGATTCGCCGGTGGAACCGATCGGTGGCCGGCGAGCGGTGCTCGGGCCCGGTGACGGTGTTCCCGCAGGCCGAGCCCGGCGGCGACACCCTCGAAGACGAGCTGCGCGACCGCCCCGCCCCGCCGTTCCGCACGCCCCACCCAGACCGGGGCTGACACGTCGTCGTTGGCTGCGTCAGGCCGCCGGGCCAGGGCCCCGGGTCAGGTGGTGGCCGCCTGCTCCGCCGCCCGACCCGTCCCGTACGGCGTCCAGTCGAAGCCCTCGCCGGGACGTCCCCACACGACGACGAAGGCGGCGGGCTCCGGCCCGTCGTTGCGCACGCCGTGCTCGACACCCGCCGGTGCCAGCAGCGCGTCACCGGCGACCATGTCGACCTGCCGCTCGCCCAGCGTCATCGTCGCCCGGCCCGTGACGAGCAGGTAGAGCTCGTCGAGCGGCTCGTCGTGGGGGTGGACGTGGTTGCCCTCGGTCGCGCCGGGCGGGAACACCCAGCGGTGCACCGCCACCGGCAGCCGCGTCTCCTCGCGGAAGTACCACTGCGCCTGCACGGGCGCCGCGCCCTCGTGCAGGAGGTAGGGGAAGCCGCCCTCGCCGGCGCGCTCGATGCTCGCTGCGTCCATGCGCCCCAGCGTGCGGACCCGGGGCCCGTCCACGGAAGACGTACGTAGTTGCCGCCCTGTCCGGTGGGGGCGCTCCCGTCCTTCACTGTCCGGACCGCACCGAGGTACGAGGGGGTCCGACATGGAGGCGATCGACCGCGCGTCGCTGCCGGTGGCGCTGGAGGCCGAGGGGGTGGAGGTGCGCGCCGTGGAGGCGGGGGAGCTGACGGCCGGGTGGTTCGCCTTCGCCGCCGGCACCGACCTGCGTCCGGCGCTCGCGGGCCTGCCCGACGACCTGTGCCCCTGCCCGCACTGGGGCTACATGATCAAGGGACACCTGCGGATGCACACCGCCGACGGCCCGCGCGACTACACAGGAGGCCAGGCGTTCTACTGGCCGCCGGGGCACGCCCCCGAGGCGATCACCGACTGCGAGTACGTCGACTTCTCGCCGTCGGCCGAGCTCGCGAAGGTGGTCGCGCACATCCAGGGCTGAGCGCGTCGTCGCGGTGAGCGGGTCGACCGTGCCGCGGTGGCACGGTCTGTGGTGGTCGGGTCCCCCCGACCGTCCCCGGAGGAGCCCGATGACCGGTCCGACGCGGCCCGACCCGACGCGACCCCCCTCGACGAGCACCTCGACGGCGGTCGCCCGGTTCGTCACGGAAGCGACCGGGGCGTGACGCGTACCTTTTCTGACATGACCATGGACGAGGGCTGGCCGTCGCTGCGCGTCGCGGACTGGGAGGCCACGCGCGACACGCTGCACATGTGGACGCAGGTCATCGGCAAGGTCCGGCTGGCGGCCGCGCCGATGGTCAACCACTGGTGGCAGGTGCCGCTCTACGTCTCACCGCGCGGGCTCACCACCTCGTCGGTGCCGTGGGGTCGGCGCCTGTTCGACGCCGAGTTCGACTTCGTGGAGCACCGCCTGCGCCTACGGGTGAGCAGCGGTGAGGAGCGCACGGTCGCGCTCGAGCCGAAGCCGGTGTCGGAGTTCTGGGCGGAGACCCGCCGTGCGCTCGACGACCTCGGCCTCGACGTCCCGATCAACACCCGGCCGGTCGAGGTCGTGCGCGCGATCCCGTTCGAGGAGGACACCGAGCACGCGAGCTACGACGCCGACGCCGCGCACCGGTTCTGGGGCCAGCTCATCGCGACCGACCGGGTGCTCACGCAGTTCCGCTCGCGGTTCATCGGCAAGGTCAGCCCCGTCCACTTCTTCTGGGGCAGCTTCGACATGGCCGTCACCCGCTTCTCCGGCCGTCGCGCCCCCGACCACCCGGGCGGCGCGCCCAACTGCGGGGACTGGGTGATGGTCGAGGGCTACTCGCACGAGCTGTCGAGCGCCGGGTTCTGGCCCGGCGGCGGCGAGGAGGGCGCGTTCTACGCCTACGCCTACCCGGAGCCGGCGGGCTTCCGCGAGCACCCCGTGCGCCCGTCGGAGGCCTACTACTACGAGGCCGGCGGCCAGTTCCTGCTGCCCTACGAGGCCGTGCGCACCAGCGCCGACCCGGAGAGCACGCTGCTCGACTTCCTCCAGGACACCTACGAGGCGGCCGCCGACCACGGCCACTGGGACCGCGCCGAGCTCGAGGACGACCCCGTGCGGCGCGCCTCGCCGCGGTAGGGGCTGCCCGGGGTCAGAGCACCTGGTGGCCGTACATCTCGCCGAGGGGGTCGGAGATGAGCTCGATGCGCGCGCCGTCGGGGTCGCGGAAGTACACCGAGACCCCGCTGTGCACCTCGTGCTCGACGCCGGCCTCCTCCAGGCGCGCGACGAGCTCCGACCAGCGCTCCGGCTCGACGCTGATGGCCAGGTGGTGCAGCCCGCCCAGGACCTCGGCGTACGGGCCGACGTCGAGCCCGGGGAAGTCGAAGAAGGCGACGAGGTTGCCGTTGCCGATGTCGAAGAAGAAGTGCGACGAGCCGGGGTAGTCGCGGTTCTCGATCAGCTCGGTGAGCGGGAAGCCGAGCACGTCCTGGTAGAAGCGCACGGTCCGCTCGACGTCGCTCGACACCAGCGCCGTGTGGTGCAGCCCGCGCGCCGTGGACGCGGGCCGCTCGGCGAGGGGCTTGAGGTGGGCGTCGCGGATGCGATCGCGCTCGGCGTCGAGGGTGGCGGTGTCGACGGTCATCGGGCTCTCCTCGGTAGAAGTTGACGTGTCATCTATCTTGCACCCTGTTCGATGACACGTCAACGAGTAGCATCGACGGCATGGCCGGACCCCGGTGGCTCGACGACCACCAGCAGCGCGCATGGCGCGGCCACCTCGCGATGACCGCGCAGCTGCAGGCGCAGCTCGGGCGCCGGCTGCAGGCCGACGCGGGGCTCTCGTTCGCCGACTTCGACGTGCTGGTGGCGCTGAGCGAGCGTGACGGGCCCCTGCGCGTCCAGGAGCTGGCCGACGGGCTGCAGTGGGAGAAGAGCCGGCTGTCCCACCACCTCGCGCGGATGCAGAAGCGCGGCCTCGTCGAGCGCCAGGACTGCCCCGACGACGCGCGCGGCGCGTTCATCGTCCTCAGCGCCGACGGCCGCCGGGCGATCGAGCAGGCGGCGCCGGCGCACGTCGAGGCGGTGCGGTCGCTGGTGTTCGACGGGCTCGACGACCGCCAGGTCGAGGCCTGGGCGGCCATCAGCGACGAGGTCCTGGCGCGGGTGGAGCGGGATCGGGCGGTGGGTTCCTGAGGGGGTCTCAGCGTGCGGGGCGGGACTGTCGGGGGTCGGGGCTACCGTCGAACACGTGAGCGAGTCGGTGGGTGCGGCCGAGCGGGAGGCGCTCGCGCGGGCCCGCGCGGACGTGATCGCTCAGCGCGCGGGCTATCACCGCCGGCTGCAGGCCATCGCCACGCTCGCCGACCTGAACACGGTCGTGGCCGCGGGCTACCGCTCGCTCGAGGCGCTGGTCGCCGACCGCGACAACCTCGATCGGGCCGACGCGAAACGCCTGGTGGCCGAGGCCGCCGATCTGTGCGCGCGGACCTCGCTGCACGGCGAGCTGTTGCCCGCGCGGCTGCCGGCCACCGCGGACGCGCTGGCCGCGGGGGCGATCGACCCGGCGCACGTGAAGGTCATCCGGGACACGATGCGCCACCTCGACGCCCTGATGCCCCCACCGCCACCGCAGGAGTGGTCCGGGGTGGAGCGCACGCTGGCCGAGCAGGCCCAGGTGCTGCCGCCGCGGATGCTGCGGGTGCTGGCGAAGAAGTTCGTCGACCTCTACGACCCCGACGGCGCCGCCCCACCCGACGGCGAGGACGCCCTCGACGAGCTGCGGCTGCTGCGACGCAAGGACGGGTCGCTGGTCTTCAAGGGCCGGCTCGGTGACCCCCTCGACGCCGAGATGGTCATCGAGGTGTTCGGGGTGCTCGCCGCCCCGACCGGCGCCGACGACGAGCGGCCGCTCGAGCGCCAGGCCGACGCGTTCACCGAGCTCGTCGGGGACACCCGCGGCCCCCGCGGCCTGGCCACCGACACCCGCCGGGAACACCGCGACACCAAACACCGCGACACCGAGCCCGCAGCCGACTCGACCACCGAGCCAGACTCGTCCACCGAGCCGGACGCCGACGGCGCGGCCACACGCGACGGCGCGCCGCGCACTGACGCCGGGCCCGGGGAGCCGGCCCCGGACGTCGAGCCGGGCGCCGGCGGCGGGCGCGTCGAGCCGGCCCCGGACACCGAGCCCGAGGGCGCGGCCCCGCTCGCGTTGATCCCCGCGCCGCGCCGACCCGACCCGGCTCCCTCGGCGGGTGGCTGGACCGAGCGACCCGGGCGGGCGCTGCTCACGATCACCATCGACCACCGCTGGCTCTGCGCCGCCCTCGCCGAGCGCGGCGGCCACGGCACCCTGGACTCCGGGCACGCCGTCGACCCCGCCACCGTGCGCCGCTGGGCCTGCGACGCCGAGATCGTCCCCATGCTCCTCGGCTCCCGCTCCGAACCCCTCGACGTCGGGCGCACCCAGCGCACCGCCCCCGACGCCCTGCGCCGCGCACTGAACCTGCGCGACGGCGGCTGCGCGTTCCCCGGCTGCACCCGCCGCCCCCGCCGCTGCCACGCCCACCACATTCGCCACTGGCTCGACGGCGGACCCACGGCGCTGGACAACCTGTGCCTGCTCTGCCGCCACCACCACCAGCTCATCCACCACGGCCACTGGCAGATCGAGATGATCGAGGGCCGGCCCTGGTTCACCCCACCCTGGATCATCGACCCCGAACGAAGACCCCGACCCGGCGGACGACCCCGCATCCCCACCTGACGTCGGAGCGACGCGGGTGCCGTCAGCGCGACGGTCGGGCCAGTGCGCCCTGCCGCGCGGCCTTCTCGGGCTCCGACATGCGGCGGTTCTCGACCACGCGCTGCTGCGTCGCCTCGTCGCCGCCCACGACGTGGTCGTCGCCGGCCATCACCGCGTCGATGCCCTGGCGCGCGACCTGGGTCCGGTCGTTCTTCCAGCTGTTGTCGCCGAAGCGCGTGTCGCCCATACCGGCGCGGTGGTGGAACTCGGAGTCGGTGGCGCCGGGCAGCAGCGCGGTGACGGTGATGCCCTCCTCGCGCAGCTCCTCGCGGATCGACTCGGCGAAGGAGAACCCGAACGCCTTGGTCGGGCCGTAGACCGGCTCGTACGGGGTCGGGGTGGTCGCCGAGGTCGAGGAGACGACCAGGATGCGCCGATCCCCCTGGTCCGGGCCCTGCGCGAGCATCGCGCGCACGACGCGCTTGGCCATGTGCACCGTGCCCGCGCAGTTGATCGCGATCATGCGGAGCTCGTCGTCGAGGTCGGTGTCGGCGAACGCCCCGCCCACCCCGACACCGACGTTGAGGCACGCGACGTTCAGCGGCCGGCCGAGGTCGGCGACGAAGGTCCAGAACGCCTCGACACCCTCGTACGTCGCGGCGTCGGCCTGCAGCGGGAAGGCGTCGACGCCCAGCTCGCGCAGGGACGACGCGGCCTCGTGCACGCGCTCGCTCTGCCCGGAGACCGCGACGTCGTGCCCGCGGCGGGCGAGCTCGGCGGCGAGCTCGTAGCCGATGCCGGACGAGCCGCCGGTGACGAGGGCGAGCGGTCGGGTGGGAGCCATGTCGAGGGATGCCCGACGGCGGGGCGATGATTCCCGGCCGTGCTGTCCGTCCCACCCGGCATGGACAGGATCGCGGGAGGACCCGGCGTGGACGACCTCTGGACGATGGTGCACGCGGAGCGCGCGGCGCTGGTCGAGGACCTGCGCGGTGTCGACGCGGCGCGGTGGGAGACGCCGTCACCGTGCGCGGGGTGGAGCGTGCACGACGTCGTCGCGCACCTCGTCGACAGCGCCCGGACGACGCGGCTCGGCTTCGCGGCCGCCATGGTGCGGGCCCGCTTCGACTTCGACCGCCTCAACGACCAGGGCGTCGCCCGCGAGCGCCGGGCGACGCCGGGGGAGACCCTCGAACGGCTCGCCGCCGTCGTTCGGCGCACCTCGTCACCACCCGCGCCGCGGGACACCCGGCTCGTCGAGGAGGTGGTGCACGGCGAGGACGTCCGCCGGCCCCTCGGCATCGCCCACACCTATCCGACCGAGGCGGTGGTCCGCGCGCTGCGGCTCCAGGTGCGCACCCCGGCGTCGTTCGGCGGCGCGAAGGAGCGCGTGGCCCCGCTGCGCCTGCGCGCGACCGACGCCGACGTCGTGATCGGCGACGGCCCGGAGGTGCGGGGCACGGCCCTGGCGCTCCTCCTCACGGTCAGCGGCCGACCGGTGCACCCCGGCGAGCTCGCGGGCCCCGGCCTCGCCGACCTCGCCGAAGACGGCTGACGCGAGTACGTACTTCCCGCCCGTCCGGCGCCGTGCGGTCGCCCGGCGCGCCACCCTCGCGGTCCGCCCGAAGGTCGGGTCCGGACGAGGAGGACGGCATGCCCACGATCGAGGCCAACGGCACCACGCTCTACTACGAGCGCCGCGGCGACGGCCCGCCGCTGCTGTTCATCTCGGGTGCCCTGGGCGACGCCGGCTACTGGACCGATGTCGCGGACGAGCTCGCGGACACCTACACGGTCATCACCTACGACCGCCGCGCGAACTCCCGCAGCCCCCGGCCGGAGGGCTACAGCGAGGCGCCGATCGGTGAGCAGGCCGACGACGCCGCCGCGCTTCTCGGCGCACTCGATCTCGTGCCCGCCACCGTCTACGGCAACAGCCAGGGCGCGATCATCCTGACCGACCTCGTGCTGCGGCACCCGGACGTCGTGCGAGCGGCGGTGCTGCACGAGCCGCCGTACGTCGCGATGACCTCCGACCCCGACACACTCAACGCGACTCTCCAGCAGATGGTCGGCGAGGCGATGGAACGCGGCGGGCCACCGATGGCTGTCGAGGCCTTCCTGCGCTGGGTCTGTGGGGACGCCGTGTACGAGGCGCTCGATCCCGACCTCCGCGCCCGGGTCCTCGCCAACGGCGAGGTCCTCTTCGGCATCGAGATGGCCTCGCTCTTCGACTACATGCCCGACCAGGCCGAGCTCGCCCGCGTGCGCGTGCCGTGCGTGGTGGCCGCCGGCGTCGACAACGCGGACCCCACGGCCCAGCACCACTGGTTCCACGAAGCCGCCGTCTGGCTCGCCGACCGACTCGGCACTCGCCTCGTCCTGCTCCCCGGCGCCCACGTACCCCAGGCGACGCACCCGCACGAGCTGGCGACGTCGCTTCGCCCGCTGCTCAGTGAGCTGGAAGCCACACGGCCCGTGGACGCGTGACCGTCAGCGCACCCCGCGCAGCCCCAGCGTCCCGAGCCACTCGGTGATCCCGTCGAGCGCCGCCTTGGCCCCGGCCTCGGTCTCGGGCGCCGGGTCGAAGGTGCGCGCGTCGCCCTCGCCGCTGACGTGCTTGGCCGCGAAGGGGATCGGCACGGTGGCGGCGACGGGCACCATGCGCAGGGCGAGCAGCACGGGCAGGAGCGCCTCGGCGGCGCGGGCACCCGCGGCGACGCCGCCGTAGCCGATGAGCGCGACGGGCTTGCCCGCCCACTCCCGGTTGAGGTGGTCGAGCGCGTTCTTCAGGGCGGCGTTGTAGCTGTGGTTGTACTCGGGGTGCACGATCGCGAAGGCGTCCGCGCGGGCGACCGTCGCGCTGAAGGCCTTCGTCGAGTCCAGCGTGTAGCGGCCGAGGCGCGGGTGCTCCGGCTCGGCGAACATCGGCAGGTCGACGTCGGCCAGGTCGACGATCTCCACCTCGAAGCCCTCGTAGGCCCGGGCGTAGTCGGCGAACCACCGCGCGATCGGGTCGCCGATCCGCCCGGGACGGGTGCTCGCGACGATGATCTGCAGCAGCGGGCGGGGCTCGGCCTGCGTCATGGTTCTCCTCCGATGGCCCGGATGGTTGTGCTTACAACCATTCTCCTCCTCGGCGCCTCGCGGCGCGCGCGGGCGTCCGTCACCGTGGGACCGTGCGCCACGGTGGACCAGGGTCGCGACGCGTCCCGCTGGGGTCCGGCTGGGACCGCGACGCCGTGCTGGTCGACGACGCCTGGGTCGAGCGCACCGCCCGCCGTCCCGAGGCCGAGGACGGACTGCGCCGCGAGACGCTCCTGCTGCCCTGGCTGGCCGACCGGCTCCCGCTCGCGGTGCCCCGGCCCGTCGTGGTCGGCGAGGCACCGCTGACGGTGCGGCACGCGCTGGTCCCGGGCAGCGCGCTCGGGACGCCGACCCCCGACCACGCCCGCCGCCTCGGCGCCTTCGTGCGCGCGCTGCACGACGTCCCGCTCGCCGACGCCGTCGCCCGGGGCCTGCCCGACGCCGCGACGACGAGCGGCTGGCGACGCCGCGCCTTCGCGCGCTTCGAGGCCGAGGTCGCCCCGCGCCTGCCCGACGACCGGCGCCTGCGCGCGGCCCTCGACCGCCTGCGGGAGGTGTCGCCGACCGCGGTCGTCCACGGTGACCTGCGCGCCGAGCACGTGCTGGTCGTCGACGGGGTGCTCAGCGGCGTCATCGACTGGGGCGACGCCCGCGCCGGCGACCCGGCCAAGGACCTCGAGTGGCTGCTGCTCGACACCGGCCTCGCGGACGCGGTGATCGACGCCTACGGGGAGGACCTCACCGCGCGGGCCCACGACTGGCGCGCCGTCGGCCCCTGCTACGCCGTGGTCCACGGCCTCGACACCGGCGACGACGCGCTCGTGGCGGCCGCGCTCGACGCCCTGCGTGCCGCCAGCTGACGCCCGGTCACGCGGTCGAGGAGGGCGTCCACGGAGCCGAGGTCCCCGGCCCACGCCACGTGCTGGTCGGGACGGACGAGCACCGCGTCCGCCCCGCAGCGCGCGGCGAGGGCGTCGTCGATCACCGCGAGGGTGGTCAGCGGGACACCGCGGCGCGCGCACGCCTCCTGCAGGGCCGCGCCGTCGGCGGGCTCGCGCAGCAGCAGCGTCAGGTCGGCACCGAGCGCGTCGTACAGCGACCGCCCGTCGGGCAGCCGGGCGTGGGGGAGCCGCCCGCCCGCGCCGTCCGCGACCACGGGCGAGCCCCGGTGCTCGACGTCGAGGACGAGGTCGAGCGCGTGGAACTCGGCGCTCTTCGTCTCCTGGATCCGCCGGTCGGCGACGCGCCGGGCCTCGCGGCCCGCGGGGGTGTCGGCGTCGAGGTGGTCGGCGAGCAGGTCGGTCGAGAGCGTCCGCATGTTCTCGCTCGCGGCGTGGATGACCCGCTCCTGCACCGGCCGCCGCTCGGCCTCGTAGCTGTCGAGCAGGCCCGGCCCGCCCCACCCCGCGAGCACCGCGGCGAGCTTCCAGCCCAGGTCCACGGCGTCGCCGATCCCCGTGTTCAGCCCGTGCCCGCCGAAGGGCGGGTTGAGGTGCGCGGCGTCGCCGGCGAGGAACACCCGTCCGACCCGCAGCGTGTCCACCAGCTGCATTCGCGCGGTCCACGGGTCGGTCGAGAGCACCTCCGCGTCCACCGGCTCGCCCGCGGCCCCGTCGAGCAGCCGCGCGCCCGACCGCTCCCCGGTCTCGCGGTCGACGCCGAACGCGATCACCCACCACGTGCCGTCGAGGTCGAGCGGGCCGAGCAGCGCGGGCGTCGCGGCGTTCACCGTCCAGTACTGGACCGCCGGCCCGTGTCGCACGCGCGCGGCGAGCCCGGGCGCGCGGACGACCATGCCGAAGTTCGGGCGCAGCGCGTGCTCGCCGACGTACCGCGCCCCGACGGCGTCGCGCACCGCGCTGCGCGGGCCGTCGCAGCCGAGCACGTAGTCGGCGCGCACCGCCGCGCCGTCCTCCAGCGCCACCGTCACCCCCTCGTCGTCCTGGGCGAGGTCGACGACGCGCCCGGTGCGCACCGACACCGACGGCAGCTCGCCGACGACCTCGCGCAGCAGCTCCTCGAGGACGAACTGCGGCGCCTGCTGCCCGATCTCGGGCGACCGGTCGTCGCCGACGGCGAGCCCGAGGACGCCGGTGAAGCGGGAGAGCTCGTGCCCGACGAGCGAGGTGCAGAAGACGACGTCGGTGGAGTACGCCGGGGAGAGCGGCGCGCGGGCGCGGAGGCGTCCGGCGATCCCCCAGCGCCTCAGGTGCTCCATCGTGCGGACGTTGACCGTCTTGCAGCGCGGTCGCGCGTGGGACACGGTCGCGCGCGGCTCGACGACGACGCACGACACCCCGCGCCGCCCGAGCTCGACCGCGGCGGCGAGCCCGACGGGGCCACCGCCGGCGACGAGCACGCTGGTCCGGAGCACGCCTCAGTACACCTCGGGCAGCAGGAGGTCGGCGGGCGGTTCCTCCGGGCGGTACTTCCCGGCGCGCGCGCCCTCGTGGATCTCGTCGGCGGACAGGCCCGCGGCCCGCGCCTCGACGAGCTTGTCGGGGTCGAACCACTCGCCGATCGGGTTCTCGGCGAACTCCCGCGACGCCCAGATCCACTCCTTGGACACCGCCCAGTCGCCGAACGCGTCGAACTGGATCTCGACGCCGTTGCCCTCCGGGTCGGCGTAGTACATCGACATCGTGATGCCGTGGTCGAGGCACATGAACGGGCGGACGTCGTGGTCGCGGAGGCGCTCGTAGTTGTCCAGCCACTGCGTGAACGAGTCGTACTCGAACGCCGTGTGGTGCAGGCCCGCGCTGGTCGGCTTGTTCACCGGCGGGTGCACGGCGGGGTGCTTGATGAGCGCGATCCGGTGGTTGGCCTCGTCGTTGGTCAGCCACGCCGCGGACTCGGCGTAGTGGACCGGGTAGAGCCCGCACACCAGCCCGTACCAGCGGACCATCTCGTCCAGCTTCAGCGTCAGGAACGTGGCGTGGTGCAGCTTCGGCGGGATGATCGGTGCCTGCCGGTGCTCGTTCATCGGGACTCCTCTCGGTCGAGCGTCGTGATCCAGTCCAGGACGGTCTCGACGTACTGCTTCGGCGCGTGCTCGTGCATCGAGTGCGGCATGTCCGGGAAGGACCGGTACGCGAACGACGGGCCGGCCCCCTCGACGAGCTCCCGGACGCGCGCGACCTGCTCGTCGGACGAGGCACCGACGAGCCGGCCGGTCTGCTCGTCGACGACGTGGACGTGGTGGGTGAACAGCACCGGGACGCGGACCCGGGAGAGCATCGCCGCGTGGTCGCACGACGCGGTCGCGGTGCCGGTGACGAACGCCCGGCCCCACTGGGGGTCGTACTCGCGCAGGTTCTGCGGCGGCACGGACGGGTCGGCGTCGGGGTCCGGCGGGATCATGGTGGCGAAGCGGCTGAGCAGGTCCATCGGGATCTCGCGGGGCAGGGCCGCCATCAGCCCCGCCCAGTCGCCGATCGACCACTGGTCGCCCAGCCACCGGTTCCACGCCGCGAACACGGGTCCGATGGCCTGGTGGATGCCCTGCCCGACGGCCGGCGACTGCTCGCAGGCGAACAGCGGCGGGTCCTCCCACACCGCGGCGCGCACCTGGCCGGGCTTCGCGTACGCCGACAGCCACGCCGCGAGCACCCCGCCCGACGACAGCCCGCTGACCAGCGTCTCGCGTCCGATCACCAGGTCGATGAAGCGCACGAGGTCGCCGCCGAACAGGTCGATCGTGTAGCGCCCCGGCGTCCACGTCGACCGGCCCTGCCCGCGCAGGTCGACGGCGTGGACGTGGAAGTGCTCGGCGAGCAGCGGCATCGCCGCCTCGTAGCCCCACCACGACTCGGACTGCCCGGGGACCAGCAGCAGCGCCGGCGACGACGGGTCGCCGGCCGTCGCGTAGTTCATGCGGATCTCGCCGAGGTCGACGAGGTGCTCGTCGTGGGCGTGGGGGACGAAGGTGCCGCTGCGGTCGGCGGCCTCGAGGGGGGCGCTCACGACACGAACCCGTGCTGCATCTGACCGATCCCGGCGCACCAGGTGACGAGCTCGTCGCCGGCGCCCAGGAAGCGCGGCGGGGTGCGTCCGGCGCCGATCCCGGCCGGGGTGCCGGTGAACACGACGTCGCCGGGCAGCAGCGTCACGATCGCCGAGAGCTCGGCGACGAGGTCCGGGACCGAGAAGATCATCGCCCCGGTGCGGCCCTTCTGGACGCTCTCGCCGTTGACGAGGCAGCCCAGCTCCAGGTCGTCGGGGTCGAGGCCGGCCGCGCGGAGCTCGTCGACGGTGACGAGGGCCGGGCCCATCGGGGAGAACCCGGGGTACGACTTGCCCAGCCCGAACTGCGGGGGCGGGGCGGCGAACTGGGTGACGCGGTCGGAGAGGTCCTGGCCGACGGTCAGGCCGGCGACGTGGTCCCACCCGCGGTCCGCCGGGATGCGGTGCCCGCCGGTGCCGATGACGGCGACGAGCTCGACCTCCCAGTCGACGTCGCCGGGCGAGAGCCGGATGTCGCCGTGCGGACCGGTGAAGCTCGAGGCGTACTTCGTGAACACCAGCGGCGTCGTCGGCAGTGCCATGCCCGACTCGGCGGCGTGGTCGC
Organism: Actinomycetospora straminea; assembly: GCF_028737255.1. GTDB lineage: Bacteria > Actinomycetota > Actinomycetes > Mycobacteriales > Pseudonocardiaceae > Actinomycetospora > Actinomycetospora straminea. The sequence goes on along the minus strand of NZ_JAQZAN010000023.1, from coordinate 35,076 downwards.
GGTAGTTCAGCCCCACCGCGAAGACCTGCGGCGGGCGCGGGGCGACCGGGCCGAGCGCGCCCGGGTCGAGCGGAACCGCGGCGGCGAGGTCCGCCCCGTCGGCCCAGGAGCGGAACGCGTCCCACCGGTCGTAGACGGCCTGCGGGTCGGCGGGGAAGCGGCCGTCGCTGGCCTGCTCCACGTCGATGCCGCGCAGGCCGCCCGACGACTCGGGGTCGGGTTCCACCAGGGCCAGCCGGCCCGCGTGGTTGGCGATGCGCACGTGAGGTTCCCTCCGGAGACGATCGACTAGACGAGGGCGGTGACGCCGTCGGTGATGCCGAGCAGCGCGCGCCCGTAGACCTCGGCCGAGATCGCGGGGCTGACGACGGCGTGGCGGGACGCGACCTCGGAGTCGCGCCAGATGCGCTGCAGGGGGCTGGCCTCGGCGAACGACCCGGCGCCGTGGGCGGAGACCAGGACGCGGATCGCCTCGCGGGCGTTCTCGATCGCCGCGCCGGTGTCCATGCGGACGCGGGCGCGCGCGGCGTGGTCGGGGTACACGCCGTCGACGGCGGCCTGGTCGATGTCGGCGGCGGCGCGGTAGGCGACGAGGTGGGCGGCGTCGACGAGCCCGCTCGCCTTCGCGACGGCGAGCTGGAACGTCGGGGCCTCGGTCTGGGTGTCGTAGTCGGTGTAGGAGACCGATCGCTTGGGCGCCTTCTCGATCACCAGGTCCAGCGCGGCCTGCGCGAGCCCCAGCTGCGGGCCGGCCAGCACGATCGCCGCGACCGGGACGAACGCCGACCGGTAGAGCGCCTCGTCGGTGTGCTCGGTGCCGTACCGCCCGCCGATCGCCGCCGGGATCGAGATCACCCGGTGCTCGGGGACGAGGACGTCGCGCGCGACCAGCGTGTTCGAGCCGGTGCCGCGCATGCCGGTGACGAACCAGGTGTCCTCGATCGCGAGGTCGGCCATGGGCACGAGCGCGAGGCCCTGGTCGACGACCTCGCCGTGCTCGTCGGGCACCGGGAAGCCGACCACGGCCCACTGCGCGTGCAGGCACCCCGACGCCCAGCCCCACCGGCCGGTCAGTCGGTAGCCGCCGTCGACCCGCGTCGCCTCGGCCGAGGGGGCGAGCACGCCGGCGATGCGCGCGCCGGGGGCGTCCTCCCAGACGTCGCGCTGGGCGCGGTCGGGGAACAGGCCGACGAAGAAGGCGCAGACGTTCATCAGCGTCGTGGCCCAGGACGTCGAGCCGCAGCCGCGGGCGAGCTCGCGGGACACCTCGAGCTTCGTGCGCAGGTCGGTCTCGAGCCCGCCCAGGCGGCGCGGCCTCATGATCGAGAACAGGCCGGCCTCGTCGATCAGCGTGATGTTCTCCTCGGCGACCCGGCGGTCCTCCTCGGTGCGCGCCGCGTTGCGGGCGAGGACCGGGACGATCTCGCGGGCCCGCCCCACGAGCTCGGCGCGCAGCGCCCGCGCCTCGGGGGTCGTGCCGGGCCGGTCGAGCGAGCAGTCCGCCATCGACGGTGACGTCATCGAGCACCTCCAGGGGGCCGGAACGGTCACCTCGGCGTGACCCGTGCCACGACCGGACGCTAGAGAGCTATCTTATAAGTTGTCAACGTGCGCTAAGGTGAGCGCCGGTGATCAGCTCGACCGAGGGCGAGGGGTGACGGTGACGGCCGGCGGGGAGGACGCGGGACCACGCGGCGGCGTGCGGTCGGTCGCGGCGCGCAAGGCGTCGGCGGTCGACCTCGTCCTGCACGAGATCCGCCGGTCGATCCTGCGCGGGGAGCTGCCGCCCGGGCAGCCGTTCACGGTGCCGGCGCTCACCGAGCAGCTCGGCGTGAGCCACGTGCCGGTGCGCGAGGCCCTGCGCCAGCTCGAGGCCCAGGGGCTCATCGTGCTCAGCCCGTCCCGCAGCGCGATGGTCACCCCGCTCGACCCCGACGACCTGCGCGCGATCTACCGGCTGCGGCTCATCGTCGAGCCCGAGCTGGCCGCCCTCTCCGCGCCCGACCGCACCGACGCCGAGATCGCCGACCTCGACGCGATGGTGCGCGCCACCTTCGGCGACGTGCTGGGCGAGGCGTTCTGGGAGCCGCACCGGGCCTTCCACGCCGCGCTCATCGAGCCGGCCGCGAGCGCCTGGGACCGGCGGATGCTCGCCCCGCTGTGGGACGCCTCCGAGCGCTACACGCGCCTGGTGTTCGACCCGCTCGAGGCCCCCGAGTCCTTCGCCGCCCACCGCGCCCACGCGCACGACGAGCTCGTCGACGCGGCGCGCACCCGCGAGCCGGAGCGCCTGCGGGCCGCCGTGGCCCAGCACCTCGAGAACAACCTCGCGACCATGCTGGCCGCGATGAGCCGGGTCCCGCAGGGTCGGTCGGCGGGCCCGGCCGGCGGGCACGCCACGGCCTGAGCGCCCCGGTGGCGGGTGCGCGAACAGTGCGTGACGGCGCGGTGCTGCGGCTCCCGGCACGCCGCGCGTCACGCCAGGCTGGTGGCGTGGTCGACCTGGTGCGCTCCGAGCACCCCGACGCCCGGCTCGTCGCCGTCGCGCTGCGGCGGGGCCCCGACGACGTGGGTGTGCGCCTCGCCGTGCCGGGGCGCGTGCGGGTCGTGGAGACCGAGGTCGCCGACCGCGTCGCCCGCCTGCTCGAGGCCGCCGTCGCCCACGCCCGCGCCCACGCCCGCGGCGCGGGCCTGCCCGCCGAGATCGACCTCGACCGCCTCGTCACGCGCGCCGAGGCCGACGTCACCGGACGTCGCCGGGCCTGAGTCCCGGCCCCTGTCACACGCGGGGGCGTCCGTCTCGTCGGAAGGGCATGAGCACAGCAGCGCAGCGCATGCAGGTCCTGGTCGTGGGCGCCGGGTACGCGGGGGCCACGGCCGCCGTGCGCCTGGCCGGGCGGGCCGCGGGGCGGGTGGACGTGACTGTCGTGAACCCGCGGCCCGGGTTCGTCAACCGGCTCCGCCTGCACCACGTCGCGGTCGGGCAGCGGGTCGCCGCACCGGCCCTGGCGACGATGCTGGGGGCGGGAGTCTGGTTCGTCGAGGGCCAGGTCACCGACCTCGGCCTCGACACCGGGCGCGCGGTCGTCGCCGGTCCGGGCGGGCCCCGCACCGTCCGGTACGACCGGCTCGTCCTCGCCACCGGCAGCACGACGGAGGTCCCGGTGCCGGGCGGGGAGCACGCGCACGCCGTCGGCGACATCGGGGCCGCCCGGCGGCTGCGGCACGCGCTCGACGGGGTCGCGGCCGGCGCGGACGTCGCCGTCGTCGGCGGCGGGTTCACCGGGCTCGAGACGGTCGGCGAGCTGGCCGAGCACCGGCCCGACCTGCGGGTACGGCTGGTGACCGCCGGCGAGGTCGGCGGGTGGTTCCCTCCGCGCGGCGCCGCGCACGTGCGGCGCACCCTGGCGACGCTGGGGGTGGAGGCCGTCGGCGGGCGCAGGGTCGCGGCCGTGGAGCCCGACCGGGTGCTCCTCGACGACGGCGACGCGCTGCCCGCGGCGCTCATGGTCTGGTGCGGCGGGTTCGTCGCCCCGTCGCTGGCGTGGAACGCCGGTCTGGCCGTCGACGAGCGCGGCGCCGTGCTCACCGACACGCGGCTGCGCTCGGTCACCCACGACCACGTGCTCGCCGTCGGCGATGCCGGGCACGCGCCCGCGCCGGGCGGGGGCCGCTACAGCATGTCCTGCCAGTACGCGTTCCCGTCGGCCGCGCACGCCGCGGACCTCCTCGTGGCCGAGGCGCTCGGCACCCCCGACACCCGCCCCCTCGACCTCGGCTTCACCGCCCGCGTCGTCAGCCTGGGCCGGCACCACGCCGTGCTGCAGCCCACCGACCGCCGGGACACCGCCCGGGGCCGGGCGATCACCGGCCGGGCGGCCCTCGCCACGAAGTGGTTCCAGGTCCGGGGCACCGTGTCGGCGATCGGTCTCGAGCGCCGCTTCCCCGGTGTCGTGCACTGGCCGCACGCCGACGCCGGCGACCACGCCGACGCCGGTGCCGTCACCCCGGCCGTCGCGGCAGGCTCGGCATCGTGACCCGCGCCGAGGAGTTCACCGAGCACCGCCCGCTGCTGTTCGCCATCGCCTACCGGATCCTCGGCAGCGTCGCGGAGGCCGAGGACGCGGTGCAGGAGGCGTGGCTGCGCTACGAGTCGTCGACGACCGAGCCGGTGTCGGTCAAGTCGTTCCTGTCGGCGGTGGTCACGCGGATCGCCATCGACGTCCTGCGCTCGGCGCGGGTGCGGCGGGAGGCCTACGTCGGGCCGTGGTTCCCGGAGCCGCTGCTCAGCGACCCCTACTCCGACCCCGAGCGCTCGGCCGAGCTCGCCGACTCCGTCTCGATGGCGGCGCTGCTGCTGCTCGAGCGGCTCACGCCGACCGAGCGGGCGGTGTTCGTGCTGCGGGAGGTGTTCGGGTTCGGCTTCCCCGAGATCGCGCGGGCGGTCGGGCGCTCGGAGGCGGCGTGCCGCCAGCTCGCGGTGCGGGCCCGCCGGCACATGGCGGAGGGGCGCCCCCGGTTCGAGGCCGACCGCCGCGAGCGCGAGGAGCTCGCCGCCCGCTTCGTCGACGCGCTGCGCGAGGGCGACCTCCACGGGCTCACCGAGCTCCTCGCCGCCGACGTCACCGCGGTCGCCGACGGCGGCGGCAAGGGGCCGGCCTTCGCCCACCCGGTCGCCGGGGCGACCCGGGTCGCGCGGCTGCTCGTCGGGTTCGCGACCTTCATGGACGGCGTGGCGGACCTCGCGTTCCAGCGGGTCAACGACCAGCCGGGCGTCGTGGTCCGCGACCGCGAGGGCCGGGTGGTCTCCGTGCTCGCCCTCGACGTGCTCGACGGGCGCATCCAGACGATCCGCACGGTGGTCAACCCGGACAAGCTCGGCCACCTCGGACCGGTCGCCGACGCCTGGCGTCTGCGCGCCGAGGCCCTCGCCCGGCGGCGGCCCGCGCGGGGGGAGGACGGCGTGCCGTGAGCGCGTCGGCGGCGGATGGTCGGCGTCCGCGCGGATCCGGGGCAGGATGGTGACGTTCACCGACGACCCGGGGGAGGAGCGGTGGCGACCATCAGGGACAGCGGCCTGGCGACATCGGCGGGTCAGTCCCGCGCGCGCGTCTTCGACGCCGACGCCGACGACGCGTTCGACCGGCTCGCCCGTCTGGCCACCTCGCTCACCGGCGTGGCGCTCGGGGCCGTGTGGCTGGTCCTCGACGGGCGGGCCTACCTGCGCAGCGCGTCGGGCGCCGGGGCGTCGGCGCCGTCCGCGCGGGATGCCCGGCAGCAGGGCACGCCGGTCGACCGGTCACTGTGCTCCGTCGTCCTCGGGGAGGACACGGCCGCGTGGGTCGAGGAGGCGGGCGACGAGCCCCACACGCGCGGCTGGGTGGAGACGACGTTCACCGACGTCCGCGCCTTCGCCGGCGTCCCGATCCGTGACCCCGGGGGGACGGCGATCGGGGTGCTGTGCGCGGTCGACGCGGACCGTCATCCCTGGTCCGCGCAGGACCGCGACGTGCTGACCACCCTGGCCCAGGCCGCCACCGGCGAGGTCGCCCTGCGCTCGGCGCTGGCCGACTCGCGGGCGGAGGGATCGGCGGCGGCCCGCCGGGCCGCGGCGTCGGACCACGCCGCCGCGGAGGCCGGGCGGCAGGCCCGCGAGGCCGGGGTCCAGGCCCGGGAGGCGGGCGCCGCCGTCGTCTACTACCGCGAGCAGGCCCGGTCGGCGGGGGCGCAGGCCGCGACGTCCGACCAGCTCGCCGCCGACGCGCAGCGGCTGGCGAAGCTCGCCGAGGACCACGCCGCGGAGGCCGACGAGTTCGCGGCGACGCTGCGCGAGAGCCTCCTGCCGGCGCGCCTGCCCGACTTCCCGGGCGTCGAGGTCGCCGCCCGGTACCGGCCGGGCACGGGCGCCTCGGTGCTCGGCGACTTCTACGACCTGTTCCCGACCCCCGGCGGCTGGGGCGCGGTCGTCGGCGACGTGTGCGGGAAGGGTCCCCAGGCGGCCCGGACCACCGCGCTCGCCCGCTCGACGGTGCGGGCGATCGGGCACACCGACGACGACCCCGCCTCCGTGCTCGCGGCCCTGCACGGGGTGCTGCACGTGTGGTTCGACCAGCGCCCCAGCTTCGTCACCGCCGTCTACGCGGGGATGGCGCCGCGCACCGACGCCGAGGGGCTCGCGGTCGGCGTCGCGAGCGCCGGGCACCCGCCCGCGGTGCTGCAGCGCCGCGACGGCACGGTCGTGGCCCTCGAGGCCGGGGGCCGGGCGCTGGGCATCCGCGAGGAGCCGCGGGTCGCCCTGGAGCGCGTGGACCTGGACGTCGGCGACCGGCTGATCCTCGTCACCGACGGCGTCACCGAGGCGCGCCCGACCGGCGGCGGCGAGCTGGAGCTCGCGGGCCTGCTGGCCGTCGTCGAGGGCCTCGACCCGGCGGGCCGCGCCGACCTCACCGCCGACGCGGTCCTCGCGGCCGTCGACGACCACGCGGCCGGCGCGGCGCTCGACGACACCGCGCTCCTGGTCATCCGGGCGGGGCGGCGTCCCGGGGGGTGAACCCGCGGGTTGGGGGAAGCGATCACGGGGCAATCCCACCGCCGCGATGACCACACCGGACCCCGCCACCGACGACGACGTCGCTCCGTGGCCCGAGCCCTTCCGCGTGAGCGTGCCCGCACGGGCGGACCACGTGCGGGCGCTGCGCCGTCGGCTCGCGGCGTGGCTGGGCGGGGACCACCTGGACGCCGACCTCATCGACGACGTCGTCATGGCGACGTCCGAGGCGCTCGAGAACTGCTGCGACCACGCCTACGCGTCGGCGTCGTCGGTCGGCACCATGACGCTCACCGCGCGGGCCCTCGACGACGCCCTGGTCGTCACCGTCGTCGACGACGGGACCTGGCAGACGCCCGGGCGGGAGACCACGGGCCGCGGGCGGGGGCTCGCGATGATGCGGCAGCTCGTCGACGACGTGGCCGTCGAGTCGGGGCCGGCGGGCACGGAGCTCGCGCTGACCCGCTACCTGCGCTCCTGATCCCGCCCGCGCACACCGGGGGGGCGCGCGCCGACCGGCCCGCGCCCCGCCGGCCGGGAGGTCACAGGATGTCGACCGACACCGAGTTGCCGCTGAGGTTGTCGTTCAGGATCTCGTTGCAGGAGATGTTGAGGAGGTTGGCGCCGCCGATCGGGGCCTGCACCAGGCCGTTGCCCAGGAGCGCGTCGCCGCTGATGCCGCCGTTGGCCTCGGCGCTGCCGCCGGTGACGTCGCAGTCGGAGCCGGCCTCCGGCTCGTGGTGCTCGTGCTCGTCGTGGCACTCGGTGGCCGACGCGAGCGGGGCGGCGGCCAGCAGGCTCGCGGCGACGCCGACCGTGACCACACCCAGCTTCTTGATCAACGTGTGTACTCCTCGGAGAGCATGTCGGGGGAGCGTGGCCCCGGGCCCGGGCACCCGGCCCGGTCGGTGACCACGACCTCCCAACGACCACCCCGAGGAGTGGTGACGCACCAGCACCCCGTCACGCCGACGAGTGACGGAGGGTGGTGGACTGCGGCGCTCGGTCGAGGAGCGTGTCCCTCGTTCGGATGGGCAGTGTCCCCCGGACGGGTCACGGCACGACGAGCAGCGCCAGGGCGTACGTCGCCGTCCCGACCGCCATGCTGAGCAGGGCGTGGCGGCGCCACAGGTGCACGCCGACGGTCACCGCCACCGGCACGAGCTCGCGCAGCGCGAGCAGCGGCCGGTCGACGGGCAGGTCGCGCAGCAGGTGGACGACGAGGACCAGCATCACGCCGGCGGGCAGGTGGCGGCCGAGGTACGTGACGAGCGGCGATGACCGCAGCCGCGTGAGCAGCGCGAACGGCGCCGCGCGCAGAGCGAGCGTGATCGCCGCGGCGACGGCGACGACCGCGACGAGGTAGCCGGTGTCAGGCATCGGCGGCCTCCGGGCGCGCGCTGAGGCGGTACCGCACGAGCAGCGCCACGACGAACAGCGTCATCCCGACCAGCAGCATCTCGCCGGGCGCGACGAGGCGGGCGACCAGGGCGCAGGCGACGGCGAGCAGCGGGCCGGTCGCCTCGCGGCCCGCGCGCACGGCGTCGGTCGCGAGCACGACGAACAGCGCGGTGACCACGAAGTCGAGCGCGGGCACGTCCAGCGCGAACGCGTTCCCGGCCAGCGCCCCGACGACGCCGCCGCTCACCCAGCACGCCTGCAGGAGCACCTGGCCGGCGACGATCCGCGTGCCCGAGAGCGTCGCGGCCGACCGGGTGGTGGCGAGCGCCCAGGCCTCGTCGATGAGGGCGAACACGGCGTAGGCGCGGCCGGTGCGGCTCCGGACGCGGTGCAGCGGGAAGGACAGCCCGTAGAACACGTGCCGGCCGTTCACCAGCAGCGTGGTGACGGCGACGGTCGCGAGCGGGGTGCCGACGACGGCGAGGGCGACGAGCAGGAACTCCGCCGACCCCGCGAACACGATCCCGCTGAACACCGGCGCCCACCACCACGCGAGGCCGGAGCCGACCACGAGCAGCCCGAAGCTGGAGCCGAGCAGGAACATGCCGGCCCCGACGGCGCCGACGTCCCGGGCGGCGGCCGCGATCTCGGTTCCGCGCGACGGTGTGCTCTCCACGGGAGCAACGCTAGACCGGGGTTCGCGCCACGCGATGGCGTTCTCTCCCGCTGCCAGGCGCCATGGCGCATCATCGTTGCGTGGACGCCATCGACCGCGCCATCATCGCGCAGCTGCGCCGGGACGCCCGGCTCCCGAACGTCGAGCTGGCCGAGCGCGTGGGGCTCACCCCGGCGCCCTGCCTGCGCCGGGTGCGGCGCCTCGAGGAGGACGGCGTCATCGTCGGCTACCACGCCGACATCGACCCCGCGGTGGAGGGACGCGGCTTCGAGGTGCTGGTCAACATCGACCTCGTCAGCAAGGCCCGGGATGCGTTCCTGGCCTTCGAGGAGCAGGTGGCGGCGTTCGACGAGGTGATCGAGATGCGCCGGATGTTCGGCCTGCCCGACTACTTCGTGCGCGTCGCGACGCGCGACCTCGAGGCCTACGAGGCGTTCGTGACCGACCGGCTCGGGCGGACGCCGGGTCTCGCCCGGATCGACTCCCACCTCACGATGAAGAAGATCAAGTAGAACGCACGCGCAGCACGGACCCGACCGCCCCCACCGCGACCATGACGATGACCAGGCCGAACAGTACGACCGCCACCGGCGCCAGGCCCCACACGTCGACGGCGACGCCGGCGAGGATGCTCGTGACCGCCGCGGCGAGGTAGCAGAACAGGTAGACCGCGCTGAGGGTGCCGGCGTGCGCGCCGTCCGGGCTGCGCTCGAGCAGGACCCGCATGGCGCCGGCGAACGCGACGCCGAAGCCTGCCCCCGCGACCATCGCGGCGGCGAGGTACGCGGCGAAGCTCCCCACCGCGATCGCCCCCACGAACCCCGCGACCCCCGCGACCAGGCCCGCGGCCCCGCCCGCGAGCGCCCGCGTCGCGCGCAGCCGGTTCGCCGACAGGCCCGCGATCGGTCCCGCGAGGTGGTAGACGGCGACGGTGAGCGCCCCGCTGAACAGGTCGCCCCGGCCCAGCACCGACACCGCCAGCGACGGGGACAGCGCCTGGGTGAAGCCGCCCAGCACGTAGGTCGCGGCGACGAGCAGGCACACCAGCGCGAACACCGGGCGCGCGCTCGCCGGCACCCGGACCACCGGCTTCAGCGACCGCACGGCCGCCGCCCGGCTCCCGCGCGTCACCGTCTCGGGCAGCAGTAGCACCGCGAGCGCCGCCAGCACGAGCAGCGCGGCGACGACCACGAACGACCACACCGGCGCGCCGCACGGGGCGAGCTGCACCGCGGCGCCCGAGGCCAGCGCCCCGATGGCGATCCCGCCGGGCGGGGCGCCGCTGGTCACCGCGCCGGCGAGCCCCGGGCGGGACGGCGGCGTCAGGTCCACGACGAACGCGCCGAGCGCGGAGAGCGCGAGCCCGACCGAGAGCCCCTGGACCGCGCGCCCGACGATCAGCGGCGCCGCCGAGTCGACGGTCGCGAGCACGAGGCACGCCACGGCCCCGACGAGCAGCGCCGGCACGCCGACCCACCGCCGGCCGAGGTGGTCGGACAGGCTGCCGCAGCAGAGCAGGGCCGCGAGCAGCGGCAGGATGTAGATCGCGAAGGCGCCGGTGAGCGCGACCGTCGAGACCCCGTACGTCTGCTGGTAGACGACGTAGAGCGGCGCGGGCACCCCCGCCGCGGCGCACGCGACGACGAAGGCGACCGACGCCGTCGTGAACGTCGCGAGGGGACGGGCGGTGGTCCGGGTCCGGGTGCGGAGACGCAGCACCGAGGGCCTCAGGCCGGCCGGGCGTCGAGGGGCACGTCCCCAGCGTAGGCGGCGATCACGCGGTTTCGCGGCGGGAGCGCAGGGGGAGGCCTGCCGCCATGACGCGAGGGGACGAGGACGGCGCCGGGATCGGGGCAGCGGACCGACCGGGGGAGCGGGCGGGCGGACGGCCCCGGGTGGTCGTCGTGGGCGGTGGGTTCGCCGGCTACAACGCCGTGAAGGCGCTGGCCCGCACCGTGGGCGACACCGCGGAGGTCGTCCTGGTCAGCCCGACCAACTACTTCCTCTACCTGCCCCTGTTGCCCGAGGTCGCGAGCGGTGTGGTGGAGCCGCGCCGGATCTCCGTCTCGCTGGCCGACACCCTGCCGCGCGGGGTGTCGCACGCCCAGGGCGAGGTGGACGACGTCGACCTCGAGGGCCGGACCGTGCGGTGGATGGACCCGGAGGGCCGGCACCACACCACGGGCTACGACCGCCTCGTCCTGGCCGTCGGCAGTGTGCACAAACTCATGCCGATCCCCGGGCTGAGCCGCTACGCGCACGGCTTCCGCGGCATCCCCGAGGCGCTCTACGTGCGCGACCACCTCATCCGCCAGATCGACCTGGCCGCCGGCGCCGACGACCCCGAGGAGCGCCGCGCCCGCTGCACGTTCGTCGTGGTCGGCGCGGGCTACACGGGGACCGAGGTCGCCGCGCAGGGCGTGCTGTTCACCCGCGACCTCGCGCGCTCCCGCGGGCTGGACGACGACGCCGTGCGCTGGCTGCTCGTCACGCGCGGGGAGGTCCTCTCCGGCCTCGACCCGCACCTCGGGCGCACCGCCGCCCGGGTCCTGCGCGAGCGCGGCGTCGAGGTCCGCACCGGCGAGACGGTGGAGGAGGCGACCGAGGACGGCGTGCGGCTGCGCGGCGGCGAGCAGGTGCCGACGCGCACCCTCGTCTGGTGCGTCGGCGTCCGCCCCGACCCGCTCATCGAGGGCGTGGGCCTGGAGCTCGCCGAGGGCCGGCTCGTCGTCGACCGGACCCTCCAGGTGCCCGGGCACCCCGACGTGTTCGCGTGCGGCGACGCGGCCGCGGTTCCCGACCCCGGTCGGCCCGGCCAGTACACCGCGATGACGGCCCAGCACGCCGAGCGGCAGGGCAAGCTCGCGGGCCGCAACGTCGCGGCGTCGCTGAGCGGCGGGCGGCGGCGCCCGTACCGGCACCGCGACCTGGGGTTCGTGGTCGACCTCGGCAGCACCGACGCCGCCGCCAACCCCCTGCACCTGCGGCTGGCCGGCCTCCCCGCCAAGGCGGTCGCCCGCGGCTACCACCTGCTCTCGATGCCCGGCAACCGCCTGCGCACGGCCGCGGACTGGCTGCTCGACGCCGTCCTGCCGCGCCAGTCGACCCAGCTGGGGCTGGTGCGCTCGGTGTCGGTGCCGCTGGACTCGTCGTCACCCGAGGTGCCCCACCACCCGCAGATGGCCTTCCCTCCCGAGCGCTCGTCGGGTGCCCGCTGAGGTCACCGACCGGAGCTATCGAGCCCGGCGCGCAGCGTCCTACGGTGTGACCGCTGCCACCACTGCGGACCACGGGGAGGTGCCGTGGAGCACCCGTTGCTGCGCCCGGCCTCGAGCTACGACGAGCTCTGGCGCCAGGTCGACTTCACGACGATGGCGATCCCGGAGCGCTTCAACCTCGGGGTGGCGTGCGCCGACCGGCAGGACCCGGAGGCCCGCGCGCTGACGATCGTCGAGCGCGACCGCAGCTCGCACGACCACACGTTCGGCGAGGTCACCGCGTCCGCGAACCGGCTGGCGAACGCGCTGGCCGCACTCGGGGTCGGGCGCGGCGACGTCGTCGGGCTGGTCAGCCCGGCCTCGTTCGAGACCGGCGTCGGCTTCGTCGGGATGTTCCGGATGGGCGCGGTCGCCCTGCCGCTGTCGTCGCTGTTCGGGCCCGACGCCCTGCGCTACCGGCTGCGCGACGCCGGCGCGAGGGCCGTCGTGACGGCGGCGGCGAACGCCGACCGGGTGCGGGAGGCGCTCGACGACGGCGGGGAGCCGGTCCCGCTGCTGGTCATCGGCGGCGAGGGCCCCGAGTCGTACGAGGACGCGCTGGCGGCCGCGTCGCCGGCGTTCACCCCGGTGGACACGGCCGCCGAGGACCCGGCGTTCCTCATCTACACCTCGGGCACCACCGGCGACCCGAAGGGCGCGCTGCACGCCCACCGCATCGTGTTCGGGCACCTGCCGGCCTTCGAGGCGATCTTCGAGTTCTACCCGCAGCCGCACGACGTGCTGTGGTCGCCGGCCGACTGGGCCTGGATCGCCGGGATCATGGACATCCTCGTGCCGGCCTGGTTCCACGGCCTGCCCGTCGTGGTCGACCGCGAGCCGGCGTTCTCGGCGGAGCGCGCGGTGTGGCTCATGCGCGAGTTCGACGTCACGCTCACCCTGCTGCCGGCCACCGCCCTGCGGGTCATCCGCGCGTCGGGCATCGAGGGCGGCGGGTTCGCGTTCCGCTCGGTCGCGTCGGGCGGCGAGGCCCTGGGCGCCGACCTGCTCAAGTGGAGCGAGGAGTTCTTCGGGGCGACCGTCAACGAGGGCTACGGGCAGACCGAGCTCAACGCCTGCATCGGCAACTGCGCGTCGGTCTACCCCGTCCGCCCGGGGTCGCTGGGCAAGGCGCTGCCGGGGTTCACCGCGGTGGTGCTCGACGACGACGGCGAGCCGGTGCTGGACGCGGTCGGCGAGCTCGCCCTCGACCGCCGGACCCCCTCGACGATGCTGGAGTACTGGCGCAACCCGACGGCCACCGCGGAGAAGTTCCGGGGCGAGTGGCTGCTCACCGGCGACCTCGCCCGTCAGGACGCCGACGGCTACGTGTGGTTCGAGTCCCGCAAGGACGACGTCATCACCTCCGCCGGCTACCGCATCGGCCCGGGCGAGATCGAGCAGAGTCTGGGCGGTCACGAGGCCGTCGCGATGGCCGCGGTCGTCGGGGTCCCCGACGAGCGGCGCGGGCAGGTCCCGAAGGCGTTCGTCGTGCTGCGCCCGGGGGTCACGGCGTCGCCGGAGCTGGCCGACGAGCTGCGCGCGCACGTGCGGACGCGGCTGGCCGCGCACGAGGTCCCGGCCGGGATCGCGTTCCTGGACGAGCTGCCGCGCACCACCACGGGCAAGATCCTCCGCCGCGCGCTGCGGGAGGACTGAACCGCCCGCGTGTCGACAGTCGCCACACCACCTGTCGGCAACGAGCCGCTAGGCTGTCCGGGGACGAGGGAGAGGACCCCGGGGTGGCCGCCGAGCCGTTGACGAGCCTGGACCGCAGCACGCTGCGCGAGCGCTCCCTCGCCGCGCTGCGCACCGCGATCACCTCCGGGCGCTACGCGCCGGGCGACCACCTCGGCGAGGTCGAGCTCTCGACCCACCTCGGGGTCAGCCGCGGGACGGTGCGCGAGGCCCTGCGGCACCTGCAGCAGGAGGGCCTGGTCACCGCCGGCAACCGCGGCATGCTGCGCGTCAACCGGCTGTCGGCCACCGAGGTGCGCGAGCTCTTCCGGGTCCGGGCCGCGCTCGAGGGCCTCGCCGTCTCCGAGATCATCGCCTCGCCCGGGCGCGAGGAGGCCGTCGCCACCCTGCGCGCCGCGCTCGCGGACCTCGGCACCGGCGACTTCGCCCAGCGCGTCGAGGCCGACCTGGGCTTCCACCTGCTGCTCTGCCGCCTCTCCGGCAACTCGATGCTGGTCGAGGCGTGGCGCGCGCTCGAGGGCCGCATCCGCGTGGCGATCATGAACGGCGACGCCGAGGGCTCGCCGATCATGATGGCGGGGGACCGGCACGCGCCGATCGTCGAGGCCATCGCGCGCGGCGAGCTCGACGCCGCCCGGTCGGTGGTCACCGAGCACATGGCCGCCGCGGCCGAGCACTTCGCGCCCGCCGACGCCTGAGCCGCCCCGCCGAGCCCGGTCCGGGTACGCCTGCCGCCGCCCCGACCCCGGTTACTGGCTCGTATCCCTCGCCCCGCGAGCGATACGAGCCAGTAACCACCGGAGGCCCCGGCTACACGCGCTGATCTCTGCGTGATCGTCGCAGGTCAACGCGCTCCACGAGTTGTCTGCTGACTGTTGACAGACGCCCTCGTGCGACGTCACCATCGTTCTCCAACAGCCGACTGTTGACAGTCGACTGACGGGGTCGGCCGACGCGCGGCAGCCACCTCCCTCGCATCCGAGACGATCAGCGGAGATCACCATGGACGACCGGCACGAGCCGCCCTCGGGCACCGTCGCCAGCACCGACCCGGCTGCCCACCCCGTCGAGGGGACGCCCGCCAAGCGGCGCGTCGCGATCGGGGCCTCGGTCGGCGCGACCATCGAGACCTACGACTTCATCGGCTTCGGCGTCGCCGCCGCGCTGTACTTCAACACCGTCTTCTTCCCGGCGAGCGACCCGCTCTCGGGCACCCTGCTCTCCTTCGCCACCCTCGGCATCGGGTTTGCCGTCCGCCCGCTCGGCGGGATCATCGGCGGCTACCTCGGCGACAAGATCGGCCGAAAGCCCGTGCTCGTCGGCTCGCTGCTGCTCATGGGCATCGCGACCGTGCTCATCGGCGTCCTGCCCACCTACCAGCAGGTCGGCGTCTGGGCGGGGGTGCTGCTCGTCGCCGTCCGCGTCGTCCAGGGTCTCGCCTTCGGCGCCGAGTGGGGCGGCGCGATCCTCATGTGCTTCGAGCACGCACCGTGGCGCAAACGCGGCCTCTACACGGGGATCACGCAGGCCGGCTTCCCGGTCGGGCTGCTCCTGGCGAACCTCGCGTTCCTCGTCAGCGTGCCGCTGGGCGAGGGCTGGGCGTGGCGCGTGCCGTTCCTGCTCTCGGCGATCCTCATCGCGGTCGGCATCGTCATCCGCCTCAAGGTCGAGGAGTCGCCCGAGTTCGAGGAGCTGAAGAACGAGGGCGAGATCGCGAAGAACCCGCTGCTCGAGGTCCTGCGCGACGACTGGCGCAACGTCCTGCGCGCCTTCTGCCTGCGCGTCACCGAGACCGCCGGCTACGCCGTCACCGTCACGTTCGTCCTGTCGTACCTGACCAGCGAGGACCTCGCCGACCGCAGCGTCAGCCTCACCGCGACGATGATCGCCTCGGCGCTCGGCATCGGCGCGACGATCGGGTTCGGCGCCCTCACCGACCGCGTCGGGCGCCGGCCGGTCTACCTCTTCGGCACGATCGTCACGCTGCTCTGGGGTGTCCCGCTGTTCCTGCTGGTGAACACCGGCGCCGCGATCGCCATCGTGCTCGCCTTCGTCGTCAGCTACGCGATCTGCCAGAACTCGCTGGCCGGGGTGCAGGGCGCCTGGTTCTCGGAGCTGTTCGCCGCCCGCACCCGCACCACCGGCGCCTCGCTGGCCTACCAGCTCTCGGCCGTCGTCTCCGGCTTCACGCCGCTGCTGGCCACCGCCCTGTTCGCTGGCTTCGGCTGGATCGGGCCGGCCGTGCTCATCAGCGTCTACGGCCTGCTCGGCCTCGTCGCGACGCTGCTGACCCGCGAGACGTGGGGCCCGCGCCAGCGCGAGGAGGTCGCCGCGCTGGAGGCGGCCGCCGTCGCTGATCGGGCCGCCGACCGGGCTGCCGGCCGAGCCGCTGCCGGCACCACCGGTTCCCCGGCCGCCCGTCCCGACACCACCGCCTCCGTCACCCGCTGAGAGCGCAGGAGACCCGCATGACCACGCTCACCGACACCACGACCGAGAGCACCACCGACCGCGTCGCCCGCCTCCGCGACGCCGCCTACCGCATCCGCCGCCACGCCCTGGACATGGGCGAGGTGCAGGGCCAGGGCTACATCGGCCAGGCCCTCGGCGTCGCCGACGTCCTCGCCGTGCTCTTCGGCGACGTGCTCCGGTTCCGCGCCGAGGACCCCGAGTGGCCCGACCGCGACCGGTTCCTCCTGTCCATCGGCCACTACGCGATCGCCGCCTACGCCGCGTTCGCCGAGGCGGGCATCGTCCCGGTCGAGGAGCTCGAGACCTACGGGTCCGACGGCTCGCGGCTGCCGATGTCGGCGATGGCCTCGTACACGCCCGGCATGGAGATCTCCGGTGGCTCGCTGGGCCACGGCCTCGGGGTCGCCACCGGCATGGCCCTGGGCCTGCGCCACCGCGGCCACCCCGCGCGCGTCGTCAACCTGCTCTCCGACGGCGAGCTCGACGAGGGCTCGACGTGGGAGGCGGCCCTGGCCTGCGCCCACCACGGCCTGTCCACCGTCCTCGCCGTCGTCGACGTCAACGGCCTGCAGGCCGACGGGCCGACCGCCGGCGTGCTGCGCGTCGACCCGCTCGAGGAGAAGTGGCGCGCCTTCGGCTGGACCACCCGCCGCGTCGACGGCAACGACGTCGGCGCCCTCGTCGCGGCGTGCGACGAGCTGACCGCCGACCCCACCGCCCCGTCGATCCTGCTCGCCGACACCACGCCCGGCCACGGCGTCCCAATGCTCGAGACCCGCGAGAAGGCGCACTTCCTGCGCGTCGAGGCGCACGAGTGGGACATCGCCCGGGAGCAGCTGAAGGAAGGACACGCCCGATGACCACCGCCGCACCGAAGCGCCTGACCACCTCGGCGATGATCGCCTCGTTCGCCGACCCCGACCAGCGCACGACCCCCGCGCCGTTCGGGCACGCGCTCGCCCGCCTCGCGCAGGAGCGCCCGGAGATCGTCGGGATGTCGGCGGACCTCGCGAAGTACACCGACATGCACGTCTTCCGCGACGCGCACCCCGACCGCTTCTTCCAGATGGGCATGGCCGAGCAGGTGCTGCTCGGCGCCGCGGCCGGCATGGCCGAGGTCGGGCTGGTGCCGTTCGCGTCGACCTACTCGGTGTTCGCGACGCGGCGGGCCTACGACTTCCTCTGCCTCGACATCGCCGAGCCCGGGCTCAACGTCAACGTCGTCGGCGGCCTGCCCGGCCTGACCACCGGCTACGGCCCGAGCCACCAGGCCACCGAGGACCTCGCGATCCTGCGTGGCTGCCCGAACCTGGTGATCGTCGACCCCTGCGACTCCGTGGACATCGAGCAGGCCGTGCCGGCGCTCGCCGACCACGACGGGCCGACCTACCTGCGGCTGCTGCGCGGCCAGGTGCCGACGGTGCTGGACGAGTACGACTACCGCTTCGAGCTCGGCCGGGCCGCCGAGCTGCGCAGCGGGCGCGACGTCCTGCTCATCTCCACCGGGCTGATGACGATGCGCGCGCTGCAGGCCGCGCAGCGCCTCGAGGCCGACCACGTCGACGTCGCCGTCCTCCACGTCCCGACGATCAAGCCGCTCGACCGCGAGGCCGTCATCCGCGCCGCGCGGTCCGACCGCCTGGTCCTGACCTGCGAGAACCACACCGTCGTCGGCGGGCTCGGCGAGGCCGTCGCGTCGACGATCGCGCTCGCCGGCATCGGCACCCGCCTCGGCCAGGTCGGGCTGCCCGACGAGTTCCTCGCCGCCGGCGCCCTGCCCACGCTGCACGACCGCTACGGCCTGTCGACCGACGCGCTGGTCGCGCGCGTCAGGGCCGAGCTCTCCGACCGCGCCCCCTGGCCGGCCGACCCCACCCCGCCCAGCGCCTGAGACCCGGAGCAGACCCATGACCGTCACCGACCGCACCGCCGTCGTCACCGGCGCCGGCTCCCGCCGCGGCATCGGCCGCGCCACCGCCCACGCCCTCGCCGCCGCGGGGTGGAACGTCGCCGTGCTCGACCTCGACGAGGCCGGCGCGAAGGAGACCGCCGACGACGTCGCCGCCGCCCACGGCGTCCGGACGCTCGGCGTCGCCGCCGACGTCACCGACGAGACCTCCGTCGAGAACGCGCTCGCCACCCTCGACGCCGCGCTGCCGCCCGTGGGCGCGCTGGTCAACAACGCCGGCATCACCTCGCCCGTCCCGTTCCTCGAGGTCACCGACCCCGAGTGGGACCGGGTCTTCGCGGTGAACGTCCGCGGCGCCTACAACGTCACCCGCCGCCTCGCGCCCGGCATGGCCGCCCGCGGCTTCGGGCGGATCGTGTTCCTGTCCTCGGTGTCCGCCGAGCGCGGCGGCGGCGTCTTCGGCGGCGTCGCCTACTCGGCGGCGAAGGCCGCGCAGCTCGGGTTCGCCCGCGCCCTGGCCCGCGAGCTGGGCCCGTCGGGGGTGACGGTCAACAGCGTCGCGCCGGGCCTCATCGACACCGACATCACCGGCGGCGCCCTC
This sequence comes from Actinomycetospora straminea, assembly GCF_028737255.1. Classification (GTDB taxonomy): domain Bacteria; phylum Actinomycetota; class Actinomycetes; order Mycobacteriales; family Pseudonocardiaceae; genus Actinomycetospora; species Actinomycetospora straminea. The sequence goes on along the minus strand of NZ_JAQZAN010000023.1, from coordinate 16,518 downwards.
GAGGGCGAGCGCAAGGCAGCGCTGCTCGACGGCATCCCGGTGGGGCGCAACGGGCGGGTCGACGACGTCGCCGACCTCATCACCTACCTGTGCCGCGAGGAGTCGGGCTACGTCACCGGCGTCACCTACGACGTCAACGGCGGCTCGCACATCCACTGAGGCGGGCGGACGCGCGGCGGCGGGGGGCTCCCGGAGGGGCGGGCCTCCCGCCGCCGCGCACGTCCGCCTACACCGGGACCGGCTCGCCCGTGCGCAGCGACGCCCGGTACGGGTCGGGCGAGAGCAGCGCCGCGACGATCGTGATCAGCACCATCGCGGACATGTAGACCGCGATCCAGTCGTAGCCCCCGGTGGCGTCGAGCAGCGCGGTGGCGATCACCGGGGCCAGGCCGCCGGCGAACACGCTCGCGCCCTGCGCCCCGATCGACGCCCCGCTGTAGCGCACCTCGGGCTCGAAGAGCTCGGAGAAGTACGCGGGCTGCGGCGCGTAGACCGCCGAGTTGCCGACGTTCACCGCGATCACGGTGGCCAGGACGATCAGCGGGACCGAGCGGGTGTCGAGCGCCCAGAAGTACGGCCAGCTCATGAGTAGCAGCACCAGCGAGCCCCAGAGCACCACCGGCTTCCGCCCGAAGCGGTCGCAGGCCCAGCCGTAGAACGGGATGCTCGCCAGCCCGATCGCCGACGAGATGATGACCGCGAGCAGCAGGTCGCCGCGCTGCATCCCGAGCACGACCGTCCCGTAGGTCAGGACGAAGGTGGTGTGGATGTAGAAGGTGCTGTTCTCGGCGAAGCGCAGGCCGGCGGCCCGCAGGACGTTGCCCGGCTGGCGGCGCAGCACCGCGAGCACCGGCTGGCGCTCGATCTTCCCGGCCGACTTCGCCTGCTCGAACACCGGCGACTCGGCCACCCGCAGCCGGATGACGATGCCGACGGCGACCAGCACGATCGAGGCCAGGAACGGCACCCGCCAGCCCCAGGACAGGAAGGCCTCGTCGGACACGATCGCCGACATGAGCAGCAGCGAGGTGTTGGCGATGAGCATGCCGGCCGGCACCCCGGTCTGCGGGAAGCTGCCGAAGAACCCGCGACGGTGCGGCGGCGCGTACTCGACGGCCATCACCGCGGCCGCGCCCCACTCCCCGCCCAGGCCGATGCCCTGCACGATGCGCAGGAGCACGAGGATGATCGGCGCGGCGATGCCGATCGTCGCGTAGGTCGGCAGCAGGCCGACGAGGAACGTCCCGCCGCCCATCATCACCACGGACAGGACCAGCATCGACTTGCGTCCGATCCGGTCGCCGAAGTGCGCGAAGATCACGCCGCCGAACGGGCGGGCGACGAACCCGACGCCGAACGTCGACAGCGCGAGCAGCGTGCCGGTCAGCGGGTTCGCCGTCGGGAAGAACAGCTTGTTGAACACCAGCGCGGCTGCCGCGCCGTAGACGAAGAAGTCGAACCACTCGATCGACGTGCCGATCAGCGTCGCGCCCGCGACCCGGCGGGTCTCCGCCGCGGTCGGGGCGGGGCGTTCGCCCGGGTCCACCGCCATGCTCTCGACCTCCAGCCCTCCGTTGTGCGGCCAGGTGAAATTCGTGTGACGGACACCATACGGAGCGGAGCCGTTCGCTCACCAGGGGTCATCCCGACGAGCGGCAGGGGACCCGGACGGGCGACACTGGACGCCGTGTTCCGGAGTGAGGCGGCGGGTGGGGTGGTCGTCGACCCGCACGGACGGGTGGCGGTCGTGCGGCAGCGGGCGCGGACGTGGTCGCTGCCGAAGGGTCACCTCGAGGACGGCGAGGACGTGCTCGAGGCCGCACGACGCGAGATCCACGAGGAGTGCGGGCTCGCCGACCTCGAGATGGTGCGCGAGCTCGGCTCCTACACCCGGCTCGGCTTCCGGTACGGGCTGCCCGAGAGCAAGACGATCACGCTCTTCCTCTTCCGGAGCCCCGAGGCGACGCTCGCACCGCTCGACCCGGCCAACCCCGAGGCCCGGTGGGTGCCGCCGGAGTCGGTCGCGCGCATGCTGTCGAACCCCGCCGACGGGCGCTTCTTCACCCGCGAGGTGCTGCCGCTGCTGGCGGCGACCTGACCTCCCGACCGACAGGAAGTGCACCCCGTGAAGATCCAGCGCGTCCACGTCCACCAGGCCCTGCTCCCGGTGCTCGGGGACGCCTACCGGATGTCGCACGTGACCCTCGAGGAGCTCGACAGCACGCTCGTGGAGGTCGTCACCGACGACGGGCGCAGCGGCTGGGGCGAGACCTGCCCGCTGGGCCCGGTCTACCAGCCCCACCACGCCCTCGGCGCCCGCGCCGGCCTCGAGCAGATCGCGCCCGGCCTCGTCGGGACGGAGATCACCTCGCCCCGCCGGCTCGCGCAGCGGATGGACGCGCTGCTGGCCGGGCACGGCTACGTCAAGGCCGCCCTGGACATCGCGGTGCTCGACCTCCTCGGCCAGGACCTCGGTGTCCCGGTCTCGACGCTGCTCGGCGGCGCCCTCGTCGACCGGGTCCCGGCCTACTACGCGGTGCCCGTGGGCCCGGCCGAGGACAGCGCCCGGCTCGCGGCGCAGAAGGTCGCGGAGGGCTACACGCGGGTGCAGGTGAAGCTCGGCGGGCGGGACCTCGCGCAGGACGTCGACGTCGTCCGGCGCACCTGGGAGGCCGTCGGGCACCGGGCGCGCCTCGCGGTGGACGCGAACCGCGGCATGACCGTGGCGCACGCCGTGCAGTTCGACCGGCTCACCGCCGACATCCCCTTCGTGCTCGAGCAGCCCTGCAACACGCTCGCGGAGATGGCCCTGCTGCGCGGACGCCTCGCCCACCCGGTCGCGCTGGACGAGAACACCGAGGACGTCGACGTCGTCCTGCGCGCGATCAGCGACGGGCTCGCCGACGCGTTCGCGTTCAAGGTGACCCGCCTGGGCGGTCCGACCCGGGCGGCGCAGGCGCGCGACCTGTGCGCCCTGCGCTCCCTGCCCCACACCGTCGACGACGCCTGGGGCGGCTCCGTGATCGCCGCCGCGTGCGTGCACCTCGCCGCCACCGTCGAACCCCGGCTGCTCGAGGGCACCTGGATCGCCCAGGACCGCGTCGCGACCCACTACGACCCCGCCCACCCGGTCGTGGTGGAGGACGGGCACATCGCGGTGCCGCAGGGTCCGGGCCTCGGGGTCGCCCCCGACCCCGCGCTCCTCACGCGCCGGCTCGCGACCTACGCGTGAGGGGTGCCGTGACCCCCTGACGGGCGCAGGACGTCGGCGAGGTCGGCGGCGATCGTGGACGCCGTCGCGGTGTCGGGCCAGTGGCGCGCGAGCTCCCCGTCGGGGCCGACGAGGTAGGTGATCGCCGTGTGCGGCACGGCGTAGCCGTCGGGGTCCTCGGGGTCGGGGCGGCGTCGGGCGAACACGCGGAAGGCGTCCTTGGCCGCCTCGACCTGCTCCGGGGTGCCCGTGAGCCCGGTGAAGCGGGGATACGACGCGGTGAGGAACGCGCGCATCACAGAGGGGGTGTCGCGCTCCGGGTCGACGCTGACGTAGAGCGGCCGCACCTGCGCGGCGAGCGGCCCCAGCTCGTCGAGCGCCGCCGAGAGCTTCGTCAGCGCCCGTGGGCAGACGACGCGGCACGACGTGAACCCGAACTGCACCAGCAGCCAGGAGCCGCGGTGGTCCTCGAGCGTGACGGGGTGCCCGTCGTGGTCGACGAGCGCGAAGGCGACCCGGGTGGGCCGGCCGGTCGGCGCGCTCACGGCACGAGCTCGACGTCGTGCGCCGGGCCGGCGGGGACGTCGAGGCGCAGGCCCTCGGCCACCGGCGTCGCCGCCACCTCCTGGCCGTCGACCCGCAGCCGGGCGCCCTCGGGCACGCGCCCGAGCACCACGGCGCCGTCGTCCTCGAGGCCGTCCTCGACACCGCGGCGGCGGAGCCGGGCGTGCAGCACCCCGTCGACGACCTCCGCGCGGCTGACCTCGACGTCCCGCCCGACCTCGGTGAGCGCGGGCTCGGCGAAGTGCTCCGGGCCCCACGGGTGCTGGTAGAGCTCGTGCAGCCCGTCGGGCACGTTCAGGCGCGCGTAGCCGAGCAGGACGTTGCCGGTCATCGGCTCGATCTCCGTGCGGTGGCCCTCGGCGTCGGTCTTCGTGTCGTTGCGCGGGTAGTACAGCGCGCCGTCGCGCCAGGTCGGCGCCATGAAGCGGTCGGCGTGGGCGAGGACGCCGTCGAGGGTGGCGTGATCGCCCATCTCCGACGCCCACGCCGCCACCCAGCCGAGGTCGCAGGTGTCGTTGACGACGGTCTGGCCCATGACCTCCATGGCGGGCGTCGACCGGACCGAGAGGGTGCCGTCGGGCCCGGGCTCGAGGAAGTCGGCGACCTGGCGCGGGTAGTGCTCGTGGACGAAGTCGTGGTTCCAGGTGTTCATCAGCGCCCCGCACCAGGCGTCCACCCACGGCGCCTGCAGCGCGTTGGGCCGCACGACCCTCGAGTCCTCGAGGATCATCTGGTTGTAGTGCCCGGTGTCGTCGAGCCGGCCGAAGTCCGCCCAGGCCTGCTGGTAGCCGGCGACGACCTCGGTGGCGCGGTCGCCGCCGGTGATCACGTCGTGGAGCCGGAAGCCGAGGATCGCGGGCTGGTTGCAGATCTGGAACACGCAGTTCGGCTCGCACGCGATCCCGAGGTAGCCGTTCTGCACCATCTGCCAGTAGAGGTGCTCGTTGAGCGTCTCGCGGTCGTAGACGAAGCGCTTGGGCTCGCCACCCCAGAAGAACGACCAGTGCTCGAAGGTCAGCGCGCCCGGCTGCGCGTAGCGGTCGTCGGCGAAGAGGTGGTCGTGCAGCAGCGAGCACGACTGCACGTAGGCGGAGTACATGATGTTGTCGCGCACCACCGGGTCCCACTCCTCGTGGTAGCCGTCCGAGAGGTGGGCGTTCATGACCATCCCGCCGCGGGAGACGTCGCGCCAGTAGAGCCACACGTCGGGCATGAGCAGCTTCTCGACGAGGCGCTGGATCGTCGGCCGGAACAGGCCGGGCGCGGCGGGCAGGCGGTGGCGGTGGGCGAGCGCGAGCCCGTAGACCATGTACGCGAGCTGGAAGCGGTAGCTGCCGAAGTCGTCCTCGCCGGCGCCCTTGCCCTGCATGAGCGACCAGTCGTGCGGCAGCCGCCGGGACAGGTCGTCCCAGTGCTTCAGGTGCCCGAGCTGGTCCTGGTCGAGGACCCCTGCCGACGCCGTCGTCGTGCGTGCCGTGACCGTCATGCGCCCCGACCGTACGCAGGGACGACGCCACCGCCACACCCGTTCGGGTGTGCCGCGCGGGGCCGCGGTGCGGTGTCGTCCCGGTCATGGACGGACCCGGCGACATCCTGCCCTCGGTCGGCGCGCGCTTCGGCGCGAAGCCGGCCCTGGTGACCGCGACGCGGACGCTCACCTTCGCCGAGCTCGACGCGCTGAGCGACCGCGTGGCCGCCGGGCTCGCGGCGCGGGGGGTGCGGGCCGGCCGGCCGGTGTCGCTGTACGCGCAGAACCGGTGGGAGTGGGTCGTCGCCCACCACGGCGCGCTGAAGGCGGGCGCGGTCGTGAACCCGGTGAACGTCATGCTCACCCCCGAGGAGCTGGCGTTCGTGCTGCGCGACTGCGGCGCGGCCGCGGTGTTCACCAGCGCCGAGCAGGCACCGACGGTCCTCGAGCTGACGCGGGACCTGCCGGAGCTGCAGATGGTCGTCGCGTTCGGGGAGGCGAACGGCGCGGTCGCGTTCGACGAGCTCCTGACCGGCGACGACCCGGTCCCGCAGATCACCGTCGACCCCGACGCCCCCTCGACCATCGGCTACACGTCCGGCACCACCGGCCACCCGAAGGGCGCGGTGCAGAGCCACCGCGCGGTGCTGCTCAACTGCGCGCTCACCGCGACGATGCACGGGCGCCGGCCCGACGACGTCGTCGTCACGGCCCTGCCGGCCCCGCACGTCTACGGCAACGTCGTCATCAACGGGACCTTCCTCGCCGGCGGCACCGTCGTGCTCATGGAGCGGTTCGCGCCGGGCGAGGCGCTGCGGCTCATCGGCGAGCACCGCGCGACGCTCTTCGAGGGCGTGCCGGCGATGTACGCGATGCTGCTCGCCGACCCCGGCCTCGCGGACGCCGACCTGTCGTCGCTGACCCGCTGCACGGTCGGCGGGCAGACGATCCCGCTCTCGACGATCGAGCGCTGGCAGGACCGGTCGGGCGCCCCGCTCATCGAGCTGTGGGGGATGACCGAGGTGGCGGGACTGGGCACCACGCACGCCCTGTACGCGCCGCCGGTGCCGGGCTCGATCGGGGTGGCGCTGCCCGGCATCGAGCTGCGGATCGCCGACCTCGAGGACGTCTCCCGCGACGCCCCGGCCGGCGAGCCGGGGGAGCTGATGGTGCGCGGCCCGATCGTCATGTCGGGCTACCACGGCAACCCGGAGGCGACCGCCGAGACGATCGAACCGGACGGCTGGCTGCACACCGGCGACGTCGCGACGATGGACGCGACCGGCCACGTGTTCGTCGTCGACCGCCGCAAGAACATGATCATCACGGGTGGCTACAACGTCTACCCGGCCGAGGTCGAGCGGGTCCTCGCCGCGCACCCCAAGGTCGCGATGGTGGCCGCGGGGCCGGTGCCCGACGCCGTCCGCGGCGAGCTGGCCTGCGCCTACGTCGTCCCGGTGGCGGGCACCGACCCCACCGAGGAGGAGCTCCTCGCGTACGCGGGCGAGCACCTCGCCGCCTACAAGCGGCCCCGGCTCGTGCGGTTCGTCGAGGCGCTGCCGGCGACGTCGACGGGGAAGATCATGCGCCGCGAACTGATCAAGCAGTTCACGCCGTGACACGACCCCGCCGTCGGCGTTGAATCCCGGTCGTGGACGCGGTGGCAGACGTGGTGGCAGACGCGGTGGCGCGGGCGCACGCCGAGCTCGTCGGCCTGCTCGACCGGCGCGCGGCGGTGCGGGCGGCCCTCGACCTGCTCGCCACCGAGGGGGACGTGGCGTGGCTGGCCGAGCCCGTCGACGACGACGCCCCGGAGCTGACCCTCGCCCAGCTCACCGGTGACCGCACCGGGCTGCTGCGGGGACTGTCGGTGTCGCGCGGGCTGGGCCTGACCGGCAAGGTCCACGGCACCGGGACGCCCGCCTGGGTCGACGACTACTTCGGCTCCGCCGAGATCACGCACACCTTCGACCGGCTCATCGACCTCGAGGGCGTGCGGCGGCTCCTCGCCGTGCCGGTGCGGCGCGACGACCGGCTGCTCGGGGTGCTCGCCGTCGGCGCGCGGGCCGACGGGAGCTTCGGCGGCCGCGCGGCGGCGCGGGCGGAGGCGGTCGCCGACGAGGTGGCCCTCGCGGTCGCCGTCGCCGAGCGGGCGCGGCTGGCCCGCGAGGTCGCCGTGCACGAGGAGCGCAGCCGCGTGGCCGCCGAGCTGCACGACAGCGTCGGCGCCCTGCTCTTCGCCATCGGCTCGGGCGTCGCCGGCCTGTCCGACGCGCTCGGCGCCGACCCGGAGCTCGCCGACCGCCTGCGCCGCCTGCAGGACCAGGCGAGCGAGGCGTCGGCCGCGCTGCGCGACTCCCTGCGCACGCTGCGGGCCTCGCCCGCCGCGCTCGCGCTCTCGGTCGCCCTGCGCGCGGACTGCTCGGCGTTCAGCGACCGCACCGGCGTGCCCGCGGAGCTGGTGGTGCTCGACGACCCGCCGGAGCTGGCGCCCTCGCGCACCGAGGTGGTCGTCGCCGCCGTCCGCGAGGCGCTGCTCAACGTCGAGAAGCACGCGCACGCCGCGGCCGTCGTCGTCAGCCTCGCGGCCCGCGCGGGCGGCGGGCTCGTCGTCGCCGTCACCGACGACGGCGACGGCCTGCCCCGCGACCACGCGCCCGGCGTCGGCCTGGCCACGACCACGGAGGCGGTCGCGCGGCTCGGCGGCACCCTGCGCGTCGTGGCCGACCCGCAGGGCGGGACGACGTGGCGTCTCGAGCTGCCGGGCTGACGGGTGCGCGCGGGCGTGATGCGGGTGCTGGTCGTCGACGACCACCCCGTCGTCCGCGACGGGGTGGTGACGGCGCTCGGGCGACACAGCGACATCGAGGTGGCGGGCCACGCCGCGGACGCGGCCGGCGCGGTGGCGGCGTGCGCGCGGGAGCGGCCCGACGTCGTGCTGCTGGACCTGCGCCTGCCCGACGCCCTGGCCGCCGACGTGGTGCCGCGGCTGCGCGCGGTGTCGCCGGCGAGCCGCGTGCTGCTGTTCACCGCGTTCCCGGAGCACTCGGCGGTCGCGCCCACGCTCGCGGCCGGCGCGGTGGGGCTGCTGGTCAAGGACGCGTCGGGGGTGGTGCTCGGCGACGCGATCCGGCAGGTCGCCCGCACCGGCGCCTACCGCGGGGCGGCGGTCGACGCGGCCGGGGTCGCCGGTGCGCCCGTGACCCCGCGCGAGTACGACGTCCTGCGCCTCGTCGCCGCCGGGCACACCAACGGCGAGATCGGCGAGCGGCTGCGGCTCTCGCCGAACACGGTGAAGACCTACCTGCACAACGTCATGCGCAAGCTCGACGCCCGCAACCGCGCCCAGGTCATCACCAACGCCCGGGCGCACGGCCTGCTCTGAGACTGCCCCGTTCCGCGGGCGGTGTTGGCGTTGCCCGCAACCGGTGCACCCCCGTCTGGTCCACCGCATCGCCGTCTCGGTCGGTGAGTGTCAACTCCTCATGGCGCTCGCGATTCCCACCTCGTCGCCATTTCCGTCGCCGGGGCCGCCGGGTGGTTCGCCTACACACCGCTCTCGACGGCGGTGCACACGCCGGGGCTCGGCCAGGACCTCTGGATCCTGGGCCTGGTGGTGTCCGGCCTCGGCACCATCCTCGGCGCGGTCAACTTCGTGACGACCATCGCCTGCATGCGCGCGCCCGGCATGACGATGTTCCGGATGCCGATCTTCACCTGGAACATCCTGGTCACGACGTTCCTCGTGCTGCTCGCGTTCCCCATCCTGACGGCCGCCCTGCTGGGGCTCGCCGCCGACCGCCACCTCGGCAGCCAGATCTTCGCCGCCGAGCACGGCGGCGTGATCCTGTGGCAGCACCTGTTCTGGTTCTTCGGCCACCCCGAGGTCTACATCGTCGCGCTGCCCTTCTTCGGCATCGTCACCGAGATCTTCCCGGTGTTCAGTCGCAAGCCCGTGTTCGGGTACAAGACGCTCATCTTCGCGACGCTCGCGATCGGTGCGCTGTCGGTGGCGGTGTGGGCCCACCACATGTACGCGACGGGCGCGATCCTGCTGCCGTTCTTCGCCTTCACGACCTTCCTCATCGCCGTGCCGACCGGCATCAAGTTCTTCAACTGGATCGGCACGATGTGGAAGGGGCAACTGACGTTCGAGACGCCGATGCTGTTCGCTCTCGGGTTCCTCGTCACGTTCCTGCTCGGCGGTCTGACCGGTGTCCTCCTGGGTGCTCCCTCGCTCGACTGGCACCTCTCGGACACCTATTTCGTGGTGGCCCACTTCCACTACGTGCTGTTCGGCACGATCGTGTTCGCGACCTACGCCGGCATCTACTTCTGGTTCCCGAAGATGACCGGCCGGATGATGGACGAGCGCATCGGCAGGTTCCACTTCTGGCTCACGTTCGTCGGGTTCCACCTGACGTTCCTGGTGCAGCACTGGCTGGGCAACGAGGGCATGCCGCGCCGGTACGCCGACTACCTGGAGAGCGACGGGTTCACGCTGCTGAACACGATCTCGACGATCGGGGCGTTCATCCTCGGGGCCTCGACGCTGCCGTTCCTGTGGAACGTCTTCCACAGCTGGCGCTTCGGCCGCCCGGTCGAGGTCGACGACCCGTGGGGGCACGGCAACTCGCTGGAGTGGGCGAGGTCGTGCCCGCCGCCGCGGCACAACTTCACCGAGCTGCCCCGCATCCGCTCCGAGCGCCCCGCGTTCGAGCTGCACTACCCGCACCTCGCGGAGCGGATGCGGCTGGAGGCGCACGTCGGCTCCGGCGCGCCGAGCATGGGCGAAGCGGCGGCGGGACAGGCCGGCCAGGAGCACCTGCCCGGCTCCGACCCCCGCAACCGGTGAACCGCGACGACCGGGTCCTCCGCGCCCTCGCCACCGACCTGGCGCGGACGGACCCGGACCTCGCCGCGCGCCTGGCACCGGGTCCGCTTCCTGGGCCACGGGACATCGGAGCCGGCGTGCGCGGATTCGCCGTCGCGCTGGTCGGCGCGATCGCGCTGGTCGCGACGCTGGGCCTGCTGCTCGGGGCCGCCGAGGCCCTCCTCGCGGGCGCCGCGGCGATGGTCCTCGTCGTGGCCGTGGGCCTGGCGCGCCGGGGCTGACCGCCCCGGGCCGTCACCCCTCCGCCGTGGGACGTGCGCGGCGGCGCGACGCCGACCGGGGTGGCGCGGCGCGCATGTGGTCGCGCACCGGCGCGAGCAGGTCGGCGAGGGCCCGCGCGTCGGCGCGGGAGAGCGGCTCGAAGAGCAGGTCGCCGACGACCTCCTCGTGGCCGGGCAGCACCCGCCCGAGCAGCGCGCGGCCGGCGTCGGTGATGGTGATCGTGACCCCGCGCTCGTCGTCCGGCGACGGGCTGCGTGCCACCAGGCCGGCCTTCTCGAGCAGGCCCGCCTGGTAGGTCAGCCCGCTGCGGCTGACCACGATGGCGTCGGCCAGGTCGGTCATGCGATGGCTGCCGGTCGGCGACCGGTGCAGGCGCATCAGGACCTGGAACCGCACGAAGGTCAGGCCGCCGTCCTCGTGCAGCTGCTGCTCGATCGCGTGGCGGAGCAGGCTCGTCACCTCGATCAGCGCGAAGTAGGCGCCGAGCCGCACGGGGTCCACCTCGTGGGGCGGGACGAGCGGTGGGTCGGACATCACCCGAGCCTAGTTGCTTCGAAGTCGAAGCAGGTCTAGCGTCGGTCACAGGTACTTCGAGTTCGAAGCACCTCGCGCGAGCAGTGTGGTCTCGAGAGGACGGCCCGGCGATGAAGGCAGTGCGTTTCCACGAGTACGGCGGCCCGGAGGTCCTGCGGTACGAGGACGTGGAGCAGCCCGTCCCGGGGGCGGGGGAGGTGCGCCTGCGCGTCGCGGCGTCGGCGTTCAACCTGGTCGACGACGGCATCCGCGGCGGCTACCTGCAGGGTCCCTTCCCGGTGGTTCTGCCGCACGTGCCCGGCATCGAGGTCGCCGGCACGGTCGACGCGCTGGGCGAGGGCGTGGACGGGGTGACCGTCGGCGAGGAGGTCGTCGGCTTCCTGCCGATGGTGGCCGACGGCGCGGCCGCGGAGTACGTGGTCGCCCCGGCCGCGGTCCTCGCGCGCGCGCCGCGGAGCATCCCGCTGGCCGACGCCGCCGCCCTGCCGATGGTGGGGCTCACCGCCTGGCAGGCGCTGGTCGACGACGCGAAGGTCACCGCCGGGCATCGCGTGCTCGTCAACGGCGCGGGCGGGGGTGTCGGCGGCTACGCCGTGCAGCTCGCGAAGCACGCCGGGGCCCACGTGATCGCGGTCGCGAGCCCGCGCAGCGCCGAGCGCCTGCGCGCGCAGGGTGCGGACGAGGTCGTCGACCACACCACCGCCGACGTCGCGGCCGCGGTCGCCGAGCCGGTCGACGTCCTGGTCAACCTGGCCCCGGTCACCCCCGAGGAGCTCAGCGCGCTCGTCGGTCGGGTCCGCGACGGGGGCGTGGTCGTCAACACCGTGCCCCGGACGCCGGCGCCTGCCGACGAGGAGCGCGGCGTGCGCGCGGTCGACCTCTTCGTCCGCAGCGACGCCGAGCAGCTGGCGCACCTGGTGGCCCTGGTCGACCGCGGCGAGCTGCACGTCGACGTCGACCGGCGGGTGTCCCTGCCGGAGCTGGCGACGGTCCACGCCGAGGCCACCGCCGGCACCCTGCGCGGCAAGGTCGTCGTCCTCCCGGAATGAGGGGCCGGGGCGGCTACTCGCGCTCGGCCCGGCGCTCGGCCGCCTCCGTCACGACCCAGCGGGCCACGTCGGCGAGCTTCATGTTGGTGTCCTGCGACGACGTGACCAGCAGCGCGAACGCCTCGTCGCTGTCGAGCACGAAGCGCTCCATGAGGATGCCCTTGGCCTGGCCGATGGTGTCGCGGCTGTCGAGGGCGGCCCCGAGCAGCTGGGCGTGGTCGGCGCCGTAGAGCAGCGCGCCGGCGTGGCCGGCGAACACCCCGGCGGTCACGACGGCGTGCTCGTCGAAGGCGTCGGGCTCGGCGGCGTAGAGGTTGAGCGCTGCGCGTCGCCCGCCGGTGCTCCCGGTCATCGACGCGGAGAGGATCGACCGGAAGCCGGCGTCGACGGCGCACGGGGCGAAGCGCGGCCAGCGGCAGGCGTCCTCCCCACCCAGGTCGCGGGCGAGCAGGACACCGTTCTCCGGCGGCTCGTCCGCGGCCTCGACGCACGGGCCCTCGCCGAGCTCGCTCTGGAGCTGGTCGAGCCGGCGCACCGCCGGGTCCGTCGCGTGGCTGGAGCGCACGTCGCGCTCCTCGGTGCGGGAGATGCCGCCCCCGGCGGCGGTCGGGACGAGGGCGACCGCCGCGGTCACCAGCTGGGAGAGCAGCGTGTCCCGGTCGCGGATGCTCCGCTTGTCGATGAGGTCCTGCAGCGCGGCCCGCATGGTGACCATGAGGTCGTTGTCCGAGGACCGGAGGTCGTCCGCCGTCATCGAGGGACTGCCTTTCGCGAGGTACGCGCCGCTGCCTCCGCCGGGCGCGCCGAGGGGAGGAGGGCGGCTGGGTGCACCCGCTGAGAATGTACATCCCCCTCGTCCCGTGTCCCATCCCGTGCGCGCACGGGGGGATCGACGATCCGTGGCTGGCCCACGGGGTCCGGCGATAGGAAGGAACCGGACACGGGAGACGGGCGGGAGACGGGACGACGATGATCGATCGAGCCGGGCTGGCGGCGTTCCTCCGGCGCCGTCGCGAGTCGCTGCAGCCCGAGGACGTCGGTCTGCCGCGCGGGCAGCGTCGCCGCACGAGCGGGCTGCGGCGCGAGGAGGTCGCGGCGCTGTGCCACATGTCGACCGACTACTACGCGCGCCTGGAGCGCGAGCGCGGCCCGCAGCCCTCGGAGCAGATGATGGCCTCGATCGCCCAGGGCCTGCACGTCTCGCTCGACGAGCGCGACCACCTGTTCCGGCTCGCCGGGCACCAGCCGCCGGTGCGGGGTCCGGCGAGCGAGCACATCAGCCCGGGCCTGCTGCGCATCCTCGACCGGCTCGTCGACACCCCCGCGGAGATCGTCAGCGAGCTGGGGGAGACGCTGCGCCAGACCCCGATGGGGGTGGCGCTCACCGGGGACACCACCGCGTACACCGGGCCGGCGCGCAGCATCGGGTACCGGTGGTTCACCGACCCCGCCACGCGCGCGCTGTACCCGCCGGAGGACCACGCGTTCCTCTCGCGACGCTACGTCTCGAGCCTGCGCTCCGCCGTGACGCTGCGGGGCCCGGGCTCGCGGGCCGCCCGCCTCGCCGAGCTCCTGCTGCCGCAGAGCGAGGAGTTCCGCGCGCTGTGGGAGGCGCACGAGGTCGGCGTGCGCTCCAGCGACCTCAAGCGCCTCGTCCACCCCGAGGTCGGCGCGCTGGAGCTGCACTGCCAGACGTTGCTCGACCCCGAGCAGTCCCACCTGCTGCTCGTCTACACCGCCGTCCCGGGCAGCGAGAGCCACGAGAAGCTCCAGCTGCTGTCGGTCATCGGCGCCCCGGCCGCCGCGCCGCACTGACGGCGCGCACCCCATCCACGAGAGGAGTCCTGTGTCGTCGGTGATCTCGACGTCGATCGACCGCGGAGGGATCGACCTCGCCGCGCACCTGCACGTGCCCGACGGGTTCGACGGGGCGGCGGCGCTCCCCGCGCTGGTGCTCGCGACGCCGGGCAGCAGCGTCAAGGAGCAGATCGGGGCGAACTACGCGCGACGGCTGGCCGACCGCGGCTGGGTCGCGGTCACGTTCGACCCGGCCTTCCAGGGGGAGAGCGGCGGCGAGCCCCGCGACCTCGAGGACCCGGCCGAGCGGGTCGCCGATCTGCGGTGGGTCGTCGACCACCTGGTCCGCCGGCCGGGGATCGACCCGCAGCGCCTCGGGATGCTCGGGATCTGTGCCGGTGGGGGCTACGCCGTCCGGGCCGCGATGACCGACCACCGCCTGCGCGCCCTGGGGGTCGTCGTCCCGTCGGACATCGGCGGGGCGTTCCGCGCCGCCGCGGCCGCGACCCCCGAGGGCGTCGCCGGCACCCTCGACGCGCTCGCGAAGCTGACCCTCGCCGACGTGACCGGCGCGGACGCCCGCCGTCCGTGGCTGCCCGACACCCCCGAGGACGCGCGGGCCGCCGGCGTCACCGACGTCGACCTGCTCCAGGCCGTCGAGTACTACCGCACCCCGCGGGGCCACCACCCCCGGTCGACCAACCGTCGCCACGTCCGCAGCGACCCCGCGATCCTCGGCTTCGACGCCTTCCACCTCGCCGACGTGCTCCTCACCCAGCCCGTCCAGGTGGTGGTCGGCGGCGAGGTCGGGACGACCGGGTCCCGTGCCGACGGCGAGCGCCTCGCCCGCCTGGCGCCCGCGGCCGAGGAGGTGCTGGTCGTCGAGGGCGCCCGGCACTACGAGATGTACGACGTCCCCGCGTACGTCGACCAGGCCGTCGACCACCTCGCCGCCTTCTTCGCCGCCCACCTGCCGTGAGCGACGACGGCGCGGGCCCGTGGCGGGCCCTCGCGACGATCCTCGTGGCGAGCGTCTTGCTCGCCGTCGCCGTGGTCACCGCGGCGAACGTCGTGGTCGTGGCGCGCACCGACGACGCCGTGACCGCCGAGGTGGCCGCGGTGCGCCCCGCCCAGGTCGCGATCGTGCCCGGGTCGCTGGTGCGCCCCGACGGGACGCTGGGCGCCGTGGTGCGCCAGCGGGTCGACGCGGCGGTCGCGCTCTATCGCGACGGGCGGGTGCAGAAGCTGCTCGTGTCCGGCGACCACGGTCGCCCCGACTACAACGAGCCCGACGCGATGCGCGACACCGCGCTCGCCGCCGGCGTCGCGCCCGAGGACGTCTTCACCGACTACGCGGGCTTCGACACCTGGCACACCATGCGCCGCGCCCACGACGTCTTCGGCGTCACGTCGGCGGTCGTCGTCACCCAGGGCCCCGCCGCCGCGCGGGCGGTCGACCTCGCCCGCGCCGCGGGGCTCGACGCGCAGGGCCTGGTGACGGGCGACGGCGGCCGGGCCGGGCGCGAGGTGCTGGCCCGCGTGCGGGGGCTCGGCCAGGCCACGCTGCGGCCCGAGGTGACCGGCGGCGCCGCCATCCCCGTCGCCGGCGACGGGCGGGTGTCCTGGGCCCGCCCGGTGTCGGCGGTGGTGCCGCGGTAGACCTCAGCGCCACGATGCGGGAGTGAGCACGGGATCGACGTACCGGGACCGGGCGCCCGCCCCGGCGCTCGCCGCGGTGGCGTCGTCGGTCTGGATCCAGTAGGTGGGCGACGCGCCGGTCGCGCAGCGGTACGTGCCGCACGGCGGCGCCGAGGTGCGCTGCGTGCTCGGCGAGGAGCCCCGCCTGCTCGGCGTCCTGACCGCGGCGACGTACCGGGACATCCCGGCGGGCGGCACCGTGGTCGGCGTCCGGCTGCGGCCGGGCGTGCTCGGCGGCCTCGCCGGGATACCGGCCGACGAGCTGGTCGACGAGGACGTCGCGGGCGGCGAGCTCTGGCGGGACCGGCACCGCCTCACGGATCTGCTCGCCGGTGCGCCGTCGCCGGAGGTCGCGCTCGACCGGCTGCAGGGGCGGTGTGCATCACGGCCGGAGACCTCGGCGGGCAGGCGTTCTCGGCGGGCCTGGTCGACGAGGTGGTCATGGACGTCGCGCCGGTGGTGCTCGGCGAGGGGGTCCGCTTCTTCGGCGCCCACACGGGCACCGTGCTGCTGGAGGACCCCGACGCGGTGGTCCGCGGCGACCGGGTCCTGCACCTGCACGACACCGTGCGGAGGTGATGGTGACTCAGGTCGCGGCGCCCGGGGTACAGGGGCTCATGGACCGGCCCCACCAGACCGGAGCGCGCGGCCGGACGCCCTACCGGGTGCGTCCCCCGGCCCGCGCACACCACCGCGGTCCCGTGACCCGGCCCGGCGTCCACCTCGCCGGTGTCGGCGAGGGCGGCGGGCCGGCGCACGCGCGGCCCCGCAGCCGGGCCGTGGCGGCCGCGGCGCGCCTCGCCGCCGCGCTGCTCGTCTTCGTGCTGGCCCTCCTGCTCGTGACCGGTCTCGAGGTCGTGATGGGGGAGCCGCTCTCCGGCGGGCGGGCCGGGCACACCAGCCTCGGCGATCTCCTGCACCCGCGCTGAGCCGGTCTCGCTGAGTGGAGTCTCAGCGTTCGGGGCGGCGGTGTCGGGGGTCGGGGCTAGGTTCGAACACGTGAGCGAACGGGTGGGGGCGGCGGGCCGGGAGCTGCTCGACCGCGCCCGCGAGGCCGAGGTCGCGCGGCGGCGCGCCTACT
>NZ_JAQZAN010000022.1 GCF_028737255.1 Actinomycetospora straminea | reverse complement strand
GACTCGAACTGGCACCGGGACTCCAACTGGCACCTCGCGGACTCGAACTGGCACCGGGACTCCAACTGGCACTAGGAGTCGCGGCGAGCCGGTTCGACACGTCCTGCTCCTCCGTCGCACGACGTGTCGACGTGCGGCGCCGCGTCCACTGAGCACGCCCGCACCGCGGAGCGAGGGACGCCCCGGCTGCCTGCCACGCAGCCAGGGCGTCCCTCGCTCGCTCAGGACCCTCGGGCGCGGGTCCAGGCGAGCGCGCACCCCAGCGCGACGAGCACGCCCACCCCGCCGGCGATGGCCACCGCGGTCGCCGGGCCGGTGGCCTCGGCGAGCACGCCCGCTAGCAGCACCCCGAGGCCCTGGGTGACGCGCAGGGCCGTCACCGCGAGCCCGAAGGCCTGGCCGCGGTGGGCGTCGGGGACCGCGGCGACGAACGCCGCGTTGGCCGGCACCTGGTAGGCGCACGCGAGCCCCGACACGACCCAGAGCGCCACGACCCCCGCGAGCGGCGGGTCGAGCGCCGAGGCGATCAGGGGCACGCACGACGCCACCGCGAGCGGCCCGAGCAGCCGGTCGCGGCGCTCGGGCGGCACGAGGCGCGCGAGCAGCACGATGCCCAGCGCCGCCCCGAGCGGGTTCGCGGCCAGCAGCAGCCCCACGGCCGCCGGCCCCCCGCCCAGCGCCGCCGCGTAGGGCGCGGCGAGCCCCTCGATCGTCACCACGAACGCCGACACGCACGCCAGCGCCACGAGCGCGCGCAGCCGCCGGTCGCCGGCGACGATCCGCGCCCCGTCGCGCAGCCCGGCCCCCGCGCGGCCCTCCACCGACGTCGTCACTCGCTGCTCGGTCACCCCGAGCTGCAGGATCACCGCCGAGAGCACGAAGGTGACCGCGTCGCCGAGCAGCGCGACCGGCACGCCCACCAGGGCCACGAGCGGGCCGCCGAGGGCGAACCCGAGGACCTGCCCGCTCTGGTACGTCGTCCCCGACACCGCCGACGCCACGACGTAGCGCTCCCCGGTGAGCACGTGCGGCAGGATCGCCGCTCGCGCGGCCGCGAAGGGCGCGGCGAGCAGCTGGCCGGCGACGACGAGCAGGCACAGCACCCAGAACGGCGTCCCGGGGATCGCCATGAGCGCGAGCAACACCGCCCGCAGGAGGTCGGTGACGACCATCGTCGCGCGCCGCGGCGCCCGGTCGGCGATGCCGGAGAGAAGGGGCCCGGCGACGAGGTCTGGCAGGAAGGTCAGGGCGTAGGTGAGCGCGGTGAGCCCCGCGGAGCCGGTGTCGGTGAAGACGAGGACCGCGAGCGCGACCCGGGCGACCTGGTCGCCGAGGACCGAGAGCAGCTGCGCGGCCCACAGCGCGCGGAACTGGGGATCGGCGAGGACGTCGCCGAACCGGGCACCGCCCGTGCTCGGACGGTCATCCTCGGTCACGGTGTGACGACTCTACGGATCGAGCACCGCGACACGCCCGGGAATCGGTGACACTGGCGCCACAGGAGCATCACGGTGCACACTTCACGCCGGTTGCGATCGGTTCGATCTCTGCCCGAGGACGAGGACGTTGGGGAAGACGCTTCTCGTCTCAGTCGGAGGTCAGCAGTGAGCACCCGTGGCGTGATCTACGTCCACTCGTCGCCGTCTGCGGTCCGGCCGCACGTCGAGTGGGCGATCTCGGGCGTCCTCGACGCCCGGGTCGCACTGGACTGGTCCGCGCAGGACGCGGCACCGGGATCGGTGCGTGCCGAGGTGGCGTGGGACGGTCCCGTGGGCACCGCGGCGCGTTTGGCGACCGCGCTGCGCGCCTGGGGCATGGTGCGCTTCGAGGTCACCGAGGACCCCTCGCCCGGCACGGACGGCGAGCGCTTCAGCCACGTCCCGGGGCTGGGGCTCTGGCACGGGCGCACGAGCGCGAACGGCGACATCGTCCTCGGCGAGGACCAGGTGCGCGCCGCCCTCGCGGGTGCGACGACCCGCGAGTCGCTGACCCGCCGCCTCGACGACCTCCTCGGCACCCGCTGGGACGCGGCCCTCGAGGAGTTCCGCTACGCCGGGGACGGCGTGGCGCCCGCACGCCTGCACCAGGTGGGCTGACCTGACGCCCGCCCGGGGACCGTCGGGGAGTGCTGGCAGGCTGGACGGCATGCTCGGGCGGTTCCGCGACGGTGCGCTGGCCGATCGGCTGCGCCCGGGGATCGTCATGCCCGTGGTGCTCGTCGTGGCGCTGACGCTGCTCGTCGTCGCCGGGGCCCTGCTCGGGGCCCGGGCCGCGGCGGTCGGCCGGTCCGCGGTCGGCGACACCGGCCCGGTGCTCGCCGGGGTCGACCTCCCCGGCGACGGGTCCGCGGGCCCGCCCACGGTCGTGCTCTCCGCGTCCGCCGCGGCCCATCCGCAGGCCGACGCGGTGCGCGACCTCGTGCAGCGCTGGACCGACGCGCGCAACGCCGGTGACCTCGCCGCCTACCGCGCCACGCTCGTGCCCGACGCCCGCGTCGACCCCGCGACGTTCACCGACACGGCCCGCACCCAGCGGGTGGGCTCGGTGGTCATCCGGCGCCTCGACCCGGTCGCCGGCGGGGAGATCGTCGTGCCCCTGGGCTACGTCACCACCCAGGACCCCGCCGTCGCCCCGCCCGACGTCCGCGTCCAGCGCCTGTGCTGGCAGATCAGCGCGGTCGTCGAGACCGCGAGCGGCACGCCCCGCCTCGTCGAACCGAGGCCGGGCAGCCAGCTGCGCACACCGTGCTAGTCGTCGCGCCGGGCCGGGTCGACGGGTCCCGCTCCGTCGTGGCGGGACCCGTCGGCGCGGCGGGTGGGCTGATCAGGCGGGCGTGAAGGCCAGGCACACGTTGTGCCCGCCGAAGCCGAAGGAGTCGCTGATCGCGGCGTCCAGGCTCGTCTTGCGGGCCTCGCCGGCCACGACGTCGAGGGTAACGTCGGGGTCGAGCTCCTCGAGGTTCGCGGTGGGCGGGATGAGCCCCTCGCGCACCGACAGGATCGTCGCGATCGCCTCGACCGCGCCGGCCGCGCCCAGCAGGTGACCGAGCGAGCCCTTCGGTGCGGTGAGCACCGGGTGGTCGCCGATCGCCTTCTTCACGGCCACCGTCTCGGCCACGTCGCCGACGTTGGTGGCGGTGGCGTGGCAGTTGACGTGGCCGACGTCGGCGGGCTCGAGGCCCGCGGTGCGCAGGGCGTTGGCGACGGCCCGGGACTGGCCCGTGCCCTCGGGGTCCGGCGCGGTGATGTGGTACGCGTCGGCGCTGGTGCCGATGCCGGCGAGGCGCCCGTGCACGGTGGCCCCGCGCGCGGCGGCGAACTCCTCGCGCTCCAGCACCACCATGCCCGCGCCCTCGCCGAGCACGAAGCCGTTGCGCCCGGTGTCGAACGGGCGCGAGGCGCGCTCGGGCTCGTCGTTGCGCAGCGCCATGGTGCGGGCCTGGCTGAAGCCCGCGAGCGTGATCGGGTGGATGCAGGCCTCGGTGCCGCCCGCGACGACGACGTCGACCTCGTTAGCCATGAGCATCCGCCAGCCCCAGGCGATGGCCTCGGCGCCCGACGCGCAGGCGCTGACGGGCGCGTGCACGCCCGCGGCCGCCCCGAACTCCAGGCCCACGTGCGCGGCCGGCCCGTTGGGCATGAGCATCGGGATGGTCAGGACCGCGACCTTGCGCAGGCCCTGCTGCTCGAGGATGTCGTCCTGGCCGAGCAGGGTCAGCGCCCCGCCGATGCCCGTGCCGACGATGACCGCGAGCCGCAGCGCGTCGACCTTCGGCGACCCGTCCTCGGTGGCCGGGTAGTCGCCGAGGTCCGCGTGCTGCCAGGCCTCGCGGGCCGCGATGATCGCGGTCTGCTCGCTGCGGTCGAGGCGGCGGGCCTCGACGCGCTTGAGGATCTCCCCGGGTTCGACCGCGAGCTGCGACGCGATCTTCACGGGCAGCTCGAAGGTGTCGACCCAGTCCTGCTCGATCTTCGACGCGGCGCTGCGACCGGCCAGGAGGCCGTCCCAGGTGGTCGCCACGTCGCCGCCGAGCGGGGTCGTCGCTCCCATACCGGTGACGACGACCCCCTGGCCGGTGCTGCTCACGCGTCGCCCCTTACGAGTGGTTGGAGATGTAGTCGACGGCGTCCTGGACGGTGGTGAGCTTCGCGAGCTCGTCGTCCGGGATCTTGACGCCGAACTTGTCCTCGGCCTGCACGGCGATCTCGACCATCGAGAGCGAGTCGATGTCCAGGTCGTCCACGAACGACTTCTCCGCGGTCACCTCCGCGGCGTCGACGCCGGCCACCTCCTCCACGATGCTCGCGAGGTCGGGCAGGATCTCTTCGTTGGTCGCCACGGGCTCCCTTTCTCGTGCGGACATAGCGGGTCGTGCCCGGGTGGGCACCGTACAGATCAGGGCAGGACGGTCACGGCAGGACGACGACCTGCGCCGCGTACGACAGGCCGGCCCCGAAGCCGACCAGCAGCGCGACGTCGCCGGACTTCACGCGTCCGGCGCCGCGCATGTGGTCGATGGCCATCGGGATCGACGCCGACGAGGTGTTGCCGGAGTACTGGATGTCGTCGGCGACCCGCAGGTCGTCGCGGCCCCCGACCTGGCGCAGGCGCTTCGCGATGGCCTCGACGATGCGCAGGTTGGCCTGGTGGGGGACGAGGACGTCGATGTCGGAGGGCTGCAGCCCCGCCGCCTCGACCGCGCGAATGGCGACCGGCGCGATCTTCGTGGTGGCCCAGCGGAACACCGCCTGGCCCTCCTGGCGCAGCGCGTCGGTCTCGTCGATGTGGATCGTGGAGACGAGGTCGCCGGCCGCACCCCAGATGACGGGACCGACGCCGACCTCCTCCTCGGTGGCGGCCGGACCGACCACCGCCGCGCCCGCACCGTCGGCGAAGATGATGCAGGTCGAGCGGTCGTTCATGTCGAGCCAGTCGGAGAGCTTCTCCGAGCCGATGACCAGGACGTGCTTCGCCGTCCCCGAGCGGATCATGTCGCCGGCGAGGCCGGTGCCGTAGCAGAAGCCGGCGCAGGCGGTGTTGAGGTCCATCGCGCCGATGCCGTTGACGCCGATGCGGTCGGCGGTCTGCGCGGCGGCGTTGGGGATCGGCTTCGGCATGGTGCAGGTGGCGACGATGACCGCGTCGAGGTCGCTGGGGCCGAGGCCCGCGTCGGCGAGCGCCTTCGACCCGGCCTCGACGCCCATCGAGACCACGGAGTCGTCGTCGCCGCCGAAGCGGCGCTCGATGATGCCGACCCGGCTCTGGATCCACTGGTCGTCGGTCTCGACGATCTTCTCGAGGTCGTGGTTGGTGACCACCCGGTCGGGCTGCATGCTGCCGAGCCCGAGGAGGCGGGCGCCGGCGGCCTGCGGGGTGAGCTGCAGCCTCATCACGCCCCGCCCTCGATCATCTTCACGGCCTTCTCCAGGTCGTCGGGGGTGTTGACGTTGTGGGTCGGCGTGCCCTTGATCTGCCGCTTCACCATCCCGGTGAGCGTGCCGGCGGGCGTCAGCTCGACGACGCCGGAGACGCCGCGCTCGCGCATGGTGTCCATGCAGGCGTCCCAGCGCACCGAGCGCGTGACCTGCGCGACGAGCCGGTCGAGCATCTCCGACCCGTCGGTGACGACGGCGCCGTCGGCGTTCTGGACCAGCGGGTGGGTCGGGTCGGCGGGGGAGAGCTGGCCGCGGTGCTCGGCGACCCACGCGCCGAGCGCCTTCTCGGCGGGCTCCATGAAGCGGGTGTGGAACGCGCCGGCGACCGACAGCGCGCGCACGCGGGCGCCCTCGGGCGGCGAGGCCACGAGCTCGTCGACGGCCTCCTTCCGGCCCGCGGCCACGACCTGCCCGGTGCCGTTGCGGTTGGCGGGCTCGAGGTCGAGCTCGGCGAGACGGGCGAGCACGGCGTCGGCGTCGCCGCCGAGCACCGCGGCCATCGTCGTCGGCTCTTCGGCGCAGGCGGCGGCCATCTCGCGCCCGCGGACGGCGGCGAGGGCGACGGCCTGCTCGGCGTCGAGGACCTCGGCGATCGCGGCGGCGGCGAGCTCGCCGACCGAGTGCCCGGCGACCAGCGTCTCGTCGGGGACGGAGACCTGCAGGCGCAGCTGGTCCCACGCCAGCAGCGCCGACGCGACGAGCAGCGGCTGGGTGACGGCGGTGTCGGCGATCGCGGCCTCGTCGGCCTCGGTGCCGAGGTGCACGAGGTCGAGGCCGGCCGCCTCGGAGAACGTCTCGAGCCGCCCGCGGGCCTCCGGGCGGTCGAGCCACGGGGCGAGCATGCCGGGCTTCTGGGCGCCCTGGCCGGGTGCGAGGATCGCGATCACGTGGGCCACCTCATCACGGCTCGGGTCTCCTCCGAAGGCGTCGGGACGACGAAACCGCGTCCGTCACCGTTGTCGTGTTCCCACAATGCCCTGGGTCACACACCTGGCGCGAGACCGGCGACGACCGCCGTTCGCCCAGCTCAGCGCTCACCCGGGCTCGCCGTCCGGGTGCAGACGGTCCAACCCGATCGCCAGGCGCAGCACCAGTCCGCCCCGCGCGTCGCCGGGGTGCACCCCCGTGAGTTCGGCCACCCGCCGCAGGCGGTACCGCACGGTGTTGGGGTGGACGAAGAGGCGCCGGGCCGCCGCCTCGAGCACCCCGGCGGCGTCGAGGTAGCACTCGACGGTGGCGGCGAGCTCCCCGCCGGCGGCGCGCAGGGGCGCCGCCACGTCGCGGCGCAGCTGCTCGACGGCCTCGGCGTCGCCGTCGAGCACGCGCTCGGGCAGCAGGTCGTCGGCGGCGACGGGGCGCGGCGCCCCGGGCCAGGCGCGCACCGCCCGGTGGCCGGCGAGCGCGGCGGTCGCGCTGCGGTGCGCCCCGGTCAGCCCGGCCACCGTGGGTCCCGTGACGACGGCGCCCGGCCCGAAGGACGCCGAGAGCTCCGCCAGCGGCGCGCCCGGCCCCGCGATCATGACGAGGCGGGCGCCGTGGGTGCCCAGCAGCACGGTGGCGCCCGCCCGGTGCGCGGCGCGCCGCACGGCGTGCAGCGGCTCGGGCGGCTCCTCGGCGGGCGGCTCCCCGACGAGCACCGTCGCCTCGGCCGCCGGGTCCCACCCCAGCGCCGCGGCCCGCGACAGCAGCGTCTCCTCCGCCTCGCCGCGCACCACGGCGTCGACGACCAGCGCCTCCAGCCGCGCGTCCCACGCCCCGCGCGCCTCCGCGGCGCTCGCGTAGACCGTGGCGGCGGAGAACGCGACCTCGCGGCCGAACCGGAGGATCGCGTGCACGAGGGCGGCGCGCTCGGCCTCGTCGGCGCCGAGGTCCGGGATGCGCTCCTCGAACACCTGGATCGCGATGCGCACCAGCTCCACGGTCTGGCGCAGCGTCACCCGGCGCGCGAGGTCGAGCGGGGCGGAGCGGAAGGCCTCGGCGGTCAGGCGCGGGGTGGCGTCGGGGTCGCGGAGCCAGGCGACGAAGTTCGCCGCCCCGGTCTGCGTGACCAGCAGGACCCCGGAGCGCTGCTCGGCCGTGAGGCGCCCGAACCACCCGAGCCGCTCGGCCATCGCCGCGACGCCCGCGGCGGCGAGGTCCCCGGACGCCTTCTCCAGGCGCCGCAGGGTCGTGGCGCGCACGGGGCTGCGCCGCCCTGGCGCTGCCGCGCTGGTCATGGCCGGGGAGCATTCCACGGATGCCCACGCTCCGACGTCTCCTGCGCAGCGACCGTCCCGAGAGCGCCGGCGGCGGTGTGTCCTCGCGCCACGGGCTGTCCTTCGGCGCCCACTACGACCCGGAGCGGACCTCCTTCGGCGCGCTGGTCGCGCACAACGACGACGTCCTCGACGCCGGCGTCGCCTACGGCGCGCACGAGCACCGCGACGTGGAGATCCTCGCCTGGGTGCTCGACGGCACGATGATCCACACCGGGCCCGACGGCCGCGAGACGCGCGTGCCCGCCGGCACCCTGCAGCACCTCGTCGCCGGCACCGGCTGGCGCCACGGCGAGCGCGCGGCCGACGACGGCCCGGTGCACCTGCTCCAGCTCTGGGTGACGCCGGGTCTCGACGACCCGCCGGCGGGGGAGCCGTCGCTGACCCACCACCGCCCCGACCTCGCCGAGGGGCCGTTCGTCCTCGACCTGCGCCGTCCGGGGGTCACGGTGACGATCGCGCGCCTCGGTCCCGGGGCGGCGTGGGAGCCCGCGGACGGCGCCTTCCGCCACGTGCACGTCGCGCGCGGGTCACTGGGCGACGCGGGGGCGGGCGAGGCGGGGGCGGGCGACGCGCTGGAGATCACGGGCACGGGACCCCTCGCCCTCGACGCGGGCCCCGACGGCGCCGAGCTCGTCGTCGTCACCACCGCCTGAGCGGGGCGCCGGGGGTGGGGGAGCGAAGGTCACCCCCGCTGCGTCCCAGGCACTCAGGGACTCCTTCGCTCCGGACTTCCCGGCGCGCTCGGGGAGCGCGGTGCCGGGCGGTGGGGGAGCGAAGGTCACCCCCGCTGCCTCGCACGCACTCAGGGACTCCCTCGCTCCGGACTCCCCGGCGCGCGTGAGCGAGCGGGGCGCCGGGCGATGGGGGAGCGAAGGTCACCCCCGCTGCCCCCACGCACTCAGGGACTCCCTCGCTCCGAACTCCCCGGCGCGAGTGGGGAGCGCGGTGCCGGGCGACGGAGGAGCGAAGGTCACCCCCGCTGCCTCCCACGCACTCAGGGACTCCCTCGCTCCGAACTCCCGGGCGCCGGCGCGACTCAACGGCGCCGGCGCGCCCACCCGACCCCGGACACACGACGGGGGCGGTGCGTCTCCCGACGCACCGCCCCCGTCTTCGTGAGGTGACTCCGCTGCGTTGCTTACAGCGGCGTGACCTGAACGGCCTGCAGGCCCTTCTGGCCCTGCTCGACGTCGAACGAGACGCGCTGACCCTCGTCCAGGGTGCGGAAGCCGCGGGCCTGGATGGCCGAGTAGTGGACGAACACGTCAGCGCCACCACCGTCGGGAGCGAGGAAGCCGAAGCCCTTCTCGCTGTTGAACCACTTGACGGTGCCTTCTGCCATTCTTGCTCCTCATACCGATGTCCCGAGGCGTCGATCAGCCCCGGCCTTCAGATCCGCCGCTGGAGTCCGGGCTCCGCACGTCGGAGTCGCGTCCTGGATCGTCCGGGGACGTCCGAGGTGCGCGACGCCGACAGCCTATCCGGAAGGACGGGGTCGTCTGCCAGCCCCGACCACCAACCCCGCGACGAACGGTCACTGAACGGTCACGCCACGCCCGAATCGGACGTCTGCGGACCGGCCGCCTGGGGGTCGTCGATCTGGTACCGCCGGGCGGCCTCGACGACGGTGTCCCGCCCGACCTCGCCCCGACGGGCCAGCGCGGCGAGCACGCCGGCGACGATGTTCTCCGCGTCGACGCCGAAGTGCCGCCGCACCGCGGGGCGCGTGTCCGAGAGCCCGAAGCCGTCGGTGCCGAGCACGGTGTAGTCGCCGGGCACCCACTTGCGGATCAGGTCGGGGACCGCCTTCATCCAGTCCGACACCGCCACCACGGGGCCCGCGGCGTCGGCGAGGGCCTCGGTGACGTACGGGGTGCGCGGGTCGAGGTCGGGGTGGGCGTGGTTGTGCTCGTCGCACTCCACGCCGTCGCGACGCAGCTCGCCCCACGACGTCGCCGACCACACGTCGGCCTGCACGCCCCACTCCTCGGCGAGCATCCGCTGCGCCTCGAGCGCCCACGGCATGGCCACACCGGACGCGAGGATCTGGGCGCGCGGCCCGGGGCCACCGGGCGCCTGGGCGTAGCGGTAGAGCCCGCGCAGCAGGCCGTCGACGTCGAGGCCCTCGGGCTCGGCGGGCTGCCGGTAGGGCTCGTTGTAGACCGTCAGGTAGTAGATGACGTTCGGGTCGCGGTGCGGGTCGGCCTCGCCGTACATGCGCGCGAGGCCGTCGCGGACGATGTGCCCGATCTCGTAGGCGTACGCCGGGTCGTAGGCGACGACCCCGGGGTTGGTGGCCGCGAGCAGCACCGAGTGCCCGTCGTTGTGCTGCAGACCCTCGCCGACCAGCGTCGTGCGGCCGGCCGTCGCGCCGAGCAGGAAGCCGCGGGCCATCTGGTCGGCGGCCGCCCAGATGCCGTCGCCGGTGCGCTGGAACCCGAACATCGAGTAGAAGATGTAGATCGGGATCATCGGCTCGCCGTGGGTGGCGTACGACGTCCCCACCGCGGTGAACGAGCCGACCGACCCGGCCTCGTTGATGCCCTCGTGGAGCAGCTGGCCGGCCTCGGACTCGCGGTAGGCGAGCAGCTGGTCGTGGTCGACCGAGGTGTAGAGCTGGCCCTCCGGGTTGTAGATCTTCAAGTTGGAGAAGAACGAGTCCATCCCGAAGGTGCGCGCCTCGTCCGGGATGATCGGGACGACGCGCTTGCCGACCTCGGCGTCGCGCGTGAGCTCCTTGACGAGCCGGACGAACGCCATCGTCGTGGCGATCTCCTGCTTGCCCGAGCCGCGCTTGACGACGTCGTAGACCTTGTCGCCGGGCAGCACCAGCGGCTTGTTGCGCAGCCGGCGCTCGGGCAGCGGCCCGCCGAGCTGGCGCCGGCGGTCGAGCATGTACTCGATCTCCGGCGCGTCGGCGCCCGGGTGGTAGTAGGGCGGCAGGTAGGGGTCGCGCTCGAGCTCGGCGTCGCTGATCGGCACGCGGACCTCGTCGCGGAACGTCTTGAGGTCCTGCAGCGTCAGCTTCTTCATCTGGTGGGTCGCGTTGCGGCCCTCGAACGTCGGGCCGAGCGTGTAGCCCTTGATCGACTTGGCGAGGATCACCGTCGGCCGGCCCTGGTGCTCCATCGCCGCCTGGTAGGCCGCGTACACCTTGCGGTAGTCGTGGGCGCCGCGCTTGAGGTTCCAGACGTCGTCGTCGGACATGTCCTTGACCAGCTCCTTCGTCCGCGGGTCGCGACCGAAGAAGTGCTCGCGGACGTAGGCGCCGTTGTTCGCCTTGTAGGTCTGGAAGTCGCCGTCGGGCGTGGTGTTCATCAGGTTGATCAGCGCGCCGTCGCGGTCGGCGTGCAGGAGCCGGTCCCACTCGCGGCCCCAGACCACCTTGACGACGTTCCAGCCGGCGCCGCGGAAGAACGACTCCAGCTCCTGGATGACCTTGCCGTTGCCGTGCACCGGCCCGTCGAGGCGCTGCAGGTTGCAGTTGATGACGAAGGTCAGGTTGTCCAGGCCCTCGGCCGCCGCGACGTGGATGGCGCCGCGGGACTCGGGCTCGTCCATCTCGCCGTCGCCGAGGAACGCCCAGGTGTGCTGCTGGCTGGTGTCCTTGATGCCGCGGTTGTGCAGGTAGCGGTCGAAGCGCGCCTGGAAGATCGCGTTGAGCGGGCCGAGGCCCATCGAGACCGTCGGGTGCTCCCAGAACGCCGGCATGAGGCGCGGGTGCGGGTACGACGGGAGCCCGCCGCCGGCGCCCGCGTGCGAGAGCTCCTGGCGGAAGCCGTCGAGGTGCTGGGCGCCGAGGCGACCCTCGAGGAAGGCGCGCGCGTAGATGCCGGGGGAGGCGTGGCCCTGGATGAAGACGTGGTCGCCGCCGCCGGGGTGGTCCTTGCCGCGGAAGAACCAGTTGAAGCCGACCTCGTAGAGCGACGCGGCCGAGGCGTAGGTGGAGATGTGGCCGCCGACCCCGACGCCCGGGCGCTGCGCGCGGTGCACCATCGCCGCGGCGTTCCACCGGATCCACGCCCGGTAGCGCCGCTCGGTCTCCTCGTCGCCCGGGAACCACGGCTCCTGGTCGGTGGGGATGGTGTTGACGTAGTCGGTGGAGTACAGCGACGGCACCGAGACCCGGCGCTCACGGGCGCGCTGGAGCAGCTGCAGCATGATGTAGCGCGCCCGCTGCTCGCCCTGCCCCGCGAGCATGGCGTCGAAGGACTCGATCCACTCGGCCGTCTCGTCGGGGTCGATGTCCGGCAGGTGCGACGAGAGACCGTCGCGGATGATGTGGACCCGGCCGGTGTCCGCGGTCGCCCTGTCAGCGCCCTTCTGGGTGGTCACGGATGGCTCTCCCTGTCGCTGGTCGTCGACGGCGCGCGGCCGGGTCCGGATCGCGGCTCCCTGGCCGATTTCGGAACCGATTCTGCCCGGTCGTCCGCGGTGGCGCCGTCCCTCTGGTGCCCCGCGGTCACCCCATCGTCACCCGTCGTCTCCTGCGCGTCACGCCTACCGACCGGTAGCCCGGCCGCGGACGGTCGGGGCGGGTTCCGGACCCCGTCGAGACCACCCGACCCGCGTGGCTGGTTGCGCGGCGTGCGGTCGGCGTGTTCGCTGGGCGCTTCATACGGGTGACGTGCACCTCGCACGGAGCCCCGAGGCGTGAGAAGGGGGAAGCACGCGTGGTCGCGGCCACGGGAGACTCGGACAAGTCCGATCTCGCCGGCAAGCTCGGCATCGAACCGGGCATGATCGTTCAGGAGCTGGGCTGGGACTCCGACGTCGACGACGAGGTGCGGTCGGCGATCGAGGAACGCTGCGGCGAGGACCTGCTCGACGAGGACGCCCAGGAGGTCGTCGACGTCGTGCTCCTCTGGTGGCGCGACGGGGACGGCGACCTCGTCGACACCCTCATGGACGCGCGCTCCCCGATGACCGACGACGGGGTCATCTGGGTGCTCACGCCCAAGACCGGCAACGACGGTCACGTCGAGCCCTCCGAGATCGCCGAGGCCGCCCCCACCGCCGGGCTCTCGCAGACCTCGAACATCAGCCTGTCCGAGGGCTGGGTCGCCACCCGCCTCGTTCCGCCGAAGGCCGCCCAGCGTCGCCGGTGACCTGCGGCGGGGTGGTCCTGCCGGGTCCCGGAGGTCGTTAGGCTGACCGGGCTCGGTCACCGGACGGACAGGAGACAGGTCGACATGACCGTCGAGGTGGGCTCGCAGGCCCCCGACTTCACGCTCAAGAACCAGGACGGCCAGGAGATCTCGCTGCGCGACTTCCGGGGCCAGAAGGCCGTCCTGGTGGTGTTCTACCCCTTCGCGTTCTCCGGCATCTGCACCGGTGAGCTCTGCTCGGTGCGCGACGACCTCTCGGCGTTCCAGAACGACCAGGTCCAGATCCTCGCCATCTCCTGCGACACCACCTGGTCGCTCAAGGTCTTCGCACAGCAGGAGGGCTACGAGTTCCCCCTGCTCAGCGACTTCTGGCCGCACGGCGCGGTGGGCGAGTCGTACGGCGTGTTCAGCTCCGACCTGGGCTTCTCGTTCCGCGGGACGTTCCTGGTCGACAAGGACGGGATCGTCCAGTTCCTCGAGCGCAACGGCCCCGGCGACGCCCGCGACCAGCAGGGCTGGCGCGACCAGCTGGAGAAGCTCGCGGCCTGACCTCCCTTCGGAGCGAACGGGCTGTTCGCGGCTTCTAGGCGCACGAACTCCCCGTTCGCTCCGGACCGGGCGCGTAGCTCAGCGGAAGAGCAACGGCCTTACAAGCCGTCGGTCGCAGGTTCGAATCCTGCCGCGCCCACGCCGGTCGGGGTCTCGCCGGCCATCCAAAGATCGAGGCCGCTGCCCTCACCCCTGCGCCCGCAGGTCCGCCAGGATCTGCTCGGCGTGGTCGGCCCGCACCCGCCCGTCGGCGACGAGTCGCGCCACGACGTGCGGGACCTCGTCCGCGGTGGCGCCGACGGTGGAGGCGACGTTGCGGGCGTGCAGGGACATGTGTCCGCGCTGGATGCCCTCGGTGGCGAGCGCGCGCAGGGCGCCGAGGTTCTGGGCCAGGCCGACCGCCACCACGATCTCCGCGAGCTCGCTCGCGGAGCGGGGTCCGAGCAGCTCGACCGCGGCCCGGGCCGTCGGGTGGACGGTCGTGGCGCCGCCGACCAGGCCGACCGGCATCGGGAGCTCGAGCGTGCCGACGAGGTCGCCGTCCGCGTCCTGTTCGAAGCGCGAGAGCGAGGTGTAGCGACCGTCGGGCGCCACGGCGTGCGAGTGGGCGCCGGCCTCGACGGCGCGGGTGTCGTTGCCCGTCGCGAGCACCACCGCGGAGACCCCGTTGAGGATCCCCTTGTTGTGGGTCGCGGCGCGGTACGGGTCGGCCTCGGCGAGCGCGGCGGCGTGCACGACGTCGGCGACGACCTGCGCGCCGCCCAGCGCCTCGGCGGGGAAGACCGCGCGGGCGCGCGTGAGCCGCAGGTCGGCCTTGTTGGTCAGGATGCGCATCAGGGTGCGGCCGCCGGCGATCTCCCCGGCGCGTGCGGCGACGGCCTCGGCCATGGTGTTGACGGCGTTGGCGCCCATCGCGTCGCGCACGTCGACCTGCAGGTGCGCGACGACGTGCACCCCGGTGCGGGTGGGCACGAGGCGCACGGCGACGTCGCGGACGCCGCCGTCGAGCTCGACGAGCCGCGGGTCCTGCGCATTCGCCAGGTCGACCAGCTCGTCGCGTGCCTCGAGCAGCCGGACGCGGCCGGCCTCGGGGTCGGGGACACCGAGGATCTGCACCTGGGCCTGCATCAGCGGCGAGCTCGACGACGTCGTGAAGCCGCCCCGCGCCCGGGCGATCTTCGCCGCGTTCGACGCCGCCGCGACGACCGAGGCCTCCTCGGTGGCCATCGGCACGAGGATCTCGCGACCGTTGACGACGACGTTGGTCGCGACCCCGAGCGGCACGCCCAGGATCCCGACGACGTTCTCGATCATCTGGTTGGCGAGGTCGAGTCCGAGGCCGTGCGCGGGGTCGAAGGCCGCGAGCCGGTCGAGGTCGAGCTCCGCGGATCTCGCCACCGCCTCCCGGCGCGCCGCGAAGGACAGGTCCCGCAGACCCTGGATACGGCTGGTGCGCGTCATGCCGCCGACGTTAGGAAGACGCGTCGCCGATCGGGATGGATCGTCGGACCACGATCCGGGGGCTCATCATGTGCCGAGGGCCTACCCGGTGTGGGCGGCCAGCCGCGCGATCCGGACCGCGACGCCGAGGCGGAAGAGCCGGTCGGGTTCCTGCCAGTCGTCGCCGAGCAGGGCCGCGACCCGCTCCAGGCGCTGGAGCACGGTGTTCTTGTGCAGGTGCAGGGCCCGGCCGGTGGCGACCGGGCTCTGGCGGTGGTCGAGGTACGCCGCGAGCGTCGGCAGCAGGGTGGCGCCGCGCTCGTCGTCCCAGTCGAGCACCGGGCCCAGCACGCGGCGCACGAACGCGTGCACGCGGGCCTCGTCCGGCCCGAACAGCGCGGTGTAGGGCAGGTACTCCTCCGCGGCGACGGCGACGTCGGTCAGGCCGAGGGCCGGGAGGATCCGGAGGCACGCCGACGCCCCGGCCAGCGGTTCGCGGGGATCGGACGGCAGGTCCAGGTCGGCGCCGACCGCGAGCGTCGGGACCCCGTCGCCGACGGCGTCGTGGAGGCGCCGCGCCGCCCGTGCGGGATCGGTCTCGGCACCCAGCACGACCAGGTGCTCGCCGTGCTCGGCCACCAGCCCGTCCGGGCCCGCGGCGCGGTGGGCGGCTCGCCGCACCGGGCGGCGGTGCTCCCCGGACACGCCGACCACGACGAGCGAGCGCCAGCGGTCGACGTCGATGCCGCGGGCCCGCGCCCGTCCCGCGGCCCCGGCGCGACGGTCCTCGTCGTCGGCGAGGAGGTCGGCCAGCAGGTCGGCGCGCACCCGGTGCTCGGCGTCCTCCGCGGCGTCCTGCTTGAGGCGCAGCAGGGCGGTGATCTGCGCGGCCCGCTCCGCCGTGCGGTGCTCGACGTCCCCGAACCCCACCGCACCCTCGCGCAGCAGCAGCGCGCCGAGGAACGCGTCGCCCGCCACCACCGCGACCGCGACCACGCCGGGGTCCTCCGGGAGCGGCACGCACCGTCCGGTGCGACGGCTCTCGGTCACCGCGGCGCGGACGGCCGCGGGCGGTGCGTGCTCGCTCTCCGGGCCCGCGAGGTCGGCGTCGAGGATGGTGACCTCGCACTGCAGCGCCCGCCCCAGCGCTCCCGCGACGTCGAGCGCGTCACCGCCCTGCAGCACCAGGGCGGTGAGGTCCGCGTGGACCTCGCTCGCCCGCTCCATCGCCTCGACGTGGTCGGCGAGCCGCCGGTAGGCGCGCTCGGTCTCGTCGGCCGACTCGCGGGTCCGCGCGAGCAGGCGAGCGGTCTGGAGCACCAGGGCCGCGTGGTCGGCGAACGCCGAGAGGAGCGAGACCTCCTCCGGGGTGAAGGTGTGCTCGGAGCGGTTCGCCGCGAACAGCACCCCGATGACCTCCTCCCCGGCGAGCAGCGGCACCCCGAGCAGCGACACCAGGCCCTCGACGCCGACGACGAGGTCGATGGTCTCGTCGTGCGGGGCCTGCGTCATCGCCGCGTAGCGCGACGTCCAGTGCGGGCTGCGCGTCTCGGCGACGCTGCTGGCCAGGCCCTTGCCCGGCGGCACCCGCAGCCCCGGGAAACCGGCCGACACGGTGCCCCGCGTGGTGCGGACCCGCAGCTCGCGGGTGGTCTCGTCGAACTCCGAGAGGTACGCGACGTCGGTGCCGACGAGGTCGTGGGCCCGCTCGACCAGCCGTTCGAGCAGGGCGTCGACGTCACGGACCCGCACGAGCTCGCGGGCGCTGGAGAACAGTGCCGCGAGCTCCTGACCGCGCCGGCGCCACCGCAGCGACTCGCCCCGCAGCCGGCGCAGCGCCTCGTCGAGCCGGTGGACCTCGTCGTCGGCGAGCCCGAGCCCGGCCAGCACGCGCGCCGGGTCGTCGTCGGCGTCGTGGTCCGCCGACGCCGCCGCGAGGAGGCCGAGCACGGTGTCGACCGGGAGGCCGCTCGCGGGCCGGGGTGGCGGAGCCATGGCGTCCTCCCTGGCGTCCTCGTCGCGCTCGGTGGGTGGCGCCGCCTGGACCGATCGACCGTTCCGGGCGTCGGCCGGTGGACCGTCGAACCATAGTGCCGCCCGCCACTCCTTCCTAGCGTTCCGGCCACGCCGACGACGAAGGAGTCGATCCCGATGCCGCCGACCGTGCCGCCCGCGCCCCCCGACGAGGGAGCGACCGGCCCGAACGACGACCGCACGACCGCCAGCACGACCGCCAGCACGACCGCCAGCACGACCGCCAGCACGACCGCCACGACCGACCGGCCGACGGACCTCGCCGAGGTGTGGGGGGACGTCGTCGACGTCCGTCACCTGCGCTGGTCGGTCATCATCGGCTGCGCGCTGGGCCTCCCGGCCTTCCTGCTCGGGCGGCTGGCGTTCGAGCAGGTCACGAGCCCGGAGCTGGCCGAGACCTACGGGCTCCTCGTCGGGCTCGCGGGGTGCCTCCTCGCCGGTGCCCTCTGCGCGCGGCTGTTCGCCCCGCAGCGCGACCTCGTGGAGGAGATGGCCGACGGGGCCGCGCGCGACGAGGCCGTGGCCGAGCTGACCGCGGAGACCGGCGACCTGGGCCGTGCCGAGGACCTCGGCCCCGAGACCCGCCGCGAACTGCGCGACCTCGGCATCGACGACCTCTTCGACCCCGACGCGCGCGCGACCGCCGAGGGGAGGGCGGGACGGTGATGACCACGATCCTCGTCGCGCTGGCGATGGGCCTGCTCGGGGCGATCGTGTTCTCCGCGATCGGCCTCGTCTCGGGCACCGACGAGACCGCGACGCTCGCCCCGCTCACGCTGCTCGTCGTCCTGGTCGGGACACCGCCGGCGGGCGTCTTCGCGTTCTTCCTGGCCGGGGCGGTGGCCAAGCACATCACCCACGCCATCCCCACCACGCTGCTCGGCATCCCCGGCGACACCCTGGCCGTGCCGCTGCTGCGCGAGGCGAGCCTGCTGCGCCGGCTCGGGGTCCCGCACATCGCCCTGCGCAAGGCCATCTCCGGTGGTGTCCTCGCCGCCTTCATCGCCGTGCCGGTCGCGGTGGGCGCGGCCTCGCTGATCGCCCCGTTCGCCGCGCAGGTGACCGCCGCGGCGCCCTACGTCTTCCCCGTCGTGGCCGTGCTGATCGCCTACTTCTCCCGCGGGCGGTGGGCCGCCGTGGCCGGGCTGCTGCCGATGGTCATGGTCATCGCCGCGCTCCAGGCGTTCGTCACGCCGCTGCACGGCTCCGCGCTGAGCATCAGCTTCTTCCTCGGCATCGCGATCGGCCCGCTCGTCGCCGACCTCTTCGGCATCGCCTCGCCCACGGCCCGCCGCGCGATGGAGCGCGACGCCCGCCGCACCTTCTTCCTGGCGCCCGACGTCCGCGACTGGCGGGGCCGGTTCCCGAACCCCCTGCGGGTCCTCGACCGGCGGCAGGCCGGGGCGACCGCGGCGGCCGCGGGCGTCTCCAGCCTGACCTTCGTCGTCAGTCCGGTCGCCATGACCGTCCTGCTGGGCGAGGCCGTCGGCGCCAGGGTCCGGCACGCCTACCACCGTCTGACGACGATGATGTCGGTGAAGAACGGCGTCACCGAGTCGACCTACATCGCCGAGGCGATCATCCCGCTGGTCGCGATCGGGCTGCCCCTGAGCCCGGTGGCGGCGGGCCCCGCGGCGCCGCTGTTCAGCGCTCCGCCCGTGTACACGATCGAGCCGGCGACCGGGACGACGAACAACCTGCACGACCTGCTGACGCCGTGGGAGTTCCTCGGCTACGGCCTGCTCGCGGTGCTGCTGGCGACGCTCGTGGCCTATCCCTTCTCGATGAACCACGCCCGGCGCGCCGCCGCCTGGGTCGTCCGCCGGCTCAGCCAGGAGGCGATCATCGGGACCTTCGCCGGACTGATCCTCGTCATCTCGGTCTACGAGGGCGGGATCCTCGGACTGCTGGTCGCGGTCACGATCGGGATCTTCGGCGGCCTGATGAACAAGCTGCTCGGGATGCACGCCGGCGTGCAGTTCATGGCCTTCTACACCGCGACCCTGTTCGTGCCGGTGCTCCTGCGCTGAGCATCCGCGCGACGGCAGCGGCCCGGTTTCACGCCGGGTCCGCGAGCAGGCCGACCAGGAAGGTGGCGATCGCCTCGGCCAGGGCGTCGGTGAACGACGGGTGCAGGAACTCCAGGCTGGTGTCGGTGGCGAAGGCCTCGAGCACGGCGGGGGAGGGATGGCTGCGTGTCCACAGCGCACCCACCAGCAGGATGACCATGCTGGACGCCCGCAGGGCGCGCTGGTCGTCGAGCTCGGGCAGCAGACGCTGCAGGAAGCCGGCCTGCCACCGGATGCCGTCGCGGGCCGCCCGCTTGTACCGCAGTGCGACGTCGACCGAGACGTTGTGCTCCAGGACGGCCCACTGGGCGCTGAGGAGCTCGCAGAGCGTCGGGTGGGCGCCGAACGCGCCGGCGAGCGCGACCGCGACGCCGCGCGCCCTGACCTCCGCGGGCTCGGGCGCATCGGGGGCGCCGGGCAGGCCGTCGTCGAGCTCGGCCCGGAACCGGGCGGCGGCCCCGGCGAGGAGGTCGAGCAGGACGGACTCGCGGGACTCGAAGTAGCGCAGGACGTTGGACTTGGCCATCCCCGCCCGGCGGGCCAGCTCGTTGAGGCTGATGGCGGCGACGGGCATCTCCTCGAGCATCTCCGCACCGGTCTCGAGGACGCGACGCCGTCGGACCTCGCGCTGCTCCTCGCTGCGGGCGCGCTGGAAGGTCGCCATCCGCCCACACTAGCGGACCGCCGGTCTCTTCATTGGAGACCGGCGGTCGCTTATGTTCGAGCGGACCGCCGGTCTCCTCGACGTCCGTCGGGGGTCGGCGCCCTCACGGCGGAAGGACGGACATGACCGACAAGGTTGCCCTGGTCACCGGGGCGTCCTCGGGAATCGGTGAGACGACGGCACGGCGCCTCCAGCGCGCCGGGTGCGTCGTCTACGGCGCGGCGCGCCGGCTCGACCGGATGGAAGGGCTGGCCGAGTCGGGCGTGCGCACCGTCGCCCTCGACGTCACCGACGAGGCGTCGGCGGAGAAGGTCGTCGCCGAGATCCTCGCGGCGGAGGGCCGCCTCGACGTCCTGGTCAACAACGCCGGCTACGGCTCGTACGGCGCCCTCGAAGAGGTGCCGATGGCGGAGGCCCGGGCGCAGATCGAGGTGAACCTCCTCGGGCTCGCCGGCCTGACCCGGCTGGTCGTGCCGGTCATGCGGACCCAGGGGCGCGGCACCATCGTCAACATCAGCTCGATGGGCGGCCGGTTCGCCACGCCGTTGGGCCGCCTGGTACCACGCCAGCAAGTTCGCGGTCGAGGGGCTCAGCGACGCGCTGCGCCTGGAGCTCACGCCGTTCGGCATCGACGTCGTCCTCCTCGAGCCCGGCTCGATCCGGACCGAGTGGGGTGCCATCGCCGCCGAGAAGCTGCGGGCCACGTCGGGCGGGGGGCCCTACGCGCGCCAGGCCGAGGCGATGGCCCGATCCCTGGGGGGCAGCTCGCAGCCGGATGCGCGGAGGACCTCGCCGCCCGACGTCATCGCCGACGCCGTGGCGACCGCGGTCACGGCTCGGCGGCCGCGCACGCGCTACCGCGTCGGCTTCGGCGCGCGGCCCCTCATCGCGCTGCGCAGGGCGCTGCCCGACCGGGCCTTCGACGCGCTCATCGCCCGCTCCTCCGGCGTGCCCGCCTGAACCCCCCGAACGACGGGATCCGAGGACACCCATGCCCAGGAACATCCTCATCACCGGCGCGGGCAGCGGCTTCGGCCGCGGCGCCGCCCTCGAGCTGGCCGGTCGGGGACACGCCGTGACCGCCGGCGTCCAGATCGCCCCGCAGGCCACCGACCTGCGCACGGCCGCGCAGGAGCACCACGTGGAGCTCGACGTCGTCGTGCTCGACATCACCGACGCCGACGACCGCCGCGCGGTCCTGGACCGCGACGTCGACGTGCTGGTCAACAACGCCGGGATCCTGGAGTCGGGCCCGGTCGCCGAGATCCCGATGCACCGCGTCCGCCGGAACTACGAGACCAACGTGTTCGGCACCCTCGCGATGTGTCAGGGCGTCGCTCCCCGGATGGTCGCCCGCGGCTCCGGCAAGATCATCAACGTCACCTCGATGGGCGGGCTGGTCACCGTGCCCTTCGCCGCGGTCTACACGTCCACCAAGCACGCCCTCGAGAGCCTCACCGAGGGGTTGCGCAGCGAGCTGTCCGGCACCGGTGTCGACGTCTGCACCGTCAATCCCGGCCTCTACGGCACCGGGTTCAACGACCGGGGCGCGGAGACCATGCTGCGCTGGTTCGACCCGTCGACCAGCCTGTCCCGCCCCGGGCTGCTGGCCGCCGCGAACGGCGGCCTCGCGGACCAGCTCGACCCGCAGGCCGTCGTCGACGTGCTCGTGCGCCTCGCGGAGGAGGACACCTCACCGTTCCGCACCGTGGTCCCCGCGGAGATCGTCCCGTGGATCCAGGCCCTCCAGGACCGGGCCTGGACGGCCGGCACCGGCGACGCCCTCTTCCTCGCCCCGCAGGAGTTCGCCTGAGGACGGGTCCCCCTTGCGTCACGCGAATGCGCCGGGTCCACGCCGTTCCCGAGGAGCCCGCGGAAATGGCGTCAGCCGTACCGCTCGTTGTCCCCGCGACCCCGGACGTAGTGCCGCAGCCGCCGATAGCCCAGCAATTCTCCCGCATCGTCGAGGTCGACGTCGTAGACCGCGATGACGTCGGTCGTGGACGGCACACGGCGGGTCTCGACGACGTCCATCGTCACCGTCCAGCCCTCGCCCTCGCGACGCAGTCCGGAGAGCGACTCCGCGCCCCAGCCCAGCTCCGTGGCGAGCTCCTGGGCCGCGGCCAGGATGCCGCGGGCCCCGACGTCGCGCCGGGCCCGACCGGACGTCGTGCCCTGACCGGACCCGGTGTCCCGCGCCGCCCCGCTCCGGGAGCCGTCCCGCGTCGAGCGCGATGCTCGCTTCGGAGCCGCCGTGCCGGTGTCGCCGTTCTCAGCCATGGGCGATGTTTCCCTCGGCGCGGCGGGCTCGAACCGACAGATTCCGGAGAATCCGATGTCGGTGCTCCGGGGTGCGCCGACGATCGACCGTTCGCGGCGGTTCGCGTGCACCATTCGACGGGACGGTCGGCCGCTCGGCGGAAATGCACTCGGCGATCGGCCCCATTCCGCGGAAAGCGTGCACCGTGGTCCCGAGACGGGTACCGGGTGACGTACCGCCGTCGGTTGAGCTCTGCAGCCCGGCACCGGGCCCACGTGCCGGGAGATGCCGTGACCGACCTCGTCGTCCCTGCCCACCACCCTCACCAGCACCACCCCGCGAGCCCGCCGCCGAGCTCGTCGCGGGCGACCATCGAGGTGCGTCCCGTCGACGCGGCCCACGGGGTGATCGTGACGGCGTCGGGGCCCGTGGCGCTCGACGGTGTCGACACCTCGGGGCTCCGGCCGCGCGGGCGTGGCTGGCGGCGGCCGGGTTGACCTGAGCCGCGACGGCGTCAGCCCTCGCCCGGGGCGCGGAGCACCAGGGCCGGAGGGGTCACTCGGTGATGTCGAGCGTGATGGCGCCGCCCATGTCGAGCCACGTGTGACCCGGGGTCTGGGCCATCCGCAGCACCACGTTCTCGCACCCCGGGCAGCGCACCACCATGCCCGGTGCGTCCGCGTACACGTGGTACTGCCCGAGCGGCGCCCTCGTGCCGCACGCACCGCACCGGGTCTGGACCACGGTCGCGTCGAAGGCGAAGACGTCCGCCAGCCGTCCCCCCGCGGCGTTGCCGTCGAGTCGTCGGGATTCCGTCGTCACTGCTGCTCCTCGGTGTCGTCCGGATCGGTGTCGTCCGGATCGGTGTCGTCCGGACCGGTGTCATCCGAACCGTTCGATCTTGATGGCGGCCGTCGGGTGGCCCTCGTCGACGAGGGCGTCGGCGACGGCCTCGACGAACGTGGTGGGGCCGCACACCAGGACCCGCGGCTGCCGGTGGACGGGAAGGGTGTGCTGCCGGATCGTCGACGGCGTCACGCGGCCCGAGAGGCCCGTCCATCCCGGCGGTCGCTCCCGCGTCAGGGCGATCGTGACGGCGACGCCGCGGGCGGCGTGGTCGTCGAGTCGCTGCCGGCCGACGACGTCGTCGAGTGTCCGGGCCGAGTAGAGGAGCCGGACCGGCACCGACAACCCGAGGGCGGCGTGGTGGTCCAGCACCGCCAGGAACGGCGCCACGCCCGAGCCGCCCGCCACGAGCTGCAGCGGGGAGTCGACGTCGGGGTGCCACACGAAGTAGCCGCCGATCGGTCCGCGCAGCTCGAGCTCGTCGCCGACCCGCAGGTCGTCGACGAGGTACGGCGACACCTCGCCGTCGCCGACCCGTTGCACCACCAGGTCCACGGTCGGGCTCTCCGGTGCCGACGCGATGGAGTAGCTGCGCTGGGCCTGGTAGCCGTCCGGTGCCGTCAGCCGGACGTCGACGTGCTGGCCCGCCAGGTGGCCTTCCCAACCGTCGATCGACAGCGACAACCGCCGCGCGCCGGCGGCCTCCTGGGTGATGGCCGCGACGGTGGCGAGCCGCCACGTCAGTCGCCGGCGTACCGCTGCTCGCGCCACGGGTCACCGTAGTCGTGGTAGCCCAGCGTCTCCCAGAAGCCGGGTTCGTCCGTGCTCGACAGCCGGAGACCCCGCACCCACTTCGCCGACTTCCAGAAGTAGAGGTGCGGGACGAGCAGCCGGGCCGGGCCGCCGTGCTCGGCCGGCAGGGGCTCGTCGTCGTATAGGTCGACGATCCAGGCGCCGCCGTCGACCACGTCCTCGAGCGGGAGGTTCGTGGTGTAGCCGCCGTCGCAGACGGCGATCACGTAGTCGGCCGCGGTCTCGACGGCGTCGAGCAGGGTGTCCAGGGAGACCCCGCTCCACGTCGTGTCGAACTTCGACCACTTCGTCACGCAGTGGATGTCCGCTGTGACGTCCTCGCGCGGCAGCGCCTGGAACTCCCGCCAGGTCCACCGCACCGGCTCGGCGACCTCGCCGGTGACGGTGAGGTCCCAGTCCTCGAGCGCGGTGCGCGGGGTGGGCCCGGCGGACAGCACCGGGAAGCCGCCGCCGATGTCGTACTGCCCGGGCGGGAGCTTGCCCGTGTCTCGGTCGGCTCCCGGTCGGCCGACGAATCCTCGGGAAACGAAGGTCATGCTGGCACGCTCCTGGTGGTGATCTGTTCGCTCATGACTCGTGCACCCGTCCGCGGGTCCCGTCCGCCGGCGGGGGGCGTGCGGGGCCGGGGGACTGGCAGGGCTGGTGCAGCCCGGGCAGGACGTGGGGAGCGGCCGGGGCACCGCGGCTGATCGTCACGGCGGCGACGGCGCCACCGAGGACACAGAGACCGGCCGAGATGAGCATGGCCTGCGCGAACCCGGGTCCCAGCGGGCCGCTTGCACTGTTGTCGAGGCCGACGACGAGCGGGAGCACGGCGACGGCGAGCAGGCTCGCGATGCGGGAGATGGCGTTGTTGGCGCCGGACGCGACGCCGACGTGCTCGGACCGGACCGACGCGAGCACCGCGGAGGTCAGCGGGGCCACCGTCAGGGCCATCCCGATCCCGAAGACGACGACGGCCGGCAGCACCGTGGTGGCGTATCCGGCGCCCGGCACGACCCCGACCAGCAGCGCGAGCCCGGCCCCGGCCACGATCGGCCCCAGCGTCATGGGCCAGCGGGGCCCGATCCTCTGGGCCAGGGCCCCGACCCGGCCGGAGAGCAGCAGCATGATCGCCGTGAAGGGCAGGAAGGCGAGCCCGGCGGCCAGCGCGGAGTAGCCGAGGCCGTGCTGGAGCTGCAGGACGAGCAGGAACAGCGCGCCGCTGAGGGCGCTGTAGACCGCGAAGGTCACCAGGTTCGCGCCGGTGAACTGCGCGGAGCGGAACAACGACAGGGGGATCAGGGGCGCCGCGGCCCGCAGCTCGATGACCGGGAACGCCGCCAGCGCGAGCGCCCCGCAGACGGTGGCGCCCACGGTGACCGCGGTCCAGCCGTGCACCGGGGCCTCGATGAGGCCGTAGACGATCCCGCCGAGCCCGACGGTGGCCGCGGCCGCGCCGGCGATGTCGAGGCGGCCGGTCGCCGAGGCGTCGCGGGTCTCGGGGACGTGGTGCGCCGTGACCCAGTAGGCGACGGCGGCGAGCGGGACGTTGATCAGGAACACCCAGCGCCACGACGCCGCGTCGACCAGCCAGCCGCCCAGGAACGGTCCCAGCGCGGCCGCCACGCCGCTGAGCCCGGCCCACGTGCCGACGGCGCGCCCCCGGTCGTCCTCCCGGACGACCGAGTCGATCAGCGCCAGGCTGCCGGGGATGAGCAGCGCGCCGCCCACGCCCTGCACGAGGCGGGCGAGGATCAGGGCGGGTCCGGTCGGCGCCAGACCACAGGCCAGGGACGCGACGGTGAAGACGACGAGTCCCAGGAGGAAGACCCGGCGGCGTCCGTAGCGGTCACCGAGCGCTCCGCCGAGGAGCAGGAGCGCGCTGAGGGTGAGCAGGTACCCGTCGAGCACCCACTGCAGGACGGAGAAGCCGCCGCCCAGCTCGTCGCCGATCGCCGGCAGGGCCACGTTGACCACGGACCCGTCGAGGAACGCCACCCCGGAGCCGAGCGCGGTGGCGACGATCAACCACCGACCGGCCGGGGAGGTCACCGCCACCGCCGGTGGCGCCGGGACGTTCATCCGCGTGCGACCGGGGACACGACGGCGACGATCACGGGTGCCTCGCGCACGTCACCGACCTCCTCTGCTCCCGTGGCCTCCGGCTAGCCGAAGGTGATGACGTAGGCCTCGACGCCGGCGTCGAGGAAGGTGATCTCGACGATGCGGTCGCTGATCGGGCGCTGCTGGCGGACGAGCTGGTAGAGCCGAGGCTCGGCGACGTGACCGTCGCCCTGCTCGTCGACGTCGAGTCCGCGGGCGACGCCCGGCGGCTCCCCGTCGATCCGCACCCGGACGCGCGCCGCTGTGCCGTCGTGGGCGCCCACCACGAGGTTGAGGTCGCGGGCGTGGAAGCGGGCGACGATCCGGCCGCCGGGCTCGTCGAGCGTCGTGGACCGCGCGCGGACGGTCCACGCCCCGTCCAGGGCCCAGGTGTGGGGTCGGAGGTGGTCGGGCCGGGCGTAGACGTGTCGTCGGTCGAGGCGGAGGCCACCCGGGCTCGCGAAGCCGGTGGCGCGGGCGTAGCCGGTGTACGTCTCCGGCGTCCCCAGGGAGGCCCAGTCGGCGGCGAGGTGGACGCCGTCCGGCGTGACCGACACCAGGCCCTCGTCGACGTCGCGCACGCCCGACTCACCCAGCAGGTACTGGATCACCCGTTCCGAACGCTCGTAGCCCTCCTCGCCGACGTGGCGGTGCCGGATCCGTCCGTCGACGTCGACGAAGTAGAGGGCGGGCCAGTACGCGTTGTCGAGGGCCCGCCAGAGGGCGAAGTCGTCGTCGATCGCGATCGGGTAGCGGATGCCCATCCCGTCGAGCGCGGACCGGACCGCCTCCTCGTCGTGCTCGAACGGGAACTCCGGCGAGTGCACGCCGATCACCGTGACGTCGCGGTACTTCTCGGCCCACGCCCGGACGTAGGGCACGGTGCGGAGCCAGTTGATGCAGGAGAAGGTGCAGAACTGCAGCACGGCGACCCGGCCCCGCAGGGCGGCCGGCGTCAACGGCTCGGAGTGCAGCCAGGCGGTCGCGCCGTCGAGGGCGGGCAGGGGGCCCTCGACGGGCAACCGGGACGTCGCGGTCACCGCAGTGACCTCGAGAATCGGCGACCTCCGCGCGCCGTGCGCCGGGTGCTCACGTCGCCCCGCGCACGCTCGCGAAGGCGGCGCGGACCTCCCGCGCGAAGAGCTCGGGCTCCTCCCACGCGGCGAAGTGACCGCCGCGGTCCACCTCGTGGAAGTACTCGAGACCGGGGTAGACGGTCTCGACCCAGCTGCGCGGGGCGG
Organism: Actinomycetospora straminea; assembly: GCF_028737255.1. Lineage (GTDB taxonomy): Bacteria > Actinomycetota > Actinomycetes > Mycobacteriales > Pseudonocardiaceae > Actinomycetospora > Actinomycetospora straminea. Next base: position 78,327 of record NZ_JAQZAN010000022.1, on the reverse strand, counting down.
CCCAGAGCTCGCCGGGGAACGTCGTGAAGCCGACCGGGACCGTGACCGGCGGCGGCTCCTCGCCGGCCGCCTGCACGGCGGCCACGAACCGCCCGAACTCCCAGTACCACCGGGCGGCCGAGGCGCCGGTCCCGGTGAGCCAGTACAGCGAGATGTTGTCGAGGACCGTGTCGCGGGTGAGGTTGCCGACGGGCGCGTCGTCGACGAACGCACGCCGGATCTTCTCGTAGCTGTCCGTGTCGTGGTCGAGCATCCAGGTCGCCAGCGCGACCGGCGAGTCCAGCAAGGCGTAGCCGATGGTCTGCGGCCGGGTGGACTGTTCGAGGAAGTAGCCGAAGCCGTCGGTGGTGAACGTGGTGACCGCGGCGAGCGCGGTGCGCTCCTGTTCGGTCACGGCCGGCAACCGGTCCTTGAGCCCGAGCGCGCCCGCGAGCAGGTTGACGTGGATGCCGAGCAGCCCCTCGAGGGCCTGGCGGCCCATCGCGTCCGTGACGTCGGCGCCGACGTCACCGCCCTGGGCCACGTAGCGCGTGTAGCCGAGACGATCCATCAGCTGCGCCCAGGCGTTGGCGATGCGCCCGGAGTCCCACCCGAGCTCGGCCGGGGCGCCCGAGAACCCGTAGCCGGGCAACGACGGCAGGACCAGGTGGAACGCGTCCTCGGGCGCGCCGCCGTACGCGGTCGGGTCGGTCAGGGGACCGACGGTGTCCAGCAGCTCGACGACCGAGCCGGGCCAGCCGTGCGTCATGATCAACGGCAGCGCGTCGGGGTGCGGTGACCGCACGTGGACGAAGTGGATGTCGACGCCGTCGATCTCGGTCGTGAACTGCGGCAGCGCGTTCAGCCTCGCCTCGCACCGGCGCCAGTCGTGGTCGGACGCCCAGTAGCGCACGAGCTCCTCGACCACGTCCCGCTGCACACCCTGCGAGCGGTCCTCGACGAGCTCTCGGGACGGCAGGCGCGTGTGGGCGAGGCGACGGCGCAGGTCGGTGAGATCCTCGTCCGGGATCGCGATGCGGAATGGTCGGACAGACGTATCCGTCCGCTGGTCGGTGGTGAGGGACACGAACTTCTCTCCTGAGCACGTGGCGATTCCCGCGTGACGCCCGGGACGGGCCGCAGGATTTCTTCGACGCACGGGTCGCGTCGGGACCGGGCATTCGTCGAGCGAATGCGGGCGGCTGTGCAGCCGCACCCGTCGCGGTGCGCGGTGCGGGACCGCGACGACGACTCAGCGAGCAGGCCGTGCTTCGAGAAGGCCGGCCGGACGAACAGGCGCGGTCGACGTGATGGCCATCGTTGCTCCTCTCGTCGCGGGGGAGCAGGCGTGCGCCACGAGGGTATGCCCGGTGCGTTGTCCGACGGGAGACACCGCGGCCAAGAGCAGACTAATCGCCGACCGCTCTCGACCCAACGCGAGGAAGAACTTCGCCTCATCGGGGCAGCAATTCGGTGCGCGTTCACGATGAGTGCCCGCGAGGACACGCAGAATGCCTCTCCGGAAGGCGACGACACGAATACGGACAGTGGGGAGAGGAATTCGCCGCCGGGCGCGGTGGGGTCAGCGGGCGAGCGCCCAGCGTGGCCCGTCCGGCGTGTCCTCGACGTCGACCCCGACCCGCCGGAGTCGCTCCCGGACCTCGTCGGCCCGGGCGAAGTCGCCGCCGGCGCGCGCACGGCTCCGCTCGTCGAGCAGCTCCTCGACCAGTCCCTCGAGCGCGTGCCCGGCGGCGCCGGACACGTGGCGTCCCGCCCACGTCGGGTCGTGCGGGTCGATGCCCAGCACCGAGGTCATCGCCCGCACCGCGCCGCCGATCCCCCGAGCGGTGCGCCGATCACCGCGCTCGAGCGCGGCGTTCCCGTCCCGGGTGGCGGTGTGCAGCACGCTCATCGCCGCCGGTGTCGCGAGGTCGTCGTCCAGCGCGGCGGCGAACGCGGCCGGCAGCTCCCCGACCTCGACCGCACCGCCGCGCGGACGGACACGGTCGAGCAGGGCCTCGATCCGGCGGTACCCGGCCGCCGCCTCGCGCAGCGCCGTGTCCGAGTAGTCGATCGTGGAGCGGTGGTGCGCGGCGAGGAGGTAGGCGCGGAGCTCGATCGGGCGGACCCGCCCCAGCGCCGCGGCGGCGTCGACGGCGTTGCCCGCCGACTTGGACATCTTGTCGCCGTCGACCGTCACCCAGCCGTGGTGCAGCCACGACGCGGCGAAGTCGTCGCCGGCCGCCCGGGACTGGGCCATCTCGTTCTCGTGGTGGGGGAACACGAGGTCCCGTCCGCCACCGTGGATGTCGAACGCCGGGCCGAGATAGCGCGTCGACATGGCCGAGCACTCCACGTGCCAGCTCGGACGTCCGGCGCCCCAGGGGCTCGGCCACCTCGGTTCGTCCGTCTTCGCGGCCTTCCACAGCGCGAAGTCGCGGGGGTCCCGCTTGTGGCGGACGAGCTCCGGGTCCGACCGCACGTGATCGGCACGGACGCCGGAGAGACGGCCGTACCCGGGCCAGGACGCCACGTCGAAGAGGACGTCGCGTCCGCCGTCGTCGCCCGCGGTACCGAGGTAGGCGTGGCCGCGGGCGACGAGGCGCCGCACGAGCTCGACGGCCTCGGCGATGTGGCCGGTGGCCCGTGGCTCGGCCGACGGGGGCAGGCACCCGACGGCGTCGTACGCGGCGGTGAACGCGCGCTCGTGCGTCGCGGCCCACTCCCACCACGGCCGGCCCTCCGCCCGCGCCTTCGCGAGGATTATGTCGTCGATGTCAGTGACGTTGCGGACGAGCAGCACCTCGAGACCCTGGTGCTGCAGCCAGCGGCGGAGCAGGTCGAAGGTGATCGCGGAGCGCAGGTGGCCCAGGTGCGGCGGACCGTGGACGGTCGCCCCGCACACGTAGATGGTCACGCGGCCGGGCGTGAGCGGCCGCAGCGGGCGGGCGACACCGGTGGCGGTGTCGACGAGGCGCATCACGGCGACGGGGAGGGCGGCACGCGGAACCACCCGTCCTCGACGGCCGGCGCGGCGCCCAGGGCCTGGTCGCGGGTGAGGCAGGGGAGCAGGACGTCGGGACGCGTGACGTTGACCTGCTCCGTCGGTCGCGCGGTGGGCGGCACGTCGTCCGGGATGTCCCTGACCGTGCCGACCATGGCCATGACCGCCTCGATCTGGGGGACGTAGTGGTCGAGCTCGTCGTCGGTGAGCGCCAGCCGGGCGAGGCGGGCCAGGTGCGCGACCAACGCCCGGTCGATCCCGGTCCTCACCTCGCCCGCGGCGGCCATGGAACGACGCTAGCGATGCCGTCGACGACCGGCGAGGAGCTGGCGGCGCCCCGGAGAAACCCCCCGAAATCGCCGTCCGCGTCCCCGCCGCGGACCCCGCCGGCGCCACGATCACCTCGCCGACCGTCCACGACGAGGGGGAACCATGACCGCACCGACCGACGCACCGACCCACTCCGCCGCCCCGAGCGCACCCACCGACGCGCGGCAGGTGGTCGGCGCCCTGTACGAGGCCTTCGGGCGCGGTGACGTCGCGGCGATCCTCGAGCGCCTGGCCCCGGACGTCGCGTGGGACGTCTGGCCGGACAACTTCGCCCAGCGCGCCGACGTGCCGCACCTGCGGCCCCGCCGCGGGCGGGAGGAGGTCGGCGCGTTCTTCGGCGCGGTGGCGGAGCAGACCGTCCACGAGTTCACGGTGCAGGGCCTCGTCGCCGACGGGGACACGGTGGTCGCCGTGGTCCGCGTCGACTTCGGGACCCCGAGCGGCGGGCGGTACGCCGACGAGGAGCTGCACCTGTGGACCCTCGGCGACGACGGGCTCGTGCACGCCTTCCGGCACTACGTCGACACCGCGAAGCACATCGCGGCCGTGGGCGGGGAGGACACCACCGCGACCGCCGGCTGACGGCACCGGCAGCGCGCGGGGGCCCCACAGCCCTCCGGCTCTTCTAGAGTGGACACCCACATGGCTGACCCGGCCATCGCTCGCGCTGGACGCCGGAGGTGGCTCGGTGAAGCCGTTCGTGATCAACCGACATGGCCGGCTGGTCTTCCCGGCCAACTTCTTCGGCGAGCTGGACTTCACGGTCCTCGACACGCTGGAGCAGTTCACCGCGGTCATCGAGCGGGACTTCGAGGCCAAGGCCCCGACGGGCACCGACATCCTGAACCGGGTGGAGAGCGGCTCCTACCCGAGCCGGTTCGAGCTCCTGCGCGACCTCGGACAGAACCTGTTCTGGGTCAACCGGTACTCGATGACGATGTTCGACAAGCGCCCGATGCGGTGGCGCGACGTCCCGCGGCAGCGTGACGACGTCTTCCTGCCGGTGCTGACGCCGTGGGAGGACCGCGAGCGCAAGGTCGCGGCCGTCGAGCGCGCCTACCAGGAGCTGCCGGCGCGGTGGGCCGCCGACACCGAGGACCGGGTGTTCGACCTGCTCTTCGACGTGTTCCGGCACAAGCTGCACCACGCCACCGAGCTGCCCGCGATCAAGCCGACCGTCGCCGAGTTCACCGCGCAGCCCGACGCCCTGACGTTCGTCATGCCCGACCACGATCCCGACCACCACCGCTTCACGATGGACGAGATCCTCGACGCCGACGAGCAGGTGCCCGAGCTCGAGGCCCTCACGCGCTGGGCGATGGTGCTGCACAACCTCTACCCCTGGGACGGCTCGCGGACCACGCTGCGCCCGGCGGCCGAGATCGGCCCCGACGACTTCGTCGTCACCTTCCACCCCCGCGACCGTGACGTCCGGGCGTTCATCGAGCGGGTCAAGCAGTCCCGCGACACCGCGCCGCCCTTCGCGGCGACGGCGCCGGCCGAGCCGGTGTCGCCCCGCACGCCCTACCCGCCGGTGCGGGTGCGCGAGGCCTTCGCGGTGCGCCCCGCGCTGGAGGCCCTGGCCGTGGTGCGCGGCGAGCACGTCTGCGACAACGTCGACGTCATCCGCAACACCAGCTTCTCGTGGTCGCCCATGAGCGCCGAGGAGATCGCGAAGAAGACCGGCATCCGCCAGCGGCGCTACTCGGCCCGCGACCCCCACCACCTCGCGCTCGACGCCGCGCGCGCCGCGCTCGCGAAGTCCGGCCGGGAGCCCGACGAGATCGGCGCGGTCCTGGTCAGCACCTGCACCAGCAACCGCCAGATCCCCTCCATCGCCTGCTGGGTGTCCGGCGAGCTCGGGCTGGCGCAGACCCACACCTCGATGGACATGGTCGCGGCCTGCGCCGGTCTGCCCTACGGGCTCGCCGAGGCGGTCCGGCAGATCCAGGAGGTCGAGCGGCCGGTGCTGCTGGTGTGCGTGGAGAAGTTCTCCGACAAGATCGGGAGCGCGCGCACGTCCCGGATGATCTTCGGCGACGGCGCCTCGGCGATGGTCGTCGCCCCGGCGCGCGACGGCGCCCCGGTCGACGTCGAGGTCCTGCAGACCTACGCGAGCGGCCCGGCGTCGGAGGTCAACTCGATCATCTGGCCGAACCCGGAGTTCGACAACGACATCACCGTGTACGGCCCGGAGGTCAAGTCGCTGGTCCAGCGCTACCTCGACCAGATGCTCGGCGAGCTCCGCGACCAGACCGACCCCGACGACCCCGGCCGCTCGCTGCTGGAGAGCATCGACCTCATCGTCCCGCACCAGGCCAACAAGACGATGATCCTCGACCTGGCCGCGAAGGCGGGGCTCTCCGAGGACCAGCTCTACTTCAACATCGAGTCGATGGGCAACGTCTCGGCGGCGAGCATCCCGATCGCCGTCCACGACGCGGTCCGCGACGGCGTGATCACCCGCCCGCAGCGGATCTTCGCGCCGGGGTTCGGGGCCGGGGCGGTGGGCGGCTACGTGGTCCTGCGCGTCGACCCCGCGATCGTCGCCGACGAGGTGGTGCTCGAGCCCGTCGAGACCGAGCACGTGTTCCCGACCCAGCGGGACCGCACGACGACCGACGACGTCCGGGTGGCCTTCGGCGAGTAGCCGCCGGCGGTCCCGTCGCTGCGGTGGGTTCAGTGGCGGTGGGTTCAGTGGCCGTGGGTTCAGTGGCCGATCGAGAGGGTCGCGAGCCGCGCCTCGTCGACCAGCGTCACGTAGGCCAGCCGGCCGTGCGGTTCGGGCGCCACGGCGGTGGGGGAGCCGCCGACCTGCACGGTGGCACTGACCCGGCCGGTCCCGACGTCGACGGACGTGACGGTGCGGCCCGCGGCGTCGGCGGTGTAGACGTACGCGCCGTCCGGGGCGAAGGCGACGTCCTCGGGGCCGTCGCCGACCGCGACCGTCGCGGCCACCCGCCCGGCCCGGACGTCGATCAGCGAGACGGAGTCGTCGCCCCGGTTCGCCACCGCGAGGCGCGACCCGTCCGGGGACGGCGCGACGGCGACCGGGCCGCGCCCGACCGGGATCGTGGAGAGGGCGGCGCCGGTCGCGGGGTCGAGGACGGCGACGCGGTCCGAGCCGCGGTCCACGGCGTAGACGCGCCCGGCCGTGACGGCGACGTCGTCCGGGCCCGCCGGGCGCTCCTCGGTGCGCGTGACCGTGCGGGTGGGCACGTCCACCGTGACGACCCGGTCGACGGTGCCGCCCTCGTCGCGGCAGGTGACGACGGCCTGCTGCCCCGCCGGGTCGAGGACGATGGCCCGCGGCGGGCTGGGCACCGGGATCGTCGCCACCGTCGCCCGCGAGAACGGGTCCAGCACCGTGACCGTGCGGAGGTCCCGGTGCGCGATCCAGGCGGAGCGCCCGTCGCCCGCGATCGCGATGGCGGAGGGCGTCGGGGCCGTCGGCACCAGGTCGGTGATCTCGGGGACGGCGTGGCTGTGCCCCACGCCGATCGGTTCGTCCACCCCCGGGCGGGGTGCGGCCACGACCTCGGGCCGGCCCACCAGCGTGACCGCGAGGAGGGCCGCCGCCACGGCGAGGACGAGGGCGCCCGCGCCGCGCTCGACGAGGGTCAGCCCTCCCGTCCGGGGAGCCGGGTCGGGAGGGGGCGGCGGGGTCTCGAGGGCCTGCCGGGCGGCCGTGGCCAGGGCACCGGCGCTCGGGTGGTGGCCCGCCACCCCGCGGGCGACGACGGCGTCGAGCGCGCTGCCGGTCCCCGGCACGCACGCCCGGAGCAGGCGCGCGAGCGCCGCGACGTCCTCGCGGGGATCGACCTCCTCGGGCGCCCCGGCGGCCCCGAAGTCCACCAAGTAGACGAAGTCCTCCGGGGTGACCAGCACGTTCTCGGCCCGGACGTCGCCGTGCACGAGGCCGTCGTCGTGCGCGGCGTCGAGGGCCTCGGCGACCTGGGCCACGAGCCGCACGGCGCGCCCCGGCTCGAGCGGGCCGTCGGTCCGCAGCAGCGACGCGAGCGTGACCCCGTCCTCGACGAGCCTCATCTCGAGGTAGGGGCGGCGGTCGACCTCGCCGTAGTCGTGGATCGGGATGACGTGCGGGTCGCGCAGGCGGGCGGCGAGGCGGCAGGCGCGGCGGAACCGCTCCCGGAGGTCGGGGTCGTCGGGGGAGAGCTTCAGCGCGACCGGGCGGTCGCGCTCGACGTCGACGGCCTCGTAGACCTCGCCCGTGGACCCGGCCTCGATCAACCGCTCGAGACGGTAGGGGCCGAACCGCCGCGGCTCCACCCGACTCCCCGCCCCGGTCAGACGGCCCGGCGACCCTGCGCCACGCGCCGGACGGCGTGGAGCAGGCCGGCGCCGCCGGACGCGACGTAGGCCCGCCCGTTGCGCTTCGCGAGCGCCCGCAGGATCCGCGGGGCGTCGACGACGACGTGCGGGACGTCGCCCCACGGCGCGAGGACCGCGGCGCGGCGCGCGTCGCGCTCGTCGTCGGCCACGAGGTCGAGCTTGGTGAGGACGAGGAGCCCCGGCGTGGCGCCCGCGTCGGGGCCGGAGCCCGCGGTCACGTCGACGACGTGCACCCGCCCCCGGCCGGCGACCGCGGCCGGGTCGCCGCCGTCGACGAGGGTGACCTCGCGGAGGAGCTCGCTCGGGTAGAGGACATCGGCGAACGCCATGAACGGCGCGACCTCGGCCGCGGCCCACCCCGCGAGCTGGTCGAGGCTGAACCAGTCGGGGCGGTCGTCCGCGCTGCGGTACATGTGCCCGCCCGGCCGGTCGCCCCACCGCACCACGACGGTGGGGTCGGTGCACGGGAGCCGGCCCTCCGGCACGGCGGGCGCGCCGAGCAGGGCATTGACGACGGTCGTCCGCCCGGACCGCGGGGCGCCGGTCACGGCGACGAGCCGTCCGGCCGCCGGCAGCGGGCGCCGGGCGGCCACGGCACCGTCCGCGCTGACCACGGTCACCGGCTCAGGCCGTGCTGGCGAGGTTGATGACGGTGACGCTGCCGTCGAGCAGGTTGGTGGCGTAGCCCTGCCGGCCGTCCGGCGACACCGCGATGCTCGTCGGACCGCGGCCCGTCGGGACCTCGGCGGTGATCCGGTAGGTCGTGGTGTCCATGACCTGGATGAAGTTCGCATCCACCGTGGCCAGGTAGGCGTGCTTGCCGTCGGCGCTGAGCGTGATGTCCTGCGGGTGGCTCGCCGTGGGGATCGTGGCCACGACCCGGTTGGTGTCCACGTCGGTCACCGAGACGCTGCTGTCGTCGTAGTTCGCGTTGAACACCAGCGGGCGGGTCGTGTGCCGGATGATCGAGTGCGGGCTCTTGCCGACCGCCACGGTGCCCAGGATCGTGTCGGTGCTCGGGTCGATCGTCGTGATGACGTTGGACTCGTGGTTGGCCGCGTAGAGCCGGGTGCCGTCGGGGGAGAAGTCGACCCAGTGCGGGTTCGGCGCCAGCGTGATCGTGTTGACCACGGTGTTGGTCTCCGTGTCGATCACCGTCAGCGAGCCCGAGTCGTGGTTGGGCACGTAGACCTTGCGTCCGTCGGGGCTGACGTCGAGGGCGAAGGGGCGCTTGCCGGTGGGCACGCGGGCGACGAAGGTGCCGCTCCCGGTGTCCAGGACGCCGACCTCGTTGAGGCTGTAGTCCTGGTTGAAGATGCTGACGTAGGCGCGGGTCCCGTCCGGGGAGAACGCGATGAACTGGGGGCCGCCGTCGGGCACCGGGATGACGCCGGTGGGCTGGTTGCGGGTGGTGTCGAAGACGGTCAGGACGCCGGCGGCGCGGTTGGCGATGTAGCCGTAGTCCCCCCTCGGGGCGATCTCCATGTACCCGGGGGTCGAGCCGACCTGCACCGTCGGGCCGACCGTGGGCCGGGCGACGCTGCTCGCGACCGGGCGCGGGCCCGCGCCCGGGTCGAACGGCGCGCCCACGGACGCCCCGCCCGGCGAGCTGGAGCCGCCGCCGAGCAGGGCCACCACGCCGACGGTGGCGAGGACCGCGAGCACCGCGACGGCCGCGATCAGCACGGTCGTGAGGGTCCGCGTCCGCCGCGGCGCCCGGCCGTCGGAGCCCGCCGAGCCTGCGCCCCCCGGGTGGGCGGGCGGCGTCGGCGGAGCGGGCGGCGGGGTCGGGGGTGCGGTCGGGGGCGGGGCCGTCGACGGGGATGGCGCGGAGCCCGGCGTCGACCCGGGGGCCGGACCGCCGTCGCCCGCGCGGGGGGCCGGGATGGTCGTGGTGGGCTCGGCGGTGGCCGCCGCCTCCGGGACCGCGGGGGCCACCGGTGCCGCGGGTGCCACCGGGGCCGCCATGACGGTCGTCGCCGCGGCCGCCGGTGCCACCGGGGTCGCCGTGGTCGCCGTGGTCGCGGCCGTCGTCGGTGCCGCCGGTGCCGCCGCGAACCCCACCGTCTGCCCGCCGTGCAGGGCCTCCCGCGCCGCGCGGGCGAGCTCGCCCGCGCTGGCGAAGCGCTCGTCGGGGTCCTTGGCCAGGCCGCGGGCGACGACGTCGTCGAGCGCGGTGGACAGGCCGGGCGTGACCTCGCTCGGGCGCCGCGGCTCGAGGTAGACGTGGGCGTACACCTGCGTGGGGAAGTCGCCGCCGAGGAACGGCTTGGTCCCGGTCAGGCACTCGAACAGGACGCAGGCCAGCGAGTAGACGTCGGTGCGGGGCCCGATGGTGCCGTTGGTGAAGCGCTCGGGCGCCATGTAGTCGAGGGTGCCGGCGGCGGCGCCGTTCGAGGTCGCGGTCGACTGGGTCTGGCCGACGCTGTGGGCGATGCCGAAGTCGGCGACGTAGACGAAGTCGTTCCGCGTCACGAGGATGTTCGCCGGCTTGACGTCGCGGTGGATCAGGTCGGCCTCGTGCGCGGCGTCCAGCGCGTCGGCCACCTGGCCCACGAGCCCGACGGCCCGCTCCGGGGGCAGCGGGCCCTCGGTGGCCAGCAGCGTCGCGAGGTCCTGGCCGTCGACCAGGCGCATGTCGATGAACAGGCGCCCGTCGACCTCGCCGTAGTCGTGGATGGGGATCACGTGCGGCTCGCGCAGCCGCGCCGCCCGGTAGGACTCGCGGCGGAAGCGCCGCTCGTACTCGGGGTCCTTCCCGAGCGCCTCGGGCAGCAGCTTGAGCGCGACCTCGCGATCGCGCCGGTCGTCGTGGGCCAGGTAGACCTCGCCCATCCCGCCGCGGCCGATCAACGACTGGATCTCGTACTGGCCGAAGCGCTTCATGGGTTCTCCCCCCGAGAGCCGCGGTGTCTCGCCACACCGACACGACACCCCGTCATCGCCACTCAGGGTGAGGAGGTTACATCATTCGAGCAGTACTTGTCCTCCGTCGACGCGGACAGATCTCACGGTGAGTGGTCGTTCGGCCGGGCCGCGGGCCACGGAGCCGTCCAGGTTGAAGCGGCTGCCGTGACAGGGACAGTTGATGGTCCCGTCCGCGACGTCGGCGACGATGCAGGCGGTGTGGGTGCAGACGGCGGAAAAGCCCTCGTAGCGCCCCGGGCTCGGCTGGGTGACGACGACCTCGAGCGCCGGGAAGACCTTCCCGCCGCCGACCGGGACCTCCGCGGCCGGGCCGACCACGGTGCCGGCCGCGCCCGTTCCCGGCCCCGGCGCGGCGGTGAAGGGCAGGCCGCCGCCGCGGGGGCGGGGCGGGGGCTCGGGCTCCGGGGCGGCGCACCCCGCCAGCCCCAGTGCGGCGGTGGCGATCAGCGCACTGCGCCGGCTCACCGTGGGCGACTCGCGCTCGTCGCTCGTGCTCATGCCGGCCTCCCGGTCCTCGTGCGGGCCCGTCGGCCGACGCGGAGCGCGCCGTGGTCCCGACCGGATCGTGCGCGCCCGGGGATGCGCTGATCAACCCTGGTCGTAGGGCTTCGCGGCGACGAGCGTGATCGAGACCGTGTGCCCGTCGGGGAGGCGGCAGCGGCGGGTGTCCCCTTCCTGTGCCCCGAGCACCGCCCGGCCCACGGGCGAGGCCGGCGAGTAGACGTCGATCTCCCGGTCCGCCGGGACGCCGCTCTCCGCGAGGAGGAACGTCTCGGTCTCCGTGGCGTCGTCGAGGCGGACGGTGAGCACCATCCCCGGCTCGGCGACGCCGTCGTCCGGTGGCACGCCGCCGACGGCGGCCCCGAGCACGAGCTCCTGGAGGTGGCGGATGCGGCGCTCGCGCCATCCGTGACGGGCCCAGGCGTCCTCGTCGCCGTCGTGGCCGGGCGGGCCGGACCGGTGGCTCAGCAGCAGCCGGTCGAGCTCGTCGAGGGCCTGCTGGTAGCCCTGCGCGCTCAGCCACGCGCGACCGTTGTCCGTCACGAGGTGCACCTCCCGGGGTGGGCGACCGGTCCCGGCCGGTCCGTCGATCCGCCGTCCACCCTGCGAGCGCCGTCCGCCGGAACGGATGTCGCGTGCCGACAACCGCGACGGCGGACCTTGTCGTCCTGGGACAACGTCCCCGGGCAGGACAGGGCGCAGGCTCAGTACTGACCCTGTGCCGATCCCTCCGGCACGCGCACGACACGAGAGACGGCACGAGACCCGACGGGAGGCCCGACGTGCTCGACGACCGCGAACGCGCGATGTTGCTCGACATCGAGAACCACCTGCTCGCCGAGGACCCCGGGTGGTCCACGGCCTTCTCCACGTGGGCCCGGCGTGCCCACCGTCGGCGGGTGTTCGAGCTGACCTTCCACACGGTCGCGGCGGTGGTCTCCGCCGCGCTGGCGCTGCTCATGGTCATGGCGCACGCCCCGGGGCCGGCGACGTTCTTCGTGGCGGTGACCGTTCTGCTCGTCTGGCTGGTCCACCGGGTCCGGCGTGCTCCCGTGGTGCGCGAGGGACCCGGAGGCCGGCCGGGGGCGACGCCGAGCTAGTCCTCGTCCATGGCCGCGAGCGCGACGATGAGGGCGAGCCGCTGGTCGGGGTGGTCGGTGGCGAGAGGGGTGGCCTCGTCGATCTTCCGCAGTCGGTAGCGGACGGTGTTCGGGTGCACGTCGAGGGCTGCGGCGGCGGCCCCGACGTCGCCGTGGGCCGCCAACCAGGCGCGCAGGGTCGCGACGTGGTGCGTGCCGTACTGCCGGTCGTGCCGTCGGAGCTCGGCCACGGGACTGCGCTCCGGCATGCGGCCCGCGGCGGCCACGGCCCGGAGGCGGCGCAGCACGATCCGGTCCCAGGACTCGTCGTAGGCGACGGGCGGGAGGTCGGGGCGCGCGACGTGCAGCGCCAGGCACTCGTCCGCCTCGCGACGGCTGGCCGGCAGCAGGGACGCGTCGGCGGCACCCCCGATCCCGGCGACGAGACCGACGTGCGCGGGCAGGCCCGCGCGCACCGACGCCACCCACGTGCGCGCGGCCTCGGTCCTGCCGTCCCCGATCGGGAGCAGGGTGTAGACGGTGTGGGCGAACAACGCGCTGCGGCCCGGGCGCGACCAGCCGAAGCCCGTGGTGACGTGCTCGAAGGCCAGCAGCACCCCGGCATGCTGCTCGTCCTCGACGTGGGCCTGCAGCGCCACGACGCGCAACCCGGTGGCGGGCAGCCCGAGCCGGCTGATCATGCCGGGGGCGTCGCCCTCGCCCTCGATCAGGCGCGTGACCAGGTCGGACTCCACCTGCCGCTCCAGGTCCGCGCTGGCGCGGGAGCGCAGCAGGTGCAGCGCCGCGGTCCGGGCGCCGTCCTCGAGGACCCGGCGCCGCGTCGGCGCGAAGGGGACGGCGGCCTCGACCCACAGGGAGCCGAGGAGCTCCCGGCCGGCCCGCACGGCGACCACCATGCGCCCGCCGAAGCCGTGGTCGGACGACGGCTCGACGAACAGGGGCTCGTCGGAGGCCGCGAGGTGGCGGAACACGCCGTGTGCGGCGAAGAGCTCCCGCACGGAGTCGGGGAGCCGCCGCCCGAGGATGGTCCGCGCGCGCACCGCGTCGACGTCGTCGTCGGAGCTGGAGTAGGCCAGGACGCGCGAGAGCTGGTCCTCGATCACCACCGAGGAGCCGCCGAGTGCGGCGGCGAGGGTGTCGGCCAGGGCGAAGAGGTCGGTCGGGCCGCGGCCCGAGGCGGTCTCCCGGCCCTCGAGGACGAGCCCGTAGGCCAGCCCCGTGAGGTGGCTCCAGGAGACCTCGGGGTCGGCCAGCACGACGGCGATGCCCGCGTGCTCGGCGGTGGCGGAGGCCGTCGGCCCGAGCGGCGCCGGGGCGCGGACCAGCACCACGGCCGCCCGCGCCTGCTCGGCCAGGGCGACCGCCTCCGCCGGCGCGTCGATCCCCACGGCCAGGAAGACGTCACCGCTGGCGGGGCGCGGATCGGTGGGGTCGTGCACGACCAGGCTCCGCAGCATGACCTCGCGGGCACGGGCTCCGCCGGCGGCGAGGCGGGCGCCGCTGCCGGCCAGGACGTCGACGAGGCGGTCCAGAGTGATCATCGGTGACCTCCCGACAACGCGGAGTCCGCAGATTGTCCGAAACTACAACCCGCCCGGCGAGGCGTCGTCGCATCCTCGGTGTCAGGGCGGGCCGACACCCGCCGTGACGGTACGAGCAGGAGGAGCGGTGATGGGCAGCGTGGCGACCGGCCGGGACGTGCGGGCGATGGTCGCGGGACACCTCGAGGAGGAGGCCCGACGGCTCACCCGGCGGACCCGGGCGTCGATGGCGGTGGAGGGCGTCCTCGCCGTGGCCCTCGGCGGGGCCGGCCTCGTCGCGCTGCGCGGTGGCGACGCGGCGACGGCCACGGTGGTGGGCGTCCGGGCGGGCCTGCCGCAGTTCGCGGTCCTCGCCGCGATCGGACTGGCGATCCTCCTGACCCTGCGCCACCCCGCGTGGCTGCGCCGCGTGGCGGTCACGAAGGCCACCGTGGCCACGGCGATGTTCGCCGCCGGCGCCGTGTACCACCCGGTCGGCGCCTGGGACGTGAACCTGGTCGCGATCTTCCTGCCGGTGGTGGTCGCCCTCGCCGGCTTCGTCCAGTTCGTGCTCCTGGGCAGCGCGAACTTCGTGTCCGAGCCCAGCGACGTCCCGCGGTCCGGTGGGGGTGGGCGCTCGGCGTGACGTCCCACGCCGCCCGCCGCGCGAGGAGGACGGGCCCTCGGCTCCTACCTGCCCGCCGTGAAGGCGGCGCGGATCGCCTGGAGGTCGGACCGGAGGGCCTCGACCCGGTCCGCGCCGAGGATCTCGACGACGCGGTGCTCGATCTGCGGGACCAGCCCCTGGGCCAGGGCCACGACGTCGTGGCCGCGCTCGGTGGGGACGACGAGCTTCGCCCGCCGGTCGTCGGGGTCGGGCACGCGGACCACGTACCCGTGGTCCTCGAGGTGCCGGACGAGCTCGGCCATCGCCTGCTTGGTCATCTGCGCCCGTTCGGCGAGCAGGCTGACGGTCGTCCCGGTGTCGTCGAGGTACTGGAACACCGCGGCGTGCGCGGGCCGGACCGCGTCGTGTCCCCCTTCGGCCAACCGTGCGAGGACGACGTCGTTGAGCGCCACGAACGACTCCCGCATCAGCACGGCGAGGTTGGCCGGGCGCTCGCGACCCCCGAGTGCCGGGATGCGGTTTGACATCGACAGGCCTCCTGTCTACCTTCGCAGAATGGACAAGATACCTGTCGATATTGCCACGGCCGAGCGGCTCGAGCTGGGCGGGGACGAGCTCGTCGTGCTCGCGTCGTGCGCGCAGACCGACGGCGCGCTGTTCGCCGCCACGGTGCGGATGCGGCCGGGTGGCGGCGCCCCGGTGATGCACCGTCACGCTCCCGGCGAGGTCTACCACGTCCTCGAGGGCGAGTTCGTCTTCTACGTCGACGACGGCGACCGGGTCCGTCGCTTCACCGCCGGCCCCGGACAGGTCGTGCCGCTCGCCGGCGGGACCCCCCACACGATCCGCAACGAGTCCGCGGTCGACGCCGTGGCGTTCGTCGTCCACGCCCCCGGCGCACCGATGGAGGGGTTCTCGCGGGCCGCGGCCGCCCTCGCCGCGGCGGGCGAGCCGAGCATGGACGCGGTGCTGGCGATCGCCGAGGAGCACGGGATCGACCTGCTCGGGCCGGTCCCGGTGGGCTGACGCGTCCGCTCGCCACCGAGCCGACGAGGCTGGGGCGCGGGGGCCGACGTCGCTACCGTCGGGACCGGCGTCCTCCGAGCCGACCGTGCCGAGGTGGTGGATGACCGCAGCCGCCACGACCGACGACCGGGGCGGGCCCGTGCTGCGGGTCCGGCTCCTCGGACGGTTCGAGCTGCGGCTCGGCGACCGGGTGCTGGCGCCGCTCGAGTCGGTGCGCGCGGAGTCGCTGCTGGCACACCTGGTGCTGGCCGGGGGAGCGGCGCAGCCGCGGCGGCGCCTCGCCGCGCTGCTCTGGCCCGACTCCACCGACGGGCAGGCCCGCACCAACCTGCGCAAGGTGCTGCACACCGTGCGCCGCCGCCTGCCCGAGATCGCTCCCCATCTGGAGGTCACGCCGCACACGCTGCGGTGGCGCCACGAGGTGCCGTGCTGGGTCGACGCCCTCGCCTTCGAGACGTTGCTGGACCGCGGCGGGACCGGGGATCGCCGGGCGGCGGTGCGCGAGGCCGTCGAGCTGTACGCGGGCGACCTGGAGGACGCCGGCGACGACCTCGGGCTGCGCGAGAAGCGAGACCGCCTGCGGGGCCGCCACCGCGACGCCCTCGCCGAGCTCGCCGACCTCGCCGAGGCCGCCGGCGACCTGGCCGAGGCGGCCTCGATCGCGGAGCGGCTGGTGCGCGCCGACCCCCTCGCCGAGGAGGCCACCCGCCGGCTGATGCGGCTGTGCGTCGCTCGTGGCGAGCGGGCCCACGCCCTGCGCGCCTTCCACGCGTGCAGCGCGGCCCTGGAACGGGAGCTCGGCGTCGAGGTGTCCGCCGCGACCCGGGCCACCTACGACGCGCTGCTGGCCGACGCGGACGCGGCCGTCGGGTCCCGCGCGGTCGGGCCGCCGCTGATCGGGCGCGGACCGGAGCGGGCGCGGCTCGGGGCCGCCTGGCGGTCGGCAGAGGGCCGCGCGCGGTTCGTGCTGGTGAGCGGCGAGGCGGGCGTGGGGAAATCGCGGCTCGTCGACGAGTTCCGCGCGTGGTGCGCGCGCCGGGGTGCGGTCACCGCCGAGGCCCGGGGCCACCGGAGCGAGGGCGCGCTCGCCTACGGCCCGGTGGTGTCGTGGCTCCGGTCGGAGGCGCTCGCGGCGCGGCTCGGCGCCCTCGGCGGTCCGCACCTCACCGACCTCGCCCGGCTGCTGCCGGAGCTGCTCGCCGACGTGCCCGACCTCGAGCCGCCGGCACCGCTGCCCGAGGCGGACCTGCGCCGCCGGCTCTTCGACGCCGTGGCCGCCGCCGTCCGCCGCCGCACCGGACCGGTCCTGCTCGTCCTCGACGACCTCCAGCACGTCGACCGCGAGACGTGCCGGCTCGTCCACTACCTGCTGCGGTCCGACGCCGGCGCGCAGCTGCTCGTGGTGGCCACCGCCCGCCGTGAGGAGCTCGACCCGGACGGGCCGGCGAGCGACCTGCTCGACGCGCTGGCCGCCGACGACCTGCTGGACGAGGTCCCGCTCGACCGGCTGGGCGTGGCCGACACGGCGGCGCTGGCCGAGCAGCTCGCCGGTGCGCCGCTGCCGGAGCCGAC
This sequence comes from Actinomycetospora straminea, assembly GCF_028737255.1. Taxonomy (GTDB): domain Bacteria; phylum Actinomycetota; class Actinomycetes; order Mycobacteriales; family Pseudonocardiaceae; genus Actinomycetospora; species Actinomycetospora straminea. Next base: position 61,386 of record NZ_JAQZAN010000022.1, on the reverse strand, counting down.
GGTGCGCCGTCTCCACGAGGACACCGAGGGCAACCCCCTCTTCGTCGTCGAGGCCCTCCGCGCGGGACTGACCGGCGGGAGCGCCCTCGCTCCCCGCGTCCAGGCGGTGATCGAGACGCGGCTGGCCGCGCTCGGGGACGCGGCCGCCGCGCTGGTCGGGCCGGCCGCGGTGATCGGGAGGGTCGTGCCGCTCGCGGTGCTCGCAGCGGTCGTCGACGTCGACGAGGACGGTCTCGTCGGTGGGCTCGACGAGCTGTGGCGCCGCGGCATCCTGCGCGAACGGCCGGGTGACGAGTACGAGTTCAGCCACGACAAGATCCGCGAGGTCGCGCACCGACGCCTCGGTCCCCTCGCCCGGCGCAGGACGCACCGGCGTGTGGGCCGGGCGCTCGCGGCGCACGCGCCGGTCGACCCGGGACGGGTGGCCGCGCACCTCGACCGCGGGGACGCCGTCGAGGAGGCCGTCTCCTGGTACCGGCGCGCCGCCACCGACGCCCTGCTGCTGCACGCGTACGCGGACGGCGTCCAGGCCCTTGACCGGGCGCTCGAGCTGCTCGCCACCCGACCGGCGACCCCGCAGCGGGACGCCGGGGAGCTGACCCTGCGCACGGCGTTGCTCGCCCCGCTCGCCTCGGTGGACGGCTACACGTCCGCGGCGGTGGCCCGCACCCAGCAGCGCTCCCTCGCCCTCGCGCACTCCCTGGGGGCGGCGGAGCCCCCACCGCTGCTGCGGTCGCTGGTGATGAGCGCGATGGCCCGGGGCGCGTTCGCCGAGGCCACCCGGTTCGCCGAGCGACTGGCGACCGCGGCCGAGCGGGCCGGCGACGACGTCGCCGTCGTCGAGGCGGCCTGGGTGCTGGGCGCGGCGTCCTTCTGGCGGGCCGACTTCGCGGCGGCCCGCGCCCACTTCGAGCGGGCGGTCGCGCGCTACCGCCCCGAGGACCACCGGGCCCACGTGGTGCGCACGGGCCAGGACCCGAAGGTCCTCTCGCTGGCCCTGCTGGGCATCACCCTGCTGTTCCTCGGGCACGCAGAGCGGGCGCGGGCGGCCGTGGACGAGGCCCTGGCCTGGGCCGAGACCGTCGCCCATCCGCAGAACCGCACCTCGGCGCGGGTGTGGGCGGCGATGCTCGCGATCGACGCCGGCGACGGGCCCGCTCTGGTCCGCCACGTCGCGGCGCTGGCCGACGCCGACGTCGTGGCCCCGCAGCTCCGCCTGACGACCACCGCGCTGCAGGGGCTCGTCGACGTGCGCGCCGGGCGCCGCGAGTCCGGGCTCGCAGCGATCGACGACGCCCTCGCCGCCGCGCGGGGCGCCGAGCCGGTGGCGGGACTGCAGGCCTACCTCGGGCGGGTCGAGCTCGCCGCCCACGCGGACGGGGCCGACCCCGGGGCAGCGGTGGCCGCCGCCGAGCGCCTGCTCGCGCTCGGCGGTGCGGCGTGCGTCTGGGCGCCGGAGGCTCGCCGGGTGCGGGCGACGTTCCTCGAGGCCGCGCGCCGGGGAACGGCCGCGGAACGCCCGGCCGACGACCCTCGCCGCCATGACCACGACCCCGCCTGACCACCGCCCGACCGCTCCCGTCCTCGTCACCGGCGCGACCGGCACGGTCGGCCGCCACGTCGTCGACCTGCTCCGCCGGCGGGGCGTGCCCGTCCGCGCGTTCGTCCGCGACCGCAGGAGAGCGGTCGCGGTGCTCGGGACCGACGTCGACCTCGCCGTCGGCGACCTCGGTGACCGGGCCTCCCTCGACGCGGCGGTGTCCGGCACACGGCAGGTCTTCCTGGCCTGCGTGAACGACCCCCGCCAGGTGGCGTGGGAGACCGCGGCGATCGACGCGGCCGTCGACGCCGGGGTCCGACGCGTCGTCAAGCTCTCGGCACGCGGCGCCCGGACGGCATCCCCGGTCGCCTTCGGCGACGCCCACGGTCGCGTGGAGGAGCACCTGCGCGGCCGGGGGATCGCGCACGTGGTGCTGCGTCCGGGCTTCTACCTGACCAACCTCCTCGGTGCCGCCGACGCCGTGCGGCAGGGGATCCTCCCCCTCCCCGCCGGCGCGGCCCGCATCGCGGTGATCGATCCGCGCGACGTCGCCGAGGTGGCCGTCGCCGTGCTCGCCGGCGCCGACCACGACGGGCGGACCTACGAGCTCACCGGCCCCGCCGCGGTCACGGGCGACGACGTGGCCCGCGAGCTGACCGCCCTGCTCGGGCGCCGGGTCGACTACGTGCCCGTCACCGACGAGGTCGCCACCGCCGGGCTGCTCGCCGCCGGCGTGCCCGCGTGGTCCGCGCGCGGCACCGTGGCCGTCTTCGGCGAGCTGCGCCGGGGTGCCCAGAGCGAGGCGTCCGACGTCGTCCGCGTCGTCACCGGCCGGGAGCCACGCTCCCTCGCCGACTTCCTGGCCGACCACGTCGCGGCGTTCCGTACCGGCGACGACGCGCTCGCGACCACGGCCGGCCGGTGAGTCCCGTGCGCATCCTCTTCACCAGCTATCCGCTGTTCGGGCACGTCAACCCGATGCTGCCCCTGGCCGTCGCGGCGGCGCGGGCGGGCCACGAGGTCGCGTTCGCGACCGGCGCCGACATGACGGCGCCCGTCGAACGGCGGGGCCTCACGACCTGGACGGTCGGCCCCACCCACGCCGACGCCGTCGCCGACGGCCGGCCGTGGTTCGCCGCCACCGCCGCGGCCCGCGCGGCCGACCTGGTGCCCCGGGCGGTCGCCTGGCAGCCCGACCTCGTGGTCTCCGACGAGTTCGAGCTCGCCGGCGCGGTGGCCGCGGCCGTGGTCGGGGTCCGGCACGTCGTGCACGGGCTCGGGGTCATGATCCCGGTCCCGCTCTGGGCGATGCTGCAGATCGACCCGGCGCTCGACGAGCTCCACCGCAGCCACCGCACCGGTCTGGATGCGGCGACGACGCGTCGGGCCACCTACCTCGAGGCCTGGCCGCCCTCGCTCCGTCCGGCCGGCGAGCGGCTCTGGCCCCGGTCGCGACCGGTACGGCCGGTCGCGGGCGAGCCGGCCCCGGGCGAGCGCCTGCCCGCGGCGGTGAACGCACTCCCGCACGAGCGCACCGTCCACCTGACGCTCGGCACGATGTTCCACCGGACGCCGGGGCTGCTCGAGACCGCGATCGCCGGGCTGCGCTACCTCCCGGTCAACCTCGTCGTCACGAGCGGACCGGGGACCGACCCGGCGTCCTACGGCCCCCAGCCGCCGCACGTGCTCATCGCGCCCTACCTGCCGCACACCCTCCTGCTGCCGCGGTGCTCGCTGGTCGTGTCGCAGGGTGGCGCGGGCATCGTGCTCGGGGCCCTCGCCCACGGGCTGCCGCAGGTGGTGCTGCCCCAGGGGGCGGACCAGTTCGTCAACGCCGAGGTCTGCGTCGCGGCCGGGGTGGCCGCCGCGCTGGGTCCGGACGCCCTCACCCCCACGGCGATCGGGGAGGCGGCCGGTCGCCTGCTCGCCGACCCGTCCGCCGCCACGCGCGCGTCGGCGGTGCGGGCCGAGATCGCGGCCATGCCGGACGCCGACGAGGTGGTCGCGGCGCTGGCGTCGCCGGCGGTTCAGGCGTCCTCCGCCAGCCCCGCGTAGGTGTCCCGGAGCCCGCCCCCCCCCGGATCGGGAGCGGGCCTTCCGTGGACGGGGTGACCGGGTCAGTTCCCGGGCCACTCCCCGCTCCACCGCTGGAACGCGCGGGCGCCGCCGCGGTCGACGAGGACCTTGACGACCGCGAAGATCGCGCCCTGCAGGCCCGCGGCGAGCACGATGGTCTTGAGGTCGGACCCCGAGTCCAGGGCGTTCGGCGGGTCGTCCGGGACGTCGCGCGGGGCCGTGCGCTGCCACACCTTCTTGAAGATCAGGTTGGCGAGGAGGCCGCCGACGATCGAGCTGGCGATCCCGACCGGGCGGTACAGGATCTTCGCGCTGGTGCTGGTCGGCTCCGCCTGCTGCTGCTGCTGGGTCATCCTCGCACCTTCTTCCACAGCGCCCGCACGACGACCAGCCCCGCGACGGCCGCGGCGACCTTGATCGCGATCGCGCGCGCCTGCGGGGTGAGGTTGCCGTGCTCGTCGGTCGCGGCGTCCCTGACCTGGTGGAACTGGACGGTGGCGCGCTGCCTGGCGTCCTCGAGGGACTCGCGGGCCTGGGCCTTGACGTCCAGCTTCTGGCTCAGGGCGTCGACGGTGTCGCCGAGCTCGGCGCGGGTGGCCTCGATGTCGGCGATCAGCTCTTCCTGCGTCGCCCCGGGGCCGGGGCGCGGGGTCCGCGCGCCGGTGGGGGTCTCAGGGCCGGGTGTGGTCACGGTGACGCGCCTCCTGGAGCTCTGCGACGTCGCGGCTGACGTTGTCGACGGTGCGCTGCGGGGTCGGCGACACGTGCTCGACCTCCTTCTTGCCCACGAGCCCCGCCACGCCGGCGGCGAGGAACAGGACCGCGGTCACGATCAGCGCCGACGCCCACAGCGGCAGCACCAGGGCCAGCGCGATGATCGCGGTCGCGACCGCGGCGCCCAGGCCGTAGAGGGCGAGCACACCGGCGCCGCTCAGCAGCCCGGCACCCTTGCCGGCCTGCTTGGCCGTGTCCTTGAGCTCGATCTGGGCGAGCGCCAGCTCGTCGCGGACCAGCCGGGAGGTCTGCTCGGACAGTCGGGTCATCAGCTCGCCCACGGACGCCTCGGACGGCGGCCCGGGCGGCGCCGCCCGATCGGGGACGCTGTTGCTCATCACTCACTCCTGCTCTCGTCGGTCCCGAGGTCGGGAGGGACGGCGCGGGATGCCCGACTCGAGCCGTCCCGACGCGCCGGACCGACGCCCGCGACCGTCAGGTCCCCGGTGCGGCGAGCAGGTCGTCCAGTGAACGAGCCGGGTGGCCGGTGAGGCGGGGGACGTCGTCGGTGACGCCGGCGAGCTCGCCGGCGGCGATGGCGGTGTAGGTGCTGACCCACGCGTCGAGCTGCCAGTCCGGGGCCTGCCCGGCCCGGGTCGCGTAGGCCTCGTCGAGGGTCTGGTCCTCGAAGCGCACCGACCGGCCGGTGCGCCGGCCGATGACCTCGGCGGCCTCGGCGAGGGTGAGCGACTCCGGGCCGGTGAGGCTGTAGGTCGCGCCGTCGTGGGAGCCCGGGGCGGTGAGGACCGCGGCGGCGACCTCGGCGATGTCGTCCTGCGCCACCGCGGCGACGCGCCCGGTGCCGGCGGGTCCGCGGATGACGCCGTCGGCCTCGACGAGCTCGGGCAGGAAGTCGAGGTAGAAGTTGTCGCGCAGGACGACGGTCACGAGGCCGCTCGCGCGCAGGTGCTCCTCGGTGGCGTGGTGGTCGCGCGCGAGGGTGAACGTGGCGTCGGGCGCGGCGCCGTAGAACGAGACGTAGACGAGCCGGTGCACCCCGGCGGCCGCGGCGGCGTCGATGAACGTCCGGTGCTGCTCGACGCGGTCGGGGGTCTCGGAGCCGGAGACCATGAGGACGGTCTCGACACCGTCGAGCGCGGTCGCGACCTGGTCGGGCCGGTCGTAGGCGCAGCGCACGGCCACGGCGTCGGGCAGCGCCGGCGCGCGGTCGGGGCTGCGGACGGCCAGGCGCTGGGCGACGCCGCGCTCGGCGAGCAGGCGCGCGACCCGCCCGCCGAGACGCCCCGTCGCCCCCGTGACCGCGATCGTCGGCCGATCCATCTGGGTCCCCTTCCGCCGTGCTCCGCGAGGCCTGAACAGCGGCATGGCCAAGCGGGGGCTGACCGTCAGCGCTCGCGCTCGAGGTGGGCGCGGACGGCCTCGCCGTCCTCGCTGAGCCAGCCCTTCTCGCGGGCGTGGGCCAGCATCGCGGCGAAGTCGTCGTCCCAGCCCTCGGGCACGCGGCCGGCGGCGAGGCGTCGCAGCGTGGCCACCGGCACCATGACGTGGTTGAAGTCGGGCAGGAGCTCGCCGGCGTCGTGCTCGGCCAGCAGCTTGGTGATCTCGTCGGGTCCGAGCCGCTCCCAGTAGGAGGCGTAGAGCTCGTTCGTCCTCTCGGGCTGCTGGAGCTCGACACCGTCGGTGGCGATGGCGAGGTACACGGGCTCCTCCACGGGGCTGGTCGACCGGGCCGCCCGGAGCCTACGTGTCGCCGCTCACGACGCCGCCTTGGTCAGCACCTCGTCGAGGCGGTCGGTGGGCCCGTCGTTGTTCGGGTCCGCGACGACGACCACGAAGGCGCCGGTGCTGTGCACGGTCGTGCCGCTCGCGGGCGGCACCGTGCCCTGCAGCGACTGGGCCGCCTGGTCGCGGGCGTCCTGGTCGTCGTAGCGGGAGGCGGTCGCGACGGTGACGGCGCTCGGGGCGCAGGTGAGGTCGCCGCTGCCGTTCTGGCCCTCGGCGGAGAGCTCGCCCGCGTCGGTCGATCCGACCGTGAGGGCCTGGGTCTCCTGCGCCTGCGTCCCCGGCGGGTTCGGGACGGGCCGCGAGGAGCACACGACGAGGCCGCCGCCCTGGATCACCGCGCTGAGGTCGGGGTACGACTGCGGCCCGCTGCTGCCGCCGCAACCGGCGAGGACCAGGACCGACGCCAGGACGGCACCGACCGCCGCGAGCCGTCGGGTCGCCGGTGCTGAGGGAGTCATCGGCGCATCGTCACGCCCCGGCCGCCGCCCGTGGGCCATGTTCACCCGAAAGCAGACGTCCCGGTGGTGGGGGCACGGAGGTCGACCGGCGCGACACGGCCGGCCAGAGCCCGGGCACCGGTCCCGGTCCCCGGCCCGGGCACCCGCACGACGCGGGCGTCCGGCCGGGCGGGGCCAGGAGGTGCGTCGTGAGGTGCGGGAGGAGCGCGTCGCCGTCGCTGGTGAAGCGGTGCCCGAGGCGCGCGTAGGCGATGAGCTCGCGGTGGAGGAGCTCGCCGACCGGCCCGGGGTAGCGCCGGCGGGCCTGCTCCGCGGCGGCGCGGACGTCGTCCTCCCCGAGGACGGTCGCGCAGGGCCGGACGCCGCCGGGCTCGGTCGTGGTCGTCGTCATCGCGGGCTCCGTGGTCAGGCGGGTCGGGCAGGTCGGTGGGCCCCCCGACGGTAGGGACGCCGCGATCGACCCGGCATCGGGTGGACACCCCTACCTCGGGCGCCGCGACCCCCACCCGGTGCCGTGCGGGGCCCGCCGCGTCAGCTCGCGACGGCCTTGGACTGCTCCACCGCGAGGCGGTCGACGAGGTCGTTCATCTCGTCGCCGGAGTGGCCCTTGGTCCAGCGGAAGGAGACGTCGCCGCGCTCGTTGACGAGCGTGATCAAGGGCTCCCAGAGGTCGCGGCTGACCACGGGCTTCTTCGCGCTGGTCACCCAGCCGCGGGCGAGCCAGCCCTTCCACCAGCCGTCGCGGAAGCAGTTCACGACGTAGGTGGAGTCGCTCACCACGACCAGCGGGCCGTCCAGCGCGCGCACCGCCTCCAGGGCGGCGCGGATCTCCATGCGCTGGTTGGTGGTGCCGGGCTCGCCGCCGCTGGCCTGGCGGCCGTCGCGGGTGGCCCAGGCCCAGCCGCCCGGGCCCGGGTTGCCGGAGCACGCGCCGTCGGTCCACACCTCGAGGGCCCCCTCGGCGGCGGGCATGTCGGGGCGCGCGGGCTTCGTGGTCTTGGCGGTGGCCTTCGCGGCAGGCTTGGCGGCGGACGTGGCGCCGGCCGTCGCGGAGGAGCCGTTCCCCGCCGTCGACGCGCACCCCGCGTGCGCCCACCGCTCCCCGGACCGCGCGATCTCCTCGCCGGGCGTGACGGGCGCGGCGCAGACCCCGCAGGTGGTCGCGTACTTGGCGGTCATCGGCACGGCGGCCACCCTAATCGCCGGCCTGGAGCGCCTCCGTCAGCAGCGCGACCAGGGTCGCGTGCTGCGCGTCGGTGGACGAGCCGACCTCCTCGTCGGACCCGTCGAGCGCCGCGGCGGCGAGGCCCGCCTTGTCGTCGATGAGGTCCGCGATCCGCGCGTCGATCGTCTGCGCGGCGAGGATCCGCCACGCCGTGACCGGCTCCGTCTGGCCGATGCGGTGGCTGCGGTCGATGGCCTGCGTCTGCTCCGCCGCGGTCCACGGCAGCTCCGCGAGCACGATGTTCGACGCGACCTGCAGGTTGATGCCGACCCCGGCCGCGGTCAGCGAGCACACCGCGACGGACACGCCCGGGTCCTCGACGAACGCGTCGATGTTGCGCTGCCGCACGCCGGGCGTCTGGTCGCCGCGGATCGACGAGAACCGCACGCCGGCCTGCGCGAACGTCTCCTCGGCGGCGTCCATGACGTCGATGTGCTTGGCGAAGAAGACGACCTTGCCGGCGCTGCGCGCGAGCTGGACGGCGTAGTCGGCGGCGAGCGTGGCCTTGGCCCGGCCGATGCGCCGCATCATCGAGAACACGTTGTCGCCGTTGGGGGAGTTGGCGGCGTCCTTCTGCTCCCAGGTGGCGACGCGCGCGACGAGCTCGTGGTCGATCCCCTCGGCGGGGTCGGACCCCCGCGCGGCGAGGGCGTCGCGGTACCGCGCCACCATGCGTCGGGCGAGGTCGCGCTCCGCGGCCCGGATGGACCGGCCGGTCGGGCCGTCGAGCTCGACGGGCAGGTCGGCGATGCGGCGCGCCGGGATGTCGGCGGCCACGTCGACCTTGCGGCGCCGGACGATCCCGCGGTCCACGACGGCCTGGCGGGCCGCGGAGGAGAAGCCCGGGTCGGCCGGGGTCAGCCCGGTCGCCGTCAGCGCGTCCATGAGCTCGGCGAGCGGCTTCTTCTCGTCGATCCAGCCGAGGAACTCCCAGATGGCGAGGAAGTCCTCGATGTCGTTGATCAGCGGGGTGCCGGTCAGCGCCATGAGCAACGGGCGGGCGGTGAAGGCCCGGATGCGCTCGGCGAGCGCCAGGACGTGCTGGGAGCGCTGCGAGGTCTTGTTCTTGATGAAGTGGGCCTCGTCGACGACCATCCCGCGGAACCCGAAGTCGCGCAGCCAGCCCATGTGCCGGTCGAGGACCTCGTAGTTGACGACCACGATGTCCGCGAAGCCGTCGACCGACTCGCCGTTGCCCTGGACCGCGGTGGCGGTGCGCCGCGTCGACCAGAGCCCGGCCTCGCGGACCCAGTTGGTCTTGACGACGTTGGGCACGACGACGAGCAGGGGATAGGCCTTCGCCGCCTCGGCGGCCAGCAGCGCCTGGGCGGTCTTGCCGAGACCGGGCTCGTCGGCGAGCAGGAAGGTCCGGTGGCCGTCGGAGGCGGCGGCGACCAGCTTCGCCTGGTGCGGCATGAGCTCACGGCCGCCGGGCACCCGCACGTTCCCGGGTCCGGGCAGCGCCATGCTCGTCGAGGCCCCGTCGCTCGCGCGCTCGAAGGAGCGCAGCAGCGGGTCGAGCAGCTCCCAGCCGCTCAGCGGGGTGGGGCGCGCCGCGGCCGGGCGGGCGGCGGAGAAGTCGGGCTCGAGGAACGGGTTCGCGAGCCGACGCGAGACCACCGACTGCGGCACGACGCCCGGCTTGGCGGGCTCGGCCTCGGGCTCCTCCACCTCGGGCTCCGGCTCCGCGGGGGGCTCGACGCCCGCGCGGCGCAGCATGTCGCGCTCCAGCGAGCGGGCGTCGTCGGAGACGACCGCGTCCTCGCTGAGCAGCGCCAGGAGCGCCGGGTGCCGGACGGCGGTCTTCGCGAGATCGGTCGCGATGTCGTCGAGGCGCTTGAGGCGGTCGTTGCGGCGGGCGTCGGTGAGCTCCTCGTCCGCCCGCACCCGGGCGCGCTCGTCGCGCAGCGCCAGGGCGACGGCCTGGAACTTCGTCCGGGTCGACGACGTCACCCGGCCGTTGCCCAGCGCGGAGCGGACCTCCTGCACGGCGCGCGTGAGCACCGCCGTGACGTCCTCGCGCCGCCGCCCGCCCCGCCGGCGGGGCCCGGGGGCGCCACCACGGCGAGCACTGTTCTGCGGCTGGCCTCGACGAGCCATGGACCTCCTCCGGGACGCCCGGCGGTGGTGCCGGGCTGCGTGCAGCGTCTGTCGGTGTCGCCGGCGGGGCGGACGGGCCCCGCGCACGAGCGAGTGCGAACCGCGGCGGGACCGGCAGAACGCCGTCGCGGACACCGATCGGTCCACGTCGAGCGGCCGCAGCAGGAAGGGTTCCCGCGCGGCGTGCCGCGGTTCTCCTCCAGTGTACCGCCGTCCGGGCGGGAGGCGGTGCGGCACGCCGGAACACCGCCGACCACCCCGGGGTTGCTCCGCTCATGAGGATCGGGATCATCGGGACGGGCTTGATCGGCGCCACGCTGACGCGGCGGCTCACGGCGCTGGGGCACGAGGTCCGCGTGGCCAACTCCCGCGCCCCGGAGACGCTCGCGGAGCTGGCGGCGGAGACCGGCGCGACGCCGGTGTGGGCCCGCGACGCGGCGGCGGACGCGGACGTCGTGGTCGTCAGCGTCCTGCAGAAGAGCACCCCCGACCTGGGGCCGGGCGTCGTCGCGGGGGCGAAGGAGGGCGCCCCGGTCATCGAGACGAACAACTACTACCCGCGGCAGCGCGACGGGCGGATCGACGCCCTGGAGGACGGGACCCCGGAGAGCGTCTGGGTCGCCGAGCAGCTCGGGACACCGGTGTACAAGGCCTTCAACGGCATCCACTGGAAGCACCTGCTGGAGCGCGGCGCGCCGCGCGGCGCCGCCGGACGCATCGCGCTGCCGGTCGCCGGCGCGAACGGCCCGGCCAAGGACACCGTGATGGCGCTGGTGGACGAGCTCGGCTTCGACCCGGTGGACGCCGGACCGCTCGAGGAGTCCTGGCGCCAGCAGCCGGGCACGCCGGTCTACGGCGCGGACCTCGACGCCGACGGCGTGCGCCGGGCGCTGGCCGCGGCGTCGCCGGAGCGGCCTTCGGACTTCCGGGCGGCCTGACGGGTCACGCCCGCTCCGCGCGGCGCAGCCCGGCCGCCGGGGTCCACCACTCGACGACGAGCAGCGTCGCCGCGGGGTCGAGGTGGGTGTGGACGACCTCGGTGACGTCGGCGTGGAAGAGGTCGCCCTCGGCCTCCCCGGTGACCGCGCCCGCCGCGACCGCCCGCCCCGCGATCTTGGCCTCGCCCGGCCACCGCGCCTCCTCGCCCTCGACGGGGTCGACGGTGGCGCTGTGCAGGGCGAAGCGGGGGTCGCGGCGCAGGTCCGCGCCCTTGCGTGCGCCGGGCATGGAGCCGAACGCCAGCTCCCCGTCGTCGAACACGGTCTCGATGCCCGAGATCCGCGGCGACCCGTCGGCGCGCAGCGTCGCGAGGGTCTTGTGCCGGTGGGCGTCGAACAACGCCCGCACCCGCGCCGCGAACTCCGGTACCGCTGCCTCGACCTCGCGCCACCTCGCCATGCGCCGATGGTGGCACCGACCCCCGACAGCGCGGCCGCGCAGCGACGTCGTTGTCCTGGGCCCCGCGTCGCGGGACCCTGATCGCCATGCTGCCCTTCGGCGAGGAAGCCGCCCGCCGCATCCAGGCCGTCTACGCGACGCCCGACGTCGTCCGGCAGCGCGAGCGGGTGCTGGCGCTGCTCCGTCCGCTGCCCGGCGAGGACGTCCTCGACGTCGGGTCGGGGCCGGGCTACCTGGTCCGGTCGATCGCCGAGGCCGTCGGCGCCGAGGGCTCGGTACGCGGTGTCGACCCCAGCACGGCGATGAACGCCGTCGCCGCGGAGCACGGCGCGGACCTGCCCTGGGTCGGCATCGACGAGGGCGGCGCCGAGGCCCTGCCCTACGCCGACGGGTCCTTCGACGCGGTCGTGTCGACGCAGGTCTACGAGTACGTGGCCGACGTCGCGGGCGCGCTGCGCGAGGTGCACCGGGTGCTGCGACCGGGCGGGCGCGTCGTCGTCCTCGACACCGACTGGGACTCCGTCGTCTGGCACGCCGCCGACCGTGACCTGCACCGACGCGTCATGACGGCGTGGGACGACCACCTCGTCGACCCGTACCTGCCCCGGGTCCTGCCCGGCCTGCTCGAGCGCGCGGGGTTCGACGTCGCCGAGCGGGTGCTCGTGCCGCTGTTCAACCCGGTCCTCGCCGAGGACACCTACAGCGCGCACACGATGGTCACCATCGCCGAGTACGTGACCGGGCGCCACGGCCTCACCGCGGAGGACGCGGCGCGCTGGACGGACGACCTGCGCTCGCGGGGGACCGACTACCTCTTCAGCGTCAACCGCTACTGCTTCGTGGCGACCGCCCGGTCCGAGGGCTGATCGCCAGTAGGCTGTTCGGACCTGTCGACCGTCGGCCGGGGGGTTCGGGTGGACGTGGACGACCACGAGGACTACGTCGCGCGCTGGTCGCGGGCGCACGGGGACTACGACGTGGCCGGCTCCCGGCCGGCACGCCTGTGGCTGCGGGTGTCCCACGTCCTCGCCGCGCCGCTCGCCCGCCGCGGGGTGCCCCCGTCGTGGGTGACGGGCGTGGGCGGGATCGGGGCGGTCGCGATCGCCGGCGTCGCCGCCCTCGGCGGGCGGTGGGCGCTGCTCGCGGCCGGGCTCGTCGTGGTCGTGGCGCTGCTCGACGGCGTGGACGGGGCGGTCGCCGAGCTCACCGGCGCCGCCACGGCGTGGGGCCGGGTGCTCGACCAGATCGTCGACCGCGTCGGCGACGTCGGCATGGTCACCGCCCTGTGGCTGCTCGGCGCGCCCGGACCGGTGTGCGCCGCGGCCGCGGTCCTCACCGTGCTCGACGAGTCGATCCGGTCGAGCGCGAGCGCGGCGGGCATGGCTGAGATCGGCGTCGTGACCGTCGCCGAGCGGCCCAGCCGGCTGGTCCTCGGCGGCGTCGCGCTCGCGGTCGCGGGCATCGTGCCGTCGGTCGCCGGGCTCGTGGTGACCGTCGCCGCGTCGCTGTGGGCGCTGCTGGCCCTGCTCGCGACGACGCAGCTGGTGGTCAACGTGCGGCGGCGCCTGCGGGGCCGGCCGCGGCACCCGGACGACGCGGCGACCTGAGCTCGTCGACCACCCGCGAGAACCCGTCGCCGCCGTGGCCGCGGTCGATCGCGCGGCGCGCCAGCCCGTGGACCAGCTCCGGCAGCGCCGGGTCGACGCCCCGCGCCCGGCTCGTCGCGACGATGTGGGCGAGGGCGGCGGCGTCCATGACGAGGTTGTCCTCGTCGCCGGGGTGGGTCCCGGCGTCGACGTCCTTCGCCAGCCCGCGGAAGGTGGCGGGCAGGATCGCGACGACCTCCTCGGCGTAGCGCACGAACTCGCCGGCCGGGACGCCGTCGCGGCCCACCACGGCCGCGGCGTGCAGGAACGACGCGAGGCCGGCGAAGAAGACGTCGAGCATCCCGAGGTCGAACAGGGCGGCGCGCCCGGGGTCGTCGCCGAGGAGCTCGGTGCGCCCGAGCGCCTCGAGCGTCGTGCGGTGCCGCTCGTGCACCGCGGCCGACCCGCTGTAGAGGACCAGGCCCTCCTCGGGGCCGACGAGCGGGGTCGGCACCATGATCGTCCCGGCCAGCACCTCGGCGCCCCGCTCGGCGAGCCACGCGGCGGTGGCGCGGGCGTGCTCGGGCGTCCCCGAGGTGAGGTTGACCAGCGTGGTGCCGGCGAGGTCGACCCCGTCGAGGACGGTGCGCACGGCGGCGTGGTCGAGCAGGCAGACGATGGTGAGCGGGCTCGCGGCGACGGCGCTCGCGGGGTCGGGCGCCGGGCGGGCGCCCTCGCCGACCAGCGCGTCGGCGCGGGCGGGCGTGCGGTTCCAGACGGTGACGGGGTGTCCGGCGACGAGGAGGGCGCGGGCGAGGGCGGTGCCCATCGCGCCGAGGCCCAGGACGGTGACGACGTCGTGCTCCATGACCCGGGACGCTAAAGTCTGACACCGGTGTGAAGGTCAAGCCCGGAGGTCGGCGGCGTGCGGATCGGGGAGCTGGCGCGCCGGGTCGGGGTGGCACCCCGGCTCCTGCGCTACTACGAGGAGCAGGGCCTCCTGCGCCCGCGGCGGGCGGCGTCGGGCTACCGGGAGTACGCCGAGGCGGACGTCGACGTCGTCCACCACGTGCGCACCCTGCTCGCCGCCGGACTCTCGACGGCCACCATCGCCGAGCTCCTGCCCTGCATGGGCGCCGACGGCCCGCGGCTCGTGGCGAGCTGCCCGGAGCTGCTCGACGACCTGCACCGCGAGCGCGACCGGATCACCGCCATGATCGACGAGCTCGCCGCCGCCCGGGAGGGGCTGGACGCCGTCATCGCCACGGCCGTCCCCGACGGCGACCGGTACGCCGCGAGCTGCTGACCGTCAGGCCTGGACGGGCGCCTCGAGCTCGCCGACGCGGGCCGGGGTCAGGCCCTGCTGCAGGCGCCGCAGCAGCGCGTCGAAGTGCTCGGCGTCCGCGCCCAGGACCTCCCGGAACTGGCCCCGGACGTCGGCGGTCGCCGCGTCCCACTCCGCCAGGGCCTGCCGGCCGCGGGGGGAGACGACGATGAGCACGCGCCGGCGATCCTCGTGGTCGCGGCGGCGCAGGACGAGGTTCGCCGACACCATGCGGTCGACCAGCTTGCTGAGCTTGGGTGCCAGCAGGAGCACGTGGTCGGCGACCACGTTCATGGGGCAGCCGCCCCGCTCGGCGAGCAGGCTGAGGATCCGCCACTGGTCGAGGCTCGAGCCGCAGCCGCGCAGCGCCTCCTCGAGCCGCCCGGTGAGGGTGCGCTCGACGAGCGAGAGCAACCGGAGGGCGTCGTCGCCCTCGTCGGTGGCCCGTCCCGCGCTGGTCGACACGGTGCGATCGTAGCCGCGGAACCGGTCCCGCCGGGGAGGCGTGCGCGGCTCGTCCGATCGGAGCAGCTCCGCCCGCGGTCTCGGTCGCTAGCGTCTCCTCATGGCCGAGTCGCTGTCCCGCGCGCGCGGACGCGACGTGCTGGACATGGCCCTCGTGATCCCGTTGCAGGGCCCCGCCGGGATCTTCGGGCCGTCGTGCGAGAGCTGTGCCGCGCTCGCCGTACAGGAGATCAACGCCGACGGCGGGGTGCTCGGCCGGGAGCTGAACCTCGTGCCGGTCGACGGGGGCCGCAGCCCGGAGGAGGTGGCGATCGAGGTCGACGCGCTGGTCAGCGCCGGCGCGGTCCAGGCCGTCACGGGCTGGCACATCTCGGCGGTCCGCGAGGCGGTCGCCCCGCGCATCCACGGCCGCGTCCCGTACGCCTACACCGCGCTCTACGAGGGCGGCGAGGACCGGCCGGGCCTGTTCCTCACCGGCGAGACCCCGGATCTCCAGCTCGGGCCGACGCTCGACTGGTTCGCGGGGACGGCCGGCGTCCAGCGCTGGACGATCGTCGGCGACGACTACGTCTGGCCACGGCGCTCGGCGACGACCGCGGCGCGCTACCTGCGCCGGATCGGCGGCACCGTCTGCGACGAGATGTTCGTGCCGCTCGGCACCTCCGACTTCTCGGGGGTGCTCGGCCGCGTCGAGGCCAGCGGCTGCGACGCGGTGCTGATGCTCCTCATCGGCGACGACGCCGTCGCCTTCAACCGGGCCTTCGCCGCGGCGGGCCTCGACCGGGACATCCTGCGGTTCAGCTCACTCATCGAGGAGAACGTCCTGCTCGCCTCCGGGTCGGAGAGCACCCGCGGGCTCATGACCTCGGCGGGCTACTTCGAGGACCTCGCGACGAGCTCCGGGCTGGAGTTCGCCGCCACCTACTTCCGCGAGTTCGGCGACGACGCGCCGGTGCTCAACAGCCTCGGCGAGTCCTGCTACGAGGGCGTCCGGCTGCTCACCGAGCTGATGCGCCGGGCCGGGTCGACGCAGGTGCCGGCCATGATGTCGGTGGCCGACGGCCTGGCGTACGAGAGCCCGCGCGGCACGGTCGAGCTCCGCGACCGGCACCTGCGCCAGCGGGTCTTCCTCGCCGTCGCCGACGGCCTGACCTGGGACGTCGTGCAGCAGCTCTGAGTGTTGACGCCCGACCGGGGCGTCGCTAGTTTCCTAGGAAACAAATTCCTGCGAAGGACATCGCCTCACCGCCGAGGCCTCGACGAAGGGGGGTGCGGCGATGCCGCTCTACGCCTACCGCTGCGGTGCGGACGGTCCGGTGGACGTGATGCGGCCGATGGGCGCCGCGCCCGCGGTCGTCCCGTGCCCGACCTGCGGCGCCGACGCCGCCAAGATGATCACGGCGCCGCGGCTCGCGCTCGCCGACCGCGGGAAGGTCGCGGCGATCGACCGCGCCGAGGCCTCGCGCACCGAGCCCGCCGTCGTCAGCGCGCCGCCGCCCCGGCCCGTCGGGCCGTCCCGCCCCCTCGACCCCCGCACCGCGGCGCTGCCGCGCCCCTGACCGCACCTCGCCCGCCCTGGTCGTCCCGGGGCCGTCGACGCCACCTGCCCGCACCCGGGCGGATCCACGACAGGAAGGACGTCCCCGTGCTGCGACCTCCACCGGCGCCCTCCCGTGGCTAGCGTCGGCCTGCTCTTCGTCGGCGCCGTGCTGTTCATCAACGGCGTCATGCTGCTGGGGTGGATCGACGCCCGTTCGGCCGCACCGATGAACTTCTTCGTCGGCGGGCTGCAGATCATCACGCCGCTGTACCTGATCTTCACGGCGGACGGTGACGCCGACGTCGTCCTGGCGGCGTCCGGCCTGTTCCTGTTCTCGTTCACCTACCTCTACGTCGCGGTGAACCTCACCTGGGACCTCGACGGCACCGGGCTCGGCTACTTCTGCCTGTTCGTCGCGATCACCGCGCTCGTCTTCTCCGTCCTGAACTTCACCCGCTTCGCCGACCCGGCCTTCGGCGTCATCTGGCTGCACTGGGCGTTCCTGTGGTCGCTCTTCTTCGTGCTGCTGGGCCGCCGGCGCGACGGGATCGGGCGCTACACCGGCGCGGTCTGCGCCATCCAGGGGTGGGTGACCGCCTGGATCCCCGCGCTCCTGCTCCTGACCGGCGTCTACGCCGAGATCGGCGTCCCGCTGGCCATCGGCCTCGCGATCTTCGGGGTCGTCGTCTACGCCGCCCTCGTCCCGTGGGCGCGCCGGCAGCGGTCCGCACCGCCCACGCCCGCCCCCGCCGGCGAGCACGTCCCCGCCTGAACCCCCGCGTCCCGAGGAGAGAGCGATGCCGAAGAAGGTCTTCCCGCTCGACAGCAGCAAGAAGTTCACCGAGCAGCAGATCGTCGGCCACAACCGGTGGCATCCGGACGTGCCCGCGCAGGTGCACGTCAAGCCCGGCGACGTGTTCCGGGTCGACTGCCGGGAGTGGTTCGACGGCGCGATCGTCAACGACGACTCGGCCGACGACATCCTCCACGCCCCGCTCAACAACGTGCACGTGCTCTCCGGCCCGATCGCGGTCGAGGGCGCGCAGCCCGGCGACCTGCTGATCGTCGACATCCTCGACGTCGGCCCGATCCCGCAGGAGGACTCCGGCCCGCTGGCCGGCCAGGGCTGGGGCTACACCGGCGTCTTCGCCAAGACCAACGGCGGCGGCTTCCTCACCGACCACTTCCCGGACGCCTACAAGGTCATCTGGGACTTCCGCGGCGGCAAGGCCACCTCGCGCCACGTCCCGCACGTCGAGTTCACCGGCATCGTCCACCCGGGCCTCATGGGGACGGCGCCGTCGCACGACCTGCTGGGCAAGTGGAACGCCCGCGAGCAGGCCCTCATCGACACGGACCCGCAGCGGGTGCCGCCGCTGGCCCTGCCGCCCCAGCCCGAAGCGGCGATCCTCGGGTCGCTGACGGGCGACGACTTCGAGCGGGCCCGCCACGAGGCCGCCCGCACCGCGCCGCCGCGCGAGAACGGCGGCAACCAGGACATCAAGAACTTCACCAAGGGCAGCCGCGTCTTCTACCCGGTGTTCGTCGACGGCGCGAACCTGTCGATGGGCGACCTGCACTTCTCCCAGGGCGACGGCGAGATCACGTTCTGCGGCGCCATCGAGATGGGCGGGTTCATCGACCTGCACGTCGACCTGATCAAGGGCGGGATGCAGACCTACGGGGTCTCCGAGAACGCGATCTTCGTCCCGGGCAACACCGACCCGCAGTACAGCGAGTGGATCGCCTTCTCCGGGACGTCGGTGACCCTCGACGGCGAGCAGCGCTACCTCGACTCGCACCTGTCGTACCAGCGGGCCTGCCTGCACGCGATCGACTACCTGACGACCTTCGGCTACTCGCCGATCCAGGCCTACATGATCCTGGGCGCGGCCCCGATCGAGGGCCGACTGTCGGGTGTCGTCGACATCCCGAACTCCTGCTCGACGGTCTACCTCCCGACCGGGATCTTCGACTTCGACGTCAAGCCCGGCAAGGACGGGCCCACGACGATCGATCCGGGCCAGGGCGTGCCGATCGCGCGCGCCTGAGACGGGCTCCCCGTCCCCGGCGACGTCGTCCGTGCTGATCCCGCAGGTCAGCCCTGGAGGTAGGCGCGGACGACGTCGTCGTAGGAGGCGTCGGCGGTGAGCCCGAGGGCGCGGGCGCGGGGGGTCTCGAAGCGGTCGGGCCAGCTGCCGACGACCGCGACGACCGCCGGGTCCTCGACCCAGTCGACGAGGTCGCTGGTGCCGGGCCCGGCGACGCGGTCGAGGGCGGCGAGCATCTCCCGCGGGGTGGTCGTCAGCGCGGGGAGGTTCATCGCGGTGCGGCTGCCCCAGGTGGCGTCGTCGACCTCGGCGGCGCGCAGGATGCCGTCGAGGGTGCGCGGCGGTGACGACAGCGCGACGGCCATGTCGGGGGGCGCGGGGCAGACGGCGCGCTCGCCCGCGAGCGGCTCCCGGACGATGCCCGACAGGAAGCTCGACGCCGCGGCGTTGGGACGGCCGGGGCGCACCGAGACGGTCATCAGCCGCACCGAGCGGCCCCGCACGAAGCCCTTGCGGGTGTAGTCGGCGACGAGCTGCTCGCCGATGAACTTCTGGATCCCGTAGCTCGACTGCGGGCGCGGGAGCGTGTCGTCGTCGACGGTGCCGACCGGCCCGATCGCCGGGTCGCTGCCGAACACCGCGAGCGAGCTGGTGAACACCAGCACCGGCGGCGTCGCGTGGCCGCGGGCGTACTCGAGAACGGCGCGGGTGCCGTCGAGGTTGGTGTGCATGCCGGCGTCGAAGTCGGCCTCGGCGGCGCCGCTGACCACGCCCGCGAGGTGGAAGACGGCGTCGGCCTCCTCGCCGAGGGTGCGGCTGAGCTCGCCCTGCACGTGCTCGACGCGCGGGTCGGCGGCGACGTCGTCGGCGGGCGGGACGAGGTCGACGACGACCAGCCGCTCGACATCGGCGGGCGCCGCGCCGCCGATCCCGACCGGGCCGGCGAGCAGCCGGCGGCACAGCAGCGTCCCGAGGAACCCCGACCCACCGGTGACGATCACGCGCATGCGGCCTCCTCGAGGCGGTCGACGACGTCGGCGAGGGCCTCGTCGTCACCGACGTTGCCGGGGAACACGACCAGGGGCGGCCCGCTCGTCGGCGCCCAGAGCGACACGATCCCCGGGAGCATCGAGCCGCGCACCCAGGCGCGGTCGGCGCGCAGGGACTCGGTGGCGACGTCCGACGAGGTGATGCCGCCCTTGGCGAGGACGTAGGCGGGCGCGCTCTCGCCGACGACCCGGCCGGCCACCGTGGTCAGCGCGGCGCTGACCCGGCGGGCGATGTCCAGGCTCTCGGCCTCGTCGCGGCCGGTGACCAGGGTGCGGGAGGTGCTCAGGAGGGTGGTGCGCTGCCGCAGTCCGTCGAGGACCTCCGTGACCACGCCCTCGAGGGGCACGCCGTCGAGCACGGCCGCGACGTCGAGCTCGACGTGCGCGAGGTCGCGGCGGGCGGCGAGGCGCTCGAGCTGGCGGCTCGTCCGCCCGACGTGGGAGCCGGCGACGAGCAGGCCGTGGGGGGACGTGCCGCGGCCGACCGCCTGCGCGAGCTCGGCGTCGTCGAGCGGCGGCTGCGCGTCCTGGCCGGCGCGGGCGCGGACGAACGACGGCCCGACGCGGTAGACGTGGCGGGCGCCGGCGCGCTCGGCGGCGAGGAGGGCGAGGACGGCGGCGCGCAGGTCGTCGTCGACGACGGCGTCGAGGACGATCACCCGCGCCCGCGGCAGGGTGATCGTGCCGCTGCGGAGCTCCTCGATGCCGACCTCGGCGACGTCGGCGGCCGGGATGGCGCCGCCGCTCTTCTCCGCGACCCAGGCGGCGAGGCGCGAGGAGCGGTAGCCGAAGGTGGCGTCGCCGGCGAACTCGCTGTCGGCGACCGGGGTGAGCCCGTCGCCGTCGCGCAGCCAGTGGATGCCGTCGAGGGTGACGCGCCCGGCGTCGGGGAAGGCGGGCGCGAGGATCACAGCGTCCGGCGCGCCGGCCTCCCGGGCGATGACGTCGGTCTCGAGCGGGAAGTGCCCGCGCAGCGTGGAGTCGCTGCGGCTGGCGAAGACGACGTCGGTGCCGCGGCGGCCGGCGACCGCGAGGCAGGTGCGGACGACCTCGCGGGTGCGCGCGGCGGCGTCGGCGGGGCCGAGGCTGCGGGTGTTGGTGAGGACGAAGAAGGCCGGGGTGTCCCGGTCGAGGGCCCAGGCGACGTCGTCGGCGGTCCAGCGGGTGAGGACGGGGAGGTCGCGGACGGTCTGGGTGCCGGTGGGGTCGTCGTCGAGCACCACGACGGTCGGGGTGCCGACCAGCGCCTCCCGCACCCGCTCGGCCGGGACCTCGCGCACGGGTGGGAGCGCGGCGAGCCGGTCGGTGCCCATGGGCTCATCGTCGCAGGATCGCCCGGTCCCGGAGCATGCTGTCGGGCGTGACCGGACACGCGGGGGTGGCGCCGTCGGTGCTGGACGCGGTCGGCGACACCCCGATGGTCCGGCTGCACCGGGTGGTGCCCGCGGGAGCCGCGGACGTGCTGGTCAAGCTCGAGGGCGCGAACCCGACGGGCAGTTACAAGGACCGGATGGCGACGGCGATCGTGGCGGGCGCGCGGGCGCGGGGGGAGCTGCGGCCGGGGCGGCGGGTCGTGGAGTTCACGGGCGGGAGCACGGGGTCGTCGCTGGCCTTCGTGTGCGCGGTCCTGGGGCACCCGCTGTCGGTCGTCTCCTCCGACGCGTTCTCCCCCGAGAAGCTGCGCACGATGCGGGCCTTCGGCGCCGACCTGACGGTGGTGCCGAGCCGCGAGGGGCGGATCACGCCCGACCTGTTCGTGCGGATGCGGGCCGAGGTCGACCGGATCGTCGCCGAGCACGACGCCTTCTGGACCGATCAGTTCCACAACGCCGACGCCCTCGTCGGCTACGCGGAGCTGGGTCGGGAGATCCTCGCGCAGGCGCCGGCGGTGGACGTCTTCTGCGCGGCCGTCGGCACGGGCGGGATGCTCGCCGGGGTGGCGGGGGTGCTGCACGGGGCGGGGCCGACGCGGGTGGTGGCGTTGGAGCCGGCGAGCTCGCCCACCTTGACGGCCGGGAGGGGCGGGGCGCACCGGGTGGAGGGCACGGCGACCGGGATCGTGCCGCCGCTGCTGGTGCCGTCGGCGTTCGACGACGCGCGGGCCCTGGACGAGGACGGGGCGCGGGAGCTGGCCCGGCGGCTGGCCCGGGAGGAGGGGCTGTTCGTCGGGACGTCGTCGGCGCTGAACATCGCGGGCGCGCTGGAGCTGGCGGGGGAGGTCGGGCCGGGGGGCACGGTGGTGACGGTCGCCGTGGACACGGGGCTCAAGTACCTCGCGGGCGACCTCTTCGATGGCTGAGACTCCGGGCGTGGACGACCTCCGCCGCGCGTGGGACGAGCAGGCCGACCGGTGGATCGCCTGGGCCCGGCGGCCGGGCCACGACACCTACGAGCGGTGGCACCGCGACGCGTTCCTGCCGATCCTGCCGGGGCCGGGTCGGCTGACCGTCGACCTGGGCTGCGGCGAGGGGCGGCTGACGCGGTACCTGCGGTCGGCCGGGCACCGGGTGGTGGGCGTCGACGGGTCCCCGCGGCTGGTGGCGGCGGCGCACGGGGCCGACCCCTCGGGGCCGGTGCTGAACGCCGACGCGGCGGCGCTGCCGCTGGGCGACGGGGTCGCCGACCTGGTGGTGGCGTTCATGTCGCTGCACGACGTCGACGACCTCGACGGGGCGGTGGACGAGGTCGCCCGGGTGCTGGTGCCGGGCGGGGTGCTGTGCGTGGCGGTGGTGCACCCGCTGAACTCGGCGGGGACCTTCCGGTCGCGGGCGGCCGGGAGCGAGTACGTGGTCGAGGGGTCGTACCTGGGCGGGCGGCGCTACGCGGACTCGATCGAGCGCGCCGGGCTGGGGATGACCTTCCACTCGCTCCACCACCCGCTGCAGGACTACACCCGGGCGTTCGAGCGCAACGGCCTGCTGGTCGAGGCCCTGCGCGAGCCGGCGGTGCCCGACGAAGCGGTGCGGGACGACGCCGACCGCCGCTGGCAGCGGGTGCCGTTGTTCCTGCACCTGCGGGCGCGGCTGGGGGAGGGAACCTCCTGACCGGCCTCGTGGTCAGGCCGAGACGGCGCTCGGTGTGGTGACGCGCCCCGTGAGGTGGGAGCTCTGGCGGTACTCAAGGGCCTCTGGCGTCTCCTCGAAGGTGATGAGGTCACCGGCGAGCCGGAGGAGCTGGTCGCGAACCTCCGCCGGGGTGGCGTAGAAGAACTCGCGTCGTTGGTTCACCTGGTTCACGCGCTGCGCGGCGAAGTGCGTGTGCAGGCGATTCTCGATCCCGACAGCGTCCTTCGAGAACTGGAGGACGTGCACGTCGAACCGGAAGGGGACCGAAGCGTCGCCCAACTCTCGGACCCGGTCCATCGGTTCGAGGCGCCGGGTCATCCCGATCTTCACCACGTCCGGCCCGAAGGAGCCGATGTTGCTGATGACGTAGACGTAGCCTGCGCGGATGTTCGCTGCCCGGTAGTCCACCTGCTCGATGGCGGTCTCGATCTCGGCGAGCTCGAGGCGCAGCCGTGCCACGGCCTCGTCGTCGCCGCTCGCCTCCACCTTCGCCAGCGCGTTCTCGTAGTGCTGGCGCTCCTTCTCGAGCCTCGTCCGCTCCCGCTCGATCTCTTCCTGCGCCTTGCGCTCCTCCCGGAGCCGCGCCTTCTCTTCGCGCTCCCGCTCCTTCTCCTGCGCCACCTTCTCGAGGTGGTCGGCCGTCAGCTCCAACTCCATGAGGCGCAGACGGTGATAGCTCGCCGTGATGCTGATGTTCATGGTCTTGCCGAGTTTCTCGACCGTGGCGACGACCTTGTTCAGGCGTTCCCGCGACGAGTCCAACTTGTACGGCTTCATCGACCGAACCAGGTTGTCCGCCTCGGCGTTGTAGGCGCGCAGCATGAGCTTCGAGGTCTCGCGGACCATGGCGCGCCCCTGGCTCAGCGATCCGTTCACGGTCCAGTTCGTGGCTCCGGAGACGGCGCCCCCGTCCTTGAGGTTCATCGCCTTGATCGAATCCTTGATGCGTCCAATCTCGGCCTTGTACGCGACCGCGCTGTCGAGCGGGTGCTGATACTGGTAGACCCCGACCTCCTGGAGCAGGGCTGACTCCCGGGTCTCCACGACGCCCTGCCGTGCTCGCTCCAACTCCTCGGCAACGGAGGCAAGAGATCTCCGGAGGGCGGCGAGCTCCCCGTCGATCTCGCGTCGACGCAGTGCCATCTCCTGCTCCGCGCGGGCTGCCTCCTTGCGGAGCTCGACGACGTCGAGAGCGCCCATCCTGCTGAGCTGGTCGCGCAGGAGATCGTTCTCCTGCTGGACGTCCGCCAGCGTCGACGCCAGCTCGCGAGCGTGCTTCCTGGCGCCGAAGACCGGCACCGCCGCAGGGCTGTCGCCGCGCGGCGACCGGCTTGCCTCGAGGGCCGGCCCGCCGGGTGGGGTCGAGGTGGATCTCGTCGATCGTGGCTCACCGGGTCCTACCCGGGCTGCCTCGTCGCGCCCTCGATCCGCGGTGTCCGGGGAGGGCTCATCGACCCAGAACATCCAACCGTGTGGGGCGGGCCCCCACGAGGGGTCGGGTTGCCAGCCGGGCGGTGGCGTCCAACCTGCCGGAGGCGTCGGCCAGTTCGGTGGAGCCCGGAAAGCCTTCGACACCCAGTCGTCTCCTTCGTGCGGACACCCGACACCGCTGCGCGAGCAGCAGCACCGCCTGGCATCGAGATCCAGGTGAGGAGAAGATCGCTGAGCGACATCGAGACGTTGCAGGCTGTGAAGGGATCTTCGGACCCGGGTCTGCTCAGAAAGGCGGCGGGTCATCGTCCGGCCGCCGGGAGGGCGGGGCTGCGGCGGCGTTGGCCGCCATCCCGGTACGGCGAAGGAAGCGCCGGCGCCAGGCGTCGTCCTCGTTGTCGGCGATGCCGGTGGCGTCGCCCTCGAGGTCGGGGTCGACGACCGGGCCGTCGTGGGGGAGCGGCCGGGGCCGAGCCGCCGGGCGCGGCCGGGGGAGCGGCTCGATGATCTTCTTCGGGCGCGTGGTGTGGCGGACGCCGGCGCGGGTGCGGAAGGTGAACAGCCCGGGCGACGGTTGGGCGACCTGCCAGCCGGCGAGGTGCTTGGCGCGGTGGTGGTGCCGGTCGAGGACCCCGAGGTTCGTGTGCGACGTGATGCCGTGGAGGGCCCAGTCGCGGGTGTGGTCGAGGTCGGCCCCGCGGGCGGTGCGGCGGCAGCAGGGCGCCACGCAGTGCCGGTCGCGGATCCGTACCCACCGGTCGATCTCGACGCGGGGGCGCCGGCGCCGGTGGTCGGCGAGGGTCTCGTGGGGGCGCGCGGGCGAGCGCGCCTCGGGGTGCGCCCCGAGCTCGTCGAGGCGCCGCTGGACCTCGGCGATCAGGCCCGACCAGGCGGGGTGGGCGCGCGGATCGAGCGCGGCCACCAGCGTCGTCGGGACCTGGAGCTCGACGATCGCGGTGCACGGCTCGACCCGCCCCCGGTCCGGTGGCTCCGGGGGCTCGGTCGGTCGTGGTGATGGTGGTGGTCGCCCTGGTCGTCGTCGGGCGAGGAGGACGTGCTGGAGGCGGCCCTCGTCGTCGGTGAGGACGATGCGCCACTCGCCGCCTCGGTAGGCGGTGAGCATGGTCCGGGCGTGGTGGGCGAGGAGGTTGCCGTAGCCGGGGACGGTGGCGGGGAGATCGTCGAGGCTCAGCGCGGTGGTGAGCCGCAGCCGGAGCTCGGACGTGCCGCACCGCGGACGTCCGGCACCCGGGTCCGCCCCCTCGATCGTCGGCGGGGAGGACGGCTCGGGCAGCTCGGGTGGGGCGAGGACGCCCTGCTCGGTCGCGTGGTCCGTGGGTGAAGGTGCGCCGCCCGACTCGTGCGCGTCGCTGTCCGACCCGTGCCCGGCGTCCTCGGCGGCCGGACCGCCCGGCTCGTCGTCGGGGGCGTCGGGCCCGTCGTCGGGACCCCGGTCGCCCCGGCCCCGCCCCTCGTCGTCCGGGTCGTCCGGGCCGTCGTCCGGGCCGTCGTCCGGGCCGTCGTCCGGGTCGTCCGGGTCGTCCGGGTCGTCCGGGTCGTCCGGGTCGTCGTCCAGCCCGTCGTCCGGCCCGTCGTCCGGCCCGTCGTCCGGCCCGTCGTCCGGCCCGTTGCCGGGGCCGTTGGGGCCGTCGGGGCCCTCGGAGCCCTCGGAGCCCTGGTCGGCGCCGTGGCTCGAGGCGGCGTCGTCGCTGGTCGGCGCGGGGTCGGGGCGGCTGCGGTCGTGGTACTCGGCGGCGAGGAGCAGGGCGACCTCGCGGTCGTCGAGGCCCGCCACCGAACCGTCGAGGAGCCGCTCGGCGACCTGCGCTCGCAGGGCGTCGATGGGCGTCAGCACCCCGAGGTGGCGCACCGCGGCGGCCAGGGCGTCGCACCGGTCGCGCATGGCGAGCCCGCTGGGGGCGGC
Source organism: Actinomycetospora straminea (assembly GCF_028737255.1). Taxonomy (GTDB): domain Bacteria; phylum Actinomycetota; class Actinomycetes; order Mycobacteriales; family Pseudonocardiaceae; genus Actinomycetospora; species Actinomycetospora straminea. Next base: position 35,634 of record NZ_JAQZAN010000022.1, on the reverse strand, counting down.
GACATCGCAAACCGAGAACGTCGCGGTGCCGGTGGGGTTCGGGGTCAGGATCACCCGGGCGTTCTTCTCCGCCCGTGCGGCGCGCCGGGCGGCCCACTCGGGGTCCAGCGCCGTCGCGACCTGATCGATGCGCCGGACGAGCTCGGCGGGCGGGAGCTCGGCGGCCTCGGGCAGGAGCACCTGGCAGACGTGGCGAGCGTGGTCGTCGGCGAGGTCGCGCGTGCCCTCGCTGAAGCGGGTGGCCTTGTGCTCGTCGATGATCCCGTGCCACAGCGCGTCACCGAGGTCGGGCAGGCGATCCTGCAGGTCGTCGGCGAGGTCGAGCTTCCGGCTGGTCATGGTGCGGCCCCAGCCGAGCACCGCCGCGACCTCGTCGCCGGAGAACTCGTCGAGCCCCGAGCGGCGGTCGACGCGGTCGGCCTGCGCGCGGCCCAGGTGGTGCATCGCGTCGAGCAGGCGGGCGGCGCCGCGGCTGGTCGCGCGCTGGCAGGCGCGCAGGTAGGCCGCGAGGTCCTCGCCCGTCAGCGCGGCCGGCGAGAGGCGCTCGAGAGCAGCGACCAGCTCCGCGCCCGGGGCGAGCGCGTCCAGCTCGGCGGCGAGGCCGGGCCGGAGGTCGTGGTCGATGCTCACGGGGACGACGCTAGAGGTGACCCCCGACAGTGGCGGCCGGATCGAGGCTCGACGGGGGCCTGCCGAAGGTCACGAACAGCTCACGATGTGGACCGTGCTCGAGACCCCGGACGAGCCCGTCGAGGCACCGCCCGCGCCGCGGACCCTGCAGCCCTCGTAGCTCGTCAGCGCCGTCGCCAGAGCCGGCCGAAGGCCCCGGGACGCGGCGCGGTGCAGGCCTGCCGGGCCTGCCAGCGCCGCGTCCACTCGGGCATGCGCTCGGCGAGCAGGGCCTCGGTCTCCTCCACCGGGCGGTGGCGGAGGCGGTCCGCGACCTCCCGGTCGCCGGAGAGCTGCGTGGCGAGGGCCTTGGCCGGCAGGTCCGCGCCGTGCACCGGCACCCCGTAGCGACGGGCCAGCGCGGCCCGCTGCTCGGTGGGCACGCCGGGGCCGGCGACGATCACGCGCGGGTAGCCGTGCGACGCCCGCCAGCCGCGCGTCCCCTCGACCACCTGCCCCCACAGCGCCACGACCCCGAGCACCTCGACGTCGGACGGCCCCCACTCCAGCGTGCCGGGGTCCGCCACGGCGTAGAGACCGCAGCGGCAGCGGTCCCCGGGCGGCGAGTGCCCCGCCGATCCGCAGTGCGCGATCATCGGCCGGCGCGCGGGCCACACGACGCCGGCCAGGGGTGCGATGAGGTCGGCGCGACGCTGTGCCCGGCGACCCACGCGCCAGGTCCGCCACCCGAGGATCGGTGCGGGCAGGTCCGGGACGCCCAGGACCTCGGCGGGCCCGGGGCGGCGGGGGTCGACCGGTGTCGTCACCGGGCGGGCTGGGGCGCGGCGTCGTCGGGGACGGGGGTGCTGACGGCGGTGGTGCCGACGGCGGTGGTGCTGACGGCGGTGGTGCTGACGCCGGCGTCGGACCCGTCGACCTCGACGGCGTCGCCCGGCACGGGCGAGCTGATGGGTTCGGCGGTGAGGCGGCGGCGGACGGGGCCGATGTCCATGACCGGAACGCTGGCACGTCCGGCGCCCCGGCACCAGACGAGGAGCCCTCGGCGGGGAGAGATCGTGCCGACACCACCCGCTCGGCCGCTCCGCGACGCGTCACCCCACCGACGGCGGCACCGCATCGGAGATCGCGGAGAGCCGGTGACGGCGACGCGGGCGTCGGTCAATCGGGCCGGATCGCCCCGTCCGCGGCCTCCTCGGCGATCTCCTCGAGGACCCGCCGGGGGACGGGGGCCGTCGCCGGCTGGACCTCGACCGTCGTGACCAGGCGGCCGTCCTGGCGCGAGGCGTACGCAGGCTCCGCGAGCTCGATGACCTGCGTGCCCTCCGAAGGCGAGAGCTGATCGACGTTCCCCGTGCCGGGCCGGTCCACCAGCGCCTTGAGCTCCGTCGCGTCGTCGAGCTCGACCATCTCGATCCAGGCGACGGCGACCACGGCCGCCACGGGGCCTCGGTGCACCTCGACGAGCCCGCGGTAGACCGCCTCGCACGGGTGGGTCGCGAGGAACTCGCGCACCTGCCCACGCGCGTCCGCGGCACACGATCCCGAGTCGGCCTCGGCCTGGAGCGACGGCCGCAGCCCGCTCCGGATGAGCTGGCGCTGGATGCGGGCCGAGCGCTGCTGGCCGCGGGCGGCCCGGGCGGGAGCGGACACGCTCGGGGCGTTCCCTCGGAGAACGGTGCTGGCGGTCGAGCCGGCGCCCGCCCCCTCGGCCCCGACGCTGACCGCCGCGGCGATCCCGATGACGCCGGCGGCGAGGACCGAACCGACGCCGACCTTGTAGGTGTACCGCCCTCTGTCATCACGCGGCTGTGTCACGGACGCCCCCCAGCGCGGCACGGCGACCGCGGTCGTCGGCGCCCTGCGGTCGCGCCGCGTCGAAGGTAGATCTCCACGCCACTCGATCGGGTGGTCGACACACGGGTCCGGGCCCACGAATCCGATCTCGACCACCCCTGCTCCGTCCGGCGCAGGCGTGCCACCCTGACGCGACGACGAGACCGCCGTCACAGCGCACGCGGGGAGGCCGCCATGACCGACCGGACCGCCGAGCACTACGAGCGCGTCGCCGCCGACTACGACGAGCACTGGTCCTACGACCCCGACTACGTGCGGCGCTTCGCCGACGCGATCACCGACTCCTTGCGGCTGACGTCCTCGGACGCCATCGCCGACGTCGGCTGCGGCACCGGCCTCTACACGCGCCGCATCGCGGAGACCGTCCGGCCGACCCGGCCGATCCTGTGCGTCGACCCCGTGCCGGCCATGCTCGAGCGCCTCCCGAGGCAGTCCGACCTGCAGCCCCTCGTCGCGGGGGCCGAGGACCTGGCGACCGGGGTGGTCCCGCTGCCCGACGGTGACCGCCTCGACGCCGTCGTCATGAAGGAGTCGATCCACCACGTCGGCGACCGGCGCACGACCCTCGACGGGCTCGCCGGGCTGCTGTCACGGCACGGTCGGATGCTCGTCGTCATGCTGCCGCGGACGATCGACCACCCGCTGTTCCGCGAGGCCCACGAGCGCTTCGCGCAGCTCCAGCCCGAGACGTCGGAGATCGTCGAGACGCTCCGCGCCTCGGGGCTGCGCACCAGCGTCAGCTACCGGACCTTCCACACCACCATCGACCGCCAGCGCTACGTCCGGCTGCTCGAGGCGCGGTACCTCTCGGTGCTGGGGGAGTTCTCGGAGGACGAGCTCCGCGAGGGCATCGCCCAGTTCCGGCACGCCTACCGCGACGAGCCGGTCCTGCGTTTCGACGAGCACTTCGCGTTCGTCAAGGGCTGGGTCGCGCCCGGCTGATTCGGTTGTGCGCCATTGACCGGGACGCGTGGAGCCCAGCAGAGTGAACGCGATCACGCCGCCCACCCACCACGTCACCGGCGGCGACGACGCGAGGGAGTCCTCATGGCCGAGCAGTCCCTGTACGAGCGCCTCGGCGGCGTCTACGGCATCGCCGGCGCGGTCGACGTCCTCGTCGACCGGCTCTTCGCCAACGCCGCGGTCAACGCCAACGAGGCGGTCCACGCCCACCACGGGAACCCCGCCAACGCGCCGGGCTACAAGTTCCTCGTGACGGCCTGGTCGATCGAGGCCGCGGGCGGGCCCCAGTGCTACTTCGGCGAGGACATGGTCAGGGCCCACGACGAGCTGCGCATCGACCAGAAGGGCTTCGACGCGGTGTCGATGGAGATCGCGGCGACCCTGAGCTTCCTCGGCGTCCCGGACGCCGAGCACCGCGAGTTCATGGACATCATCGAGAGCTACCGCCCCCAGGTGGTGCAGGCGGCCTGACGCCCGCCCCCGGCACGCCACCCAGCCGGCGGGTGACCTCGACGGCGGTCCGCCCGACGACCGCCGCGAGGTCGCCGAAGTCGGCGCCGCACACCGGGTCGCAGAGGTGCGGGAACGTCACGCTGATCGCCGCGACCGCCTCCCCGTCGGCGCCGTGGATCGCCCGGGCGACCGAGGCGTAGCCGCGGCTGACCTCGCCGTCCTCGACCGACCAGCCCCGCCGGGCCTCCGCGGCGAGCACCGCGGACAGCGCGCGCAGCGAGGTCGGGCCGCGGTCGGTGCGCCGCGCGAGGGGCCCGGCGCCCGCGAGCAGGGCCCGGCGCTGCGCGGGCGCGAGCCCGGCGAGGACGGCCCGCCCGGACGCGGTGAGGTGCGCCGGGAGTCGGACGCCGACGGCGGTGACGAGGGTCTGCGGGTGCGGCGGGCGTTCCCGGAGCAGGTAGAGCAGCTCGCGGCCGTCGAGCACCCCGAGGTGCACGTCGTGGCCGATCCGGTGGGCGAGCCGCCGCAGTGCCGGGCCGGCCACCTCGTCGAGCGGGTGGTGGCGCAGGTACGCCGTCCCGATCTCGAACGCGCCGATCCCGACGGCCCAGCGCGCGGTGTCGGGCAGGTGCGCGACGACGCCGGCGGCCTCGAGCTCGGTGAGCAGGTGGTAGGTCGTCGAGCGGGGTAGACCGAGGCGCGCGGACAGCGTCGCTGCGGTCAGTGGCTCGCCGGCCGCGAGCAGGCGCAGGATCGCGAGCCCGCGGCGCAACCCCGGGACACCGGCCACGGCCCCGAGTCTCGTATCCGAGACAGCAGGTCGCCAGAGGGTCTGTGCGGGACCGGGCGGGAGCGCTGCACTGTCACCCATGCCAGCAGCGCGGGGACGGACCAGGACGGCACGCACGTGGGGCGCCGAGGGCGCCCTGCGGATGCTCGACAACAACCTCGACCCCGAGGTCGCCGAGCGGCCCGAGGACCTCGTGGTCTACGGCGGCACCGGGAAGGCGGCCCGCGACCACGCGAGCCTCGCCGCGATCCGCCGCTGCCTGGTCGACCTCGCCCCCGACGAGACCCTGCTCGTCCAGTCCGGGCGCCCCGTCGGCGTGTTCACCACCCACGAGTGGGCGCCGCGGGTGCTGCTCGCCACCTCGAACCTCGTCGGCGACTGGGCCACGTGGCCGGAGTTCCGCCGCCTCGAGCACCTGGGCCTGACGATGTACGGGCAGATGACCGCCGGCTCGTGGATCTACATCGGCAGCCAGGGCATCCTGCAGGGCACCTACGAGACGTTCGCCGCCGTCGCCCGCCCGCGGGGCGGCTCGCTCGCCGGCACCCTCACGCTCACCGCCGGCCTCGGCGGCATGGGCGGCGCGCAGCCGCTCGCGGTGACGATGAACGGCGGCACCGCCCTCGTCGTCGAGGCCGACCCGGCCCGCGCGCACCGCCGGGTCGCCACCGGCTACCTCGACGAGGTCGCCGACGACCTCGACGCCGCGCTGCGCCGGGTCGACGCGGCGCGCGGCGCCGGAGAAGCCGTGTCCGTCGGCGTCGTCGGCAACGCCGCCCAGCTGCTGCCCGCGATCCGCCGGGCCGGGGCGCCGGTCGACGTCGTCACCGACCAGACCTCGGCCCACGACCCCCTGTCCTACCTGCCGATCGGCGTCGACCTCGCCGACTGGGCCGAGTACGCCCGGGCCAAGCCCGAGGAGTTCACCGACCGCGCCCGCGCGTCGATGGGTGCGCACGTCGAGGCGATGCTGGGCTTCCTCGACGAGGGCGCCGAGGTGTTCGACTACGGCAACTCGATCCGCGCCGAGGCCCGCCTCGCCGGCGTCGAGCGCGCGTTCGACATCCCGGGCTTCGTGCCCGCCTACATCCGCCCGCTGTTCTGCGAGGGCCGCGGTCCGTTCCGCTGGGCGGCGCTCTCGGGCGACCCCGCCGACATCGCGGCCACCGACCGCGCGGTGCTCGACCTCTTCGGTGACGACGAGCCCCTCGCGCGGTGGATGCGCCTGGCGGGGGAGAAGGTGCGCCACCAGGGGCTGCCGGCGCGGATCTGCTGGCTCGGGTACGGCGAGCGGCACCGGGCGGGGGAACGGTTCAACGACATGGTGGCCTCCGGGGAGCTCGCCGCGCCGGTCGTCATCGGCCGCGACCACCTCGACGCCGGCAGCGTCGCCTCGCCGCACCGGGAGACCGAGGCGATGGCGGACGGGTCCGACGCCATCGCCGACTGGCCGCTGCTCAACGCCCTGCTCAACACCGCCTCGGGGGCGAGCTGGGTGTCGCTGCACCACGGCGGCGGGGTCGGCATCGGGCGCTCGATCCACGCGGGGCAGGTGTGCGTCGCCGACGGGTCGGCGCTGGCCCGCGACAAGATCACCCGCGTGCTCACGAACGACCCCGGCACCGGCGTGATCCGCCACGCCGACGCCGGCTACGCCCGCGCGCTCGAGGTCGCCGACGAGCGCGGCGTGCGGATCCCTTTGCGGGAGACGCTGCGGGAGACGCAGCCGTGATGCTCCTCGACGACATCGCCGACGTCGGTCGCGACCCGCGACGCGGCGGCTGGTCCCGCCACCTCGGCGACGACGCGGAGGCGGCGCTGCGGGCGTGGTTCACCGAGCAGGCCGGGCGACGGGGCCTCGCGGTCGAGACCGACGCGAACCTCAACCTCTGGGCGTGGTGGGGCGACCCCGCGGCCGGGGACGCCGTCGTGACCGGCAGCCACCTCGACTCGGTCCCCGGCGGCGGCGCCGTCGACGGACCGCTCGGCGTGGTCGCGGCGCTGGCGGCCGTGGACGAGCTCCGGGCCCGCGGGGTCGTCCCGGCCCGGCCGCTGGCGGTCGTCGTGTTCGCCGAGGAGGAGGGCGGGCGCTTCGGCGTCCCGTGCCTGGGATCGCGGCTGCTCACCGGCGCGCTCGACCCCGACCAGGCCCGCGAGCTCCGCGACCCCGACGGCGTGACCCTCGCCGAGGCCCTCGCGCACCAGGGCCACGACCCGGCGCGCCTCGGCCCCGAGCCGGCGCGCCTCGCGCGGATCGGCCGCTTCGTCGAGCTGCACGTCGAGCAGGGCCGCGCGCTCGCCCCGCGCGGCGAGGCACTGGCCGTGGGCTCGACGATCGTCGCCCACGGCCGCTGGCGGCTGTCGTTCCTCGGGCGCGCCGACCACGCCGGCACCACCCGCCTCGACGACCGCCGCGACCCGATGCTCCCGGCCGCCGCCACGGTCCTCGCCGCCCGCGCCGCCATGGCGCACCACGGCGACGAGGCCCGCGCGACGGTCGGGCGCCTGCACGCCGTGCCCGGCGGCACCAACGTCGTCGCCTCGCGGGTCGACCTCTGGCTCGACGCCCGCGGCCCCCTGCCGCAGACGCTCGTGGACGACGTCGCCGCCGCCGCGTACGCCGCCGCGGCGGACGAGGGGTGCACCGTCGAGCTCCGCGCGGAGTCGGTGTCGGACGCGGTGACGCTCGACGAGGGGCTCGCCGACACGCTCGCCGCGGTCACCGGTGCGGGACGTCTCGCCACCGCCGCCGGCCACGACGCCGGGGTCCTCGCCGCGCACGTCCCCGCCGGGATGCTCCACGTCCGCAACCCCACCGGCGTCAGCCACGCGCCCGACGAGCACGCCGACGACGCCGACGCCGCCGCGGGCGTGCGGGCGTTGGCCGACGTCCTGGAGGAGCTGTGCCGCTGATCCTGTGGTGCGAGCGGGCCTGGCTGCCGGGCGGCCCCGTGGACGCGGTGGCGCTGGAGATCGACGACGGCCGGATCGTCGGCGTCGTGCCCGGGGCGCCGCGGACCGGGACGCCGGTCCCGGGCCTCACCCTCCCCGGCCTGGTCAACCGGCACTCGCACGCCTTCCACCGCGCCCTGCGGGGACGTCCCGCACGCGCCGCGGACTCGTTCTGGAGCTGGCGCGAGGGCATGTACCGCGTGGCCGCGGCGCTCGACCCCGACGGCTACCGCCGGCTCGCGACCGCCGTCTACGCCGAGATGGCGCTCGCGGGCCACACCGCGGTGACCGAGTTCCACTACCTGCACCACGCCCCGGGCGGGCACCCCTACGCCGACCCGGTCGCCGTGGACCGCGCCCTCGTCGAGGCCGCGCAGGCCGCCGGGCTGCGGATCACCCTGCTCGACACCTGCTACCTCGCCGCAGGGTTCGACCGCCCGCCCGAGGGGGTGCAGCGGCGCTTCGCCGACGCCGACGTCGACGCGTGGGCGGAACGCGCGTCGCTGGTCGCGACGCTCGACGACGGTGATCGCGTGCGCGTCGGCGCGGCGGTGCACTCGGTGCGGGCCGTGCCGCGGGAGGCCCTCCCGACCGTCGCGGCGTGGGCGGGGGAGCGGCCCCTGCACGTCCACCTCTCCGAGCAGCCCGCCGAGAACGCCGCGTGCCTCGCCGCCCACGGTCGCACGCCGACCGCCCTGCTCGACGACGCCGGCGTCCTCGGGCCGGCGACCACCGCCGTGCACGCCACCCACCTGACCGGCGACGACGTCGCCCGCCTCGCCCGCACCGGCACCCGCGCCTGCCTCTGCCCGACCACCGAGCGCGACCTGGGCGACGGCATCGGGCCCGCGGGCGCGCTCGCCGCCGCCGGCGTGCCGCTGTGCCTGGGCAGCGACAGCCACGCGGTGATCGACCCCCTCGAGGAGATGCGCGCCCTGGAGATGCACGAGCGCCTGGCCCACGGCGTCCGGGAGCGCTTCACCCCCGACGCCCTCCTGCGCGCCGGGGCGGACGGGGGAGCGATCGCGGTCGGCGCGCCGGCCGACCTCGTCACCGTGGACACGGGGACGATCCGCACCGCGGGCGCCCGGCCCGACGGCGTGCTCCTCGCGGCGTCGGCCGCCGACGTCCGCGAGGTCCGCGTCGGCGGCCGGCCGATCGTCCGCGACGGCGTCCACCAGCTCGTCGAACGCCCCGCCGCCGACCTGGCGGCCGCGATCGCGGCGGTGCCCGCGTGAGCGTCGTGATCACCGGCATCGGCGAGCTCTCCACCCACGACGACGAGGAACCCGTCGACGGCCCCTTCGCCGTGGTGCTCGACGGCGACCGGGTCGCCTGGACGGGACGGGCGCGCGACGCCCCGAGCGGCGACACCGCCGTCGACGTCGGCGGGCGCGCGGTGCTGCCCGGCTGGGTGGACAGCCACACCCACCTCGTCTTCGCCGGCGACCGGGGCGAGGAGTTCGCGCGGCGGGTCGCCGGCGAGCCCTACACCGCGTCGGGGATCCAGGTGACCGTCGACGCGACCCGCGCCGCGTCCGACGCCGACCTCGCCGAACGCCTGCGCCGCCACGTCGCCGAGGCCGCCCGCCAGGGCACCACCTGCCTGGAGACCAAGACCGGGTACGGGCTCACGGTCGCCGACGAGGCGCGCGCCGCCCGGATCGCGGCCGAGGTCGTCGACGAGGTCACCTTCCTCGGCGCCCACCTCACGCCCACCGGGACGACGACCGGCGCCTACCTCGACCTCGTCTGCGGCCCGATGCTCGACGCCGTCGCCGCCCACGTCCGGTGGATCGACGTCTTCTGCGAGGACGGCGCGTTCGACGGCGACGCCGCCGCGCGGGTCCTCGCCGCGGGTGCGGCGCGCGGGCTCGGCGGGCGCGTGCACGGCAACCAGCTCGGCCCCGGCCCGGGGGTCGCCGTCGCGGTGGCGGCCGGCGCGGCGTCGGTCGACCACGCCACGCACCTGACCGACGAGGACGTCGACGCCCTCGCCGGCTCCGGCACCGTGGCGACCCTCCTGCCCGCCTGCGACCTCGCGACCGGCCAGCCCCCGGCACCGGCCCGCCGCCTCGTCGACGCCGGCGCGACCGTCGCGCTCGCCAGCAATGCCAACCCCGGCAGCTGCTACACCACGTCCATGGCGCTCTGCGTGGCCCTCGCCGTGCTGCAGGGTGGGCTGTCGGTGCCCGAGGCCGTCCGCGCGGCGACCCTCGGCGGCGCCCGGGCCCTCCGCCGCGACGACGTCGGCCACCTGCGGGTGGGCGCCCGCGCCGACCTGCACGTGCTCGACGCGCCGACCGCCGTGCACCTCGCCCAGCGCCCCGGCGTTCCGCTGACCGCGGCGGTGTGGCGCGCCGGGCGCCGCGTCCCCACCAGTGCCCCCTTGCTCGAGGAGGTCCGCCCGTGAGCACCGACAGCCCCGCCCTCCCCGGCGTCCTCCCCCTCGAGGGGCGCCCGCCGCTGTGGCTCGGGGGCGCGTCGCTGACCGCCCGCACGGTGGCGGCGGTCGCGCGGACCCCGGGGCCGGTCGACCTGCACCTCGACCGGGGCGCGCTCGTCCGCGTGGAGCGCGCCGCTCGGCTCGGGGCGGACCTCAGCACCCGCCGGGCCGTCTACGGGCGCACCACCGGCGTGGGCGCCAACCGCGACGAGATCGCCGTCGCCGACGACGCGGAGCAGTCCGCCGGGCACGGCCTGCGCCTGTTGCGCAGCCACTCCGGCGGGGCGGGCGACCGGCTCGACGCCGAGCTCGTGCGGGCGGCGCTGATCGTCCGGCTCAACCAGCTCCTCGCGGGCCGCTCCGGGGTGTCGTCGGCACTCGTGCGCGCGCTGGGCGACGCGGTGGCGGCCGACGCGCGGCCCGTCGTGCACCGCCTCGGCGCCATCGGGACCGGCGACCTCGCCCCGCTGGCCGAGATCGCGCTGGCGCTGGCGGGGGAGGGCGCGTGGGAGACGGCCCCGCCGCAGCACCGCCCGGTGGCGGTCGACGCCGGCGACGCCCTGGCCTTCGTGTCGAGCAACGCGGTCACCCTCGCCGAGGCCTCGCTCGCGGCGGGCACGCTCGACGTCGTGATCGCGTCGAGCCACGCCGTCGCGGCGCTGTCCTATCTCGCCCTGGACGGCAGCCCCGAGGCCTACGCCGACCCGGTGCACCGGGCGCGCCCGCACCCCGGCCAGGTGCGCTGCGCCCAGCGGATGCGCCACCTGCTCGGCATGGAGCGCACCCCGCCGCGCGGCCGCCGCATCCAGGACCCGTTCGGTCTGCGCGCGTTCCCGCAGGTCAACGGGCCGGCCATCGACGCGCTGGACACGCTGCACCGCGTGCTCGACGTCGAGGTCAACGCCGGGGCGGAGAACCCCATGATCGCCGTCGCCGAGGACGACGCCTACCACCACGCGCACTTCCACACCGCCTACGTGGCGGGCGCGCTCGACCAGGTGCGGGCGTGCGTCCACGGCGTCGCCGAGCTGTCCGCGGCCCGCCTCGGCGACCTCGTCGAGCCCGAGCAGACGGGCCTGCGGGCGTTCCTCGCCGACGGCCCGCCCGGCAGCTCCGGGGTGATGATCCTCGAGTACACGAGCCACGACGCCCTCGCGGCGCTCCGGCAGGCGGCGCTGCCGGTGACGCTGGGGAGCGCCGTGGTGTCCCGGGGGCTGGAGGACCACGCGAGCTTCTCGACCCAGGCGGCGCGCGCCACCGCCGACGTGGCGACGGCCTACACCCGTGTGCTGGCCTGCGAGCTCGTCGCGGCGGTGCGGGCCCTGCGCCTGCGGCGCCGCGCGGGGCTGCCGACGGCGAGCGCGGCGACCGGCGGGCCCGTCCCCGTGGAGGAGGCGCTGGCCCGGGCCGAGGAGGTCCTCGACCCGCGCACCGAGGACCGCCCGCTCACCGCGGACGTCGACGTCGCGGTCGGGCTCCTGCGCGACCCCACCTGGGCGCCGGTCTGAGCCGGGCCGCCGTCGGCGCCCGGCCCCGTGGGACGTTAAGGTCGGCCGATCCGTGGAGGTCCCACCCGAGGCCTCTGCCGAGGCCGACGAGAGGGCGGGTGACCCCGACGGTGTTCGCCGAGGACGACGCGCGCCTGCGTGACCTCCTGACCTCCGGGCGGCAGTTCGGCTCCGCGACGACGGTCGAGGACACCCTGGCCATGATCCTCGCCGCCGCCGTGGACACCTCGCCGGCCACCGACCTCGCCGGCGTCCTGCTGCTCGAGGGCCGCGGGAAGATCGTCTCGCCGGCCACCACCGACGAGGTGGTCAACGAGCTCGACCAGGTGCAGGCCGACACCGGCGAGGGCCCGTGCGTGGAGTCGATCTACGACGAGGAGATCGTCCTCGTCCAGGACTTCGCCGAGGAGACCGACCGCTGGCCGAACTTCGTGCGCCGCGCCCTCGACCTCGGCGTCCACAGCTCCCTGTCGTTCCAGCTCTACAGCGAGAACAAGCGCGCGGCGTCGCTGAACCTCTTCAGCCGCCGCACCCACGCCTTCGACGAGGACGACCGCATCCTCGGCGCCCTGTTCGCGAACCAGGCCGGCCTCGCGCTGCGCGGTGCCCAGCGCGCCGCGCAGCTCGACCGGGCCGTGAGCTCGCGCGACGTCATCGGCACCGCCAAGGGCATCCTCATGGAGCGCTTCGGCCTGCGCGACGACGAGGCGTTCCAGCGCCTCGTGCGCAGCTCGCAGGACACGAACATCAAGCTCGTCGACGTCGCCCGCTGGCTGGTCGGCGAGTCGACGCCGAAGGCCGACTGACCAGCCACTGACCGGCTAGGGCACGGTCTCCGACGCCAGCGCGCCCGCCAGCTCCTGCTCGCGCAGCACCGTCTTCTGGACCTTGCCGGTGGCGTTGCGCGGCAGGGCGTCGACCACCGCGACGCGCCGGGGCCGCTTGTAGCGCGCGAGCTGGGTGCGGCAGTGCTCGTCGATCGACTCCGGGGTGGGCGGGTCGTCGGGCTTCGTCGGCACGATCACCGCGAGCGGGGTCTCGCCCCACTTCTCGTCGGCGACGCCGATGAGGGCGACGTCGGCGATCTGCGGGTGGCCGGCGAGGACGTTCTCGACCTCGGCGCAGTAGATGTTCTCGCCGCCCGAGATGATCATGTCCTTCTTGCGGTCGACCACGTAGTAGTAGCCGTCGGGGTCCTGGCGGACCAGGTCGCCCGAGTGGAACCAGCCGCCGCGGAACGCCTCGGCGGTCTGCTCGGGCTTGTTCCAGTAGCCCGACATCACCAGCGGTCCCCGGTAGACGATCTCGCCGACCTCGCCCGGCGCGACGTCGCGCATCTCGTCGTCCACGACCCGGCACTCGACGTTGATCATCGGGGTGCCGACCGAGCCGATCTTCCGCACGGCGTCCTCGCCGCGCAGCGTCGTGGTGACCGGGCTGCACTCGGTCTGGCCGAACGAGGTGACGATGTCGGCGTCGGGGAAGGTCGCGATCATGGTCCGGAGCAGGGCGGTCGAGGCCGGCGCCGCGCCCCACGACGCCTTGCGCAGCGCCGAGAGGTCGCGGTCCTGCGCGGCGACCCGCTCGCACAGCGCTGCCCACTGCGCCGGGACGAAGAAGCACGCCGTGACCCGCTCGCGCTCGAGGACGTCGAGCACGGCGTCGGGGTCGAAGCCGGTGGAGGGCGGGATGACGGTGGTGCCGCCCGCGAACAGCGTCGGCAGGAAGCCCGCGACGCCCGCGATGTGGAACAGCGGGGTGCCCGAGAGCCAGACGCCCGGGCCGCCGGGTCCGCCGAGGTGCATGGTGGTCGAGAAGGCGTGCAGGTAGAGGTTGCGGTGGGTGAGCATCGCGCCCTTCGGGGCGCCGGTGGTCCCCGAGGTGTACATGATGAAGGCGGTCGCCTCGTCGGGGACGGCGAGCTCGCGGTAGGTGGGGTCGGCGGCGGCAAGGACGTCGTCGAGGTCCTCGCCGATGGTGATCGTCCGGCGGACGTCGGGGGCGTCGGCGCGGGCCTCGCGAGTCAGGCCCGCGGTGGCGACGTCGGCGATCGCGACCACGGCGCCCGAGTCGCGCAGCGCGTAGGCGACCTCGCCGGCGACGAGCCGGAAGTTCACCGGCACGCAGATCGCCCCGGCGCGCAGCACCGCGAGGTAGGACTCGAGCAGGTCGGCGCTGTTGAGGCCCAGGACCGCGACCCGGTCGCCCGGCTCGACGCCCTCGCCGACCAGGGTGTTCGCCAGGCGCGTGATCCGGTCGTCGGACTGCGCGTAGGTGCGCCGCACCCCGGTGCCGGCGTCGACGAGGACCTCCGCGTCGGGCGTGACCCGGGCCCAGCGGGCCAGGATGTCGCTGAGGGTCATGCCCCGGCCGGTGATCTCCCCCGCCGCCGTCACGCTGGTCATGCGCGCTCCTCGCCCCGTGGTCGGTCCAGAGGTAGGTCCCGGCGGGAGGCCTCGTCAAGGCCCGGCGGCTCGGTGATCGCGATCTCGGTGACGAACCACCGCAGATGTGCGGGGCTCCGTCACCGAGACGGTGATCAAGGCCGGGTCGGCGACGACCGGGCCGGTCCGTGCTCTGGCCGCGTCCCGTGTCGGGGCGGTAGGAACGCTCCCGTGAGCCGCATCAACGACGTGGGCGGGATGGTCGGGTTCCCGCCGATCGTCGAGGAGCCGGACGAGCCCGCGTTCCACGCCGACTGGGAGGCGCACGTCGTCGCGCTCAACGCCGCGATGATCCGCCGGGGTGTCTACAACCTCGACGAGTTCCGCGACGCGATCGAGCGCATCCCGCCCGACCAGTACCTCGCCGCCTCGTACTACGAGAAGTGGCTGCGGGCGATCACCACGCTCCTCGGGGAGAAGGGCGTCGCGACCCCGGGGGAGCTGGCCGGTGCCTGACCGCCCCGACCGGTTCGCCCCGGGCGACCGCGTGCGCACCCGGATCCCCGACCCGCCGGGCCACACCCGCCTGCCCCGCTACGCCCGCGGGGCGCGCGGGGTCATCGTCTCGACGGCCGGGCACCACCCGCTCGCCGACGAGCGCGCCCGTGGTCTGCCCTCGGACCCGCGGGCGGTCCACCACGTGCGCTTCGCCGCCCGCGACCTGTTCGGCGAGGGCGACCACGCGGTGGTCGTGGAGCTCTGGGAGGACTACCTCGAACCCGACCCCGCGGGCCACCCCGAACCCACCGAGGAGAGGAACAGCCGGTGAGCACCACCCACGACGACGCGCCGCTCGCGGCGCAGGTAAGGCACCTCGAGGCCCTGCTGGAGGAGCGCGGCTGGCTGGCGCCGGGCGAGATCGACGAGCGCCTCGACGCCTTCGCCGCCGGCGGCTCGCCGGCGAACGGCGCGGCGGTCGTCGCGCGGGCCTGGGTCGACCCGTACTTCCGCGCCCGGCTCCTCGCCGACGGCAACGCGGCGATCGGCGAGCTCGGGTTCTCGATGGGCGGGGCGCTGCAGGAGCAGAAGCTGATCGTCGTCGCCAACGACGCCGACGAGCACCACGTCGTCGTGTGCACGCTGTGCTCCTGCTACCCGATCGCGCTCCTCGGCCCCTCGCCGAGCTGGTACAAGAGCGAGGCGTACCGCTCGCGGGTGGTGCGTGACCCGCGCGGCGTGCTGCGCGAGCTCGGCCTGGAGCTGCCGGCGTCGACGCGGATCACGGTGTGGGACGCGAGCGCCGAGTCGCGCTACCTGGTGCTGCCGCGCCGCCCCGAGGGCACCGACGACCTCACCGAACAGGAGCTCGCCGCGCTCGTGACCCGCAAGGGGCTGATCGGGACCGCGGCGGTCTGACGCCGACCGCGCCCGTCCGGGGACCCCGCGGGAGCCGACCTCACGAGAGCCGGACCCGGGAGGTCGCCACGGCCAGGACGACGAAGAGCGCCGCGGCGACGACGCCGACGAGGTGCAGGCTGCCGGTGAAGGCCTCGTGCGCGGCGCGCAGCAGCTCGTCGGCGGCCGCCGTGGGCAGGCCCGCGGCCTCGGCCGCCGCGCCGCTGACCGTCTCGCGAGCGGCACCGCCCGCGCCGATCACCCCGTCCATCGCCCCGCGGTACGACGCCGCGGCCAGGGTGCCGAGCAGCGCGAGCCCGAGCGCGCCCCCGAGGTAGTTCCCCGTCTCCGCGAGCGAGGCGGCCGCGCCGGCCCGGGCGGCGGGCACGGCGCCGACGATGCTGCCGATGCCCTGCGCGAACAGCGGTCCGGTGCCGAGCGCGAGGACGGTCACCGCCGGCACGGCGACGGGCACGCCGCCCGCGGCCGGGGTGACGACGAGGAGCAGGGCGCCGAGGGCCGCGAGCGCGAGCCCGCCCGACACCGCGACGTGCGGGCGCACCCGCCGCACGAGCACCGGCGTCACCAGCGTCCCGGCGGCCACGCCCAGCCCCATCGGCGCGAACCACAGCGCGGCGGCGACGGGGGAGAGGCCGAGCACCACCTGCAGGTACTGGGTGACGAGCATCCCGGTACCCGCCATCGCGATCCCCGCGCCGACGAGCGCGCCCAGCACGACCGTCACCCGCGGCCGGCGGAACAGCGCCAGGTCGAGCAGCGGGCGCTCGAGACGGAGCTGGCGGCGGACGAACACCACGCCGACCGCGACGCCGGCCGCGGTCGCCGCGAGGCCGGCCCCGAGGGGCGCGGACCCGGTCGCCGCGACCTTGACGCCCCACACGGCGGGGAGCACCGCGAGCAGGGAGAGCGCGACGCTCGCGAGGTCGAGACGGCCCGTGCCGTCGCCGGTCCCGCCGGGGAGCACGAACGGCCCGGCGAGCAGCAGCAGGACCATCACGGGCACCGCCAGCAGGAACACGCTGCCCCACCAGGAGTGGCCCAGGAGCAGGCCGCCGACGACCGGGCCGAGGGCGGCGCCCGCGAACTGGCAGGTCGCCCAGATCGCGATGGCCACGCCCCGGCGTCGCTCGTCGGGGAACAGGGCGGTGATCAGCGCGAGCGTGGCGGGCATGAGCGTCGCGCCGGCCACGCCGAGCACGGCCCGCAGGCCGACGAGGGCCTCGGCGCTGGGCGCGTACGCGGCGGCGATCGAGGTCAGCGCGAACACCGCGGCGCCGGCGAACAGCAGGCGCCGGTGCCCGATCCGGTCGCCGAGCGTGCCCATCGTGATGACGAGGCCGGCGACGAGGAAGCCGTAGACGTCGGTGATCCAGAGCTGTGCCACCGCGGAGGCGCCCAGGTCGCGCGTGAGGTGGGGCAGGGCGAGGAAGAGGACGTTGATGTCCACCGCGGCGAGCAGCGTGGGCAGGGCGAGCACGGCGAGGCCCCACCAGGGCGAGCGCCGCGCAGGGTGTCGGGCCGGGCGTCGGACGGTCTCCGTGGAGGTCATGTCCACCGGTCGGAGCCGCGCCGCCCGGCTCGACGTCGTCGTCCCGTGACCGTCGTCACACCGCGAGGATGTCGAGAGGCGCGCGCCCGGCTCCGACGTGCTGCCGGACGGCCCCGGGACGCGGGGCCGGCGACCGAGGAGGACCCGTGAAGTACCTGCTGATCATCCAGATGAACCCCGAGGTGTGGGAGTCGCTGTCCGACGACGAGCGGAACGAGATCGCGTCCGGCCAGCAGGGGTTCATGGACACGATCACCGCGTCGGGGGAGATGGTCGGCACCCACGCGCTCGCCGACCCGTCCCAGAGCGCGGTGGTGCGGGGCCGTCCCGGGGCGGTGACGGTGACCGACGGCCCGTTCCTCGAGGCCAAGGAGTACATGGGCGGCTTCTACGTCGTCGACTGCGACGGCCCCGAGCGCGCGCACGAGCTCGCGGCGATGATCCCCGGCACCGACCGGCTCCCCGTCGAGGTCCGCCCGGTGATCTTCACGGCCGGCTACGGGCTGGGGGAGCCGGACACCCCGTGAGCACCGACCGCGCGGTCGAGGACCTGCTGCGCTCCGCGGCGCCGCAGGTCCTCGGCGCGCTGGTCCGCCGGCACGGGCAGTTCGCGCTGTGCGAGGACGCGGTCCAGGAGGCGCTGCTCGCGGCGGCCGCCGGCTGGCTGCGCGACGGGGTCCCCGACGAGCCCGTCGCGTGGCTCGTGACGGTGGCCGGCCGGCGGCTCACCGACCTGCAGCGCAGCGAGTCGTCGCGCCGCCGCCGGGAGGACGCGCTGGCGGCGCGGGAGCGCGCCGACGAGCCGGCGCCGCCGGGCCCCGACGGCGACCCGGCCGACGACACCCTCGAGCTGCTGCTGCTCTGCGCCCACCCCGCACTCTCCGAGCCCAGCCGGATCGCGCTGACCCTGCGCGCGGTCGGCGGCCTGCGCACCAGCGAGATCGCGCGGGCGTTCCTCGTGCCCGAGGCGACGATGGCCCAGCGCATCAGCCGCGCGAAGGCGACGATCGCCGACGCCGGCTTCGACGCCCCGCCCGCCGATCGCGAGGAGCGCCTCGCCAGCGCTCTGCACGTGCTCTACCTCGTCTTCGACGAGGGCTACACGGCCACCGCGGGGCCGTCGCTGACCCGCGTCGACCTCACCGCCGAGGCGATCCGGCTCGTGCGGCGGCTGCACCGGCTGCTGCCCGGGGACGGCGAGGTGGCGGGATTGCTCGCGCTGATGCTGCTCACCGACGCCCGCCGCGACGCGCGGGTCGGGCCGGACGGGCGCATGGTCGGGCTCGCCGAGCAGGACCGCGCGCGCTGGGACCACGCGGCCATCGCCGAGGCGACCGCGCTGCTCGAGACGACGCTCGCCGCCGGCCCGCTCGGGCCCTACCAGCTCCAGGCCGCGATCGCGGCCGTGCACGCCGAGGCGGCGAGCGACGCCGACACCGACTGGGCGCAGATCGTCGTCCTCTACGGCCTGCTCGAACGGCGCTCGGACAACCCGGTGGTGACGCTGAACCGTGCGGTCGCCGTCGGCATGGCGCAGGGGCCGGCGGCGGGGCTCGCCGTCCTCGACACCGTCGCCGACGACCCCCGCCTGAGGCGCAGCCACCGTCCCGACGCCGTGCGCGCCCACCTGCTCGAGCGCCTCGGGGACCGCGCCGGGGCCCGGGAGCACTACCGGCGGGCCGCCCGCGCCGCGCTCAACCGCGCCGAGCAGCGCTACCTCGAGGAGCGCGCGTCCCGTTCGTGACCGGATGTCGGTTAGCATTGCTCACGATGAGCGAGCAGTCGGCGCTGCGGACCGGGACCGGGGCCGTCGCGATCACCACCGCCACGGTGCTGCCGGTGTTCCTGCTGGGCGCGCTGTCGGTGCAGATCGGCGCGGAGCTGGGCTTCGACCCGGCCGCGCTGGGCCTCGTCGTGTCCGCCTACTTCGGGGTGTCGGCGCTGGTGTCGCTGCCGGTCGGCAAGCTCGTCGAGCGCCTCGGGTCGCGGCGGACCAGCCGGATCGGACTGGTCGGCGCCGCGGTCGCGATGCTGGCCACGGCCGGGTTCGCCCGCAGCTTCGCGGCCGTCGTCGCGCTCGTGCTGCTCGGGGCCTGGACCAACGTCATGGGCCAGCTCAGCACCAACCTCACCCTCGCCCGCGCGATGCCCACGGCGCGCCTCGGGCTGTCGTTCGGGGTCAAGCAGGCCTCCGTCCCGCTGGCGACCCTGCTCGCCGGCCTCGCGGTGCCGGCGCTCGGGCTGACGGTCGGCTGGCGCTGGGCGTACGTGATCGGGGCGGGCCTGGCGCTCGCGGCCCTGGCCGTGGCGCCGCACGGGTCGGGGCCCGAGGAGCGCTCCGCCGACCGGACCGCCGACCGGGCCACCGGCGCGCTCGCGGTCATCGGGATCGCGGCCGGCCTCGGTGCGGCGAGCTGCACGGGCCTCGGCATCTTCCTCGTCGCCTCGGCCGTCGACGGCGGCGTCGCACCGGGGCTCGCCGGCCTGGTGCTGACGCTGGGCAGCGTCGTCGCGGTGGTCATGCGCATGCTGCACGGCTGGCTCGCCGACCGCCGCCGGGGCGGGCACGTCGCGGTGGTCGCCGGGTGCCTGGTCCTCGGGGCGGCGGGCGTCCTGCTGCTCGCGCTGCCGGGCTCGCTCGCGCTGGTCGTCGGCACGGTGCTGGGGTTCGGGCTCGGCTGGTCGTGGCCCGGGCTGCTGCAGTTCGCCGTGGTGCGCCTCAACCCGGCCGCGCCCGCCGCCGCGACCGCGATCGTGCAGGTCGGGGTGTACGCGGGCGGGTGTCTCGGGCCGGTCGGGTTCGGCCTGCTCGCGACGGGGGCGTCGTTCGCGACGGCCTGGGTGGTCGCGGCGGTCGCGATGCTCGTGGCCGGTCTCGGGGTGCTGGTCGGGCGGCGGATGCTGCTGCGCCACCGGGCCGCGCGTCAGGGCCTCGAGGAGGGGACCGCGGACCCGGCGCCGTCGTCGAACAACGGGTGTGGGTCATCGGCCCCGGTCGGGCGCGCACCGTCGCCGCCCTCCGCGACGCCGTCCCGGTAGCTCGCGAGGCGTTCGCCCACCGCCGCGGCCGTACCCCGGCTCTCCCCGAACGTGGACGGCGCGGCCGGGGGCGGCGGCACCGCGCCCGGCACGAGCAGGGCTCGCGGCTCGCGTCGGGGGAGCCCCGCCGGCGTGGTGCCCGCGAGGACGTCGGGATCGGGGCCGTCGGCGACCTGCGCGACGACCTCGGCGGCGGCCCGGCCCTCGTCGGCCGGCGAGGTCCACCCCGGCGCGCCGTCAGCCCGCCAGGAGGACACGTCCCGGTACTCGGAGAGGTCGGCGAACCAGGCCGACACCTGGTCGTAGATCGGCTCGGGGGAGGCGGGCGCGCGGTGGCTGCCGGACGGCCGGGTGTCCGGCGGGGGCTCGGGTGCCCGCGGCGACGGCACCGGGACGGCCGGCTCGTCCGTCGGGTGCAGGCGGTCGAGCAGCTCCCGGAGCTCCGCGGGCTCGTAGTCCGAGAGCAGCACCACCGGGATGCGGAAGCGGCGCACGCGCCGGCGGACGTCGCCGGGCAGGTCACTGAAGCAGAGCCCGTCCAGGCGCGCGACCTCGTCCCGGCGTGGCGCCTGCTCGCCCGCGCAGGGGAGCTCGTCGTGGAAGAACAGCGCCAGGGCGAGCAGCCGCTGGCCACCGTCGAGCACGACGTCCCGGTCGCCCCCGTCGGCGACGTGGATCTCCGGTACACACCACTGGCGCAGGACCGTGTCGACGAAGCGTTGCTGTCGGGCCCGGTCCCAGCCGCCGGAGGGCGGGTCGGCGGGGGGATCGAGCTCCCGGCGGTCCAGGCGGGCGATCAGGGTCTCGAGCTCGAGCTCGGCGCGTTCGACGTGCACGACGGTCTCCGTCGGTGGTCGGCGGGTGGGGACCGGTGTCGGGCGCGCGACCGGCCGGGGCGCGGGCGGGATGACGCCGTCGCCCCGTGGTCTCAGAGCCGCTGGAGCCCATGGAGCACCCTCTCCATCAGCGCGAGGCTCGGCCTGTCGGTCGACGCCTCGTGGAGCACGACGAGGCCGTCCCGGGCCATGTCGTCGAGCACGACCCGCGCGACGCCGAGCGGGAGGTCGGCCCGCGCCGAGACCTCCGCGACCGAGACGGGGTCGACGCACAGCCGGCAGATCGCGCGCTGCTCCCGGGTGAGCTCCGCCGCGTGGACGTCGAGCCCGGTCGCGGTGTGCACCAGCGTCTCCAGGGCCAGCTCCGCGTGGGTCCGCGTGCGGCCACGGGTGATCGTGTACGGGCGGACCCGGGGAGCGCGGCGCCCCGACCCGGCGCCGGCGGTCATGTCGCCCGCGCGGTGCGCAGCTCCTGGCGCACCTCGGGGGTGAGGGCCTTCCCGACGCGCGCGGCCATGAGGGTCATCTCGTAGCCCACGAGCCCGCGGTCGCAGCCCGCCGTGGCCAGGACGACGAGGCACGACCCGTCACGGATCGCCATGGTCAGGACCAGGCCCTGCTCCATCTCCACGACCGTCTGGACGACGCCCCCGGCGTCGAAGCACCGGGATGCGCCGTCCGCCAGGCTCACGAGCCCGGCGGCGACGGCGGCCAACTGGTCGGCCCGCTCGTCGGGCAGGTGGCTCGAGTGCGTCAGCAGGAGACCGTCGGCCGAGATGACGACGGCGTGCGCGACGCCGGGCACCCGGGCGACGAAGTCGTCGATCAGCCAGCCGAACCTGTCGAACGTCTCCGTGGCGCTCATGGCGATCCCTCCGCGTCCCCGCCGGTCGGGCCCGCCGAGCTGGTGACGACGGAGCCGTCGTCGCTGCCCCCGGCGCGCGCCGCCGGCACCTCCGGCACCTCGGACCCGTCGGTGTCGACCTCGTCACGGCCCCGGCTCGTGCCCTGCTGGAGCCGGCTCATGCGCTCCCGCAGCACGTCGGCGTCGACGGTGCGTCGCGGCGTGGGGACGTCGTCCGGCCCGGCCTCCGATGCCGTCGGAGCGGCCGTCCCGGCGGCGGCCCCGGGCACGAGCCCGGCACCTCGGCGGCGCCGGGGCAGGCCGGCCTCGGTGTGCTCGGTGGGTGCGGGCTCCGCGGCGCGCGCGGCGACGGCGTTCCAGCCCTCGTCGCCGGCCGAGCGCCACAGCTCGGCCGGGTCGCCGGCCGTGTCGCCGGCTGTGCCGTCGTGGTCCGGAGCGCTGCCTGCGTGGGCGTCGACGAACCAGGCCGAGCACATCGCCTCGAAGATCGGCTCGTCGCTGCTCGCGGCGGGCGGGAGGGGGACGTCCTCGGTCAGCGGGTCGTCCGGGGTGTCCGGGTCGTCCCGGGCGTCCGGGGCGTCCGGGGCGTCGGGGGCGTCGGGGGCGTCGGGGGCGTCGGGGGCGGGGGCACGGCCGGCGAGCGCCGGGCCGGCGGGCTCGGGGGGCTCGGTCTGCTCGGCCGGCTCGGGGGCGACGAGCAGCGCCGCGGGGACGTGGACGCTCGCGGTGGTGCCGTCGCCGGGCAGCAGGCGGGCGGTGATCCCGTGGCGGCGGGCCAGCGCGCCGACCACGAACAGGCCCATCTGCCGCGGCACGGAGGCGTCGAGGAGCACGGGCTGCTCGAGGCGGGCGTTCGCGTCGGCGAGATCCTCGCTGTCCAGGCCGAGGCCCTGATCGGCCACCTCGACGATCGCGCCACCGTCGGGCGCGCGGGAGGCGCTGACGGTGACCGGTCGGTCGGGCGGGGAGAAGGCCGTGGCGTTGTCGAGCAGCTCGGCGAGCAGGTGCGCGAGGTCGTCGGCCGGAGCCCCCCGGACGCGCAGGCCGGGCACCTTGCCCACCTCGATGCGCTGGTACTGCTCGACCTCGCCGACCGCGGCCCGGATCACGTCGACCAGCAGCAGCGGTTCGGCGGTCCCCCGTGACGGCGTCGCGCCGCCGAGCACGAGCAGGTTCTCGCCGTTGCGGCGCATGCGGGTGGCGAGGTGATCGAGCGCGAAGAGGTCGGCGAGGACGTCGGGGTCCTCCTCCCGGTTCTCCAGCGTGTCGATGAGCAGGATCTGGCGCTCGACGAGGCCCTGGGAGCGGCGGGAGAGGTTGACGAACAGGGCGTTGAGGTTGGTCCGCAGCCGAGCCTGCTCCCCGGCGAGCCGCACGGCCTCGCGGTGCACGCGGTCGAACGCGCGGGCGACCTCGCCGACCTCCTCCTCGGTGTCGATCGGCACCGGCTCGACGGTGTCCTCCGGCGTGCCCCCCTCGCGCACCCCCTCGTCGTCGAGGACACGGACCGCGTCGGGGAGCCGTCTGTCGGCGACGTCGAGCGCGGACGAGCGCAGGCGCTGCAGCGGGGTGATCAGTGATCGGGCGACGAGCACGGCCAGCGCGACCGCGGCGAGCACGGCGAGGACCACCAGGACGATCACCACGGCGGCCGTGGTGCCGGCCTGCGAGACGAGCTCGTCGGCCGTGGCCCGGAGCTCGCCGAACAGCACGTTCTCCAGGGTGCGCAGCGCCTCCCGGGTGGTCCCCGCCGCGCGGTCCCAGGCGACCGGGTCGACCGCGAGCGCCTGTCGGTCGGCGTCGCGGATCAGCGCGGTCTGCAGGATGCGGACCCGCTGGTCGATCTCCGGCCCGGCGACGGTGTCGTCGAACAGCTGGACCTGCGCCGGGGTCGCGCCCGCCTCGAACTCGGCGGTCGCGGCCTCCTGTTCGGCGATCGCCCCGCGCAGGGCGTCACCGGCGCCGACGGGCAGGGCCCCGGTCGTCGCCCCGACGAGCAGCAGCGCGTGCTGGACCTCGGCCTGCTCCTTGGCCCGGCCGAGCGCGGCCAGGCTGGTGGCGGGGCGCACGACCGAGGGCTCGCCCACCGCGCCGGCGATGTCACGGGAGAGGGCGAGCATCGGCTCGACGATGCCCGTGTAGCCGACGACGACGCTCGTCGCGGGGTAGCGGGTCGCGACCGCCGTCGTCCTCAGGGCAGGCAGGGCGTCGAGACGCGTGAGCGCCCCGGCGTAGCGGTCCCGCACGCCGGCGTCGAGGTCGGCCACCGCGTCGCCCTCGGCACGCAGGTCCGCCACCGCGCGGTCGACGTCCTCCGCGACGGTGTCGAGGAGTGACCGGTCCGGCCCGCGGCCGGCCGCGACGTAGGCGGCCGTGGCGGTCCGCTCGACCTGGAGCCGATCGACGAGACCCGCGACCGTGGCGCTCAACCGCGTGCCCGTCGCGACCTGCTCCAGCGCACTCCGCTGCGCGAGCTGGGTCCGGATGGTCAGTCCGGCCAGGACCAGGGCCAGCACGATCGGCACCGCCACCACGGCGACGACCTTCGTGCGGACGCGCCAGCGCACCGGAGCCCACCGGGCGGACCGGCGGGTCCCCGTCGCGGACACGTTGCGCTCGGCCACGGACGACCCCCCATCGCCAGGCACATCCCCACGGCGCGCGCTCGAGTTCTCCGGAGCCGCCGCGCTCGCCGGAATCGCATTCGGTCCGACGACCACCTGTGACGATGGCGCCCGCCACGGTAGCTTCCCCGTGGCCGGCATGACACCCGATCGCGACGGTTCCTCACACGGATGCATGACCGCGCGTCGAACTGACCGAGTGCGTTGCCGCCCGAATGGGGGTCATTGTGCGCATGCGGAGCAACAATTCTCGGAGCGGCCGCGCCCGCCCGATCGCCGTCCGATTGCTGACGATTCTGTGCGTGCTCGCCCTGTCCGCGTGCGGGGGAGCGGGGCCGGGTGATCAGGAGTCTGCCGGGGCGCCGGAACGGGCGACGTTGCGGGTCGGGGTGTTGACGATCGTCGACACGGCGTCGTTCTACCTGGCCCAGGAGCGGGGATTCTTCCGCGACGAGGGTCTGATCGTCGAGCCGGTGGTCGCGCAGGGCGGGGCGGCGTCGATCCCGGAGATCGTCGGGGGCGGCCTCGACGTCACCTTCGGGAACTACGTCTCGTTCTTCCTCGCGCAGCAGCAGGGGGCGGGCCGATTCCGTCTGATCTCGGACGGCTACCAGGCCGGACCGAACACCTTCGCGCTCGTCACCCGCCCCGACGGCACGGTGCGTTCTCCCCGTGATCTCGCGGGACGGCGGGTCGCGGTGAACACGTTCCGCAACATCGTCGAACTGAATGCGCGCTCGGCGCTGCAGACGAACGGGGTGGATCCGAACACCGTGCAGTTCGTCGAGGTGCCGTTCCCCGACATGGCGACGGCGCTCGCCACCGGCCGGGTCGACGCGGCGGCGATGGTCGAGCCGTTCATCACAGCGGCGGGTCGCAACCTGGGCGCGGTGCCGCTCCTCGACACCGCCTCCGGGCCGACCGCCGACATCCCGCTGGGCGGCTACGGCACGACGGAGGCGTTCGCGGACCGGAACCCCCGGACGGTCGCGGCGTTCCAGCGCGCGATGGCGCGTGGCCAGCAGGCGGCGGTCGACCGGGGCAACGTCGAGCAGGTGCTGCCGACCTACGTACGGATCGACCGCGCCACCGCCTCGCTGATCAACCTCGGCTCCTACCCGCAGTCGCTCGACGCGACGCGCCTCCAGCGGGTCGCCGACCTCATGACGCAGTTCGCGCTGGTCCCGGGCCGGTTCGACGTCGCGCCGCTGCTCGGCCCGCGCTGAGGGAGTGCGTCCGGTTCGTCCGGATGGCCCCGTTCGGGAACCCGGACACCCGGGGCATTCGTTGTCGAGACGACGAAGGAGGCTCCCCATGGGATTCCGTCTGCTGCCCCACGTCCATCCGCGACACCACATGCGTCGCACGTTCCGGTTCGGGCCGCTGCGCCTGCACGCCGGCCCGGACGGCGTGAGCTGGGGGCTGGGCGCCGGGCGCTGGTCGTGGAACGCGAAGAGCCGGCGCCACACCATCGACACCCCCGGCCCGGGCTACTGGCAGAGCAAGGGACGCCGCTGACGCGGCAGCCGGGGGAAGGTCATCGGGCGAGCGCACCAGCCCGTTGCGCACCTCACCCGCGGGCGGTGAGAACCCGCGGGTGAGGGCGGTGCTCAGCCCCCGGACCAGGCATGATGGCGCCGCCAGGACGCCGACACACGGAGTCGCCGCAGTGGATGCCGGACACGCACACGCCCCGTCGCACGACGGCGGCGGCGACACGCTCGTGCACCCGGCGCTGTTCTACGCCGACGACGAGGCCTACGTCGCGGGCACGGTCCCGTTCCTGCGCGAGGGTCTCGAGTGCGACGAGCCGGTGATGATGGCGGCGCCGCCGAGCCGCCTCGCCCTCGTGCGCGACGCGCTGGGACCGCTCGCGTCGCGGGTCGTCCTGCACGACATGACGCAGGCCGGCCGCAACCCCGGCCGCATCATCGCCGGGGTCCTGCGGGCGTTCGCCGACGAGCACGCCGCCCAGGGGCGCGTGCGCATCATCGGCGAGCCGATCTGGGCCGGGCGCACCCCGCAGGAGTACGCCGCCGCGGTCCAGCACGAGGCCCTCATCAACGTCGCGCTCGCGGACCGCCCGGTGACGGTGCTCTGCCCGTACGACACCACCGCGCTCGCCCCGGCCGTCATCGCCGACGCGGAGCGGACGCACCCCGTCCTCGTCGAGCACGGGCACACCGCCGCGAGCGGGCGCTACGTCGACCCCACCGAGTTCGCCCAGGGCGTCGCCGGGCCGCTGGCCGAGCCGACCGAGCTCGGCGAGACGCTAGTGTTCAGCGCGCCCACCGGGCCGTGGGCGGTGCGGACCGCCGTCGCCGAGCACGCCCTGCGGGCCGGCCTCGACGAGGACCGCGCGGCCGACCTCGCGCTGGCGGCCTACGAGGTGGCGGTGAACACCGTCGTGCACACCGGCCGTCCCGGGCTCCTCGCGCTGTGGACCCGGCACGCGGGCGCGCCCGGCTGGGAGGGGGCGGAGCCGGCCGCGGTGGTCTGCGAGGTTCAGGACAGCGGCTGGATCGCCGACCCGCTGGTGGGACGCCACCGCGTCGGCCCCGCCGAGGGCCGCGGCTACGGCCTGCGGCTCGCCCACCAGCTCTGCGACCTCGTCCAGGTCCACAGCGACCCCCGCGACGGGACCACGGTGCGCCTGACCGTGCACCTGCCGACGAACGAGCTGGTCCCCGCGTCCCAGCACCCCGTGCGCCGTCCGCCGAGGTCGCTCGCCGAATCGTGACGTTCTCGCGGCCCCCGCCGCGCTCGTCCTCGCCACCGCTGTGGCGCCACCATCCGGTGATGACGGCGGAACCGGTGGCGGAGGCGACGACCGAACCGGCCTCGATGCGCATGATGAGCCTGCTCTACGGCTCCCTGATCGGTCGCCTCGTCGCCCTCGTCGCCGAGTTCGGCATCGCCGACGGGTGCGCCGACGGTCCGCGGCACGTCGCCGAGCTGGCTGCCGCGAGCGACGCGGACCCGGACGTGCTCTACCGGGTCCTGCGCGCGCTGGCCGCGGGCGGCGTGTTCAGCGAGGTGGCCCCGCGGACCTTCGCGCTCACCGACCTGGCCGCGACGCTGCGCTCCGAGGTGCCGGGCTCGATGCGCGACCACGCCCGCAATTGGGGGTCGGGGGAGTACCTGCACACCGTGGCCGGGCTGGGCGGCACCCTGCGCACCGGGAAGCCGTCGTTCGCCACCCACCACGGCACCGACTGGTGGTCGTACCTCGCCGCCCACCCGCGCCGCGCCGCGGCGTTCGACCGCGCCATGGGCGACCGCGCCCGCCAGATCGGCGCCGCGGTGCTGGCGGTGTACGACCTCGCCGGGGTCCGGCGCCTGGTCGACGTCGGCGGGGGTCAGGGGCACCTGGTCGCGGCGGTCGCGGAGCGCTACCCGGCCGTCGAGGCCGTCGTGTTCGACCGGCCGGAGGTGGTCGCGGGCGCCGCCGACGTCGTCGGGCACCGCGCGGAGGCGGTCGGTGGGGACTTCTTCACCGCGGTCCCCGCCGGCGCCGACTGCTACGTCCTCTCCAGCGTGCTGCACGACTGGGAGGACGACGACGCCGTCGCGATCCTGCGGACCGTGCGCGCGGCCATGGACCCGGCCGGGCGGCTGCTCGTCCTCGAGGTGGTGCTGCCCGAGGGGGACGAACCGCACGTCGGCAAGCTGCTGGACATCATGATGCTCGCGCTGGTCGGGGGCCGGGAGCGCACGGAACGGGAGTACGCGACCCTCCTCGACCGGGCCGGGCTGCGTCTCGAGCGGACGATCGCGACCGCGGCACCCGTCAGCGTGGTCGTCGCGTCCCCCCGGGGCTGACGCCGCGGGCTCGACGTGGCCGTCGGCGTGGAGCAGGGTCGGCGTCCGTGACCGACACCGCCGACGCCCGCGCACTGGTCCCCGGCGCCGTGGACCGCGTCACCGCCCGGGTCCGCGCCGTGGACGCCGCCACCTGGGCCGCCCCGACCCCGTGCACCGAGTGGAGCGTCGGCGACCTCGTCGCGCACCTCTGCCTCGAGCACCTCTGGGCGCCGCACGTCCTGGTGGGCACCACGATGGACGTGGTCGGCGACCGCTACGAGGGCGACCTGCTCCAGGGCGACCCGCGCGGCGCCTGGGAGCGCGCCCTCGCCCGCTCCCGGCCGGCGTGGCCGGCGACCGACACGCACGCCGCCCTGGTGCACACGTCGTTCGGGTGGATCCCGGTCGAGGAGTACGCCGAGCAGATGCTGCTCGACCTCACCGTCCACGAGTGGGACCTCGCGCGCGGCGCCGGGCAGGACGAGGAGCTCGACCCGGTCGGTGTCGACCGCGCGCTCGCCTACGTCCAGAGCGACCCGATCATGCTCACCGGGGCCGGGCTGTGGTCCCCGCCGGTGACGCCGCGCAGCGCGGAGCCCCGCGACGTGCTCCTCGCGCTGCTCGGGCGCCCGGTGTAGGGCAGGTTCTCGGTCATGACCGCGACTCCCGTGACACCGTCCCCCGTGACCGTCGACGTGGACGACGCCGGCCTGGCCGTGGTGACCATCGACCACCCGCCGCTCAACCTCTACGACGAGGCGCTGCACGAGGCGCTGCGCGCGGCCGTCGCCGAGCTGGAGGGCGCCCGGCCCCGTGGGGCGCTGGTGCGCGCGGAGGGCAAGGTCGTCAGCGGCGGCGTCGACGTCAAGCAGGTCTTCCACCCCATGGCGCAGGCCGGCGACGCCGCGGCCGGCACCGCGTACTTCGCCGAGCTCGTCGACCTCGGCCGGCGGATCCACCACCTGCCGTTCCCGACGGTCTTCGCCGCGCACGGGCTGACGCTGACCTGGGCGTTCGAGGTGGCGCTCGCGTGCGACCTCATCGTCGCCACGCCGCGGGCCTCGTTCGGGCTGATCGAGGCCACGGTCGGCCTGACCCCGGCGATGGGTGGCACCCAGCGCCTCGCCGAGCGCGCCGGGGCGGGGCGGGCGCGGCTGCTCGTCATGACCGCGGGCCGCTTCGGCGCCGACGAGCTCGAGCGCTGGGGCGTCGTCGACCGGCTGATCCCCGAGGACGGGTTCGACGCCGCGGCCCGCGAGCTCGCGGCGCAGCTCGCCGCCGGCCCGACCCGGGCGCACGCGGCCACCAAGGAGATCCTGCGCCACCTCGCCGAGGGCGGGCTCGAGGCCGCGCACGAGGTGACGCCGCAGGCCGCGGGCGCCCTGTTCGCCACCGCCGACCTCCAGGGAGCGATGGCGTCGTTCGTCGAGCAGGGCCACGGGAAGGCCACGTTCACCGGCGAATGAGGCCTCAGGCGTCCTGCTCCGTGCGCATCCGCCAGGCGTCGGTGATCAGCTCGTCCAGGCGCGCGACGTCGACGGCCTCCAGGCGCAGCAGCACGAGGGGGAGGCCCTCGTAGGACGGCGTCGAGAAGAACAGGTCGGGCTCGCCGCGCAGCAGGGCCTGGCGCTCGGCCTCGTCGCCGACGAAGAGCACGGCGACGTCGGTGCGCAGGACCCGGCGGCCGCCGCTGCGGTCGGGGTAGGACCAGACGAAGCCCCGGCCGCCCACGCGGAAGTCGAAGCCGTCGCAGTCGCGCTCCTCGACGCCGTCCAGACCGAGCGCGAGCCGGCGGACGTCGTGCACGTCGGCCATGGCCGCGAAGCTAGCAGCCGCCCCCGTCAGCCCCGCTCGGTCGCGATGTCGGCCAGCCGGCTCAGGGCCTCGGAGTTCCGGGCCTCGACGAACGGCGCCTGGACCAGCTCCGGCACGAACCAGCCGAGGCCGTGCTCGACCTCCTCCGCCAGCCGGACGCGACATCCCGACGGTGTCGTCTCGAGCGTGATGACCACCTTGGCCGTGCCGAACGGCCACGCCCGCGCCCGCAGCGTCAGCATCCGGCCGGGCTCGACGTCGAGCACCTCCGTGGAGTCGCTGACCTGCAGCGGCCACGGCCCCACACTGTGGTGCAGGCGCGACCCGACCGCGGGCCACGCGTCGTCCACGTCGCGCATGTGGCTGGCGCCGACGACCCACAGCGGGTAGAGCCAGCCGTCCTCCAGGACAGCCCACACGGAGTCGGGGGCGACGGGGACGTCGATGGCGGCCTCGGGGTGACCCATGACGGGCGGGGTGCCCGTTCAGGGGCGGGCTCGCACGGGTGCGGGGCGGTGCCGCCGGGTACGCCCGGGCCCATGACCGCAGACAACGGCAGCGCGCCGGGGCGGGACCCCCGGGAGCTCGACGAGGAGTCCCTGCTCACCGAGCTGGAGCACCTCCACGAGACCCGCCACGTCACCTTCCGCCACGGCAGCGACGACGCCCTCGCGGCCCACGACCGCCGCACCCGCGAGCTCGAGGGGGAGTACCTGCGGCGCTACCCGCAGCGCGAGGTCGACCCCGCACGCACGCGGGCCGGCGCGCGTCACGACACCTGACCGGCAGACGGGCCAGACGGGGCAGACTCAGGTCGGTGCTGACCCCCCTCCTCGCGGCGATCGCCCCCGTCCTGCGGGGCCGGGTGGTCTTCACCGTCCCGACCCGGGAGCCGCGGTTCGTGCTGAGCCTCGACGACGGCCCCCACCCGGCGACGACGCCCGCACTGCTCGACGTCCTGGCCCGGCACGGGGCGCACGCGACGTTCTTCCTGCTCGGCGAGCGCGCCACGACGTACCCCGACCTCGTGGCGCGCATCGCCGCCGAGGGTCACGAGATCGGCAACCACACCTGGCGCGACGAGCCGACGTGGCGGCTGGCGCCCGCGTCGTTCCGGGAGAACCTGCGCGCCACCCAGCGGGTGCTCACCGCCCACGGCCCGGTGCGGTGGTTCCGGCCCGGCTCCGGGTGGCCGACGCACCGCCACCTCGCGATCGCCGAGGAGGAGGGCCTGCGCTGCGTCCTGGGCACCGCGGTGGCCGTCAGCGGCGCCGGGGCCGGGACGGCCACCACGGCGCGGTGGCTCGACCCGGTCGTGCGCCGCGGCGTCGTCGTCGTCCTGCACGAGGGCCCGCAGCGCACTGGCGTCGCCGGCACCGTCGACGGGCTGCTCGCGCGCACCGCGCGCCGCGGGCTCGCCGCCGTGGCGCTCTCCGAGCTCGCCGGGGCTCAGGGCTCCTGACGCCGGCGCTGCCCGCGCCGCACCGCCTCGAGGAACGAGCGCACGAGCAGGCCCAGGACGAGCAGGTTGCCCACCATCTGCAGCGTCACCAGCACCCGGCCGGTCTGGCTGAGCGGGGTGATGTCGCCGAAGCCGACGGTCGCGAACACCGTCATCGTGAAGTACAGCGCGTCGACGCGGGTGAGGGGTGTGGTGAACGTGGCGGGGGACGCCGCCGAGAGCAGCACGTAGACCGCGGCGAACAGCAGGAGGTACAGGGGGATCGCCACGGCGAACGCCTCGAGGGCGCGCAGCGCGGGGTGGCGCGCCTCGACGATCGCGCGCAGCTGCCAGACGACCACGGCGACGAGTGCCGGGAGCCCCACGACGAACAGCAGCCACGCGCCGTCGCCGTCGGCGGTCTGCAGCGGCAGCGCGAGGTAGACGAGCACCAGCAGCACCACGGCCAGCACCGACCGGGCGACGGAGAGCGCGACCTCGCGCGCGGACGGGGACGCCGCGGGGGCGGTCGCCGGACCTGTCACCGGACCTGTCACCGGAGCCGCGGCGTCAGCGGTCGTCGTCGACCAGGTGGATGGCTGCCTCCTCGGCGCTCGCCCCGGCGCCGTCGACGCCGACGTCGTCGGCGAAGAAGTCCTCGCCGTCCTCGCGCAGGAGCAGCCGCCCGGAGCGGTCCTCGCCGACCTCGTCGTCCCACGGCTCGCCGTCGGTGTCGCTCGCGTCGCCGATGTCGTCGCCCCGGTCGCGGTCGGTGCGCTCGGGGTCCTCGCGGCGCAGGCGCCCCGCCAGCGGCTCGCCGTCGCGCTCCTCCTCGGGCGTGGTGCCCCAGGCGTCGGTGCCCCACGGCTGCTCGTTGGGGGAGACGCCCTCGTCGAGGGGGTCGGCGAGGTCGGGGTCGTCGAGGGACTCGGCCTCGTCGAGCTGCTCGAACGCGAGGTCGTCGCCGGCGTCGCGGTCGTCGCCGGTGGTCCGGTCGGGATCGGTCACGAGAGCAGTGTGCCCTCCCGGACCCGGCTCAGGTCACCGGCGTGGCCCGGGGCGGCGTCGGGGCCGCCGGCACGTCGCCCGGCGTGTCGGGGGCATCGGGGGTGTCGGGGCCGTCGGTGGAGGCACGGTCGGCGTCCGCATCCTCCGCGTGCCTGCCCCGCTTGCTGTCCTTGGCCTCCTTGCCGGGCGGGCTGTTCGCGCCGATCAGCGCTTCGACCCAGCGCGCGCTCGGGTCGCAGTCGACGAGGATCGCCTTGATCAGCAGCGTGGCCGGGATGGCCAGCAGGGCCCCGAGCGGGCCGAGGATCCAGGCCCAGAACAGCAGCGCCACGAACGTGATGGTCGTGGAGAGCCCGACGGCGTCGCCGGTGAAGTGCGGTTGGATCAGCGACTGCACGACCGCGTTGAGAATGATGTAGACGACCACCACCGCGAGCGCGAGCTGCCAGCCGCCCACGAGCAGCGCGACGAACGCCGGGGGGATGACGCCGATGATGAAGCCGATGTTGGGGATGAAGTTCGTGATGAACGACAGCAGCCCCCAGAGCACCACCAGCGGGATGCCCATGATCGCGAGCGCCACCGTGTCGAGGACCGCGACGATCAGCCCGAAGATCGCGGTGACGACGAGGTAGCGGCGCGTGCCCCCCGCGAAGCCCTGGAGCGCGGAGACCATGTGCGGACGATCGGCGCCGATGGCGTCCAGGCGACGCGAGGCCCCGCTCGCCTCCGCGATGAGGAACAGCAGCAGGGCCAGGATGAACACCACGCTGGTGACGGCGCCGCTCAGCCCGGAGAGCACGCCCCCGATGGCGCCCAGGATCTGGCTCGTGTCGGCCGACGACGCGGTCGCCCGGGCCTGGGCCGGGTCGAAGCCGAGCCGGGTCAGCGTCGCCGACAGCGAGGACGTGATCTGGCTGATGCGGCCGGAGTACTGCGGCACCAGGGCGATGAGCTGCCCGACCGAGGCCAGCAGCACCCACACCAGCCCGAGGATGACCCCGAAGATCACCAGGAACAGGGCGAGCACCGTCGACCACCCGGGCAGCCCGCGCCGGCGCATCCACCCCTGGATCGGGCTGACCGCGATCACCACCACCAGCGCCAGCAGGATCGGGGCGATCAACCAGGCGCCGACCTGCAGGCCGGCGACGACGATCACGATGGCGGCCGCCCCGACCAGCAGCATCAGCGCGCGGGGCATCCCGGCGCGGGCCGCGGCGTCGGGCGCCTCGATGGAGGTCGACATGGCCGAGGACGGTAGGAACCCGCGCGGCGCCGTGGCTCACCCGCGCGGGGTGAGCACCGGCCACCGTCCGCTCCCTAGCGTCGGACGGCGATGACCACGCCGACGGGGCCGGGCCCCGCGTCCGGGGTACCGCCGCCGTGGCGCGACCGGCTGCGGGACACGCGCACGCGCTACGAGGCGTCGTCGGCCGGGCGGCTGACGCGGCGGATCGTGGACGTGCAGCTCACCAAGCAGGCGCTGCTCCTGGCCGCCCTCGCGCTCATGCTCGTGGTCCCGGCGCTGGTCACGCTCGCCGCGGTGATGCCGCTCGGTGGGCCGGACTCCCCGGTGTCCGGGTTCGTCCGCCGGCTCGGGCTGACCCCGCAGGCCGCCCACGACCTGCAGCAGCTCTTCCCCACCACGACGACCGTCTCCGGGGCCACGACCGGCATCGGGCTGGTCCTGACGGTGGTGCTCACCGTGCGCTGGCCGTTGGCGCTCCAGCGGGGGTACGAGCTCGTGTGGGACCTGCCCCGCGGGAGTGTCCGCGCGCTGTGGCGCCCCCTGGTCTGGCTGCTGGGCTTCCTGGCGATCATCGCCACCGCCGCCCTCGTGGACCCCGTCCTGTACGGAGGCGCGTGGCTCGTCACGCTCCTCGTCGTGGGCACGCCGCTCACCGTGGCGTGGGCGTGGTGGACGCAGTACCTCCTGCTGGCCGGACGTGTGCCGTGGGTGCGCCTGCTGCCGGGGGCGGTGTTCATCGGCCTCGGGCTCGTGGGGCTCCGGCTCGCCGCGACCGTCGTGCTGTCGCCGGCGATCACGTCGCACTACCGGCAGTACGGGCCGCTGGGGATCGTCTTCGTGCTCCTGTCGTGGTTCGTGGCCTTCGGCGTCGTGATGCTGGGCGGCGCGCTCGTGGGCCACTTCGTCGCCATGAGCCGCCCACCCGCCCGCCCGGCCCCTCCGCCGGCCGCGTCACCCCGCGCGGATGAGGTCGCCGACGAGGGCCTCGGCGAGTGTCGGGACGAGCCCTCCGCGCCGGGTGCGCCGATCGCCCCGGTGCCGGAGGGCGGTCCGTGGCACCGAGGAGGATGACCGATGGCGACCCTGACGGCATGGAAGTTCCCGACCCCCGAGGGCGCGGACCAGGCCCTCGCAACGCTCGAGCAGCTCCAGAAGCAGGAGCTGATCCAGGTCCTGGACGCGGCCGTGGTCACGTGGCCCGCCGACCGCAAGCGGCCGAAGACCCGCCAGCTGCACAACCTCGCGGGCGGCGGCGCCCTCGGCGGCAGCTTCTGGGGCCTGCTGTTCGGGTTGATCTTCTTCGTCCCGCTGCTCGGCATGGCGATCGGCGCGGCGACCGGTGCGCTGGCCGGCTCGATGTCCGACGTCGGGATCGACGACGAGTTCATCGACGAGGTGCGCTCGAAGGTGACGCCGGGGAGCTCGGCGCTGTTCGCGCTGACCGCGAACGCGGTGACGGACAAGGTGTCCGAGGCGTTCCGCGGCAGCCACGCCGAGCTGCTGCACACCAACCTCTCCAGCGACCAGGAGGCGGCGCTGCGCGAGGTGTTCACCGACGTGGACGAGCAGGAGCCGCTCAAGGCCTGAACGACGGCGTGGCCCCCGGGGCCGGGCGGCGCGTCACGCGTCGCCCGGCTCCCGGACCTGCCGCAACGACACCAGCTCGAGCCCCAGCTCCTGGATCCGGTCGAGGATCCCGTGCACCTCGTCGGCGTCGTCGGACCAGCCCGACAGGACGGTCTCCGCGGGCACCTCGACGACGGCCATGTCCGCGAACGCGGCCCGTGCCCGGTCCGACAGCCGCCCGCTGACCCGGATCTCGAAGCGTCCCGACACCGCCGTCTCCTCGCTCCCGGGGCGGCCCGATCGGCCGCCGACGGCCCCGATGCTCGTCGTGCGGGACGTCCCGCCGCCTCATCCCGGGCAGGTGAACGCGGGTCGGACCCAGGAGGGACGCTCCTATGGTTCGTCAAGTCTGTCGGGGGTCGGCTCGAGCTGGCGGTAG
>NZ_JAQZAN010000021.1 GCF_028737255.1 Actinomycetospora straminea | reverse complement strand
CTGCCTCAACTCGCCACGCCGTCAGCCACCGTCACCAACGTCCTGGCCGAGTACATCTAGGAGGACGAACTCCCCGTTCGCTCCACCGCCTGCAGCGCGATCGTGGCCCCGAGCTCCCACGCCGCCTCGCGCTCGGCGGCGCCGATCGCACCGGTCGAAATCACGACCTCCGCCGCCTGCTCCCACCCCAGCGCGCCCGTGATCCTCAGGATGTCGCGCACCGCGCCCGCGGTGTCCGAGCCGCCGTGCACGTAGAGGCCGAACGGGCGTCCGGCGGTCTGGTCGAGGCAGGGGTAGTAGACCTGGTCGAAGAAGTGCTTGAGCGCGCCCGACATCGTCCCGATGTTCGCCGGCGTACCGAGCACGATCCCGTCGCAGGCCAGCGCGTCGGCCGCCCCGGCGGTGAGCGCCGGCCGGCTGAGCACCTCGACGTCGCCCTCGATCTCGTCGGTGCCCGCGCCCTCGAGCACGGCCGTCAGCAGCTCGTGCAGGGCCGGCGACGGGGTGTGGTGCACCACCAGCAGGCGCGTCACGACCCCGGCGCCTCCTGGGTCGCCAGCGCGGCCTCGACGAGGCGGCGCAGCAGCGCGCCGGTGCGCGCCGCCGACGCGTGCACGGCCTCGATGACCGACAGGTGGTCGATCGGGGCGTCCGTGGTGCCCGCGGCCGGGTTGCTGACCAGCGCCACCCCCGCCACCCGCGCCCCCAGCGCTCGCGCGGCGATGGTCTCGAGCACGGTCGACATGCCCACGAGGTCCGCGCCCATCGCGCGCAGCATCCGGATCTCCGCGGGCGTCTCGAACTGCGGGCCGCGCAGGCCGGCGTAGACGCCCTCGGGCAGGTCGGGGTCGATCTCGCGGGCGAGGGCGCGCAGGCCGGGGTCGTAGGCGTCGGTGAGGTCGACGAAGTCGGGGCCGGCGAGCGGGGAGGTGGCGGTGAGGTTCAGGTGGTCGCTGACCAGCACCGGCTGGCCGACCTCGTACGCCGGGTCGATCCCGCCCGCCGCGTTCGTCAGCACGATCGTGCGGGCCCCGGCCGCGCGGGCGGCGCGCACGGGGTGCACGACCTGCGCCGGCCCGTACCCCTCGTAGAGGTGGACACGTCCGAGCAGGACGAGGACCCGGTGGCCCGCCACCTCCACCGACCGCGCCACCCCCGCGTGGTCCGGCGCGCCGGGCGGGGTGAAGCCGGGCAGGTCCGCGACGGGCACCTCGGCCACCGGCTCCCCGAACGCGTCGGCCGCCGGGCGCCAGCCCGAGCCCAGCACGACGGCGACGTCGTGGGTGAGCGCGCCGGTGCGCTTGGCGAGCTCCGCGGCCGCGTCCTCGGGGGACGGCGACGGGACGAAGGGCGGTCCGACGACGGTCACCGCGGGGCCGTCTCGGGCGGCGGGACGGCGAAGCTGTCGGCGACGGCCCGGAACTGCTCCGGGGCGCCGACGGGGTCGGCGCTGGGGGCGGTCAGGCGCACCACCCACAGGTCGGTGCCCGACGGCACCAGCCGCGTCCAGGTCGTGCGGTCGTCGGCGCCGGAGGTGGTGCGGTAGACGGTCTGCTGCGGTGGCTCCGCGCCGGGCGCGCCCGCGCCGACCGTCTCCACCGGGCCCACCGAGCTGCCGTCGACGCCGAGGCTCGCCGGGCGGGCGAGCAGCGCGAGGTAGTCCGCGGAGCGCTGGGCCGGGTAGAAGCCCGCGACCCGGTCGACCCGCAGCTCCCGGCTCGCGTCCGGCGAGACGAAGCGCACGGCGATGTCGCCGCCCGCCTGCTCGAGGCGGAACTGCTGCCAGCCGGCCGGGACGAGCGCGCTGAAGCCCAGGCCGGTGCCGCTGTAGCGCTCGTCGGTGTCGGCGTGCGCGATGAGCACCGTGCCCGCCACCTCCGGGCCCGCCGGGGTCAGCGACGTCGTCAGCGCGCCCTGACCGGCGAGCGAGCGGGTGAGCGCGTAGGCCCCGACCGCGCCGAGCGCCGCCATCAGCACCAGCAGCGCCACCACGGCGGCGACCGCCCACGGCGACCGCTGCGGCGGTGCGGGTCGCTGGGTCGGCGCGAAGGGCAGGGGGCCGGGGTCCGACGCCAGCGGCTGCGCGACCTGCCCCGACGTGCTCATCCCGGGCGCGGCCGGCCGGGGCGGCGCCGGCCGCCAGGCGGGCGCCGGCGCGCCGCCCGGGGGCGTCCAGCGGGCACCGGGCGGGCCGGCGCTGCGCGGCGGCGGGGGCGGGCGGCGGACGGTGCGCGTCACGTCGTCGGACGCCGAGACCCGCGGCCCGACCATGGTCGTCTGCGCGTCCGACGACGGCGACGGCACGCGTCCCGTCGACGGCCGCGGGCTGCGCCCGTTGCCGCTGCCGTTGGTGTCCGGGGCCTTGGTGCTCGGGGCCTTCGTACCGGTGCTGGCGCCGTCGTCGCCGGTGGTCTCGGTGCCGGTGGTCGCGGTGCCGGACGAACCGGTGTCGGGCGTGTCCTCGTCCGGGCTGTCCTGGTCGCGGGCGCCCTTCTCGGGGGTGCTCGTGTCGGGCGAGGCGGTGTCGGAGCCGTCCTCGGCCCCCGCCGGCTCCGCGGGCTTCGCGCCGCCGGCCGCCGCGTCGGGCCCGTCGGTGCTGGTGGACGCCTCGGCCTCGGTGTCCGTGGTCGCCGCGGAACTGACGGCCGCGCCTCCCGCCGGCGCCGCGCCGGTCCCGGCCGCGGGCTCGGCCTCGGCCGCCGGCTTCGCGTCGGACCCGGCCGCGGGCTCGGCCTCGGCCCCGCCCGCCGGCGTCGCGTCGGACCCGGCCGTGGATGCGGCCGCGGCGGCGGGCTCGGCACCGGACCCGGCCGGGGACTCGGCGCCGGACGGCGCGTCGGACGTCGCGGTGGGCTCGGCGGCCGGCGTCGTGTCGGGCTCCGCGGCCGGCGTCGCGTCGGGCTCGGCGGCCGCCGCGGCGGCCGCGTCGGTCGCCGCCGCGGGCTCCTCGGCGGCGTCGTCGGTCGTCGCGGCACGCGCCGCGGCAGCGGCCCCGACGGCCGCACCGGCAGCGACGGCGCCACCGACCGCCGCAACCGACGTGCCCTTCGCCGGCTCCTCGTCCCGGGACTCGGCGGGGCCGTCGGCGGACGCCGCGGCGGCGGGCTCCG
Organism: Actinomycetospora straminea; assembly: GCF_028737255.1. Lineage (GTDB taxonomy): Bacteria > Actinomycetota > Actinomycetes > Mycobacteriales > Pseudonocardiaceae > Actinomycetospora > Actinomycetospora straminea. The sequence goes on along the minus strand of NZ_JAQZAN010000021.1, from coordinate 102,365 downwards.
CGGCGGCGGGCTCCGCGTCCCCCGTCAGGCTGCCGGCCTCGGGCGCCGTCTCCTCGGGCTCGCCGCCGGCCGGCGCGGCGGGCGACGCGGTGGCCTGCTCCTCGGCGGCTCCGGCGGCTCCGGCGGCGTCGGCGGCGTCGGCGGCGTCGGCGGCGTCGGTCGAGGGTGCCGTGGTGCCGCCCGCGACGGGAGCGTCGGCGTCCTGCTCGTCGGCGGTCTGCGCGTCTGCTGTCTGGTCGTCGGCACCCGCCGCCGCGGCGGCACCGGTCGCCACACCCGCGGCGACCGCGGCGCCCTCGACGGACGCGGCCGGCCCGGCCGACCCGCCGGCCGCGTCCTCGTCCGCGGGCTGCTCGGTCGCCGGCACGGCGGGCGCGGCGGGGGCCTCCGCGACCTTCGCCTCGTCCTCCGCGCCGGTCGGCGCCGGCGCCTCCGTCGCGGGTGCGCCCGTGGCGGCGGGGGTCTCGCCGCTGGTGGCGACCGGGGTCTCGGGTCCCGTCCGGGGGCTGGGCGAGGGGCGCGGGCGGGGCGGCTCGGGGGCGTCGGGGGAGCCCTCGACCAGCGTCCCGGCGGGTCCCCGTGTGCCGGAGACGGGGATGAGGCCCGCCTGGTCGCTCGCGGAGCCGGGGCGCGGGACGCGGATCGCCGTGGTGCGCGGGGCGGACGACGTCGCGAGCACCGGGCCCTCGGGGTCGGACAGCAGCGGGCGCAGCCGCCGGCGCACGGCGGCGAGCGGCATGCGCAGCGCCGGGTCCTTGACCATGAGCCCGCGGATCACGTCGATCACCGGACCCCGCCCGGCCGGTACCGGGACCTCGCCGTGCACGACCTCGGTGACCGTGCCGACCGGGTCGCCCGCGTCGTACGGCGGGCGCCCCTCGAGGCAGGCGAAGAGGGTGGCGCCGAGGCCCCAGAGGTCGGCGGCGGGCCCGACGGCCCGGCCCATCGCCACCTCGGGCGCGATGTAGGGCGGGGAGCCGAGGACCGTGCCGGTCTGCGTCATCGACTGCTCGGCCGCGTTCCTGGCGATGCCGAAGTCGGTGAGCTTGATCTGCCCGTTCTCGCCGATGAGGACGTTGCCGGGCTTGACGTCGCGGTGGGTGATGCCCGCGCGGTGGGCGGTGATGAGCGCCGAGGCGACCGCCGACCCGATCTCCGCGGCCTCGGGCTGGGTGAGCCGCCCGCGGTCGCCGATGTAGCTCGCGAGGCTGCGCGAGGGCAGCAGCTCCATGACGACGTAGGGCTCGGAGGCGACCTCGACGACGTCGTAGAGGGTGACGACGTTGGGGTGGCTGAGCATCGCCGTCGCCCGCGCCTCGCGCAGGGTGCGCTCGCGCACGATGGCCCGCTCGTTGACGGGCACCGACGACAGGCGCACCTCCTTCACCGCGACGGGACGGTGCAGGACCTCGTCGTAGGCCGACCACACCGTGCCCATGGCGCCGCGGCCGAGCTCGTGCTCGAGGCGGTAGCGCCCGACGATCCGGCGGGGACCGGGCGCGTCGGTGGGTGCGGGGCTCACCCGACCATCATGGCAACGTCGACCGTTGGGCGGGCCGCCCCCGGGGTACCCCCGTTGTCACTGCCTGCGACGGACGGGGGGCGACTGCCGAGTAGCGGCACCGTACGCCGGTGACCTGCACGGACCGGCCGTTCGTCGGTACGGGTCGTGAGCTGGGTCGCCGCACACAGCGCGATCGCGACCCCTCGGCGCGGGAGCGGCTCGATCGCCCACAACCGCCGTCCGGCGCAGGCATGCTGGGCCGGACAGTCGGACCCGCGACGGGTCCGCCACCAGGAGGTGTGTTCGATGACTCTGGCGGAGCCGCGTGCCGCATCGGTCCCCGTGACCGATCTCGGCGCCGGCAACGGCCCGGAGTGGATCGACCGGTGGCTCGCCGCGCACGCCGACGACGTCGTCGGCTGGCGCCGCTCGCTCCATGCGCGCCCCGAGCTGGCCCGGCGCGAGTTCGAGACCACCCGGCTCTGCGCCGAGACGCTCGCGGCGGCCGGCCTGCGCCCGCGGCTGCTGCCCGGCACCGGCCTGGTCTGCGACATCGGCGAGGGTCCGCGCACCGTGGCCCTGCGCGCGGACCTCGACGCCCTCCCGCTCACCGAGCAGACCGACGCGCCGTACTCGTCGCGCGTGCCCGGTGTCGCCCACATGTGCGGGCACGACGCCCACACCGCGATGCTGCTCGGCGCGGGCCTCGCGCTCGCCTCGGCGCCGTCGCTGCCCGGCCGCGTGCGGCTGATCTTCCAGCCGGCCGAGGAGGTCCAGCCCGGCGGCGCGCTCGACGTCATCGCCGCCGACGGCCTCGACGGCGTCGACCGCATCTTCGCCCTGCACTGCGACCCGCGGCTCGAGGTCGGCAAGGTCGGCACGCGCACCGGCGCCATCACCTCGGCGTGCGACATGCTCGAGCTGCGCCTGACCTCCCCGGGCGGGCACACCTCGCGCCCGCACCTGACCGCGGACCTGGTGCACGCGCTCGGCACCGTGATCACCGGCCTGCCCGACCTGCTGTCCCGCCGCGTCGACCCGCGCTCGGGCACGGTGCTCGTGTGGGGCGCGGTGCAGGCCGGTCACGCCGCGAACGCCGTGCCCCAGCAGGGGATGCTCGCCGGCACGCTGCGCACCGCCCAGCACGCGACGTGGAACGAGCTCGAGCCGCTGGTGCGCTCGCTGATCACCGCGCTGCTCGCGCCGACCGGCGTCGGCTACGTGCTCGAGCACCGCCGCGGGGTGCCGCCGGTGGTCAACGACGCCGTCTCGGCCGACCTGCTCGCCCGCGCGGCCCAGCGCGCCAACGGGCTGGACGCCGCGGTCGGCACCGAGCAGTCCAGCGGCGGCGAGGACTTCGGCTGGTACCTCGAGCACGTGCCCGGCGCGATGGGTCGGCTCGGGGTGTGGTCGGGCGTCGGGGAGAAGTCCGACATCCACCAGCCCACGTTCGACCTCGACGAGCGTGCCCTGCCCGTCGGTGTGCGGACGCTCGTCCACGCGGCCCTCGAGTCGCTCGGCGGCTGAACCGGATCGCACGTCGTCGGACCCGTCGGGCACGATGGCGGCCGTGAGCGATGCGACGGTGACCGCCACGGACGTCCCCACCCCGGCCGACGGCGGGGTGTCCGCCCCTGTCCTGCCCCCGGTCACGCGCCGCATCGCCGACGAGCTCGCGGTCGGCGAGGGGCGGGTCACGGCGGCGGTGGAGCTGCTCGACGGCGGGGCGACGGTCCCGTTCGTCGCGCGCTACCGCAAGGAGGCGACGGGCGGTCTCGACGACGCCCAGCTGCGCACGCTCGAGGAGCGCCTGACCTACCTGCGCGAGCTCGAGGAGCGCCGGGCGGCGGTCCTCGAGTCGGTGCGCGCCCAGGGCAAGCTCGACGGGGAGCTCGAGGCGCGGATCCTCGGCGCGGAGACCAAGAGCCGCCTCGAGGACGTCTACCTGCCCTTCAAGCCCAAGCGGCGCACCAAGGCGGCCATCGCCCGCGAGGCGGGCCTCGAGCCGCTGGCCGACGCGCTGGTGGGCGACCCGACGCACATCCCGCGCACCGCGGCCGGCGCCTACGTCGACCCGGACCGCGGCGTGCCCGATCGCGACGCCGCCCTCGAGGGCGCCCGGGCGATCCTCGTCGAGCGCTGGGCCGAGGACGCGGACCTCGTCGGCGAGCTGCGCGAGCAGATGTGGCGCCGCGGGCGCCTCACCGCCGTCTACCGCGAGGGGCGCGGCGGCGAGGGCGACACCGCGGCGGCCAAGTTCTCCGACTACGCGGCGTTCGACGAGAAGTTCACGCGCCTGCCCTCCCACCGGATCCTCGCGGTCCTGCGCGGCGAGACCGAGGAGGTCCTGGCCCTCACGCTCGACCCGCTGGCCGCCGACGACGACGAGTCCGCGATCACCGACGTCTACCTGGCGCGCATCGCGAGCGCGGTGGGCGTGGCCGACCGCGGCCGTCCCGCCGACCGGTGGCTGGGCGAGGCCGTCCGCTGGGCCTGGCGCACCCGCATCCTGTCGCGGCTGATCGTCGACCTGCGGGTGCGCCTGCGCGAGGTCGCCGAGGAGGGCGCGGTGCTGGTGTTCGCCGGCAACCTGCGCGACCTCCTGCTCGCCGCCCCGGCCGGCGCCCGCCCGACCATGGGCCTCGACCCGGGGCTGCGCACCGGCGTCAAGGTCGCGGTGGTCGACGGCACCGGCAAGGTCGTCGCCACCGACACGATCCACCCGCACGTCCCGCGCCGGCAGTGGGAGGCCTCGCGCACCCGCCTCGGCGAGCTGGCGCGCGAGCACGACGTCGAGCTCGTCGCCATCGGCAACGGCACGGCCTCGCGCGAGACCCACGCCCTGGTCCGCGACCTCATCGCCCGCGAGCCCGAGCTGGGGCTCACCGCCGCGGTGGTGTCCGAGGCGGGCGCCTCGGTGTACTCCGCGTCCGAGCAGGCGTCGGCCGAGCTGCCCGACCTCGACGTGTCGCTGCGCGGCGCGGTGTCGATCGCCCGGCGGCTGCAGGACCCGCTGGCCGAGCTCGTGAAGATCGACCCGAAGTCGATCGGCGTCGGCCAGTACCAGCACGACATCGCCGGCACCGCCCTGTCCCGGTCGCTGGACGCCGTCGTCGAGGACTGCGTGAACGCGGTCGGGGTGGACGTCAACACCGCCTCGGCGCCGCTGCTGCGCCGCGTGTCGGGCATCAGCTCGGGGCTGGCGACGACGATCGTCGGCTACCGCGACGAGCACGGCCCGTTCCCCTCCCGCGACGCCCTGCACGCCGTGCCGCGGCTCGGGGCCAAGGCGTTCGAGCAGAGCGCGGGCTTCCTGCGCATCCCCGGCGCCGCCGACCCGCTCGACCGCTCGGCCGTGCACCCCGAGTCGTACCCGGTGGTGCACCGCATCGCCGCGGCGACGGGCACCGACGTCGACGGCCTCGTCGGCAACAGCGCGCTGCTCGGGGCGCTGAACCCCGACGACTTCACCGACGAGCGGGTCGGTCGCCCGACGGTGATCGACATCATCCGCGAGCTCGACAAGCCGGGCCGCGACCCGCGCCCCGAGTTCACCACCGCCGAGTTCGCCGAGGGCGTCGAGCAGATCACCGACCTGACGCCGGGCATGGTGCTCGAGGGCCAGGTCACCAACGTGGCCGCGTTCGGCGCGTTCGTCGACGTCGGCGTGCACCAGGACGGCCTCGTGCACATCTCGGCGATGTCGAAGGACTTCGTGTCCGACCCCCGCGCGGTCGTGGGGCCGGGCGACGTCGTGCGCGTGCGGGTCCTCGACGTCGACGTGGAGCGCAAGCGCATCTCGCTGACGCTGCGCGTCGACGAGGAGGCGAGCCCGGGCGAGGGCGACGACGCCCCGCAGGGCACGCGTGCCGGGCGCGGCGGCCGGGGGCGTGGCGGACGGGGCCGCGGCGGCGGCCGGGGCCAGGCCGGCCAGGGCGGTCAGGGCGGCCCGGGCGGTCAGGGTGCTCCGGCCGCGGCGTCGACGGCCCCGGCGACGGCGCCCGGGGAGGCACCGGCCGGGGGCTCCCCGGAGGCGGCTGCCGCCGAGGCGCCCGCCGGGACGGGCGAGCGCCAGGGCGGTCGGCGTGGCGGGCGCGGTCGCGGCGGCCGGCCCGGCGAGGGCCAGGGTCAGCGCGGTCGCGGGCGTCCCGACGAGGCGCGCGGCTCCCGGGGCGAGGGCCAGGGCGGCCGCGATCAGGAGGGCCGGCCGGAGGGCCGCCCCGAGGGCCGCCCCGACGGACGTGGTGGTCGTGGCGGGCGTCCCGACCGGGGCCAGGGCGGGCCGCAGGGCGGGGGCCAGGGCCGCGGCGGCCAGGGCGGTCGCGGGGGCCAGGGCGGTCGCGACCAGCGCGGTGGCCAGGGCCAGGGCCGTGGCGGACAGGGCCGCGACCGCCGCCCCGCGCCGACGAACGACGCCATGGCCGAGGCGCTGCGCCGCGCGGGCTACAGCGGCTGATCAGGGCGGCCGCGGCTGGTCAGGAGCACGGGGTGCACCGCGGGGGACGCCCGCGCGTGCACCACGTGCCCGTGATCACCCGAGACGCGCGCGACCCAGGTGCCCGCGCGCTCCTACAGCTCCGACCCCGGCCCCGGCCCCACCGACCGGCAGGGGCGCTCGCGCAGCGCGCGGACGTAGTCGTCCGGCGCGCCGGCGCTCTCGGCGGCGTCGGAGAGCACCCCGATGTAGCGCGCGGAGGGCAGGCCGCCCTCGTAGGCGTCGAGGACGTAGACCCAGGCGAGCTGCGGCCCGTCCATGGTCTGGATGCGCAGGCGCAGCTTCTTGTGCATGCCGAGCTCACCGCCCTCCCAGCGGTCGAGCCCGTCGACGTCGAGGGGGCTGACGTCGTAGAGCACCACGAAGACCCGCGACCCGGGGTCCTCGACGACGGTGGACAGGGCGCCCTCCCACCCGTAGTCCTCGCCGCCGAAGGTCAGGCGCCAGCCCTCGAGCCAGCCCGTGCCCGACATGGGCGAGTGGGGCGCCCGTTGCATCATCTGCGCGGGGTCCATGTTGGATCCGTACGCGGCGTAGAGCGGCACGGCGGACAGGGTAGCCAGGAGGGACGCCCTCGGGTCCCGACCCGTCGGTGGCCGGAACACGATCGGTGCGCGTGCGTCATCCGCGTCATCGGTTCGTCGTGGACCATGGAGGGTGACGAACAGGAGGGAACCACCACATGACCCGCATCGTCATCCTCGGCGGAGGGCCCGCGGGGTACGAGGCGGCGCTCGTCGCCGCCCAGCACGAGGCCGACGTCACGGTCGTCGAGCAGGACAGCCTGGGCGGCAACTGCGTCGCCTACGACTGCGTGCCGTCCAAGACCTTCATCGCCTCGGCCGGGGTGCGCGCCGGCTTCCGCAGCACCCACGAGATGGGCGTCGACGTCGACGACCCGCGCGTCGACCTGCCGCGGGTCAACGCCCGGGTGCACGGCCTGGCGCTCGCCCAGTCCGCGGACGTGCGCGGGACGCTGCAGGCCGCGGGCGTGCGCGTCGTCCAGGGCCGCGCGTGGTTCGAGGAGAGCGACCGCTCCAGCGCCACCCACGACGTCTGCATCGCGCACCCCGACGGCAGCACCGAGACGGTCACCGCCGACGTCGCGCTCGTCGCCACCGGCGCCTCGCCGCGCGTCCTGCCCGACGCCCAGCCCGACGGCCGGCGCATCCTGACGTGGCGCCAGCTCTACGACCTCGACGCGCTGCCCGAGCACCTCGTCGTCGTCGGGTCCGGCGTCACCGGCGCCGAGTTCGTCTCCGCGTACGCCGAGCTGGGCGTGCCGGTGACCCTGATCTCCAGCCGCGACCGGGTGCTCCCGCACGAGGACCCCGACGCCGCGGCGACGCTGGAGGAGGTCTTCACCGCCCGCGGCGTGCACATCGAGCCGCGGTCCCGGGCGGAGAAGGTCGTCGCCACCGCCGACGGCGTGCGGGTGACGCTGAACGACGGCCGCGAGGTCGAGGGCTCGCACGCCCTGATGACCGTCGGCTCGGTGCCCAACACCGACGACATCGGGGCGGCCAACATCGGCCTCGCGCTCACCGACAGCGGCCACATCACCGTCGACCGGGTCTCGCGCACCGACATCCCGGGCGTCTACGCCGCCGGCGACTGCACCGGCCTGCTGCCGCTGGCCTCGGTCGCGGCGATGCAGGGCCGTATCGCGATGTGGCACGCGCTCGGCGAGGGCGTCTCCCCGCTGCGGCTCAAGACGGTCGCCTCGGCGGTGTTCACGCGTCCCGAGGTGGCGACGGTCGGGATCAGCCACGCCCAGGTGGAGAGCGGCGAGTTCTCCGCCCGCGAGGTGATCATGCCGCTCGGCACCAACCCGCGGGCGAAGATGTCGGGGCTCCGCGAGGGCTTCGTCAAGATCTTCTGTCGGCCGGCGACGGGCGTCGTCATCGGCGGGGTGATCGTCGCGCCGGTGGCCAGCGAGCTCATCCTCCCGCTGGCGATGGCGGTGCAGAACAACCTCACGGTCGACGACCTCGCCCACACGTTCTCGATCTACCCCTCCCTGTCGGGATCGGTCACCGAGGCGGGCCGCCGGCTGATGCAGCACGACGACCTGGACTGATCTCAGCGGCTCTGGACCCGGTCCCGCAGCGCGCGGCGACCGGCCAGGCCGAGCTTCCCGTACACGTTGCGCAGGTGGTACTCGACGGTCTTCGTCGAGACGAACAGCTCGGCGGCGATCTCGGGGTTGGTCCACCCGCGCCCGACGAGGGTCGTCACCTCGCGCTCGCGGTCGGTGAGCTCCTCGGCCCAGCGGTCGCGCCGCAGGATCTCCGGCGGACCACCGCCGGCCGGAGCAGCAGCCAGGTCGGCGGGCTCGGTCGCGTCGGCGAGGTCGGCGAGGCAGCGGTCGAGGAACGGTCGCGCCCCCAGGCGGCTGTAGGCGTCGGCGGCGGCGTCCAGCGCGGCCCGGCCGTCGGCGCGGTGGCCGGCGAGCACCAGGGCGCGGCCGTGGGCGTGGCGCAGGCGGGTGCGGTACCAGGCGGGCTCGCCGCCGTCGGCGGGCAGCGCCAGCCCGGCCTCGAAGGTCCGGCGGGCGGCGGCGAGGTCGCCCCGGGCGGCGGCGAGCCGACCGCCCAGCCAGGCGCACGCCACCGGCAGGCAGCTGCCCGCCGCGGGGACCCGCTCGAGCGCCGCGAGCGCCGTCGCGGCGTCGTCGAGGCGCCCGGTGTCGAGGTGGCTGTCGACGAGGGCGGGCAGCCACCACCCCGAGTACAGGCGGATGCGGTCGGGCTCGAGCAGCTCGGGCGTCAGGGCGGCGAGCGTGCCGGCGACGTCGGCGGCGCGGCCCTCGGCCTGCGCGATGGCCGCCTCGGCGAGCGTGAGGTGCACCCGCGGGCCGAGGAAGTCCGCCGCGCCGGCGAGGTCCGCGGCGCGGTGGAGGTCGGCCCGCGCGGCGTCCTACTCGCCGCGGCCGGCGTGGAGGATCGCCGACAGCGACCAGAGGGTGGCGTGGTCGACGCTGCGGCCGTGGCGCACGACGGCCTCGACGGCGGCCTCGACCTCGCGGCGGGCGGCGTCCCACTCGCCGAGCAGGTAGTCGACCCACACCAGGTGTACCTGCGCCGACACCCCCAGCAGGTGCGCCAGCGGCGTGTTCCGGCGCCGCGCGACGACGGTGAGGTCCGCGCACGCCGGGGCGAGCCGCCCGAGCAGCCCCCGGAGCACGCCGCGGTGGGTGAGCGCGGGCAGCTCGTACGGGGTGGCCCGGGCCGGGTGGTCGGGCAGGAACGCCAGCTCCTCGAGGCCGCGGACCGGGCCGTCGGTCAGCGCCGTGCCCGCGGCGGTGAAGGCGCGCGCGAGCGGCACGAGCCGGTGGTCCGCGGGCACCAGGCGCCGGGCGTCGCTCGCCGCCGCGACGGCCGGGCCACCCGCGCCGAGCTGGCAGTGGACGTAGGCCAGCTCGAGGTCGAGGCGCGCGACGGCCTCGGGCGGGGAGGTGGCGTCGTCCATGCCGGCCCGCGCGGTCTCGAGCAGGTCGCGGGCCGCGATCACCTCGTCACGCGCGAACGCCAGCAGCCCGAGCAGCTCCGAGCGCGCCGGGCCCTCGGGCAGCGCCTCGATCTGCGCCGCGTGCTCCAGCGCGTGCCCCTCGCGGGCGGCGTGCACGAGCAGGCGCACGCCCTCGGTCAGCCGCGCGGCGCGGGAGCGCTCGTCGGGGCTGCGCGACGACGCCCACAGCAGGTTCTCCGCGGCCGCGACCAGCGCACCGCGCTCGAACTCCGCGGTGGCGGCGCGCTCCAGCTCGTCGGCGAGCGCGGCGTCGGGACCCTCGGACGCCCCGACGAGGTGGCGACGGCGGGTGGCGCCGCTCGTGACCTCCGCGGCCTGCCGGTGCAGCGCGCGCCGCCGGGCGGCGGGCACGCTGCCGTACACGGCGTCGCGGACGAGCGCGGAGCGGTAGGCGAGGATCTCGTCGGTCTCGTCGACCTGGGTCTCCAGCAGCCCCTCCCGCACGAGCGGGGCGGCGTCCTCGGCGACGCCCGCGCGCCCGGTGAGGGCGCGCAGCACCCGGACCGACGCGGGCTCGCCCACCACCGCGAGCGCCTCGAGCGTCGCCCGCGGGCCGTCGGCCAGCCGCACCAGGCGGCGGCGCAGGCTCGCGGCGAGCGAGCCCGGCGGGCGCGGGCGCCCCAGGCGGTAGCGCCCGGCGAGGTCCTCCTCGGCGAGGACGGCCCGCACGTACATCGGGTTGCCGTCGGTCTCGGCGCGCAGGCGCTCCACGGTCCAGGCGCCGACGTCGGGGTCGACCTCCCGGGCCAGCTCGCCGACCTCCTCGACCGTGAGCCCCCGCAGCGTCATCCGGACCGTGTCCTCGGGCCACGCGTCGCCGGGCGGGGGCTCGAGCCAGTCGCCCGGGCGGTCGTGCCCGGCGAGGACGGGCAGCACCCGCAGCGGCGGGAGCCGGCGCAGCAGGCGGCGCAGGGTGGCGAGCGATTCGGGGTCGGCGCGGTGCAGGTCGTCCGCGACGAACAGCACCGGGCGCCGGTCCGCGAGGTCCTCGAGGGCGGCGAGCAGCGCGGACGCGCCCGGACGCGACGGGCCGGGCGGCACGGACGCGTCGGTCGCCCCCGCGGCGTGGACCGCCGCGAGGCAGCGCTCGAGCAGCTCGCCGGGACGGCTCAGCCCGACGTCGGGCGCCACGGCCCGCACGACGGTCGTGGTCGGCTCGACCCGCTGGCGGAGCCGGTCGACGAGCTCGGACTTGCCGATGCCGGCCGGCCCGGTGACGAGCACCGGCACCGGCGAGCCCTCCCGCGCCCGGCGGGCGAGGTCGAGCAGCGCGGCGAGCTCGGCCGAGCGTCCCACGCCGTCGGAGCCCTCGGAGCCCGCCCTGGTGATCGTCCCCGTCACGCGCCGCACCCCCTCGGCGATCGTGCCGCGCGACCCCGGGACGTGACCAGCCGGACGCCCGGCGTGGACTAGGGATTCACCCTGGGGCGGGGTTCGCGGCGCGCGCCGATGCTGGAGCACGTCGCCCGAGCGGCCGCCGACGACAGCGCAGCCCACCCCGACCCCCCCGAGGGTGGGACGCGGAGGTCGGACCGGACGGGCGCCGGCGCGGTGTGCCCGTGCCGGCGGCGACGTGCCGGGACCGGCCGCTCGGGTGACCCGCGGTCCCGGCGCCGCCGGCTCCCGGATCAGGCCCAGTCGAACGTGCGGGTGACCGCCTTCTTCCACTGCGCGTAGGTCTCGTCGCGCAGGCTCGGGTCCATCGACGGCGACCAGACCTTGTCCTGGGCCCAGTTGTCGCGGATGTCCTGCTCGGACTCCCAGAACCCGACCGCGAGGCCGGCGGCGTAGGCCGCGCCCAGGGCCGTCGTCTCGGCGACCACCGGCCGGATGACGTCGACGCCGAGCAGGTCGGCCTGGAACTGCATGAGCACCTCGTTGCCGACCATGCCGCCGTCGACCTTGAGGGTCGTCAGCGGCACCCCGGAGTCGGCGTTCATCGCGTCGATGACCTCGCGGGTCTGGAACGCGGTGGCCTCGAGGACGGCGCGGGCGAGGTGCCCCTTGTTGACGTAGCGGGTCAGCCCGACGATCGCGCCGCGGGCGTCGGAGCGCCAGTAGGGCGCGAAGAGCCCGGAGAAGGCCGGCACGAAGTAGGCGCCGCCGTTGTCGTCGACCGTCTTGGCGAGGTCCTCGATCTCGGGCGCCGACGAGATGATCCCGAGGTTGTCGCGCATCCACTGCACCAGCGAGCCCGTGACCGCGATCGAGCCCTCGAGCGCGTAGACCTGCGGGGCGTCGCCGATCTTGTAGCAGACCGTCGTGAGCAGGCCGTTCTTCGACTCGACCTTCTCCGTGCCCGTGTTGAGCAGCACGAAGTTGCCGGTGCCGTAGGTGTTCTTGGCCTCGCCGACGTCCAGGCACGCCTGGCCGAACGTCGCGGCCTGCTGGTCGCCGAGGATGCCGGCCACCGGGACGTCGCGGAACGTGCCGCGGGCGCGGATGGGGGCGTAGTTCTCCGACGACGACCGGATCTCCGGCAGCATCGCCATCGGGACGCCGATCTCCTCGCAGAGCTGCGGGTCCCACTCGAGCGTGTCGATGTTCATGAGCAGCGTGCGCGACGCGTTCGTCGGGTCGGTGACGTGCAGCCCGCCCTCGTTGCCGCCGGTCGCGTTCCACAGCACCCAGGTGTCCATGGTCCCGAACGCCAGCTCGCCGCGCTCGGCCCGCTCGCGGGCGCCCTCGACGTTGTCGAGGATCCAGCGCGCCTTCGGGCCCGCGAAGTACGTGGCCAGCGGGAGGCCGGTCTTCGCGCGGTAGCGCTCCGCGCCGCCACCGAGCGCGCCGAGCTCGTCGCAGATGGCCTGCGTGCGGGTGTCCTGCCAGACGATCGCGTTGTGGATGGGCTCGCCGGTGGCCTTGTCCCAGATGACCGTGGTCTCGCGCTGGTTGGTGATGCCGACGGCCGCGATCTGGTCGGCGTTGAGGTCGGCGCGGGCGAGCGCCCCGCCGCACACCTGGCGGGTGTTGCCCCAGATCTCCGAGGCGTCGTGCTCGACCCACCCCGCCCTCGGGAAGATCTGCTGGTGCTCGAGCTGGTCGACCGCGACGACCCGTCCCGAGTGGTCGAAGATCATGCACCGGGTCGACGTCGTGCCCTGGTCGATCGCGGCGACGTACTGGGTCATGCGGGGGCTCCCTGGCGAGATCGTGGAGACGTGGGGATCATGGCCGGGCGCCCGCCCCCGGTGCACGGGAGCGGGCGCCGGCCGGGCGGATCAGCCCGCCGCGACGGGCGCGACGGCGGCGACGAGCGCCGCGAGCGCGGCGCCGATGAGCGGGCCCACGACGGGCACCCACGAGTAGCCCCAGTCGGGGCGGCCCTTGCCGCGGATCGGCAGGACCGCGTAGGCGATGCGCGGCCCGAGGTCACGGGCCGGGTTGATCGCGTAGCCCGTGGGGCCACCCAGCGTCTGCCCGATGCCCATGACGACCGCGGCGGCGGCCGCGTAGATCGCCGGGCTGTCGCCGTAGGGGGCGACCAGCAGGAACAGCACCAGCGCGAACGTCCCGATGGCCTCCGTGACCAGGTTCCACACCGGCTTCTTGATCGGCGGGTTGGTCGAGAAGATGTTCAGCGTTCCCGAGTTGTCCTCGCCGGCGTCGAACTGCAACTTGTAGACCAGCCAGGCCAGGACCGCGCCGACGAAGGCGCCCAGGAACTGGCCGATGAAGTACCACGGCACCTGCGACCACGGCGTGCCGCCGGCGATCGCGCTGGCCAGGGTGACGGCCGGGTTGATCGCGCCGCCGGAGGCGTCGGCGATGCTGGCGCCGGCGAACACGCCGAACCCCCAACCGAAGGTGATGAGCACCCACGACGCGGTGTCTCCGTCGGCGTTCGTGCGGGTCAGCAGCACGTTGGCCACGACCCCACAGCCGAAGAGGAGCAGCACCATGGTGCCGAGGAACTCCGAGAGGATGATGCTTCCTGCGCTCACGAGGACTCCTGTCTGCGCCGACCCAGCCCCTGCGACGCCGTCCGGGGTCCTGGGTCGGCCCAGGGCGTGCGTGATCGGCGACGGTAGTGGCGCGCTTCACCGTGTGTCCATGATCCGCGGGGATCTCGCGGGTGACCGGTCCGGTCCACGGGAATCCGGTTACCGGGACGGACCAGGTGATCGCGCCGCGTGCTCGGTGCCCGCGGTGGCGCTGCCGCGTTAGCGTGAGTGGCGGGGAGCGCCCTGGGGTCGCCCGCGGACGGTGCGGAACGGCAGCCCCGGTACGACGCGACGCACAGGGACAGACGAGAGGGGATCGGACGTGGGCGCTGGACGGAGTGCAGGGGGCGCCGCGGACCGCGGGGCGGGCGACGTGGGGGTGGTGCCCGACGCGGGTGCCGCCGCGGAGGCGGAGGCGCTGGACGCCGCCGCCGAGCCGTCCCGCCTGGGACCGGCGGCCCGCGAGTGCGCCTGGGACCGGCTGGCCTCGGAGCAGTTCGACGTCGTGGTGGTCGGCGGCGGGGTCGTCGGCACCGGCGCGGCGCTGGACGCGGCCACCCGGGGCCTGAAGGTGGCGCTGGTCGAGGCGCGCGACCTCGCGTCGGGGACGTCGAGCCGGTCGTCGAAGCTCTTCCACGGCGGGCTGCGCTACCTCGAGCAGCTCGACTTCGGGCTGGTGCGCGAGGCCCTGCGCGAGCGCGAGCTCAACATGACCCGCCTCGCCCCGCACCTGATCAAGCCGGTCAGCTTCCTCTACCCGCTGACCAAGCACTGGGAGCGCCCGTACGTCACGGCCGGCGTCACGCTCTACGACACGATGGGCGGCAAGAGCTCGCTGCCCCACCAGAAGCAGCTGACGCGCTCGGGCGCGCTGCGGATGGCGCCGGCGCTCAAGCGCAGCGCCCTCGTCGGCGCGATCCGCTACTACGACGCCCAGGCCGACGACGCCCGCCACACGATGATGGTCGGGCGCACGGCCGCGCAGTACGGCGCGGTGGTGCGCACGTCGACCCAGGTCGTCGACTTCCTGCACGAGGTCGACCGGGTCGCCGGCGTCCGCATCCGCGACGTCGAGTCCGGCCGCGAGACCGACGTCCGCGCGTCGGTGGTCGTCAACTGCACCGGGGTCTGGACCGACCAGATGCAGCACGCCGCCGGCACCCGCGGCCGCTTCCGCGTCAAGGCGTCGAAGGGCGTCCACTTCCTCGTGGCGCGCGACAAGATCCCGTCGGACACCGGGATGATCCTGCGCACCGAGAAGTCGGTGCTGTTCGTCATCCCGTGGCGCAACCACTGGATCGTCGGCACCACCGACACCGAGTGGAACCTCGACCTCGCCCACCCCGCGGCGACGCGCAAGGACCTCGACTACCTGCTCGAGCACATCAACTCGGTGCTGGTCACGCCGCTGAGCCACGACGACATCGAGGGCGTCTACGCCGGCCTGCGCCCGCTGCTGGCCGGCGAGTCCGAGCAGACCTCGAAGCTCTCGCGTGAGCACGCCGTCTCGCGGGTCATGCCGGGCCTCGTGGCGATCGCGGGCGGCAAGTACACGACCTACCGGGTCATGGCCGCCGACGCGATCGACGCGGCGGCCGAGGACATCCCGACCCGGGTGGCGCCGTCGGTGACCGACCGCGTGCCGCTCGTCGGCGCCGACGGGTACTTCGCGCTGGTCAACCAGGCCGAGCAGCTGGGCACACGCCACGGCCTGCACCCGCACCGCGTCCGGCACCTGCTCGACCGCTACGGCTCGCTCCTGCACGGCCTGCTGGCCATGGGTGACGAGGACCCCTCGCTGCTCGAGCCCGTGCCCGCGTCGCCGGACTACCTGCGCGTGGAGATCGCGTACGCGGTGGCCTACGAGGGCGCGGTGCACCTCGACGACGTACTCACCCGGCGCACCCGCATCTCGATCGAGTACGCCCACCGCGGCATCGACTCGGCCGAGGCCGTGGGCGCGCAGATGGCCGAGCTCCTGGGCTGGACCGACGAGCAGCGCGACCTCGAGGTCCGCTCCTACATCGAGCGCGTCCAGGCCGAGCGGGACTCGCAGACGGTCGACACCGACGTCGAGGCCGACAAGCTCCGCGTCGCCGCGCCCGACCCCCGCGCGCCCCGGCTCGCGGCACTCGGGACCGGCTGAGGCGCGCCCACCGAGGAGCGAGGGACGCCCCCGCTGCGTGGGACGCAGCGGGGGACGCCCTCGCTCCCGGAGGCGTGGGCGCCCCCGACGGGCGCGCTCCCGGACGGGCGGGCAGGGACCCCGGACGGGCGGCACTGGTCGGGGGATCGGGCGATCGGTGGACTGATCGCCGTGACGACCCTGGTCCCCGCGGCGACGCTGCTCGCCGGCCTGCTCTCGGCCATGCTCGCCGGGCTCTACCTGGCGTTCTCGCTGGCGATCATGCCGTCGCTGGCGCTGCTGCCCGACGCGGTGCTGGTGTCGGTCATGGCGACCGTGAACCGGGTGATCGTGCGCCCCGGGTTCGTCGTGCTGTTCCTCGGCGCCCCGCTGGTGGGCGTCGCGGCGCTCGTGCCGGCGCTGGTGGCGGGCACGCCGCTGGTGCTCGTGCTCGTCGGGGCGGTGCTGCAGGTCGCGTCGCTCGCGATCACGATCGCGGTGAACATCCCGCTGAACACGGCACTCGACCGCGCGGACCCGGACGGCTCCGACGCCGGTGAGGTCGTCCGGGTCCGCGAGGCGTTCGAGCGACCCTGGGTGCGCGCGCACGGCGTGCGCACCGCCGTCACCACCCTGGGGGCCGTGGCCCTCCTGGCGGCGCCGCTGGTGTGACGGTCAGCCGCCCGCGACCGGCGTGGACGGGGCGGTGTCGGCCGGCGCCTCGTCCCCGCTCCCGCTCGCGGTGGCGTCGGGGGCCGGCTTGCGCCGCACCATGAACGACACCGCGACGGCGATCAGCCCGATGACGCCGGCGGCCATGAACGCGAGCCGCAGGCCGGCCGCGTCGGGCGTGCCCCCGGCGGTCGCCGACCCGATGGCCGCGATCGTCACGAACCCCGCCGTGCCGGCCGCACCCGCGACCTGCTGCAGCGTGGTGAGGATCGCGCTGCCGTGCGAGTACAGGTTCTCGGGCAGCACCGCGAGGCCCTCGGTGAGCAGCGGCGTCATCATCAGGCCCAGCGACACCATGAGCAGGATGTGCGCCCCGATGACCATCCACAGCGCCGCCCCCGCGCCGAGCGCCGCGAGCAGCCACATCGACGTCGCCAGCCCGATCGCGCCGGGGATGACGAGCGGCCGGGCGCCGACGCGGTCGAACAGCCGGCCCACCGGGCGGCCCATGAACCCCAGCACGAGGCCGCCGGGCAGCACCGCGAGACCCGTGGTCGCGGCGCTCACGCCGAGCACGTTCTGCAGGTAGATCGGCAGCAGGATCGCCCCGGCGCCCAGCAGGGACATGAACAGCAAGGCCGAGAGCACGATGGCGACGACGAACTGCCGGTGGCTGAATGGCCGGAGGTCGAGCAGCGCCGACTCGCTGCGCTGGAGCTGCACCTGGCGCAGCACGAACGTCAGCAGCCCGAGGGCGCCGACGACCAGCGCGGCCCACGGCGGGATCCCGCCGCTGCCGCCGTGACCCAGCGTCGAGAGCCCGTAGACGATGCCGCCGAAGGCGAAGAACGACAGGACCACCGACAGCAGGTCGAGCGGCGTCCGGCGCGTCTCGCTGTCCAGCCGGAAGAGCACCAGCCCGACGACGAGCGCGGCCACCGACAGCGGCAGCACGCTCCAGAACATCCAGCGCCAGTCGAGCGTCGAGAGGATCAGCCCGCCGATGGTCGGGCCGATCGCGGGGGCCACGGCGATGACGATCGAGATCGTGCCCATGGTGGCGCCGCGGCGCTCGGCCGGGATGAGGCGCATGACCGAGGTCATGAGCAGCGGGATCATCACGGCGGTGCCCGTGGCCTGCACGACGCGACCGACGAGCAGCAGCTCGAAGCCCGGCGACAGCGCGCAGACCAGCGTGCCCGTGCTGAACAGCGTCATCGCCGCGAGGAACACCTGGCGCGGCGTGAAGCGGTTGAGGATGAAGCCCGTGGTCGGGATGACCACGCCCATCGTCAGCAGGAAACCGCTGGTCAGCCACTGCACCGTCGTCGCCGAGACCCCGAGGTCGCCGGTGAGGTGCGGCAGCGCCACGCTGAGGATGGTCTCGTTGAGGATCATGACGAAGGCCGAGACGACCAGCGTCATGATGATCACCATCGGTCGCGCGGCGGCGCGCTGGCCGGTTCCGGACGGGCCGGTCATCGTTCTCCCTCGTGGCGGCGGCCGTGGCGGTCACGGGCCGGTTCCCAGAGCATCACACCCACCCCCGACAGGCGATCGGTTTCCGTCCGGGGGGACCGCACACGCAGACGACGGGTGTCCGGTCGGACGACGTGGTCAACGCCAGGTCACCGGCGTGGTGTTCCCGCCGGGGCCGGGATTGCGCCGACGGCGAACGCCTCAACCGCCGTGGCGGTGGGAGACGTACGCCACGGCCGCGAGCACGATCGGCACGAGGATGAAGATCCAGGGGAAGCGCCCGCCGCTGACGGCGAAGAGCACCGCGGCCGCCGCCGGCGTCAGCAGCGAGATCAGCCCGGCGTGCCGCGCGATCGCCGCGCCGCTGGGGGCCACGAGCTCCGGGAGCTCCGGCGCGGCCGGCGGACCGGCCACCGCCGGTCGCGGCGCGGACGCCGCGGTGGCCGTCGGGTAGACCGGGTGGGGCTCGGGGAGGTCGCAGAACAGCGCCTCGAGCTGGGCCCGGGACGTCGCCCGGGACGCGGTCACGCAGCGGTCGGCGTGCTCGGCGCGCTCGAGACGGCCGGCGCGACGGTGCGCGTCGAGCGCCTCCATCGCGAGCTCCCGCTCGTGCGCCCCGACGTCCGCCACGCCCCTCAGTATGCGCCGACTAGGACGCGTCGGGGATCTCGCAGATCACGGTGCCCTGGTTGACGCTCGCGCCCGCCTCGAGGGTGAGTCCGGTGACGACGCCGTCCTTGTGGGCGGTGACCGGGTTCTCCATCTTCATGGCCTCGACGACCACGACGAGGTCGCCCGCCGACACCGTGTCGCCCTCGGACACCGCGACCTTGACCACGGTGCCCTGCATCGGCGCGGTGACGGCGTCGCCGGAGACCTTGGCGCCGCCGCCGGAGCGGGCGCGCTTCTTCTTCGGCGTCGCGGCCCGCGCGCCGCCCCCGCCGCCACCGATCGCGAGGTCACCGGGCAGCGACACCTCGAGGCGCTTGCCGCCGACCTCGACGACCACGGTCTGGCGCGGCGGCGTGTCCTCCGCCTCCTCGGCCGGCGTGGCCTCGTAGGGCGGGATCCGGTTGTCGAACTCGGTCTCGATCCAGCGCGTGTGCACCGTGAACGACTCGGCGCCGTCCGGGGCCGTGAACGCCGGGTCGTCGAGCACCGCCCGGTGGAACGGGATGACCGTCGGCAGGCCCTCGACGACGAGCTCGGCGAGCGCGCGCCGCGAGCGGGCCATCGCCTGCTCGCGGTCCTCACCGGTGACGATCAGCTTGCCGACCATCGAGTCGAACTGCCCGCCGATCACCGTGCCCGTCTCGACACCCGAGTCGACGCGCACGCCGGGGCCGTCGGGGGCGACGAAGCGGGTCACCGTGCCGGGGGCGGGCAGGAAGCCGCGGCCGGCGTCCTCGCCGTTGATGCGGTATTCGATGGCGTGCCCGCGCGGGGTCGGGTCCTCGCTGAACCGCAGCACCTGACCGGCGGCGATGCGGAACTGCTCGATGACGAGGTCGATCCCGCTGGTCTCCTCGGAGACCGGGTGCTCGACCTGCAGGCGGGTGTTGACCTCGAGGAACGAGATCGTGCCGTCCTCGCCGACGAGGAACTCCACGGTGCCGGCGCCGGAGTAGCCGGCCTCGACGCAGATGTCGCGGGCGGAGGTGTGGATGCGCTTGCGCTGCTCGTCGGACAGGAACGGCGCGGGCGCCTCCTCGACCAGCTTCTGGTGGCGGCGCTGCAGCGAGCAGTCGCGGGTGCCGACGACGATGCAGTTGCCGTGCTGGTCGGCCAGGACCTGCGCCTCGACGTGGCGCGGCCGGTCGAGGTAGCGCTCGACGAACGACTCGCCGCGCCCGAACGCCGAGACGGCCTCGCGCACCGCGGCGTCGAACATCTCGGCGATCTCGTCGCGCTCGCGGGCGACGCGCATGCCGCGCCCGCCGCCGCCGAACGCCGCCTTGATCGCGACCGGCAGCCCGTGCTCGTCGGCGAAGGCGATGACCTCGTCGGCGTCGGCCACCGGGTCCTTCGTGCCGGGGACCAGCGGGGCGCCGGAGCGCTCGGCGATCTTGCGGGCGGTGACCTTGTCGCCCAGGTCGCGGATCGCCTGCGGGCTCGGCCCGATCCAGATCAGCCCGGCGTCGATGACGGCCTGGGCGAAGTCGGCGTTCTCCGAGAGGAACCCGTAGCCGGGGTGGATCGCGTTCGCGCCGGAGTCCTGCGCAGCCTTGAGGAGCTTCTCGATGTCGAGGTACGACTCGGCCGCGGTCTCCCCGCCCAGCCCGAACGCCTGGTCGGCGAGGCGCACGTGCGGGGCGTCCCGGTCCGGGTCGGCGTACACGGCGACGCTCGTGAGGCCGGCGTCGGCGCAGGCGCGCACCACGCGCACAGCGATCTCGCCGCGGTTCGCCACCAGGACGGTGTGCAGCGGGTCGAACCCCGTCGGGGCGGACGCGGCCATCGAGGGACCTCCTGGTGATCGTCGCTGAACCGGGGTCGGTCGGGGCAGTGTAGGGGCGGCCGGACGGGTGCCCGGTCGGGTCACTCTCTCGTACTCGATGCGGCCGCGTCGCGGACGCGGGCGTGGTCATGACCACACGCCGGGAATGCCCGCTCACGCGCCGCACACCCCGCGCCCCGGTGCGGGTCACCCCGTCCGGCGCGGCTACGGTCGGCGACCGATGCAGCCTTGGTGGTGGCGGTCGGTGGCCGTGTGCGCGTCCGTGCTGGCCCTCGCCGGCCTCGTCGCCGTGGTCGCCGGTGCGGTCGGCGCCGACCGGGCGACCTCCCTGCGCCTCGCGGCCGAGGACGTCGCCGTGGCGCAGGAGCCCGCGGCGCCGACGGCGCCGCCGGAGCCCGCAGACCCGCCGGAGGCCGCGGACCCGCCGGAGCCGGCGGACCCGCCGGAGCCCGAGGACCCGGCACCGTCCGGACCCGCCCCGGACGGCCCGCGCGTACCCGACGCGGTGACCGCCACGACGCTGGCGCTGCCGGCGGGGTGGCGGGTCGCCCCGGCGCAGGACGTCGTCGAGGTGCCGCCGGGCCGCTTCGAGGGCGCCACGATCCTGCAGCGCGGCGCGGGCACGGTCGTGCTGGTGGGTCTGGCTGACCCGCAGCGCGTCCCCGTCGAGCCTCCCGTCGCCGACCCCGCCCGGACCACCGCCCTCGACGCCGAGGCACGGCGGCTGGCGGACGCCTACGCCGACCTGCTCGCCCCCGGCGCCGAGACCGCGGACCTCACCGACAACGACGTGTCCGTCGCGGACCTGCCGACCCGCACCTCGGTGCGCCGCGTCGAGGGCGGCGAGCTCGACGGCGCGCTGGTGCGCGTCAGCACGATCGCCGCGCCGGGCCGCACGCTCGCGGTGCTGGCCGTCGCCCGGCCCTCGCCGACCGTCGGGGCCGACGGCGAGGCCGCGGACGCGGTGGTGCGCTCGCTGCGCCTGGACCCCGCCTGATCCGCCCCGACCAGCGCCCTCAGGTCCGGGCGGCCGCCGCCCACAGCGCGTCGACGCCCACGCCGATCTCGGCGAGCAGGCGGCGGGTCAGCGGCAGGCTCAGCCCCACGACGTTCGACGGGTCGCCCTCGATGCCCTCGACGAACCAGCCGCCCAGGCCGTCGAGCGTGAACGCGCCGGCGACGGCCATCGGCTCCCCGCTCCCGAGGTAGGCCTCGAGCTCGGCGGTGGTCGGCTCGGAGAACGCGACGGCGGTGCGCGCGTGGCCGGTGACCTCGCGCTCCACGGCGCCGCCGACGACGCGGACCAGCGCGTGCCCGGTGAACAGGTCCGCGGCGCGCCCGGCCATCTGGTCCCACCGGCCGCGCGCGGCGTCGACGGAGGCCGGCTTGCCCACGAGCTCGCCCTCGAGCCACAGCATGGAGTCCGCGCCGACGATGACGCAGTCGGGCTCGACGGTCGCGATCCGCGCGGCCACCGTGCGAGCCTTCGCGAGCGCCAGCGCGGAGACCGTGTCCTCGGGCGTCGCGCCCTCGCCGAGCTCGGCGACCACGGCGTCCTCGTCGACATCGGAGACCTCGACGAGGGGTTCCACCCCGGCGGCACGGAGAACGGCCCGTCGGGCCGGGGACGCGGACGCGAGCACCAGACGCACGGAGCGGCACCCTACGTCGGCGGCTCCGGGGCCGCGTCGTCGCCGGTGCCGTCACGCGTGTCGTCAATAGTCGTACAGCGGGCGAGGGGACGTCGCTGTCGAACCCGCCGGTCACCGCGACCGCCCCCCGTGCACCGCGTCACGGTCGCGGGGCGCCGGACGGTGGCGCCGGGACCGGGGCTCAGGGCATGGCACCGGCGGAGGCGTCGTGCGCGACCGGAGCGCGGCCCGCGGGCTCCTCCCAGGTCTCCTGGCGGCCCAGCGCCGTGAGGTCGAGCAGGTGGTAGGCGTGCATCATCACCTCGACGCCGCGGCCGTAGGTCGAGTACGTCAGGTACACGTCGTCGCCGTCGCGCAGGAACGCGCTGATCCCGGGCTGCTCGCCGACGTAGGAGACCATCCAGGCCAGCTCCGGGTCGGCCGCGAGCTCGGCGGTGTCGAGGAAGTTGTAGCTCGCCGGCACCACGGCCGGGTCGAGCGTGACGTGGAAGTCGTGGTTGAAGCGGCTGCCCAGCGACGAGAACCACGGGAAGGTCCAGCCGCGCGCCGCCGCGACCCCGCGGAGCTTCTCCCACGGCGCCCGCGACACCGCGACGAACGACGTGTCCCGCCGGGCCAGGCGCCCGGGCGTGGCCGCGCCCAGGTCGTCCGCCATCCCGCTGCAGCTGGGGCAGGGGACGTCCCACTCCGGGTCGAACATGAGGTGCTGGACGAGCAGCTGCCGGTGCCCGGCGAAGAGGTCGAGCAGCCCGACCTCGCCGTCGGGGCCGGTGAAGCGGTAGTCCTCCGCGATGCGCACCATCGGGAGCCGCCGGCGCTCGGCGGCGACCGCGTCCTGGGCCCGCACGAGCTCCTTCTCGCGCTCCAGCAGCTTCTTCCGCGCGCCCAGCCACTCGTCGTGCGTGGCCACCTGCGGCAGCGCCATGGCCCTCACCCTTCCCGTCCGACTTGCGTGATGCAACGACGGTAGGGGTGAGAGTTGCATCACGCAAGCAGGTCGGGCTCAGAGCTGCAGGACCGCCTGGACGTCGAGGTGGATCTGGATGGTCGAGCCGACGACCGGGATGCCGCGGGCGACCATCTGCTGCCAGTTGAGCGTGAAGTGCTCCCGGTGCAGCGACGTCGTGGCCGTGGCGCCGACGCGCGTGCCGTTCCACGACTGGGTGCCGAGGTACGTCGTGTCGAGCCGGACGTCGTTGGTGCGCCCGCGGATCGACAGCTCGCCGTCGATGGTCCAGGCGTTGCCCGCGCGCACGCCGAACCGCGTGCTCGAGAACTGGAGCTGCGGGTAGTCGTCGACGGCCAGGAAGTCCTGCGAGCGCAGGTGGGCGTCGCGCTGGGCGTTGTGGGTCTCGATGCTGGCCGCGTCGATGACGACGTCGACGCTGGAGTCCTCGAGGTCCTCCGCGATGTGGATCGAGCCGCGGAACCGCGTGAACTGCCCGTAGACCCGCGACAGCGCGATGTGCCGCGCGACGAACCCCAGCCGGCTGTGGGCGTCGTCGATCACCCACTCGCCGGGCGAGGGGCGCGTGCTGCCCTGGTCGGCCGACATCGTCAGCGCGCCCAGGGCGGCGTGCTCGCCCCGGCCGACGACGAGGTCGCGGGTCAGGGTGGTGTAGCCGCCCAGGGTCGCGCGCAGCGTGTACGCGCCGCTGGGCACCGCGGCGGTGTAGAAGCCGAAGGGATCGGTCACCGTCTCGGTGACCACCCGCCGCAGGCCCTCGGTCTCGATCACCGCGACCGTGACCCCGGGCAGCGGGCGGCCCTCGACGTTGCGCAACTGGGCGCTGACCAGCCCGCCCGTGGGCGGGATGGGCATGAGGGCGTGGTCGGCGTCGCGGTAGCTCTCGCCACCGATCGGCGTGCGACGGCGTCGGCGCAGCAGGGCCATCAGGTCACCGGGGGGATCGGGGGGTGGTCATCGTGGTCGGGCGGACGCCCGCCAGCCGCCCGGCCCGGGATGGACCGGGCCGCGCACGAGGTCGGTGCGGCGTGCCCAGCCCGACGCCGGTGTCGGGTCGGGCGCCTCGTCGGGAGCGCCGCCGCCGCCGGCGGCGGCGAGAACGACGGTCAGCGCGGCGATCTCGGCCGCGTCCGGCTCCCCGCGCACGATGCGCAGGACGGGGCGGGCCGGGGTCTCCCGGTCGTCCTCGCTCACGGCCACACCTCCGCGTTCGCTGCGCTCACAGCCACACCTCCGCGTTCGCTGCGCTCACAGGGGCACGTTCCCGTGCTTGCGCGGCGGCAGCGTCTCGCGCTTCGTCTCGAGCATCCGCAGCGCCCGGGCGACGTAGCCGCGGGTGTGCGACGGCGGGACGACGGCGTCGACGTAGCCCCGCTCGGCGGCCACGTAGGGGTTGGCGAGGGTGTCCTCGTACTCCTGCTGCAGCTCCGCGCGCCGGGCCTCGACGTCCCCGCCGTCGTCCTCGACCTTCTTGAGCTCCTTGCGGTAGAGGATGCTCACGGCGCCCGAGGCCCCGGTGACGGCGATCTGCGCGGTGGGCCAGGCGATGTTGACGTCGGCCCCGAGGTGCTTGGAGCCCATGACGTCGTAGGCGCCGCCGTAGGCCTTGCGGCAGATGACCGTTACGAGCGGCACCGTCGCCTCGGCGTACGCGTAGATCAGCTTCGCGCCGCGCCGGATGATGCCGTTGTACTCCTGGTCGGTGCCGGGCAGGAATCCCGGCACGTCGACGAAGGTCAGCACCGGGATGTTGAACGTGTCGCACGTGCGCACGAACCGGGCGGCCTTCTCGCTGGCCCCGATGTCGAGGCAGCCGGCGAGCTGGGTCGGCTGGTTGGCGACGATGCCGACCGGCCGGCCCTCCACGCGCCCGTAGCCGGTGACGATGTTGGCCGCGTAGAGCGCCTGGATCTCCAGGAAGTCGCCGTCGTCGACCACCCGCGTGACGGCCTCGCGGATGTCGTAGGGCTGGTTGGGCGAGTCGGGCACGAGGGTGTCGAGCTCGAGGTCGGTCTCCCCGATGCCGTCGGGCACCGACCCGCTCTCCTCCTCGCCCGGGATGCGCGGCGGGTCGGTGAGGTTGTTCGACGGCAGGTAGCCCAGCAGCTCCTGGACGAACGAGATCGCGTCGTCCTCGTCGGAGGCCAGGTAGTGGGCGTTGCCGGAGGTGGCGTTGTGGGTGCGGGCGCCGCCGAGCTCCTCGAAGCCGACGTCCTCGCCCGTGACCGTCTTGATCACGTCCGGGCCGGTGATGAACATGAACGACGTCTCGTCGACCATGACGGTGAAATCGGTGAGCGCGGGGGAGTACACCGCGCCGCCGGCCGCCGGGCCCATGACCAGCGAGATCTGCGGGACGACGCCCGAGGCGTGCACGTTGCGGCGGAAGATCTCGCCGTAGAGCCCGAGGGCGACCACGCCCTCCTGGATGCGCGCGCCGCCGCCGTCGTTGATGCCGATCACCGGGCAGCCGATCTTCATGGCCACGTCCATGACCTTGACGATCTTCTCGCCGTAGACCTCGCCCAGCGCGCCGCCGAACACGGTGGCGTCCTGGGAGAACACGCACACCGGGCGG
The DNA here is from genome assembly GCF_028737255.1 of Actinomycetospora straminea. GTDB lineage: Bacteria > Actinomycetota > Actinomycetes > Mycobacteriales > Pseudonocardiaceae > Actinomycetospora > Actinomycetospora straminea. The sequence goes on along the minus strand of NZ_JAQZAN010000021.1, from coordinate 76,960 downwards.
CCGTCGACCGTGCCCTGCCCGGTGACGACCCCGTCGCCGTAGGGCCGGTTGGCCTCGAGGCCGAAGTTGGTGGAGCGGTGGCGCGCCATCGCGTCGAACTCGAGGAAGCTGCCCTCGTCGAGCAGCAGGTCGATCCGCTCGCGGGCGGTCTTGCGGCCCTTGGCGTGCTGGCGCTCGACCGCGCGCTCGCTGCCGGCGTGGACCACGTCCTCCTGGCGCCGGTACCAGTCGGCGAGCTTGCCCGCCGACGTGTGGATGTCGGGCTCCCCAGCAGCCCCGTCACCCTGGCTGTCCGGCTGCGGCAACGGCTCCGTCGCGGCGGTCATGGAGCGGCACTGTAGCGACCGACCCCGACACGGCCGGGGGACGCGGGCGAGAGGGTGATCAGCGGCACTACGGTGCGCGGTCGTGGCCGCTCCCCTCGACGAAGACACGCTGCGCCGCGCGCTGGGCCCGCCGTCGGGGCCGTGGACGCTGGAGGTGGTCCCCAGCACCGGGTCCACCAACGCCGACCTCCTCGCCCGCGTCGCCGGCCCCGGCGCCGCGCCCGACCGGACCGTCCTCGTCGCCGAGCACCAGGACGCCGGCCGCGGGCGCCGCGAGCGGGTCTGGGAGGACCGGGCGGGGGAGGGCCTGACCTTCTCGGTGCTCCTGCGCCCGCGCGAGGTGGCCCCCGAGCGCTGGGGGTGGGCGCCGCTCCTGGCCGGACTGGCCCTGGTCGAGGCGGTCGGCACGCTGACCGGCGGCGCGGTCCCCGCGGCGCTGAAGTGGCCGAACGACCTGCTGCTCGGCGACGGCGCCAAGGGGGCCGGGGTGCTGGCCGAGGTCGGCGCGGTCACCGGCGACGACCGTGCGCTCGTCGTCGGGATCGGGCTGAACGTCGCGACGCCGGTGGCCGACCTGCCCGCGGGCGGGACGTCCCTGGCCGCCGAGGGTGCCGAGCTCGCGCGGGGCGACGTGCTGGTCGCGGTGCTGCGCGCGCTGGCCGACCTCGACGGGCGGTGGCGCGACGCGCGGGGCGACGCCGTCGCGTCCGGCCTCGTCGACGACTACCGCGCGCGCTGCGCGACGCTGGGCCGCGAGGTGAGCGTGACCCTCCCCGGCGACCGGGTCCTCACCGGGCGCGCGGTCGACGTCGACCGCGACGGGCGGCTCGCGGTGCGTGCCCCGGACGGGGACACCACCGTCGTGTCGGCGGGCGACGTCGTCCACGTCCGGCCCGCCGCTGGTTAGCCTCACCGGGAGGTCCCGGGAGGGGGTGCGGCGCGTGGCCTACCCCGACGGCGTGTTGCGCCGCGGCGAGCACGTGCTCGCCCACCGGCGCCCGCACTGGCGCATGCTCGTCGTGCCCGCGCTGGTCCCGCCGGCCGCGGTGTTCCTCGCGGCCCTGCTCGCCGGGTTGGCCGACGGCATCCCGTCCTCCTCCACGCGCACCGCGGTGCGCCTGGCGCTGGTGCTGCTCGCGGCGGTCGCGATCGGCTGGCTCGCGGTGCTGCCGCTGGTGCGCTGGCGCTGCACCCACCTCGTCGTCACCGACCGGCGCCTGCTCGTGCGCGAGGGCGTGCTCGCCCGGGAGAGCGTCGAGGTCGCCGGGGCGACGATCACGGAGGTGCGCACGCGCAGCACCGGGTCGGAGCGGGTGCTCGGCGCGGGCACGCTCGTCGTCGCCACCGCGGGCACGGAGGAGCCGTGGGAGTTCGCGGGGCTGGGCGACGTCGAGCGCCTGGCGTCGCTGGTGGAGACGATGGCCGAGGACCGGGGCGGGCTCGACCAGGTCGCCGTCCCGCGGGCCGGGGCCGGGGGCGCGTGGGACGAGCTGCCCGCGGCCGACGAGCTCGACGACGAGCTCGACGACGAGGACCCCGACGCGCTCGACGCGGGCGATCCCGGCGAGCCGGACGAGCAGGACGAGCCGGTCAGGGGCTGGCGGGGCCGCCGGGCGCGGCGGCGGGAGCGCCGTCGCGCCGCCCGAACATCCCGGTGAAGCGGCCCCGGTAGACCTGGGTGCCGTCCTCGCGCGTCAGCGTGCCCAGCAGCGTGACGAGGCCCAGCTGCGGGCGGCTCGCCGACACCCGCGCCGCCAGGATCTCCAGCGACGCGTCGAGCCGGTCGCCGGGGAACACCGGCGCCGGCCAGGAGATCTCGTCGCCGCCGGGTGAGCCGAGTGCTGCCGCACGGCTGAGCAGCCCGTCGACGTAGCAGCGCATCCACAGCGACGCGGTGAACCACCCCGACGCGCACAGCCCGCCGAAGAGCGACGCGCGGGCGGCGTCCTCGTCGACGTGGAAGGGCTGGGGGTCGAAGCGGCGGTTGAAGGCGAGCATCTCGTCGCGGTCGACGACCACCGAGCCGAGCGCGATGCGCCGACCGGCGGGCAGGTCCTCGAAGCAGACCTCGGGGGCGGTCACGACGGTGATCGTGCCAGTCCTCGGCGGAACCGCTCGGCGGTCGGCTGCGTCGAACCCGGTGTGCGAGCCGGTGAGCTGGCGGGCTGGCTGGCCGCGGCCGGGGTGGCCGGGGCCGCGGTCAGCGTGGGCGCCGAGGTCGAGCGGGCGTGGTGCGTGCGGCCCGTGCCCGGGGTGGACGAGACCGAGGACGGGAGCTGGGAGGTGTTCTGGTGCGAGCGTGGTGGGCGGTTCGAGTGGACGCGGTTCGACGACGAGTCGGCCGCGTGCTTCTCGCTGTTCGGGCGGCTGGTGTGGGCGCGGCTCGCGGGGTCGTCCGGCTAGCGGCGGACGATCTCCAGGGCGGCGTCGTGCAGGAGGCCGTTGGTGGTCAGCGAGTCGCCCCCGTCGGGGCGCGCGGCGCCGGTGAGGTCCGTGAGCCGACCGCCCGCCTCCTCGACGAGGACCTGTGCGGCCGCGAGGTCCCAGGTGTTGGCGGCGGGCTCGACGGCGAGGTCGAGGACGCCCTCGGCGACGAGGCAGTGGTGCCAGAAGTCGCCGAACGCGCGGCTCTCCCAGCACGCGCGGGTCAGGGCGAGCCACTGGTCCTGGCGGTCGATCGTGCGCCAGTACTCGAGGTCGGTGGTGGACGCGTAGGCGTCCTCGAGGGCCCCGACGCCGGACACCGCGAGCGGCGCCGCGTCCACGCCGCGGGCGGGATCGCTGGTGTGGGCGCCCCGGCCCGCCGCGGCCCACCAGCGCCGCTGCAGGGCGGGGGCACTGACGACGCCGACGACGGGGCGGCCGTCCGCCACGAGCGCGACGAGGGTCGCCCACACCGGGATGCCGCGGGAGAAGTTCTTGGTGCCGTCGATCGGGTCGATCACCCACACCCGCCCGGCGCCGAGGCTGCCGCCGCGCTCCTCGCCGAGGACGTCGTCGTCGGGTCGGTGGGCGGCGAGCACGGCGCGCAGGCGGTCCTCGCAGGCGGTGTCGGCGTCGGTCACCGGGGTGCGGTCGGGCTTGCGCTCCACGTGCAGGTCCACGGCGCGGAAGCGGGGCAGGGTCACCGCGTCGGCGGCGTCCGCGAGCGAGAGGGCGAGCGCGAGGTCGCTGTCGAGGTCGGCGGGGAGGTCGGCGGGGAGGTCGGCGGGGAGGTCGGCGGCGGGATCGAGGTCGGCGGGCCCGGCGGAGCTCATGGCGGGCGATCGTGCCAGGACTCCGCACCCCCGGGGCTACTGTGGCGCCGTGACCACCGTGCTGCTCGTCGAGGACGACGCGGCGATCGCCGGACCCCTCTCCCGCGCGCTGCAGCGCGAGGGCTACGAGGTCGACGTCGTCGGCGACGGTCAGGCCGCGCTCCACCGAGCGGGCGCCGCCGGGCCGGACCTCATGGTGCTGGACCTCGGCCTGCCGGGGATGGACGGGCTCGAGGTGTGCCGGCGGGTGCGCGCCGACCAGCCGGACCTGCCGGTGCTCATGCTCACCGCGCGCACCGACGAGGTCGACTTCGTCGTCGGCCTGGACGCGGGCGCGGACGACTACGTGGGCAAGCCCTTCCGGCTCGCCGAGCTCCTGGCTCGGGTGCGGGCGCTGCTGCGCCGCCGCGCTCCCGAGGTGCTCGACGCGGGCGGGGTGCGCCTGGAGCCGTCGGCGCGGCGGGTCACGGTCGACGGGGTCGAGGTCGGCCTGGCCAACAAGGAGTTCGAGCTGCTCCGGGTGCTCATGGCCCACGCCGGGCAGGTGGTGTCCCGGGAGGAGATCCTCCGCGAGGTCTGGAACGACCCCGAGATGAAGACCTCCAAGACCCTGGACATGCACATGTCGTGGCTGCGCCGCAAGCTCGCCGACGAGGGCGGCGGGGTCGGCGGGAAGCGCATCAGCACGGTGCGCGGGGTCGGGTTCCGCTTCAACACCTAGGGCCCGCCCGTGCGACGCCGGATCCTCGTCTCGACGCTCATCGTCGTCACCATCACGGTGGCGGTGCTGGGCGGTCCGCTGGCACTCACGACGTGGCGGCTGGTCGAGGACTTCACGCGCGCCGACATCAACTCACGGCTGCGGCAGGTCGTCGCGACGCTCGACTCGCAGGTGTCGGGCGAGCGGCCGGTGGACCTCAGCGCCGTCGGGATCGCGGTCCCGCCGGGCGGGTCGTTGGTGGTCCGCACGCCGCGGGGCACGAGCACGCTGGGCGAGCTGGCCCCGGGGCCGACCGTCAGCGAGACCCTGCCGTTCGGGCTCTCGGGGTCGGCGGTGCTCTCGGAGCCGATCACCGAGATGCGGGCGCGCCAGCTGCAGGCGACGGCGCTGGTGCTCGCGGCGGTGCTGCTGTCGGTGGCCGTGGGGGCGGTGGTGGCGACGCTGACCGCCCGGCGGCTGGCCGACCCGCTCCAGCAGGTGGCCGGGCGCGCCGCCCGCCTCGGCGCCGGCGACTTCCGGCCCGCGCCCCACCGCCACGGCATTCCCGAGCTCGACCGGGTGTCCGACGTCCTCGACTCCTCGGCCGCGGCGCTCGCCGAGCTGCTCCAGCGCGAGCGCGAGCTGGTCGGCGACGTGTCCCACCAGCTGCGCAGCCGCCTGACCGCCCTGCAGCTGCGCCTCGACGAGCTCGCGGCCCACCCCGACGACCAGGTCTCCGCGGAGGGCGCGGCGGCCCTGGAGCAGGCCGAGCGGCTCGCCGAGGTGCTCGACGAGCTCCTCGCCTCGGCCCGCGAGGCCCGCGCGGCCGGGGCGGCGCCGCTGGAGGTGGCGGGCGAGCTGGAGGCCGTCGCCGACGAGTGGCGTGACCCGCTGCGCGCCGAGAGCCGCGCGATCCGCGTGCGCACGCCGGAGGGGCTTGTCGCGCGCGCCACGTCGGGGCGGCTGCGGGAGGCGCTCGGGGTGCTCGTCGACAACGCCCTGCGCCACGGTCGGGGGACGATCACGCTCTCGGCGCGCCTGTCGGACAACGACACGATCGTCGTCGAGGTCGCCGACCACGGCGAGGGCGTCCCGCCCGAGCTCGCGCCGCACGTGTTCGACCGCGGGGTGTCCGGGGCGGCGTCGACCGGCTTCGGGCTGGCCCTGGCCCGCGCGCTGGTCGAGGCCGACGGCGGGCGCCTCGAGCTCGCCCGCACCCGGCCCGCGACCTTCGCGGTGTTCCTGCCCGTGCCCCGCACCGACCGGACCGTCGCCGCCCCGCGCCCGCTGCCCACGACGGGGCCGCGCTGAGCGGGGCAACCGCTCACGCCCGGGCCGCCAGCACCTCCCGGCACGCCTCGACGTAGGCGCGGACCGCGGGCCGGCGGTCGTCGGCGCGCCAGGCGAGGACGAGCACGCACGGCGGCAGGTCGTCGACCCGCACCACGGTGACGCCGTCGCGGGCGAGCGCCGGGGCGTTGCCGATCGCGAGGAGCACCACGCCGCGCCCGTCGAGCAGCGCCTCGTGGGTCTCCTCCATCGAGCGCACCTCCCCGCCGACCCGCGCCGGGCGCCCGCGGCGGTGGGCCTCGGCGAGCCACGACGCCCGCAGCGGCCCGGCTTCCGGGGGCAGCGCGAGGAAGGGCTCGTCGAGCAGGGCCGCGAACGGCACCGCGTCCCGCCCCGCGAGCGGGTGGCCCGGGGGGAGCGCCACCCCGATCGGCTCGCGCGCGAGCTCGAGCGTGCGCACCCGCCCCGGCACCGGCGCCCACGCCACGGCGACGTCGCTGCCGCCGTCGGCGAGACCCGCGCTCGCGTCGTCCCAGGCCACCGCGCGCACCTGCGGCTCCACCGGCGCCTCGGCGACCGCGAGCCGCGAGCGCACGGCCGGCAGCAGGCCCCGCCCGACCCCCGTGCTCACGCCCACCACGAGGCGTCGCGCGGCGGCGGCCACGTCGCGGGCGGCGTCGTCGGTGCGCGCGAGCACCGCCCGCGCGTGCGGCAGCAGCGCCTCGCCGGCCGCCGTCAGCTCGACGCCGTGCGGGAGTCGGTGCAGCAGCTCGGCGCCGACCTGGCGCTCGAGCGCGCGCAGCTGCTTGCTCAGCGCGGGCTGCGAGACGTGCAGCCGGGCGGCCGCGCGCGTGACGTGGCGTTCCTCGGCGACAGCGACGAAGTAGCGCAGGTCGCGGGAGTGGACGTCCATAGCCGAAGGTGATCGCACCTGGTCTTGGACGTCCAGTCGGCCCGCGGGGAGGGTCGGCGCCGTGACCTCCCCACGACACCGCGTCTGGCTCGTCACCGGCGCCTCGAGCGGGTTTGGCCGCGCGATCACCGACGCCGCGGTCGCGGCCGGCGACACCGTGGTCGCGGCCGCGCGCCGCACCGAGGCCCTCGCCGAGCTCGCCGCCGCCCACCCCGACCGCGTCGAGCCCCTCGCCCTCGACGTCACCGGACCGGCCGCCGACCTCACCGCGGCCGTCGACGACGTCGTCGCCCGCCACGGGCGTCTCGACGTGCTGGTCAACAACGCCGGGCGCACGCAGGTCGGCGCGCTCGAGGAGACCACCGAGGACGAGCTGCGCGCGCTGTTCGACCTGCACACGATGGGCCCGGCACTGCTCACCCGGGCCGCGCTGCCGCACTTCCGCGCGCAGGGCCAGGGCGCGGTCGTGCTGATGTCGTCGGTCGGCGGGCAGGTCACCCTGCCCGGCTTCGGGGTCTACTGCGCGACGAAGTTCGCGATCGAAGGCCTGGTCGAGACCCTCGTCGACGAGTGCCCCCACGTCCGGTTCCTCATCGTCGAGCCGGGCGCGTTCCGCACCGAGCTCTTCCGCCCCGGCGCGGCGGTGCTCTCGACGCCGATGCCGGAGTACGAGGACACGGTCGGCCCGACACGGGCGTTCGTCGCCGGCAACGACGGCCGCCAGCCCGGCGACCCGGACAAGGCCGCAGCCGCCATCCTCCGCGTGCTCGACGCCGACGACGCGCCGCTGCGGCTCCCGCTCGGGCAGGACGCGGTGAGCGGGATCCGGGCGCGGCTCACCCGGATCGCCGACGACCTCGAGCGCTGGGAGCCCGTGTCGACGTCGACCGACCGGGACGACGTCGGGTGAGGAGACGTCGGGTGAGGAGACGTCGGGTGAGGAGACGTCGGGTGAGGCGCGTCAGCGGGGGCGGTGGTGGCGGACCAGCGCCACGGTGACCTCGGTGAGGTCCTCGGCGTCGAGCTCCCGGCGGCGTCCGTGGGCCTCCTCGCGGGCGCGGGGGGCGGGGTACGGGCCGTAGGTGTCGGCGGCACCGGTCACGGGGTCGAGGACCAGGACCATCAGCCCGTCGCACTGCTCGAGCCCGTCGGCGTCGAGCAGGGGATCGGCGGTGACGTCCCGGCCGGCGGTGCGATGCGGGCACGGGAGCTTCGGCACAGCTGGTCCTCCTCCGCGTCCTGTCCAGGCCCGGCCCGCCTGAGCCCTCCCCGGCCGAGCGGTACCGACGGTATCAAGAACCTTGGAATCCCCTCCGCGTTCGGGCGACGACCGGCTCCACCTCGGAGACCGGCGGTCGTCGATCTCGGCATGCGGTGGCCGACCCGACATCGGTCGGCGGAGAGCCGTCCTCCGATCGGGGGTCGGGGCGGTCACGACGAGCGTTCGCCTGGCTACCGCAGCGGGACGAGATCGTCGGGGAACACCCACCGCCGGAACGCCCACCAGCGGAACACCATCGCGAGGAGGGTCCCGACGACCTGGGCGCTGACCAGGTCGGCGACGTGCTCGGTCAGCGTCGACACCGCGGGCGTGGCGAGGTCGAGCACGTAGCGCGAGATCCCGAGCGGCGCGGCGTTGATCGCCAGCGCGACGCCGGACACGGCGAAGTACAGCAGCGCCTCGTGGGGCCGCCCGAGCCCGCCGCGCGCGCGGAAGGACCACTCGCGGTTGAGGACGTAGCCCACGATGGTCGCGACCAGCACCGCCACGACCTTCGCCGTGACGGGCTTGGGCTCGAGCACCGTGGATTTGGCGGTGACGAACACGGCCGTGTCGACCACGAAGGTGATCGCGCCGACGGTGGCGAACTTGACCAGCTCGCCGTGCCGGTCGACGAGGCGCGCGGCCCGGCCCGACACGTCGCGCAGCACCGTCACCGGGCGGAGTCTAGTGAGGCCTCCCGGGCCGCGGTGCCGGTCCGGCAGATCACGCCCGCCCCGCCGACGACGGGCAGCCGGGCGGTGACGAGGCAGCCCTGGTCAGCGGGCCGGGGGCGGGCCGCGGCGGTGCGGGCAGTCGTGCCGCGGGCCGCGGGCGTGGCGCGTGCCGCGGGCGTGGCGCGTGCATGGTCGGTGGTCGCCGGGTCCGAGGCACTGGCACGCACCGCGCCGACGGGTCGGGTCGTCCGGCGCGTCCCGGCGGAGCGGTCGGGGTCGGTGGCCTCGTCGGTGAGGCCCGGGATCGCGAGCACGGCCTCCGGCGCCGGCGCACCGCTCGGGGCCCGAGCGGTCCCGGGCCTCGGCCCGGAGTCGGCGACCGACGCCCCGGCACCCGGCGAGGCGCCCCCCGGACCCGGGGCCGCCGGCACACCCGGCGCCCCTGCCGGCACGCCCGGCACGCCCGGCACCCCCGGCGGCACCAGGACCGGCGCGGGAACGGCCTGCACCGGTGGGGTCGGGGGCCCGAGGGCGTCGCCCAGCACGACGGCCGCGAGGCCGACCGCGCCGGCGAGGCCGATCACGCCGACCGTGCGCAGGCGTGCGGGCGGGACCGGGCGGACGGCGCCGGAGATCCCGGTCAGCGCGCCGAGCAGACCGATCGCGCCGCCCCCGGCGACGGCGAGCTCACCGGTGCTGGCCACGTCGAGCGCGCCGGTCGAGCCGCGCGAGGCCAGGTAGCCCAGCACCCCCGCGCCGAGCACCAGCGGCGCCACCACCGCGCGCAGCATCCCGGCGTTGACGTCGCGCAGCTCGTCGGCGAGGGCCCGGCACTCGGGGCACTCGGCGAGGTGCGCCTCGACCCGCTCGGCCTCCCGGCGCGCGAGGCCGCCGCGGGTGTAGGCGCCGAGCTTCTCGCCGGTCTCGCGGTGCCGGCGGTCCCAGCGTCCGGAGCCGCTGTCGAGGTGCTGCTGCAGGTAGGCCTGGCGCAGGCCCTCCCGCGCCCGGTAGCCGAGCGCGGACACGGCGTTGGCCGACAGCCCGAACAGCGGCGCGATGTCCGCCGGGGTGTCGCCCTCGACCTCGAGGTGCCAGAGGACCGCCTGCCAGCGCTCGGGCAGCGTCGCGAAGGCCCGCGCGGCCATCGTCCGCTCGAGGCCGGCGAGTGCGGGGTCGGTGAAGGGGACGATCGTGCCGCCGGGGTCGACGCCGTGGACGTCGGTGAGGTCGTCGGTGAGGTCCACGCGGCGCTCGGCGCGGCTGCGGTCGTAGGCGAGGTGGCGCACCGAGGTCAGCAGGTACGCACGGAACGCCTCGGTGGGGCCGCGCCCGGCGCGCAGCACCTCGAGCATGCGCGTGAAGGCGCCGGCGACGAGGTCGTCGGCGTCCACGGGAGAGCGGGCGAGCTGGCGGGCCAGGGCCCGGGCGGCGTGCTGGTGGCGCGCGTAGAGGGTCCCGAAGGCGGCCGTGGAGTCGCGGTCCGCGCCGCGCCCCCGCAGCAGCGCGATCAGCTCGGCGTCGCTGCGGGCGTCGTCGCCCACGTCGCTCGCGCCGGCCGGGCCCCCGTCGTCGACGGACACGGCCCACCTCCCCCCTCACCCGTCCGGTCGAGTGTGTGGGGCTCCGTACGGCCGAAGCGGTGACCGTCACCGTCATGGGCGACGGTCCCGCGCGTCTCCTGTCCGGGTCGGGACGACGGGACCGGCCACGCGAGCACGGTGGAGGTCGGCCACGGGATGGACGTGAGCAGCATCGAGGGGTCACGCGCGGGCTCGACGGGCTCGACGGCGGGCTCGAGGGCGGGCGGTGCGACCGACGCCACCGACGTCGTCGAGGCCGCGCTCGCGGGCGCCGCTCCCCGCCCCGGTCGGGCCGCCCTGCTGCGCGAGCGGTGGTTCGCGTGCAGCAGTGCCCTGGGCTGGGCCGCGGCGGCGGAGTGGCCGGACCCGGCGGTCGAGGCCGTGTGCGCCGTGGTCACCGCCCGCCACGAGGGCCGGGACGCGCGCGACCGGGCGGTCGAGCGGGTCCTCGCGCACTGGGCGGGCGCCCGGGCCGGGGCGGGCATCGGCCTCGCCGAGACCCTCACCGACCTCGCCGCCCTGAGCACCGCCGTGTCCGGCGCCGGGGCGGAGGAGCCCGACGACGGGGCCGGGGCCGTCGTGCCCGGGCACCACGCCCCGGTCCGGGGTCCCGACGGGGTGCACCTGCTGCGCGCGGTCTCGATCGCGTGGACGGACGTGGCCTGCGGCGACATCGCCGAGACCGCCGCCGTCGACCCGTTGTCCGGCCTCGCGAGCGTCCGCTACCTGCGCACCCGCCTCGCCGAGGTCTACCGCGCCGCCCGCGCCCACGGTCGTGCCGCCGGCGACGAGCACGCCCTGGTCGTGCTCACGCTCGACGTCCGCGACTGGCGCCGGGTCGCGCCGCTGTCGATCGCCGGCGAGGCCGCGGGCGTGGTGTTCGACGCCGGCGAGTCGATCGCCGTCGTCGGTCGCGGGACCGTCGTCGTCCTCGCCCCGCGCGAGGGCCTCGCCGAGCGCACCGCCGTGCTGCGCCGCCTGCTGACGCGACGCCTCGCGGCCGCCGAGGGCCTCGTCGGGTCGCCGACGGCGCGGATCGTCCGCCTGCCCGCCACCCACGACGGCGCCTGCGCGCTGCTCGCCCGGCTCCGCGACGCCGAGCCAGAGCCACAGCACGAGCCGGAGCCCCACCACGAGCCGGAGCCGGATCACACCTGACCAGCGCGTACCGTGCTCCGATCGTGGACGAGCGCACCGGCCTGCCCGTGGTGACGATGATCGGCGGCGGCCAGCTGGCGCGGATGACCCACCAGGCCGCGGTCGCCCTCGGCCAGTCGCTGCGGGTCCTCGCGACGGGGCCGGGCGAGCCGGCGGCGCTGGTGACGCCCGACGTCGTGCTGGGCGAGCACACCGACCTCGAGGCGCTGCGCCGCGCGGCCGCCGGCGCCGAGGCCCTGACCTTCGACCACGAGCACGTGCCGAGCGAGCACCTGCGCGCCCTGGTCGCCGACGGCGTCGCCGTCCACCCCGGACCGGACGCCCTGCGGCACGCCCAGGACAAGCTCGTCATGCGCACCCGCCTGCGCGAGCTCGGCGAGCCCGTGCCCCCGTTCGCCGCCGTGGCGGGCGTCGAGGACGTCACGGCGTTCGCGGAGGAGCACGGCTGGCCGGTGGTGCTCAAGGCCGTGCGGGGCGGCTACGACGGGCGCGGCGTGTGGGTCCTCGACGACGCCGAGGCGGCGCGGGCCACCGTCACCGAGCTCCTCGCGGCCGGCACGCCGCTGATGGTCGAGCAGAGGGTGGCGCTGCGCCGCGAGCTCGCCGCGGTCCTCGCCCGCTCGCCGTTCGGGCAGGCGGCCGTGTGGCCGGTGGTCGAGACCGTGCAGGAGCAGGGCATCTGCACCGAGGTCCTCGCCCCCGCGCCCGGCCTCGACCCCGGGCGCGCCGAGGAGGCCGAGCAGCTCGCGCTGCGGATCGCCCACGCGCTCGGTGTCGTCGGGCTGCTCGCGGTGGAGCTGTTCGAGACCGACCAGGGGCTGGTGGTCAACGAGCTCGCGATGCGCCCCCACAACTCGGCGCACTGGACGATCGAGGGCTCGGTGACCTCGCAGTTCGAGCAGCACCTGCGCGCGGTGCTCGACTACCCCCTCGGCGCCACCGCGACGACCGCGCCCGTCACCGTCATGGCCAACGTGCTCGGCGGCGATTCCGTCCCGGCCACCGGTGTCGACGAGCGCCTGCACCACACCCTCGCCCGCTTCCCCGACGCGCGCGTGCACCTCTACGGCAAGGCCGAGCGCCCGGGCCGCAAGGTCGGGCACGTGACCGTGCGCGGGGACCACCTCGACGACGTGCGGACCCGCGCCCGGCTGGCCGCCGACCACCTCTCCACCGGCGTGTGGAGCGACGGATGGGACCCCCACGCATGAGCAGCGAGCCCGCCGTCGGCATCGTCATGGGCAGCGACTCCGACTGGCCGACCATGCGCGCGGCCGCCGAGGCGCTCGACGAGTTCGACGTGCCGTGGGAGGCGCGGGTGCTCTCGGCGCACCGCACCCCGCGCGTCATGCTCGACTGGGCCGCCGCGGCCGCGGGGCGCGGGCTGCGGGCCGTCATCGCGGGCGCGGGCGGGGCGGCGCACCTGCCCGGCATGGTCGCCTCGGCGACGACGCTGCCGGTGATCGGCGTCCCGGTGCCGCTGCAGCACCTCGACGGCATGGACTCGCTGCTCTCGATCGTGCAGATGCCCGCCGGCGTCCCGGTGGCGACGGTGTCGATCGGCGGGGCGCGCAACGCGGGCCTGCTCGCGGTGCGGATGCTCGGCGCCTCCGACCCGGCCCTCGCGCGGGCCATGGAGCGCTTCCAGGCCGGGCTGGCCGAGACCGTCGCGGCCAAGGACGCGGCGCTCGCCGCCGGGGCGCGCGGGCAGGAGCACGGCGGGGCTCAGGGCGCCAGCGACCCCGTGAGGTAGCGCTGGATGGTCGGGCCGTAGGCGGCGACGAGGGTCTCCCGGTCGGCGGCCGCGAGCTCGGGCAGCGCCAGGATCTGGCGGGCGACGAGGACCCCGACCACCTGCGAGGCGCACAGGTCGGCGCGCAGGCGGGGGCGGTCGGCCCCCGTGTGCTCGCTGACCGCGGCGGCGAGCCGGTCGAGGATCGCCTCGCCGAGGAACTCGCGCATCATCCGCGCGGCGTCCGGGTGCCCGACGGCCGAGCGCACGAGCCCGAGCATGGGGTTGGCGTCGCCCAGGTCGTCGATGACCGTGAGCAGGAAGCGGACGAGCCGCTCGCCGAGCCCGTCGACCCCCGGCCCGAGCAGCCGCGGCACGACCTGGGCGGGGTCGAGCGGGAACTCCATCGCCGCGACGAACAGCGCCTGCTTGGTGCCGAAGTAGTGCATGACCAGCGCGGGGTCGACGCCCGCGTCCCCGGCGATCGCCCGCACCGTCGCCGCCCGGAAGCCCTCGCCCGCGAAGCGCGCCCGCGCCGCGTCGAGGATCGCGTCCCGCGTGCCGGAGTCGCCGGGTCGGCGTCCGCGCGGGGTCGGGTCGGTGGCCACGCCGCGATCCTAGTTCAACAACCGTTGATTTCTGCGGGCGACGGGTCCACACTCGTATTCAACAGGCGTTGAGATCGCTGGAGGTGGGGACGATGGAGCGGACGACGTGCTGTGTGGTCGGGGGCGGGCCGGCCGGGATGGTGCTGGGCCTGCTGCTCGCCCGGGCCGGGGTCGAGGTCACGGTGCTGGAGAAGCACGCGGACTTCCTGCGCGACTTCCGCGGCGACACGGTCCACCCGACGACGCTCGACCTGCTCGACGAGCTGGGTCTCGGCGAGCGGTTCGCCGCGCTGCCGCAGAGCCGCCTCGACCGGGTCGCGTTCCCGGTCGACCGCGACGAGACGCTGGTCGTCGGCGACCTGCGCCGCCTCGCCGGGCGCGTCAAGCACCCCTACATCGCGATGGTCCCGCAGTGGGATCTGCTCGACCTGCTCGCCGACGCGGGTGCGGCGGAGCCGGCGTTCACGCTGCGGATGGACACCGAGGTCACCGAGCTGCGCCGCGACGCGGACGGCCGGGTCACCGGGGTCGCGTACCGGACCGCCGACGGGGCCGAGGGCGAGATCGCCGCGGACCTCACCGTCGCCTGCGACGGGCGCGGCTCCACCGCGCGGGCGCAGGCGGGGCTGCGGGTCGTCGAGTTCCCGGTGCCCATGGACGCCTGGTGGTTCCGCCTCCCGCGCCGTCCCGAGGACGGGTCGCCGGGCCTCACCCCGCGCATGAGCCAGGGGCGCCTGGCCGTCGTCATCCCGCGGGAGGGGTACTTCCAGATCGCCTACCTCGGGCCCAAGGGCCGGGACGCCGAGCTGCGCGCCCGCGGCATCGAGGCGTTCCGCGCCGACATCGCCGAGCTCGCCCCCGACTTCGCCGACCGCGTCGACGCCCTGGCGAGCATGGACGACGTCAAGCACCTCGACGTCCGTCTGGACCGGCTGCAGCGCTGGCACGTCGACGGGCTGCTCTGCCTCGGCGACGCCGCGCACGCGATGTCGCCGGTCGGCGGGGTCGGCATCAACCTCGCGGTCCAGGACGCCGTCGCGGCGGCGACCCTGCTCGCCGCACCGCTGCTCCGCGACCAGGAGGGCGGCCCCCGGGTGACGCCCGACGAGCTCGACGCCGTGCGGCGCCGGCGCCTGCTGCCGACGATCGCGGTGCAGACGGTCCAGCGGCTCATGCATCGCGGGCTCGTGGTGCCGGTCCTGGCCGGGCGCCGCGGCGGCCCGCCCGCGCCGATCCGTCGCCTGCTCGCGCGGTTCCCCCGTCTGACGGTGGTGCCGGCCTACCTGATCGGGGTGGGGCTGCGGCCCGAGCGCGCGCCGGCGTTCGCGCGCCGGTCACCCACGTCGAGCCCGCTGACGGGCGACCGGGGGTAGCCAGGCCCACACCCGGCGGCGGGGCCGCGAGGTCCCGCGACGGTAGGACGTCCGAGTACCGTGATGGCGCAGTGCCGTCAGGGGCGTGGGCCAGTGGTGTGGAGGGACGTCGTGGATCCGGATTTCGACCTGTACAGCCTCGGCGAGGAGCGCGACGCGCTGCGGGAGTCGATCCGAGCCCTCGCGGAGAAGGAGATCGCCCCGTACGCCGCGGAGGTCGACCAGCAGGCGCGGTTCCCCACCGAGGCCCGCACCGCGCTGACGCAGAACGGCTTCCACGCCATCCACATCCCCGAGCAGTACGGGGGTGAGGGCGCCGACTCGATCGTGGCCTGCATGGTCATCGAGGAGGTCGCGCGGGTCGACGCGTCGGCCTCGCTGATCCCGGCCGTGAACAAGCTGGGCTCGATGCCGATCATCCTGTCCGGCTCCGAGGAGCTGAAGCAGCAGGTGCTGCCGACGATCGCGTCGGGGCAGTCGATGATCAGCTACGCGCTCTCGGAGCGCGAGGCCGGGTCGGACACCGTCTCGATGCGCACCCGGGCCCACCGGGACGGGGACGACTGGGTGCTCAACGGCACCAAGTGCTGGATCACCAACGGCGGCATCTCCGACTGGTACACGGTCATGGCGAAGACCGACCCGGACAAGGGCGCCAACGGGATCTCGGCGTTCGTGGTGCACTCCGACGACCCGGGTTTCTCGGTCGGGCCGAAGGAGCACAAGCTCGGCATCAAGGGCTCGCCGACCACCGAGATCTACTTCGAGAACTGCCGCATCCCGGGCGACCGCATCATCGGCGAGCCCGGTACCGGGCTGAAGACGGCGTTCGCGACCCTCGACCACACCCGCCCGACCATCGGCGCGCAGGCCGTCGGCATCGCGCAGGGCGCCCTGGACGCGGCCGTCGACTACGCGCGCGAGCGCCACCAGTTCGGCAAGGCGATCGCCGACTTCCAGGGCCTGCAGTTCATGCTCGCCGACATGGCCATGAACACCGAGGCCGCCCGCCACCTCGTCTACGCGGCCGCGGCGCGGGCCGAGCGCGGCGAGGAGATGGGCCTCATCGCCTCGGCGTCGAAGTGCTTCGCCTCCGACACGGCGATGTCGGTGACCACGGACGCGGTGCAGATCTTCGGCGGTGCCGGCTACACGGTCGACTTCCCGGCCGAGCGGATGATGCGCGACGCCAAGATCACGCAGATCTACGAGGGCACCAACCAGATCCAGCGGATGGTCATGGCGCGGGCCCTGCTGAAGAAGTAACCCGTTCGGGGTACTGCTTACGGAGCGTGTGGATCGCTAGCCTACCCGGGCGACAGGGACCGCGGCGGACGCGGCCCCGCCCCACGCTCCGTGAGAGGTCCTTCCCATGCAGTGGTACCTGAAGGTGCTCAAGCAGTACGCCGACTTCAACGGGCGTGCGCGGCGCACCGAGTTCTGGATGTTCGTGCTGTTCAACATCCTCGCGGCGATCGTGCTCAGCATCATCGACGTGCTGATCGGCACGGCGAGCTTCTCGAGCACCGGCACGGGCTTCGCCATGAGCGGCGGGCTGCTGACCACGATCTACCAGCTCGCCGTGCTCATCCCGTCGCTCGCGGTCGGCGCCCGGCGCCTGCACGACACGGGCCGCTCGGGCTGGTGGCAGCTGCTCGCCCTGATCCCGATCGTCGGCGCGATCATCCTCATCGTCTGGTGGGCCACCGACGGGCAGCCCGGCGCCAACGAGCACGGCATGAACCCGAAGCAGGAT
Organism: Actinomycetospora straminea; assembly: GCF_028737255.1. Lineage (GTDB taxonomy): Bacteria > Actinomycetota > Actinomycetes > Mycobacteriales > Pseudonocardiaceae > Actinomycetospora > Actinomycetospora straminea. The sequence continues at coordinate 60,329 of NZ_JAQZAN010000021.1, read as the reverse complement.
GCGATGGCCGGCTACCCGCAGGGCGGCTACCCCCAGCAGGGCTACCAGCAGGGCGGCTACCCCCAGCAGGGCTACGACCAGGGCGGCTACCCCCAGCAGGGCTACCAGCAGGGCGGCTACCCGCAGCAGGGTGGCTACCAGCAGGGCGGCTACCCGCAGCAGCAGCAGCAGTACCCGCCGCAGCAGCAGTACCCGGGCGCGCCGCAGGCGTGACGGGAGGGCCCCTGAGTTCCTGAGCCCCTGACCGAGCGAACGACGCCCTCGCTGCCCCCGACGCAGCGAGGGCGTCGTTCGCTCGTTCCGGGGTGCGACGTCTGTTCCGGCTCAGCCGGCGAGCGGCCCGCCCGGGGCGAAGGCGTGGGCGGCGAAGCGCCCGGCGACGAGCCGGTGGGTTTCGGGGTCGGGGTGCAGCCGGTCGGGCAGGGGCAGCTCGGCGGCGTCGGCCTCGCCGTAGAGCTCCCGGCCGTCGAGGTGGTGCAGGTGCGGGTCGTCGGGAGCCCGCTGCGCGACGACGCGCGCGAGCTCCTCGCGGACGACCTGCAGCGTCAGCCGCCCGGCGGCGACGTCGGCGGGGTCGCCGGTGGCGCGGAAGCGCAGCGTGCCCTCGTCGGTGACGTCCACGGCGCCGGGGCCCGGGGTCTCCTCGTGGATCGGGCAGAGGATCGCCGAGACGACCAGCAGCGGCGTCGTCGGGCGGCCCTCACGGATCGTGTCGAGGAACCCGTGCACCGCGGGCCCGAGCGCGCGGCGGCGCAGGAGGTCGGCGTTGACGAGGTTGATGCCGATCTTGAGGCTGATCACGTCGGCCGGGGTGTCGCGGATCGCGCGGGCGGTGAACGGGTCGAGCAGCGCGCTGCCGCCGAAGCCGAGGTTGACCAGCTCGACGCCGGCCTCCGCCGCGGCCAGGGCGGGCCAGGTCGTCGACGGGCTCGCCGCGTTCGAGCCGTGGCTGATCGAGCTGCCGTGGTGCAGCCAGACCCGGCGGCCACCGGTCGGTGCGGCGGTGAGCGGGGCGTCGGAGCGCAGGGCGACCAGCTCGGTGATCTCGGTGTGCGGGAGCCAGACCTCGACGAGCTTGTCGCGGTCGGCGAGGCCGTCGAAGCGCACGGTGCCGACCGGTCCGGGCTCGGTCTGCGCGCCGCCGGTGGCCGGGTCGAGGCGCAGCACCTTCCCGCCCGAGGTGCCGCTCTGCGCGACGAGCTCGCCGTCGACGCGCAGGTCGTAGACGCCGTCCGGGCGCAGCGGCATGCCGACGTAGCCGACGCGCGTGCGCAGCGTGTCCAGCTCCAGCACCGTCGCCCGGGTGTGCACGACGATCCGCACGCCCGACGGCTGGGCCTCGGCCATGGCGATCTGGGTGTCGCCCTGCGCGCGGGCCCGGGCGGGCAGGCGGTGGGGGAGGACGCCGTGCTCGGTGCGCTCCAGCTCGACGGCGCCGCGGACCAGGTCGGCGGTGATCCCGGTGGTGATCGCGGCGGTGCGGTGCGGGGTGGTCACAGGATGCGTGTGACCTTCTCCGTGCCGGCGCGCCGCTCCTGGTCGCCGGCGGGGTGGCGCACCTGCACCAGCGAGGCGCCCGCGGCGAGCACGGCGAGGAAGCCGTCGACGAGGCCGCCGGTGGTCGCGAGCGGCCACGACGCGGTGGAGAGCACCCGGTCGCCCGCACCGAGCCCGAGCTCGGCGGCGCGCTCGCGCGCGGCGGCGACCACCGTCGCGACGTCGGCCCCCGCCAGCGCGGGGGCGTCGTCGCCGATCGGGGTGAGCGGGTCGAAGTGGTCGCCGTGCACGCGCACCTCGGTGGCGTAGTCGACCGCGCCCCGGGGCAGCGCGTCCCCGAGCCCCTGGCCGAACGCGTCGAGGCTGAAGCCGACGACGAGCCCCGCGGCGCCCGCGGCCTCGAGGTGCTCGGCGTCGGCGAGGGCGACCTCGGCGCCCGTGGCCTCGGCGACCACCTCGGCCCCGCAGGCCCACACCGCGCACAGGGCCGCCGCCGTCTGCCAGTGCGCCGGCAGCAGCACGGCGACCGGGGTGCCGGGCTCGACGTCGCACTCGTCGCGCAGGAGGTTCGCGGTCTTCGCGACCCAGTTGCCGAAGGTGGCGCCGGAGAGCTCGATCCGCTCGCCGGTGGCGTCGTCGTAGAAGGTGATCAGCGGGCGGGCCGGGTCGCCCGCGAGCCACGGGGCGAGCAGCGCGTCGGTGACGGTCATCGGCGCCGACTCTCCCACGGGCGCCGATCACCGGAACGCGCCGCAGATCGGTCGACCCCGCGCGACGTCGAGCTCGGCGCCCCGAGGGGGAGTACCGGCGGCATCTCCGCGGCGCGGCCGGCTAGTCGATGCAGGGGACGCCCTGGGCGGTGATCGCCGGCTGGGGCGGTGCGACGGGCACGACCTCGGTCCCGATCAGCCCGCCCGTCGCGCCCGTGGCCGGGGGCGGGGTGCGCGCGGCGCCGGGTCCGTCGTAGTCGGCGCCGAGCAGGACGCGCACGGTGTTCGGCGGGACGGTGGGGTCGAAGCGGGCGGGCAGGTCGTCGAGGCTGCGGGCGACGCGCGCGCCGGCCCCGTCGCCCGCCGGCCCGAACAGCACCTCGGAGCGCGGGGCCGGGGCCTCGGCGTTGCCGGCGACGGCCCGGGCGTAGCCCTGCGCGGAGAGCACGGCGACGACCCGCGCAGCGGCCCCCTCGGCGTCGGAGGCGTTCCGGACGTCGACCGGGATGGTCGCGGGCGCGGGGCCGTCCTCGTTGGCGTCCGCGGAGTCCTCGGGCCCGATGGCGTCGGCGACGAAGCGCTGCACGGCGGTCGGGTCGACGTCGAGGACCTCGCCGCGCCCGTCGACGTTGCGCGTGCCGTTGGTGGGGATGGTGAGGAACGCGACGGCGCCGGCGCTGACGTCCTGCATCTGCTGGCCGAAGCGCAGCAGGTCCCACCCGCCGTCGAGCACCACCGACTGCTGCACGGCCTCGAGCAGGCGACCGAGGGTGAGCGGGTCGGCGAGCGTGCCGCTGGAGAGCACCTTGCGCGACATCGACGCGAGGAACGCCTGCTGGCGGCGGATGCGGTCGAGGTCGCCGTTGGGCAGCCCGTGGCGCTGGCGGACGAAGGCGAGGGCGTCGTGGCCGGCGACCGTGCGCGGGCCGGCGGGGAAGCGGGCGCCGGAGAGCTCGTCGTCCACGGGGTTCTTGAGGCACACGTCGACGCCGCCGATGGCGTTGGTCAGCGTGTAGAAGCCCATGAGGTTGACCTCGGCGTAGTGGTCGACGGTCAGCCCGGTGAGGTCGGCCACGGCGCGCACCAGCTCCTGGCGGCCGGCCTCGGACGAGCGGACGTCGACCTCGCGCGGGTCGGTGACGCCGGACTGGACCAGCCGGTTCGCCTCGGCGGCCTTCGCGCCGGGGTACGCCGAGTTGATCTTGTCGCGGCGGAACGCGCCGGGGATCGAGACGTAGCTGTCGCGGGGGACCGAGAACGCGACCGCGCGGCTGCCGTCGTTGGGCACCCGGACCAGGATCATCGTGTCGGTGTTGACGACGCCGTCCGCGGCGCCGGCGCCCAGCTCGCGCAGCGCCTCCTCGGGCAGCGGCTGGCCCTGCGCGTCGGTGCGGCTGTCGACGCCGACGAGGAGGATGTCGGTGGCGCCGTCCGCGGCGTCGCCGACCGGACCGTCGCCCAGCGCGCTCGTGCCGCCGACGCTGCCCGACAGCGCCGCCCACGCCGTGCCCGACAGCGCGAAGACCAGCACCGAGAGCACGACGAGGCCCACGCGGACCCAGCGGCCGATCGGCCGGCGCCCGTCGCCCTCGGGCAGCTCGCGCACCGGGCGCGGCCGGCCGGGGGGACGGGGCGGGGGCGGGCCGGGTCGGCCCCGCTCGCGGTCGGGTCGGTCCCGGGACGGGCGGCGATCGCGGTCGCGGGGGTCGCGGTCGCGGGGATCGCGGTCGCGGGGGTCGCGGTCGCGGGGGTCGCGGTCGCGGGGGTCGCGGTCGCGGGGCGGCCCCGGGCGCCGGGGGCGTTCGGGCGGCGGCCCGAGGAGGTCGTCGGGGCCCGCCACGCGCTTGGCGCCCTTGCGGGACCCGGCGGGGACGGCGGAGAGCTCGGCGAGGTCGCGGCGGCGCAGGCGGGCACCGGCGCCGTCACCCTTGCCGTTGCCGTTGGTGCGGGCGCTGCCGTTGCCGCGGGCGGAGGGCCGGCGGTCGGGGTGGGTGGCGCTGTCGTCGGGGGCGGGGCCCCACCCGTCGTCGTCGAGGGGCGGGCCACCGGCGCGGCCGGGGCTGCGGCGGGCCGCGGAGGGCCCGAAGCGGCGGGCCGGGTCGCGGCGGGACGGACCGGGGTCGTCACGGTCCATCGCCCCGCCTCCCTCCCCGGTCCTGGCCCCGGCGGGGGCCGTCGGTCGATCATGGTCCGTCGTCGCCGCGGGTCCGCGGTGCCCCCGGCGCGGCGCTGGTCGGCTCCCCTCCGGTGCCGGGCCCGGTGGGGCTCCCGCGGTCGACGAGGGGCCTGGCCAGAGGCTAGACGGCCTCCGTCCCGTTCGGTGCCTCTCACCCGTTGGACGGCTCGTCGGCGCGTCGCGGCGACGCGCGGTGAGAGCGGGCCCGTTCCCGTGGCTCGAGCTGGGGGTGAAGGCGCCGGGGCCGTGCGAGGACGGTGACCGGGCACGGACAGGGGTCACCCCGGCGGGCTGGGAGACTGCCGTGCGTGATCGACGGGGGGCGGGGTCCGGTGCGGTGGATGGTGACCGGGGCGGGGGGTGCCCTGGGGACGGACCTCGTCGCCCGGCTCACCGCGCCCGGCGACGAGGGAGCCCCGCCGGGCGACTCCCTGGTCGCCGTGACCCGCGCCGAGCTCGACGTCACCGACGCCGCGGCCGTCCGCGCCGCGGTGCACGGGTGGGTCGGCGAGACGGCCGGGGCCGGACGGCCGGTGCTCGTCAACGCCGCCGCCTACACCGCGGTGGACCGCGCCGAGACCGACCCCGAGGCCGGCGCGGCGGCGTGGGCGGCGAACGCCGAGGCTCCCGGGCTGCTCGCGGCGGCGTGCGCGGAGGTCGGCGCGACGATGGTCCACGTCTCCACCGACTACGTGCTCGGCCCACTGCCCGGCGGGGCGCGCCGCCCCCTCGAACCGGACGACCCCGTCGCGCCCGCTGGTGTCTACGCGCGCAGCAAGCTCGCGGGGGAGCAGGCCGTGCGCGCCGCGCTGCCCGACGCCCACCACGTCGTGCGCACCGCGTGGGTCTACGGCGCCACCGGGGCGAACTTCGTGCGCACGATGGCCCGGCTCGCCCGCGAGCGCGACACCGTCGACGTCGTCGACGACCAGCACGGCTCGCCCACGTGGTCGGCGGACCTCGCCGCGGGCCTGGTCGCGCTCGCGCGCTCGTCGGCGCCGGCGGGCACGCGGCACGCGGCGGGCGGCGGGGCGACGACGTGGTGCGGGCTGGCGCGGGCGGTGTTCGAGGAGCTGGGCGCCGACCCCGCCCGCGTGCGCCCCTGCGACACCGCGTCCTTCCCCCGCCCGGCCCCGCGACCGGCGTGGTCGGTGCTCTCCGACGTGTCGTGGCGGGCTGCGGGCCTCGAGCCCCTACCACCGTGGCGCGAGGCCCTGGGCACCGCGGTCGCGCACCACCCGGAGCTCCTACTGGGCTGAACGGACCAATGTCGTCATCACATCGATGTCATTTGCGTGTCCTCGGGGCCCTCTCGTGCGTTGAGCGGTCATGGCTGTGGAGACGGTCCTCCTCGCGCTGCTCGGCCTGGTCGCCGTGTGGTTGGTGATCGACGCCGGGCGCGAGCGCCACCGGTTGCGGGCCCGCGTGGCCCGCGACGAGCGGTGGCAGGCCGAGCGACGGCGCAGCGCGCGCCGCGACCTGGCGGCGAACGCGCCCGACGCCTGGCGCTACTGGCCGCTGACGCTGCCCTCCCCGGACGACGCCACGCGCGGCCCGCGCCTGTAGGTGCGCTCCGCGCAGGTGAGCGAAAATAAGTGCTCCAGCACTTCTTTCTGCTCACCTGCGCGCAGCGCACACTGATCCGGTGACGGAGCAGGCCGCGACGGGGGTGGACGAGCCGGCGGACGGCACGCCCGTCCACGAGGACGACGAACCCCTCTGCGCCGAGGCGCGGGCGCTCCTCGCCGTCCCGCACCCCGACCCGGCCGTGCACCACGAGGAGCTCGTCGCCGTCCTGCGCCGGGCCCTGGCGTGCGGGGAGCCGTCGGCGCACGGCCTGCTGGCGAACGCCCACCTCGACCACGGCAACCGCCGCGAGGCCGCCGAGGTCCTCATGCCCGTGGTCATGAGCCGCGGGCGCACCGACCTCGCGGGCCTCCTGGGCGAGACCCTCGCCGCGGTCGGCGACCACGAGCGCGCCGAGGCCGCCTTCCTCGTCGGCCTGGACGCCGGCGACCCGGAGGCCACCAACGACTACGGCGTCTTCCTGCGCGAGCGCGGGCGCACCCAGGAGGCGCTCTACGTGCTCGACCGCGCGGTGCGCCTCGGCGACGAGCTCGCGGGGCTCAACCTCGTCGCGCTGCACCTGGAGGAGCTCGACGACCCGCTGACGGCCGCCGAGATCGCCGAGGACCTCCACGACGAGGGGCGGCCGGCGACCCTCGTCGCGCTCGCCGACTGTCGCCTCGCCGAGGGGCGCGTGCCGGAGGCCGCGGAGCTCTACCGCCGCGCGGCCGAGCTCGGGGCGCCGTGCGCGCACATCTACTACGGCTGGTTCCTGCGCGACCGCCACGAGGACCTCGCCGGCGCCGAGGAGCAGCTGCGGCTGGCCCACGAGGTCGGCGAGCCGGGGGCGGCGTTCCACCTGGGCCGCTTCCTGCACGACCTCGGCCGCCGCGAGGAGGCGCAGCCCTTCCTCGAGGAGGCGTCCTGGCGCGGCGACCCGGACGCCGAGGCCCTCCTCGAGGCGGAGTACCGCGGGCTGGTCGACGAGTGGGACGACTGAGTCGGCCAGAATGCCCGGCGTGCCCGACCCCGTCCCCGCCTACGGCCCCGCCCTCGCCGTCGTCGCCGTGACCTACTCGCCGGGCGAGTCGCTCGGCGAGTTCCTCACCTCGCTGGAGAAGGCCACGTCCCGGCCGTACCGCGTGGTGCTGGCCGACAACGGCTCGGTCGACGGCGTCCCGGAGGCCGCGGCGGCCGCCGACGACCGCGTCGACCTGCTGCGGATCGGCGAGAACGTGGGTTACGGCGCCGCGGCGAACCGCGCGGTGGCGGGCCTGCCGGCCGAGGTGGGCTGGGTGCTCGTCGCCAACCCGGACATCGCGTTCGGCCCGGGCAGCCTCGACGCGCTGCTCGAGGCGGGCGAGCGGTGGCCGCGGGCCGGGTCGCTGGGCCCGCTGATCCGCACCGGTGGCGAGGTCTACCCGTCGGCGCGCCGGCAGCCGAGCCTGGGCCGCGGCGTCGGGCACGCGCTGTTCGCCGCCGTGTGGCCCGCGAACCCCTGGACGCGCGCCTACCGCCAGGACGGCGCGGTCGCCGAGCGCACCGCGGGCTGGCTCTCGGGGTCCTGCGTGCTGCTGCGCCGCGAGGCGTGGGACTCGGTGGACGGTTTCGACCCGCGCTACTTCATGTACTTCGAGGACGTCGACCTCGGCGACCGCCTCGGGCGCGCCGGGTGGCTCAACGTCTACGTGCCCGACGCCGAGGTCACCCACACCGGCGGGCACGCCACCGAGCGCGACGCCCCGACCTCGACCCGGATGCTCGCCGAGCACCACCGCAGCGCCTACCGGTTCCTCGCCGACCGCTACCGCGGCCGACGCTGGGCGCCGCTGCGCCTCGGGCTGCGGGTCGGGCTGCGTCTGCGGGCCCGGACGGGCGCCCGCAGCGCCTTCTAGCCGGCCTCCTCACCCGCCAGCGCCCGCCCCAGGTAGCCCAGCACGAGCGCCGTGACCTCCTCGGCGAACACCTCCTGCGCGATGGGCGGCTCCTCGAGCACGTAGCCGACCGCGAGGCTCTCGACGGTCCGCACGAGCATCCAGGCGACGGTGCCCGCCGGGTGCCGCAGCTCGCCGCCGTGGCGCGCGAGCAGGGTGCTCGTGAGCAGGGCGTCGACCCGGCGGGCGAAGGCGGCGCGCCGGTCGTCGCCGGCCCGGGGCAGCCGCTGGGCGACCGCCCGCAGCAGCGCCGGGTGCTCGGCGAGCGCGTCGACGAGCGCGAGCACGACACGGCGCACCGCCACCGTCGCGTCGCGCTCGGCCGCGGTGTCGACGAAGGCCCGCGTCACCCGCTCCTCGAGGTCGTCGGCGTAGCGGCGCACCACCTCGTCGAGGACGGCCTCCTTGTCGGGGAAGTACTGGTAGAGCGAGCCCGGGCTGATGCCGGCCGCGGCGGCGACGTGGTTCGTGGTCAGGCCGTCGGTGCCGCGCTCGAGCAGGACGGCCCGCCCGGCGGTGACGATCCGCTCGACCATCGCCCGCGAGCGCTCCTGGCGGGGCTCGCGACGACGCCGCGGCGCAGTCACGGCCGGTGGGCCGTCGCGGACGCGACTTGAACGCGAGCAGGAACTCGTCTCAGCATGGTGCGCATGGTGGCACGCGAGCAGCTCGACCCCCATCCCGGTCGCTTCCGCGCCGCGCCCGAGCGCTCGCGGCGCATCGCGCGGCCGCTGTGCCTGGTCGCGCGGGTGCGGTCGACCGACGAGGAGCTGCTCGACCGCATCGGGCGGCGCATGTTCGCCCGCGACGAGGTGGGAGCCGACCTCGCCGCGGCGATGAGCCGCCCGCGCGGCGACGGGGATCGGGTCACGATGGTCGCGTTCCACCGCGCGCTCGCCGACCCGGCCGCCGTCCCCGCGTCCGGGCCGCTCGCCGACTTCTTCGCGGTCGTCGAGGACACCCCGGACTGGGTCGATCCCGTGCTCCTCGAGCGCGGCGGCCGCGCGCTGCGGCGGATGGGGCGCACGCTCGACGACGTCCTGCTCACGCTCTCGCTCATCGGCGGCTACCGGTTCGGCGGGCCCGCCGACCTGCTCGTCGCCACCGGCGGGCTCACCGGCGGGACAGCGATGCGCCGCCTCGGGGAGACGACGGAGTGGGCGCGCGCGGTGATCGCGCCGGGCGGGCTGCGCCGCGACGGCGAGGGCTGGCGGCTCACGGTGCACGTCCGCGCGATGCACGCCCTGGTCGACCGGCGCTTCGAGACCAACGGGCGCTGGGACGTCGGGCACTGGGGCCTGCCGGTCAACCAGGCCGACCAGGCCGCGACGCTCGGGCTCTTCAGCAGCACCGGCCTGCTCGGCGCCCGCGCGCTGGGGTGGCTGGTGACGCCCGCCGAGTCGCACGCGGTCATGCACCTGTGGCGCTACACGGGCTGGCTCATGGGCGTCGACGAGGACTGGCTCTTCACCACCGAACGCGAGCAGAACCACTTCCTGCACCACGTCCTGCTCGTCCAGGACGACGTCACCCCGGCCGGCCCGGCGCTCGCCGGCGCGCTCGTCGACGGCCAGCGGGCGATGGCGTCGAGCCCCTGGCGCGGCGAGCTGCGCCGTCGCCACGTGCTCGGCCTGCTGCGCTGGTTCCTGGGGCGGGAGGCGCTGCGGGATCTGGGTCTCCCCGACGGCCCGCTCCGGTCCCTGCCCTGGACCGTGCCGCCGACCGTGCTGCGCAACCTCGTCCTGTCCGGCCTGGTCGCCCGGACCCGGCGGGGACGCCGGGCCCTCGAGCGGGCCGGGGACGCCTGGACCCGCGACGAGCTCGGCCGCCGCTTCGCCGGCGCCCGGTCCGGGGTGGCGGCGCTGCCGGACTGAGCGTCAGCGACCGAACAGCCGCCGCCACCACGAGCGGCGGGGCTCCTCGGCGGGCGTCTCGTCGTGCTCCGGCTCGGGCGCGGGGCCGGGCCCGCCGGGGAAGGGGTTGGCGGGGAACGGCGAGGTACCGGGGTGGGCCGGCGACGGGCGCGTGTCGAAGCGGACGGTGGTCGGGTCGCCGTCCTCGTCGTCGTCCGGGCGGCGGTGGTGGCCGTTGCGGGGCCGGTCCTGACCGGGCGGCCCGTCGACCTGCCCGGTCGGCCGGAGACCGTCGTGGCGCAGCCGCTGGGTGAGGTCCGGGTCGTGGCCCCGGCCCCCGCGCGAGCTCAGCGCGTGCGGCAGGATCGTGGTGCTCGCCGCGTCGAACGGCGAGACCGCGGAGTCGGGCGTGATGACGTCCTCGTCACGCTCCGTGGCCCGCTGGGAGGCATGCGCGATGGCGTCCTGAGCGCGCTCCCACGCATTCGAGGCCACCTGCGACCCTCCTGCTCGTTTCCCCGACGGGCGGGTCTCGGCCGGGTCGTCGGCCGACACGGCCCCGGGAGGGTCCACACTATCGCCCGCGGTCACGATTCGTCATCGACGAGGGGGGTCTTCGGGTGGTGCAGACAGGGGACACGGAGCTCGACGGGACGATCATCGACCCGGCGCGCACGGCCGCGGTGGTGCTCGTCGGGGGGCAGGGCAGCCGGTTGCGGCCGCTGACGCTGAGCACGCCGAAACCGATGCTGCCGACGGCCGGGGTGCCGTTCCTGGCGCACCTGCTCTCGCGGATCGCGGCGGCCGGCATCCGCACCGTCGTGTTGGGCACCGCGTACCGCGCCGAGGTGTTCGAGGGCTTCCTGTCCGACGGCGCGGCGCTGGGCCTGGACCTCACCTGCTGCCCGGAGCCCGAGCCGCTCGGCACCGGCGGCGGCATCCGCTACGCGGCGGACGCGCTCGCGCCCGGGTTCGACGAGGTCGTCGTGTTCAACGGCGACATCCTCTCCGGCGTCGACGTCCGCGCGGTGGTCGGCGAGCACCGGGCGGCGGGCGCGGACGCGACCCTGCACCTCGTGCGGGTCCCCGACCCCACCGCGTTCGGCTGCGTGCCCACCGACGCGACGGGCCGCGTCACCGCGTTCCTGGAGAAGACGCTCACGCCGCCGACCGATCAGGTCAACGCCGGCTGCTACGTCTTCCGGCGCGAGGTCATCGACGCGATCCCCGCCGGCCGGCCCGTGTCGGTGGAGCGCGAGACGTTCCCGGGCCTGCTCGCGGGCGGCTCGCGGCTGCAGGGCCACGTCGAGTCGTCGTACTGGCTCGACCTCGGCACCCCCGCCTCGTTCGTGCGCGGCAGCGCCGACCTCGTCCAGGGCGCCGCGCCGACCGCCGCGCTGCCGGGTCCGGTCGGCACGGCGCTGCTGCTGCCCGGGGCGAAGGTGGCGTCCTCGGCGTCGCTGACCGACGGCACCACGCTCGGCGCCGACGTCCAGGTCGGCGAGGGCAGCCGCGTCTCGGGGTCGGTGGTGATGGACGGGGCGCGGATCGGCGACGGCGCGGTCGTCGAGCGCTCGGTGATCGGCCCGGGCGCGACGATCGGCGACGAGACCGTGGTCAGCGACGCGGTGGTCGGCGACGGCGCGTCGATCGGGGCCTCGTGCGAGCTGCTGGCCGGCGTGCGGATCTGGCCCGGTCTCGTCGTCCCCGACGGCGGTCTGCGATTCTCGGGTGGTGCCTGAGGCTCCCCCTGTCGCGGCGCCGGAGGCGGAGCGGGTCTGGCGGCCCGACTTCGTGCTCGACCTGCGGGCGCTGATCGCCCCGCTGCGTCGCGGCAAGGGCGACCCGACGTTCCACACCGACCTCGAGGGGTCGCACGGCGGCGAGCTGTGGCGCGCCACCCCGACGCCCGAGGGCCCCGCGACGCTCGCGCTGTCGCGGCGGGACGGCGAGGTGCGGGCGCGGGCGTGGGGGCCGGGCGCGGCGTGGATCGTCGACGGGGTGCCGGCGCTGCTGGGCGCCGAGGACGACGACGCCGGCTTCGTCGGCCACCACCCGCTGGTCGCCGAGGCCCGCCGGCGCATGCCGGGCCTGCGCCTCGGGGCCACGCGCACGGTGTGGGACCAGCTGCTGCCCGCGATCCTCGAGCAGAAGGTGACGGGCACCGAGGCGCGCCGGTCGTTCCGCGAGCTGTGCTGGCGCTTCGGCGAGGACGCGCCGGGCCCGACCCCGCGGCGGATGAAGCTGCCGCCGACCCCGCGTCGGACCCGCGAGATCCCGGACTGGGAGTGGCACCGCGCCGGCGTCGACCAGGCCCGCCGCCGCGCGATCCTCGCCGCCGCCACCGTCGCGCACCGCCTGGAGAAGGCCGCCGAGCTGCGCGGCGAGGCCGGGCGGGCGCTGCTGCGCAAGGTGCCGGGGATCGGGGTGTGGACCGCCGCCGAGGTGGCCCAGCGCTCCTGGGGCGACCCCGACGCCGTCAGCGTCGGCGACTTCCACATCCCGTCGACCGTCGGCTGGGCCCTGGTGGGCCGCAAGCTCGACGACGCCGGGATGCTCGAGGTGCTGGCCTGCTACAAGCCGCAGCGCCAGCGGGCCGTGCGGTACATCGAGGCCTCGGGGTTCCGGCGCCCGCGCTTCGGGCCCCGCTTCTCGCCCAAGGACTACCGGACGTACTGACCCCTCCAGGATCAGGGCGAGAGCGCACGCCCGAACGCGACGTCGTCGGGCAGCTCGGCGAGCCGCCACCAGCGCAGGTCCAGCGACTCCTCGCTGATCGACTCCACCGCGCCGGGCGGGGCGTGGGCGACGAAGCGGACGTCGAGGTGGCGGGTGGGCACGCCGAGCGAGCAGGTCAGCGCGTGGACCTCGGCGTGCACGGGCTCGGGATCGAGCACGAGGCCCGGGATGCCGGACTCCTCGGTCGCCTCGCGCAGTGCGGCCCCGGCGAGGGTGGTGTCGTCGGGCTCGATGTGCCCGCCGAGCTGGATCCACGCCCCGATGCGCGGGTGCAGGGTCAGCAGGGCGTGCTCGCCGGCGGCGTCGAGCACGAGCGTCGACGCCGTCAGGTGCCCGGGCGCGCAGGAGCGCGAGCAGGCGTCGGGGCGGGCGTCGAGGTAGGACAGCAGCGCCTGGCGCACGGAGTCGACATCGCGGAGCGCCGGGCGCCAGCGGTCGAGCACGGCGCGCGCGTCGGCGTGCACCGCGGCGGTCGACACCGCGGCCCGGGTGGTCGCGGCCAGGGTCCGGTCGCCGGCGGGCTCGAGGGCCGGGTCGAGCTCGGGGTCGCTCACCGCTCCACCCACCGGTCGTCGACGGCGAGTGCGCCGCGCGGGGGCGGCGCGGAGGCGGGGTGCCCGACGGCGACCGCGCCGAGGGGCTCCCAGTCGGCGGGCAGGTCCAGCTCGGCGCGGACGACGTCCGGCGCGAAGATCGTGGACGACACCCAGCACGAGCCGAGCCCCTCGGCGGCCAGCGCCACGAGCAGCCCCTGGACCGCCGCGCCGCCGGCGACGGTGAACATCGTGTGCTCGGCCGCGGCGCGCCGGGCGTCGGGGTAGGCGTGGGCGCCCTCGAGGACGAGGAACGGCAGCACGACCTCCGGTGCGGCGCGCAACAGGTCACCGCGGGCGACGCGGCGGGCGACGGCGTCCTCGGCGAACCCGTCGCCGCGCAGGTCGGCGCGCCAGGCCTCGGCCATCGCGTCGAGCAGCCGGGTGCGGACGTCGGGCGCGGCCAGGTGCACGAACCGCACCGGACGGGTGTGGTGCGGGGCGGGCGCGGTCAGCGCCGCGGCGCCCGCCCGGCGCAGGGCCGCGGGGTCGACGGGGTCGGGCGCGAAGGCGCGCACCGACCGCCGGGCCGGGACCGCCTCGCGCCGTCCCTGTTCACGGCCCCGCGCCAGCGCCTCGTCCGTGCCCAGCCAGAACAGGTCCTCCTCGACCGGGCGCACGAGGTCCGCGCCCCGCGCGGTCTCCGAGCGCAGCGCCGCGGGCAGCCCGCGCACCACCGCGACGGGCACCCCGCCGAGCTTGCCCTTGACGAGATCCGCGGCCGCCGCGACCTCGTCGGCCACCGCCACCTCGGTGACGACCAGCTCGTTGCCCTGCGCGTCGACCGCTCCGCCGTAGGCGTGCACCACCTCGAGGCCCGCCGCGCCGATCGCGGCGTCGGTCTGGCCGGTCCGCCAGGTGCGGCCCATGGTGTCGGTGACGACCACCGCGACGTCGACCCCGAGCCGCTCGCGCAGCGCGGCGCGCAGGGCGGCGGCCGAGGCGTCGGGGTCCTCGGGCAGCAGCGCGACCTCGTCGCCGGCGACGTTCGAGGCGTCGATCCCGGCGGCGGCCTGCACGATGCCGAGCGGGTTGGCGACGATCTTGGTGCGGCCCTTCGTCGCGAGCAGGCGCACGGTCTCGCGGTCGATCAGCGCGCGGCGGGCGGCGTCGCGCGCGTCGGGGTCGGACGGCACGGTGACCAGCCGGCCCTCGACCTTCGAGAGCACCTTCGAGGTCACGACGAGCACGTCGCCGTCGGCGAGCGTGCCGTCGAGCGCCGTGGCGAGCGCCGCGGCGAGGTCGTCGCCGGGCCGGAACTCGGGGAGCCCGCGGACGCCCCAGAGCGTCAGCCCGTCCGCGGCGTGGTCGCCCCGCGGGGGAGCGAGGGACGCCCCCGCGGCGTCCGACGCATCGGCGGTGACCTCCGCTGCGCCGGGTGGCACCTCAGACACCCGCCACCTCGTACGCCGCCCGCACCATCGCGGCGGTGGTGTCCGGGTCGGTCATCATCAGCGGCACCTCGCGCACCGCGACGCCGGGCACCTCGGCGCCGTCGCCGGGCGCGACGAGCCAGCCGTCGAGCAGCCCGCCGGTGGCCCGCGATCCGTACCAGCGCCCGACGCCCTCGGCGGTCACCGGCACGTCGACCGCTGCGAGGCACGCCTCCGCCATCCCGCGCACCGCGTGCCCGCCGACGATCGGCGACACCCCGACGACCTTGGCGGGGGCTGCGGTGAGCGCCGGGCGCATCCCCGGCACGTCGACGATGGTGTTGACGCTGACCACCGGGTTCGACGGCGCCACGAGCACCACGTCGGCGTCGGCGACCGCGGCGAGCGCGTCGGGGCAGGCGGTGGCCTCGTCGCGCCCCACCGAGGCGAACGAGTGCGCGGGCAGCGCCGCGCGGTGGCGCACCCACCACTCCTGGAAGTGGATCGCCTTGCGGCGGCCGTCGGCCGGGTCGTCCACCACGACGTGGGTCTCGATGCGGTCGTCGCTGGCGGGGATCAGGTCGACCCCCGGCGCCCAGCGGTGGCACAGCGCCGTCGTGACCTGCGAGAGCGGGTAGCCGGCGCGCAGCATCCGGGTCCGCACGAGGTGGGTCGCGACGTCGCGGTCGCCCAGCCCGAACCACGTCGGGTCGGCGCCGTAGGCCTCGAGCTCCTCGCGCACCGACCACGTCTCCTTGGCGCGGCCCCAGCCCTTCTCGGTGTCGATGCCCGCCCCGAGGGTGTACATGCACGTGTCGAGGTCGGGGCAGACGCGCAGCCCGTGCATCCAGATGTCGTCGCCGACGTTGACGACGGCGCGGATGGTGTCGCCGGGACCGGCGGCGGCCTTGACGCCCTGCAGGAAGCGGGCGCCCCCGACGCCCCCGACCAGAACGGTGACCTGCACCGGGTGCTCCTCTCGACGGCTCGGCCCCGATCGTCCTCCTGCGGGGCACCCCCGCGCCGCGTCGGGTGGGTGCCGGGTGGGATCAGCGCAGCAGCTCGGTGAACTGCGCACCGCCGAGCCCGGAGAGGGCGGAGTCGCCGCCGACGAGGCCGAAGACGGCGTCGGCCACGGTGAACAGCAGCGCCGAGGCGTACGGGACGAAGAAGATGATCAGGATGAAGGCGATCGGCGCGTAGGGCGCGATCCGGGCCGCGGCGGCGCGCGTGCGGTAGGGCAGGTAGGGGTCGATGACGCCCCAGCCGTCCAGCCCCGGCACCGGCAGCAGGTTGAGCACGAACGTCAGGACCTGGATCAGGCCCAGGAACATCAGGGCGGCGGCGAGCGGCAGCGGCGGCGCCGTGAGCACCACGGCGATCGCGATGAGGGCCGCGAGCACGAGGTTCGCCAGCGGCCCGGCCAGCGACACCGCGCTGATCGCGGGCCGCGAGCGCAGGGCGGCGCGCTGGATCCACACCGCCCCGCCGGGCAGCGGGATGCCGCCGAGCAGCAGGAACAGCAGCGGCAGCACGAGCGTGAGCCCGATGTTGGCGTAACGGCGGATGTCGAGGGTCAGGTAGCCCAGCGCGCGGACCGAGTGGTCGCCGCAGCGGTCGGCGGTCAGGGCGTGGGAGAACTCGTGCAGGCACAGCGAGACCGCCCACCCGGCGAGCACCAGCAGCACCGTGCCGCCGATGACCGCGCCCTCCGCGGGCACGAGGGTCAGGGCGCCCCCGGCGGCCGTGAGGGCCACGAGGACCAGGAAGATGGGGCTGACCGGGGAGCGCAGGCGTGAGCGTGGGGCCACACGGACCAGTCTCCCCGATGAGGTTTGAGCGTTCGTTGCTACGGACAGAGCATGACGCTCACCGCACGTGACGACCGGTCGTCGCGACATGCGGCCGGACGAGGCCCCCGGCTTGACCCGGATGGAACGACACCGGTGTAATTCCTACGCGATGACACGTCGGTGCGGGGCCGACGCCTCGTCCGCTCAGGCGGGGGGCCGGGGGAGTCGAGGCGAGGAGGGCGTCGTGAACGCTGCGGAGAGCGGGTCGGTGGTGCTGGGCAGCCAGGGGCACGGAGCGGAGCACGGCTGGGCGGTGAGCCCGGCGGGTCCGGCACAGGCACCGAGGGCGGGGCTGCGGGACGTCCTGTCCGAGCTCGCCATGGTGACCGAGGACGAGCAGGAGTGGCAGGAGCGCGCCCTCTGCGCGCAGACCGACCCGGAGGCGTTCTTCCCCGAGAAGGGCGGCAGCACCCGGGAGGCCAAGCAGATCTGCAACAGCTGCGAGGTCCGCAGCGAGTGCCTCGAGTACGCGCTGGGCCACGACGAGCGGTTCGGGATCTGGGGCGGGCTGTCCGAGCGCGAGCGCCGGCGCCTCAAGCGTCGCGCGGTCTAGCGGGGCAGCGCGCGGGGCCGTCTGACACCCCGGCCGTCCCCCGTCCGGGGCGGGTCCTAGTCTCGGACGCCGGACCGCAGCGTGGGCGCCCTCGGGTGGTGGCCCGAGGGGAAGGACGGCGCGCGTGGCTCGACCCTCCCCGACGGCGGTATCGACACGGGCATCGGCACGGGCATCGACGCCGGTCCTGGCCGTCCTCGTCTGCCACGACGGCGAGACCTGGCTCCGGGGCACGCTCGACGCGCTGGCGCGCCTGACGCGGCGGCCGCGCTGGGTGGTCGCGGTCGACACCGGGTCCACCGACGGCACGGCGGGCGTCCTCGCGGCGAGCAACCAGGTCGACGTCGTCCTGCGCATGCCCCGCGACACCGGCTTCGCCGAGGCCGTCCACACCGCGGTCGACGACGCCGACCGGCGCTGGGGCCGCAATGCCTCGGTCGGGCAGCGAGGGGAGCACGCCGACAGGGGGAGCGGGGACTGGCTCTGGGTCCTCCACGACGACGCCGCCCCCGCCCCGGACTGCCTCGAGGTCCTGCTCTCGGTCGCCGCCGCCTCCCCGTCGGCCGCCGTCCTCGGCCCGCTGTGCCTCGACTGGGACGACCCCCGCCTCGTCGTCGAGGCCGGTGTCTCCATCGACGCCTCCGGCTCGCGGCAGACCGGCATCGGCGCCGACGAGCTCGACCTCGGCCAGTTCGCGACCAACTCCGAGGTCCTCGCGGTCGGGTCGGCGGGTTCGCTGGTGCGTCGCCGCGAGTGGGACTCCCTCGGCGGCTACGACACCGCGCTCGGCCTGCTGCGCGAGGACGTCGACTACGGCTGGCGCGTCAACCGCGCCGGCGGGCTCGTCCTGTGCGCGCCGTCGGCGCGGTTGCGCCACGCCCGGGCGCTCACCACCCGGGTGCGCCCGCTCGACACCGCCGGCGTCGACCCCCGCTACCGGGCCACCGACCGCGCCCACGGCGTGCGGACCTTCCTCGCCAACTGCTCGAGCCCTGCCTTCGTGCTGGGCCTCGTGCGCCTGCCGGTGCTCGCGGTGATGCGCGCGCTCGGGCTGCTGCTCGTGCGCCGGGCGCGGGCGGCGGGCGCGGAGCTCGCGGGCCTGGCGCGGGTGCTCGGGTCCGGCCCGGGCATCGCCGACCTCGCCGACGCGCGCCGCCGGCGCAGCACCGGGGCGACGGCGCTGCCCCGCGAGCTGCGCGGCCTGCTGACCAGCCGCACCACGCGCCTGCGCAACGCCGTGCGTGGCGGGATGACCTCGCTCGTGCGCGGGCGGCTGCGCGAGGAGCTCGAGCTCGGCCGCCTGCCCGAGTGGGCGGAGCGCACCGGACGGGCCGGGTCCCGCGAGGACGAGGCCGCCGACGACGCCGGACGCCGCCGTGCGGTCGGCCCCGAGGCGCTCCCGGCGGGCGCGGCGCTGCGCCGGCGTCGGACCGCGGGCCTGCGCCGCCCGGGGGAGTCCCTGGCGGTCGCGCTGCCCGGCCCCCGGGCGCCGGCGGACGCCTCGTCCTGGTCGGAGCCCCCCACCGAGGCCGTCGCACCGATCCGGCCGAGCGACCCCCGGCCCGCACCCGACGGGGAACGGGTCGTCTACGTCCCGGTCACGCCGGGCCGGGTGGCACGCGAGCTGCTCCTCGCCCCGCCGCTGCTGCTCGTCGTCGGGCTGACGCTCGTCTCGCTGGTGACGCAGCGCGCGCGCCTCGGGCTCGACCTCGCCGGCGGGCGGATCGCCGAGGTCCCGGGCCTGCGCGAGCTCTGGTCGACCTACCTCGCCGGCTGGCACCCGATCGCCGGCGGCACCGGCGCACCCGTCCCGGCGGCGCTCGCGGTGGTCGGCGTGCTGGGCGGCCCCGCGTGGCCGGTCGGCGGCCCGCCGGCCGCGGTGTCGCTCCTGCTCGTCGCCGCGCTGCCGCTGGCGGGCCTGTCGGCGTACCTCGCGACGCGCGAGCTGCGGGTCGGCCGGGTGCTGCGGGCCCTCGCGGCCGCGGTCTACGCCCTGCTCGGCATCACCACGGGCGCGGTCGCCCAGGGGCGCCTCGACGGCGTCGTGGCCGCGGTGCTGCTGCCGCTGGTGCTGGCCGGGGTGGTCGCGGTGCTGCGCGGGGTGCGCACGACGGGCCGGCGCGGCTCGTGGTGGAGCACCGCGGCGGGCACGGCGCTCGCCCTCGGCATCGTCAGCGCCTTCGCGCCGCTGGTGCACGTGCTGGTGCTGGTCGTCGTGGTGATCGGCTTCGTCCTCGTGCCGGCGCCGCCCCGCGCGGCCGGGCGCCGGGCGATGTCGCTCGCGGTCGTCGTCGTGCTGCCGGTCCTCCTGCTGCTGCCGTGGCCGACGGTGCTCCTCGCGGCGCCCGAGGTGCTGCTGCACGGCACCGGGTCGACCGTGCCCGAGCGTTTCGTGTCCGCGCTCGACGTGCTCTCGCTCGACCCCGGCGGCCCCGCGACGCTGCCCTGGACGGGCCTCGTGCTCGTGGTGGCGGCGGTCGGCGGCGCGCTGGTGGCGCCCCGGAAGGCCGCGGTGCCCGGGCTCGCGCTGCTGCTGCTCGGCATCGTCGCCGCGGGCGTCGTCGGGTCGTTCGCGCTGGTACCGCTCGCCGGCGGCGACCCGCGCCCGGGCTGGACGGGTCCCGCGCTCGCCGTCGCCGCGTGCGGGGCGGTGTGGAGCCTCCTCGCGCAGGTCGCGGCGTCGCGGACCGAGCCGCTCGGGCGCCTGCTGGGCCGCCGCGACCCGGTCGACCGGGGCCCGGCCCGGCGCGGCGAGTCCGAGCTCGACCTCGGGGGCGCCGGCCTCGGCGGGCGCCTCGCCGGCGCGGTCGAGCGGGCCGGGGCGGGCGCCTCGGTCCTGGCCGGACGCCTGCGCTCGCGCGCCCCGGGCGCCGGCGACCGCAGCGCCCGGGCGCGGGGCATCGCCGTGCCGGTGGTGGCGACCGCGGTCGTGGTGCTCGCCGTCGCCACCGTGCTGCGCGGCGGGGCCGGCCCGCTCGCCGGCACCGCCGCGCCGGCGCTCGACCGGACCGTGGCGGCGGAGCTCGAACGGTCGGGGGCCCGCGTGGTCGTCGTGACCCGCGAGGAGGACACCACCCGCCGCGCCGGCCCCGAGCTGCCGCGCTACGGCGACGACGACCTCGCCCCGGTCGGCGCCTCGCCCGCCCGCCTGCAGCGCGACGTGCGCGCCCTGCTCTCCGGCGACCCGGCCACCGCGCAGGCGGGCGTCGCCGAGCTCGCGACCGGTGGCACCGGGCTCGTCGTCCTGCCCGACGACCGGACCGCCCGTGCCGTGCGCGCGGCCGCGGGACCGTTGCTCGCCGACGCGCCGCCGGTCTCGGACGGGCGGCCCACCGCGCGCGTCGCCCTGCCGGTGGCCGGGGCCGTGCTGCTCGAGCCGCCGGTGTCCGACGACGCGACCGAGGCCCGGGCCGCCCCGCGCCGCCCCGCCGGGCTGACCACCGTGCCCTCGGACCTGCCCACCGTGGCCGTGCGCGTGTCGCCGGGTGCCGACCGCCGGCTCCTCGTCGTCGCCGCCGAGCTCGAGTCGGGCTGGTCGGCGACCGTCGGCGGCGTCGCGGCCCCGGTGGTGCCCGCGTGGGGCCACCTCGTCGGCGTCGCCGTGCCGCCGGGCGGCGGGGCCGTCGTCGTCGACCGCGACGAGGACGGGCGCCTGCTGCTCCTGCTGCTCCAGCTCGCGCTGGTGCTGTTCACCGCGCTCTCGGCGCTGCCGTCCCGTCGCCGGCTGGACTAGGACCGTCGGTCCGACCGGCGCTGTCGGGGGTCGGCCCTAGTCTCCGCGGCATGTTCGACCACGTCGGATTCCCCTGCGGTGACGTCGAGACCTCCGTCGCCTTCTACAGCGCGGTGTTCGCACCGCTGCGCATGGCCGTGGGCCTGCGCATCCCCACCGGCCCGCCGGGTGCGCCCGAGGTCGTGGGCATGACCACCGGCGGGTCCCACCCGGACTTCTGGCTCGCGCCCGGCGACGCCGTGGCCCAGGAGCTGCACGTCGCGTTCGCCGCGCCCGACCGGGCCGCGGTCGACGCCGTGCACGAGGCCGCGCTCGCCCACGGGGCGGAGGTCCTGCACGCCCCGCGCGTCTTCCCCGAGTACCACCCGGGCTACTACGCGGTCTTCCTGCGCGACCCCGACGGCCACAACGTCGAAGCCGTCCACCACGGTTAGTCGCGCCGAGTGGTCACCTATTCGTCTCCGGAGATGGTGTCCGGCTCGACGCCGAGGTAGCCCGCCACCTGCTCGACGAGCACGTCGTGCAGCAGGTCGGCGAGGTCCTCGCCGTCGAGCGCGCGGGCCTCGAGCGGGCGGCGGTAGAGCACGATGCGCGCCCGGGTCACCGCGCCACGGCGGTCCATGCCCGCGGGCACCAGCCGCGCCAGGGGCACCTCGCCGTCGCCGAGCACGGCGTCGTCGTCCACCGGCGAGCCCTGGGGGCCGGCGGGCACCTCGGGCACGTCGTCGACCGCGACGTCGAGGTCGGCGAGCTCGGCGCTCCAGCGCTCCTCGATGGGCTCGAGCGCCTCGAGCACGAGGGCGTCGAAGCGCTCGGCGCGTGTGCGCGCGGCGGGGGAGCCCGACGGGTACAGCGGCATCCGCAGGCCGCGGCCCCGGCGGTCGCGGCGGCGACGGCGCGGGCCGGACGTCGAGCCGGCCCCGGGCCCGGACGCCGGCGTGCTGCCCCGGCGGCTCGCGCTCCTGGTCACGAGCGGTGAGCCTACGCGCGGCGCCCTCACGACGCGGGCACGTGCCCCGACGCGCCGCCGCGCGCCTCCCGGGCGGAGGCGTCCGTCCGGGCTATCGTCCCCGGCGTGCGAGGAGTGCGGAAGTGCTCACGGACCGGGTGTGGTCATGCGGCCGTGGCCACCCTGACCTATGTCTACTCGGACTCGACCGCCGTGGTCGGGCCCCTGGCGACGAGCGCCGAGCCGCACTCATACGACCTCTGCGAACGCCACGCCGTGCGCCTCACCGCGCCGCGCGGCTGGGAGGTCGTGCGCTACGAGGGCGAGTTCCCCACCGAGCCCTCCGTCGACGACCTGACGGCCCTGGCCGAGGCGGTCCGCGAGGCCGGGCGGGCCGATCGCCCGCTCGAGACCGACGGCCGCCCCCGGATCACCGCGGGATCGGGGGGCGGCCCCGGGCTGCCGCCCGCCCCGCTGCCGGGGCTCGCCACCGGGGTCGCGGGAGGCCTCGCGGGCGGTCCCGCGAGCACGCCCACCGGCCGTCGCGGCCACCTCCGGGTCCTGCCGGATCCCGCCTCGTCCTGACCGCCCACCGGGCCGGATCCGGCCCCGGTACCCCTGCTGCCACCAGGAGCGATCCGGTCGTCCACGATCGTTCACCCATCGGCGGACGTGCCCGCCCGGCGGGCGCGGCGGCCCGTCCGCGCCGATAGGCTGACGGGGTGGCCAGCGCGCAGTCCTCGGCACCCGACCGTGCCCAGGTGATCGACCAGGTCGTCAAGGCGTACGACATCCGCGGTCTCGTGGGCAGCCAGCTCGACGCCACGTTCGTCCGCGACGTCGGTGCCGCGTTCGCGCGGGTGCTCCTCGACGAGCAGGCGGACGGCTCCGGCACCGGTCTCGGCGGCGGCAAGGGCCTCGTCGTCGCCCACGACATGCGCGAGTCCTCGCCCGAGCTCGCCGGCGCCTTCGCCGAGGGCGTGACGGCGCTCGGCGTCGACGTCGTGCACATCGGCCTGGCCAGCACCGACATGCTCTACTACGCCTCGGGCGCCCTCGCGATGCCCGGCGCGATGTTCACCGCGAGCCACAACCCGGCGACCTACAACGGCATCAAGCTCTGCCGCGCCGGCGCCTCGCCCGTGGGGCAGGACTCCGGGCTCGACGAGATCGCCGCGCTGCTCGACCGCGGGCCCGGCGAGGCGACCCCCGACGTGTCCGCCGCCGAGCGCGGCAGCGTCACCCACCGCGACATGCTCGCCGACTACGCGGCCTTCCTGCGCTCGCTGGTCGACCTCTCGGGCATCCGCTCGCTGTCGCTGGTCATCGACGCCGGCAACGGCATGGCCGGCCACACCGTGCCCGCGGTGCTCGACCCGCTCCCGATCGAGGTCTACCCGCTCTACTTCGAGCTCGACGGCAGCTTCCCGAACCACGAGGCCAACCCGCTCGACCCGGACAACCTGCGCGACCTGCAGCGCGAGGTCATCACCCTCGGGCGCGTCGACGCCGGGCTCGCCTTCGACGGCGACGCCGACCGGGTGTTCCTCGTCGACGAGAAGGGCGACGCGGTCAGCCCGAGCGCGATCACCGCCCTGGTCGCCACCCGCGAGCTGGGCAAGCACCCGGGCTCGACGGTGATCCACAACCTGATCACCTCGCGCGCCGTCCCGGAGATCATCACCGAGGCCGGCGGGACGCCGGAGCGCAGCCGCGTGGGCCACTCGTTCATCAAGGCCACCATGGCCGAGACGGGCGCGATCTTCGGCGGCGAGCACTCGGCGCACTACTACTTCCGCGACTTCTGGAACGCCGACTCCGGCATGCTCGCGGCCCTGCACGTCCTGGCCGCCCTCGGCGAGCAGGACGGGCCGCTCTCGGAGCTCATGGCGCAGTACTCGCGGTACGCCGCGTCGGGCGAGGTGAACTCCACGGTCGACGACCCGCGTGCCGTGATGGCCGAGGTCGAGCAGACGTTCGGCGCGCGCGAGGGCGTCACCACCGACGACCTCGACGGGCTGACCGTCAGCTTCGCCGACGGCTCCTGGTTCAACCTGCGCCCGTCCAACACGGAGCCGCTGCTGCGGCTCAACGTCGAGGCCGCCGACGACGACGCCGTGGCCGCGCTGCGCGACGAGGTCCTGGGCCTCGTCCGCGGCTGACCCGACCGAGGAGGAGACCCCGGATGCCGCTCGGTCTGGACGCCGACCTGCTGGAGATCCTGGCGTGCCCCGCGCCGGACCACGGGGCGCTGCGCCCCGGCACGCCCGAGGACGCCGACGCGGCGGCCCTCACCTGCACGGTCTGCGGTCGTCGCTACCCCGTCACCGACGGGATCCCGGTGCTCCTGTTGTCCGAGGCGACCGGGGGCCCCGAGCAGTCGGCGCAGGGGTGAGCCGTGGTGCTCGACGACGCCCTGCTCTCCGACGAGACGCGCCTGCTCGCCGCCGACCGTGACGGCGTGCTGCGCGCGGTGGCGACCGCGGGCGCCCAGGTCCGGGCGACCGCGGAGGCCGCCCGCGAGGCCGGCGTGGACCGCGAGCTCGCGGGCCTGCGCCCCCGCGCGCTGGTGCTGCTGACGCGGCCCGGCACCACCGAGTCCGCGTGCCGCCTGCTCGCGGCCCTGCTCACGCCCACCGCGCCGCTGCCGGTGATCGTCAGCGGGGTCGCGCCGCCGTGGCTGGGCCCGCTCGACGTCGTCGTCGCCACCCACCGCGGCCGCGAGGGCGACCCGGTGGAGGCCGACCTCGCCGAGTCGGTGCACCGCGCGGTGCGCCGGGGCGCGCACGTGGTGCTCGGCGGCCCGGTCGAGGGTCCGGTCGCCGCCGCCGGCGCGGGACGGGTGCTCGCGGTCGCGCCGCGGATGACGTTCGGTGTGCCGGGCGAGGACCTCGACGGGCTCGACACGGCGACGGTCCTCGCGACCGGGCTGGGCGTCGCCCGCGCCCTCGACCTGCTCGCCCTCGACCTCGACGCCCTCGCCGACCGCCTCGACGCCGAGGCCGAGCGCGACGGCCCGCGGGGCGAGGCGTTCGTCAACCCGGCGAAGAGCCTGGCCCTGCGCCTGGCCGAGCGCACCCCGCTGCTGTGGGGCGCGGACCCGATCGCGGGCCTGCTCGCGGGCTACGGCGCGACGGTGCTGGCCACCCACGCCGGCGTCGTCGCCCAGGCCACCACCGTCGCCGCGGCGAGCGCCCAGCCGGCGCTGCGCGCCCGGCTGCAGGAGAGCGCGGGGGAGGCGTCGATCTTCGCCGACCCCTTCGACGATCCGTCCCCGGCGGCCCCGCCGCCCCGGCTGGTGCTGCTGGCCGCGCGCGAGGACCTCGCGGTGCGTCGGCTCGTCGCCGACGTCGGGGCCCGTCACCCGGGCGCCGACGTCGTGGAGATCGACGACGTCGACCTGGCCGGGGAGGGGCCGGCGCCGGACGCGCTGCGCGCGGCCGTGCTCGCCACCCGTCTCGACTTCACCGCGGTCTACCTCGGCCTCGCCCTCGGGGCGCGGACGCCCGGGGTCCGGACCGCCTGAGCGCGAGGGGCACCAGAACAGTGGAGGTCCTCAGGGGCAGCGTGCGCACGTACGCGTGGGGCTCCCGGACGCACCTCGCCGAGCTGCTCGGGGAGGAGGTCCCGTCGCCGCACCCGCAGGCCGAGCTGTGGCTCGGCGCGCACCGCGACGAGCCCTCGCGGCTCGTGACCGGGCACGCGCCCGGGAACGACGGGGCAGACACCCGCTCGCTCGCCGACGTCCTGCGCGAGGACCCGGCGGGCACGCTCGGCCCGACGCGCCGTGAGCGCTGGTCGGACCGCCTGCCCTACCTGCTCAAGGTGCTGGCCGCCGAGGAGCCGCTGAGCCTGCAGGCGCACCCGTCGGCGGAGCAGGCGGCCGCCGGCTACGCCCGCGAGGAGGCGGCCGGCGTCCCGCGCACGGCCGCGGAGCGCAACTACCCGGACCCGCTGCCGAAGCCCGAGCTGCTCTGCGCGCTCACCGAGTTCCACGCCCTGGCCGGGTTCCGCGACCCGGCCGAGACGGTCGCCCTCCTGCGCGCCCTCGACGTGCGCGCCCTCGACCACCACACCGAGCTGCTCGCCGCCCAGCCCGACGCCGACGGCCTGCGCGCGCTGTTCACCACCTGGATCACGCTGCCGCAGCGCGCCGTCGACGACATCGTGCCCGCCCTGCTCGACGGCTGCGTCGCCCACGCGCGCGCCCGTGGCGCGTTCACCACCGAGGCCCGCACGCTGCTCGACCTCGGCGAGCGCTACCCGGGCGACGCCGGCGTGCTCGCGGCCCTGCTGCTCAACCGGCTCGCGCTCGCGCCGGGCCAGTGCCTCTACCAGCCCGCGGGCTCGCCGCACGCCTACCTCGCGGGCGCCGGGGTCGAGCTCATGGCGAACTCCGACAACGTCCTGCGCTGCGGGCTGACCCCGAAGCACGTCGACGTGCCCGAGCTGCTGCGGGTGCTCGACTTCGCCCCGGGCCCGCCGACGCTGCTGCCGGGCGAGGGGCGCGGACCGGTCACGCGGTTCACGCCGTCCGAGTACTTCAGCCTGGCCCGCTGCGCGTTCACCGGCGACGAGGCCGATCTGCCCGACGACGGCGTCGCCCTCGGTGTCGAGGGGCCACGGATCGTCGTGACCGTCGAGGGCCGCGTCCGGCTGCGCACGTCGCGCGGGCAGGACCGCGAGGTGCCGCGGGGGACGGCCGCCTGGTTGCCGGCGTGCGACGGCCCGGTCACGGTCGCGCCGGTCGACGGGCCGGCCCTGGCGTTCGTGGCCGCCGACGGTCTGGGCGGGTAGCCGGACGGGTCGCGGGGCACCCGGACGCGCTACCTTCACCAGGAACTCACTCCCGGTCCATCCCTGGAGGCCCCCCGTGTCCGCATCCGGAGGCGGCAAGGCGATCGTCGCCGCGCTGGCGGCGAACGCCGGCATCGCCGTGGCCAAGTTCGTCGGCTTCCTCGTCACCGGCTCGTCGTCGATGCTCGCCGAGAGCGTGCACTCGGTCGCCGACACGAGCAACCAGGGGCTGCTGCTGCTCGGGCGCCGGCGCGCGAAGCGCGAGGCGACCGAGCAGCACCCCTTCGGCTACGGGCGCGACCGCTTCTTCTACTCCTTCGTCGTCGCCCTGATGCTGTTCACGCTGGGTTCGGTGTTCGCCCTCTACGAGGGCATCCACAAGCTCTCCGCGCACGAGGAGCTGACCTCGCCGCTGGTCGCGGTGATCATCCTGCTGGTGGCCATCGGGCTGGAGACGTTCAGCTTCCGGACCGCGGTCAAGGAGTCGCGGGAGCTCAAGGGCGACGCCTCGTGGTGGGGGTTCATCAGGACGTCGGTCAACCCCGAGTTGCCGGTCGTGCTGCTCGAGGACCTCGGCGCGTTGGTCGGGCTGATCCTCGCCCTCGGCGGGGTCGGGCTCAGCGTCCTCACCGGTGACCCGGTGTGGGACGCGATCGGCACGATCTGCATCGGTGTCCTGCTCGGGATCATCGCGGTCATCCTCATCGTCGAGACCAAGAGCCTCCTCATGGGCGAGGGAGCCAGCGCCCCGCAGCGGCGCACCATCACCGACGCCCTGGTCGGCGGGCCCGTGGAACGGGTCATCCACCTGCGCACCCAGTACCTCGGCCCCGAGGAGCTGCTGGTCGCCGCCAAGATCGCGGTGTCTGCGCGGCTGCCGGCGGAGGCGATCGCCGAGGCCATCGACCACGCCGAGGCCCGGCTGCGCGCCGAGGTGCCCGAGGCGCGGCTGGTCTACCTCGAGCCCGACCTCGACCGGTCCGACGCCGGTCCGGTCGGCGAGGCGTTGGACCCCACGCCCCCGACGCGCTGACGCGGGGTCGAACGGACCAGAGAGTTCTGCCGGTCGGGTGCAGCGCGGTGAACTCCGTGTCAGCGATCCTGTCGTGTCCGTGCTCGACGGGCCCGGCGCGGGCGTAGGGTCCCGCCGCACCCGTTCGCTGGATCCCCGGGAGGAACGCGCATGACGTCGACCCAGCCGCAGGGCGGGCTCTTCCGGACCAAATCGGTCGAACAGTCCATCGCGGACACCGACGAGCCCGGGAGCAAGCTCCGCCGCGAGCTCGGTGCCCTCGACCTGACCATCTTCGGCGTCGCGGTCCTCATCGGCGCCGGCATCTTCACCATCACCGCGCGCGTCGCCGGTGACATCACCGGCCCGGCCATCGCGATCTCGTTCGTCATCGCCGCGATCGCCTGCGGGTTCGCCGGCCTGTGCTACGCCGAGTTCGCCTCGACGGTGCCGGTGGCCGGCAGCGCCTACACGTTCTCCTACGCCACGTTCGGCGAGTTCATCGCCTGGATCATCGGCTGGGACCTCATCCTCGAGTACGCGCTCGGCGCGGCCGTGGTCTCGAAGAGCTGGGCGCAGTACCTGGGAGAGCTGTTCGGTGGCAGCAGTACCGCCGCCTCCCTCGAGCTGGGGCCGGTGACGTTCGACTGGGGGGCCGTGCTGGTCATCGGCGCCCTGACGGTCGTCCTCGTGCTCGGCATCAAGCTCTCGAGCCGGGTCAGCGCGATCATCACCTCGATCAAGGTGGCCGTCGTGCTGCTCGTCATCGTGGTCGGGCTGTTCTACGTGCGGGCGCAGAACTACACCCCGTTCATCCCGCCGCCGGGGGGCGAGCAGGAGAGCGGTGGCGGGGCCGACGCGTCGCTGCTGTCGCTGATCGCGGGCAGCGAGGGCTCGACCTTCGGCATCTACGGGCTGCTCGCCGGGGCGTCGCTGGTCTTCTTCGCCTTCATCGGCTTCGACGCCGTGTCGACCACCGCCGAGGAGACCAGGAACCCGCAGAAGGACCTGCCCCGCGGCATCCTCGGCTCGCTCGGCGTGGTCACCGTCCTCTACGTGGCGACCTCGCTGGTGCTGGTCGGCATGGTCAGCTACACCCAGCTCGCGACCCCGCCCGGCAGCGAGGAGAGCGCCACGCTGGCCACGGCGTTCTCGATCGTCGGGGCCGACTGGGCCTCGATCGTGATCTCCATCGGCGCCCTCGCCGGCCTGACCACCGTCGTCCTGGTGCTGATGCTCGGACAGAGCCGGGTGTTCTACGCGATGAGCCGGGACGGGCTGCTCCCGCGCCGGCTCGCCCAGACGGGCTCCCGGGGCACCCCGGTGACGATCACGATCGTCATCGGCACGCTCTGCGCCGTGCTGGCCGGCTTCTTCCCGATCGACGAGCTCGAGTCGATGGTCAACATCGGCACGCTGTTCGCCTTCGTCCTGGTCGCGGTGGGGACGGTCTACCTGCGGCGTCGCCGGCCCGACCTCCACCGGAGCTTCACCGTCAAGGCCCTGCCGCTCGTGGCCACCCTCGCGGTCATCAGCTGCCTCTGGTTGATGATCAACCTGACCGTCGAGACCTGGATCCGGTTCATCGTCTGGATGGTCCTCGGCGTGGTCATCTACTTCGCCTACTCGCGCCGGAACTCCGTGCTCGGCAAGCGCGAGCGCGGCGAGGAGGCCTCGGTGGCCAACCCAGGTGGCGGCCCGTCGGCCCCGCCGACCCAGCCGCAGTAGTCCCGTACGGACGACGGCGCCCCCGGAGCCCAGGGCTCCGGGGGCGCCGTCGCGTCCGGGGTCAGGCCTGGTGGCCCGCGAACTTCTCGCGCAGGGTCTTCTTCGAGAACTTGCCCGTGGAGGTCTTGGGCACCTCGTCGATGAACACGACGTCGTCGGGCACCTGCCACTTCGCCACACGGGTGGCGATGTGCTCGAGCACCGCCTCGCGGGTGAGCTCGACGCCCTGCTTCGGCACGACGCAGGCCAGCGGGCGCTCCGACCACTTCTCGTCGGGGATCGCGATGACCGCGGCCTCGGCGACGCCCTCCATCGACATGATCTCGTTCTCGAGGTCGACCGAGGAGATCCACTCACCGCCGGACTTGACGAGGTCCTTGGTGCGGTCGACGAGCTTGACGTAGCCGTACCGGTCGATCACCGCGACGTCGCCGGTCTTGAGCCAGCCGTCCTCGGTGAACTGCTTGCCGCCGTCCTCGTTGCGGTAGTACGACGCCGCGATCCACGGCCCGGCGGCCTGCAGCTCGCCCGAGGTCTCGCCGTCCCACGGGAGCACCTCGCCGGAGTCCGGGTCGCAGATGCGCAGGTCGACCAGCGGCGACGGGGTGCCCGCGGTGGCCCGCACGTCGGCGAGCTCGTCGTCGGACAGGCCGTCGTGGACGCTCTTGAGGACGCCCGTGGTGGCGATGGGGCTGGTCTCGGTCATGCCCCAGGCCTGGGTGATCGGCAGGCCGATCTTCTGGCGCCACGCCTCGGACAGCGCCTTCGGCACCGCCGACCCGCCGCAGAGCAGCAGGCGCAGGTCGGGAAGATCGCCCTCGGCGAGCTCGGGCAGCACACCCATCCAGATCGTCGGGACGCCGGCCGTGACCGTGATCTTGTGGTCGCGGAGGATGCCCGCGATCGCCTTCGGGGTCATGTTCGGGCCGGGCATGACGATCGACGATCCGGCGAACACCGCCGCGTACGGCGTGCCCCAGGCGTTGGCGTGGAACATCGGCACGATCGGCAGCAGGGTGTCCCGCTCGACGAGCCCGGCGACGTCGGCCATGAGCACGGCGATCGAGTGCAGCACCGAGCTGCGGTGCGAGTAGACGACTCCCTTGGGGTTGCCCGTGGTGCCCGACGTGTAGCACATCGCGGCGGCCTGGTTCTCGTCCGCGACCTCGAATCGGCCCGCGAACGGCTCGACCGAGGAGAGCAGCTCCTCGTAGCCCACGATGCGCTCGTCGTCGGGGATCGCGGTGTCCGCGCCGTCGTCGATGACGATCACCTTGCGGACCGTCGTCATCTCGTCGACGTGCGGCCAGAACTGGCCGAACAGCGACCGGTCGACGAAGACGACCTCGTCCTCGGCGTGGTTCGCGATGTAGATCAGCTGCTCGGTGAAGAGGCGGATGTTCAGCGTGTGGAGCACCCGCCCGCTGCACGGCACCGCGAAGTACAGCTCGAGGTGCGCCGGGCTGTTCCAGCAGAACGTGCCCACGCGACCCTCGGGGGAGACGCCGAGCGTGTCGAGCGCGGCCGCGGCCTGCCGGACGCGCCGGGCCCACGACGCGTAGTCGGTGCGGTGCACCGTGCCGCCGGCGCCCACGCCGACGATCGGCTTGTGCGCGAAGAGCTGCTCGGCGCGGTGGAACACGTGCGGCAGGGCGAGTGGGTAGTCCTGCATCTGTCCGAGCACGTCCGTGGCCTCCTGAGACCTCGACCTGGTGTGTCCAGGCGTCCTGTGGTTCCGGTCACGCATCCTACGGACCCGGTGCCCGGGATGACCGGCTCGCGAGCGATCGGTCACGGACGGTCGACGGGCCGTGACGGCCGGCGGGCGGACGTTGTGACCCGGCTGACGGTGCCGCCGCGCCCCCGGCGGTCACCTGCGCGGACGCGGCGCACCGCCCGGCCGGGTGCCCCCGGGACGGCCGCGTCGCGGTTGACCGGGTATGGGGCCTGTGCTGGACTCGTGTACACGGCATCGATCGCACACCTCGTGCGAACGGAAGCTGTCGAGTGGCGCTGCAACGGCCGGTCGCGACGATCGTCCGCCACGCTCGGCAGTGGTCCGCACCATCGCAAGGGCGCCTGTGGATGGTGGTGAACCGTGCTCCGAGCCCTGTGACGTCCCGGCGTGTCTCCCTCCGCTGGTCGACACCGACACAGCAGGTCGCGACGCGCCGCGCAACGCCACGGGGTGAGGCCCCACGGTCCACCGCCGTCCGACGACCCGAGACCCCTCGAGAGAAGCAGGAGTCATGACGAACGCAGTGGGCACCGCCAACGAGAAGTACACCGAGCGGAACGGCATCGATTTCGCGGTCGCCGACCTCGGTCAGGCCGACTTCGGGCGCCGGGAGATCCGGCTGGCCGAGCACGAGATGCCCGGTCTGATGGCGCTGCGCCGGGAGTACGCGGAGGCCAAGCCGCTGCACGGCGCGCGCATCTCCGGCTCCCTGCACATGACGGTGCAGACCGCCGTGCTCATCGAGACGCTGGTCGAGCTCGGCGCCGAGGTCCGCTGGGCCTCCTGCAACATCTTCTCCACCCAGGACCACGCGGCCGCCGCGGTCGTCGTCGGTCCGCACGGCACCCCCGAGCAGCCCCAGGGCATCGCCTGCTTCGCCTGGAAGGGCGAGACGCTCGAGGAGTACTGGTGGTGCGCCGAGCAGATGATGTCGTGGAAGGACTCGGACACCCGCGGTCCGAACATGATCCTCGACGACGGCGGCGACGCCACGATGCTCGTGCACAAGGGCGTCGAGTTCGAGAAGGCGGGCGTCGTCCCGTCGGTCACCGACGACGACCCGGCCGAGTACCAGGTCGTGCTGGCCACGCTGCGACGCTCGCTGGAGCAGGACCCGCAGTACTGGACCAAGGTCGCGTCCGGCATCCGCGGCGTCACCGAGGAGACCACGACCGGCGTCCACCGGCTCTACGAGTTCTTCAACGAGGACAAGCTCCTCTTCCCGGCGATCAACGTCAACGACTCGGTCACCAAGTCGAAGTTCGACAACAAGTACGGCTGCCGTCACTCGCTCATCGACGGCATCAACCGCGCCGTCGACGTGCTGATCTCCGGCAAGAAGGCCGTCATCTGCGGCTTCGGTGACGTCGGCAAGGGCTCGGCCGAGTCGCTGCGCGGCCAGGGCGCCCGCGTGACCGTCACCGAGGCGGACCCGATCTGCGCGCTCCAGGCGCTCATGGAGGGCTACGACGTCGACACCCTCGACAACGTGATCGAGGAGGCCGACATCGTCATCACGACGACCGGCAACAAGGACATCGTCACCCTCGACCACATGAAGCGGATGAAGCACCAGGCGATCCTGGGCAACATCGGCCACTTCGACAACGAGATCCAGATGGAGAAGCTCGAGAAGTCGGGCACCACGCGGATCAACATCAAGCCGCAGGTCGACGAGTGGAAGTTCGACGACGGCCACTCGATCATCATCCTGTCCGAGGGCCGGCTGCTGAACCTCGGCAACGCCACCGGGCACCCGAGCTTCGTCATGTCGAACTCGTTCTCGAACCAGACGATCGCCCAGATCGAGCTGTTCACGAAGAACGACGAGTACCCGCTCGGGGTCTACCGGCTGCCGAAGCACCTCGACGAGAAGGTCGCCAAGGTGCACGTCGAGGCCCTGGGCGGCGAGCTCACCAAGCTCACCAAGGACCAGGCCGAGTACATCGGCGTCGACGTCGAGGGTCCGTACAAGCCGGACCACTACCGCTACTGAGGTAGCGCGCGCCTGAACCGACCGAAGGGCCCCGTCGCTCGAGCAGATCGAGCGACGGGGCCCTTCGCTCGTTCCGGGACCCGCGGCCGGCGAGCCCGCCGGAGATCAGCAGGACGGCAGGCACCTCGCCGGCTCGCCCGCGGTGCCCGACGTCCTCCTGATCTCCGGGGCCGTCCGCCCGACGGGGCCCTTCGCTCAGGACCCACGGGCCCGCCGCATAGGGTTCCGACGTGGGCGTGATGGTGGCCGTCGAGGGTCTCGACGGGGCGGGCAAGGCGACGCTGGTCGCGGCCCTCGCCGACGCCGCCGGCCGGCGGGGCGCGAGCGTCGCCACGCTCGCGTTCCCCCGCTACGACGCCGACGTCCACGCCGGGCTGGCCGGCGAGGCGCTGCACGGCGAGCACGGTGACCTGCGCGGCTCGGTGCACGCGATGGCCGTGCTGTTCGCCCTCGACCGGGCGGACGCGGCCGCGGAGCTCCGCGCCGCCCGGGACGCGCACGACCTCGTCCTCGTCGACCGCTACGTCGCCTCGAACGCCGCCTACGGCGCCGCGCGCCGCGAGGAGGACGTCGACGGGGCGTTCGTGGCGTGGGTGCACGCGCTGGAGATCGACCGGCTCGGGGTGCCCGCCCCGGACGCGCAGGTGCTCGTCCGCGTCCCCGGCGAGGTCGCCGCGCGCCGGGTCCGCGAGCGCGCCGCGGCCGACCCGACCCGCACCCCGGACGGCTACGAGTCCGACGCGGCGCTGCAGGCGCGCTGCGCGGCGGTGTACGACCAGCTCGTCGAGCGCGCCTGGCTGGCCCCCTGGTCGGTGGTCGGGGCCGAGGACGGGCACGCGGCGGTCACCCGAACGGCGGAGTCCGTGGTCGCAGAACGGCTCGTCGGGCGATCGTCGGGCGACATCGGCTCCGGATCGTCGGTGAGAAGTGACACCATTGAGACATGAGCTCTCGGATCCTCGTGGTGGACGACGACGCCTCGCTGGCGGAGATGCTGACGATCGTCCTCGAGGGCGAGGGCTTCGAGACGACGGTGGTCGGCGACGGCACGGCCGCGCTGCCGGCGCTGCGCGAGAGCTCGCCCGACCTGGTGCTGCTCGACCTCATGCTCCCGGGGATGAACGGCATCGACGTGTGCCGGGCGATCCGGGCGGAGTCCGGGGTGCCGGTGGTCATGCTGACGGCGAAGACCGACACGGTGGACGTCGTGCTCGGGCTGGAGTCCGGGGCGGACGACTACGTGGTCAAGCCCTTCAAGCCGAAGGAGCTCGTCGCGCGCATCCGGGCGCGCCTGCGGCAGTTCCCGGCCGAGCCGGCCGAGCAGATGCAGATCGGCGACGTCACCATCGACGTCCCGGCCCACCAGGTGCGCCGCGACGGGCGCACCATCCCGCTGACGCCCCTGGAGTTCGACCTGCTGGTGGCGCTCGCGCGCAAGCCGCGCCAGGTGTTCACCCGCGAGGTCCTGCTCGAGCAGGTCTGGGGCTACCGGCACGCCGCCGACACGCGGCTGGTCAACGTGCACGTGCAGCGGCTGCGCTCGAAGGTCGAGGTCGACCCGGAGCACCCCGAGGTCGTGCTGACGGTCCGCGGCGTGGGGTACAAGGCCGGCCCGCCCTGATCGGAGCCCCACCGTGCTGATGGGCGTCCGCCGCCGGCTCGACCGCTTCGCCGCGGAGCGCGTCGGCCAGGTCCGCGTGCTGTGGCGGCGCTCGATGCAGCTGCGGGTGGTGCTCTCGACGCTCGCCATGTCGGTGGTCGTCGTGGCGGTGCTGGGGCTGGTGCTGCAGACCCAGATCGCCGACCGGCTGGTGCAGGGCAAGGAGCAGGCCGCCCTCATCCAGGCCGACATCTCGCGCCAGGCCCTCGAGCGCGACCTCGCCCGCATCGACCCCGACCGCGACGGCGCCCAGGCGGTGCTCGACGACGTCCTCGACCGGCTGTCCACCAGCGGCCAGGACGCCGAGCAGGGCGGGCTGGCCCGCGGCACCGACCCCGTCAGCGACGCCGGCGCGTTCGACGCGGTGCTCATCGCGGGCTCGGACACCGTGGGCGCGGTGCCCGGCACGCTGCCGACGGTGCCCGGCGGGAGGGGCGAGGTCAGCGCCGGGCCGGCGCAGATCATCCCGCCGCAGCTGCGCGCGCCGGTCCTGCAGGGCTTCCTCGCGACGAAGTACCTCACGGTCGCCTCGTCGGGCCAGGCCGCGCCGGTGCCGACGCTGGTGGTCGGCCAGCCCGTGCGCACCGCCGGGCGCAACCTGCAGCTCTACCTGCTCTTCCCGCTCTCGGCCGAGCAGCGCACGCTCGCGCTCGTCCAGAGCACGCTGGCGCTCGCCGCGGGCGTCCTGCTCGTGCTGCTCGCGGGCATCTCGTCGGTGGTGACGCGGCAGGTCGTGCGCCCGGTCCGCCAGGCCGCCGACGTCGCCGAGCGCTTCGCCGACGGCCACCTCGACGAACGGATGCCGGTGCACGGCGACGACGAGGTCGCGCGGCTCGCGGAGTCGTACAACGAGATGGCGGCGAGCATCCAGTCGCAGATCCGCCAGCTCGAGGAGTTCGGGGCGCTGCAGCGCCGGTTCACCTCCGACGTCAGCCACGAGCTGCGCACGCCGCTGACCACCGTGCGGATGGCCGCCGAGGTGCTGCACGCCCAGGTCGACCCCGCCGAGATCACGGCCGCGCGGTCGGCGCAGCTGCTGGTCGACGAGCTCGACCGCTTCGAGACCCTGCTGTCCGACCTGCTGGAGATCAGCCGCCTCGACGCCGGCATGGCCGAGCTGGGCCTCGAGACCGTCGACGTCGGCGCGGTGGTGCGCCGCGCGGCGGAGACCGTCCGGCACCTCGTCGACGAGACCCACACGCCGCTGCTGCTCGACCTCCCCGACCAGGTCCTCGCCGAGATCGACCCGCGGCGCGTCGAGCGCATCCTGCGCAACCTGCTCGCCAACGCCATCGACCACGGCGAGAGCCGGCCCATCGAGGTCCGGCTGGCGGCCGACGAGGGCGCGCTCGCGGTGGTCGTGCGCGACCACGGCATCGGGCTCAAGCCCGGCGAGGCGGGCCTGGTGTTCAACCGGTTCTGGCGCGCCGACCCGTCGCGCCAGCGGCGCAGCGGCGGCACCGGTCTCGGGCTCGCGATCAGCCTCGAGGACGCGCGCCTGCACGGCGGCTGGCTGCAGGCGTGGGGCGAGGTCGACCGCGGCGCGGTGTTCCGCCTGACCCTGCCGCTGCGCCACGGCGAGCGCCTGCGCACCAGCCCCCTGCCCCTGCTGCCCGTGGCCGCCGCGCCCGCGGCCGCCGAGCCCGGCATCCACGACGCCGCGCCCACCGCCGGCACCGCCCTGCCCCCGCCCGACGACGACGAGGCGGGCGCGGACGGCGAGCTGGTCCCTCCCGACCTCCCCGAGCCCGCCCCGCCCGCGGACCCCGGCACCTCCTCGGTGGTCCGGTGAGCCGATCCCGCCCGCGGCGCCTGCTCGGCGTGCTCCTCCTCGCGCTGGCGCTCACCGCCGGGTGCGCCTCGGTGCCCGGGTCGTCCGAGGTCACCGTGCTGCGCCGGGTCGGCGACGCGGCGGAGCCGAGCGCCCCGCCCGGGCCCATGCGCGACGCCGGGCCGCTGGAGACGGTGCGCGGCTGGGTGCTGGCCTCCGGGGCCACCGCCGAGCGGCACCGGGCCGCGCGCGCCTTCCTCACGCCCGGCGCGGCGGGGACCTGGGACGACGGCGCCGCCCCGGTCGTCGTCAACGACCAGGTCGACACGGTGTTCACCGACCGCCCCGTCCCCGTCGGCGAGGCCGCGGTCCGCATCCGGGCCACCGCGCTCGGCGTCCTCACCCCCGAGGGCGTGTTCGTCGCCGGGGTGCGCCCGCTCGAGGTGGACGTCGGCCTCGTCGAGCAGAACGGCCAGTGGCGCATCGCCACGCTGCCGACGGGCACGATCGTGCGGCGCTCGGACCTGCGCGCGAACACCCGCCCGGTGCGCACGTGGTTCCTGGACCCGCAGCGCGCGGGCCCCGTGTCCGACCCCCGCTACCTCGCCACGACGCCGGCGCGCTCGGTGCCGACGCGCACGGTGCAGTACCTGCTCAGCGGGCCCTCGGAGTCGCTCGCGGGCGCGGCGGTGAGCTCGCTGCCGGTGGGCACGACGCTGCGCTCGGACGTCTCGACCACCGCGGAGGGCGCGGCGGTGGTCGACCTCGCCCGCACCGGCCCGCTCGACGACCCGCGGCGCCGCGAGATCGCCCAGCAGGTGTCGCTGACGCTCGCCGGGATCGGGGTGACGCGCACGCGGCTGCTCGTCGACGGCGAGCCGCTGCTGCCCGCGACGCCGGAGGTCGACGTCACCGAGACCCTCCGGGGCCTGCCCCTCCCGGTCGCGCGGCGCCCCGACCTGCCCGCGGACCCGGTCGTCGGCGGGCCCGGCGACACCGAGGTCCCCGTGCTCGTCGCCGACGCCGGGCGGCTGCGCCTGCTCTCCGGGGAGCCCGCGGGCGGGCCGGCCGGGCGCGGCACCTACCGCGCGGTGTCGGCGTCGGCGAGCTTCGAGGGCGACGTCGCGCTGGTCGCCGAGGACGGCCCGGGCGGCGACCCCGCGGCGACCCGCACGCGCCTGCTCACCGGCACGGGCGGGTCCGAGCTGACGGCCAGCGGCGTCGAGGGCCGCTCGCTGGCCCGTCCCACCTGGACCCCCGACGGCGCCGAGGTCTGGTCGGTGCTCGACGGCACCACCGTCGTGCGCGCCGTCAAGCAGGGACCGGGCGGGGCGGTGCGCCCGGTGGGCGTCGACGCGTCCGCGCTGGCCGGGGCGGGGGTCGCCCCGACGCCCGGGGCGCCCGGGCCGCTGTCGGCGCTGCGCATCTCGCCGGACGGGGCGCGCCTCGCGCTCGTGGCCGGCGGGCGGGTGCTCGTGGCGGCGATCGCGCGGGACACCACGGGCGGGGCCCGCCTCGGGTCGGTGACGGCCCTGCGGCCGGAGGCGCTCGACCAGGTCCTCGACATCGGCTGGACCCGCACCGACCAGCTCGTCGCCGTCGGCAACCGCGCCGACCGGCCCGTCACCCTGGTCTCGGTCGACGGCCTGGACCTCGAGTCCCTGTCGACGACGAACCTGACGCCGCCGGTCACGGCCGTCGCCGCCCGCCCGGGCCGCCCGCTCGTCGTGGCCGACCAGAGCGGCACCTGGACCCTGCCCCTCGACGGCGGCAGCGCCAGCGGCGGCGACGTCTGGCAGGCCGTGCCCGGCTTCGAGGCCTCGACGGTGCCGGCGTACCCGGGCTGACGACCCGCACCGCTGACGACCCCGACCGCTGAGGACCCCGACCGCTGACGACCCCGACCTGCCCGCTGTCCCCCTCGGCCGGGTGCGCGTCCCCATCGGCCGGACGCGTCCACGGCCGTCCGGCGCCGTGCTGGCGCCCCGCCGGCGCCCGGTCCGAGGCTGGCGGCCGTGCCCCGACGAGACGGTCGACGGCTGGGCGAGGCGTTCCTCGCCCTGGCCGACCTGCTGCTGCCCGCGCCGTGCGCCGGGTGCGGCCGGGAGGGCACCCGGTGGTGCGCGGCGTGCCGCGACCGCTGGCGCGCGCCCGCCCTGCTCGAGGTGCCGGGGCTGCCGCCGGTGCTCGCGCTGGCGCCGTACGCGGGCAGCCCGCGCGAGGTGCTGCTGTCCTACAAGGAGCGGGGCCGCCGCGAGCTGGCCCGTCCGCTCGCGGGCCTGGTCGCCGAGGCGCTGCGCGCCGGCGCGGTGCCGCCCGCGGCCCTCGTGCCCGCGCCGTCCCGACCGTCCGCCGCCCGGGCCCGCGGTGGCGACCACGTGCTGCGGCTGGCGCGGGCGGTGGTGCGCGGGTCCCGGGCCGGCGGGGGAGACGTGCCCTGCGTGTCCCGCGCGCTGTCGCTCGGTCGCGGCGCCGCGGACTCGGTCGGCCTCGACGCCGCGGCCCGCGCCGACAACCTCGCCCGCCACCTGCGGCTGCGGCCCCGCGGCCTCCCACCGCCGGGCTGCGCGGTCGCCCTGCTCGACGACGTGCTGACCACCGGGGCCACGGCGCGGGCGGCGACGCGGGTGCTCGCGGCAGC
Organism: Actinomycetospora straminea; assembly: GCF_028737255.1. GTDB lineage: Bacteria > Actinomycetota > Actinomycetes > Mycobacteriales > Pseudonocardiaceae > Actinomycetospora > Actinomycetospora straminea. Next base: position 21,457 of record NZ_JAQZAN010000021.1, on the reverse strand, counting down.
GGGACGCCCGGTCGACGTGGTCGTGGTGCTCACCGTGGCGGACCGTCGTGCCCGGCGATCGTCTGTCCGGGTGAGGTCGTCGCGCGGTGGGGGTGCTCACCCGCCCGGACTCCTCCACCCGGGGTGAACCCCCCGGTCGGGTGTCGTCCGAGCGGCCGGGAACGGGCGGATCGGACCTTCCGCAGGAACGGCGGTCGACACTACGGTGACGCCTCACATCCTGATCCGTGAACGACAGGAGGCGCGAACGTCGCAGTTGGACGCGGTCCGGGTCCCGGCGAGGCGTGCTGATCCCTCCCCGGTCGAGTGGGCCGCGCAGCCATCCCCAGACCGGGAGGTCGTCTTGGAGATCGTCGTCTGCGGACGCAACGTCGAGGTCCCGCAACACTTCCGCGAGCACACGGCAGACAAGCTGTCGCGACTCGAGCGCTACGACCACAAGATCGTGCGGATGGAGGTCCAGCTCTCCCACGAGCCGAACCCCCGCCGGTCCAAGAACTGTCAGCGCGTCGAGATCACCGGCCGCGGACGCGGCCCCGTGGTCCGCGGCGAAGGATGCTCAGCTGACTTCTACTGCGCCCTCGACCAGGCCGTGGCGCGCCTCGAGGCCCGCCTGCGCCGTGCGCACGACCGCCGTCGCGTGAGCCACGGCCGTCGCGTGCCGGTCTCCGTCGCGCGGGCCACCGGTGCCCTCAGCGCCCCGGAGAGCCCGATCGCCTCGTCCGCGGCGACCGCCACCGAGCTGCTCGAGCGCGAGGCGCCCGACGACTGGTCGGTCGACGTGCCGGCGGCGCGGGTCCCGGCCGACGACCGGCCCGACGACCGGCCCGAGGACCTCGGCGACGACATCCCGGAGGAGGAGTACGCGCCGGGCCAGGTGGTGCGGCACAAGGAGCACCACGCGATCCCGATGACGGTGGACGACGCCCTCTCGCAGATGGAGCTCGTCGGGCACGACTTCTTCCTGTTCGCCGACAAGGCGACCGGCCGGCCGAGCGTCGTGTACCGCCGCCACGGCTACGCGTACGGCGTCATCGCGCTCGTCGAGTAGTCCCTCGGCGGTCGTCGAGGACCGTCGGGACCGCACGCGGCCACAGGGCCCGTCCCCGGAGCACCTACGATGGGGACGGGCCCGTGGCCGTGCGCGTGTCGTGGGCCCTGCATCCGTGGCGCCGACGAGGACGAGCGAGGTCACCGTGGTCCTGAACCGACTGCTGCGTGCCGGTGAGGCGCGTACGGTCAAGCGCCTCGGCAAGATCGCGGACTACGTCGACACGTTCGCCGACGAGACCGCCGAGCTGACCGACACCGAGCTGCGGGCGAAGACCGAGGAGTTCCGCGAGCGCTACGCCGACGGCGAGTCGCTCGACGACCTGCTGCCCGAGGCCTTCGCCGTCGTGCGCGAGGCCGCGTCCCGCACGCTGGGCCAGTTCCACTACCCCGTGCAGATCATGGGCGGGGCGGCCCTGCACGAGGGCAACGTCGCCGAGATGCGTACCGGCGAGGGCAAGACGCTGGTCTCGACGCTGCCGGCGTACCTCAACGCCATCGCCGGCGAGGGCGTCCACGTCGTCACCGTCAACGACTACCTGGCGCAGCGCGACTCGCAGTGGATGGGCCGCGTGCACCGCTTCCTCGGCCTCGAGGTCGGCGCCATCTACTCCGGCATGCCGTCCGACGAGCGCCGCCGCGCGTACCAGGCCGACATCACCTACGGCACGAACAACGAGTTCGGCTTCGACTTCCTGCGCGACAACATGGCCTGGTCCAAGGCGGAGTGCGTGCAGCGCGGCCACACGTACGCGATCGTCGACGAGGTCGACTCGATCCTCATCGACGAGGCCCGCACCCCGCTGATCATCTCGGGTCCCGCCGAGCAGAGCGCGCGCTGGTACACCGAGTTCGCGCGCCTCGCGCCGAAGATGACCAAGGACGTGCACTACGAGGTCGACGAGCGCAAGAAGACGATCGGTGTCACCGAGGAGGGCGTGTCCTTCATCGAGGACCAGCTCGGCATCGACAACCTCTACGAGGCCGCGAACACCCCGCTCGTCGGGTACCTGAACAACGCGATCAAGGTCAAGGAGCTCTTCCTCCGCGACAAGGACTACATCGTCCGCGACGGCGAGGTCCTGATCGTCGACGAGTTCACCGGCCGCGTGCTCGTCGGCCGGCGCTACAACGAGGGCCTGCACCAGGCGATCGAGGCCAAGGAAGGCGTCGAGATCAAGGCCGAGAACCAGACGCTGGCCACGATCACGCTGCAGAACTACTTCCGCCTCTACGAGAAGCTCTGCGGGATGACCGGTACCGCCCAGACCGAGGCGGCGGAGCTCTCGAAGACCTACAAGCTCGGCGTGGTCACCATCCCGACCAACCGCACGCCGCAGCGCATCGACCAGCCCGACCTGGTCTACAAGACCGAGCCGGCCAAGTTCGAGGCCGTGGCCGACGACGTCGCCGAGCACTACGAGCGCGGCCAGCCGGTGCTCATCGGCACGACGAGCGTCGAGCGCTCGGAGTACCTCGCGAAGCTGCTCACGGAGCGGGGCGTGGAGCACTCGGTGCTCAACGCGAAGTTCCACGAGCAGGAGGCGTCGATCATCGCCCAGGCCGGGCGGCGCGGGGCGGTCACGGTCGCCACCAACATGGCCGGCCGCGGCACCGACATCGTGCTCGGCGGCAACCCCGACTTCATCGCCGACCAGCGCCTGCGCGCGAAGGGCCTCGACCCGGTCGACACCCGCGAGGAGTACGAGGCGGCGTGGGACGGGACGCTCGCCGAGGTCAAGGACGAGGTCGAGCGGGAGGCCGAGGAGGTCAAGGAGGCCGGCGGTCTCTACGTCCTGGGCACCGAGCGCCACGAGTCGCGGCGCATCGACAACCAGCTGCGTGGCCGCTCGGGCCGTCAGGGCGACCCGGGCGAGTCCCGGTTCTACCTGTCGCTCGGTGACGAGCTCATGCGCCGGTTCAACGGGGCGATGGTCGAGTCGATCATGAATCGGTTCAACCTGCCCGAGGACATGCCGATCGAGGCCAAGATGGTCTCGCGGGCGATCCGCAGCGCGCAGACGCAGGTCGAGCAGCAGAACTTCGAGGCCCGCAAGGACATCCTCGAGTACGACGAGGTCATGAACCAGCAGCGCACGGTGATCTACGCCGAGCGCCACCGCGTGCTGGAGGGCGAGAACCTCTCCGAGCAGGTCCAGAACATGATCGTCGACGTGGTCACCGCGTACGTCGACGGCGCGACGTCCGAGGGCTACAGCGAGGACTGGGACCTCGAGAAGCTCTGGACCGGGCTGGGCCAGCTCTACCCGGTCGGGGTCGCGTGGGAGGACCTCGTCGAGGAGCACGACGACATCGACCGCGACCTGCTGGTCGAGGTGCTCAGCGAGGACGCGCTCGCGGCGTACGCCCGCCGCGAGGAGGAGATCGACCGCATCGCGCCGCAGGGCGGGATGCGCGAGCTCGAGCGGCAGGTCGTCCTGTCGGTGCTCGACCGCAAGTGGCGCGAGCACCTGTACGAGATGGACTACCTCAAGCAGGGCATCGGTCTGCGCGCGATGGCCCAGCGCGACCCGAAGATCGAGTACAAGCGCGAGGGCTACGAGATGTTCACCTCCATGATGGAGGGCATCCGCGAGGAGTCCGTCGCGTTCCTGTTCAACCTGACCATCCAGGTCGAGGAGCAGGCGCCCGTCGACGCCGTGCCCGGGGCCAACCCGAGCACGGACACCAGCGTGCAGGCGGCGATCACGCCGGACACCCCCGACCCGCGCACCAGCCAGACGCCCTCGACGTCGGGCGCGGCCCCGCTGCCGGTCGACCCGCGCCTGGCCGGCGCCCCGACCAGCGCGATCCCGGTGCCCCAGCGCGCCCCGGCGGCTCCGCAAGCCCAGCCGCAGCAGCCCGCCGCCGCCCGCGGTGGGCAGGGCGCGAACGGTGGTCCCGGGCGTCCGGCCCGCGGCCCCGACCCGGGCTCGCAGCGCCCCGGCGGCCCGCGGGGCGGACGGCGCGCGCAGCGTGACGGCCAGCGGGGGGCGCCCGTCCCCGAGACCCAGGACGGCGGGTCGGCGACGGCTGCCGGCCCGGCGCTCTCGCAGCTGGGCCAGGGCGCGATGCCGGAGGCGTTCCGCGGCGCGGGGCTCGGCGGGCGGCGCCCGCAGGAGCTGAACTACAGCGGCCCGGACGAGGACGGCCAGGTCGCGCGCCACGCCGCGGGCGACGGGGCGGCGGCCGGCGGGCGCGCCGCCCGGGCCAACCCGCAGCAGGCCCGGCGCGCGGACACGCCGTCGCGCAACGCGCCCTGCCCGTGCGGCTCGGGGCGCAAGTACAAGCAGTGCCACGGGGCGCCGCCCCGCACGCCGGGCTGATCGCGCGCCTCATCCCGGGCACAGCGCCACCACGCGCCAGCGCCCGGGGTGGGCGGCGCCGTCGTCGGTGCGCTCGAGGCGGGCGGCCACGGCGCGCACGCGGTCGGGGCCGGGCACCACGGCGGCGACCTCCACGGCCCGGGGGCCCACGGCGCACACCCGCAGGCCGCGCAGCGTGGGGCCGATGCCGCCACGGGCGCCGGTCGTGCCGCGCGGGGCGGCGGTACCGGCCGGACCACGCGCGCCCGGACCACCCACCCCCGGACCACCCGCGCCCGGCGCCGCCCGGGCCAGGGCGGCCAGGGCCTCGGGCGCGAGCAGGGCCTCCAGGTGCGTCGCCGGCCTTCGCCCGGCCAGCACGTCGCCCACCGCCGTGAGCAGGCGCGCCGCGACGGGCCGCAGGGCGGCGGCGAGGCGGTCGAGCTCGTCCTGGGCGCGGCGCGTGCGGGCGTCGGGGTCCGGCGCGACGCGGGGCGCCGGGGGAGCGCCGGCGAGCACCTCGGCCAGCGGCCGGACCTGCGGGGTGGGCACCTCGCCCACCCGCCGGGCCCGTCTCGGGGCGGTGCAGACGGTGTCGGGGCTGCGCATCGCGGTCACGCGGGTCCTCCCGGGCGCGCGGGGCTCGGCGGCGCCGGGGGAGGAGGCCGGTCCGCAGGGGAACGCCGTGGAGCCTAGGCAGGCGGTCGGGCCGGCGGAGGCCGATCCGGGGAAGTCAGCCCCGCCGGCGCGCCAGCTCGAAGCAGGCGACCGAGGCGGCGACGGCGGCGTTGAGCGACTCCACGCCGGGCGCGAGCGGGATCGTCACCGTGCCGTGCAGCTCGCCGCGCACGTCGTCGGTGATCCCGTCGGTCTCCCCGCCGACCACCAGCGCCACCCGGCCCGGCAGCTCGGCCTCGAACAGCGACGGCGGCGCGGTCCCCGGACCCGCTGCTCCCGGTCCGTCCAGCCCCAGCAGCACGAACCCCGCCTCGGCCAGCGCCGCGAGGCCGTCGGCGGCGGAGCGGGCCCGCAGGACCGGGGCGTGGAAGGCGACGCCCGCCGACGCCTTGATGACCAGCGGGTCGATCGCCGGCGCGCCCCGCCGCGGCAGGAGCACGCCCTCGAGGCCCGCACCGGTGGCCGAGCGCAGGATCATGCCGACGTTGGCGGGGTTCGTCAGGCCGTCGAGCACGAGGACGCGGGCGTCGGCGTGGTCGGGCAGGTCGGCGAGGAAGTGCTCGATCGGCCGCATCCGCGGGGCGACGACGTCGGCGAGCACGCCCTGGTCCTGGCGCCCGTTGCCGGCGAGGACCTTCACCCGCTGCGCGGACGCCCGCTGCAGCACCAGGCCGCGGGCACGGGCGGCCTCGGTGAAGGTGCGGACGGCGTCGCGGTCGGCGCCCTCGGCCAGCACGACCTTGTCCACCTCCAGCGCCGGATCCCCCAGGGCCTCGAGCACCGGCTTGCGCCCGTACACCGTCACGAACGCGTCCTTGGGCGAGACGGGGCGATCGGACCGTGAGCTGGGTGAGGGCGACATCACGACCAGCCTGGCAGACCGCCCGACCCCCGGCCCGAGGTCGGGCACTGTGCGACGATCGCGGCCATGCCGGACCGCCTGTCGGCCTTGGATGCCTCGTTCCTCTACATGGATCAACCGACGACGCCGATGCACGTCGGGAGCGTGTCCATCTTCCGCAAGCCCCGGTCCGGGTTCGACTACGACGGCCTCGTCGAGCTGATCTCGAGCCGGATCGGGCTGGTCCCGCGCTACCGGCAGAAGATCCGCGAGGTGCCCGGGCGGATGGCCCGGCCGGTGTGGATCGACGACGTCGACTTCGACGTCACCTACCACGTGCGCCGCTCCGCGCTGCCCCCACCGGGGACCGAGCGGGCGCTGTGCGACCTCGTCGCCCGCCTCATGTCGCGGCCGCTGGACCACACCCGTCCGCTGTGGGAGATGTACCTGGTCGACGGGCTGTCCGGGGGCCGGGTCGCGCTGGTGACGAAGACCCACCAGGCGATGGTCGACGGGGTCGCGTCGATCGACATCGGGCAGGTCGTGCTCGACGACACCGCGGGGGGTCGTGCGACGCCCGACGACGAGTGGGTCGCGCGCCGGGAGCCGTCGTCGTGGCGGCTGATCTACGACGCCGTCAGCGAGAACGTCTCCCGCCCCGGCAACGCCGTCGAGGCCGCCCGGGACGCGGTGCGGGACGCGGCGGACACCGTCACCAAGGTCGCGGGCGTGGCCGGCGGCCTGTTCTCGGCGGTGCGGACGGCGGTGCGCCCGGCGCCGGTGAGCCCGCTCAACGTGCCGATCTCGACCCAGCGCCGTTTCGCGATGACCCGCACCGACCTCGAGGACTACCGCGCCGTCCGCCGCGCCCACGGGGGGACGATCAACGACGTCGTGCTGGCGGTCATCTCGGGGGCGCTGCGCAACTGGCTGCTCTCGCGGGGCGCGACGGTGTCGCCGACGACGACGATGCGGGCGATGGTGCCGCTGTCGGTGCGCGGGGACGCGGAGACGACGGGGTCGATCGCGGGCGCGGGGCTGCTGGGCAACCAGATCGCGTCGTTCCTCGTCGACCTGCCCGTCGGGGAGCCCAACGCCGTGCTGCGGATGCACCACGTGGCGCACGCGATGCGCGAGCACCGGGAGTCGGGGCAGTCGGTGGGGGCGAACGCGCTGGTCCGCGTGGGTGGGTTCGCGCCGCCGACGCTGCACGCCCTCGGAGCGCGGGCGGCCAACGGCGTCGCGCGGCGGCTGTTCAACCTCGTCGTCTCCAACGTCCCCGGTCCGCAGCACGCGCTGTACGCGGCCGGGGCGAAGATGCTCGAGATGTACCCCGTGGTGCCGCTGGCCAAGGGGCAGTCGCTGGCGGTGGGGCTGACGTCGTACGACGGCGGGGTGTTCTACGGGTTCAACGCCGACCGCGACTCGATGGCCGACGTCGACGAGCTGGGCGAGCTCGTCACCGAGTCGCTGGCCGAGCTGCGGGCGACGGTTCCCCGATGACGGGTCCGCGGTGAGCTTCGGCCTGGTCCTCGGGACGGGCGGCCAGCTGGGCTACGCGTGGATGGTCGCCGCCCTGACCACCTGGGAGCGGGCCACCGGGCGCGACGCGCGGGACGCCGACGTGATGGTCGGGACCTCGGCGGGCTCGGTCGTCGCCGCGGCGCTGGCGAGCGGGGTGCCGGTGTCCGACATGCTCGCGTCGCTCCTCGACCCGCCGCCCGCGCCGTCGCGGCCCCGGGGTGCGCCGCGGTCGACCGCACGCCGGGGTCTGCCGCCCATGCCGCGGATCGGGCCGGGGTCGCTGCGGCTGCTGGGGGAGATCGCGCGGCGGCCGCGACGGTTCCCGCCGCTGGCGTTCGGGGCGGCACTGCTGCCGACCGGGCGCGGCGACACCACCGGGCTGCACCGCTGGGCCACCAAGTGGGCCCACGAGCAGTGGCCGGAGCACCCGCAGGTCCGGATCGTCGCCATGGACTACGACAGCGGCGCCCGCGTCCCGTTCGGGCGTCGCGGCGCGCCGCCCGCGACGATGGCGGAGGCGGCGACGGCGTCGTGCGCGGTGCCCGGCTGGTTCTCGCCGGTGCGGATCGGTGGGCGTCGCTACGTGGACGGCGGTGTGTGCTCGGCGACGTCCGCGGACCTCCTGCTCGACGCCGACCTCCCCCGCGTCGACGAGGCCCTCGTGCTCGCACCCCTGGCCCGGACGGGGGCGGCGCCGACGGTGTGGTCGGATCCGGTCGGCGCCACCGACGGCTGGCTGCGCGGGCTGATCGGCGGGCGCTCCGACCGGGAGGTGGCGCGGCTGCGGGCCGCCGGGATCGTGGTGACCGAGCACGCCCCGGACGCCGAGGACCGTGCCGTCACCGGGTGGAACGTCATGGACCCGCGCAAGCAGGCCGAGGTCGCGCAGGTGGCGCTGCGGACGACGGCGGCGCGGTGGGTCGGCGAGGACAGGACGGGGGAACGGTGAGGATCTACGTCCCGGCGACGGTGGCCGGTCTGCGGCGCCTGCTCGACACCGAGCAGCTGCAGCCGCTCTCGGGCACCGCGTTCGCGCTGACGCCGCGGTTGCGCGAGGCGTACGCGGTGGGGGACGACGAGGAGCTCGAGTACGTCGCCATGAGCGAGGCCGCCCGGGCGTCGCTGCGCCTGCTGGCCACCGAGCTGGCGGACGACCCGTCGGCGCCGCCGCGCCGGGCGGTCGTGAGCGCGGACGTCGACGACGTCACCCTGCGGCCCGACCTCGACGACGCCGTGGTGCGCGTGGACGGGGCGATCCCGATGGCGCGCCTGGCGGCCGTGCACCTCGACCTCGAGGAGGCCGGCGACGCGGTGCGGGCCGCCGCGGCGGTCGTGGACGCCGCCGACCTGGGGGACCCGGACGCCGAGTTCACCCTCGGCGAGGCCGAGGGCCACGAGCTGGCCTGGTACGGGGTGCAGGAGCTCCCCTTCGTGCTGGAGCTGATGTAGTACCTCAGGGGGAGGCGGATCCGGTCCCTCGGGCTGATTCGCGGGGCTCCGTGGATCCCTAGCGTCCCGGGGCATGGGCCACGCCTCGCTCTCCGTCCCGGCCGTGACGTCGTCCCGTGGCTCCGGGGTGGGGGTGCCGGTCGGGCGGGGTGGCGCTGAGTGTCACGGTGACGGTCGCGGCGATCGTCCCGTGGACGTGGCAGGCATGGACGACGAGAGCCGCGGCGGTCGCCGTGTGGCCGTGGCGGGCAGGGACGGCGGCCGTCCTGCGGCCGGGGCGGGCGGCCATTCTCTGGTCGCGGGCGGCCGTCGGGCCGGCGCCGGGGATGCGGGGCCGTGGCGTCGGGGCGGGCGGGCGCTCGCGTACGGGCTCGGGCTGGTGCCGGCGTCGGCGGGCGAGCTGATGGCGATCGCGGTCAGCGGCCCGGAGGGCGGGGTGGACACCGCCCGCCGCCACCTCGCGAGCGGCGGCGCGCGGACCACGACCGTCGGCGCCGACCGCGTCCCCGGCCGGCGGGTGTCGCTCCACGGGCTGCTGGGGTTGCTGCACGGGCTGGTGTTCTGGTGGCTGACCTGGACGGCGCTGGTGGCCACGGCGCGCGGCCCGTTCTACGGGTTCCTCGTGGAGGGCCCTTACGACGACGCGTGGGGCGGTCCGGGCCTCGTCGGGGCGTGGGCGGCGCACGCGTGGGCGTGGGTCGGGGTCCTGCTCGTGGTGGCGCTGGTGTGGTGGGGGCTCGGGACGCTGCACGTCGCGCTGTCCGAGCACCTGCTGGGGCGGGTGCGGCGGGCGTGGGTCGTGCCCGTGTCGGGGCTGGTGGCGCTGGGTGCGGTGCTGCTCGTGGTCGCGTGGGTGCAGCGGATCTGACCGAACGGCCCCGCGGTGTCGGGGGTGGTCGCTACGATCGAACACGTGTTCGATGGTGGCTGGCAGGAGGTGCCGGCGGGGCTCGAGGAGACCCCCGCCGGCGCCGCACTGGGCGCCGTCCTCGAACGGATCGATCCGCAGCGGGTGTCGCCGTACGACACGGTGCGCCTGGTGGCCGCCCAGCGCCGCCAGCTCGCGCACCAGCAGGCCTGCTTCCACGCCTGTGCCCGCGAGGCCGCCCTGGCCGATCCGACGGCGCCGGGCGGCCGGGCCGAGATGGACGTGCCCGAGGCGGGCGACGAGCTGCGCATCGTGCTCGCCGCCTCCCGCACGGCCGTGGGCCGGGTGCTCGACCTCGCCGAGGCCGCCGAACGCCACCCCCGCCTCGGCGCCGCGTGGCGCGAGGGCCGGATCGACGAGCAGCGGGTCGCCATCCTCGTGCGCTGGACGACGGCGCTGGCCGAGGAGCACGCGGCGACCGTGATCGGCGAGCTGGTGGACCAGGCGGCGACGATGACGCCCTCGCGGTTGATCGACCGCGTGCAGGCGCTCGCCAAGGCCCTCGACCCCGCGTGGGCGGAGGAGCTGTACCGCCAGCACCGCCGCCAGCGTCGTGTCCGGGCGCGCTGCACCGAGGCGGGCACCGTCAACCTCTCCGCCATGGACCTGCCCCTCGAGGGCGGGGTGCGCACGGTCCGGCGCATCAACGTGCTCGCCGCCCGGGCCCAGGCGGCGGGCCACCCGGGGCTCATCGAGACCATCCGCGCCGACGTCTTCCTCGCCGTCTTCCACCCCGACAACGCCGGCGCCTCCGACGCCGAGCTCGTCGCGGCCGTGCTCGCCGCAGCCCGGCCCGACGACCCCCGCCCCCGCCGCGCGCCCGACCCCGCCGAGGCGCCACCGGCGGGGCCCGGTGGCGACGCTCCCGATGGCGACGCTCCTGGTGGCGGCGCTCCTGGTGACGACGCTCTGGGTGGCGACGCTCTGGGTGGCGACGCTCGGGGTGGCGACGCTCGGGGTGGCGACGCTCCGGGTGGCGGAGCCGACCGTGCTGATGCCGCGACAGCTGCTCCGGCCGACCGTGCGGGCGACGACGACGTCCCGGCAGGTGAGGGTGCCGGTATGCGGCGGCCCACGCGGCAGTCGCGGTTCGAGCTGCGGGTGGGGCTGGGCACACTGCTCCGACTCGACGACCGACCCGCACGACTTCCGGGCTGGGGCGTGGTGGCTGCCGGGGTGGCGCGCGAGCTCGCCGCGGCCCACGCGGACGCCGAGTGGCGGGTGGCGGTCACCGACGCCGCGGGCGCCCTGGTGGCCGCGCTCATCACGCGTCACCGCCCCGCCGAGACCACCACGACGCCCCAGGAGCCGCCGATGCCGGGCGCTCCCCGCCCGGTGGTCGAGCTAAACGTCGACGAGGCCCTCCTCGAGCGCCTCCACCCCGGCGACCATCCCGGCTGGGCGCGGCTCCTCGCCGACCTCCAGCACCAGCTCCGCCAGTGGCGCACGGCCTGCGCCGAGGACGAGGCCGCGTGGGCGGCCGAACAGGAGGCCGAGCAGCGGGCCGAGCAGGAGGCCGAGCGGCGGGCCGACGACCCCGCTGCTCAGGGCGGTCACGATCGTCCCGAGGATCGGGAACCGCTCGCCCGCGGACCGGACGCCGACACCTGGGCTCGGGTCGCCGCACGCCGACGACGGCGCGCCCGCGAGGCCCTCGCCCGCTTCCCGTCCGCCGCGCTGCGACGGTGGATCACGGTGCGCGACCGGTCGTGCGTCTTCCCGCCCTGTGGCGCCTCGGCGCTCGAGGCGGAGATCGACCACACCCGGTCGGTACTCGAGCGCGGTCTCACACTCGCCGACAACCTCGGCCCCGCGTGCGGCCACGACCACGACCTCAAGGACCGCGGCTGGACCCTCACCCAGCCGCGACCCGGGTGGTTCCGCTGGACCAGTCCCACCGGGCACGCCTACGAGCGCCCACCCCGCCCGGTGGTCGACGACCTGCCCGAGCCTCGCCCACCCACCGCGTCGTCGAGCACCGAGCCCCACCACTACGCCGACGACGGCCCGGCGTGGGACAACGACCCGCGTCCCCGGGGACCCACCGCGCCCGACACCGAGCTGCCCGCGACCTCCCCGCCGGGAGTCCCGGGGCCGGGGCGGCTGGACGACCCCGACCCGCCGCCCTTCTAGGAGGCGCCGGCGGTCCCGTCGACTGCGGAACCGCCGGAGCCGTCCACTCGGCGGTCGCTGTCGAGATCGTCGCGCCCGCTCCGTCCCCGGTCAGGAGCGGCCGCCGGGGCCGCCGGAGACGGAGGACGACCATGACCGTGCAGCGCCTGGACCACGTCGGCGTCGTCGTCGACGACCTCGACGGCGCGATCGCGTTCTTCCTCGAGCTCGGCCTGGAGCCGGGCGACCGGGGACCGGTCGAGGGTGAGTGGGTGGACCGCGTCGTCGGGCTCGACGGCGTCCGCGTCGAGATCGCGTTCGTGCAGACCCCCGACGGCCGGGACCGGCTGGAGCTCACGAGGTTCGACACGCCGATGGCCACCACCGCCGAGCCGCACGCCCCGGCCAACACCATCGGGCTGCGGCGCCTCATGTTCGCCGTCGACGACATCGATGCCACCGTGGCGCGGGTGCGGGCGATCGGCCACGACCTCGTCGGCGAGATCGCGCGGTTCGAGGACGTCTATCGGCTCTGCTACGTCCGCGGCCCGGAGGGGATCATCGTCGCGCTCGCCGAGGAGCTCCGCTGAGGACGAGGAGAAGAATCTCGCCGGAGCTGTCGAGAACGCTGCACCGGCACCGTCCCAGGAGTGCGAGCGGCCCGAGCGACCGGCCCGGGCCGCACGACCACGGAGGAGACCGACCATGAAGTACCTGATCCTCAAGCACTACCGCGGCGGCCCGACCCCGGCCGTCGAGTTCACGCCCATGGAGAAGTGGACGCCGGAGGAGGTCGACGCCCACATGCAGTACATGAGCGACTTCGCCTCCCGCCTGCAGGAGACCGGCGAGTTCGTCGACAGCCAGGCGCTGTCGTCCGAGGGCGCCTTCGTGCGCTCCGACGGCGAGGGTCGGCCCCCGGTGACCGACGGACCCTTCGCCGAGACCAAGGACCTCATCGCGGGCTGGATGATCATCGACGTCGAGTCCTGGGACCGTGCCGTCGAGCTCGCCGGCGAGCTGTCCGCGGCGCCCGGCGCGGGCGGGGAGCCGATCCACGAGTGGCTCGAGGTCCGGCCCTTCCTCACTGGCGTGCCCGGCGGGACGGACTGAACGAGCCCGACGACCGGAGACCGGAGAGGTGAGCGGCGTGGGGAGCAGCGCGGGCGTCGACGAGTCGCTGCTGCGCGAGCTGGTGCCCGCGGTCATCGGGGTCCTCGGCCGGCGCGGCGCGGACTTCGCGTCGGCCGAGGACGCGGTGCAGGAGGCGCTGATCCGCGCGCTCGACACCTGGCCCGACAACCCGCCCCGCGACCCCAAGGGGTGGCTGGTCGCCGTCGCGTGGCGGAAGTTCCTCGACGCCGCGCGCGCCGAGTCGTCCCGGCAGGGGCGGGAGCTCGCGGTCGACGCCGAGCCCCCCGCCGGCCCGGCGCCCGCCACCGACGACACGCTGCGCCTCTACTTCCTCTGCGCCCACCCCGTCCTGCCGCCGGCCGCGGCCGTCGCGCTCACCCTGCGGGCGGTCGGCGGCCTGACCACGCGGCAGATCGCGGCCGCCCACCTCGTTCCCGAGGCGACCATGGTCCAGCGGATCAGCCGGGCGAAGCGGCGGATCGCCGACCTGCCCCTCGACCAGCCCGGCGACCTCGCCACCGTGCTCCGGGTGCTCTACCTCGTCTTCAACGAGGGGTACGGCGGTGACGTCGACGTGGCGGGCGAGGCCATCCGTCTCGCCCGCCAGCTCGCCGCCCTGACCGACGAGCCCGAGGTCGCGGGGCTGCTCGCGCTCATGCTGCTCCACCAGGCCCGGCGCGCCTCCCGCACCGGACCGGGCGGGCGGCTCGTCCCGCTCGCCCAGCAGGACCGCTCGCGCTGGGACACCGCCCTGATCGCCGAGGGCGTCGCGATCCTCCAGACCGCCCTGGCCCGCGACCAGCTGGGCGAGTACCAGGCCCAGGCCGCCATCGCCGCCCTGCACGCCGACGCCCCGAGCGCCGAGGAGACGGACTGGGTGCAGATCGTCGAGTGGTACGACGAACTGCTGGCGATCACCGACAGCCCGGTGGTGCGGCTCAACCGCGCGGTGGCGGTCGGCGAGGCCGACGGCCCGCAGGCCGGGCTCTCGGCGCTCGCCGCCGTGGACGCCGGCCTGCCCCGCCACACCGCCGCCGCGGCCTACCTGCACGAACGCGCCGGCGATCTCGCCCGCGCCGCGGACCTCTACGCCGAGGCCGCCCGTCTCGCGACCAGCGTGCCCGAGCGCGACCACCTCACCCGCGAGGCCGCGCGGGTCCGCCAGCTGCTGGGGACCTGAGCGGCGCGGTCGCGGCGCGCCACCGGCGGCCCGCCGCGATCGCTCACAGCTCCCGCGTCCAGGTGCCCAGGCGCCGCGCGACGGCGTAGAGCTCGTCGATCTCGTCGTCGGCCAGCGCCGTCGGCAGCGACGTGATCCGCCGCGGCAGGTTCGCGGGCACGGCCAGCAACACCCCGCGCGGCCAGGTGCCGCCCGGAGCCGTGGCCACCGACGCCGCGACGACCGCCAGCGCGGCCGTCGCCGGCGGAGCCTCGGCATCGCCCCGGGCAGCCGCCAGCAGACGGCTCGCCCGTTCGGCCTCGGCGCGGGCCGGGGAGACGTGGTCGACGACCTCGTCGTCGACAGTCAGGTGGTCGCCGTCGACCCGCACCGCCGCGCCCGGGTGGTGCGCGGTCCGCACGGTGACGACGCCCGGCGGGCCCACCAGCACGTGGTCGACCTCCCCGGATCCGGGCCCGACCGGGACGCCGTGCAGCACCCGCCACGGGGGCCGGCGCCGGGTCAGCCGCGCGAGCGGGCCCGACTCGGTCAGCCCGTTCAGCGCCGCCGCGAGCCGCGCCTCGACCGACGCCCCCGTCCGCGCGGCCCCGTCGTCGCGCCGCCACGGCGCCCCGACGGACGGCCGGACCGCCGGCTTCCCGTCCGACGACGCCCCCGACGTCTCCGGCGGCTCCGTGGACCCCGGCGACTCCGCCGGGACCCCCGCGTCACGGGACCCCGGGAGCCAGGGGGCGAGCTCCGCCATCCCGGGCCGGGGCGCGTACCAACGCTTGGCGCGCCAGTCCCAGAGCGCGCCGGCGGCCTTGGCCTCGTCCTTCTCCCCGAACGGCACGTCCAGCCAGGGCTGCTGCTCGCGCACCACGACGACCCCCTCACGCCCGCCGGCGCCGGGGCCCACCCTGGCACGCCGCCCCGACAAGGTCGGCGGCTCCTACAGGTGCGCGGCGTCCACCCGCGAGAGCACGAGGTCGTGCTGCACCGTCACCGGCTCGTCGAACCGCACCGGCGGCCGCGCCGTGACGCCCCGCCGCATCTGCGCCGGGTAGCTCGCGGCGCGGTAGTCGTCGGGGACGCGGTAGACGTGGAACCCTGCCGCGCGCAGCGGGCCCAGCACGTCGTCGGGACCGTGGCCGTGGGCGGCGAGCCGGTTCGGCGCCACCTCGACCGCGATCTCGACGTCCTCGCGCATCCGGGCGAGCAGCCCCACCAGCGACGCCACGACCGCCGCCTCGTCGCCCTCGACGTCGGCACGGTGCGCCGCCGCGGCCGGCGGGCGAACCAGCCGTCCAGCCACCGCGCGAGGTCCGCGGCGAACGGGCCGTGCTGCAGGGAGGCGCGCACGAGCGGCACGCCCCGCGAGGCGGGCGGTGCGGTCACGCCGCCGCCCGGTCGGGCTGCGCGGGCATGCCCTTGCGCCACGCGGTGTACGACTGCATCCGCCCCGCCCGCGGCCGGAACAGCCACGGGTACGGGTGCACGACGGCTGGCTCCAGGGCTGCCGCGCGCCGCCGGAAGCCGGGCACCGGCGCGAAGGTGACGGCCAGGCGCCGTCCCGCCAGCTCGTCGGTCACCCGGCCGCGGTGGATCTCCACCGGCCGGCGCGTCGCGAGGTCGGCGAGGGTCTCGGTGAGGAACACCAGGCGCTTGCCCGAGAGCATGAGCCGGCGCAGCAGCGGCTCGTCGAAGCAGAACACGGCCGGGACGTCGGGGTGCGCGGCCAGGGCCGGGTCGGCGTCGCCGAGCGACTCGGCGGTCAGCCACACCGCCTCCACCGCGTGCTCACCGGAGCCCTCACCGGTGGGCGACAGCGGGCCGGAGGTGACGGCCGGGTCCGGGTCGTCGCGCAGCAGCTCCGACATCGGCGCGCGGGTCGTGCGCTGGTCGGGCCACTCCTGCACGGGGCACGCGTCGCGCAGCACGCAGCGCCGGCACAGCGCCGGCGCCCGCTTCTGCACCTGCCACCGCGCGAACGCGTACGCCTTCCCGTTGCCGGCGCCGGTGGTCCACTGCCAGTTCAGGCGGTTGGCCGCCCGCGAGCCGTCGAGCAGGTGGGTGAAGAACTCCTCCTCGCCGTCGCGCCACCGCGCGCCCGCTCGCACCGTCCACTGGCTCGCGAGCCACATCCGCGTCTGGTTGACCAGCCAGCCGTCGGCGTGCAGCTCCCCGACGGTCGTGTCCATGCACTCCATGTCCCGCGGCCACGGCTCGTCCCACGGCTCGGCGGGGCGCGGCGGGTGCGCGCGCAGCTCGGTGGCCAGCGCCGGGCCGCCGTCGCGGCCGAAGCGCGCGTAGAGGTGGCGGGTGTACTCCTGCCAGGCGAGCTCGTCGCGGTACTTGCGCCGGTCGTTCGACGGGGCGTCGGCGACGTGGTCCCACAGCGTGGGCAGCGCGACGAGGTTGTAGCGGATGTAGGGCGACATCTTCGAGGCGCCGCGACGCTCCGGCGGCCACACCTGATTGCGGCTGCCGGCGTAGCCGGTGACGTCGAACGCCGCCAGCGCGGCGTCGGCCGCGGTCTGCCCGCCGCGGATCGAGCCGGAGGCGGCGGGGGTGTCGCAGGCGAGGTCGGCGAGGTGCTCGCGCACGAAGTCGACCGCGGCGTCGGGACCGGGTTCGGGCACGGGCAGCTGCACCAGTCAGCCGTACCCGCCCGATGCGCGATCATGCGTGTGTGACGCCGCGTCCCACCCCGGGCATCGCCCACCTCCTCGACGCCGCCCGCGCCGACGGGCGCCGCCGCGTCCTCGGCATCGCCGGGGGACCGGGGGCGGGGAAGTCGACGGTCGCCGCCTCCCTCGCCGGGCCCGGGGTGGCCGTGGTGGGGATGGACGGCTGGCACCTCGCCAACGCCGTGCTCGACCGCCTGGGCCGTCGCGAGCGCAAGGGTGCCCCGGACACCTTCGACGCCCCCGGCTACGTCGCGTTCCTGGAGCGGGTGCGCGCGGGCACGGGGACGGTGTGGGCGCCGGAGTTCCGCCGCGAGATCGAGGAGCCGATCGCCGGGGCCCTGGAGGTCCCGCCCGACGCGCTCGTCGTCGTCACCGAGGGCAACTACCTGCTGCTCGACGAACCGCCGTGGGACGGCATCCGGCCCCTGCTCGACGAGGCGTGGTTCCTGGAGCCCGACGAGGAGGTGCGCCGCGCCCGGCTCGTCGCGCGCCACGAGCGCCACGGCCGCAGCCACGCCGAGGCGGTCGCCCGCGCCGACGGCAGCGACGCCGCCAACGCGCGCATGATCGCCGCGACCGCGGAGCGTGCCGACCTGGTGCTGCGCGGGGCGTGACCCTGCCCCCGGCGGCGCCGCGTCGTGCTCGCACCGCCGGGTGCGCCGGCCGCGGTCGCGGGCTGCGACGTCACGTCTCCCACGCGGGGGTCCGCAGCGCCTCCAGCACGCGCCGCAGCGCCTCCAGCCGGGCCGGGGACAGGCGCCCGGCGGCGACCTCGCCGTCCAGCGCGCACTCGGGGTCGGCCGGGGGACCGAGGTGGCCGCAGCCCCGCGGGCACTCCTCGATGGCCGCGGCCAGGTCCCCGAACGCGGCCACCACGTCGTCGGGGGCGATATGGGCGAGACCGAACGACCGCACGCCCGGGGTGTCGACCACCCACCCGCGCTGGTCGGGCAGGGCGAGGGCGACCGCCGACGTCGACGTGTGCCGCCCCTTGCCGACGCCCGACACCTCGCCGACGGCCCGGTCCGCGTCGGGCACGAGCTGGTTGACCAGCGTCGACTTGCCCACCCCGGAGTGCCCGACGAGCGCGGTCACGCGGTCGGCGACGACCTCCCGCAGACCCGCCGGGTCCTCGCCGGCCCGGGTGACGACGCGCGGGAGGTCGAGCTCGGCGTACTGCGCGGCGAACGGTTCGGGGTCGGCGAGGTCGGCCTTCGTCAGGCACAGCACCGGCTCCAGGCCGCCGGCGTAGGCGGCGACGAGCGCGCGGTCGACGAACCCGGTCCGCGGCGGCGGGTCGGCCAGTGACGTGACGATCACCAGGTGCGAGGCGTTGGCGACGACGACCCGCTCGTAGGGGTCGGTGTCGTCGGCGGTGCGGCGCAGCACGGAGGTCCGGTCGGCGACCCGGACGATGCGCGCGAGCGCGTCCTCGCCGCCCGAGACGTCGCCGACGAGCCCCACCCGGTCCCCGACGACGACGGGCGTGCGCCCCAGCTCGCGGGCCCGCATGGCGACGACGCGGCGTTCGGGGTCCTCGTCGGGCGCACAGGTCCAGCGGCCCCGGTCGACGCCGACGACCATGGCGGGCGCCGCGTCGGCGTGCTCCGGACGGCGCTTGCTGCGCGGCCGCGTGCCCCGGCCCGGGCGGACGCGGACGTCGGACTCGTCGAGCCGCGACGTCTCGCCCCGCCCGCCCCGCGTCACCGGCTCAGACCCCGACCCCGGCGCCCGCGACGAGCGTCGGCCAGTCGTCGGCGAAGTCGGGCAGGGTCTTCGTGGTGGCGGCGACGTCGTCGATGGTGACGCCGGGGACGAGGAGCCCGACGATCGCGCCGGCGGTGGCCATGCGGTGGTCGGCGTACGCCCGCCACGGCCGGGTCGGCGACGACAAGGGGCCCGGGGCGATCGCGAGCCCGTCGTCGGTCTCGGTCACCCGCGCCCCGACCGTCCCGAGCTCGGCGGCCAGCGCCGCGAGGCGGTCGGTCTCGTGCCCGCGGATGTGCGCGACGCCCCGCAGCCGCGACGACGCCCCGTCCCGCGCGGCGAGGGCGGCGAGCGCCGCGACGGTCGGGGTGAGCTCGCTGACCTCGTGCAGGTCGACGTCCACACCCGCCAGGCGCTCGGGCCCGCGGACGGTGAGGCCCTCGGCGTCGAGCGACACGCGCGCCCCGAACGCCTCGAGCACCCGGCGCACCGCGGCGCCGGGCTGCAGGTCGGTGTCCGGCCAGCCGGCGATGGTCACCGCGCCGCCGGTCGCCAGCGCCGCCGCCAGGTACACCGCCGCGCCGGAGAGGTCGGGCTCGACGTCGAGCACCGCCGGGGCGGCGACGGGGCCGGGGGCGACGTGCCAGCGGCTCCCGGACTCCTCCACGACCACCCCCGCGTCCCGCAGCATCGCCACGCTCATCGCGACGTGCGGCAGCGAGGGAACGCCCTGCTCGCCGGCATGGGTGACGGTGACGCCGCGGGCGTAGCGCGCACCGGAGAGCAGCAGGCCCGAGACGAACTGGCTCGACGCCGACGCGTCGACCGTCACCTCGCCGCCCGCCGGGTACGGCCCGCCGGCGACGGTCAGCGGGAGCGCCTCGCCGGTGACCTCGACCCCGAGCCCGCGCAGGCCCGCCACGATCCCGCCCATCGGTCGCTCGCGGGCCCGCGGGTCGCCGTCGAGCACCACCGGGCCGTCGGCCAGCGCGGCGAGCGGCGGCACGAAGCGCATGACGGTGCCGGCGAGCCCGCAGTCGACATGCCCGCCGTGGAAGGTCGCGGGGGCGGTGATCTCCAGGTCGAGGGTGCCGGCGCGGCCGTCGCTGGTGGTCACGGTGGCCCCGAGCGCGGCGAGCGCCCCGGCCATGAGCGTCGTGTCCCGCGAACGCGCCGCCCCGCGCACCCGCCGCGTGACGCCGTCGGTGCCCAGCGCCGCGAGGACCAGGGCCCGGTTGGTCACCGACTTCGACCCCGGCACCGACACGGTGCCGTGCACCGGCCCGTCCGCGGTCGGTGCTGCCCAGGGCTGATCGCTCATGGGGCCATCCTCTCGCGTTCGCCGGGGACGTCGTCGGACCCCGGTGCCAGGATGGACGGCATGTGCGGCCGCTACAGCCAGTCGAAGGACCCGGCCACCCTCGCCGAGGAGTTCGACGCCGTCGACGCCACCGACGGCGCGTGGCCCGGCCCCGAGTACAACGTCGCGCCGACGACGACGGTGATCGGCGTGGTCGACCGGCACCCGCGCGACGAGCAGGGCCGGGCCGACCCGCAGCGCCTCGAGCGCAGCCTGCGGGCCATGCGGTGGGGTCTCGTACCCGGGTGGGCCGACGACCCGAAGATCGGCAACCGCATGATCAACGCGCGGTCCGACTCGCTGACCAGCAAGCCCGCCTTCCGCCGCGCGGTGAGGGGACGGCGCTGCCTGCTCCCGGCCGACGGCTGGTACGAGTGGCAGCGCGACGGCGGCGCCGGCACGAGCGGTCGCAAGGTGCCCTACTTCATCACCCTGCCGGGCGGGAAGTCGATCGCCTTCGCCGGGCTGTGGGAGACCTGGCGGCCGAAGGACGCGGCGAAGGGTACGCCGCCGCTGATCAGCACCACGGTCGTCACCATCGACGCGGCCGGGCCGCTCACGGAGATCCACCACCGCATGCCGCTCGTGCTGCCCGCGGAGCGGTGGCGGGCGTGGCTCGACCCGGACAACGACGACCCGACCGACCTCCTCGAGCCGCCCCCGCCCGAGCTGCTGACGTCGTTCGAGCTGCGCCAGGTGTCCACCATGGTCAACAACGTGGCGAACCACGGGCCGGAGCTCATCGAGGAACGCCACGACGAGCCCGAGCAGGTGGGGCTCGACCTCGACCTCGACGCGGACGTCCCGGCGACCCAGTGACGACCCCGTGACACCGCCGGCGATCACCGTCGAGACCCCGCACGGTCCCGCCGAGGTGCACCTGGACGAGGCCGACGCACCGCGCGGGCTGCTCGTTCTCGGCCACGGCGCGGGTGGGGGCGTCGAGGCCCCGGACCTCCTGGGTGCCCGGTCGGCGGCCCGCGAGGCCGGGCTCGCCGTGGCCCGGGTGCTCCAGCCCTACCGCGTCGCCGGCCGGAAGGCGCCGGCCCCGGCCGCGCAGCTCGACGTGGCGTGGGCGGCGGTGGTCGCCCACCTCGGCGAGCGGCTGCCCGGCGTCCCCCAGGTCCACGGCGGGCGCTCCTCCGGTGCGCGCGTGGCCTGCCGGGGCGCGCCCACCCTCGACCCGGTGGCGGTCCTCGCCCTCGCGTTCCCCCTGCTCGCCCCCGCCCGCAAGGACGGCACGCGCCCCGACCGCGGCCCCGAGATCGACGCCGTGAGGGTGCCCGTGCTCGCGGTGTCCGGGGCGAACGACCGGTTCGGCATCCCCGCGGACACCGCCACCCGCGAGGTCGTCGTGCTCGCCGGCGACCACTCGCTGCGGGCGCGCGGGCCCGTCGCCGCGGCCGTCGGTCCGTGGCTGGAGCGGGTGCTGGCGCGCGCCGCTGTCTGAGGTCGGTGTGACGCGTCGGTAGCGTCAGCCAGCGTTGAACTTCAAGTGGTTGATCTTGAAGGTGATGGTG
>NZ_JAQZAN010000020.1 GCF_028737255.1 Actinomycetospora straminea | reverse complement strand
CCTCCCTGCCGCCCGTCACCTCGCGGACCAGCGTGGCGCCCGGCGAGCGGGGGTCGGCGTCGTAGACCCCGTCGACGTCGGAGAGCAGCACCAGCGCGTCGGCGGAGATGACGTGGGCGACGAGCGCGGCGAGCCGGTCGTTGTCGCCGAAGCGGATCTCGTCGGTGGCGACCGTGTCGTTCTCGTTGACCACCGGCACCACGCCGAGCCCGAGCAGGCGCTCGAACGTGCGCTGCGCGTTGCGGTAGGGCTGGCGGCGCACGACGTCGTGCGAGGTCAGCAGCACCTGCCCGACCCTGCGGCCGTGGCGGGCGAAGGCCTCGGCGTAGGCGCGGGTCAGGTGCAGCTGCCCGACGCCGGCCGCGGCCTGCTGGGTCGCGAGGTCCCGGGGCCGGCGCGGCAGCCCGAGCGGGCGCAGGCCGGCCGCGATCGCGCCGGACGAGACGAGCACCACCTGGGTGCTCGCGGCCCGCGCGGCCACGGCGTCGACCAGCGCGTCGAGCTTGGCGACGTCCAGCCCGCCGTCGACGGTGGTCAACGACGAGGACCCGATCTTGACCACGAGGCGTCGCGCGCCCGCGACGGCCTCGCGGGCGCTCACCGGCCGTCCTCGTCGTAGTCCTCGTGCCAGGGCGCGACGCCGAGCTCGTCGTCGCTGCGGTGGCGTCGGCGCTCGTCGCGTGCGGCGCGGCGCTCGGTCGCCGAGGCGCGCTCGGCCAGACCCTGCCCCTCGAGGCGCGGGTCGGTGCCCCGGTTGCCGCGCATGGCGGCGACCCCGGCGGGCGTCGAGGGCTCCCAGTCGAAGGTGTGCACGCCGATCGTCACCATGTCGCCGGGCACGGCGCCCGCCTCGGCGAGGGCCTCCTCGACGCCGAGGCGCGCGAGCCGGTCGGCGAGGTAGCCGACGGCCTCGTCGTTGGCGAAGTCGGTCTGGCGGACCCACCGCTCGGGCTTCTCGCCCTTGACGAGGAAGCCCTCCTCGGGGTCCGGCACGACGGTGAAGCCGGTGTCGTCGACCGCGGTGGGCCGCAGCACGACCCGCGGCGCGGTGGAGGGCACCGCGCTCCGGCGGGCGTCGTCGACGGCGGCGGCCATCGCGTAGGCGAGGGTGTCCAGCCCCGCGTGCGACGCCGTCGAGATCTCCACGACCGGCCACCCGAACGCCGCCACGTCGTCGTGGACCATCTCCGCGAGCTCGGCGGCGTCCGGCACGTCGATCTTGTTGAGGGCGACGATGCGGGGCCGCGCGGCGAGGTCGGTGCCCAGCGCCGGGGTGTAGGCCGCGAGCTCGTGCTCGAGGGCGCGGATGTCCGAGACCGGGTCGCGGTCGGGCTCGAAGGTCGCGCAGTCGACGACGTGCACGAGCACCGAGCATCGTTCGATGTGCCGCAGGAAGTCCAGGCCCAGGCCCTTGCCGCTGCTCGCGCCCGGGATGAGGCCGGGGACGTCGGCGACGGTGAACGTGCTGCCGCCCGCGGAGACGACGCCGAGGTTGGGCGCGAGCGTGGTGAACGGGTAGTCGGCGATCTTCGGCTTGGCGGCGCTCAGTGCGCTGACCAGCGACGACTTGCCCGCGCTCGGGTAGCCGACGAGCCCGACGTCGGCCATCGACCGCAGTTCGAGCACCAGGTCGCGCGACTCGCCGGGCTCCCCCAGCAGCGCGAACCCCGGCGCCTTGCGCGAGGGTCCGGCCAGCGCCGCGTTGCCCAGCCCGCCGCGGCCGCCGCGCGCGGCGACGAACCGCGTGCCCGGGCCGGTGAGGTCACCCAACACCTCGCCGTCGGCGTCGAGGACCACCGTGCCCTCGGGCACCGCGAGCTCGATGTCCTCGGCGTTCGCCCCGTTGCGGAAGCTGCCCTGCCCCGGGCGGCCGTTGCCGGCCGTCGCGTGCGGGCGGTGGTGGAAGTCGAGCAGGGTGTGCACGCCGGGGTCGACGACGAGGACGACGTCCCCGCCGCGCCCGCCGTTGCCGCCGTCGGGGCCCCCGAGGGGCACGAACTTCTCGCGGCGGATCGACGCACAGCCGTGGCCGCCGCTGCCCGCCGTGACGTGCAGCGTCACGTGGTCGACGAAGCGGGCCATCGCGGAGTGCTGTCCTTCCCGGTGATCGAGGGGGTGGTGACGAACGAAAGGGGTGGGCCCGTTCCCGGACCCACCCCTGACGCTACTGCTGGAGGTACCTCAGGCGGAGACGGTCTCCTCCGCCGGGATGACGCTGACGTTCTTGCGCCCGCGGCGCGACCCGAAGGTCACGGCGCCGGGGACGAGGGCGAACAGCGTGTCGTCGCCGCCGCGGCCGACACCGGTGCCCGGGTGGAACTTGGTGCCGCGCTGGCGGACGAGGATCTCGCCGGCCTTGACGACCTGGCCGCCGAAGCGCTTGACCCCGAGCCGCTGGGCGTTGGAGTCGCGGCCGTTGCGGGAGCTGGATGCACCCTTCTTGTGAGCCATGGCTGCTCCCCTTACTTCGAGATGTTCGTGACCTCGAGGCGGCTGTAGCGCTGGCGGTGGCCGACGCGCCGCTTGTACCCGGTCTTGTTCTTGTACTTCAGGATCTTGATCTTCGGGCCCTTGGCGTCCCCGACGATGTTGCCGGAGATCGAGACCTTCTCCAGGTCCGACGCCGAGCTGAGCACGGTGCTGCCGTCGACGACCAGCACCGGCTGGAGGTCGACCGTGTCACCGTCGAGGAGCTCCACGTCGATGACGTCGCCGACCGCGACCTTGTACTGCTTGCCGCCGGTCTTCACGATCGCGTACATCTTCCGCGGGACTCCTCGTCTGACAGGTGGCTTCCGGCTCCGGCGCGGCCCGTGCGGTGCGGACCCGGCGCGCTGGTGCCGCGGGCGTCTTGCTCGTGACCCGGCGGGCACCGACGTCCAAGGGTACCCGCCCGCACCCCGGGGTCCGGACCCCGGGGTGCCGGGGGGATCAGCTGTCCGATCCGCCGGCCGGCGGACCGGCCGGGCGGGAGGCGGCGCGGCGCCGCCGGGGGCGGGCCGAGCCGCTGCCCGTGGGCACGGCGGCCGGCACCGTGGCCGGCTCGTCGGCCGGCTCCTCGGTGGCCGGCCCCGCAGGAGTGACCAGGCCCTCGTCACGGCCGCGAGACAGGCCGCCGTTGGCACCGCCGCCGATGGCGCCGGTGATGCGCGGCCGCTCGGGCTCGGGCTCCGTCGGTGTGGTGCCGTTGGCGCCCGGGGTGTGCTCGGCGAGGTCGGCCTCCAGGGCGACCTCGGCCTGCACCGCCTCGTGGATCGTCTGCTCGACGGGCTCGGCGTCCCCGGTGGCGTCGGTCTCCTCGGCCTCGGCGGCGCTGCCCGCGGCGCTGGCCGTCGCGAGCCCCGCCTCCAGCTCGACCTCGGCCTCGTCCGCCTCGACGACGGTCTCGGCGGCGGCGTCCCCGTTCCCGACGGTGCCGGAGTCGCCGGGGCCGGCCTCGGCGGGAGCCTCGGCCGTGGCCTCGGCGGCGGTGGCGACCGCGGCGGGCTCGGTGGTCTCCGGCTCGTCCTCGTCGTCGCCCGACAGCAGGCCGGTGGCGGCCGCGACGGTCGCGGGCGAGGCGCCCTCGGAGCGCTCGGCCCGGCGGCCGCGCCGGCTGCGGCGCCCGGACGACCCGCCCTCGCCGCCGCTCTTGCCCTCGCCCTTGCCCTCGCTCTTGCCCTCGCCGCCCTTGCCCGACCCGTTCGAGCCGGTGGACCCGCCGCTGCCGTTCGACGCTGACGCGCCGTGCTCGTGGCCGATCACCGGCTCGGTGGAGACGATGACGCCGCGACCGCGGCAGTGCTCGCAGGTCGTCGAGAACTCGTCGAGCAGCCCCTGGCCGACGCGCTTGCGCGTCATCTGCACGAGGCCCAGCGAGGTGACCTCCGAGACCTGGTGACGGGTGCGGTCACGGCCCAGGCACTCGGTGAGCCGGCGCAGCACGAGGTCGCGGTTCGACTCCAGGACCATGTCGATGAAGTCGATCACGATCATGCCGCCGATGTCGCGCAGCCGGAGCTGGCGGACGATCTCCTCGGCGGCCTCGAGGTTGTTGCGGGTGACCGTCTCCTCGAGGTTGCCCCCGGAGCCGGTGAACTTCCCGGTGTTGACGTCGACGACGGTCATCGCCTCGGTGCGGTCGATGACCAGCGTGCCGCCCGAGGGCAGCCACACCTTGCGGTCCAGTGCCTTGATCAGCTGCTCGTCGATCCGGTAGGCGGCGAAGACGTCCTGCGGGCCCACGTGGCGCGTCAGGCGCCCCGCGAGCTCGGGGGCGACGTGCGCGACGTAGCCCTCGAGGGTCTCCCACGCCCGCTCGCCGGAGACGACGAGCGAGGAGAAGTCCTCGTTGAACATGTCGCGCACGACGCGGATGAGGAGGTCGGGCTCCTCGTAGACCAGCGTCGGGCCCTTCGAGCTCTTCGCGCCCGCGGCCGAGGACTCGATGGCCTCCCACTGCGCGGTGAGGCGGCGGACGTCGCGCTCCAGGTCCTCCTCGCTGACGCCCTCGGCGGCCGTGCGGATGATCACGCCCGACTCGTCGGGGACGATCCGCTTGAGGATCTCCTTGAGGCGCTTGCGCTCGGTGTCGGGGAGCTTGCGGCTGATGCCGGTGGCCCCGCCCGCGGGCACGTAGACCAGGAAGCGGCCGGGCAGGCTGATCTGGGTGGTCAGGCGCGCGCCCTTGTGCCCCACCGGGTCCTTCGTCACCTGGACGAGCACCTGGTCGCCGGTCGACAGCGCCTGCTCGATCTTGCGCTGCTTGCCCTCGAGGCCCGAGGCGTCCCAGTTGACCTCGCCGGCGTAGAGCACGGCGTTGCGGCCCCGACCGATGTCGACGAACGCGGCCTCCATCGACGGGAGCACGTTCTGCACTCGGCCGAGGTAGACGTTGCCGACCATCGAGTTCTGGCCCTCGCCCGCCACGAAGTGCTCCACGAGGACGCCGTCCTCGAGCACCCCGATCTGGCTGCGCCCGGCCTGCTGGCGCACGACCATGGTGCGCTCGACGGCCTCGCGGCGGGCCAGGAACTCCGACTCGGAGAGGATCGCCGGGCGGCGTCGGCCGGACTCGCGGCCGTCGCGGCGGCGCTGGCGCTTGGCCTCGAGGCGCGTCGAGCCCTTGACGCCGCGGACCTCGTCGTTGGAGGAGCGGCCGCCCTCGGGGCGCTCGACGCGATCGCGGACGTGGGTGACGGTGTCCGGCGGGTCGTCGCGATCGGTGGAGCCGTCGGACGAGCCGCCGGATGCGCTGTCCGAGGAGCCGTCGTCCGACGAGCGGCGACGCCGGCGACGGCGGCGCCGCGAGCCGCCGGACGACTCGCCCTCGCTGCCCTCGGCGGTGTCCTCGTCGTCCCCGCTGTCGTCGCCGTCGTCGCTGCCGTCATCGGACGAGCCGGACGAGCCGGACGCGTCGCCGGCGCCGGACGCGTCGTCCGACTCGCCCTGGTCGTCGCCCTCGGTGTCGCTGCCGTCGCTGCCGTCGGCGTCGTCGCTGCCGCCACGGCCGCGACCGCGACCGCGACGCCCGCGGCGCCGCCGGCGACGGCCGCCGTCCTCGTCGTCGTCACCGTCGCCCGGCTCGCCCGTCTCGGGGCCGGTCTCCGGCGCCGCGGTGGTGTCGGCCGGGGCGGAGGCCTCGGCGGGGGCGGGCTGCTCGTCCTCGGTGGGGGCGGGCTCGCCGGTGGTCTCGGTCTCGGTGGCCTCGCCCGGGGTCACGACGCCGGTCGAGCGGCTGCCCCGACGCCGGCGCGTGCGGGACGGCGCGGCCTCCGGGGTGCTCGTCGACTCGGGCGCCAGGAACATCGGCGCGGCGAAGGCCGGCGCGGCGGCGCTCGGCGCGCTCGCGGGGGCCTGGCCGGGCAGGGTCGTCGCGCCGTCACCGACACCAGCACCGGTGTCGGGCGTGGTGTCGTCCGTGGTGTCGTCCGTGGTGTCGGGCGTGGTGTCGAGCGCGGGCACGGAGTCCGCGGGCTCGGGCAGGTCGTCGAGCACCGCGGCGGCGCCCGGGGTGGCCTGCGCGACCGGGGCGGCCACCGCGCCCTCGGCCGGGAACAGGTCCTCGACCACCTGGGCGACGACGCCCCGGTCGACGCTGGACTGGGCGCTGCGCGCCCCCACCCCGAGCCGGGCGAGCACGGCCAGCAGCTCGCGGCTGGACGTGCCCACGACACGGGCCAGGGCGTGCACCCGCACCTTGTCCGGGAGCGCGGCCAGGGCCGCGTCGTCGGGGCGTCCGGGTGCGACGGAACCCCCCGCGGCGGAGTCTCCGCCGGAGGGGGTGTCGATGTCGGTCATCCATCTCCTCCGCCCCCGGGCGCGACCCGGGGGTCGCGGCCACACGGGGACCTCGCGTGGTCTCGCCTGGACGGTCGTCGGGGACGGCCGCCGACTGCGGCACGACCGGCGGGTCTCTCGGAGCCGTCGGACCGTGCGATCGCCGAGGTGGGAGCACCGAGGCCGACCGGGCCCGTCCGGGGGACTACGCGGTGGGTGCCGCGCGGTCCGCCGCGAGCGGGTCGATCAGCTCCCCGCGCTCGTCGAGCCGTCCCTGCGCCCACCGGGTGGCCCTGTTGGGCTCCGGGAACTCGAGGCCGGCGACGGCGCGGAGGGCACTGCACACATCGTCGGGTCGTGCGGCCGGCGTGGTGTGCCGTACGACCGCTGTCAGTCTCCCACACGTCGCCGCTCGTGCACGGTCCTCCCGGTCGGCGTCGGCCGGTTCGTCCGTCCGGGTGAGCGAAAGACGCAGTTCGGCGACCGCTGCTCGCACGTCCAGGGGCTTCGGACCGTTCTTGGTGACGCGTTCCACCGACACCTCCGGCGCGGCCAGGAACGCCTCGATCGCCGGCGCCAGGGCGTCGTCGGGCACGCCGGGCGTCTCGATCTCCCAGACGCTGGTGTCGATCCGGTCGGCGAGCGCGCCCGGGCCGGCCGGCACGACCTCGATCACGGCCAGCCCGTCGGGCAGCACCGCGTCGACCTCGCGGGCCACGACCGCCGGGTCGAGGTGCTCGGTGACGCCGATCTCGAGGTACTCCGCCTCGCTCGCCGCGCCGGTGGGGGCCGCCCCGATCCACGACAGCCGCGGGTGCGGGCTGAACCCTTGCGACAGGGCCACGGGCACCCCCGCGCGTCGCAGCGTCCATTCCATCGTCCGCGCGATGTCGCGGTGGGAGCTGAACCGCGCCCGCCCGCGCTTGGCGTAGCGCATGCGGAGCTTCCCGACGACCGGCGCCGACGGGTGCGGCGCGTCGCCGGCCTTGGCCTTGAGCACCGAGGGCCGTCCGCCCTGCGTCTCCGCCATCAGCTCGTCCCTCCCGGTCCCCCGCCGGTGGGCAGGACCACGATGTCGTCACCGGCCGGGGTGAACCCGGCGGCGCGGTAGAAGGCCGCGCCCGCCGGCGACGGGCGCAGCACGAGGCGCACCAGCCCCCGCGCGCGGGCGTGGGCGACGGCCGCGCCGAGGAGCTTGCGGGGCACCCCGCGCGGCGCGGCCCCGAGCGCGACGAGGCTGCCGACGTAGCCCCACCGCTCCCCCGGCCGTCCGGGCGCGGGCATGGCGGCGACCTCGGCGACGTCGAGGGACCCGACGGCCGCCCAGTCCTCGCCGCTGCGGGCCTCGGCCACCCACACGACGTGGTGGGACAGCTCGGCGCGCCACCACGTCGCGAAACCCTGCTCGAAGCCCGGGTCCTCGCCGGGCGCGGCACGCCCGCGCTGCTCCACCCAGGCACGGCGCAGCGCCGCGACCGCGTCGCCGTCGGTGGGACCGGCCCGGCGCACCCGGACCTCGGGCACAGCACGCTCGGGGCGCTCGGGCGGCACCGCACGCTCCGGCGGCCGGGGCTCTCCGGGGCGCGACCCGGCCGCGCTCACGGGCGCTCGGCCCCCGTCGTCACTCGTCACGCCCCCCGGTGCTCGGGGCGGAGGAGGCGAAGGCGGGGTTGCGGATCGGGGTCGAGGTCCGGTGCTCGACCGGCGTGAGCGGCAGCGAGGGGCGCCCGGGAGGGGCCATCTGGATCTCGGTGCCCATCGTCGGGCACACGCCGCAGTCGAAGCAGGGTGTCCAGCGGCAGTCGTCCTGCTCCTCGGCGGCCAGGGCGTCCTGCCAGTCGTCCCAGAGCCAGCCGCGGTCGAGCCCCGAGTCGAGGTGGTCCCACGGGAGGACCTCGTGCTCGCCGCGCTCGCGGGTGGTGAACCAGGCGAGGTCGACACCCTCGAGCTCGCTCTCGGCGGCCGCGACCCAGCGCTCGAACGAGAAGTGCTCGCTCCACCCGTCGAACTGCTGGCCCTCGCGCCACGCGCGCTCGATGACGCGCCCGATCCGGCGATCACCCCGGCTGAGCAGGCCCTCGACCAGGCTGGGCTGCCCGTCGTGGTAGCGCAGGCCGATGTTGCGGCCCAGCGAGCGGTCGCTGTTGATGGCTTCGCGCAGCTTGCGCAGCCGCGCGTCGACGACGTCGGGCGCCGTCTGCCCGGCCCACTGGAACGGGGTGTGCGGCTTGGGCACGAAGGCGCCGATCGAGACGGTCGCGCGCACGTCGCCGCGTCCCGCGGCCTGGCGACCCGCGCGGATGACCTCGTGGGCCATCGACGCGATCTGCAGCACGTCCTCGTCGGTCTCGGTGGGCAGACCGCACATGAAGTAGAGCTTGACCTGCCGCCACCCGTGCTCGTACGCGGTGGAGACGGTCGCGATGAGCTCCTCCTCGGAGACCATCTTGTTGATCACCTTGCGCAGGCGCTCCGACCCGCCCTCGGGGGCGAAGGTCAGACCGCTGCGGCGCCCGGAGCGGGTGAGCTCCTCGGCGAGGGTGACGTTGAACGCGTCGACGCGGGTGGAGGGCAGGGACAGGCCGGTGCCGGTGCCCTCGTAGCGGTCGGCGAGGCCCTTGGCGATCTCGCCGATGCCCGAGTGGTCGGCCGACGACAGCGAGAGCAGGCCCACCTCGTGGTAGCCCGAGCTCTTCAGCCCCTGCTCGACCATCTCCCCCACGCCCTGCGGCGACCGCTCGCGCACCGGGCGCGTGATCATGCCGGCCTGGCAGAAGCGGCACCCGCGGGTGCAGCCGCGGAAGATCTCCACGCTCATCCGCTCGTGCACGGTCTCGGCCATCGGGACCAGCGGCTTCTTCGGGTAGGGCCAGTCGTCGAGGTCGGAGGTGGTCCGCTTGTGGACGCGCTCCGGGGCCGCCGGGCTGGTCGGTGTGACCGCGGCGATGGCGCCGTCGTCGCCGTAGGTGACCTCGTAGAGCCCCGGGACGTAGACGCCGGGCACCGCGGCCAGACGCTCGAGCGTCGCCCGCCGGTCCAGGCCCTCGGCCTTCGCGGCCTTGACGACGTCGGTGATGTCGCCGACGACCTCCTCCCCGTCTCCCAGGGCCACGAGGTCGACGAAGTCGGCGATCGGCTCCGGGTTGAACGCGGCGTGGCCGCCGGCGAGCACCAGGGGGTGCTCGGTGGTCCGGTCGGCGGCGTGGAGCGGGATGCCGGCGAGGTCGAGGATCGACAGCAGGTTCGTGTAGCCGAGCTCGGTGGCGAAGCTGACGCCGAGCACGTCGAACGCGCCGACCGGGCGGTGCCCGTCGACGGTGAACTGCGGGACCCCGTGCTCGCGCATCAGCGCGGCGAGGTCCGGCCACACGGCGTAGGTGCGCTCGGCGAGCGCGTCGGAGCGCTCGTTGAGGACCTCGTAGAGGATCATCAGGCCCTGGTTGGGCAGTCCGACCTCGTACGCGTCGGGGTAGCAGAGCGCCCAGTGGACCGGCACCGACCCCCACGGCTTGGTCCCCGCGTTGCGCTCGCCGCCGACGTACTGCACCGGCTTGCGGACCCGGGGCAGCAGGGGCTCCAGGCTCTCGAACACGGACTCGACCACCCACCCAGGGTAACGAGCGACCCGCCCGCCCCGGCCCACCCGGGGCGCGACGCCGAGAGTGCGCACATCGTGATCGAATCGGCCTGTCGATCACGATGCGCACACATTCAGGGCGCCGGGCCGCCAGCCGCGGGCCAGGAGCGCCTCACGGAGCCGAGCGAGGAGCCAGCCGGGGCGTCGGAGCACCTGGCGTGCGGTGACGACGATGACCTCCCCGCCCGCGCGCCGGAGGTCGTCGCGGCGGTCGATGTCGCGCCCGCGGCGGTCGTCGAGGGCGTGGTCGCGACCGTCGTACTCGTCCGCAGGTCGTCGGGCGCTCCGGCCGCGACATCGGTGTCCGCGCCGACGCGGCGGAAGCCGGGCCCGGTCAGCAGGCCCCGGGTCACACGCCCGGCACGGACCGCCTCGGAGCCACGGAAGGGCCTCGCGTCGTCCACACCGGGTTCGACGCAGCAGCGCCCTCCACGGCTCCGCCGTCCGCCGAGTGTGCGTCCATCATGATCGACAGAGCCTGTGGACCACCATGCGCGCACACTCGGCGCGGCGGGTCAGGAGATCAGCCGAACCAGAGCTTGATCTCGCGCTCGGCGGACTCGGGCGAGTCGGAGCCGTGCACGATGTTCGAGCCCGTCTCGAGGGCCAGGTCGCCGCGGATCGACCCGGGCACGGCCTTCTCGACGGGGTCGGTGCCGCCGGCGATCTGGCGGAAGGCGGCGACGGCGCGCGGGCCCTCGACGACCATCGCGGCGACCGGCGCCGAGGTGATGAAGCTCAGCAGCTCCTCGTAGAAGCCCTTGCCCTCGTGCTCGGCGTAGTGCTGCTCGGCCAGGCCGCGGTCGACGGCCTTGAGCTCCAGCGACACGAGGCGCAGCCCCTTGCGCTCGATGCGCGCGATGACCTCGCCGACCAGCCCCCGCTGCACGCCGTCGGGCTTGACCAGCACCAGGGTGCGCTCGTCCACGTCGTTCCCCTCACAGATGGATGTCGGAGGGGCCGAGCCTAACGAGCCGGGTCGGGCGTCCCGCTCGGCCCAGGTCACTCGGCTCCGGCGCCGCCGCGCTGCGCGAACTCCCGCTGGCGGCGCAGCACCTCGTGCCGCATCCACAGCATCAGCGCCCACACCAGGCAGAACACCAGGCCCAGCACGCCCAGCGACGGGGACACGACCCAGCCGAGCAGCATGAGCACCTGCAGGCCCAGGGCGAGCGGCAGGCCCCAGGGACGCGAGAAGGTCGCGATCGCGACGATCATCCCGAGCGTCAGGACGACCACCCAGGCGATCTTCGCCGGCGTCAGCCCGCCCTCGACCTTGTCCATGACGAGCAGCCCGAGCGGCACGGTGACCACCTCGAGCGACAGGCACGCGCTCGCCGGGCCACGGAACGCCTTGCGCGCCGCGGCACCGCCGTCGGGCACCCCGGGCTCCGTCACGACGGCTCCCGTCCCAGCAGCGTGCGGGCCTCGCCGGCCGCGACCACCGAGCCCACGACCAGCACGCCCGCGCCGGCGACCGGCGTCTCGGGGTCGTCGGTCTCCTCGGCCAGCCCGATCGCGGTCTCCAGCGCGGCGTCCATCCGCGTCTCGACGACCACGCGGTCGGCGCCGAAGAACCCGACCGCGAGGCTCCCGAGCTCGTCGGCGTCCATGGCGCGCGGCGAGCTGACGGCGGTGACGACGACCTCGTCGAGCACCGGCTCGAGCGCGGCGAGGATGCCCTCGGCGTCCTTGTCGCCCATCACCGCGACGACCCCGACCAGCCGGCGGAACGAGAACTCCTCGCGCACCGCGGCGGCCGCCGCCCGCGCGCCGTGCGGGTTGTGCGCGGCGTCGACGACGACCGTCGGCGCGGACCGCAGCCGCTCCAGCCGCCCGGGCACGCGCACCGACGCGAACGCGTCGCGCACCGCGGCGATGTCGAGCTTGCGCGACGCCCCGGCCCCGAAGAACGCCTCGACGCTCGCCAGCGCCAGCGCCGCGTTCTTGGCCTGGTGCTCGCCGAAGAGCGGGAGGTAGACGTCGTCGTACTCGCCGCCGAGGCCCTGCAGCCGCAGCTGCTGGCCGCCGACGGCGACCTCGCGCCCGAGCACCCCGAACTCCATGCCGGAGCGGGCGACCTCGGCGTCCATCGCGACCGCGCGCTCGAGCAGCACCTTCGCCGCCTCGGGCGACTGCTCGGCCATGAGGGCGACGGCGCCCTGCTTGATGACGCCGGCCTTCTCGGCCGCGATGCCGCCGAGCTCCGGGCCGAGGTAGTTCACGTGGTCGATGTCGATCGGGGTGATCGCGGCGACGACGGCGTCGGCGACGTTGGTGGCGTCCCACGACCCGCCCAGCCCGACCTCGAGCACCGCGACGTCCACCGGGGCGTCGGCGAACGCCGCGAAGGCCATGCCGGTCAGGACCTCGAACTTCGAGAGCTTCGGCCCCTCACCCTGCGCGCGGTCGACGATTCCGAGGAAGGGGGCGATCTCCTGGTAGATCTCGACGTAGCGCCGCGCGCTGATCGGCGCGCCGTCGATGGCGATCCGCTCGGTGACCCGCTGCAGGTGCGGGCTGGTGTAGCGCCCGGTGCGCGGGCCGATGCGCGTGAGCAGCGCGTCGATCATCCGCGTGACCGAGCTCTTGCCGTTGGTGCCGGCGACGTGGATCGCCGGGTACGAGCGCTGCGGGTCGCCCAGCACCTCGACCAGCGCGCGGATGCGCTCGAGCGACGGCGCGATGCGGGTCTCGGGCCAGCGCTGGTCGAGCTCGGTCTCGACGGCGCGCAGGGCCGCGAGCGCCTCGGCGTCGTCGGGCTCGTGACCGGGCCGGTCGTCGGTCGGCCCCGTCGTGACGCCCTGGCTCAGCGCGTCGGCGAGGGCGCCGCCGCCCGGCCCGGAGCCGGAGTCGTCGGCGCCGCCCGCCATCGCCAGGAGCTGGGCCAGCTCGTCGGCGTCCGCGTCACCCGACGCGTCCTGGTCGGCCGACACGGAGCCCCAGCGGTCGTCGCTCGTCATCACCCTCGATGCTACGGCGGTCCGCCCGTCCGCCCCGGCCCGCCGTCCCGGGCCGGCTCAGAACAGCGCGGGCACCTTGAGCACCAGGGAGTAGACCCCGTAGAGGAACGGGATCAGCACCCACAGCCAGGCGACGACGGTCAGGACGAGGCGGCCGCCGGAGGGGGCGGTCGTGGTGCGGTCGGTCATCGGCTCGCTCCCTCTCGGCGGTCCTCCGCGGCGGCCGAGCCCTCGGGCGCGGCACGCTCGGCGTCACTGACGTAGTGCTTCGGGTCGACCGGGCGGATGAGCTCGTTGGCGACGAACCCGATCGCCAACAGCACAGTCATGATGATGAACGACGTGGTGTACCGGGCCGGGCCCTGCACGTCGCTGGCGTCGACGATCGCGTTCACGATCAGCGGCCCGAGCACGCCGGCCGCGGACCAGGCCGTGAGCAGCCGGCCGTGGATGGCGCCGACCTGGTAGGTGCCGAACAGGTCCTTGAGGTACGCCGGGACGGTGGCGAACCCGGCCCCGTAGAAGGACAGGATCAGCAGCGAGGCGATCAGGAAGATGACCTTGTTGCCCTCGCCGAGGGTCAGGATCACCAGGTAGAGCAGGGCGCCGAGCCCGAGGTACATCCGGTAGATGTTCTTGCGGCCGACGAGGTCGGACGTCGACGACCACACGAAGCGGCCCAGCATGTTGGCCAGCGAGAGGATCGCGACGAACGCCGCGGCCGCGCCGGCGAGCTGTTGCGCCGGGGTGGTGGACCCGAAGAAGTCGCGGAAGATGCCGTCGGCGCGTTCGAGGATGCCGATGCCCGCGGTGACGTTGAAGCACAGCACGATCCACAGGAACCAGAACTGCGGCAGCCGCACGGCCTTCGACGCCGAGACGGCCGGCCCGCGCTGCGCCGGGTCCTCGGACTCCGCGGGAGCGCCGGGCGGGCGCCAGCCCTCCGGGGGCACCCGGATCAGCAGCCAGCCGAGCGACATGAAGATCGCGTAGGCGACGCCCATCACGAGGAACGTGGAGGCGAGCCCGCCGGGCGTGGTGCCGAAGCCGCTGAGCAGCGCGGTCTCGACCGGCGAGGCGATGAGCGCGCCGCCGCCGAAGCCCATGATCGCGATGCCGGTCGCCATCCCGGGCCGGTCGACGAACCACTTGATCAGCGTCGACACCGGCGAGATGTAGCCGATGCCGAGGCCGACACCGCCGACACCGCCGTAGCCGACGACCACGAGCCAGTACTGGCCCATGGCGATGCCGGCCGCGGAGATGAGGAAGCCGGCCGCGAAGCAGGCCGTCGCGACGGCCATCGCCCAGCGCGGGCCGCGCCGCTCGACCTGCGTGCCGAAGACGGCGGCCGACAGACCGAGCATGACGATGGCGAGCTGGAAGGGCAGCGCCGTCGCCGTGCCGGAGAGCTGCAGCCCCTGACCCAGGCCCGTCTTGAGGACGCTCCACGCGTACGCCTGGCCGATACCGAGGTGCACGGCCAGCGCCGCGGGCGGGACGAGCCAGCGACTCCATCCCGGTGGTGCGACGATGGAGGAGCGATCGAAGAAGCCGCCGGCCATGGATGGTCCCCTTTCGCCGCCACCGTCCGGTACGACGGCCCATACCCGGTCGATTGACGAGTCACACACCGATCACACACAGCGACGCATCGGAGGGTCGGTCATGGGACGCGTGACGGTGAAGCGTCCGGTGCTGCACATCGAGGACGGCGAGACGCGCCGCCGCCCGGACACCCTGGCCGCCGAGGAGCCCCTGGAGATCCGGGTGGCCGGGCGGTCCCTGGCGGTCACGATGCGCACGCCGGGCCACGACGTCGAGCTCACCCACGGGTTCCTGCTCACCGAGGGCGTCATCGGCGACCGCGAGGACGTCTCGACGGCGCGCTACTGCGACTCGGTCGACGACAGCGGCCGCAACACCTACAACGTCCTCGACATCGCCCTCGCGCCCGGCGTCGCGCCCCCGGACGACGCGGTCGAGCGGCGCTTCTACACGACCTCGTCGTGCGGGGTCTGTGGCAAGGCGTCGCTGGACGCGGTGCGGACGAAGACCCGCTTCGCGCCCGGCGACGACCCGGTGACCCTCACCCCCGAGGTCCTGGCCGGCCTGCCCGACACGCTGCGCGCGGCCCAGGCCGTCTTCGACAGCACCGGCGGGCTGCACGCCGCCGGGCTCTTCCGCGCCGACGGCACGCTGATCGTCGCGCGCGAGGACGTCGGGCGGCACAACGCGGTGGACAAGGTCCTCGGGTACGCGCTGCTCCAGGGCGGCATCCCCGCGGGCGGCACCGTGCTCATGGTCTCGGGGCGCGCCTCGTTCGAGCTGACGCAGAAGGCGGTCATGGCGGGCGTGCCGGTGCTCGCCGCGGTGTCGGCGCCGTCGTCGCTGGCCGTCGAGATGGCCCGCGAGTCGGGGATGACGCTGGTCGGCTTCCTGCGCGGCCACTCGATGAACGTCTACGCCGGGACTCAGCGGATCGTCACCGAGGATGCTCCCCTGGTCGGGGGCTGACCCGCCGCCCGAGGCCCACCGCCGCCGGTCCCCGACCCGTACGGTGCCGGAGGACCCCGGCTCGCGTGGAGGGAGGACGCCGACCGTGCCCGCCCGACCGACCCGTCGCCAGTTCCTCCTCGGCTCCGCCGGCGCCCTCGGGGTCGCCGGGGCGCTCGGGGTGGGCGGGCTGCTGGTCACCCAGGACGACCCGGCTCCCCCGCCCCAGCGCATCCCCGACCCGCCGCGCCTGCCGTCGCCCACCGACGCCGTCAGCACCGTCGAGTGGCTTCCCTCCGCGGCCCGCGGTCGCCGGGTCCGGCTCGTCACGGTGACGCCGCCGGGCGCCGACCGGGCGCAGCTGCCGGTGTGCGTCGCGCTGCACGGGCTGCGGGGCAACGCGCTGTGGTTCGGCGAGGCCGGCAACCGCGGACTGCTCGGCGACGCCTGGGCGCGGGGCGTGCCGACGTTCGCGATGGTGGGCGTCGACGGCGGCGACAACTACTGGCACCCCTACTCCCGCGGCGACGACCCGCTGCGCATGCTCCTCGACGAGCTGCCCGGATGGCTGCGCGAGCGCGGCCTCGCCATCACCCCCGCGCCCGGCGACCTGCCCGGCGAGCCGGCGATGGCCACGGGCGTGTCGATGGGCGGTGCGGGCGCGCTGCTCTACGCCCGCGAGCGGGTGCGCCGGCGGCGTCCGCTGCGCGCGGTCGGCGTCATCAGCCCCGGCCTGTTCACCGACTGGCGCGTCGCCGCCCGCCGCCCGTTCCGCGACCGGATCGACTGGGAGGCCAACGACCCGCTGCGCTTCTCGGCGGAGCTCACGGAGGTGCCGACGGGCGTGTGGTGCGGCGACCGCGACCCGTTCGTCGAGGCCACCCGCCGCTACGTCGCGCTCGCCCGCCCGGAGGTGGCGTCGATCGGCCCCGGCCGCCACGACGGCCTCTACTACGCGCGCGTCATGCCGGACGTGATCGGCTTCCTCGGCCGGCACGCCCGCGACCAGCGGCCCGGCGCGGGACCGCGCCGGGCCGGCTGACCGGCTCCGGACCGCTAGGCCGACTTGTCCCGGCGCTCCCGCCGCGAGGGCTGGCGCGGGACGATCGTCGGGTTGACGTTCTCCTTGACGGTCTGCTCGGTGACCACGACCTTGGCGACGTCGTCACGACCCGGGATGTCGTACATCACCGGGTTGAGGACCTCTTCCATGATCGCGCGCAGGCCACGGGCACCGGTGCCGCGGAGGATCGCGAGGTCGGCGATGGCCTCGAGCGCCTCGGGGGCGAACTCGAGCTCGACGCCGTCCATCTCGAAGAGCTTCTGGTACTGCTTGACCAGCGCGTTGCGCGGCTCGGTGAGGATCTGCACGAGGCTCGGCTGGTCGAGGTTCGACACCGAGGCGACGATCGGCACGCGGCCGATGAACTCGGGGATGAGCCCGAACTTGATGAGGTCCTCGGGCAGCGTGTCGCCGAACGACTCGGCGGACTCCATCTCGGCCTTCGAGCGGATGTCGGCGCCGAAGCCGAGCCCGCCCTTGCCGACCCGCTCGGCGATGATCTTCTCGAGACCCGCGAAGGCGCCGGCCACGATGAACAGGACGTTCGTCGTGTCGATCTGGATGAACTCCTGGTGCGGGTGCTTGCGCCCGCCCTGGGGCGGCACCGACGCCGTCGTGCCCTCGAGGATCTTCAGCAGGGCCTGCTGGACGCCCTCGCCGGAGACGTCGCGCGTGATCGACGGGTTCTCCGACTTCCGCGCGATCTTGTCGACCTCGTCGATGTAGATGATGCCGGTCTCGGCGCGCTTGACGTCGTAGTCGGCGGCCTGGATGAGCTTGAGGAGGATGTTCTCGACGTCCTCGCCCACGTAGCCGGCCTCGGTGAGGGCCGTGGCGTCCGCGATGGCGAACGGGACGTTGAGCAGCTTCGCCAGGGTCTGCGCGAGGTAGGTCTTGCCGCAGCCGGTGGGGCCGAGCATGAGGATGTTCGACTTCGCCAGCTCGACGGTGTCGTCGTTGCGGCTGTTCTCGCGGTTCTTCTCGCCGGCCTGGACCCGCTTGTAGTGGTTGTAGACCGCGACCGAGAGCGTCTTCTTGGTGTCGTCCTGGCCGATCACGTACTGATCGAGGAAGTCGTGGATCTCGGTCGGCTTCGGGAGCTCGTCGAGCTTGACCTCGCCGGCCTCGGCGAGCTCCTCCTCGATGATCTCGTTGCACAGGTCGATGCACTCATCGCAGATGTACACGCCCGGACCGGCGATGAGCTTCTTGACCTGCTTCTGGCTCTTCCCGCAGAAGGAGCACTTCAGCAGGTCACCGCCGTCGCCGATGCGTGCCATCGCAGCAGACCTCGTGTCCCCTCCGGCACACCGTGGTCGGTGCGCTCGTTCGTGGTTGACCGTACCTGCCCACCCCGCCGGACGGGGAGGTTCGAGACCGGTGGATCGTGCAGGTCGCGGGCCCGCGACGCCGCTGCGCAGCACCGGCCGCACAGCGCTCGGGCGACCAGCGGTCGGCCCGCTGCGCCGGGTGCGCCGCGCCCCCTCCCCGGGGCCACGCCCGGGTGGGCGGGCCCCGGGAGCGGGGTCAGCGCGAGGCGGAGAGCTTGCGGCTCGCCACCACGTCGTCGATGAGGCCGTAGTCCTTGGCCTCGGCCGCCGTCAGGATCTTGTCGCGCTCGACGTCGGCGCGGATCTGCTCGGCGCTGCGGTTGGTGTGCCGCGCGAGCGTCTCCTCCATGAGGCGGCGCATGCGCGAGATCTCCGCGGCCTGGATCTCCAGGTCGGACACCTGGCCGTAGAAGCCCTCGGTGGCCGGCTGGTGGATCATGACCCGCGCGTTCGGCACGGCGAGGCGCTTGCCCGGCGCACCCGCGCCGAGGATCACCGCGGCGGCCGACGCGGCCTGCCCGAGGCAGACCGTCGCGATGTCGGGACGCACGTACTGCATGGTGTCGTAGATCGCCATGAGCGCGGTGAACGAGCCACCCGGCGAGTTGATGTACATCGTGATGTCGCGGTCCGGGTCGTTCGACTCCAGGAACAGCAGCTGGGCCATCACGTCGTTCGCCGACGCGTCGTCGATCTGCACCCCGAGGAAGATGATCCTCTCCTCGAAGAGCTTGTTGTACGGGTTCGACTCCTTGACGCCGTAGCTGGTGCGCTCGACGAAGGAGGGGAGGATGTAGCGCGACTGCGGCGAGGCCGGAGCCGTGCCACCGGGCACGTGGAGCTCACTCATCT
The DNA here is from genome assembly GCF_028737255.1 of Actinomycetospora straminea. Taxonomy (GTDB): domain Bacteria; phylum Actinomycetota; class Actinomycetes; order Mycobacteriales; family Pseudonocardiaceae; genus Actinomycetospora; species Actinomycetospora straminea. Next base: position 95,005 of record NZ_JAQZAN010000020.1, on the reverse strand, counting down.
GCGTCTCCCTCTCAGGAACTCTGGCCGTTGCCGTTGCTGCTCGGCTGGTCCGACGCGCGCGTCACCACGTGGTCGATGAAGCCGTACTCGAGGGCCTCCTGCGCCGAGAACCAGCGGTCCCGGTCGGAGTCCTCGGTGATGCGCTCGAACGTCTGGCCGGTGTGCTCGGCGATCAGCTCGGCCATCTCGCGCTTGAGCTTGCGCATGGACTCGGCGCGGATCGTGATGTCCGATTCCGTGCCGCCGAGGCCGCCGGAGGGCTGGTGCATCATGATCTGCGCGTGCGGCAGCGCGAGGCGCTTGCCGCGGGCGCCCGCGGAGAGCAGGAACTGCCCCATCGAGGCGGCGAGGCCCATCGCGACCGTCGACACGTCGGGCTCGATCCACTGCATGGTGTCGAAGATCGCCATGCCCGCCGACACCGAGCCACCCGGCGAGTTGATGTACAGCGTGATGTCGGACTTGGGGTCCTCGGCCGAGAGCAGCAGGAGCTGCGCCGAGATCTGGTTGGCGATGGTGTCGTTGACCTCCTGACCCAGGACCACGATGCGCTCCCGCAGGAGGCGCTCGTAGACCGAGTCGTTGAGGGTCATCGATCCCCCGGCGGAGCGCATGACCGCCCCGGCCGGGATGGAGAGGTGCTGGCTCACCTGTGTCCCCGCTTTCTCTGCTGAGGTGATCGGTCTGGCGTCGGTCGGGCCCTCCGGGTCGAACACAGTCGACAGTAACCGCCGGTAGGGGCCCGGCAGTCCGTCGACGGGCCGTGTTCGCTCCTGGCCGATGGAACGGCCGTCGGACGGGTCACGGCGACGCCGGGAGGGCCCGTCGGGCGGGGTGCCCGACGGGCCCGGGCGGGTCAGGTGCGGGAGGTGGAGTCGGGCGCGCCGACGACCTCGGTGTCCGCGGTGGGCTCGGCCTCCACCTGCGAGCTGGGCGACGCGGGGTCGCTCGCGTCGGTGTCGGCGTCGGCCACCTGGCTGCCGTCGGTCGGGCCGGCGGCCGTGTCCGCACCCTCGGCCGACGGCGCGTCCTCGTCCGGGCTCGGCGCCTCCTCGGTGGCCGCGTCGATCGTCTCGCCCTCGACCTCACCGGCGGTGCCGAAGAGCTCCGAGAGGTCGACCTCGGCGCCGCCGGGGCCCGTGATGGTGGCCGCCTGGACGACCGTGGCCAGCGCCTTGCCGCGGCGGACGTCGGCGAAGATCGCACCGAGCTGGTTGGCCTGCTGCGCCTGCTGGATGTACTCCTCGGGGCTCACCCCGAAGCGCTGGGCCTGCATCATGATGCGCTCCATGAGCTCCTGCTGCTCGACCTGGACGCCGCTCTCGTCGGCGATCTTGTCCAGGAGCAGCTGGGTCTTCACGGCCTGCTCGGCGTTGGTGCGCAGCTCGGTGTCGAACTCCTCGCGGGTCTGGCCCTGGGACTCGACGTACTGCGTGAGGCGCGCCTCGTCGTGGTCGAACTCGTGGACCGCCTCGTGCGCGCGGACCTCGACCTCGGACTGCACGACCGACTCGGGCAGCGGCACGTCCGCCGCCTCGAGCAGGGCCTCGAGCACGCGGTCGCGCGCCTGGCTGCCCTGCTCCATCTTCTTCACGCGCGAGTAGCGGGTGCGCAGGTCGTCCTTGAGCTCGTCGAGCGTGTCGAACTCGCTGGCGAGCTGGGCGAACTCGTCGTCGGCCTCGGGGAGCTGGCGCTCCTTCACCGACGTGACGGTGACCGAGACCTCGCTGTCCTTGCCGGCGTGCTCGCCCGCGACGAGCTTCGTCGTGAACTGCTTGGTCTCGCCCGCGGTCATGCCCTCGAGGGCCTCGTCGAGGCCGTCGATGAGCTGGCCCGAGCCGACCTCGTGCGACATGCCCGAGGTCTGGGCCTCCTCGACGGGCTCGCCGTCGACGGTCGCGGACAGGTCGATGACGACGAAGTCGCCGTTCTGCACCGCGCGGTCGACGCCGGTCAGCGTGCCGAAGCGCGCCTGCAGGCCCTTGAGCTGCTCGTCGACGTCGTCGTCGGTGACCTCGGCGTCGTCGACCTCGACGGTGATCGAGGTGTAGTCCGGCACCGTGATCTCGGGGCGGATGTCGACCTCGGCCGTGAACGCGAGCTTGTCGCCGTCCTCGATCTCGGTGACCTCGATCTCGGGCTGGCCCAGCGGCTGGACCTCGGCCTCGGAGACGGCCTCGCCGTACTTGGCCGGGACGGCCTCGTTGACGACCTCCTCGAGCACGACGCCGCGGCCCAGGCGCTGGTCGAGGATGCGGGCGGGCGCCTTCCCGGGACGGAAGCCCGGGATGCGCACCTGCTGCGCGATCTTCTTGTAGGCCCGGTCGAAGTTGGGCTTGAGCTCGTCGAAGGGCACCTCGACGGCGAGTTTGACGCGCGTCGGCGACAGGTGCTCGACGGTGGACTTCACTGGTCGTCTCTCCTCGGGGCAGGCCATCGTGCGCTCGTGCAGTGACCCGGCCGCACCCCGTGGGCGTACGGGCGGGTCGGTCCGTGGCGTGACGCGGGAGGCCGTCCTCACCGCTCACGGTCGAGGAGCACCGGAGCACCGGTGCCTGCACCTGCTGACGCGCCCGCCCGGGCGTGGCGGCGAGTCTAGACGTGACCCCCGTCTGCTCGCCGTGGCGCCCGTCCGGCGGGTCCGGGCCGGCCACCGCCGACCTCGCGGTGACGACCGCCGACCTCACGGCGAGCGGCACCGCGACGGCGCCGTCGGGCGGTCGTCCCGCCGCCCGTCTCGCGCACCGGACGGCGCGTCGCTCGTCCCGGTCGCGACACGCCGAGGACTGCGTCCGTTCGGACGACGGGACGCCCTCTCGTCGCGTCGTTGGACGTCCCGTGCGCGGCTGGCACCGTGGGCACGTCCCGCCACCGCTCCCCGATCGGCGGGCCTCGCCACAGGAGGAGGACGTGAGCCCCATGAAGAAGATCCGCCTCAACATCGAGCGTGCCCTCGAGACCTTCGAGGTGCTCGCCGGGTACGGCACCAAGCGGCGCAAGCGCACGCGGCGCTGACGTGACCGGGTCGGCGGCGGGGTCGCCCGCGAGGTCATCGGACTGTTCGGCGTGCCTGGCGCTGTGCTGCGTCGGACCGTCGTTCGCGGCCTCGGCCGACTTCGCCGTCGACAAGCCGGCGCACACCCCGTGCCGGCACCTGCGGTCGGACCACGGCTGTGCCATCCACGACCGCCTGCGTCCCCGCGGCTTCCCGGGCTGCGTGGCGTTCGACTGCTTCGGCGCCGGGCAGCAGGTCGTGCAGGTCACCTTCGGGGGCTCCGACCGGCGGGTCCCGGCCATGTTCGACGCCCTCGAGGTGCTGCGGCCGTTGCACGAGGTCCTCGCCCTGCTCGACGAGGCCGCCCGGTCGCCGGCGGTGGGCGACGACGCGACCGCGCTCGTCGCCCGCGTCGAGGCGACGGTCCGCGGTGACGCCGACGACCTCGCCGTCGTCGACGTCGGTGCCGTGCGCCGCGAGGCGGGAGCGCTGTTCGACGAGTACGTCGCCGCCGTCCACGCCGGGCGCCCGGGCGCCGACCTCCGCGGCGCCGACCTCCTGGGCGCCGACCTGCGCCGCCGCGGCCTGCGCGCCGCCCGGCTGCGGGGCGCCCTGCTCGTCGGGGCCGACCTGCGCGGCGTCGACCTCGACCGCACCGAGCTGCTCGGTGCCGACCTCCGCGGGGCCGACGTCCGCGGCGCGCGCCTCGAGGGCGCGCTGCTGCTCACGGCCCCGCAGCTCACCGCCACGCGGGGCGACGCGGCCACGACCGTGCCGGCGCACCTCGCCCGCCCCGAGCACTGGGCTGCTCTACCGTCCGGCCCGTGACCGTCCGCTCCGTGGCGCTCTTCGTGCTCGCCGCCGTGCTGGAGATCGGCGGCGCGTGGCTCGTCTGGCAGGCGCTGCGCGAGGGCCGGGCGTGGTGGTTCGCGGCGCTCGGGGTGCTCGCGCTCGGGCTGTACGGGTTCGTCGCCGCGTTCCAGCCCGACGCCGCCTTCGGCCGCGTGCTCGCCGCGTACGGCGGGGTGTTCGTCGCGGGCTCGCTGGCGTGGGGCGTCGTCCTCGACGGCTACCGGCCCGACCGCTTCGACGTCGTCGGCGCGCTGATCTGCCTGGTCGGGGTCGGCGTCATCATGTACGCGCCGCGCTGAGCCGCTCCTCGAGCTCGCCGAGGTCGGCGACGAACCACAGCTCGCGGCCGCGGTTGGCCTCCCGGACCCAGTCGGCGACCGGCCCCGAGGTCGCGCCCAGCTCGCCGACCACGACCAGCCGCAGCCGGTAGTTCACGAACTTCTGCACGACCGCACCGGCCACGCCGCTCGCGAGCTGCGCGAAGGCCGGGTCGAGGCGCTCGACCGGGATCGCGACGACGTCGACCTCCGTGCCGTACGTCTGCCCGATGACGTCGAGAGCGGTGGCCTCGTCGCGGACGGTCGGCCCCGCGCGGTCGAGGACCAGCACGCGGACACCGTGGAGCTCGCGGGTCGTCGCCATGACGCGATCATCGCGCGGCGCGCGAGGCGTTTTGCCGGCGATGGCGTGGCGGCCCTGCCGGTGAAGAGCCACCTGTCACGGCAGGGCCGCCGGGGCGGCTGCGATCGTGAACCGCTGCGCCCATCTTCGCGCAGCGTCACATCGTCGGCGCCTGGGGGTCGCTCTCGTCGCCGACGAAGTGGATGTCGAACGGCTTGTTGGTCATGAAGAGGAACGTGACGTCCTGGTCCTGCGTCGCGCCGTGCTGCATGACGCCGCCCTCGGGGAACCAGACGAAGCTGCCCGCCGGGTAGTCGCCCTGGTGGGTGTTGAGCACGCCCTCGAGCACGTAGACCCCGTGGGCGCAGGGGTGGCTGTGCCAGGGGTTGGTGAAGCCCGCGCGGTAGACCATCTTGAGGACCGTCATGCCGGTCTCCGGGTCCTCGACGAGCGGCACGTGCTCGAGGTTCGCCCCGATGTAGGCGACGGGGAAGCCCTGCCACTCGGCGGTGGTGGTGTCGACGACGGTGAGCTCGACGGGCGTGCTCGGGGTGGTCACGGGGCGCCTCCGGGGTGTGGAGCGGGGACGCCCACGCTCGTCCGCGGACGATGCCGCCACAAGACCCTCAGCCCAGGCGCATCCCGCGCGCGGCCAGGGCCTCACCCAGCAGCCGCACCGCCTTCGGCCCCACGCCGTGCAGCGCGAGCAGGTCCCGCGCCGGCACGCCGTCGAGCTGCTCGAGGCGCGTGTAGCCGACGTGGCGCAGCGCGCTCGTCGCCGGGCGGCCGATGCTGCGCGGGAGATCCTCGTCGACGTCCTCGTCCACGGCACCGGACGGTACGAGGAGGCGCCCTCCTCCGGACGCGCGGTCCGGTGATCGCTGCAGGTGCTCCGCGCACCGGCTGTCAGCGGGTCGACGGAGCAGCCGGAGCGTTCATCGTGCACCGAGTTCCCTCGTCGGATCGATCGATCCTTGTACCGTACCGACGGATGGCCATCGCCCCGCTGACCAGCGTCACCCTCGACTGCCCCGACCCGGCGGCGCTGGCGTCGTTCTACCGGGATGTGGCCGGCGGCGAGATCGTCTACAGCAGCCCGGAGTTCGTGTTCCTCGCGTGCGCCCCGCTCGGGCTGGGCTTCCAGAGGTGCGAGGCCCGGGCGGCCCGCTGGCCCGACGCGACCGAGCCGCTCCGCGTCCACCTGGACTTCCGGGTCGACAGCCCGGACCGGCTCGACGAGCTCGAGGCGCGCGTGGTGGCCCTGGGTGCCCGGCGGCCGTCCTCGCAGCCGCGTCCCGGATCGTGGCGCGTCCTGCTCGACCCGGCCGGCCACCCGTTCTGCCTGACCTCGGTGACCGGCTGACGACCACGCGGTCGGGGTGGCGGGATTCGAACCCACGGCCCCTCGCTCCCAAAGCGAGTGCGCTACCAAGCTGCGCCACACCCCGTGGCGGCGAGTCTAGGGGCGGGGGCCGCCGACCGCGGAGGCGCCGCTGCCTCCCGGCCCGGTGATGACGGCGGTCAGTCCAGCCCGCGGACGATGTGGTCGTCCTCGACGCCCTCGACCCCGTCGATGACCTCGCGTGCGGTGTTCATCCCCGACTCCTTCCTCGTTGGCGTCCGACGTCCCCAGGGTGGTGTGGAGTAGATACCTACCGGGGCGTACTCGTAGGACGTCACGCTCGGCTGATCGTTCCAGTCGATCGGTCAAGACACGATCGGGATCGTTCAGGAGCCGGTCGCCGGGGCGTCACGTCCTCGTCGGGGCGCCGTCAGCTCGCCGGTGCCCCAGGCGGCCGAGCGGGGAGGACGCATCCGCTACGGTGGTCGCGGGCCTGATCGGCCCGCCGCGGGCGTAGCTCAATGGTAGAGCCCCAGTCTTCCAAACTGGCTACGCGGGTTCGATTCCCGTCGCCCGCTCCACAACGTCGATGCAGGTCAGCGCGATGTCGACCACCGCGGCGCACCGCGCGACCACAGTCGAGACTCCCTGCCGTGCGATTAGCGTGCAATTAGGACGCTGCCGCATCGTCGTCCTCCTCGTCGTCATCAGCCGCCCGTGACCGCTCGACATGAGCGCTCAGGCTGTCCGCGATCGCCCGGTCCCGCTCGTCGCTGGCGTGCTGGTAGATCAGCGCCGCGCGCATCGACGCATGCCCCATGCGGCGCATCAGCTCCTTGGTGCTGGCCCCGGAGATCGACGCGAGCTGGTTCCCGGTGTGCCGCAGGTCGTGGAAGTGGAACCCGGCCGGGAGCCCGACCTTGACCACCGTTTTCGTCCAGGCCGTCTCCCGGTGGAAGTTGCCACGACGCAGCGCTCCGCCTCGCGACCCCGTGAACAACAGGCCTGCGGGCCCCGGCTCGCCGAAACACTCGACGTGCTCGGCCAGCTCATCGACCAGGACGTCAGGCAGCGCCACACCCCGGACGCCGGCCTCGGACTTCGGAGGTCCGACGACCATCTCCCCGCCCTGGGTCTGCCCGAGGCTGCGGTGCACCCGCAGCACCTTGGCGGCCAGGTCCACGTCGCAGCGTCGGAGAGCGATCAGCTCACCCCACCGGAGCCCGGTGAACGCCGCGGCCAGGACCAGCGCCCGGTAGCGCCTCGGGAGCGCGGCCCGGAGGGCGAAGACCTGCGGGACCGACGCGAACGGCCGCTCTGGTGTCCGGTGCTGGCCGGCGCCCTTGATGCGACATGGGTTCCGCTTCACGCGCCCGTCGTCGACTGCCGTCGCCATCACCGCGTGCAGGAGCCGGTAGGCCTTTGCGGTCCGGTCCTCCGAGCGTCCCAACGCCAGCAGCGACGCGCGCCAGGTTCGGACTCGCTCAGTGCTCAGGTTCGCCAGCTCGACCGTGGACAGGAACGGCTCGATGTGGAGACGCCACAGGCTGGCGTACTCCTCGCGAGTTCGGCGGGAACAGCGGTGCTCGGCGATCCACTGGCGGCCGTACTCCCCCAGCTCGACCTCACCGAGGTATGGGTCGGTCCAGTCGCCGCGCAGCATCTCGCCCTCCAGCACCGAGAGCCACTGCTCGGCGTCGCGCTTGCGCTCGAAGGTCTCGGGTGCCACGCGCCGCTGGCCGTCGTCGCCGAGGTAGCTGGCCTGGTACCGGCCCGAGGGCAGCTTGCGAATCGACCCGAAGCGACGGTGACCTCTCTTGTTCGCCATCACGCCACCCCCCGTCGCACGCGCCTCGCGGTGATGGGCTCGACCCGACCGGCCTGGGCGAAGGCTTCGAGGTCGACCTCAGCCAGTCGCACGTGCCGACCGACGCGGTGGAACGCGATCCGTCGCTGCGCGATAAGGCGACGGATGAAGCGCTCGGAGGTCCCGAGGTAGTCGGCGGCGGCAGGAACTGTCAGGTACTTCTTCTCCATCTCGATCACATCGCTTCGTCGTCGGTCGGTGGGTTCAGCCTCTGGGCATCGCTACGCGCCGAGCGAGGCGAGTTCGTCGCGCGCGGCACGGCCCCTGGCGCGGGCGTTGGCCGCCGATGTGTTCGCGAGGAGGGCGTCGGCGCTGGTGTGCCAGCCGATGCCGGCGTAGGCCAGAGAGCTGACGATGATCTCGGTGGTGTCCTCGTCGTCGGACTCGTCGTCCTGGTCGGGGCGGGTGTTGTGCTGGGCGAGGCGCCAGTCGCGGCGTGCCTGCCGCAACGCTCCGAGGGTGGTGGAGTAGCGGCGGGAGCGGGTGGAGAAGTGGCCGCCGAAGCCGAGCATGTGCGCCCAGCGCTGGAGCCGGCCCCAGCCGGCGGCCCATTCCTTCGCATCCGCCTTCTCGGGTCGGGTGCCGAGGTGCCAGCACACGTCGACCTGTCGGCCGGGATGGGTGTCCAGGGCCGCGTGGGCGCGGACGGTGTCGGCGCGCAGTCGGGTGGAGGTGTGGCCGGCGAGTTCGGTGGCCTTGGTGGCGTACTTGGCGAGGTAGCCGGCCACCGCGGTGGTGGTGATCTCTCCGGCGTCGTCGAGGTCGAGCCGCGAGAGCCGGACGGGGCGGGGGTCGACCTGCTCGCCCCACGCGATCGTCCACCCCTGCTCGCGGGCCGGATGCGGCGCGGTGGTGAATTGGGTCCCGGCCACCGCATCGCGCAGGATCGTGCCGAGGTGGTTGGCGCCGACGCGAGCATCGGGCGGGATGACCGCGTCGGGGTCGCGGGGGTCGAGCCCGTCGAGGCGGAGCAGGGCGTGGAAGTGCACGGCGCCGCGGTGCTGGAACTCGGCGACCTTGGTGTAGGACAGCCGCAGCTTGATGCCGTGTCGCTTCGCGAGCGCCGAGACGGCCCGGCGGGCGGCGATCACGGTGCGGCGCCACAGCTCCCCGCTCGCCAGGTTCCACACGGCCTGGTGGGGGTGGTCGTAGCAGTCGAGGCACAGCGGCCGTCCCCGCTCGGCGGCGTCGTCGGCGTGGCGAGTGAAGCAGGCGAGCGGGTGGCCGTGGGGGCAGTGCTCGAGATCGCGGCGCGGCCGGCATGGCAGGGTGCGTCCGGCGCGGTCGGTGCGGTGGGTGTGGACCGGGCCGAAGGAGGGGGCGGTGGCGGTCAGGAACACGCACGGGTGCTCGCCCACGCTGGCGGGGACGCCTTTGCCGCCGACAAGGCCGGCGGTCACGAGTTGGTAGGTGTCGCCGCGGTAGGTCTCCGCGCAGCCCGGGCACACGGCGGCCCGTCGGTTGCCGCACGGGGTGTAGAGCACCCCGTCGGGCATGTCGGTGGTGTGCCGCTCGCCGGTGACCCGGCCCGTGGCCTGCTCGACGTGCTGGACGAGCCCGACCAGGCGGATGGGGTGCGAGCAGCCGGCGGCGCCGGCCACGTGCGCGCTCCAGGCGTCGTAGTCCCGGGCGAGGGAGGCCGCGAGCTCGTCGAACGACACCGACCCGGCAGCCTTGGCGAGACGGCGAGCGGCGAGCTCGTCGACCGTCAGGCCCGTCGGCCGCGTGATGTGCGCTGTGGTCGGCGCGGTGGCTGTGGTCATCGTCGGCCCCAGCGGGAGGTGTCGATGCTGGGGTCGCGGCTGGCGAGGTAGCGGGCGTTGGCCCGCAGGTCGCGGCCGAGCAGGTCCGCCTCGTCCGGGGAGAGGATCACTTCCACGGTGGTGTCGGGCAGGACCGTGAGGCGGACGACGAGCACGATCGCGGCGGCGTCCATGACCGAGGCGATGTTGGCCGCGCAGAGCCGGAACAGCTGCGGTCGCCCGTCGTCGGCCGGGTCGGCGTCGAGGGCGAGCTGCACGGGTCCACGGTCGGAAGCCGCGCGGTCGGCGGGGGCGTTCATGGCGTGCTCCCGGCGCGCAGGGCGGCGGCGCGGTCGGCGAGGGCGTAGACCTGCTCGTCGGACAGGTAAGCGGACTTGATCCGGCGGGGCTCGCCGCCCTCGGCGAGCAGGAGCCCGACGCCCTTGTCTTCCGGGGCGATGGCGGCGGCGGTGTGCCCGCGGGTGGCCCAGCCGGCGCCGAGCACGATGTCTGAGCTGCTGTCGGTGGTGCAGCGGAACGCCCACCGGTAGCCGAACAGGTCCCGCAGGCTGGTGGGGATGATGTCCGAGCTGGGGCGCTGGGTGGCGGCGATGACGATGATCCCGGCGGCTCGACCGCGGGCGACGAGGTCGCGCACGAGCACCGAGAAGGTCTCACGCTGGGTCTTGGTGCCGACGGTCGCGGAGTAGTAGGCGACCTCGTCGAACACCCCGACGACGGGACGGAACCCGTGGGCGGCGTCGCCGGGGGTGATCTTGCGTCGGCGTTGGGCATCGAGCAGGTCGTAGCGTCGGTCCATCTCGGCCTGGAGGTCCTGGCAGGCGGTGATGGCGTCGTCGAGGTCGGGGCCGATGAACCGTTCGGCGCAGGTGCGCCAGAGGCCGAGTTCGACGAGCTTGCCGTCGAAGAGCCATAGGTCGCAGTCGGTCGACAGGGCGGCGTGCCCGACCGGCAGGTTCAGCCCGACCGACTTGCCGGCGCCGGGCTCCCCGGCGAGCAGCATGTTGCGGTAGGCCAGCGTGACGCGCACCGGGTGGCTGTGTTCGTCGACCCCGAGGTGGATCGGGTCCCAGATCGACAGCGCGGAGGGCTCCGGGGCCTCGTCGCACAGGGCGGCGGGGGTGCGGATCGCGTAGAGCCAGTCGCGCAGCAGGACGCGCAGGTGGGTCGGCTCAGACATAGTCCGACCAGTCCCCGCCACGGTCGGGCACCACGGCCCGCTCGTTCTCCGCGCGGTCGGAGTGCTCGGGCTGTGCGGGCTCGGGGTGGTCAATGACCACGGGGACGTCGTCGCGTTCGTCGAGCGTGGACCGCGAGACCGGCACGCCGTTGGTGGCACCCGTGCGGGTGCCGGAGTGATGCTGGTTGGCCGGCTTCGGCGGGACGATCACGGTGCCGCGCGGGGGCGCCTGGCCGGTGGTGGCGGTCCAGTCGTCCAGCTCGGAGGCGATCAGGTCGCGGGCGAGCGGGTCGCGGCGGATCACGTCGACCCGCACCAGGGCGGTCATCCGGCGGGTCGGCGTCACGCGGGCGTCGCGGGCGAAGCAGCCGGAGGCGATCCACTCGATCTGATCCTCGACGTCGGAGGGGCTGATCCCGGCGCGCAGGAGCAGCCAGACGGTCTCGCCGACCTCGGTGGGGTGCGACCAGAGGAACAGTGGGGCGTGGCGGGAGAAGTTCAGGCAGCGGCGTTCGACGAGGACCTGACGCAGCCGATGCCTGGTCATCACTGCCGACGCGCGGCGGGAGACGAATCGGCGCAGGGCGGGCACCGCGAGCAGCACGGCCACGGTCACGGCGACGACCGCGGAGGCCGCCGCGGGTGGAAGCCAGGAGTAGGCGGCAGCGAGGAGCGCGAACCCGAGCGCCAGGGCGAGCAGTTCCGCGCGCAGCCGGATCAGAAGCCCGGCCACGCGAGCGGCGGGATGGATGGCCGGGGCGGTGATTAGTTCGAAGCCGTCGGTCCGCGCGACGCGGATCGACCGGCGGGACGTGGGGCGGGACGTAGTGCGAGCCATGAGGACACTCCGGGAAGAAGCTGAGCAACGGGGAGGGAAGGGGGTCGGGACTGCGGGGAAGCCAGCCCCGACTCCCAATGCGAGCGGTCAGTCGGGCCAGGCCAGGGCGGCGCAGATGCCCGCGCAGGCGAAGACCTGCGATCCGGTGTCGGTCGAGATGCCGACCGGGACATGCGGCACGGCGGGGTCCGGGACGCTGGGGTGCAGGTAGTTGGTCTCGCACATCACGCACTCCAGGCCGTCCGCCTGAGCGATGTTGAGGCCAGACCAGCGCTGCTCGCGCTGCTCTGACTTGGTCGGGAAGCGGATCACGCCGCACCGCCCTTGCCGGTCGCCGCCGGGACGGTCTCGATGGCGTCGGCCTTGAACGACACCCCGGAACGACCGTCCTGCTGCCAGGGGATCGCGATGAGGTTGCGAGGGCGGACCTCGTCACCGACGTTGACCTCGGGCACGCCCGCCGTCACGCAGTTCAGGACCTCGGCCCCCTCGGGGCCGATCTTGACCAGCTGCGTGGTCGACAGCCCGATCCCCGTGACGCGGTCGGTGCGCTGGCGGCCCTGCATGTCGGTCTTCGGCTTCGGCTCCGAGCCGACGCTGTAGCGGTCCTGCGAGATGTCCACTCTGATTGCTGCCATGACGGCGGTCCTCCAGGGACTCGGAGCGCGTTTCCCGATCTCTTCGGGGCGCTGTGACCACTGTCAAAGAATCGTCGGCAGTTGTCGCGTACCATTTTGTACGCGCAGTTGCGTTGACTGCGAGCCAGGCACTTGCGTGCACACAAGTAGCCTTGTTTCCTGCGGACTGCTTGCGTAGACTCAATTGCGTTGCAGCCCCAACTAAGGTGGCGGATATGCCGGTTGCGCCGAAGTCCCTTGCGAGGATCGCCGAGCCCTCAGGCTTCGGCATGGCCGACGTCGCCTTCCTCGCCGGCCTCGACGAGAGCACCGTCAGTCGGCTCTGGGACGACCCCGAGTGGCTCGACCGGATCAAGGGCCGCTCGCTGCAAGCCCTGGTCAGCGTGCTCCCAGGAGTCGGTGAGTATGTCCTTGGCTTCTCGCTCGCGGACCGGCGGACCCGACTGGCCGACCAGCTCGACGGGCGCAGCGTGCAGGTCGACCAGGAGGCTTTCCGCCGTCTCGTCCAAGAGCGACGCATCCCCGAGCAGTACCTGAGCAACGCCCTCGACACGGCCGCGTGCGTACTCGACGGCGACGTCCGAAAAGCAGCTTCGCATCTTGCGCGATTCTGGGGACGTCGACAGGACTACGCGCTCGGCTTCGTGTTCGGGACCAATGATTCTGACTCACTTCTCGTCGACCCCGCACCGCTCGTAACTGCTGCGATTGACATGGTCGATGGCCTCGCGGCTCGCGAGAACTCATTTCACGCGATGGTCGCGCAGGCAAACTTGCTGCACCACATCACCCGAGCCACGGGCGAGATCGTGTCCGCCGTCAGCGAGCGCGACATCACCCGCAGCACGGCACTGGCGTTCCGTAGCTCGGTGATCGGGGAGATCATGGCGACCGACGACCTCGACGTGGCCGAGCGCTACGGCCGCGTCGTGCAGTCCTCGCACCTCGCCGCCTTGGTCGAAGGGTGGGCGTTCCCGACCTACACCCACGACGCGAAGCCGACGCCCGACTTCTCCCTGCCGCGGTCGGTGCTCCTGCGTCACACCGCCGAGGAGGTCCTGCGCGAGATCGACAGCTACAACGAGGCGTACCTGTTCTACCTCGCCGAGACCTCGATCCCGATGATTCTGCGCACCGATCCGACGTTCGGGCTCCAGCGCGACGACCTCCGCCGCCGGCTTCGCACCCGGGCCGAGGCCACAGACCAGGCCAGGACCGCCGCCGCGTGCGCGGCTATCCTGCGCGAGCTTGACGACACCCCCGGCACCTTGGGAGACCCCGTTGACAGTGGGTGGTGACATCACCGACACCTACGCCAGCAACGCCGAGTTCTGGGTCCGGATCATCCGTGAGCAGCTCGACCGCTACCGGACCGAGCTCACAGACGCCGCAGTCCTCGCCGCTCTAGGCGACGTCAACGGCGCCCGGGTGCTCGACGGTGGTTGCGGTGAGGGCTATCTGGGCCGAGCCCTTGCCGAACGCGGCGCGCAGGTAACCGGCATCGACACCTCCGCCGCCCTCATCGAGTCCGCAAGGCAGCATCCCGACGCCCAACGGCGAGGCATCCGCTACGCGGTCGCCAGCCTCGAAGCGATCCCCGAAGCCGACGGCACGTTCGACGCCGCAGTCTGTAACCACGTCATCAGCGACGTCGCCGACCCGGCCGCCGCTCTGAAAGAGCTGGGCCGCGTGCTCCGCCCCGGGGGCCAGCTCGTGCTACTCATGCTGCACCCGTGCTTCTACACAGCACACGCCGAGCGCGACGCTACCGGGACCATCCCGGTCACCACCTACTTCTCCGAGCGCCATGTCGACCAGACCTTCAAGGTCGCAGGCATCGAGTCGCCGGACGAAGTCCACATGCGCTTCCGGCCCCTGGAGTTCTACACCCGTTGCATTATCGATGCCGGCTTTGTCATCGCTGCGCTCGAGGAACCCCATCCCAGCGCTGACCTTCTTGCGACAGACGAGTGGTGGCGTAAGAATTTCGTTAAGCCCCTTTTTATGCTCATACTCGCCGAAGCACGTGGAAGCGATTACGCCCGTGGAGACTCGCAAACTTCCCTAGGGCCTACTGTCTCCTAGCGACCTATGCGCCACCGACCCGCACGGCAAGACAGCGATGACCGCTGGTTAGCGGACCGTAAGAAGAATCACGCAAGCGCAGACAATCGAGCGACATAAGGGTATCCCGAGTGAGAGTGCTGAGCGACGAGAAACTTAATGGAACAGTAGCCGTTCAGCGAACGCTCTCACCCCGTGTAATCGCAAACTACGTAAACACGCAAAGCTATGCGAGTTGCTTGCGAGCCATCGAGCTGTCCTGCAACACGTGGGGCGGAGCGCAGCATCCGATCATTCCGGTCGACGATTCCGGCCAAGCAGTCGATTCAGCATGGCAAGCATTCGTCGACGCGACCTACGTAGATCAGGTGCAAACTCATGGGATTGAGTGGGAGATGCCGCAGGGCTGGCTTCCGCCGCGGTCGGAAAAGACCGGAGTTCCTATGTCACCGTACGGGAGGCGCTCCCTTACCCTCGCCGCGCTGGACCTTGCTCCGGGTGAGCACAACTGGCCAGTCGCACTTATAGGGAACAGTCTTCCCGTTGAAGATCCATGGCACCTTGCATACTCCGCCTGCTGGGGCCGACTTCCCGATCGACTTGACGAGCAGGATGCCAGAACGGCTGGCATCAGGCCGGACGCCTCCTACGGTGATGTCCTGGCCTTTGAGCACGCTGCTGACCAACTATCTGGTGCCGACTTGCTTCAGAGCCTGAGACTGCAGTCCTCTGCAACAGCTTGCGCTCTCAGCACAGCCCTGCTTTCGGTCTACAGCGCCGCGCTCGGTAGTCACTTCGAGGATCGACCTCTATTCCCTCGTGACAACGAGCTTGCGTCCGACATCGGACCTAATGTCGTTGTTATCTATACACCCGGCAATGTAGCCGACCTTTGCCTTCTCTGGAACCTGAGAGCGATTCACGGGCTGCCGCAAGGCCTGCCACTCGGAATACCGGTTGGCGCCAATATCACGGAGGTCGTAGAGGACTGGGTAAGCAAGAACGCGCCGAGGTGGTGGGGTTTCCGGACCAACTATATAGCGCTCGTTAGCACATCGGTTAGTAGAGAACGGCTCGCCGAAGCGGCCGCTGCCGGCCCATTGCTCCAGGCGCACGACTGGCGCTCAGTACTTCAACCGATCTCTGGGCCAGGGGTCGTCTCAAGTGGAACAGCGACTTTTACTGATGGCGTTGGCAGCGTTCCGGCGGCTGCAGACGGAGAGCAGAGTCAGCTCGGCGCAGAGCTCCGTCGCACCTTTGGCGGGTCGCTAAATTTGACTGTCGAGGTCGCGGATTTAACGCTACCTCCTAGCACCACCTTGTCCTTCGCCCGGGTGGCAACACCTCGCTACGCGCGAGGATGCGTGATCGCTTCCTCGGACCGCAAAGGGTTTGCCAGCATCCCCTACCCGACTCCTAGAGACGTTCTTTGCGCTATCGCGACCGATCGCGGGCTGCGGTGCTCACCAAGCGCGCCAGGTGCTTTGGCGGAGCGCTTCTTAGGACAAATCGGCGGACTGGATGAGATTGATTGGCTCAAGAGTCCGGCCATCCCGATTCTTCTCGACGAGCTGACGGCTCGCCGGGGGCTTCGATTCATCAAGCGACGTCTCGGCCAGTTCGCCGATGATGTCGCCTCTCGACTTAACATTCCTGCAGACGCCATCGACCGAGACTATCTCAATTCTCTCTTTCGCGACAGCCTTGGCACTGTCGATCCTGATGACCTCTCGAGCCTCGTCTTTGGACGGATCAAACGGTCTTTCGCTGATGCTCAGGCAGCGGAGACGTGGCTTAGCTGGGCGGAACGCACCAAAATTGTTCGACGTGGCATAGTAGTCAAATGCTCGCACTGCGGGACGGAGGGCGAACAATGGCGACCTATGGCCGACCTCGCTCCACCGATCTCTTGCCGTAGTTGCGGAGAGAACATTGTCAAACCCTTCGGTTTCGACACCCTCAACTTCCGATACCAAGGATCGGGCTTGCTCACAGCTGTCATGAGCGCTGACCTCTTGACTCCGATGCTGGCTCAATCCTTCATGCATAAACTCTTTGCGAAGTCCGTATTCGGCTCTTATCCCGGCATCGAGTTCTGGGACGATCCAGCAAACAAGCTGCCTGAACTCGACGTGGTCCTACTTCTTCGTGATGGCCGTCTGATCGTGGGCGAATGCAAGAACAGCGCGTCCGGGCTCCGCGAGGAGGACCTCACGAAGCTATGGACGGTTGCTGACCGGCTCGACGCCGCCATGACGTTTGTCGCGACCTTAGACGAAGCTGACGAGTGTGGCGATCTCTGGTGGACAGATGCTCCATCCACTCGGAAGCACGTAACCCTTACAGCGGAGCACCTCTACGAACTTGATCCAATTGCGGTACTCGGCGATGATCCTCTCGCGAAACGCTCGCGCTATCGTGCTCGCGGCCCTGCCCGTGACGCCACGCGCGGAGAGCTGATCTCCGAACATTCGAAGCACCTCAAGGATCGAAGGCAGGATTTCGTCCGCACGATAGCGATTCCTTGGCGCGAGGAAGAACCCTGATGGCAGACCATGCTGCGTTGCTGGTGAGGACTTTCTTTACGTCTTCAAGCCGGCCCTGACGGACCGGACCGGGCGGCCTCGCAGCCGGCCCGCCTCTACCTTCGGCCCGGCGGCCGGCGCGGGCACGCCCGGCCACACCCGTAGACCAGCAGTAGACGCGTAAGCCTCACTGGACGCGAGGCAGCTCATGGCCGCGCGGCCGAGATCAAGAACGATCGAACCGCCTGCGGCGGAGAGGTCTGTCGGCCCCGGAGCGTCACACGGACGCCCTCCCGATCAAGGGTGCAGCGCATCGCTACGCGACAGCCGGTCCACCACGATGTCAAGCACACACAGCAGCTGGGACGGGGACGCGGTGGACCGTCCGCCCTTGATCGCGAGCCTCCGCGTCCGTGCTCAGGCGCTCCAAGCGTGGCGGGGGCAGCGCCCGCCACCCCGACCGGGGCCGACAGACCCCCGGGCACCTGCTCGCGATGCACGCCGCCACTCGGCCTCTGACCCGCATCACTCGCCGACGCACCTTGTGCGCGCACAGGAGCGCATGACATCGTCATCGTCAGCTGCGGGCATCACCATCGGTCATCAAGGCTGGCGGTCTTCGGTAGTACGGCCCCAAGGGGAGCATCGGGCACCCCTAGAGAGTCGCCGGTCCTCCACCACCATGGTTGATGTTGCATGGTCTCGTCATGGCCGCCCTCGCGTGGACGGTCGGTGGTGAGCGATGACCACGCCGGACAATGTGCCCCCGAGGTCGTATGCGAGCGCGCACCTGCGCGTCGACGGCCTCGGGGACGACCTGGCCGCAGCCTCGCTGCGCGGGACGGCCGAGGGCCTGTTGTCCTGCGGCGTCGTCGAGCTGACAGTCGACCTGTCGGCCCTCGATGACGCCTACCCCAGTTTCGTCAACACCCTCGCCAAGCTGACGGCAGCATCCCGGGCGCAAGGCTGCGAACTGTTCCTCGTCGGGCTGCACCGTCCCGCGGTGGTCGCGGCCCTCGACGAAGCACCACTCGACGAGTTGTTCGTCGTTTATCAGGCCGCGTGCCACCACAACACCGCCGCGACCACCACCGCCCCGATCCGGTCGCAGAGCCCGGTTCGCGTGGGTGCCCGCGCCAGCGCGAATGACGACATCGGCGTTGGCTCAGGGTCCGGTTGCGTCCGCCCTGCTTCAGGGGGCCGTGGCGGACTCAACCGGCGCTCCCCGACACGCTCGCGCCGACCACGATTCGAACGCTCTGTTCATGAATGAGGAGGCGGGAATGGCCAGCGCCGACAACGCAGAGGTCGCCCAATGGGTGGATCGCGATCGTCTCGTCGAGCTCCATGTTCTGGCCGCCAACGGTGACACGACCGCGGCAGCCCACGCGAACAAGTGGATGGCCGACGACCCCGTCGCCCGACGCATGTGGGACAGCGTGGCACATACCTGCGATGAGCTCGGCGCGTCGTCGGCCTGAATCGCTCGCCTGATCGCCGGTCTCCCTGAATGGGCACTCTGGTCGCTTGCCGACGAGGGTTCCCGCACCGGGCCACAGCGGCGCTCCTGCCTCCTCAGGAGAACCATGATCCGCCAGAACCCGTCCGAACTGCAAGAACGGCGGGACATCTGTCAGGCCGAGTTTCTGCTCGCGTTGGCGTCGGGGCTCGGTCGGGACGCGAGTGTCGAGGCGTTGAGATACCGCGCCGCATTAGAAGGATTGTCTCTGCACGCGGCAGCGCTCGGGGTCCTCTCGAACGAACCGACGGAGCACCTGCTGATCGAGTCGCCGCCGCTGCCCGAGCAACGGCCGCTGCGCCGGCACCTGTACGCGCTCCGACCGCTGGCGGAGGACACAGCGACAATGACGACCACGAGCGACCCCCGGCCCGGTCGACATCGACGCCGCTGAGGGTTGCTCCCGCCGTCCGATCCGTGCGCCACTGCCGTTCGGGCAGCCAGAGAGGACCGACATGTCCTGCAAGAATCCGCATGAGCGGCAAGACGAGCGTGACGTCGAACGGGCGGCGAGGATGATAGCCGACGCCCACGGACTGACAGGTGCCCAAGGCTTGCAGGCCCTCGGAGCCCGCGCCGCGCACGCCGGTATCTCGCTACACGCTGCCGCGCTCGCCGCGGTGTCGACCAGCCCCCGGCGACGAACGCTCGTAGGGAGAGCTGGACCCCAAGGATTGTGGAGCAATCGAACGTAAGTTCGGACGTCCCTGGCACGAGTGCACCGCTTTGGATCGATCTCGTCACGGTCGTCCCGTCTCCGGCTGCGGGCCCGGCGCCGCGTCCTTCCGTGCACACTGACTGCGCGGGTTCGATTCCCGTCGCCCGCTCCACATCGTTCGCGCGGGTCAGCGCGGTGTCGGCCACGGCAGGCCACCGATGCCGCCGCATAGTCGCACCTCGGGTGTGTCATCCTGGACGCGGTGCCCGAGACCCCGGTGCCACGTAATCCGGTGGACGTGCCGGACCCGTCCGGGGGCTCGTCGTACGCAAGATCGACGTGGAGGCGGCAGGCACGACCACCTGGGTTGCCCGGCCCGGGTACACCAAGGCTGCTCGGGTCGGGCGCCCACCCGATGGGGCGCCAGGGACGACGTCGCTGCCAAGACGAGGCTGGTTCCGCGTCTCTCCGCTTCCCGCTCGGCCGTCTGGGGCGGCGGCGGCTCATTCGCGATGACGACCCCGGAGCAGGTGAAGGTCCGCCGACGCGCGTCCCTGGACGGGGCTCCGGCCGCTGCCCCTCGATGCGGCCGGCGCCGAGGTCCCGCGGCCACGAGCCCTTTCCTCCGCTGTCCCGCCCCATGACGGGTCGCCGCCATCTCTAGGCTGCTCGGATTCCGACACGGTTGTAGGTGGAGACACGCGCGGTCGCCGCAGCTCACCGATGACGACCTGCAGGTCGTGCAGCTGCGTGATCGGCTCGTGGGCCATGGCGTCCAAAAACTGCGCTGCCCGCACGCCTACGACATCGACGGGACAACCCTCCGGCGTGGGCCAACGACCGCGAACGGCGACCAACTCGAACAGCGCCTCACGATCGCAGGAACGCACGGCCCGGATGTCGAGCACGATCAGGGCGACACCAGTGGCCTCGGCCTCGGCGATGGCGCCGGCGATCTTTGGCCACTCCCAGCCATACAGGTCGCCGGACACCACGAGGACGGCTTGGCGGCCCCCGCCGGGCCAGGACGGAGTAGCAGTGCTGCACACGCTGATCGTCATCCCGGTTCCCCCGTCTACTCGCGTCTCTCAGCGACACCGGGGGCCGGGGTGTCTTCCGCACTCACGTCGCTGGTCAGCGTTGCGTGACGCGGGCTACGCGCACCGTAGCGTCCGACAGCACGCAGCGACAGGCCCTGACACACGCTCGGGAGCGTCATCGCCACCAACGGTGCTTTGACCGCTGCACCGCCTCGAAGGACCGTTGTGTGCTGGCTCGAATGACCTTGCGACCTCGTCCCCCCGCGAGGTTCGTCGCTGAGCGGGGCAGGACGGCCCGGACCCCGCCATCCCCGCCTGAGATGGTCTGGGCCGTTCTCCTACGCGATCGGACGGCGCTGGTGATGAGGTCAGTCGACCGGTCGAACTCGCGGTCGGCGGGTATACGGTGGTCCTCCCGGACATGCCGTCGCTCGTGGGCTGTGCGGGCTCGATCTGGACCCTGTCGGGCGCGGTGACGCGTGGCTCGTCGCCGCCACGACCGCCCGGGAGGTCCGACCGTGGTTTCCTCGACATCGGTGCCGATGCGTCGACTCCCCCTCCGTGCGGTGCCAGCCGCCCGGCCCGTGTCCAGGGGAGGTGGACAGCGGTGGTCAACCAGGTCCAGCTGATGCAGACGCTGGCCGCAGCGGTTGACGCCGGTGGGCCGGCCGCGCCGCTGGCGATCTGCCGATCCGCCGCCGAATGGCTCCCGATGGGCGGGGTCGCGATCGCCATGATGAGCGCACAGGACGGTGCGCAGGAGCCCGTGTGCGCCACGGACACCACTGCGGCCAGGATCGATGATCTCCAGTTCACCCTGGGCGAGGGGCCGTGTTTGGAGTCGTTCACCAGCGGTCGCGCCGTGCTCGTCGACGACATCGCCGACCCCTCCGAGGCTCGTTGGCCAATCTTCACGGCCGCCGCCGCCGAGACGGGCGCTCGCGGGATGTTTGTGTTCCCGCTCCACCTCGGCGCCGCTCGGATCGGAGTTCTGGACTGCTACCGCGATACGCCCGGCGGGCTGGACGACCGAGAAATCATCGGTGCCCTGCACGCCGCTGACGCCGCGGTCTGGGTGTTGCTCGACCGTATCGGGCAGCGGACGATCAGCGCCGAACCCTCGACAGGCGGGACCTCCGGCAGGGACTGGTTCGACGGCTCGGCTCTCACCCGCGCGGAGGTTCATCAGGCCACTGGCATGCTGCTCGCTCAGTTCGGGTCCACGGCGACCGAGGCACTGGCCCGGCTGCGCGGGGCCGCTTTCGCCTCCGGCCGACCCATCGGCGAGGTCGCCAAGGACGTGCTTGCACGGCGGTTGCGCCTGAGCCCCGACGGGACCTGGCGATCCGAGCCGCCCCATGATCCACCGCTCACGTAACCCGACCGCCCCCGGGCGAGGAGCCCGATTCCCACCCGCGGTCTACCAAGACGGCCGGGTCCGAGGAGAGAACACCATGACCACACCACCGCAGGGGCGCGAACAGCTCCTTGTTGAGACCTTCGTCCGCCTGGCCGACACCCTCGTCGCCGACTACGACGTGATCGACCTGTTCCACCAGCTCTGCGCCGACTGCATCGATCTGCTCGCCGTCGACGCCGCCGGACTCCTCATCACCGATCAGCGCGACAGCCTCCAGGTCGTGTCCGCCTCCACCGAAGCGACCCACCTGCTCGAGCTGTTCCAGCTCCAAGCCGACCAAGGACCCTGCCTAGATTGCTTCCACACCTCCGCGCAGGTCCACGCCCCCGAGCTGCGCGCCGAGACCCGCTGGCCGCGGTTCACCGCCCACGCCATCGAGTACGGGTTCGCCGCCGTGCACGCCCTCCCGATGCGCCTTCGCGGCCTGACCATCGGGGCCGTGAACCTCTTCCACCGACGCGCCGTTGCCATGACGCCGGATCAGCTCGGAGTGAGCCAGGCTCTCGCCGACGTCGCCACCATCGCCATCCTCACCGACCGCGGCACCCGCGAACGCGACCAGCTCACCGAGCAGCTTCAGGCAGCGCTCACCAGCCGCGTCGTCATCGAGCAGGCCAAGGGCGTGCTCGGCGAGCGCGGCACGATCGGGCTTGACGACGCGTTCTCACGCATGCGCGACCGCGCGCGAGCCACCAACCAACGCCTCACCGACCTCGCCCGCGGGGTCGTCGACGGCACCCTCGACACCGACACACTGCTCCGCTCCTCGCGGTCCGACCGACGACCACAAGATTAACGCCGACGGGAGCGAGCGACAGCATTGGTCTGCTCGACGGCCCAATTCGGGTGCTCTGACGGCCCCACATTGCGATCGCCGGTCACGACACGACTCCTCGCATTTCGACGAGCCATGCGGCTACGTCGCGTAGCTTCAGGTTGGCGTGTTGCGATGCCTCGACCAACCTCGTGAAGGCCTGGTCGGCATCGATATTGTCGCGGAGCATGAGCATGCCTTTGGCTTGGCCGATCAGGTCGCGGGACTCCACCGCGCCCAGGAGAGCAGCTATTCGACGAGATCCAGACAGGGACACCCCGGCCAGCTCCGCCAGATACTCCACTGCCTCACGATCGGAGTGGTGGATTCCTCGGGCCGACCGGCTGTAGGCAACAAGGGCCCCTCGATGCCTGTCTGTCCGCTCGGCGAACGGACAGATCAGGACGCTCCGCCAGCCTTGACGTCCCATCGTCTTCGCGATCTCGGGCCACCGACCGGCCTCCGGCATCTCCGAAACATTGATGACCACTTGGCCTGCTAGCGCGTCCTGGCAGGGGCCGCGCCCGGTCGTGTTCTCCACCTCGATGACCTGGGCCAGTGGCGGTTCACCCGCCACCAACTCGAGAGCGCCGGCCTCGCTACCACCCACCCGCAGGGCACAGACGCCGACAACTGCGGCTCCGGGAACCATCTCGCGAAGGCCGTCCGCCAGCAACTGGTACAGACGGTCGAGATCGTGGGTCTGCTTCAGAGCTCGTGCTGCGGCCCCGAACCGGTGCAGGTGATCACCCCCGACGGAGTGGACCTCGTTCGGGCGGCTTGCAGAGAGCCGACCGATCGACTTGCCACACGTGTGAGTCGAAACCCGGCGAGCTTCATCGGCCATCTGCCGCGCCTTGGCCCGGAGGCGGTTGAGATCAGCACGCATCTCGCGCGCCCATTCACGCGAGATTGATATTCGCGCCGAGTGGATCGCGCGATTCTCAGTGGCTGCCGGCGTATCGCCGGACAGAGCGGCTGCCGAGCGCTGCTCGTTCGCGTCGAGCGGCTCCAACTCTTCGAGCCGCTCCGCGACCTCGGAGAGCAGCTCCACTACGTCGAACAACCCGCTCTCGATGCCCAACCCGTCTGCCCCCTGCGCACTCTCCAACATGAGGTTGAACAGTCCGGGCGGACGATAGATCGACGATCGACCATCCCGGCACGGCACGGCCACGTCTTGACCGTGCGACGTCCTCCAGCCAAGCACGAAAACCTCGGGCGCAACAGATCGCCCGTGGTCTCAGCGGGCCCGGAGGAGGAGCGAGCTGCACGCAGGGCGGATGCCGCTCGCCGAAGAGGACCATTGAGCAGATCACCGGGCTGCTGACCATGCGCCGGTTCGACAGGTGGCTCCAGGACTCACCGACGCGGCCAACGAACCTGAGCACCGCGGATGTGCGCCCAGGAGGTCTCACCAGGTGGCCAGATCGTGCCGTCCGCCGGGTTGGCCGATCCCAAATGCACGCATGCAGCGGCGGCGCCCGGTGCGCATCAGAGGCGTCCGGCCGTGGTCCCGCCGAGGATTTCTGCCATGGTCTTCTGACTTACGCGGCGGGCGGCGATGTCCTCAGCGAGCCCGCTGAGGCGCAGCCGGTGGTGGCGGGCGTACTTGCGCAGGCGGTCGAACGCCGTAGTCATGTCCAGCCCGCCACGTTCGGCGAGGACCCCCTTGGCCTGCTCGATGACGATCCTGCTGTCCAGCGCCAGCTGAAGCTGGGCGGTGACATCGCGGCGCGAGACGCTCGCCTGGTTCTGCAACACGCTGATGGTGGCGACGTCGGCGAGGGCCTGGGCGGCGAGCACGTCGGCGGCGGGAAGGTCACCGGGGGAGGCGGTGAACAGGTTGAGCGCGCCGATCGTCTGCCGCCTCAGCCGCATCGGGATGGCGTGCACGGCCCGGAAGCCCGCGTCGAGCGCTCGGGGCGCGAACCCGGGCCAGCGGGCCGTGGCCTCCACCAGGTCCGGCTCGCTGACCCGGCGGCTGGACCGGAGGCACTCCAGGCAGGGGCCCTCGTCCGCTTGGAGCTCGAACAGCTCGACCAACCGGGTTTCCTCGGTCGAGGCCGCCACGACGCGTGGACGATACCGCCCGTCGGCGAGCAGCAGACCGGCGGTGTCGACCGCGAACAGCGCCACACAGTCCGCGGTCAGCTCGACCATGAGGTCGATGACGTCAAAATCGTCGACCAGGGTGTCGGCCAGGCGCACCAGAGCATCGGTGAGCGCGGCCTCCCGCGGTGCGCCCTGCGGCTGACCGCTCATTTAGTTCCCCTCCTCGGAGAAGCGCAGACGCCGTGCCACGACGTCACGAGCCACGTCGGCGAGCGGGCGGTCGTGCAGGAAAGCATGGCCCCGCAACCGGGCCAGCGCCGCGTCGACGGGGACATCGAGCTGGGCGACGATCATCCCGGTCGCCTGGTGGACCTCGACGTGCTCGAGCGGAGCCTCCGGCAACCATCGAGCCGGGTCGTCGTCGCCGTCCGGCGGCGCGTCGTCCTCCCGGCCCCTGCCACCATCGTGCAGGCCAATCAGGGCCCAGAAGGTGGCGTCGGCGGCCCGGCGCACTGCGGCCATGTCGTCGGCCTCGAGAAATCCGGGGCGGTCCCGGTAGAAGTCGATGACCCCGATCCGTTCCTGCTGTGCGCGCAACGGCAGTGCCATCAGCGCGCGCGCCGAGGTGTCGCGGGCGGCCGCGGCGAACGCCGGCCACCGATCATCCCGTGCATCGGCCACGTCGGCCACCAGCACGACGTGCTGGGTCACGAACGCATCCACACACGGGCCCTCCCCGAGGCGGAACTGTAGTTCGTCGATCCGCGCGGCCACCTCGTCGGACGCCCACAGCGGCTGCTGACGATCGGGCCCGGCCATCAGCGTGATACCCCCACCGGAGACGGGCAGCCGCGCCACGCACAGCTCGACGATGCGCTGGGGCCCGTCGGTGCCGCCCTGGGTCACGACCACGGCGAGCTCACGCTCGAATGTCCTCAGGTCACCCACGACTGTCCCGGTTGCTCACCGGCGTCACCCGCGAGGCAACGACGGTGCCCGCCGATCTCCACAGCCCTCAGACTCCATACGACGCTGGTGGTATCACGCCCCATCGTTGCCCGGCAAAGGCAGGCGGGTGAGACCGGGCGCCACCAGGGGCCGGGGTGACGCCGCGGTGTGCCACCGCGCCCCTGCGCTGGCTGGTCAACATCTGGGCGGCGGCCGCCCCCGAAACCGTACCGGCCTTCACGGCCACCGGCTACCCACGGAGCGGTCCGCCGAATAGCGCAGCGAAAGGCCCGTCCCTGCGTTTCTCGTCAACGACGAGCTGTGCTCGCGGTGCGTCTCGATCACCACGTGAGCCAGCGCACCGGCCACGAGCCCTGGCCCGACCCTGCCCGCCCGGCTCGGCGCACCCCTGTGGCGAAAGAGCAGCACGGAAGCGGTGGCCGGGTAGTCCATGGGCGCTACCCGGGGACTCAATGGCCGTCCCGTGGCCGTCGGACGCGTCACTGTTACTGCTGGGGTGAGGACAGCCCAGACCAGCGCGGCGGGGGGACAGCGGGGTCTGGGCTGTCCTCAGGTGGCTCACACGCCGTTCCGTGCCGGGGCAGGGCGGACGGCGCACGTTGCGAGCCGACAGTGGATGGTCCTCTGGTTACGCCAGCGGCTCAAGACGCAGAGGGAGAATCTGTGCCCCTCATGGTGAGGCGCTCGCCGCGTGCTCGCGTACGACTACGGCCATCAGGAACCCAGTTGCCTGTCAGGTCGGTCGGGCTAAGCCATAGGACGTCCATGGAAGAGCACCTCATCGACGACGTCGGCGATGCGGCGGCACGACGACCTCGGTCGCCGCTATGGCACCAAGTGAAATTGCGGCGGTCGACATGGGTCACTGCCGCAGGAGCGTGGCGCGTCCCGCCCCCGTTCCGAGGCCGCAACCCCCTTCGACAAGCACTTCCCCAGTGGCCACGATGTCGTTGTCAAAGATCATCTCCTGCAGCCGTACGACACCGTGCGCCAACCAACCCGGTTCGCTGCTCACTCGGAGCGTGCGCGGAGCACGAGCGACGGTTCAGGCCACCACGGGATAGCACTCTCGGGCACGGACGTGCAGGTCAGACGGGCGGTGGCAACACCCGCCGACCTTGCCGACGGCCGCCGAGAGGCATTGATACGGTAGCGCTCCGCCCGAGGTGGATCATGGAGTTGTCAAGGATCATGCCGCCCGCGGCCTCGCGTGCGATTAGCGTGCGATTGGGCGAGGTCAACCGGGGCCAGCACGGACACCAGCTGCCGCGTTCCGGTCGAGGTCACCGCTTGTGACCGCTCCCCTGGCGCGGCCTTCCAAACTGGCTACGCGGGTTCGATTCCCGTCGCCCGCTCCACAGCAAACACCGCAGGTCAACGGGTCGCCGATGCCGCGGCCCGGTGGTTGTCGACGCCCGATACGACGATCATGACCGCGGTGAGCGCGAGCGTCGCGACGGCGATGGTCGACAGGGCCGCGTCGAGGGGCAGCAAGGTCGTCAGGACACCGACCAGGAGGGTCGGGAGCCCGGCGCCCAGGTAGAAGGCGGAGTAGACCGCGGCGGCCGTGCGGCTGGCCCGCTCCGGCGGGGCCGTCGTGGCGACGACTGTGGTCGCCCCGCCGTAGAGCAGCCCGTTGGCCAGGCCCGCGACGACGCACGCCGTCACGATCGCGGCGAGGGAGTCCACGGCGGGGGCGAGGACCACCAGCGACACGGCCAGGGCGACCAGACCCACGAGCTGGGAGCGACGGGGGCCCAGTCGGCCGACCACCGCCACCGTCAGCGTGGACCAGAGCAGCAGCGCGCCGGCGAGGGCCCCGCCCCAGAGCGGATCCCCGAGGCCGAGGAAGCGCTCGGCGACCGAGGAGATGAGCCCGAGGAAGAGTCCGACCACGGCCCAGCCGAGGAAGCCGTTCACGGCGGCGACGACGAGAGCCCGCCGCGCGGTGCCGGTCGCGGGCGGGTCGCCCTCGGTGTCCGGCGCCGGGACGTCAGCGGGCCCGGGATCCCGCACGCTGCCGAGGCCGACGAACACGACGGCGAGCAGCACCAGGTCCACGCCGAAGGGCAGGAGGCCGGGCGTCGGGCCGTACGCGGTGAGCGCGCCCCCGAGGACCGGACCCGCCCCCGTTCCTAGGATGAACACCACCGCCGACACGGCACCCGCGCGCACCTTGTCCGCGCCACTGGTCGCGACCGCGACCCCGGCTCCGGTGATGACGGCGAGCGCGATGCCGTAGGCGACGCGACCGAGGACCAGCC
Organism: Actinomycetospora straminea; assembly: GCF_028737255.1. Classification (GTDB taxonomy): domain Bacteria; phylum Actinomycetota; class Actinomycetes; order Mycobacteriales; family Pseudonocardiaceae; genus Actinomycetospora; species Actinomycetospora straminea. Next base: position 67,581 of record NZ_JAQZAN010000020.1, on the reverse strand, counting down.
AGCCGGTGCTCGGCGCGAGGGCGAGCGCGAGCGACCCCGCGGCGGCGAGCACGATGCCGCAGCGCATGACGCGGCGGGGGGACAGCCGGTCCCCCAGGGGTCCGAGCAGGAAGACCGCGGGGACGCTGACCAGGGGGTAGACCGCGTAGACGGCGGTCAGGGTCACGTCGGAGAAGCCGAGCTGTGCCTGGTACGCGGGGTAGAGCGGGCTCGGGATGCCGGCGCCGGCGGCCCCGAGGGCGAGCAGCGCGAGCGCCCACGCCCGCGCGGATCGGGAGGGCGGCCCGGTCGAGGCGTCCGTCCCGGGGGGTGCAGCAGCGGTCATGACCTCGACGATGCGCATCCTGATCGTTCAGCACCAGCGCACGTTTCTTCATGCAGCGCGTAGCATCACTACATGATCGATCCGAGGTTGAGGACGCTCCAGCTCGTGGCCCACCACCGCTCGGTCAGCGCGGCCGCGAGGGCGTTGCACTTCACGTCGTCCGCGGTGTCCCAGCAGCTGCGCGGGCTCTCCGACGAGCTCGGGGTGGCGCTGGTGCGCCAGGTCGGGCGGCGCATGGAGCCCACGGCGGCGGGCCACGTCCTGCTGCGCCACGCCGAGGCACTGCACGCCCTCGCCGAGATCGCACGCGCCGAGCTGGCCGGCGCCGAGGACACCCCGGGCACGATCGGGCTGTGCGGGTTCTCGACCGCCGCGACGAGGCTCCTCGTCCCCACGGCGGCGGCACTGCGCGAGCGCTTCCCCGCGCTGGCGATCCAGGTCGTCGAGGCCGAGCCGGCGCGCTGCATCGACCTGCTGCTGGCCGGCGACTGCGACCTCGCGCTGCTCGTGGTCGACGACCGCGTCCCGCCCGCGACCGACCAGCGCTTCGAGCAGCACCCCGTGCTCGACGACCCGATCGACCTCGCCGTCCCGGTCGGGCACCCCCTCACCACCCGGTCCGAGGTGTCGCTGCGCGACGCGGCCGCCGAGCCCTTCATCACCTGCCGGCCCGACAGCGCGTACCACCGGCTCACCCTCGCCGCGTGCCAGGCCGCCGGCTTCCGACCGTTCGTCGCCCACTACGCCGACGAGTGGGACACCGGGACAGCGCTGGTCGCCCACGGCTTCGGCATCTTCATGCTCCCCCGCCTGGCCCCGGTGCACCCGGGCACCGACATCGTGCGCCTGCGCCTGGGCGGACCCGCGGCCCCCGTCCGGCGGATCGTCGCCGTGACGCGCGCGGGCGGCGCCGCCCAGAAGGTGATCAGCCACGCGCTGGACTCGATCACGGGCATCGCCGCATCGATCGCGGGATGACCCGTCGGTCCGCGCGGGGAGGGTCCGGTGGGTCGCGCTGGTGGAGGCGGACGTGGGTGAGCGCGCGTGGCGAGCGGGCCAGCGCCTCGCGCAGGTGCCTGTCCGGCACGGTCCCACGGGCCGCCGTGGTGGTCGCCGACCGGAGGGATGGCCGGCCGACCACCGGCTCGGGCGACTAGTCGATGCTCACGGGACTCACCTCGGTTGCGCGTGCGGAGGAGGGAGCACACGGGCCGCGGGTGCTCCGTGTCGGGGTTCCGGGTGCGGCCGGTGGGGTAACGCGGTGCGGCAGTCGGTCGAGCAGGTGCCGACGCGAGTCCGTCGCCACCGTCGTCCCAGGGGGACCGTCATGACCACCACCGCCGACCGCACCACCGACCGGGCCCCGGGCAGCAGCTCCGGGAGCCGCGGGCTCTACGGCAGCCGCACCGGCGTCAACATGGCCGCGGCGAGCGCCGCGGAGCTCGTCGGCACCGCGATCCTCGTCCTCGGCGGCACCGCGGTGGCCACGGCCGCCTCGCTCGCGAAGCCCGTGGCCGGCGCCGCCTACGACTCGCTGGCCACCCCGCTGGCCTTCGGCATCGTGCTGCTGGCCGTGGTAGCGGCCATCGGCCACGTCTCGGGCGCCCACGTGAACCCGGCGGTGACGCTCGGGCTCGCGGTCACCGGGAAGTTCCCTTGGCGCTACGTGCCGGCCTACCTCGTGGCGCAGCTCGTCGGCGCCGTGCTCGGCGCGCTCGGGACCTGGGTCGCGTTCGGCGCCCCGGGCCGCGACCAGGCGTCGCTGGCGGCCACCGCGCCGACGCCGGGCGTCGGACCGCTGCAGGGCCTCGCGGTCGAGGCGATCGTGACGTTCGTGCTGGTGTTCGTGATCATCTCGGTGGCCACCGACGACCGCGTCGCGGACAGCGTCGCCCCCATCGCCGTCGGCGCCGCCCTCGCGGTCGGGGTCTTCGTCGCCGGCCCGATCACCGGCGGGGCCGTCAACCCGGTGCGCGCGCTCGGCCCCGAGATCGTCGCCGGCTCGTTCTCGTACTGGTGGATCTACCTGGTCGGGCCGATCGTCGGCGGCATCGTCGCGGCCGTGGCCTACGACAAGCTGATCAGCAAAGGCGACGCCCCGTCCTGACCGGCGACCGGCTCAGGCGTGTCCCGACGCCTGGGCCGGCAGGTCGGCCCCGACCCGCTGGGCCCCGATGACCGCGAGGAGCTGGAGCTTCTCGTAGCTCTCGCTGCCCGGGACGGCGGTGTAGACGAACAGCCGGTGCGACTGGTCGGGGTCGAGCAGCGTCTGGCAGTTCAGCGTCAGCGTCCCCAGCTCGGGGTGGACGAGGCGCTTGGTGTCGGCCGGGTGCAGGCCGACCTCGTGGTCGTCCCACAGCCGGCGGAACTCCTCGCTCTCGGCGAGCAGGAGGTCGACGAACCGGGCGGCCCGGGAGCCTGGCCCGCGCATCGTCGCGATCTGGCGCAGGCCCGCGGCGTACATCCGGGAGAGGAACGCGTGGTCCTCGGGCGCGTAGAGCGCGCGCGTGGCCGGTTCGGTGAACCACCGGTAGCCGCGGCTGCGCGCCGGGCCGGTGTAGTGGGTCGTGTCGCCGGTGAGCGCGACGCCCATGGGGCTCTGGCGCAGGGTCTCGCCGAGCTCGGTGACGATCTCGGCGGGCGTGTCGGCGAGCCGGTCGAGGATGCGCAGCAGCCCGGGGCTGATGTGCTCGCTCGCCGCGCCGCGGGCCGGCGGCTGGTGCCCGGCGAGCCGGAACAGGTGGTCGCGCTCGTCGATCGACAGGTGCAGGCCCTGCGCGATCGACGCGATCATCTGCTCGGACGGCTGCGGGCCGCGCTCGCGCTCGAGGCGCGCGTAGTAGTCGGTCGACATGTGGCAGAGGGCGGCCACCTCCTCGCGGCGCAGCCCGGTGGTGCGCCGGCGCTGCCCGCGCGGCAGGCCGACGTCCTCGGGCTGCAGCGACTCGCGACGGCGCCGGAGGAACGCCGCCAGCCCGGCCCGGTCGATCATGGGTACCGCCCTCTCCTCGGTGCTCCCCCGTTCCTACCGGCGCGGGCACCGGGCAGCCACGGATCGTCGATCCCCCCTTCGGTGAGCCGGAGGAGTGCGGTGGAGCGGTCCCGTCAGCCACGGATCGGCAGGCCGTGGTTGTCGCCCCGGCGAGGGGTGAGTGTCGACGGCGTCCACCCCCGACGCCCCAGGAGCGCTCCCATGACGAACGACCTCGCGGCCGCCCCGACCGAGCAGTTCGCCACCGCTCGACCCGTCGACGACCAGCCCGGCGACGAGCTCGACGACCAGCCCGCCGACCGGCAGGCCGACGAGCCCGACGACGACCAGCCGACGACGCTGTCCGCGGCGCTGCGCCGGAGCCTCGCGCGCTCCGGGGGCATGACGGGCATCCTCGTCGCCGGCCTGCCCGCGATCGCGTTCGTCGCCGCCGACGCCGTGGGCGGGCTGACCTGGGCGTTCATCGCCCTCGCCGTCGCCGCGCCCGTGGCGTTCGGCGTGCGGCTGGCCCGCCGGGAGTCGCTGCGGGGCGCGCTCATCGGCCTCGCCGTCGCCGGCGTCTGCGCGGGCATCGCCGCCTTCTCCGGCGAGGCGCGGGCCTTCTTCCTGCTGCCGACCCTCATCCCGGCGGTGCTCGGCGTGGTCTTCCTCGGCTCGGTCCTCGTGCGCCGGCCGATCACCGGCATGATCTTCAACCGCCTCGTCGGCGGCCCCGCGGACTGGCGCGAGCACCCCCGCCTGATGCGCGTCTACACCCTCAGCACGCTCGCCGCCGTCGCCTTCCACGCCGTGAACCTCGTCGCCCGCGGGTTCGCCTACCTCGCCGACCAACCGGCCGTCCTCGCCGCCCTCGGCGTCGCCGCCGCGCCCGTCTTCGCCCTCATCGCCGCCGTGACCCTCGTCGCCGCCCGCCGCGCGATCACGGCCGCCCCGTAGCGCCCCGGTCACCAGCCCCGACCCACCCCTCCAGGAGGAGCCATGTCCCGCACGCCCTTCACCGTCCCCGACCTCACCGGCCGCCGCGCCGTCGTCACCGGCGCCAGCGACGGCATCGGCCTCGGGATCGCCCGACGATTGGCCGCCGCCGGCGCCGAGGTGGTGCTGCCGGTCCGCAACCCGCGCAAGGGCGAGGCGGCGATCAGCGCCATCCGCGAGCAGGTCCCCGGCGCCGCGGTGTCGCTGCGCGAGCTCGACCTGTCCTCGCTCGCCTCGATTGCCGCGCTCGGTGCCGCGATGCGCGCGGAGGACCGCCCGATCCACCTGCTCATCAACAACGCCGGCGTCATGACCCCGCCCGGGCGGCAGACCACCGTCGACGGCTTCGAGCTGCAGTGGGGCACCAACCACCTCGGCCACGTCGCCCTCGTGGCCCAACTCCTGCCGCTGCTGCGCGCCGGCCGTGGCCGGGTGACCTCGCAGCTCAGCATCGCCGCCCGCGCCGGGTCGATCGACTGGGACGACCTGAACGCCGAGCGCTCCTACGACGGGATGCGCGCCTACCGCCGGTCGAAGATCGCGTTCGGGCTCTTCGCGCTCGAGCTCGACCGCCGCAGCCGCGCCGGCGGGTGGGGCATCACGAGCAACGCCTCGCACCCCGGCATCGCGCCGTCGAACCTGCTCATGGCGCGCCCCGAGCTCGGGCGGGCCGAGGCCGTCCGCGGCCGCAAGGTCATCGGCTTCCTGTCCCGCCACGGCATCCTCGCCGGCACCGTCGAGAGCGCCGGGCTCCCCGCCCTCTACGCCGCGACGTCGCCGCAGGCCCGCAGCGGGCACTTCTACGGACCCCAGGGGATCGGCGGCCTCGGCGGCCCGCCCGGCGAGCAGAAGTCGTGGCCGACGCTGCGCAGCATCGACGAGGCCGAGCGGGTGTGGCAGGTGTCGCAGGAGATGACGGGGGTGTCGTTCCCCGCGACGACCCCGCCGGTGGCGCCGCGCGCCTGACGACCGAGGGCGCCCGCGGCCGGCCGGCCGCGGGCGCCTCGTCGTGTCGCGACTACTCACGCGGCGGCGCCGAACCACCGGGACAGCGTCGCCGCCAGCCCCTCCTGGTCCTCACCGACCCACGCCACGTGGCCGTCGGGCCGCAGCAGCACCGCCGGGACGTCGAGCTCCTCGCTGACGTCGACGACGTGGTCGACGCGGTCGGCCCAGCCCGCCACCGTCAGGCGCCCGGTCTGGTCGAGCAGCAGCCCGCGGCCCTCGTGCAGCAGCGCGTACAGCCGCCCCCGCGCCAGCCCGATGTCGCGCAGCCGGCGCCCGACGAGGTCATGCTCGCCGCCGAGGTCGTAGCGGACCGCCGTGCGGGTGATCTTCTCGGTGAGGTGGCGCCGGACGTCCTCGTAGGCCAGGAGCTCGGTGACCAGGCGCCGGACCGCGCGGGCGCCGGGCTCGGTGGACATCAGCTCCATCTGCGCCCGCGAGCTCCACAGGACGTCCGCGCCCGCCGGGTGCCGCTCGGCCTCGTAGCTGTCGAGCAGCCCGTCCGGTGCCCACCCGGCGACCGCGGCGGCGAGCTTCCACCCCAGGTTCACCGCGTCCTGGATGCCGAGGTTGAGGCCCTGTCCGCCGACCGGCGGGTGGACGTGCGCGGCGTCGCCGGCGAGGAGGACGCGGTCCACCCGGTAGCGCTCGGCCTGGCGGGTCGCGTCGCCGAAGCGGGAGAGCCAGCGCGGGGAGTGGACGCCGAAGTCGGTGCCCGCGACCGCCCGCAGCTGCCGGCGCACCTCGTCGAGGGTGGGCGGCACGGAGCGGTCCGCCGCGACGCCCTCGGCGGGCACGACGACCCGGTACACCTCGTCACCGTCGAGGGACCCGACGCCGAAGCGCAGCTGGGTGCGGCGGACGTCGGCGACGACCGCGGCCACCGTCTCCGGCGACTCCCCCACCTCCATCTCGCCGATCAGCGTCTCGGTCCGCGACGGCTCCCCGGTGAAGGCGACGCCGAGCAGCCGGCGCACGGTGCTGCGCCCGCCGTCACAGCCCACGACGTAGCGCGCCCGCCGGTGCGTACCGTCGTCGAGCGCCAGGGTGACGCCCTCGGCGTCCTGCTCGAGGCCCACCACCGCCACGCCGCGCCGGACCTCGGCGCCGAGCTCGACGGCCCGCTCGGCGAGGAGCCGGTCGGTGGTGGGCTGCGGGATGGCGAGGACGTAGGCGTGGGCGGAGTCGAGCCGCTCGGGTGGGGTCGAGGGGATCGCGGCGAAGAAGCCGCCGACGGGGTGCTGGGTCCCGACGGCGAGGAAGCGGTCGAGCACGCCGCGCTGGTCGAGGATCTCGATGCTGCGCGCGTGCAGCCCGAGCGAGCGCACGATCCGGGTGGGCTCCGCGTCCCGCTCGAGCACGAGCACGTCCACGCCGTGGAGGCGCAGCTCGCTCGCCAGCACCAGTCCCGCGGGGCCGGCACCGACGACGACGACGTCGAACAAGAATCCTCCCGAGGAATGCGACGACGATTCCGCAGAATGCGGGCGCGCATTCTGCGGAACGCACCGGGCCTTGCCGCAAGCCCCCCGGTCCGCTATACGTTGGCCATGGCGGGGAAATAGGTGGCTCCGATCGTCGGGTCCGTCGTCCTCTCCACGCCCGACCCCGCCGGCCTCGCCGCGTTCTACCGCGCCCTGCTGGGCTGGGTGACGGTCGAGGGCGGCGACCCCACCTTCGTCCGCCTGCGCAGCCCCGAGCGCGAGCGTCCCGGCATCAGCTTCCAGCTCGAGCACGGCCACCTCGCCCCCGCCTGGCCGGCACGTGAGGGCGAGCAGCGGATGCACGCCCACCTCGACCTGCTCGTCGCCCCCGACGCGCTCGAGGCCGAGGTCGCCCGCGCCGAGGCGCTCGGCGCCGTCCGCGAGGGCCACCAGCCCGCCGAGGGCGTCGTGGTCATGCGGGACCCGCACGGGCACCTGTTCTGCCTGTTCGTGCCCGGCGCCTGACGTCAGGTGGCTCGCGTCGGCACGGCGGCGCGCCGCCGCCGTCCGACCAGCCCGAGACCGATGTACATGCCGAGCAGGGCGACGGCGAGCCCGGCGACGGCGTGCAGCGTCAACGGCTCGCCGAGGATCGGGACGGCGGCGAGCGCGGTGACCGCCGGGACGAGGTTGAGCAGCGAGCTGACGTGCACCGTCGAGCGCCACCGCAGCAGCACGAACATCAGCACGAAAGCCCCCGCGGAGTTCACGACGCCGAGCCAGAGCGAGGTCCACCACCCGGCGGCGTCGGCGGGCAGCCAGGCGGCACCGAGGAAGGGCATCGCGGCGGCGGTGACGACCAGCGAGGTCCCCATCTGCACGGCGACGCTCGTCGCGACGGGCGTCTCGTCGTTGAACCGCTTCTGGTAGAGCGTGCCGGCGGCCATCGACAGCGCGCCCAGCACCGGCAGCACGATCGTCGTGCCGAGGTCCCCGCCGAGGCGGTCGGACAGGACGATGTAGACCCCGCACGCGCCGACGATCAGGCCGATCACGGGCGCCGCGCCGAGGCGCGTGGACAGCACCAGCGGCGTGAGCAGGCCGACGAGCAGCGGCGCCATGCCGAGCACGAGGCTGGTGACACCCGCCGGGACACCGGCGGCCAGCCCGGCGTAGCAGAACGCGAACTGTCCGACCTGCAGCAGCAGGGCCGTCACCACGAGGTGGCCCCACGCCCGTCCCCGTGGCAGCGCGGGCCGGGTGGCGACGACCGCGACCAGGACCACCACGAGCGCGACGAGGAACCGCCACAGCAGCACCGTCGGCACGGCCATGTGCGCGGTGGCGATCTTGCCGACCACGAACCCGGACGCGTAGACGGGCACGAACAGGGCGCTGAGCAGCGGGACGAGCCAGGCCCGCGACGGTGCCGGCCCCGTGGCGCCGGACGAGCCGGCGGACACGGCCACGGGACCGGCGCGCCTGTCACGGAGCATGGCCCCCAGTCCATAGCACCGCTAACGACAACGCAAACGGTCCCCGGTCACAGGGCGGTGGTCACAGGGGCGGTCGTCACAGTGCGGTGATCACAGCGCGGCGTAGAGCGCCGACTCGAAGTCGCCGTAGAGCTTCCACGCCTCGTGCTCGCTGATGAACGGCAGCGAGTTCGTGTAGATCGAGGCGCAGATGCCCGTGCTGCGGTCGATCCAGAAGTGGGTGTTGAGCAGGCCCGCCCACGCCCCGCTCCACGCCCGGCGCCGTCCGGGGACGTCCTCGGTGTTGAGCAGCAGGCCGTAGCCCCAGGTCCAGCCCGGGCCCAGGTGCAGCACGTCGGTGGTGGCCGGGTCGGCCGTCGCGATCTCCTCGGGGAACGGCAGGCCGCCGAGCTGGTCGGAGAACGCGGCGTCGACGGTCTCCTGGCGCAGGATGCGCGTGCCGTCCAGCTCGCCGCCGCGCAGCAGCGCGCGCTCGAAGCGGATGTAGTCGCGCGGGGTGGAGTGCAGGCCGTGGCCGCCGGCCCACCACTCCGGGTCGTCGGGCAGGAGGTTGCCGGCGTTGGTCCACGCGCCGTCCTCGCCGCGGACGTGCACCGGGGTCTTGTTGCCCTGCTGGGTGTCGTCGAGGGCGAAGACCGTGTCGTCCATGCCGAGCGGCCCGGTGATGTGGTCCTTGATCACCACGTCGAGCGTGGCGCCGGCGACGGCCTCGACGACGAGCCCCAGCCAGTCGGTGTTGATGCCGTACTCGAAGCGCGTGCCGGGGTCGGCGACCATCGGCGCCATGAGGGCGCGGCGCAGGCCGGGCACGACGTTCGGGTGGCCCGTGACCTGCTCGTAGCGGTGGATGTCGGCGTTCCAGAACCAGTAGCTCAGGCCCGAGGTGTGGGTGATGAGGTGCCGCACGGTCGCCCGGCTCGCGGGCGCCCGCAGGCGCGGGGTGTCGCCGTCGAAGCCGTCGAGCACCTGGATCTCGGCGAACTCCGGCCGGTACTGCTCGACCGGGGCGTCGAGGTCCAGCTCGCCGCGCTCCACCTGCTGCAGCGCGGCGGTGGTCGCGACCATCTTGGTCATCGACATGATCCGGAAGTGCGTGCTCGTGGAGACCTGGTCGGGCTCCCCGACCGCGCGCGGCCCGGCCGCGCCCTCGTAGAACACACCGTCCGCGTCGGCCGCGATCGCCGCGACGTGGGGCACGTCGCCCGCGTCGACGGCGGCCGCCAGCACGCTGTCGATGCCGGAGCCGTCGATCGTCCTGCTCATGGGGTGGACCTCCTGGAGTGATCGTCCGCACCAGTGTGCTCGGCGCCACACTCGTCGGGACCCGACGAACGGAGGGGTGTCGCATGGAGTGGAACCCGATGCTGGTCGAGCAGGTCGACTTCCTGTGGCGGGGATTCCGGGCCCGCCTCGACGGGCTGACCGACGAGCAGTACCTCTGGGAGCCCGCGCCCGGTGCGTGGAGCGTGCGCCCGCGCGGCGCGTCCCCCTGGCCGATGGCCGCCGGCGCGGGCGACGTGGTCATCGACTTCGCGTTCCCCGAGCCCGACCCGCCGCCGGTGACGACCATCGCCTGGCGCCTCGGGCACGTCATCGTCGGTGTGCTCGCGATGCGGGTGGCGGGCCACTTCGGTGGGCCGCCGGTGGACTACGCGAGCCACCACTACGCCGGCACCGCCGCCGAGGCCCTCGCCCAGCTCGACGAGGCCTACGCGGCCTGGGTGGCGGGGGTGCGGGGGCTCGGCGAGGCCGGGCTCGAGGAGCCGTGCGGTCCGAGCGAGGGGCCGTACGCCGAGGCGCCGATGGCCCTGCTGGTGCTGCACATCAACCGCGAGCTGCTCCACCACGGCGCCGAGATCGCCCTGCTGCTCGACCTGCACCGCGCGCGGATCGGGTGACCGGGCCTCGGGCATCATGGGCGCCGATGGCCACCGGCACGGCGGACGCGACCGCGACGACGGATCCGCTCCCCCGCCGCCGGGCGCGGCCACCGCGATGGCTCGTCGGCGTCCTCGCGGGGCTCGCCGCGGCGCTGCTCGTCGTCCTCGCGACCCGGCTGGTCGGGGCGACCCCGCTCGGCGTCGAGGACAACGGCGACGGCTACCGGCTCTTCTGCGGCGCCGGGCTCACCCCGCTCACGGCCGACGGCTACGCGAGCTGGCGCGGCGGCTGGACCGCCGACTACGCGGTCGGCCCGCCGACGTGCGAGGACCCGGTCCCCTCGTCGGCGCTGCTCATCGCGCGGGCGACGACGGCGCTGACCGGGGGCACGTGGTCGCCGGTGGTGCTGGGCTGGACGTACGCGGTGCTCGTCGGGCTGGTCGTCGGGATCGGCGCCTGGGCCGCGTCGGCCGCGGGCCGCCGCCGGGCGCTGGTCGTCGCGATCCCGGTGCTCCCGCTGGCCGCGGCGACCTTCCCGCGCTTCTTCGTCTCGACCTACAGCGAGCCGGCCGGGCTGCTCGGCGCCGTCACCGCGGGCGTCGGGGTGGCGGCCGTGCTCGCCACGCGCCGCGAGCACCGGGCCGCGCGGATCGTCGCCCTCGCCCTGACCGCGGTCGGGGGCCTGGTCGCGACGACGGCGAAGGTGGCCTACGTGCCGCTGCTCGCCGCCGCGGTGCTCGTGTGCGCGGCGACGGCGATCGGGACCGTGCGCCCGCGACGTGCCGGGCCGGCGATCGCGCTGGTCACGGCGCTGCTCGCCGTCGTCCCGGTGACCGCGGCGCTCGCACGGCAGCAGCAGTTCTACGCGCCGGTCAACGCGCACAACCTGGTGTTCACGACGGTCCTGCTCGAGGTCGGGCCGTCGGCGACGCCCCTGGTGGGCCTACCGCCCGAGGCCGTCGAGCTCACCGGCAACGGCTACTTCAACGGCCCGCCGCGCCCCGACGGCGTCCCGTGGTGGGAGGGCGCGATCCTCGGCCGGCCCGGCGAGACGCGCGCGGCGGCGCTCGTCGTGCTCGCCGAGCACCCGTCGGCGGCCGCGCGGGCGGTCGGCGTCGGCCTGCAGGCCACCACGCTCGCCGACCTGCCCTACCTGGACGCGCTGCCCGCGCCCGCCACGGCCCTCTCCTCGCCCGACGGGCACCCCGGCTGGTCGGGGGCGCGCCAGCCCGACCTCGCGCAGGTCCTGCAGGACACCCGCCGCCCGCCGTGGCTGCCGTCCGCGCTGGTCGTCGTCGCCCTCGCGGCCGCGGCGACCGCGCGCTGGCAGGGCCGGGCGGGGCGGTGGTCGCTGGCCGCGGGGCTCGCGGCGGGCACCGCGCTCGCGCTCGTCGTCGTGGCGGTGGCCGGCGACGGCTACTTCGAGGTCTTCAAGCACGTCTGGCTCGCGGCGTACCTGCTCGCGGTGTCGGGGCTCGCGCTGGTCGGCGCTCTCGTGACCGCGGTGGTGCGCCGCCGGGAGTAGGAAGGAGCCGTGCGCGCGTACGGCTTCCGCCGCCCCGGCGGCCCCGACCAGCAGGCCTTCCTCGACGTCCCGGTGCCCGAACCGGGGCCCGGCGAGCTGCTCGTGCGGGTGCGCGCCGCGGGCGTCAACCCGGGCGACTGGCGGCTGCGCAACGGCGAGTACGGGCACACCGGGTCGGCGGTGCTGGGCCGGGAGGTGGCGGGCACGGTCGTCGCGACCGGACCGGACGTCACGGGCTTCGCGCCGGGCGACGAGGTGTTCGGTGGCTGCCCGGGCATGGTCGGCGGCTGGGCCGAGCAGGCGCTGGTGACGGCGTCGTTCGCCGCCCACCGCCCGACCGCCGTCCCGCCCCGGGACGCGGCGGCGCTGCCCGTCGCGGCCGGCACGGCCTACGACGCGCTCGAGGTGCTGGCGCTGCCGGCCGGCGCGACGCTCGTGGTCAACGGCGCGGGCGGCGGGGTCGGCATCCCGACCGTGCAGCTGGCGCGGGCGCGCGGCCTGCACGTGGTCGGCGTCGCGGGCGAGGGCAAGCAGGACCTGCTGTGCGAGCTGGGGGCGACCGCCGTCGTCGCGGGTCCCGACGTCGCGCACCACGTCCGCGCGGCCGCGCCGGACGGCGTCGACGGGGTGTTCGACCTCGTCGGCGGGGACGCACTGCGCGCCGTCGCGCCGCTCGTCGACCCGGCCCGCCTATTCTCCGTCGCCGACAAGCCCCTCGTGGCCGAGCTCGGCGGGCGCGACGTGCCCCGCGACCGCAGCACCGCGGTGCTCGACGCCCTCGCCGCGCGGGTGGCGGCGGGCGACCTGGACCCGTGGGTGCGCACGGTCGTCCCGTTCGCGCGGGCCGCCGACGCGCTCGCGGCCGTGGAGGACGGGCACGTGCTGGGCAAGGTCGTGCTCGACCTGAGCAGCTGAGCCGCTACGGGCGGGCGCTGCTCGCGCTGCTCGACGGGCCGGCCACCGAGGACCGGAGCGGCGGCCCGATGAACTCCAGCCCGTGCGCGAGCCCGAGCTCGGTCAGCCGCTGCGGGTCCGCGGTCGTCGCCCGCAGCGCCGCCGAGCGCTCGAAGAACTGCTCCAGGCCGCCCGGCGTCGTGATCACCAGCAGCCGCCCGGGCGACTCACCGACGTTGGCGAAGGCGTGCGGGACGTCGCGGGGCCCGAAGGCCATGCCCCCCGGCTCCAGGTCCACGAGGGTGTCGCCGACCCGGAACCGGTAGTGGCCCTCGAGGATCCACCACACCTCGTCCTCGCGGCGATGGATGTGCAGCGGGGGCCCGCTGCTCGGCGAGTTGACGATCTCGACCGCGCTCAGCGCCCCGGCGGTGTCCCCCGTACCGAGCTTGACGGTGATCCGGTCGCCGGTGGGCGACGGGAGCTCCTGCCCCTCGCCGGCGTGGACGGCGACGGGCGGCAGCTGGACGGTCATGGGTGCCTCCCCGCAGGTCAGGAGACGATGGTGGCGCAGCGGGCAGGCCGGCGGCACCCCTACGGGCGGTCCCGCTCCTCGTCAGCGCTGGGCTGGACGGGGGCGTCGGCAGGGTCCCCGCCGCGCTCCACCGTCCTCGGCGCGAGCCGCCGCAGCGCGTGGTAGCCGACGATGACGACGATCGTGCCCAGCGCGATCCCCGACAGCGAGCCGCCGCCGATCGTCAGCGCGACGTCGCCGATGCCGATGACGATGCCCGCGGCGAGCGGGACGAGGACCTCGGGGCGCGAGAAGTCGACCTTGTTCTCCACCCAGATCCGGGCCCCGAGCAGGCCGATCATCCCGTAGAGCACCACCGTGATGCCGCCGAGCACGCCGCCCGGCGTGGCCGCGACGACCGCGCCGAACTTCGGGCAGAACCCGATCGCGACGGCGACGACCGCGGCCACCCAGTACGCCGCGGTGGAGTAGACGCGGGTCGCGGCCATGACGCCGATGTTCTCGGCGTACGTGGTGGTCGGCGAGCCGCCGACGCCGCCGGCGACGGCGGTCGCGATGCCGTCGGCGGCCAGCGCGCGCCCGAGGTAGGGGTCGAGGTCCTCGCGGGTCATGTTGGCGACGGCCTTGACGTGCCCGGTGTTCTCGGCGATGAGCGCGATCGCCACGGGCACGACCAGGAGGATCGCCGAGGCGCTGAAGGCCGGCAGGTGGAGGCCGGGGGCCGCGGGCGTCCCCAGCGGGAGGCCGATCCACGGCGCGTCGGCCAGACCGGAGAGGTCGACGCGCAGGTGGGTGGACACGACGCCCGACGCGTCGGGACCCGTGATGGGTCCGAGCACCGCGTCGAGGAGCAGCGAGAGCCCGTACCCGACGACGAGCCCGACGAGCACCCCGAGCCGGCCCAGCATCCCGCGCCCGGCCACCGCGGTGACCATGACGACGAGCATCGTGATCACGGCGACGACCTCGTCCTGCGGCCAGTAGGTGCCGGCGACGACCGGGGCGAGGTTGAAGCCGATGAGCAGCACGACCGCGCCGGTCACGGCCGGCGGCAGCACGGCGGACACGGTGCGGGCGCCACCGAGGTGCACCGCGAGCCCGACGAGCGCGACGACCACCCCGCACACCGCGATCGCGCCCGTGACCTCGGCGCTGGTGCCGCCGTCGGCGCGGACCGCGGCCACCACGCCGACGAACGACGCGCTGGTGCCGAGGTAGCTGGGCACCCGCCCGCGGGTCATCAGCAGGAACAGCATCGTCGCGAGCCCCGAGAGCAGGATCGCGAGGTTCGGGTCGAGGCCCATGAGCACGGGGAAGACGAACGTCGCCCCGAACATCGCCAGCACGTGCTGGGCGCCGAGGCCCACCGTGCGGCCCCACGACAGCCGTTCCTCGGGCCGCACCACCTCGCCCGGTGCGGGCGCGCGCCCGTCGCCGTGCAGCGTCCATCCCCTGATCACGGGCGACACCCTAGGGCCGATCACGCGGGGCGGGCGGCCATCCCGTCGAGCAGCAGGTGCAGGTAGCGCCGCCAGCGACGGGCGTCGTGCTCGGCGGTGACGACGGCCATGTGCACGACCACGGGCAGGTCCTCGGGCACGAGGTCGGCGCGCACCACGCCGGCGGCCTGCCCGCGGCGCAGCAGCTCCCCCAGCGGCGCGAGGGTGCGGGCGGCGAGCTCGGGGGTGAACGCCCCGGTCGCCTTGGCGGCGGCGAGCAGCCCGCGGTGGCGGGTGACGCCGTCGACGAGGCCCTCGAGGACCCCGGTCAGCGCCGCCCACGGGTCGTCGACGACCGCGGCGCGCGCCAGCAGCGGCTCGACCGACTCGGCGACGTAGTCCTCGAGCACCGCGGCGACGAGCTCGTCGCGCCCGGCGAAGCGGCGGTAGAGCGTGGACGGCGCCACCCCCGCCCGACGGGCGACCTCCTCGAGCGCCACGTCCGGCCCGCCGGCCTCCAGCGCCGCGCGGGCCGCGGCGAGGATCGCGGCGTGGTTGCGCGCCGCGTCCGCGCGCAGCGGACGTGCCACCGGATCGGGCGGGGCGGACATCCCGGTCACCCTAACCCGGGGGTGGGACGCCTCACTCCTCCACGAGCGCCAGCGCCCCCGACGGGCACTGGGCGACGGCGTTGCGGACCTCGGACTCCTGCTCGGCCGACGGGTGCTCCTGCAGCACCTCGACCAGCGCGTCGTCGTCCTGGTCGAAGACGTCCTCGGCGGCGAGCACGCAGTTGCCCGCGCCGATGCAGACGTCGCGGTCGGCCTGGATCCTCATCTTCGGTTCTCCCTCGTGTGGTGGTCGAAGGGGCGGTGGTCACCAGGTCACGGGCAGCGCGCGGAGCCCGTGCACGACGGTGGCCGAGCGGAACTCGACGTCCTCGAACGGGATGCCCAGCGCGAGGTCCGGGAAGCGTCGCAGCAGCGCCGGGAACGCCACCGCCATCTCGGCCCGCGCCAGCGGCGCGCCGAGGCAATGGTGCACCCCGTGCCCGAACGCCACGTGCGGGGCGATCGCCCGGGTGACGTCGAGGTCGTCGGGGCGCTCGACGGCGGCGGGGTCGCGGTTCGCCGAGGGCAGCGAGAGCACCAGCAGGTCGCCGGCCGCGACGGGTGTGCCGCCGACCGTCGTGTCCGCCCGCGCGGTGCGCGGGATGCCGGAGTGCACCACGGACAGGAACCGCAGCAGCTCCTCGATCGCCGGGGCGACGGCGCCGGGCTCGTCGCGCACGCGGGCGAGCTGGTCGGGCGCGCGCAGCAGGGCGAGCGTGCCGAGGCCGAGCATGTTGGCGGTGGTCTCGTGCCCGGCGATGAGCAGCAGCGAGGCGATCCCGACGAGCTCGGCGCGCGTGAGGTCGTCGCCGTGCTCGCGCACGAGCATCCCGAGCATGTCGTCGCCGGGGGCCGCGAACGCGCGGTCGACGAGCTCGCCCATGTAGGCGCGGGACTCGGCGGCGACCTGCCCGCGCTCCTCCAGCGAGCGGTTCAGGTCGATCTGCCGGGTGGCGCGGTCCTGGAACTCGTGGCGGTCGGCGTACGGGACCCCGAGCAGCTCGCAGATGACGAGGCTCGGCACCGGCAGGGCGAAGGCGCTGACGAGGTCCGCCGGCGGGCCGGCCGCGGCCATGGCGTCGAGGTGCTCGTCGACGATCTCGGTGATGCGCGGCTCGAGGCGCCGGATGCGCTTGACCGTGAACTCGCCGGTGAGCAGCCGGCGCAGCCGCGTGTGCTCGGGCGGGTCGTTGGCGAGCAGGTTGCCGGCGCGCGGGTCCTCGCCGTCCGGCGTGGGGATGCGGGGCATGCCGGTGTTGGAGAAGCGCTCGGCGTCGCCGAGGACCTCGCGGACGTCGGCGTACCGCGTCACCAGCCGCGCGGTCGTGCCGAACGCCGTCCGGATCGTCGGGAAGCCCTCGTCGTCGCGGGCGGCCTGCGTCTCGGGCACCGGGGCGAACCGGTCGCGCTGCATGTGCCGCGGGATGGTGGTGGTCATCGTCGCTCCCGTCGTCGGGATCCCGACCGTACGCGAAGTGGGAGCGAACTGCCGTTTCGTGTCCGTGAGGTCGCGAGCGGCTATCCCCGGGGCATGAGTGCAGACGGACGGATCGTCCTGGTGACCGGTGCGGGGCGTGGGCTGGGCGTCGAGATCGCGCGGCAGCTGGTGTCGGTGGGGGCCACGGTGGTGTGCGCGGCGCGCGACACCGAGGCCGCCGCGTCGACCGCGAAGGAGCTGGGCGACGGGGCGTGGCCGCTGTCCCTCGACGTCACCGAGCCGGAGTCGGTGCAGGCCGCGGTCGAGGCGATCGACCGGCGCCACGGGCGGCTCGACGCTCTGGTGAACAACGCGGCGATCAACTTCGACGCGGGCTCCGACCCGGTCGTCGAGGACCTCGAGGTCGCCGACGGGGCCTGGCGGACCAACGTGCTCGGGCCGTGGCGGCTGTCCCAGGCGTGCGCGCCGCTGCTGCGCGCGGGCCGCGACCCGGTGATCGTCAACGTGACGAGCGGGCTCGGGTCGCTCGCACGGATGGGGGCGTCGTCGCCGGCCTACAGCGTGTCGAAGGCCGGGATCAACGCGCTGACCCGCGTGTTCGCCGACGCCCTGACCCGCGACGGGATCGCGGTGCACGCGGTCTCGCCCGGCTGGACCGCCACCGACATGGGCGGCCCCGGCGGGCGGCCGATCGCCGACGGCGCGCGGGGCATCGTCGACGTCGTCGGCTCCCCCGGCTCCTTCCCCTCCGGCTCGTTCCTCCAGGACGGCCAGCACGTGCCGTGGTGACCTCTACGTGCGTGATCTTCTGAGCTATAGCTCAGAAGATCACGCACGTGGGTCAGCCACCCAGGGCGCGGGCCGCGTCGACGAAGTGGGCGACGGCGGGCGAGCGGTCGGTGCGGCGCCAGGCGACCTGCAGCGCCACCATCGGCACGTCGCCCGAGAGCGGCCGGAACACCACGCCGGGCGGGCGGAGGTTCGCGTAGTACGCGGGCTGCAGCGACACCCCGAGGCCCGCGGCGACGAGGCCCAGCTGGGTCTCGATGTCCGCGCCCTCGGCCACGATGCGCGGGCTGAAGCCGTGGTCGCGGCAGTAGCTCGTGATGATGTCGAAGAACGCCATGCCGAGCGGGCGGGGCCAGAGCACGAACGGCTCGTCGGCGAGCGCCTCCGGCGTGATCTCCTCGCGCTCGGCGAGCGGGTGGTCACCGGGCAGGGCGGCCAGCAGCGGCTCGGAGACGAGGTGCTCGACGGCCACGGTCGCCGTCGACGAGGCGGCGCGCACGAGGCCGACGTCGAGGCGCCCGTCGGCGAGCGCGACGAGCTGCGCGGCGGTGTCCTGCTGGGAGACCTCGAGCTGCAGGTCGGGGAACTCGGCGCGCATCGCCCGCAGGATCCGCGGGGTGATCGAGGCGAGCGCCGTCCCGACCGAGCCCACCACCAGCAGCCCGACCGCCCCGTTCGCCGCCTGCGCGACGAGCGACTGCGCGCGCTCGGCCTCGAACAGCACCCGCGGCGCGGCGTCGAGCAGCACCCGCCCGGCCGGGGTCAGCTCGGTGGCCCGGCTCGAGCGGTCGAACAGGGCGGCGCCGAGCGCCTTCTCCAGCGAGCGGATCTGCTGCGAGAGCGCGGGCTGGCTGACGTGCAGGCGCCGGGCCGCGCGGCTGAAGTGCAGCTCCGAGGCCACTGTGAGGAACACCCGCAGCTGCCGCAGCTCGACGTCCATCCCCCGATCCTGCCCCGGCGTCCGAACCATAAGGCAGGGCTGATGACAGCAGAGGCAGCGGTGATCGTCGATCAGCACCACCGGCGCCGGTGAGCGGCGAGGGTGAGAGCACATCCGAGACCAGCCCCGGAGTGATCACCGTGCCCACCCCTCGCGAACCACGCCTCGTCGTCGTCGGCGTCGGCGGCCTCGGCGCCGCCGCCACCTACTGGCTCTCCCGCGCCGCCGGCGGCCGCGTGCTCGCCCTCGAGCGCCACGCCCTCGGCCACCACCACGGCGCGAGCCAGGACCACTCGCGGATCATCCGCTACGCCCAGCACCAGGACGCCTACGCCGCCCTCGCGCCGGCCGCCTACGCCGCCTGGCGCGACGTCGAGCGGGTCTCGGGACAGACCCTCGTCACCGAGACCGGCGGGCTCGTGATCGAGGACGTCGAGGCCCGGCAGGGCCTGGCCACCGGCGGCCGCGACATCGGCGGCTACGCCGCGGTGGCCGACCGGCACGGGGTCGACTTCGAGCTGCTCGACGCGCGCGCCGTCGAGCGCCGCTGGCCGCAGTTCCACCTCGCGGGCACCGAGGAGGCCTTCTACCAGCGGCGGACCGGGATCGTCGACGCCGGGCGCGCCAACGCCACCCACGTCGCCCTGGCGCGCGGGCACGGCGCGGAGATCCGCGAGCACAGCCCCGTGCGGGCCCTGCGCCCCGCGGGCGGGCACGTCGAGGTCGTCCTCGACGACGAGGTGATCCGCGCCGAGCACGTCGTGGTCGCCGCCGACGCGCGCACCAACGAGGTGCTCGACGGGCTGACGTCGATCCCGCTGACGGTCACCCAGGAGCAGGTCACCTACTACGCGACCCCGAACCTGCTCGACTTCTCCCCCGGGCGCTTCCCGGTGTTCATGTGGCACGGCGGCGACAACTTCTACGGCTTCCCCGTGCACGGCGAGGTCGCGACGAAGCTCGGGCAGCACATGGGCGGGCACGAGGTCACCGCCGACACCCGCACCTACGACCCCGACCCGCTGCGCCAGAAGCGCCAGGAGGCCTTCCTCGCCGAGCACCTGCCCGGCTTCGGCGGGCCCGAGCTGTACACGAAGACCTGCCTCTACACGATCCCGCCCGACCAGCACTACGTCGTCGACACGCTGCCCGGGACGCGCGTCAGCGTCCTCGTCGGGGCCGGGCACGCGTTCAAGTTCGCGTCGCTGCTCGGCCGGATCGCCGCCGACCTCGCGACGACGGGCACGACCCGGCACCCCATCGGCACGTTCGCCCTCGACCGCCCGGCCCTCACCGACCCGAGCTGGGGGCGTGCCTTCCATGTCTGAGCTCGTGACCCGCACGCCGGGCTGGTCGCTGCCCCAGGCGGCCTACACCGACCCCGACGTCTACGCCGCCGACCTCGACCGGGTCTTCGCCGCGCAGTGGCTGTTCGCCGGGCACACCGCCGAGCTCGACGCCCCCGGCCGCTACCTCACCGTCGACGTGGGCCGCGACCGCGTGATCGTCGTGCGCGGCGAGGGGGGCGCGCTGCACGCCCACCACGACGTGTGCGCCCACCGCGGCTCGCGCGTCGCGCCCGAGGACCGCGGGCAGGTCAAGGCGTTCGTCTGCCCGTACCACCAGTGGGTCTACGCGCTGGACGGGACGCTGCGCTCGGCGCGGCTGATGGGCGACTGCTTCGCGACGTCGTCCTACCGGCTCGCGCCCGTCGCGGTCCGCGAGATCGCCGGGCTCGTGTTCGTGTGCCTCGCCGACGAGCCGCCCGACTTCGGCCCGTTCGCCGCCGCGCTCGAGCCCCGCCTCGGCCCGCACGGGCTCGCCGACGCCCGCATCGCCCTGCGCGAGCACTACCGCGTCGCCGCGAACTGGAAGACGCTCGTCGAGAACAACCGCGAGTGCTACCACTGCGCCGGCAGCCACCCCGAGTTCTCGCTGTCGAACTTCGACGTCGGCGTCAACGGCGACGTCCGCACCAACCCCCGCTACGACCGCGCGCTCGCCGCCGCCCGCGCCCGCTGGAGCGCGCAGGGCCTGCCCGGCGAGGACGTCAACTTCCCCGACGGCGCCCCGTACCGCATCGCGCGGCTGCCCCTGCGCGACGGCTTCGTGTCCGAGACCCTCGACGGCCGCCCGCTCGCGCCGCCGATGGGGATGCTGTCCGACCCCGACGTCGGCAGCCTGCGCGTCATCTCGCTGCCCAACCTGTGGGCGCACGCCAACGCCGACTACGCGGTGACCACCCGCCTGACCCCGGTCGACGCGGCGACCACCGACGTCGAGCTCTGCTTCCTCGTCGATCGGGACGCGGACGTCGACACCGACGCCCTCGCCGCGGTGTGGCGCGCGACCTCGGAGCAGGACTGGGTGCTGTGCGAGAAGAACTACGCCGGCATCGCGTCGCGGGGCTACCGCCCGGGCCCGCTCTCGCCGGTGGTCGAGGCGTCGGTGGAGGCGTTCCTCGACTGGTACCTCGCCACCCTCCACCCCCACCCCGCCGCCGCGTAGGTGCCTCCGGCAGGTGAGCAGAAAAGAGTGCTGGAGCACTCCTTTCTGCTCACCTGCGCGCAGCGCACCCCGTGTGGGTGGTCGCGACACCTCGATGGCGTGACGCCCGATGCCTCCTGTGGGGGTCGAGACCGAGACTGACCGCCGTCGGGCGCGTGATCGTGACGGTGATCGGGGGCGGGGATGGGCTGTCGGTCCGTGGTGGTCGCGGCGCTGGTGGCGACGGTGGTGTCGACGGCGCTGACGCTCGGTGCGGGAGCCGCGGGTGCGGCGAACGCTGCGTTCGCGGCCCTGCCCGCGGGCAGCCCGGCCAGCGGCGGCGACGGGAACCGGCGGGTCGCGCTCGGCGACTCGTGGGCCGCCGGGACCGCGGCCGGGGCGGTCGAGGCCGCCTCGGGCACCTGCCGGCGCAGCGGCGTCGCCTACCCCCCGCTGCTCGCCCGCGCCGCCGCCGAGACGTCGTGGACCTCGCGGGCGTGCTCGTCGTCGACCGGGGGCGGCAACGGCCAGTTCACCTCGCTGACCGCCACGACCGAGGTCGTCACCGCGACCGTCGGCGCCGACGCCACCGGCCTCGGTGCGCTCGCCGCCGCCTGCTCGGCCGCGGGCACCCCGGCACGCTGCGACACCGCCCTCGCCCGCTTCGACCGCGCCCTGCGGACCCTGCCGGGCGCCCTCGACGCGGCGCTGCGCGACATCCGCGCCCGCGCGCCCCGCGCCGCGGTGACCGTCACCGGCTACCCCCACCTCGCCGAGGGCGGCGCCTGCCCGAAGGGCCCCGCCGACGCCGCGCGCGCCGCCCGCATCGACGGCGCCGTGGACCGGCTCGACACCGTCCTCGCCGAGCGGGTCACCGCCGCCGGCCTGCGCTTCGTCGACGTCCGCCCGGCCTTCGCCGGCCACGGGGTCTGCTCGGCCGCACCCTGGCTGACCTCCCTGACCGACAGCGAGGCGCTCCTCGCCGGCGGCCCGAACGCCGACGGCCACGCCCGCGGCGTGCTGACGGCCCTCGCCGCGGCCGGCCCGACGACCCCGCCGACGGCGCCCCCGACGCCCGCCTCCCCCGCCGACGGGCGCGTGGCCGCGGGCCTGTTCCCGGGCTGACGGTCAGCCGCCGAAGACCTCGAACGCCACGCGCTCACCAGCGGTCGTCATCTCCACGACCTCGCGGGCCTGCTCGGCGACCGGGCGCGGGTCGAGCGCCGCGAGGTAGGTCGCGTGCTCGGCGAGCGAGGCGATCGCCACCTCCCGGTACCCCGCGACGTCGACGACGTGGGTCGGTTGCGTCGAGGCGGACACGGCGACGCGCCGCACCCCCGGCCACGGCTCGAAGCCCTCCTCGACGAGCTCGGGGAAGATCCAGCGGTTGCCGGCGTCCCCGGCGGCGTCGATCGTCGCCCGGCCGACCGCGCGGTGGTCGGCGCTGTTCCACATGCCCGGCCCGAACGTCTCGTGGTGGCTGCCGACGACCACCATCTCCGGACGCAGCCGCCGGATCTCCCGCGCGATGTCCCGGCGCAGCGCCGGGCCCTCGACGACCACCCCGTCGCGGTGGCCGTCGAGGAAGCGCACCTCGTGCACGCCGACCACGGCCGCACTGCGCCGCTCCTCGTCCTCGCGCACGCCGGCGGCCTTCTCCGGCGGCAGGTCGTGGATGCCGGCCTCGCCGCGGGTGACCAGCAGGTACGACACCTCCGTGCCCGCGGCGGTCCAGCGGGCGATCGCGGCGGCGGTGCCGTACTCGAGGTCGTCGGGATGGGCGGCGACGGCCAGCACCCGCGTGACGTCGTCGGGCAGCGGCGGCAGATCGGTGGTCATGACGGACAGGGTGGGACCTCGAGCAAGGTCGAGGTCAAGGGTCACGCCGTCGGGTCGAGCTGCGCCACCAGGCGCTTCGGCGCCACGCACCGGTAGGCGTCGGTGACGACACCCCGGACCTCGTCCCAGTCCGGCCCGCCCGGCTCGACGTCGAGGCGCATGCCGAGCCAGCCGCGGTGCCCGACGTAGGGCGGGACGAAGAAGCGGGCGGGCTCGGCGTCGACCATGTCCTGCTGGGCCCCGTCGGGCGCGGCCACCCAGATCGCGAGGTGTTCGTCGCCGTGGTGGTACGGGACCCAGCTCGCGAACATCCGGCGCACGAACCACGACGGCGAGCCGTGGCTGATCTTCTCGGTGGCCTCGGGCAGGGCGAGGCAGACCTCCCGCATCCGCGCGAGCAGCTCGTCGGGGTCCACGCCCGCGATCCTGCCTAGAGAGCGAGCGCGCTCACCAGGGTCGCGATCACGAACACCGCGAGCACGACGACCGTGACCACGCGGATCCAGGGCCGGTGCGTCGTCACCCCGGGCTCGGAGGCGCCCTCGGTGGGGTCGGTGCGCTCGGACATCACGTTCCTCACGAAGGGGACGGATCGGGCACGCGCGAGCCTACCGCCCCGAGCCCGGCGAGCCGGCCGGGGTCGCGTGGCGTCCGGCGTTCGGGCCGGGCCGGCCGCGGCGGGCCGCCACCGGGTCCTCGACGTCGGCCGCGTGCCGCGCCCGCCGGGGCGGCGGCGTGTCGTCCGCGGCGTGGCGGCTCCGGGACCTGGCCCCCGTCGACGAGGTGGTGGACGAGGTGGGCGACGGGGTCGACGACGGGGTGGGCGGTGCCGTCGGCAGCGGCCCGGAGAGCGGCGACGAGCTCCGCGGGGCCGGCGCGGGGTCGAGGGGCGCGGCGAGAGGGTCGATCCGCGCGTGCTCGCCGGTCGACGTGTACCGGGGCGAGCGGCCGGTCGCCCCCGCCGTGCCGCCGGCGCTCGGGGCACCGAACGACAGCGCCGAGGCGAAGCTCTCCAGCCCGGCCAGGGCCGGCACCTCGGCGTCGCGCCCGCCGGCCGGCCGCGTCGGGCCGGAGCGGACGCGGAAGGCGTCGGTGCGGTCCTCGGGCAGCAGGATCGGCGAGGACGTGGCGGCGGGCGTGTGGGCGGTGGATGTGTGGGCGGCCGGCGTGTGGGCGGCCGGCGTGTGGGCGGCCGGCGTGTGAGCGGGGACCGCGGGACGTGCCGGCCGGGGCGCCGGGCCGCTCGGGGGCGGGGTCGGGGACGCGGTCGACGGCGTGGTCTGGGTCCGGGTCTGGGGCCGGGAGGACGCCGGCGGAGCACCCGACGCGGCAGCCCGAGTGACGGCCGGCGTGGCCGCCGGGCCCGCAACCGGACGGGCGGCCGGGCCGGCGACCGGGGTCGCGGTCGTGCGGACCGCGGCGGTCGGCGCGGCGGGCACCGCGGCGGTCGGCGCGGGCGCCGGGCCGGTGCCCGCCCGGGCGGGCGTCGGGGTTCCGGGGCGGCCGCCGGCGGGACGCGGAGCGGCGACGGACGTCGTGGCCGCGGTCGCGGGCGACGCCGCCGGGGAGGGGGACCCGGAGGTGGGCCTGACTGCCGTGGCCGAGGTCGCCGGGGTGGCCGGGGCCGCCGGGGCGGCCGGGCTCGCCGCGGCGGCGGGCGTCGCGGCCGGGCGCTTGGACCGGATGGCGACGCGGGTGGGCTCGCCCGCCGGGGCCGGGGCCGCAGCAGGGGCAGCGGCCGGGGTCGAGGACGGGGTCGAGGACGGGGTCGAGGACGGGGTCGAGGACGGGGTCGAGGACGCCGCCGGGGACGCCGAGGAAGCCGCCCCCGCGGGCCGCCCCACGGCCGCGGTCGGCGCCCCGGGACCCTTGGCAGCGTCACCGGGGGACGCCGTCTCCTTCCGCCGCGGCCGGGGCCGGGCAGGGCGCACCGGCACGGGCACGATCTCCTCGACCGGCGCGGCGGCGGCCGGCGCCGGGGCGGGCTTCCGGCGCGTGAAGAGGTGCTGGGCGGCCGCGGAGCAGAGGTACCCGAAGCCCACGAGGCTCCAGAACGCGACGACGACGAGCTGCACGGCGGTCGGCGGGTCGCTGAGCATCACCAGCTGCACGCCGGCCACCGCGAGGCCCGCGACCCCGAGCAGGACCGAGAACCGCGAGCGCGTCGTCAGCTGCCACCGCGGGCGACGCGGGGCGCTCTCCGCGGGTCGAGCCGCGGTCCGCTGCCTCTCCCGACCCACGCACACCTCCCTCGTCCGGACCTCACGATCCGGACACAGTGAACTCGATCGGGCGATGCGCGTCTCGTCCCCCCACCCCGGACGGGGCACGCGTCACCCTCCTGAGTGACGCATCGGTCGCGGGGCGCGAAACGTAACGGTCAGGTCGCGGCCTGGCATCGCTCGCACCAGAACAGGTTCCGGCTCGCGTGCGTGCGCTTCGAGACCTCGGTGCCGCAGACCCGGCACGGCTGACCCGTGCGGCGGTACACGTACACCTCCCGGCCGCAGCTGCGACCGTGCGGCTGGTCGTGCCCGTGATCACAGGACCGGTGCTCGGGCCGCACGGTGTCGATCGCCCCGCGGCGCACGCCGTCGGCGAGGAGCGCCACGAGATCGTCCCACACCGCCTCCCACCGCTCGCGCCCCAGCTCGCGGCCGGGCAGCAGCGGGTCCAGGCCGTGCCGGAAGAGGACCTCGGCGCGGTAGACGTTGCCG
Source organism: Actinomycetospora straminea (assembly GCF_028737255.1). GTDB lineage: Bacteria > Actinomycetota > Actinomycetes > Mycobacteriales > Pseudonocardiaceae > Actinomycetospora > Actinomycetospora straminea. The sequence goes on along the minus strand of NZ_JAQZAN010000020.1, from coordinate 42,269 downwards.
ACCCCGGCGATCACCGACTGGTCCATGAGCAGCGTGGCCAGCGGCGCGCGCGAGCGGGAGATGCGGGCCCAGGCGGCCTCGGGGTCGGTGTCGTCGCGCAGCGGGTCGGCGCCGAGGCGGGCGCGCAGGCCGTCGACCTCGCCCTCGGTGAGCACCTCGCAGGTGATCGGTCCGCGCAGGTCGGCCCAGTGCGTGGGACCGACCATGCGCATCCGCACCTGCCCGCGCGGCGGCGTGACGTCGCCGCGGTGGGTGGAGAACTTGCCGTAGAGCCCGAGGTGCACGTGCACGACGAGGTCGTCGGCGTAGACGTGGAAGAGGTGCTTGCCGTGGGCGTCGGCCGCGCGCAGCACCCGCCCGTCGACGAGCTCGGCGTCGCGGGCGAAGCGGCCCTGCGGCGACGACACCGCGACCTCGTGCCCGACGAACCGCCGCGTGTGGGTGCTCGCGAGCCGGCGGATCGTGTGACCTTCGGGCACCCGGCGTGCGTACCCCGCGCCCGGGGCGGTCAGTCCTGCGGCAGGGCCGGGGGCTCGCCCGTCCGCTCGTAGGCGGTGAGCATGTCGATGCGCCGCTGGTGGCGCCCGCCCTCGAAGGCGGTGGCGAGGAACGCGGTCACGATCTCGGTGGCCTGCTCGAGGCTGTGCATCCGCGCGCCGACGGCGACGACCTGCGCGTCGTTGTGCTTGCGGCCGAGCTGCGCGGTCTCGACGCTCCAGGCCAGTGCAGCGCGGCAGCCGGGCACCTTGTTCGCCGCGATCTGCTCGCCGTTGCCCGACCCGCCGATGACGACGCCGAGGGCGCCCTGCTCGGCGACGGTCCGGCGACCGGTCTCGACGCAGAAGGGCGGGTAGTCGTCGTTCGGATCGAACTCGGCCGGCCCGACGTCGACGACGTCGTGTCCCGCCTGCGCCAGCTCGCGCAGCAGGTGGGCCTTGAGTTCGAAACCCGCGTGGTCCGATCCGAGGAAGACGCGCACCCGCGCAGTCTGTCAGGTGTGATGCGGACCGCCGTGGGGGTAGTGGTCAGCCGCTCGGAAACATCCCCGTGACACACCGATCGTAGGTTGGCCCGCTATGGCAAGGCGTTCGTCGAACCGTCGGCTGGCCCCCGCGCACGAGGTCGTCATGGGTGTCGAGGAGGAGTTCCACCTCGTCGACCTCGAGACGCGCTCGGCGGTGCCGCGCGTCCCCGAGCTGCTCGACGAGCTGCAGGCCCTCGACGGTGAGGCGTTCGCCGCGGAGCTGAAGCCCTCGATCATCGAGACCAACTCGGCGCCGACGAGCGACCTCGCCGATCTGCGCACCGACCTCGTGCGGCTGCGCAGCATGCTCGCGAACATCGCCGACCAGCACGGCCTCGGCGTCGTCGGTGCCGGCAGCGTCCCCCTCATCGACGGCTCGGCCGAGGGCATCACGCCCTCGCCGCGCTACGAGCGGATGCGCGACGAGTACCAGATGCTCGCGTTCGAGCAGCAGATCTGCGGCACCCAGGTGCACATCGACGTCCCGGACCGCGACGCGGCGATCACGGTGATGCAGCACAGCGCGCCGTGGCTGCCGATCCTGCTGGCGCTCTCCGCGAGCTCGCCGTTCTGGAAGAGCGAGGACACCGGCTACGCGAGCTCGCGCACGCTGGCGTGGCACCGCTGGCCGACCGCCGGCCCGCCCGCGCCCCTGCGCGACGCCGCCGACTACGACGCGCTCATCGCCGACCTGCTCGCCTCCGGGACGATGTCCGACCCCGGCATGGTCTATTTCGACATGCGGCCCTCGGCGCACCAGGACACGGTCGAGGTCCGCATCTGCGACGCGAGCCCGAGCGTCGACGGCGTCGTGCTCATCGCCGGGCTCTCGCGGGCGCTGGTGCGCCACGGGGTGCGGGCCCACCTCGAGGGCCGTCCGACGCCGCAGCACCGCGCGGAGCTGCTGCGCGCCGCGAGCTGGCGGGCGGCGCGCTCGGGGCTCGAGGGCGACCTCGTCGACGTGCCCGGTCGGGACCTCGTCCCGCCGTCGCGGGCGGTGCGCCTGATGCTCACCCACCTCGCCGACGACCTCGACGAGGCCGGCGACCGCGCCGTGGTCGAGGAGCTGGCGCTCGAGGCGCTCGCCCGCGGCAGCTCGGCGGCGCGGCAGCGCCAGCGCGCCAACCGCAACGGCAACCTCGAGGCCGTCGTCGACATGCTCGTCGCCGAGACCCGCGGGGCCCCGGACTCGCCGGTCGACGCGCCGGTGTCGGCGACCGTCGCCCCGGTGATGCTCGCCGACTACGCCTCCCCCGGCTACGACGAGGCCGTCGCCGAGGACGGCACCGTGCGCCCGGCGTACTCGTGGCTCGTCTCCACCCTCGAGCGGATCGGGCCGTCCGGGCTGCTCGTGCACGAGAAGAGCCGCGACGCCGAGCAGCGCGCCCGCGGCATGTTCTTCCCGCAGTCCGACGACGCCGAGCGGCTCTTCCCGCTCGACCTCGTCCCCCGCCTCATCACGGCCGGCGAGTGGACGACCCTCACCGAGGGCCTGGTCCAGCGCGCCCGGACGTGCGAGGCGTTGCTGCAGGACCTGCACGGGGAGCGCGCGTGCCTGCGCGACGGGGTGCTGCCCGAGGGCGCCCTGCGCTGGCTGCCCCGCCCGCACGAGGCCGCGATGAACCTGCACCCCGGCGCGACGCGGGCCCTGATCAGCGGCCTGGACCTCGTCTGCGACGGCGAGGGCGAGTGGAAGGTCCTCGAGGACAACCTGCGCATCCCGTCGGGCATCGGGTTCGCGATGGCCGACCGCCGCGTGGTGCGCAGCGTCCTGCCCGAGCTGCAGGCCCCGAACGGCGTGCTCGACGCCGACGAGGGCCCGGCGATCCTGCGCGACGCGCTGCTGGCGTGCGCGCCGCCGGCCGCGGGCAGCGACCCCGTGCTCGCCGTCGTCACCGAGGGCCCGAGCGACAACGCCTACTTCGAGCACCGCATGCTCGCCGAGGAGATGGGCGTGCCGTTGCTCACGCCCGGCGAGCTGCGCGCGGCCGCCGGGATGATCACCATCGCCACGAGCGGGCGCCCCGTCGACGTCGTCTACCGGCGCATCGACGAGGAGGTCCTGTTCGAGGCCACCGACGCGGGCGGCGTCCGGCTCGGCGGGCCGATCCAGGACGCCGTGCGCACCGGCCGCCTGGCCCTCGCGAACGCGCCGGGCAACGGGCTGGTCGACGACAAGGGCGTCTACCCCTTCATCTCCGCGCTCACGGAGTACTACTTCGGCGAGAAGGCGACGCTCGCCGCGGTCCCGACCTGGTCGTGCGCCGAGCCCGACCAGCGCGAGTACGTCCTCGACCACCTCGCCGAGCTCGTGCTCAAGCCCGTCGACGGCTACGGCGGGCAGGGCATCGTCATCGGGCCCCACGCCCAGGAGCGGGAGCTCGAGGAGGCCGCGGCGGCGGTGCGCGCGGACCCGGACGGGTTCGTGGCCCAGGAGACCATCCGGATCTCCACGCACCCCACGTTCACGGGCGCGGCGCTGGAGCCGCGGGTCGTCGACCTGCGGGCGTTCGTCGTCCTCGCCCCCACCCCCACCGTGCTCCCGACCCCGCTCACACGGGTCGCGCCCGCCGACTCGCTCGTGGTCAACTCCTCGCGCGGTGGCGGGTCCAAGGACACCTGGATCCTGCGCTGACGCGCGCGTGACCCGGAGGAGGCAGAAGTTTGTGCGGCATCGCCGGTGAGTTCCGCTTCGACGGCCGGGCGGCCGAGGCCCGGACGGTCCTCGACATGGCCCAGGTCCTCGAGCCCCGCGGCCCCGACGGCTGGGGGGTGGTCGGCCACGGGCCCCTGGCCCTCGCCCACCAGCGGCTGAAGATCATCGATCTGTCGGAGACCGGCGCGCAGCCGATGGTGGACTCCGAGCTCGGCCTGACCGCCGTGTTCAACGGGATCATCTACAACTACAAGCAGCTGCGCGACGAGCTGCACGCGCAGGGCTACCGCTTCTTCTCCACCTCGGACACCGAGGTGCTGCTCAAGGCCTTCCACCGCTGGGGGAAGGCCTGCGTCGAGCACTTCAAGGGCATGTTCGCCTTCGCCGTCGCCGACCGGCGCACCGGCGAGCTCGTGCTCGGCCGCGACCGGCTGGGGATCAAGCCGCTCTACGTCGCGCAGGTGCCCGGGGCGCTGCGCTTCGCGTCGTCGCTGCCGGCGCTGCTCGCGGGCGGCGGGCTCAACACCGACGTCGACCGCGTCGCCCTGCACCATTACATGAGCTTCCACTCGGTGGTGCCGGCGCCGCGCACGATCCTGCAGGGCGTTCGCAAGCTCCCGCCGGCCACCGTCCGGACGATCTCCCCCGACGGCGGCACCGACGACTGGCTCTACTGGACCCCGGAGTTCGTCCGCGACGGCGAGAAGAGCGCCGAGGAGTGGGCGGACACCGCGCTGAGCTCGCTGCGCACCGCCGTCGAGCGCCGCATGGTCGCCGACGTCCCGGTCGGCGTGCTGCTCTCCGGCGGCATCGACTCGTCGATCGTCGTGGCGCTGCTCGCCGAGATGGGGCAGAAGGACCTCAAGACCTTCTCGATCGGCTTCGAGTCCGAGGCCGGCGAGCGCGGCGACGAGTTCGACTACTCCGACCTCGTCGCGAAGACCTACGGCACCGACCACGTGAAGTTCACGGTCCCCAAGCACGAGACCGACGACGCGCTCTCCGGCGCCGTCGCGGCGATGGCCGAGCCGATGGTCAGCCACGACGTCGTCGCCTTCTACCTGCTCTCGCGCGAGGTCTCGAAGTCGATCAAGGTGGTGCAGTCGGGCCAGGGCGCGGACGAGATCCTCGGCGGTTACGACTGGTACCCGCCGCTCGCCGGCGTCGCGCGCGACGGGGCCCTCGACGCCTACCAGAAGGCGTTCTTCGACCGCCCGCACAGCGAGGTCGCCCAGCTGCTGACCGCCGAGGCGCTGGTCGACGACGACGTGAGCCGCGCGTTCGTCGCCGAGCACTTCGGCCGGCCCGGCGCGGACTCCGCCGTCGACGCCGCCCTGCGCCTCGACACCACGATCATGCTCGTCGATGACCCGGTGAAGCGCGTCGACAACATGACCATGGCGTGGGGCCTCGAGGCGCGCGTGCCGTTCCTCGACCACGAGTTCGTCGAGACGATGGGGGCCTGCCCGCCCGAGTACAAGCTCGCCGACGGCGGCAAGGGCGTGCTCAAGGCCGCGGCCCGCGGCGTGCTGCCCTACGAGATCATCGACCGGAAGAAGGGCTACTTCCCGGTGCCGGCGATCCGCCAGCTCTCGGGGCCGGTCCTCGAGCGCGTGCGGGCCGCGCTGACCGACCCGGCGGCGACGTCGCGCGGGCTCTTCCGCCCCGAGGCCGTCACGCAGATGCTCGACGACCCGAACTCCGGTCGGACCAACCTCGGGGCCAACGCCCTGTGGCAGGTCGCACTGCTGGAGATGTGGCTGCAGACCCACGGCATCACCTAGTCGCGCGCTGGGTACCGTGCCGGACGACGGCGGATCGTGCGCGACGAGGAGGAGGGCCCGGGGCGGTGGACGAGTGGATCAGCGCCACGCGTTGCTGGTCACCCAGCCCCTCCCCCGACGGCACCGCGATCGCCTTCGTCTGGGACGGAGAGGGACGCCCGCAGGTCCGCCTGCACCGCCGCGCGACCGGTGAGGAGTGGTCCCTCGACACGGGCCCCGACCTCGTCTCCACCGTGCGCTGGTCCCCCGACGGCGCCTGGCTGGCGATCGAGACGGCCCCGGACGGCGGCGAGCGCACTAACGTCGCGATCGTCCGCCCCGACGGCAGCGACCTGCGCGAGGTGCGCGGGGTCGGTGACGGCGACCGCGGCGCAGTGACGCTCGACCGCTTCACGCACACCGGCTCGGTCCTCGCGATCACCGAGTCCGACGCCGAGACGACGACGGCGTGGCTCGTCGACGCCGACAGCGGGCAGCGCCAGCGGCTGGGGTCCGGGCACGCCCTGCAGATCCTCGACGTCAGCCGCGACCGGCGCCGCGTCCTGCTGCGCCGCGGGCGGCGGGGCTCGCGCCACGTCGGCATCGTCGACCTCGACGGCACCGAGGGCTGGCACGAGATCGACGCGTCGCGCGGGCCCGGCGGGCCGCCCGGGGCGGTCGAGCACTCGGTGGCCATCACCCGGGACTCCAGCGTCGTCGCCGGCCGCTTCTGCCCCGACGGCACGCAGATGTACCTGCTCACCGACGGCGGGCGCGAGCGGGCGGCGCTCGTCCGCGTCGACGTCGCCACCGACGCGCGCCCGATGACGCCCGAGGTCCTCGCCGAGCGCACCGACGCCGACCTCGAGCGCTTCGCGCTCACCGAGGACGCCGCGCTCGCCGCGCTCGTGTGGAACGTCCAGGGGCGCAGCGAGGTCGACCTGCTCGACATCGCGACCGGCAAGTCCTCGTCCTACGCGCCGCCCGGCGACGTCGTCACCAGCGCGGTGTTCAGCCACGACAGCGACTCGCTGGTCATGGGCATCCAGTCGCCCGAGGTGCCGGCGGCCGTGTGGTGCCACGAGCTGTCGTCGGCCACGACGGCGCTGATCTGCCCGCAGGAGGAGCCCCGCTGGTCGCCGGGGCAGCTCGTGCACCCGACGCTCGAGGTCGTCACCACCCCCGACGGCCTGCGCCTGCCGGGCTGGCTCTACCGCCCGCGCGGCCACGCCGGCCCGCTGCCGACGGTGATCTTCCTGCACGGCGGGCCGGAGGCGCAGGAGCGCCCGGTGTTCACCCCGCTCTACCAGCACATCCTCGCCCGCGGGATCGCCGTGTACGCCGCGAACGTCCGCGGCTCGGCGGGGTTCGGGCGCTCGTTCGTCAACGCCGACAACGGCGCGGGACGGTTCGCGGCGATCCGCGACGTGGCCACGTGCGTCGAGCACCTCGTCGACTCCGGCGTCGCCGACCCGGACCGCGTCGGCGTCATGGGCCGCTCCTACGGCGGCTACCTGACGCTCGCGGCGCTCGTGAACCATCCCGAGCTCTTCGCCGTCGGCATCGACGTGTGCGGCATGGCCGACTTCGAGACCTTCTTCGCCCGCACCGAGCCGTGGATCGCCGACGCCGCGGTCGGCGAGTACGGCCACCCGATCCACGACCGCAACCTGCTGCGCGAGCTCTCTCCCGTGCACCGCATGGAGCACCTGCGCGCGCCGCTGCTCGTCGTGCACGGCAAGTGGGACACCAACGTGCCCGTGCACGAGGCCGAGCTCGCGGTGCACGGGGCCAAGGCCGCCGGCGTGCCGTTCCGCTACCTGCTCTTCGACGACGAGGGCCACGAGATCCAGCGCACCGAGAACCGCGTGCGCTTCATCCACGAGTGCGTGGACTGGCTGTGCGCGCACTTCGGGCTCGACCAGCGCGCGGCCGCGGGGTAGCTCTCCAGAACGATCTCCCGGGAGTGTCGTCGGTGTCCTCGGCGACTTCCACCGAACGCACCGTGCCGCGGCCTCGCCTCTGCCAGCATCCGGTCGTCGGGGCGAACGGAGGGAGGCCGCGTGACCGCACCGGGCGAGGGGTTCGGGGTCCGCCCCGAGGAGCTGCGCGCGGGCGCGGTGGCCCTGCGCGGCGACGCGGAGGCGCTGGTGGCCGCCGGTCGGGCGGCGTCCGCGGCCGTGACCTCGGTGGGCGGGGCGTGCGGTGTGGAGCCGCTGGTCACGGCGGTGGCTCGATTCGGGCACGCGCTGGACGGCGCGGTCGGCGCGGTGTCGGCACGGGTCGGTGACGCCGCCGCGTCGCTCGACGCGTCGGCCACCGCGTACGTCGCCGACGACCAGGGTGCCGCGGGCGGGCTGGGGGCGCCGGACGGTGGGCCCGCGGTCGTGCTACCCGGGCTGGGCGGGCCCTGATGCCGCTGCCCGGCGACCCGGCGGCGGTCGAGGCGGCTGCCGACGCCCTCGACCGGGCCGCGCAGGACCTCGCGGCGGTCGGCGACGGCGTGGCGGCGCACGGGCGGGTCGCGACGGCCGCCTGGTCGGGCTCGGCGGCGGTGCTCGCCGCGACGACCGTCGGCACGGCCGCCACCGGCACCCGCACCACCGCCGACGCGGTGCGCGCCGCGGTCGGGCCGCTGCGCGCCTTCGCGGCCGAGCTCCGCCGCGCGCAGCAGGACTGGCTCGAGGGCGAGCGGATGGCGGTGCAGGGCGAGGCGCTGCTCGTCGGGGTGGGTTCGGGTGCGCCGGCCGACGCCGCGCGGGAGTCCGGCCGGCTCGCGATCACCGATGGCGCCGCGGTGATGACCTCGGCGGAGGAGCGGGCGCGGACCGCCGCCGAGGACGCGGCGCGGGCCCTCGACGCCGCCGGCGCGACCCTGACCGGCCTGTCCCCCGGCGCACCGACCGCCGCCCCGCCCGACGGCAACGCATGGGACGGGCTGGTGAAGGCCGGCGGGGACGTCGTCGACGAGGTCGCGAACACGGTGGGTGGCGTCCTCGACCACGTCGACGTGTTCGACCCCGGCTTCGGGGACACGTGGGCGGGCACCTGGGAGACCACCCAGGCCGCGGTCACCGACCCGCTCGGGGCCGTCGGGACCGTGCTGCAGAGCACGGTGCAGCCCGTCGTCGACTCGTACCGGACCGGCGGGCTGGACGAGGCCATCGGCCGCAGCCCCGGGGTGATCGCCGCCGCACTGGGCGGCAAGGGACTGACCAAGCTCGGACGCCTCGGCGACCTGCCCGAGCACGGTCCCGATCCCCGCCCGAGGACGCCCCTGGCTCCTCACGGCGGGCTCCAGCGGCACGAGGACGCGGGTGGGCACACGCTGGACCCGGACAAGGCGCACGTCGGGGCAACCGATCAAGAGCTCCTCGACCGGCAGGCCGCGATGCGACGGCCCACGTCCATCTCCACCTTCGATGATCGCCAGACGGCGGAACGCGTCGTCCACGACAACATCACCGCCAACCGCGCCGCCATCGAGCGGTGGTTGCAGACGAACCCGACGGAGGCCGAACCGTTCGTCTCGGAGCACGGGCACCCGATCGGTCGCTCCGCTCCGAAGAACGCCTCGGGGCTCGAGGACATCGTCGACGCCACAAGATCTCGGGTCGTGCTCCAACCCGATCCGACCGCGCCCGGCGGCTACTACATCCTGACCGCCTATCCACGACCCTAGGAGTGACCGTGGAGATCGACCTCGAGGCTTCGAGCTGGAGCGGCCTGCGGACCCTCCTCGGCGCCTATTTCAACCAGGACTTCGAGGACATCTTCGGATCGCCCACGGACACCGTCCGCGCGTTCTGCCGCGACGCTCCCTCGGAGAGGGTCCTCAATGCCGCCGATGGAGCGCGACGGATCCTGGACGACACCGGCAGCGACGAGGAAGCCCTGCGCGCGGTCGAGCAGTTCGGGCTCGATTACCACCCGGAGGCGGAGGGCTGGCAGATGCGCGAGTGGCTCGCCGAGCTCGAGCGGTTGCTGCGCGACCCGGACGGTCCGACGCGGCTGAACTGGCCCCACGAGTCCGCCGAGGGGACCACGTCGTGACCGAGCCACGCATCGACCTCGACCGCATCGCGTGGGACTGGCAGCCCGGGACCCGGGACGTCGCCCCGAGCGGCCGGTCGATCGAGTCGTCGAGCTTCCCCGACCGCGAGGTCGCCGAGCACTGCGTCGCGGCGAACCTCGCGGGCAACGGGGAGGTCGTCCAGGCGTGGCTCGCCACCGCGCGGCCGACGCTCGGGACGACGTGGGAGCACGGCACCACCACCGGACGCCACGTGCCGAAGTGGGCGGAGACCGCCGCCGACATCGTCGAGGTCACGTCCTCGCTCGTCGTGCTGCGCCGGGACCCCTCCATGCCCGAGGGCTACCACGTGCACACCGCGTACCCGGTCCCGTCGCGCCCCGTGGACGGCGTCGACCCGACGTCGGCGCAGTGGCAGGCGCTCGCCGGCGTCTTCACCGGCTACCTCCACCAGGACGTCGGCGACGACCACGGGTCGATCGCGGGCGGGCTCCAGGCCTTCGCGCGGGAGTGGCCGCGGGACGAGGTGTGGGAGGCGACGGGCCAGGCGCAGCGGCTGCTCGACCGCTTCCCCACCGAGGACGCCACACGGGCGGCGACCGAGGCGCTGGGCCTTGAGTACCACCCGCCCTCGGCGGGCCAGTCCTACCGGCTCTGGCTCGGCGACCTCCAGCAGATCCTCTGGCGCACCGCCCCCTGATGCCGACGGCGGGCTCACGCCCCTGCCGAGCTCTCCACGATGATCTCTCGAGGGTGTCAGGAGCGTCGACAGCAGCCGCGACACCCTCCGGAGATCGACGAGGAGAGCTCCCGCGTCGTCACCACCGCTCCGCCCGCCGGAACGCTGCCACGAGCACGGCCAGCACCACCGCCGGAGCCACGAGCCAGAACGGGCGGGCGAGCACCCACGCCGCGTCCGGCACCCCGCCCGGCGCGGCGCCGAGGCGCTCCACCACGAGGAACACCGCCGCGAACGCCGTCATGTGCCACACGAACAGCGTCATCGCCGTCGCGTTGACCGCCACCACCCACCGCCACGGTCGGCGCCGGCGCAGCAGCCGGTCCGCGGCGGGCGCGACGAGCGCCACCAGACCGAGCTGCAGGACGGCCAGCGCGGCGACCGCCGGCGTCGTCGGCCACAGGTTCGCGCCCACCATCGTCCGCGGGTAGCCCAGCACGCCGGTCAGCACCACGAGCAGGCCGAGCCCGGCCCCGGCGACCGCCAGCGCCACCCCGGACGCCACCCGCGCGCGGTCGCGCCAGAGGTAGCCGAGCTGGTGCACGAGCACCCACACCAGCGCCGACGACAGCCACCCCGCGACCGGCAGGGCCGCGACCCGCAGCGCCTCGGCCACCGCCACCGCGAGCACCAGGGCGCCCAGCGTCGGTGCCGGCGCCCGCCGGTGCCACCCCGCCGTCACCGGCACCAGGGCCGTGACCAGCGCGTACACCCCGAGGAACCACAGCGGCGTCAGCACGCCCGGGAACCACGCCACCAGCGGCGTCGACGCCCCCGCCGCCGTCGCGACGCCCTCCACGACGATCCACGCGCCCACCCACACCGCCACCGGCACGAGCAAGCGCCGCGCCCGCCGTCGCAGGAACACCCCGGCGCGGTGGCCGGCGGCGTCCCACCCGGCCAGGTCGGCGAACCCGCCGACGACGAAGAACGCCGGCATCACCTGCAGCACCCACGTCGCCGCCCACCCCATCGGCACGGCGTCGACCGGGTTCGGCATGACGACCACGCCGTCGGCGCCGCGGTGGGTCAGCGACCCGACACAGTGCCAGAGGATCACCACCACGATCGCGGCGGCGCGCACCGCGTCGACCAGCCGGTCCCGCGCGGGCGGGGTCGCGTCGGCGAGGGCCGCGACGCCGTCCGGCGCGCGGTGCCCGTCGCCCCGACCGGTCGCCACCCCCGGACGGTAGGACGGCTCAGCGCCGCGACGCGACCTCGCCCACCACGAGGCCGACCAGCCAGACCGGCCACGCGAGCGCGGTCCACCACCCCGCGCGCCGACCCACGAACGCGAGCATCGACAGCCCGGCGGCGAGGACGGTGAGGGTGGTGTCCCCGGAGCCCCGCACGGCACCATCCTCGTCGATGACCGTGCGCGTGAAGCGGGTGCGCGAGGAGCGCCGCGACGACGACGGCACGCGCGTGCTCGTCGACCGGCTCTGGCCGCGCGGGCTGGCGAAGGCCGACGCCGACCACGACGCGTGGCTGCGCGACGTCGCGCCCAGCCCCGAGCTGCGCCGGTGGTTCGGGCACGACCCGGCGAGGTACGACGAGTTCGCCCGCCGCTACCGCGCCGAACTCGAGGCCGAGCCCGCCGCATCGGCCCTCGCGACGCTGCGTGACACGGCGGGCCCGCTCACCCTGCTGACCGCGACCCGGGACACCGAGCACAGCCACGCCCGTGTCCTGGCCGAGGTGCTCAGAGCTGGATCGACTTGACCTCGAGGAACTCCTCGAGCCCGTAGCGCCCGAGCTCGCGGCCGGTGCCCGACTGCTTGTACCCGCCGAACGGCGCCAGCGGGTTGAAGGCGCCGCCGTTGACGTCGACCTGCCCGGTGCGCATCCGCTTGGCGACCTCCAGCCCGCGCTCCTGCGACCCCGCGAACACCGCGCCGGCGAGCCCGTAGACCGTGGCGTTGGCGATCTCGACGGCCTCGTCCTCGTCGGCGTACGGCATCACCGACAGCACCGGCCCGAAGATCTCCTCCTGGGCGATCACCATGTCCGGGCGGACGCCGGAGAAGATCGTCGGGCGGACGTAGGCGCCGTGCTCGAGCCCGTCGGGACGGCCCGGGCCGCCGGCGGCGAGCTCGGCGCCCTCCTCGACGCCCTGGGTGATGTAGTGCTCGACCCGCTCGCGCTGGCGGTCCGACGACATCGGCCCGATGCGCGTGGACTCGTCGGTCGGGTCGCCGACGGTGTACTTCGCCGACTGCTCGACGGCCATCTCGACGACCTGGTCGTGCAGCGCCTCGGGCACGAGCAGGCGGGTCCACGCGGTGCACGTCTGCCCGCCGTTGATGAAGCAGTTGCCGAGGCCGAGCTTGACGGCCTGGGTGAGGTCGGCGTCGTCGAGGACGATGTTGGCGGACTTCCCGCCGAGCTCGAGCGCGACCCGCTTGACCGTCCCGGCGGCCACCTCCTGCACCCGGCGGCCGGCGGGGACCGACCCGGTGAACGACACCATGTCCACCAGCGGGTGCTTCGCCAGCGCCTCGCCCGCCTCGGGGCCCGTGCCGTGCACGACGTTGAAGACCCCGCCGGGCAGGCCGGCCTCGGCGGTGATCTCGGCGAGGATGCTCGCCGTCAGCGGCGCGACCTCGCTGGGCTTGAGCACGATCGTGCAGCCCGCCACCAGCGCGGGCGCGACCTTGGCGACGACCTGGTGCAGCGGGTAGTTCCACGGCGTCACCGCCCCGACGACACCGACGGGCTCGCGGACGACCAGCGAGTTGCCGATCTCCTCGGTCCACGGGAACGACTCGGCGAGCCCGGCGACGCCCTTCGAGGTCGCCATCGGCATGCCGACCTGGACGGAGTTGGCGAATTTCGTCGGCGACCCCATCTCCGCGGTGATCGACGCCGCGATCTCCGCGCTGCGCGCCTTGATGCCCTCGCGGATCGCCAGCACCGTGGCCACCCGGTCCACGAGCGGCGTCGCGGCCCACCGGGTGAAGGCGTGCCGCGCGGCCACGACCGCGGTGTCGATCTCCGAGGCGCCGCCCGCGGGCACCTCGGCGATCGTCTCCTCGGTCGCCGGGTTCACCACCGGGATCGCCCCGGGGCCCTCCTGCCAGGTCCCGTCGATCCAGTGCCGCGACAGGGTCTCGACGCTCGCCGTCATGCCCGCTGACCTCCCGGTGCTCGTGGGTTCCTCCACCCACTGTGCCCGCCGCGCCGGACACGCACCCGCGTCAGCGGCAGGCTCGTCAGCCGCGCGGCCCCGGGGGCGGGGGCCCGCCGCCGTCGAGACGGATCGCGTCGGCCATCCCCACGACGACCTCGCGGTCGCCCTCGTAGGGGTCGCGGCCGTGGGCGGTGCGGATGTTGTCGACGACCAGCACGTCGCCGGCCTGCCACGGCTCGCGGACCGTGTGCGCGGCGTACGCGTTGTTGATCAGGTTCACGACGTCCTCCCCGATCGGCTCGCCGTTGCCGAAGCGCGTGGTGAACGGCAGGCCGTCGGGCCCGTAGGACTCCACGAGGTACTCGCGCACGTCGGGGTCGAGCGTCCACTCGTTGAGGAACGCGACCTGGTTGAACCAGCAGGGCCGCCCGTCGACGGGGTGCCGCACCACGGCGCGCCGGCGCTGGCGGGTGCTCAGGCCGTCGCCGTTCCAGGTGAACTCGATGCCCTGGCTGCGGCAGTAGTGCTCGACGGCGCCGCGGTCGTTCGTGCCGAAGGCCTCGGCCCACGAGGCGCCGATCTCGTCGTTGTAGTTGCGGACCAGCATCCAGCCCTCGTGGTCGAGCCGCGAGACCAGCGCCGGGGGCAGCGCCTGGAGGACGGCGGAGGCGTCGCCGACCGGGGTGGCGCCGCCCGCGGCGGGCGGGGTGAGGCAGGCGAAGAACATGAACGCCGGCGGGTCGGGCAGGTAGCTCAGCTCGTTGTGCAGGCACATCTGCTGGGTCGACGGCCACGGGGTGGCCGAGTACAGCCCGTTCCCGAGCGCCGTGCGGGCCGCGAACGCCTCGCGCTCGGCCAGCAGGCCCACCGCCGCGAGACGGCCCATCACGGCGGCCGTCAGCGCGTGGTCGCGGACCCCGAGCCCCCGGATGAGCACCGAGCCGTGGCGGGCGACGATCTGCCGGACGTCGTTGCGGTGGAACGCCGCCCAGCCGACCGGGTCGGGCCCGGGGTTGACCCACAGGACCGGCGGGTGGCCGGGGCGGAGGTCGAGGTTGCCGGCGGCGGGCGGCTGCATCGTGGACGACATGGCGGGACTCCCAGGGCGTTGCGGGTGGTCGGCGGGTCGGGCGGGAGATCAGGCGGGCGGCAGATCAGGCGGGCGGCGGGGTGGGCGTGCTCGGCGAGCCCACCGTGGGCAGCTGGTCGGGGTCGGGCAGGGTGTAGCGGCCGGTCAGGCGCGCGTAGGCGCCGTAGTGCTCCTCGCGCCACATCGGGGCGTAGACCGTGTCGAGGTAGCGCTCGCCGGAGTCGGGCGCCAGCGTCACCGCGGTCATGCCCGGCCGCCCGTGCTCGTTCATCCAGGCCTGGGCGCCGGCGACGACGGTGCCGGTGGAGCCGCCGAACAGGAACCCGCGCATCGCGAGGCGCTGGCACATCCGCAGGGTCTCGGTCTCGGGGACCATCACGACGTCGTCGATCATCGAGCGGTCGAGCGCGGGCGGGGTCATGCCCATGCCCAGGCCGGGGATGCGGCGCGTGCCGGCCTCGCCGCCGAAGCTCACCGAGCCCTCGACGTCGATCGCGACGACCTTGACGTGCGGGCGGTGCTGCTTGAACCAGCGCGCGGTGCCCATCAGCGTCCCGCAGGTGCCCGCACCGACGAACACGACGTCGAGGCGCGGGAAGTTGTGGGCGATCGCCGGGCCGGTCTGGGCGTAGTGGGCGCCGGCGTTGGCCGGGTTCTCGTACTGGTTGAGCCAGACGGCGTCGGGGTTCTTCGCGCAGATCGAGGCCAGGTGCTCGATGCGGGCGCCGAGCAGGCCGGTCTCGGGGTGCGGCACGTCGACGACGTGGACCTCGCCGCCGAAGGCCTCGATGAGCTTGCGGGTCTGCGCGTTGCAGCGGTCGTCGGTGACGCAGATGAACCGGTAGCCGTGGTTGGCGCAGACCATCGCCAGCGCGACGCCGAGGTTGCCCGACGACGACTCGACGACGATCGACCACGGGTTGAGCAGGCCCTGGGCCTGCGCCGAGCCGATCATCGAGGCCGCGGCTTTCAGCTTCACGGACCCCGCGAAGTTCATGCCCTCGACCTTGAGGAACAGGTTGTGCTCGACGATCGCCCGCAGGTCCACGAAGAGGTCGTCGGTGTTGTACTGCTGAGGGGCGGAGATGATGGTCATGGCGACCTCCTCGGTTTCGCTGTCGTCGTCCCGGTGTGATCACCAGAATCCGCCGTGACGCCCCGCGTCGACATCGCCGCGGAGCCACCCTTTCCCGGGCCCGGGGTCAGGCTTTCCTCACCGTGGGGTAAGGCAGTGCCCGTGCCGTGATCCATCGCGAGGCCCCCGATCAGCCCGCGGCGGGGGTCAGGAGGATGGCCACCCAGACGGCGCCCGCGATCAGCGCCGCGGCCCCGAGGACCGCCAGGACGACCCAGAGGACCGTCCGCAGGGTGTGGCGCTCGGCTGGCGGGTCCTCCTCCGGCTCCGGCGCGACGACCGGTTCCGGCGTGGTGGTCGGGGCCGGCGCGGGCGCGGCCGCCGGGGCCGGCGTCACCGGTCGCAGCGACGGCGACGACGCGAACGCCCCCTCGGCGGGCCGACCCGAGGGCCGGGCGGGGGGACGGCCGGTGGAGGGCGCCGTGGACGGGCCCGGCTGGCCGGCCTGACCCAGGGCCCCGCCGCGCTGCCGGTCGCCGACCCGCAGATCCGACGTGAGGCCCTCCCCGCCGGGCGGGGGCGCCGGTCGGGCCGGGCGCTGGGCCTGCTGGGTGGGCTGGGCCTGCTGGGTGGGCTGGGCCTGCTGGGTGGGCTGGGCCTGCGGGGCCTGCTGGCTCGGTCGCGGTCCGCCTCCCGCACCGACGGTCCCGCCCGCTCGACCCGTCGTCGGCCGGGGCCCTTCGCGCCTCGCCGTCCCGATCTCGCGCGTCGGGGGCGTCTCGAGGCGCGGCGTCCCGCCGATGCGGGTGCGCGGGCCGGGTGCGTCACGGACGACCGCCGCCTGCGCCGCGGGCCGGGGCAGCGCCGTCGTGGTGTCGGCGCCGGCGGGCGCCGCCCCGGTGCGGGCGGGCACGGCCGTGGTCGGCGCGTCGAGCGACGCCGCGGCGGGCGAGACCTGGGTGCCGCGGCGGCGGGGGGCCGCCGGGGGCTCGGCCGGCTCGGCCGGCCGGGCCGTCGGCTCCTCGGCCACCGGCTCCGCGGCCGGGTGGGCGTCCTCGGCGGTGGCCGCCGACTCGGCGACCGGAGGCGTCGTGCCGTCGACGACGTGCTCGGCGGGCGCGGGCGTCTCCGCCCGCGGGGCCGCGGTGGTCGGCGTCGACGGCACCGGGGTCCCGGTCCCCGCGTCGAGCGCCGCCCGGGCCGCAGCGGCGAGCTCGCCCGCGCTCGCGGGCCGCTGGGCGGGGTCCTTGGCCAGGCCCGCGGCGATGACGGCGTCGAACGCCTCGTGCAGGCCGGGGACCGCCCGCGACGGGGTGGGCGGCGTCCACGTCAGGTGGGCGGTCATGAGCTCGGTGAAGCCGTCGAGCGGAAAGGGCCGGCTCCCGGTGAGGCACTCGAAGAGCAGGCAGGCCAGCGCGTAGATGTCGATGCCCACCCCGCCCTCGCCCCGGAACCGCTCGGGCGCCATGTAGTCGAGGCTGCCGATCAGCGTGCGGGTCCCCGTGAGCGCCGAGCTCTCGTCGCCCGTCATGGAGCGGGTGATCCCGAAGTCGACGAGGTAGACGAAGTCGTGGGCGCCGATCGCGTCGTCGATGAGGACGTTCGACGGCTTGACGTCGCGGTGCACCAGGCCGGCGTGGTGAGCGGCGTCGAGCGCGGACGCGACCTGCTCGATGATCGCCACCGCCCGGGCGGGCTTCAGCCGGCCCTCGGCCTGGATGGTCTTCTCGAGGTCGGCGCCCCCGACGAGCCGCATGTCGAGGAACAGCCGCCCGTCGATCTCGCCGTAGCGGTGGATGGGGATGACGTGCGGGCTGCGCAGGCGCGCGGTCAGGCGGGCCTCGCGCCGGAACCGCTTCTGGAACTCGTCGTCGTTGGCCGTCCCGGCCACGAGGCGCTTGAGCGCGACGATGCGGTCGTGCTCGGTGTCGAAGGCCTCGAACACCTCGCCCATACCGCCGCGACCGACGCGGCGGCGCAGCTCGTAGGGCCCGAACCGCTCGACCACCCGAGGCACCCCCTGACACCCGGTCGACGCTGGTGACACTTTGTCGCACGCACGCCCGTTCGTGGTACGTGCCGCGTAGTAGTCTCACCCGAAAGTCACGTTCTGTCACCACCCCCGCTCGGGTGGATTCGCGGGAGGGAGGCGAGGCGTGGCCGACGACGGGGACCGGGCGACGAGCTTCCTCGAGGTCTGGCGACCTGGCGGCGTCGAGGTCGTCCTCCTCTCCCCACCGGCGGTGACGGTGGGGCGCGGCGAGGGCAACGGCGTCGTGCTCGACCACGACGGCCAGGTGTCGTCCCTCCACGCCGTGCTGCAGGCCTACGGGCCGAGCTGGGCGATCCGCGATCTCGGCAGCACCAACGGCACGATCGTCGGCGGCGAGCGGCTCATCGCCGAGCGCGCCCTGCGCCACGGCGACGTCATCCACGTCGGCGCGACCCGCATGGTGTTCCGCGGCTCCGCGGGGCGGGCGGCCCCCACGACGGCCCCGCGCCGGGCCCCGGAGCTCACGCGCCGCGAGCACGACGTCCTCGTCGCGCTGTGCCGCCCGCTGTTCTCCGGGGCGGTGTTCACCGAGCCGGCCACGGCCCGCGACATCGCCGCCGCGCTCGTCGTCTCCGAGGCTGCGGTCAAGCAGCACCTGCTGCGCCTGTACGACAAGTTCGAGCTCGACCCGGCGAGCACCCGGCGCCGCGTCGAGCTCGCCAACGCGGCGCTCGAGCGCGGGGCGGTCACCCCCGGCGAGCTCACCTGACGCCCGCCGGGGCCCACCGCTCTCAGCCGTACCGCTTGAGCTCGTGGAAGAAGTCCTCGACCACGTGCAGGCCGCCGGTCTTCGTGACGTGGTCGTAGACGTCCTTGCCCAGCGCGAGGTCGAGGATGCCGAGGCCGAACGGCGAGAACACGACGGTCCGGTCGGTCGGCAGCGTCATCCGCTCCTCGAGCACGTCGCCCAGCGTCCCGTGCACGTGCTCGCGGTTGCCCGTCTCCTGCTCCACGAGGTGCACCGAGGTGTTGGCGCGCAGGCAGTGGTCGACGTCGTCGACGATGTTGGTCGACGCCTCGATCACCTCGGTGCCGAGGTCGCGCAGCGACACGTGCAGCACCAGCGGGTGGTGGTCGAACCACGCCGGGTCGTGCACGTGCGGCGTCCCGGCGACCGTGGCGAAGACGACCAGGTCGCTGTTCCGGATCAGCGACTCGGCGTCGTCGTGCACGGTGATCGTCCCCGTGCCGTCCTGCGTCTCGAGGTAGCCGCGGAAGCCCTCGGCGCTCTCCGGCTTGAGGTCGAACACGCCGGTCTCGTCGAAGGTCCAGCCGGTCGCCGCGAGGTAGGTGTGCAGGTAGCGGGCGATGAGGCCCACCCCGAAGAAGCCGACGCGACGGGGTCGCTCCCGCCCGCGGGTCAGGCGGTCGGCGGCCAGCGCCGCGGAGGCGGACGTGCGGCTCGCGTTGATGATCGACGCCTCGAGGCAGGCGAAGGGGTAGCCGGTGTCGTGGTCGTTGAGGATCAGCACCGCCGACGCGCGGGGCACCCCGGCCGCCACGTTCTCGGGGAAGCTCGAGACCCACTTGATCCCGTCGACGTTCACGTCGCCGCCGACGGAGGCGGGCAGCGCGATGATCCGCGACGTGGGCCGGTCGGCGAAGGTGAGGAAGTACGACGGCGGGTTGTGGGTGCGCCCGGCGTCGTGGAGCCGGTAGGTCTCCTCCATGAGGGCGACGACGTCGCGCTCCCGACCGCGCAACGCCTCTCCCACCTGGGCACCGGGGATCACCGCGAACGGCGGCACCGTCACTGACATCGCAGACTCCTTCGGGGTGGTCACGTCGAGGGCGTGAGGTCGGACGGACGCAGCCGGACCGTGGGGGCGTCCACGGCGGACGCGGACGGCGATGACGCCGGCGCGGGTGCCGGCGCGGGTGCTGCGGCGGGTGCCGGCTCGGCGGGCGCGCGGCCGTCGATGAGGGCGGCGAGGTCGGCGAGCACGGGGTTCGCCACGATCTCGGGGAGGGTGACGGCCTTCTTCAGCCCGACCGCCATCTTCACGGCGAGCAGCGACGACCCGCCGCGCTCGAAGAAGTGGGTGTCGCGCCCGAGCGCCGAGGCGTCGACGCCGAGCAGCGGCGCCCAGACCGCGGCCACGCGCTCCTCGGTCGGCGTCAGCGGGGTGGTGTCGCCGCCGGCGGTGGGCTCGGGCTCGTCGAGGGCCAGCGCGAGCGCGGTGAGCGCCTTGCGGTCGATCTTGCCGTTCGGGGTGAGCGGCAGGGTCTCCTGGTGGTGGAGCACCGGCGGGACCATGTACACGGGCAGCGAGGCCTCGAGGGTCCCGCGCAGCACCGCGGTCTCCACGGGCTCGGCGGCGCCGTAGAAGCCGACCAGCTGCTTGCCGCGCCCCGGCCGCTCGGCGACGACCACCGCCGCGTCGCGCACCCCGGGCGCGCGCAGCAGGGTGTTCTCGACCTCGCCGATCTCGATGCGGAACCCGGAGATCTTCACCTGGTGGTCGCGGCGGCCGAGGAAGTCGAGCTTCCCGTCGGGCAGCCACCGGCCGTGGTCGCCACTGCGGTAGAGCCGCTCGCCCGGCCGCAGCGGGTCGGGGACGAACGCCTTCGCGGTGCGCTCGGGGTCGTTGACGTAGCCGCGGCCGACGCACACCCCGGAGAACACGATCTCGCCCGGGGCGCCGAGCGGCACCGGGTTCAGGTGCTCGTCGACGACGTAGACGCGGACGTTGGGGACGGCGGGCCCGAGCGGCACCCGCTCGCCGGTGGGCACCTCGGTGAGGATCTCGTGGTTGGTGTCGTCGCAGGTCTCGGTCAGGCCGTAGGCGTTGACGACCGCGACGTCGGGGCGCACGGAGAACCAGCGCGCCACCAGCTCCTTCTTGACCGCCTCGCCGGTGACCGCGATCCGCCGCAGCGCGGGCAGCACCTCGGCGGCCGGCACGTCCTGCTGCTCGAGGAACGACACGACGACGTCGAGGTACGACGGCACGAGCTGGGCGACCTCGACCCGCCGGCGGGCCAGGAGGTCGACGAACCGCGGGACGTCGAGGATCGTCTCCTGCTCGACGATGACGGTCGTGCCGCCCACCAGCCACGGCGCGACGAGCTGCCAGAGCGAGATGTCGAAGCACTGCGGGGCGGTCTCGGTGACCACCGTGCCCTCGGTGATCCCGAGGTCCTCGATCTTGGCGTACAGGTGGTTGACCATGCCCGCGTGCTCGCACATGGCGCCCTTCGGCTCGCCCGTGGAGCCGGAGGTGAAGTACAGGTAGGCGAGCCGGTCGCCGGCGATCTCGACCCGCGGCACGTCGGAGCCGTGCTCCTCGGCGACCGCGTCGTCGACGAGCAGGCGCTCGGGGGCGGCCGCGCCGAGGTTGCTCAGCGCCTCGTCGAGGGTCGTCGTGCTGCCCCGCTCCCCCAGCACCAGCTGCGCGTCGGCGCGGGTGAGGACGGTGGCGATGCGGTCCGCCGGGAAGTGGGGCTCCAGCGGCAGGTACGCGGCACCCGCCTTGAGGATGCCGAGCACGGAGGCGGCCCAGTCGAGGGTGCGCTCGGCGACCACCGCCACGATGCCCTCGTGCGGGAGGCCGCGGGCCAGGATCGCGCGCGCGACCCGGTCGGTGACCTCGTCGAGCTCGCGGTAGGTCCACGACCGGTCGCCGTTGACGACGGCGACGCGGTCCGGGTCGGCGGCGGCACGCGCCCGGATGATCTCGTGCGCGGGCATGGCCGGGCGCTCGCGGACCGGGCCCGCGAGGCCGTCGACCTGGGCGGCCAGCTCCTCCGGGCCGACGAGACCCTGCGCACCCGGCGCCGCGTCGAGGTCGGCGCACAGCTGCCCGAGCGCCGTCAGGTGGTAGCCGGCGATCCGCTCGGCGGCCGCGACGTCGAGGTCGCCGGACCGGTGCACGACCCGCAGCACGTCCGCGGCCGGGCGGTCGATCCGGAAGACGGCGTCGTCGGCGAGCGACGCGGCCCCGGCGGTCCCGTCGGCCTCGCCGACCGCGGGCGCCAGCACCGTCTCGGGCCACAGGCCCGTCAGGTCGCGGCGCGCCTGGGCCAGGGCCACCTCGTCCCCGGGCTGGTCCGCGCCGGCCAGCTCCGTCAGCGCGGTGGCCGCGGCGGCGGCCAGGACACGCCACGACGCGACCTCGGTGTCGAGGCGGGCCGGCAGCGTCCGGCCGGCGACCTCGACCCCGGCGAGGACCTCGGGCTCCGCGGTGAGCGCCGCGAGGACCCGGGCGTGCGCCGCGAGCAGCAGCGCCTCCGGGACGACGCCGAGGCGCCCGGCCTGCGCGGACACGTCGTCGAGCAGCGCCGCCGGGACGGGCACGGTGGTCGCGACCGGCCCCTCGCCGGGTGTCCCGGGCGTGAGGCTCCACCGGGGCACGGCGGTGGCGCCGCTGGCGAGCACGGCGCGCCAGCGGGCGTCGTCGGTGACGGCACACGCGGCGGCGGTCGTGGTGTCGGTCATGGGGTCCGTCCTCGGGGTTCGGTCAGTCGAGGCCTCGGGCGGGGTTGCCGCCCCACGACTCACCGGCCGGCACCTCCTCGCCCTTCATCAGGAACGTGTCGGGGGCGAGCTTGGCGTCATCGCCGATGGTCGTGCCGTAGTGCACGAAGGAGGCGACGCCGAGGGTGACGCGGGCGCCGATCGCCACGCGCTCGGACTTGAAGCCGCCGTCCTCCTGCGAGTGGCACTGGATAATGCAGCCCTCGCCGAGCGTGGCGTCGTCGCCGATGGTCGTGAACTCCTTCTCGGTGAGGTTGGCGCCGTCGTCGAACACCCGCGCGCCGACCCGGGCGCCGAGCAGGCGCCACACCAACGGCTTGAACGGCGTGCCGTTGAACATCTGCACCCAGTCGGGCGAGGGCACCTTCCAGTAGCGCTCGTGGCGCCAGAACGCGGGGTCGTAGATCGAGACACCGTCGGGTGCGTGCGTCTTGAGCCGCGACACAGACCGTTGGACCAGCACGAACCAGCCGACCAGCAGGACGATGCCGACCAGCTCGACGATCACGACCTCGGCCGGCCCCGCACGCAACGGCAGTGACGCGACCGCCACGACGCCCACGAGGGCCAGGTAGCCGAAGAGCCACCGCACGAGCAGGCGCAGGGCCATCGAGACGCCGTTGTCGAGGTTCTTGCGGCGCAGCGATGCGGCGAGCTCGGCGGGGTCCTCGACGTCGAGGGCGCTGTCGCGCGCGACCTTGCGCGGGATCTCGAAGCTCGGGGAGCCGAGCAGGCCGACGCCCTGCCGGACCTCTCCCTGCATCGGGATCTGCACCTTCGTCGCCAGCAGGCAGTCGTCGCCGGTCCGGCCCTGGGGTGGGTAGGCGATCTTGTTGCCGAGGAAGTTGTTCGCGCCGATCCTCGTCAGCGAGACGCGGAACGACGTCGCGGAGTACTCGGCGTTCATCACCGACAGGCCGTCGGCGACGACGGTGCCCTGCCCGACCGTGGTCAGGAACGGGTTCTCGTGCTGGACCGCCATCCCGAAGTTGGAGCCGGTCTGCACGAGCGGGCGGAGCTTGTAGCCGACGAGCACGAGGTAGTGGGCGATCGCGGAGCTGTCGCCGAACAGCTCGACGAAGGACTTGACGTTGGTGAACGTCCCGATCGCGCGGTGCAGCCAGTAGTGGACCCCGTAGAGGGGGTAGACGACGTCGGGGCGGACCCCGAGCGCGAGCAGCCGCGGCACGGTCGCGACCGTGACGAGGCCCAGGAGGATGGCACCGAAGTAGAGCGCTCCGCTGAGCGCGAGCAGCTGGAGGTGGAACACGCCGCTGAGCAGCACGCCGGGCGCGGGATCGAAGAGCGACGCGAACAGCGGCACCAGGGAGTAGAGCGCGCCCGCGATCGCGAGGGCGGCCGGCGAGGCCACCGCGAGGACGAACGCGAGGAGCACCGACGAGTAGACGACGCGGCGCACGCGGCTGCCGGGTGCAGGCGGCACGGCTGGGAGCGGGCCCTCGGTGCGACGGCCGGGCGAGCCGTGCCAGACCTCGCCCACCGGGATCGCCTGGCCCGCGTGCAGCGACGAGCTGTGGGCGAGCGAGGCGCCGTCACCGACGGCGGTCCGCACGTCGAGCACCGTCGCCTCGCCGACGAAGGCGCCCGCACCGATGCTGACCCCGCCGATCTCGATCCGGCCGTCGTGCGGGCGGTAGCAGGCGATGACGGACTGCTTCCGCACGAGGCTGCCGTCGCCGACGCTGAACAGGTCGGTGCACACCGGCACCTGGCCCGACAGGTACACGACGTCCCGGCCGACCTTCGCCCCGAGCGCGCGCAGGTAGAGCGTGAACGCGGGCGTCCCGGCGAACAGCACCATCGGGCTGGTGCGGACCAGGGTCTTGACCACCCAGAACCGCAGGTACGCGGGGCTCCACACGCGGAACGACCCGGGCTTCCAGCGCCCGATGAGCACCCACTTCGCGACGACCGGCAGCACGCTGAGCGCGACGAACCCGATGACGCCGACGAGCAGGGCCGCGAGGTAGCCCGCCACGATCCCGGTCGCCGTCGTGACCGCCTGGAACCCGTACGTGAGGATGACGGCGGCGAGATAGCTGTAGGCCAGCACGCACGCGAGCTGGGCCGCGCCGCACAGGACGAACGCCGCGGTGCCCGCGCGGGGCCCGGTGGGCTCCTCGGTCTCGGTCACCGAGGGGCCGGCGGGCCCGGACGGCGCCTTATCGGCGGCGCCGCCGAGGGCCTTCGTCAGGCTCGCGATGGTCGGGTTCGCGTAGATGTCGGGCATGCCGACCGACGGCAGGTCGTCGCGCTTGCGGGTCCGGGCGCAGAAGCGGGCCATGAGCAGCGAGTCGGCGCCCAGGTCGTCGAAGAAGTGGGCGTCGGGCGGCACGTCGGGGCGCTCGAGCACCTCGGCGAGCACACCGGCGAGCCCGGTGGTCGTTCGCGCGGCCCCGCCGGCGTCGGCCGGCTTCGCGGCGGGCGCGAGGGCCACGGCGAGCGAGGCGAGGGTCGGGTTCTGGTAGATGTCCTGCATCGCCGCCGACGGCAGGTCGGGGTGCTTGCGGATGCGCGCGCAGAAGCGGGCCATCAGCAGCGAGTCGGCGCCCAGGTCGTCGAAGAAGTTGCCGTCCTTCGGCACGTCCTGGCGGCCGAGGATCTCGACCAGGATCTCGCGCAGCAGCGCCTCGGTCGCGCCGGGCGCCGCGGCCGGGGCCGTGCTCGGCTTCGCCGGCGGAGTGCCGGGCTTCGCGGGCGGGGTGGCGGGCTTCGCGGGCGGGGCGGGGGCGGCCGCCGTGAACCCGGGACGGGCCGCCGGCGGACGCACGCCCGGCCCGGCGGGACCGCGGTGCGGCGGCGGACCGGGGCGGGTCGGTGGGGCGGGTCGGCCCGGGGCGCCGGGCGCGCCGGGTCGCGGGGGCGCGCCGTGGCGGGCGGGCGGCGCCGGTCGGCCGCCGGCGGGCGTCGGGGGGCCGGGGGCCGGCCGGTCGGGCGTCGCGGGGCCGGGGCTCGCCGGACCCGGGGCGCCCGGGCGGCGCCCGGGCGGGGCGGGCGGGGCCGACGGGCGCGCGACCGGCGGGCGGGGCGCGCTCGGGCGCAGGGCGGAAGGGGGTGTGGCCGCGGGCGGGGTGGCGGTGGGCTTGGCGGTGGGGGCGGCGCTGGGCGTGGCGGTGGGGGTGGCGCTGGGCTTGGCGGTGGGGGTGGCGGCGGGCGTGGCCCGGACCGCGGTCGTCGGCGCGTCGACGGAACTCGGTGCGGCGGTCGGTCCGGCGCTCGGTCCGGCGGTCGGCCGGCCGCCGGTCGGCCCTCCGTCGACCGGACGGTCGCCGCTCGGTCCGCCCTCGGCGGGGCGGTCGCCGCTCGGCGGGGCCTCGGTCGCTCCGGGGTCCGCGGTGGCCGTGCCCTCGCCGGTGGCCGTGCCCTCGCGAGGGGTCTCCTCGACAGCCGGCGCGGCCTCGCCGGCCTCGGCGACCTCGCCGGCCTCGTCGGGCAGCGTGTCCGGCAGCGACATCACGGTCGTGCGCCGCGACTGCCGCGGCCCGGAGCGCGGGGCCGGCCGCACCGCCGTCGGCGCGATCCGCTCCCCTCGACCCCCGGACCCGTCGAGCCGCGCGATCCGCTCGACGTCGCCGGCGGGCGTGACCCGGCCGAGGTCGCCGGTGCGGAACATCGTCCCGCCGCGGCCCGGCGCCGGCACGAACGCCTCGGCGCTGAGGTCCCGGCGCCCGACGTACCCGCGCCCGACCCCGACCCCGGTGACGCCGATCTCGCCGATCGCGCCCGGCGGCAGGAGCCGTCGCGGGTCGGCCGGGTCGGCGACCACGACGTCGTACCCGGGCAGCGGGCGCCAGAACCCCGTCGGCTGGTGGGGCGACACCTCGGCCCACAGGGCGGCGACCGTGGTCTCGGGCCCGCCGTGCAGGCCGACGATGCGCCGGCCGGGACGCTGCCAGCGGGCGAGGAGGTCGCGCGGGCGGTCGGGCCCGGTGAGCAGGAGCAACCGCAGGTCGGGCAGCGGCTCGTCGAGCCCGTCGAGGTCCTCGGCGTTCGCGCGGAGCACGGTGACGCGGTGCTCGCGGAGGTGACGTCCGAGGTCGGCGCCCCGCAGCCGCGGTCCCGGCGGCGCGGTGACGACGGCGGCCCCGGACGACCACGCGAGCCACGTCTCGAGGAGCGCGAGGTCGGAGCCCGCGCGGGTGTCGTGGTGGACCCGGTCGTCGGCCCCGAGGCGCAGGAGCCCGACCGCGGCGCGGAGGAACGCGGCGGCCGCGTCGTGTCCCACGGCCGTGGCGCGCAGGCCGCCTCGGGCCCCGGCGGCGTGGTCGGCGGCGTGCACCACCACGTAGGCCGGCATCCCGACGACCGAGCCGCGCTCGGCCTCGGTCAGCCGCTGGGCGTCCTCGTCGTCGACCCGGGAGCGGACCCGGTCGAGGTAGACCGCGTCGACGTCGGACTCGTCGAGCCGCGCCGCCGCCCCGGTCGTCGTGAGCACCACACCCGCACCCGCGGCCTCGAGCACGGCCACGAGCGCGGCGTCCGGGAGGCGGGCGTCGAGCGGGACCCAGACCGCACCGATCCGGGCCGTCGCGAGCTGGGCGACGAGGACGTCGGCGGGCCGGTCGAGCAGCAGCGCCACCCGGTCGCCGGCGGCGATCCGGCGTCGCCGCAGGTAGCGCGCCAGCCGCACGGCCGCGGTCTCGAGCGCGACGTACGACATCGGGCCGTCGGCGGTCTCGAGCGCGGTCTGCTGGGCCCGGCCGTGGCGCCGCAGCTCGTCACAGGTCCGCTCGGCGAGGCGGTCGATCCGCGCGTCGGCCGGGGCGGGCGCCGGCCCGGCGGCCGGCCCCGGGCCGGCGCTCGGGCGGCGTCGGGAGCCGGTCCACCGGCGCCGTGCCGCGGGCGCGTCGGGGCGCACCGCCGCGACGCCGTGCGGTGCACCGGCGACCATGGCGGCTCCCCCACGTCCGTGCGTGACCCACCGCGCGCGGTTGCGCGCGGGACCACGGCATCGTCACGCACCGACGTCGTCGTCGCCCAGAGTTATCACTCGAACGGACTACATCGGGGGCAGAATTTCCGGTCGTTCGGCGAGCTCGGCGCCGTGCCGATCACGGTCGGTCACGGCGCCGGAGCGCGGCCGGTCAGTCGAACGACAGCTCGGTGTCGCGCGTGCGCTTGAGCTCGTAGAAGTACTCGTAGCCCGCGAGGAGCTTGGCGCCGTCGAAGATCGTGCCGGCCTGCTCGCCCTTGGGGATGCGGGTCATGACGGGGCCGAAGTACGCCGAGCCCTCGACGTGGATCACCGGGGTGCCGACGTCCATGCCGACCGGGTCCATGCCCTCGTGGTGGCTCGTCTTCAGGGCGTCGTCGTACTCGTCGGTGTGCGCGGCCTGCGCGAGGGAGCTGTCGAGGCCGACGTCGTCGAGCGCCTTGGCGATGACGTCGTCGAAGTCCTTGTTGCCGTTGTTGTGGATCTCGGTGCCCATCGCGGTGTAGAGCGGGGCGAGGATGTCGTCGCCCTTCTGCTGCGCCGCGGCGATGCACACGCGGACCGGGCCCCACGCCTTCTTCATCATCTCGGCGTACTCCTCGGGCAGGTCCCGGCCCTCGTTGAGGACGGCGAGACTCATGACGTGCCAGTGCGTCTCGACGTCGCGCACCTTCTCGACCTCGAGCATCCAGCGCGAGGTGATCCAGGCGAACGGGCACAGCGGGTCGAACCAGAAGTCGACGCGGGTCTTCTCAGCCATGACGGTCGGGTTCCCTTCTCGGATGTCCTCACTCGGGCCAACCCCCGCGCAGGGACGTGGGATTCCCGGGCGCTCCCGTCCGGCGCCGTAGGGTGGCGCCGTGGCTGCCCCGAACCTGACCCGCACCGACGCGATCGCGCGCGCCGAGCTGCTCGACGTCGCGTCCTACGCGGTCGACCTGGACCTCACCGACGGGGCCGGCGCGCCCGGCGAGGCCACGTTCCGCACCACGACGACGGTGCGCTTCCGGGCCTCGGAGCCGGGCGCGTCGACGTGGATCGACTTCGTCGGCGCCGGCGTCCGGTCGGCGACCCTCAACGGCCGCGCGCTGGAGGTCGGCGACTACGACGAGGAGAAGGGCATCGGGCTGCCCGACCTCGCCGCCGAGAACGAGCTCGTGGTCGACGCCGACGGGCGCTACATGAACACCGGCGAGGGCCTGCACCGGTTCGTCGACCAGGTGGACGGCGGGGTCTACCTCTACAGCCAGTTCGAGACCGCGGACGCCAAGCGGATGTTCGCCTGCTTCGACCAGCCCGACCTCAAGGCCACGATCACCGTGACCGTCACCGCGTCGCCGGACTGGCAGGTCGTCTCCAACGGCGCCACCGAGGCCGTCTCCGACGCCGAGCACGGCGCGAAGCGTCACGCGTTCGCCACCACGCCGCCGATCTCGACCTACCTCGTCGCCCTGGTCGCGGGCCCGTACGCCCGGTGGGACGACACCTACACCGACGAGCACGGCACGATCCCGCTCGGCATCTTCTGCCGTGCGAGCCTCGCCGAGCACATGGACGCCGAGCGGCTGTTCACCGAGACCAAGCAGGGCTTCGGCTTCTACCACCGCAACTTCGGCGTGCCCTACCCCTTCGGCAAGTACGACCAGCTGTTCGTGCCGGAGTTCAACGCCGGCGCCATGGAGAACGTCGGGGCCGTGACGTTCCTCGAGGACTACGTCTTCCGCAGCCGCGTCACCCGCTACCTCTACGAGCGCCGGGCCGAGACCGTGCTGCACGAGATGGCGCACATGTGGTTCGGCGACCTCGTGACGATGCGCTGGTGGGACGACCTGTGGCTCAACGAGTCGTTCGCGACCTGGGCCAGCGTCGTCAGCCAGGCCGAGGCCACCGAGTACCGCAACGCGTGGACGACGTTCGCCAACGTCGAGAAGTCGTGGGCCTACCGCCAGGACCAGCTGCCCTCGACCCACCCCGTCGCCGCGGACATCCCCGACCTGCAGGCCGTCGAGGTCAACTTCGACGGCATCACCTACGCCAAGGGCGCGTCGGTGCTCAAGCAGCTGGTCAGCTACGTCGGGCAGGAGGAGTTCCTGTCCGGGCTGCGGCTGTACTTCTCGCGCCACGCCTACGACAACGCGACGTTCGACGACCTGCTGGGCGCCCTCACCGAGGCCTCCGGCCGCGACCTGTCGGGCTGGAGCGCGCAGTGGCTGCGCACCACCGGGCTGAACTCGCTCGCGCCGTCGTTCGCGGTCGGGGAGAACGGCCGGTACACGGCGTTCGAGGTGGTCCAGGGCGGGGCGCGGCCGGGCGCGGGCGAGCTGCGGACCCACCGCCTCGCGGTCGGCGTCTACGGTGACGACGGCTCCGGCAAGCTGGTCCGGCAGCACCGTGTGGAGCTCGACGTCGACGGCGACCGCACCGAGGTCCCGGAGCTGGTCGGGGTCGAGGCGGGCGCGCTCGTGCTCGTCAACGACGACGACCTCACCTACTGCACGATGCGTCTCGACGAGCGCTCGCTGACCACGCTGATCGACCGCATCGGCGACATCGCCGAGCCGCTGCCGCGCACCCTGTGCTGGTCGGCGGCCTGGGAGATGACCCGCGAGGCCGAGCTGCGCGCCCGCGACTTCGTCGCGCTGGTGACCGCGGGGCTCGCCGCCGAGCCCGAGGTCGGCGTCGTCCAGCGGCTCCTGCTGCAGGCCCAGACCGCGCTCGCCTCGTACGCCGAGCCGGGCTGGGCGGTCGCCGACGGGTGGCCGACGTTCGTCGCGCGCCTGCTCGAGCTCGCCCACGCCGACCCGGGCTCGGACCACCAGCTCGCGATCGTCAACGCGCTCGCGGGGTCGGTGCTCACCGCCGAGGCGCTCGACACCATCGCCGGCTGGCGGGACGGGACCGCGCCGCTCGAGGGCCTCACCGTCGACACCGACCTGCGCTGGCGACTCCTGCACGCCCTCGTCGCGCACGGTGCCGCGGGCGAGGCCGAGATCGACGCCGAGTACGAGCGCGA
Organism: Actinomycetospora straminea; assembly: GCF_028737255.1. Lineage (GTDB taxonomy): Bacteria > Actinomycetota > Actinomycetes > Mycobacteriales > Pseudonocardiaceae > Actinomycetospora > Actinomycetospora straminea. The sequence goes on along the minus strand of NZ_JAQZAN010000020.1, from coordinate 12,262 downwards.
CAACACCGCCACGGGGCGCCGCATGGCCGAGCGGGGCCGCGCGCTCCTCCCGACGCCGGAGGCCAAGGCGGAGGCCTGGCGCCGCGCCGTCGAGGACGACACCCTGCCGAACGCGATCAACGCCGCGATCATCATGGGCTTCTCGCACCCGGCGCAGCAGGCGCTGCTCACCGACTACGTCGGGAAGTACTTCGCGGTCGTCGACGACGTCTGGGCCCGCCGGTCGTCCGAGCAGGCCCAGCCGATGGTGCAGGGGCTCTTCCCGTCCTGGGCCGTGGAGCAGGCGACGGTCGACGCCGCCGACGCCTGGCTCGCCGACGAGCACCCGCCGGCCCTGCGCCGCCTGGTCACCGAGGGCCGCGCCGGCGTCGTCCGGGCCCTCGCCGCCCGGGAGTTCGACCGCGGCTGAGGCCCGACCCAGGACGAACGAACGCGCCGTTCGCTGCGCTAGAAGCAGCGAACGGCGCGTTCGTCCCAAAGGAGGGTGGGCCGGACGGCCTAGTGGTGCGCGTGTCCCGCCTGGTCGGCGAGCATCGTGATGCCCTCGACCATGCCGCCGACGAGGTCGGACTCCTTGAACGACGCGACCATGCTCATCACCGCGAGCTTGGCGCCGCGGTCGTCGATGCGCCGGCCCGACTCGGCGCCGGTGACGACCTCGACGACCCGCTCGCCCGGCGACACGGCCACGACGACGGCCTCGGCGGCGTGGTCGGCCAGCGACGCGTGCAGCTCCTCGGCGCGCTCCCGCGACCGGGTGCCGAGCGCACCGACGTAGAGCGTGAACAGCAGCCCGGTCTCGCGGCTGGCGAGCGTGAGCGCCTCGTCCAGACGCGAGAGCTGCGAGGACGAGAACGGGGTGCGCGAGTCCTCGGCGAGCACGTCGCTCGCCTCGGAGATGCGCCCGGAGGCGGTGGAGACGCGCGCCTGACCGACGACCGGGTCCTCGAGGACGCCGGGCCCGCGGTTCAGCCGGGTGGTCTGGCCGGGCGCGTCCTGGCCGGCCGGGACGACCTCACCACGTGCCACGAGCGCCTCCTCGGGCGGTGTGCTCGGCGGCCGGGCTCGCGGGCACGGCCTCGACGGTCGGCCCGGTGACGCCCGAGCCTCGGGGGTTGCCCATCCACCACAGCGGCTCGTGGTCCCACGCGTCACCCGAGCGGTAGCGGGTGCCGCGCGACGACGGGCGGATGAGGGTCATGGCCGCGATCAGGCCGATGCCCCCGAGCGAGGTCACCCCGTAGAGCAGGAACGTGGTCATCGGGCTCACGCGCAGCACCGTAGTGGATGCCGTCGACGACGTCCCGTCGTAGGAGGATTCGCTCACCCCTCGGGCGGACGGCGGTCCCTCCACGGCCGCGCGGCCTCGAGCTCCGCGGCGAGCCCGAGCAGCACGTCCTCCTCCCCGCGGCGCCCGCGCAGCGCGGTCCCGATCGGCAGCCCGTCGGACCAGCAGACCGGCAGGGAGATCGCGGGCTCGCCGGTGAGGTTCGCGATCGCGGTCCACGGCGTGAAGGCGATCTGGCGGGCGAAGTCGTCGGCGGGGTCGCCCCCGGCGGTGAACCAGCCGACGGGGCGCGGGGGCAGCGCGACGGTCGGGGTGAGCACGGCGTCGTAGCCCGCCCGCTCGGCGACGAGGCGGCGGGTCACCACCTGCACCGTGTGCAGCGCCCCCATCGCCGCCGCGCCGCCGTACTCGCGGCCACGGGCACGCAGGTACCGGGTCAGCGGCAGCAGGCGGGGCTCGTCGACGGGGTCGACGGGGTCGCCGAGCGAGAGCACCTGCCAGAGCGTGAGGAACGCCGCCACGCCCTCGTCGGGCAGGCGGACCCGCACGGGTTCGACGTCGTGCCCGAGGTCCTCGAGCAGGGCGCCGACCTCCTCGGCGGCCGCCCGGCAGGCGGGGTCGACGACGACGTCGTGGCCGTCGATCGGCGGGTCGACGGCGAGCGCGATCCGGCGGCGTCCCACCGGCCGCGCCAGGGCGCCGAGGTAGCCGCCGGCGGGCGGGGCCGCGGGCACGAACGGCTCCCCCGCCGACGGGCGCGCCACGGCGTCGAGCAGGGCGGCGGCGTCGGCGACGGTGCGTGCGAGCGGGCCGTGCACCGACAGCCCCGCCGGGTCGCCGCCCGCCGGGCCCGCCGGCACGCGCCCGCGTGTGGTCTTCAGCCCGACGAGCCCGCACACCGCGGCCGGGATGCGGATCGAGCCGCCGCCGTCCGTGCCGTGCGCGACGGGCAGCACGCCCGCGGCGACCGCGGCCGCCGCCCCGCCCGACGATCCGCCCGCCGACCGCGTCCGGTCCCACGGCGTGACGGCCGGCGGCGCCCCGGCGGGCTCGGTGTAGCAGGGCAGCCCGAACTCGGGCACGGCCGTCTTGCCGATGCTGATCGTGCCGGCCTCGCGGAGCAGCCCGACGACCTCGTCGTCGCGGTCGGGGACCCAGCCGTCGTAGATCACCGAGCCGCGGCGGGTCGGCACGCCGGCGGTCGCCGTGAGGTCCTTGACGGCGGTCGGGACGCCGGCGAGCGGACCGGCGCCGGCCACGCCCGCCCGGTCCAGCGCGCGCGCCGCGTCGCGGGCGCGCTCGGGCGTGAGCAGCGCGAACGCCCCGAGCTCCGGGCCCAGCCGTTCGGCGCGCGCGAGGGCGGCGTCGACGGCGTCGAGGGCCGTGATGTCGCCGCGCCGGATCGCCGCGGCCGCCTCGAGGGCGGTCAGCTCGTGGAGATCGCTCACGGTTGCCCCATGCTGCCGCACGCACGGCGCACGCGTCGTGTCACCGACGCACCGTCGTCGACACCACATATCTCGATCATCGAGCGGACGACGTCAGGCGGCCGTCTCCCCCAGGTACGGCAGCCACAGGGGATCGGCGTCGACGAGCCCGGCGAGCAGGCGCCAGTGCCGCCCGCGGGGCGCGGTGGGCATGGTGCGCAGCGGCCAGCCGAGCTCGGCGAGCAGTTTGTCGGCCTTGCGGTGGTTGCACCGCGCGCAGCAGGCCACGCAGTTCTCCCACGTGTGCGTGCCGCCACGGCTGCGGGGCACGACGTGGTCGATGGTCTCGGCGCGGCCGCCGCAGTACGCGCAGCGGAAGCGGTCGCGGTGCATGAGGGCGGCCCGCGTCAGCGGCACCCGCGCCCGGTAGGGCACGCGGACGTACGCGACGAGCCGGATGACGGACGGGACCTCGACGGCGTCGGTGGCCGAGTGCAGGACGAGCCCGGCGGCGTCGCCGTGGACCACCTCGGCCTTGCCGCAGACCAGCAGCACGATCGCGCGTCGCAGGGGCAGCGCGGTGAGGGGCTCGAAGGTGGCGTTGAGGAGCAGGACCCGGCGGCGGCCCCACGGCGGCGACGGCGGCGGGGCGGGGGGATCGTCCGGGGAGACGGGAAGAGGGGGAGCGACGGTGAGCTCGGGGACGGGATCGGGAGGGTCGGACGCGCGGTAGGGCGCGGTGGTGGGCGAGACCTCGCTGACCAGCGGAGTCACGCTGCCGGGTTGTCGTTCGTGCACACGACCACCTCCCGGAGAAGTTGGCCTAGTCGACCACACAACCGGCCCGATCGCACGCGTGTTCTCACCGTCCGCATCGGCGCGTCATCCCCGCGTCACCGGTGGGTCGCCGGGGCCGGGAGGCGTCGGGACGCGACGACCTCGTGCTCTACCGTCGGGTGACGTGACCGTGCCGCCGCCGACCCCGCCACCGGCCACCCCCGCGCCGGAGCCCGACTTCTCGTCGCCGCTGTCCGCGATCCCGTCGACGCCGCCCGCCTGCGCCTCCGACCAGGGCTCGCTGTGCGAGCGGGTCTACCGGTTGACGCAGACCGACTGGCTCTCGCGCTCCGCCGACGAGCTGTTCTCCCACCTCGTCGTCGTGCTGCTCATCATCGTCGTGGCCGTGGTGCTGCGGCACATGGTGCACCGCGCGATCAGGCGCCTGACCAGCGGCGCCGGTCAGGGACGCGTGCCCACGCTGCTGCGCCCCCTGCGCGACCGGGCCGTGCGCACGCTCAAGGACGCCGCCCCGCTCATGGTCGAGCGGCGCACCCAGCGCGCCCAGGCGATCGGGTCGGTGCTGCGGTCGTTCTCGACGATGCTGATCTACGGCGTCGCGTTCGTGCTGATCCTGGGCGAGTTCGGGGTCAACCTCGCCCCGATCATCGCCTCGGCCGGCATCGTCGGTGTCGCGATCGGGTTCGGCGCGCAGAACCTCGTCCGCGACTTCCTGTCCGGCATCTTCATGATGCTCGAGGACCAGTACGGCGTCGGCGACGTCGTCGACCTCGGCGAGGCGACCGGCACCGTCGAGGCCGTGGGCCTGCGGGTGACCACGCTGCGCGACATTGCCGGCACCGTCTGGTACGTGCGCAACGGCGAGGTGCTGCGCGTCGGCAACTCCAGCCAGGGCTACTCGGTGGCCGTCGTCGACATCCCCGTCGGGCACACCACCGACGTCGACGACGCCCTCGAGATCGCCGAGCGCGCCGCCAACGCCGAGTGCGCGGAGCCGAAGATCGCGAGCAAGGTGATCGCGCCGCCGGAGATGCTCGGCGTCCAGTCCGTGACCGCCGAGGGCGTGCTCCTGCGTCTGACGATCAAGACCCGGCCCGGCGAGCAGTGGGCCGTGCAGCGCGCGGTCGCCGCCGAGGTCAAGACGCAGCTCGACGTCGCGGGCGTCCCGGCGCCGTTCCCCTTCGCCGGGCGCCCCGGCGTCGCGGGTCCGGGCACCCCGGCGGTGTGACGCCACCCGTGTCGACCGGATCTGGGATCGTGGCGGGGTGAGCGCACCACAGCCGGGTCGACCGGACACGTTCTACGAGGCCGTGGGCGGGCACGAGACGTTCGTGGCGATCGTGCACCGCTTCTACGAGCAGGTCGCCGACGACCCCGTCCTGCGTCCCCTCTACCCCGAGGAGGACCTGGGGCCCGCCGAGCAGCGATTGCTGATGTTCCTCGAGCAGTACTGGGGCGGCCCGCAGACCTACTCGCACCAGCGCGGACACCCGCGCCTGCGCATGCGGCACGGGCCGTTCCCGATCGGGCCGCTCGAGCGCGACGCGTGGCTGCGCTGCATGCGCGTCGCCGTCGACGAGGCCGACCTGCCCGAGGAGCGGCGCCGCCAGATGTGGGAGTACTTCGAGATGGCGGCGACGAGCATGATGAACAAGGCCTGGTAGACACCGCGATCATGACCGACAACCCGCTGCAGAACGTCAGCTTCCCCTCGGGCGGACGGACGGCGCACGGCTACCTCGCGCTGCCCGAGTCGGGCGCGGGCCCCGGGGTGATCGTGATCCAGGAGTGGTGGGGACTGACCAGCCACATCGCCGACGTCACCAACCGGCTCGCCGCCGAGGGCTTCGTCGCGCTGGCCCCCGACCTCTACGGCGGGGCCACCACGCACGACACCGAGGAGGCGGGCCGGCTCATGCAGCAGCTGCCCGTCGACCGGGCCGCCACCGACCTCGCCGGCGCCGTCGACTTCCTGCTCGACCACGAGGCCGTCGTCGGGCGCAGGGTCGGCGCCGTCGGGTTCTGCATGGGCGGCGGGTTCGTGCTGGTCCTGGCCGCGCAACAGGGCGACAGGATCGGTGCCGCCGTGCCGTTCTACGGGGTGCTGGGCGAGGACTACCCGAGCTTCGCGAACCTCTCCGCGCCGCTGCTCGGGCACTTCGGCGAGCAGGACGAGATGGCCGGCCCCGAGGCCGTGAAGCGGCTCGCCGACCGGATCGAGTCCGAGGCCGGCCGACGCCCCGACTTCCGCCTCTACCCCGCCGGTCACGCGTTCTTCAACGACGAGGACCCCCTCGGCACCTACGACCCCGACCAGGCCCGTATCGCCTGGCACGCGACGCTGGACTTCCTGCGGGCCAACCTGCGCTGAGCCGGCGTCAGACCAGGACGGTGAGGGCCGGGCGGCGGTGGCGGACGATCGCCGCCGCGCCCACCTCGAGGCGCAGCCACGCCCCGTCCCCGGACAGCGCCACCGGCACCGGCCCGCCGTCCTCCGGCCACCCCATCCCCGCGACGGCGACGACGCAGCGCGCCGGCACCCGCACCCCGCCGCCCTCCCACACCGGCTGGTCCAGCCGCGACGGGTCGGCGCGGGCCACCACGGCGTCGACCTCCTCGGGCGCGAGGTGCCCGATCACCTCCCACGCGACGTCGCCGGGCAGGTCACCGCGCCAGCGGTCGTCCACCGCCGCTCCGGGGTCGAGCTCGGGGGCGTCGACCACCGAGAGCGCCGCGAGCAGGTCCGACGCCACCACCGTCACGTCGGCCGGGGTGACCGAGCCGGGCGCGCCGGTGGTCACGAGCACCCCGAACGGCGTGCCCGCCCACAGCGCCACCGCACCGTCGGTGTCGCGCAGCCGCACCACCGCCGCGGGGTCGAGCCGCACGACGCGGCCGGCGACGTCGGCGAGCGCAGCCCGGTCCGCCGCGGCCGGGATCGCCAGGGTCACGCGGCCCGGCCGTCCTCGGTGTAGCCGGCCAGGAACTCGCGCTCCTCCGCCGTCAGGCGCCGCGGGCGCGCGGTGGCGAGCTCGTAGGGCACGAGCTGCGTGGTGGCGGTGACGGCCGGCTTGGCCTCGTCCCACGCACCCTCGCCGTCGGGCAGCAGCAGCCGGTACGCGACGCGGAACGACGCCGCCCGCACGTCCTGCGCGGTCATCGCCACGCGCACGCCCGCGGGCGTCCACGGGATCGGTCGGCGGTAGGCGACGTCGAGCGCGGCGACCAGCAGCCCGGCCTCGAACGCCGCGACCCCGGCGCGGGTCGCGGCGTCGAAGAGCAGCCCGGTGCGGGCGTCCTCGAGCAGCGTCACCACGCGGGCGTGGTTGACGTGCCCGTAGGCGTCCTGGTCGGACCAGCGGACGGCGACGTCGGCGACGTAGGGGGCCACGCGGCTGTTCTCTCCCGATTCGGTGTGTGCTCAGCGGACCATGCTGCGGATCTGGCGCGCGGCGACCGACACCGTCGCGAGGTCCGCGTGCCCGACCTTCGCGATCTCGGCGAGCGCCGAGCGGGCCCGCATCAGGCGCGACGCGTTCGCCTGCTCCCAGTGCTCGATCTTCTCGTCCGCCGACTCCTCCGGCCCCGTGTCGGCGAGCACGTCCAGCGTGATCGCGCGCAGCGACGAGTACAGCTCGTCGCGCAGGGACAGCCGCGCGAGCGCGTGCCACCGGTCGGAGCGCTCGAGGCCGGCGACGGCCGTGAGCAGGGCGTCGAGCCCGAGGTGCTCGGAGAGCGCGTAGTAGAGCTCGGCGACGGCGAGCAGCTCGTCGTCGGTGACCTCGCCGTCGTCGGCGATCAGCCCGCCCCGCTCGCGCTCGGCGTACTCGGCGATCTCCACGACGTCGAGCAGCCCGAACGCGTAGAGCCCGCCCACGGCCCGGCGGGCGAGGTCGACCGGCGCGCCCGCGTCGACGAAGGCCTGCGTGCGGTGCGCGAGCCCCTCGGCCTCGCGGCCGCGCAGGAGCTCGGGCACCCGGGGCGCCAGCGGGCCGACCCACGGCGAGAACCGGGCGACCTCCGCGCCCACCGCCAGCGGCTGCGGGCGGTGGGTGAGGAACCAGCGCGCGACCCGGTCGAGCTGGCGACGTGCGGCGAGGGTGAGCCGGTCGGCGATCAGCGTCGAGAGCGTCTGCTCCCCCGCCGCGATGTCGTCGGCGAGCACGTCGAGCCCGAACACGGTGGTCGCGACGTGGTAGGCGCGCGCCGCGTCGCCCGCGGTGGCGGCCGCCTCCTGCGCGAGCCGGTGCACGAACGTCAGCCCGCCGCCGTCGACCACGGCGTTCGACAGCATCGTCGTCACGATCTGGCGGCGCAGCGGGTGCGCGGCGACGGCGTCGGGGAAGCGCTCGGCGAGCACCGACGGGAAGTAGGACGGCAGGCGGCGGGTGAACACCTCGAGGTCGGGCACCTCGGACGCCGCGAGGGCGTCGGTGAGGTCGAGCTTGACGTGGGCCATGAGCGTCGACAGCTCGGGGCTCGACAGGCCCTCCCCCGCCGCACGCCGGGCCGCGAACTCCTCGGCGTCGGGCAGCACGTCGAGCTCGCGGTCGAGCCGGCCGCGCTCCTCGAGGTCGTCGACCAGCGCCTCGTGCACGTGCGCCATCCCCGCCGCGTGCGACCGGGAGACGCCCAGCACCTCGTTCTGGCTGACGTTGTCGGCGAGCACCAGCTCGGCGACGTCGTCGGTGGTCGCCGCGATCTGCTCGTCGCGCTCGGCGGGCGCGAGCTCGCCGCGCTCGACCAGCGAGTCCAGCAAGATCTTGATGTTGACCTCGTGGTCGGAGCAGTCGACGCCGGCGCTGTTGTCGATCGCGTCGGTGTTGACCTTGCCGCCGCGGCGGGCGTACTCGATGCGCCCGCGCTGCGTCAGACCGAGGTTGCCGCCCTCGCCGACCACGGCCACCCGCAGCTCGTCACCGTCGACCCGCACGGCGTCGTTGCCCTTGTCGCCGACGTCGGCGTGGGTCTCGGTGGACGCCTTCACGTAGGTCCCGATCCCGCCGTTCCACAGCAGGTCCGCGGGCGCGCGCAGGATCGCGCGCACCAACGTCGGCGGCTCGACCTCGCCGGGGTCGATGCCCAGCACCTCCGCGGCGCGCGGGGACACCGGGATCGCCTTCATCGTGCGCGGGTAGACGCCGCCGCCCGCGCTGACGAGGGACTCGTCGTAGTCCGCCCACGACGAGCGCGCCAGCTCGAACAGCCGGCGCCGCTCGGCGTACGAGACGGCCGGGTCCGGGTCGGGGTCGAGGAAGACGTGGCGGTGGTCGAACGCCGCGACGATCCGCAGGTGCTCGGAGAGCAGCATGCCGTTGCCGAACACGTCGCCGGACATGTCGCCGACGCCGACCACGGTGATCTCGTCGTGGGCGAGGTCGCGGCCGAGCTCGCGGAAGTGGCGCCGGACGCTCTCCCACGCGCCGCGGGCCGTGATGCCCATGGCCTTGTGGTCGTAGCCCACCGACCCGCCGGACGCGAACGCGTCGCCCAGCCAGAACCCGTACTCGGTGGCGACCGCGTTCGCGAGGTCGGAGAACGTCGCCGTCCCCTTGTCCGCGGCCACCACGAGGTACGGGTCGTCGCCGTCGTAGCGCACGACGTCGGCGGGCGTGCGGATCGCCGACTGCGCCGCGTGCCCCGCCCGGTCGTCGACGAGGTCGAGCAGGCCGGAGACGAACATGCGGTAGCAGGCGACGCCCTCGGCCCGGGCGGCGTCGCGGTCGGTGGCGGCGTCGCCGGTGGGGGCCGGCGGGCGCTTCACGACGAACCCGCCCTTGGCGCCCACGGGCACGATGACCGCGTTCTTCACCGCCTGCGCCTTGACCAGGCCGAGGATCTCGGTGCGGTAGTCCTGCAGGCGGTCCGACCAGCGCAATCCGCCGCGGGCGATCGCGCCGAAGCGCAGGTGCACGCCCTCGACGCGGTTGGAGTGCACGAACGTCTCGACCGCGGGCACCGGCTCCGGCACGCCCGGCACCTGCGCGGGGTCGAGCTTGAGCGCGAGGAACGGGCGCGGCGCGCCGTCCGCGTCGCGGCGGAAGAAGTTGGTGCGCAGCGTCGCGCGGACCACGCCGAGCAGGGAGCGCAGGATCCGGTCCGCGTCGAGGCTGGTGACCTCGGCGATCGCGGCGGTGACCCGCGCGTCGACCTCGGCCACCCGCCGGTCCCGCTCCTCGTCGCCCAGCGCGGGGTCGAAGCGGGCCTCGAACAGCTCGACCAGGGCGACGGCGACGTCGCGGTGCGCGCCGACGACGTCGGTGATGTAGCTCTGCCCGTAGGCGCTGCCGACCTGTCGCAGGTAGCGCGAGAAGGCCCGCAGCGTCGCGGCCTGCCGCCACGTCAGCCCGGCACGCAGGACCAGCGCGTTGAAGCCGTCGGCGCCGGCGAGCCCGGTCCACACCGCGTCGAAGGCCTCGGCGAACCGCTCGGTGAGGTCGTGCTCGGTGCCCGGCGGCACCGTCTCGGCGTCCCCGAGACGCAGGCCGAAGTCGTTGATCCAGCACGCGACGCCGTCGCTGCGCGTGACGCCGTAGGGCCGCTCGTCGACGACGACCACGCCCAGCGACTGCAGCGCCGGCAGCACCGACGACAGCGTCGCCCGGCGGCCCGCGAGGTAGAGCTTGAGGCGCCGGTCGCCGGCGTCGGGCGAGTCCGGCCGGTAGAGCCGCACGGCGGTGTCGCGGCCGTCCGCGGGGTCGTCCTCGTCCGTGCGCGGCGTGAGCGCCTCGAGGACCCGCAGGTCCAGCAGGCCGCGGTCCGGGCCGAAGTCCTCCTTGTACGCCTCCGCGAACGGCTCACCGATGGCGGCGATGGCCGCGCGCTCCTCGCCGGTGGCCAGCTCGCGCAGGCGGTCGGCCCAGGTGCGCGCGGCCTCGGCGAGGTCGTCGGTGAGCGCCTCGAGGTCAGGCGTCACCGGCTCCTCGCGCCCGGTGTGCACCGTGACGTGCAGCAGCGCCAGCTGGTCCTCGGTCACGCGCGCGGTGTGCTCGATGTCGGTGCCGCGCAGGTCGCGGGTGAGGACCTCCTGCATCCGCAGCCGCGCCGCCGTCGTGTAGCGGTCGCGCGGGAGGTAGATCATGCAGGAGAAGTAGCGGCCGTACGGGTCGCGGCGCAGGAACAGCCGCACCCGGCGCCGCTCGGCGAGGTCGAGCACGCCGGTGGCCGTGGCCTCGAGCGAGGCGCGGTCGGTGCAGAGCAGCTCGGCGCGCGGGTAGGTCTGGAGCACCTCGAGCAGCCGCTGGCCCGACCACGAGTCGACGGGCAGGCCGGTCTCGGCGACGACCTCCTGCACGCGCCGCGACACCACGGGGATGCCCAGCACGTCGGCGTGCCGGGCGGCGACGGTGAGGATGCCGAGGAAGCGGTGCTCGCCGACCAGCCGGCCCTCGGCGTCGAAGATGCTCACGCCGACGTAGAGCGGGTGCTCGGGGCGGTGGACCGTCGAGCGGGCACTGGCGCGCGTCAGCACGAGCAGCCGGCGCGGTGCGGCGGTCCCCGCGGTGCCGGCGGGGCTCACGCTGTCCGGGCTCGCCGTGAGGGTGCGCGCGACGAGGCTGTCGCGGCGCAGGACACCCAGGCCGGTGGCGAGGACGCCGCGCAGCGCGGGCCCGTCCGGGGTGTCGACGAGCTCCTGGCGCCGGTAGCCGAGCATGATCAGGTTGCCCTGCGCGAACCAGCGCAGCAGCGCGACCGTGTCCGCGACCTCCGTGCCGCCGCCGTGACCGTCGAGCTCGTCGGCGAGCGCCCGGGCCGTCGACACCATCCGGTCGCCGTCCTCGACGACCTCCCGGACGTCGGTGAGCACCCCCGAGAGCCGCGCGTGCAGGTCGGCGGCCAGGTCGCGCGCGGGGTCGGAGCCGGGCAGGTCGCCCAGCTCGATGTTCATCCACGACTCGGCGACCGTCCCGGGCGGGGGCGCGGCGGCGTCGGCGAGCGGGAGGATGTCGAGCAGCTCCCCGCGCACGTCACGACGGACGACGATCACCGGGTGCACCACGCGGTGCACGCTCGCGCCCGTGCGGTCGAGCTCGGCGAGCACCGAGTCGATGAGGAACGGCATGTCGTCGGTGACGACGAGCACCGAGATGCGCCCCTCGGAGCCCGGGGTGTCGAGCACCGCGGTCACCGGCTTGCCCGGCACCCGCAGCCGCGCGAGGCTGCGGTGCGCGCGCACCGTCGCGAGTGCGTCCTCGGGCTCGGCGACGAGCTCGCCCTCGGGGACGCGATCGAAGTACGTGACGGCGAGCTCGCCGAGCGCCGAGTCGGGCGGGTCCTGCGACGCGGCGACCGCGCGGAGGGCCCCGCGATCCGCCGGCCAGCCGGTGCGGGTGCCGGCCGCGGCCGTCGTGCTCGTGGTCGACGTCATGCCGCGTCCGCCGGTGCCGGGGACCGGCGGGCTGCCGCCCGCCCGGCCCGGGGTGCGTCGCTGTGCGTCCGGGCGTCCACGGCGGCCCACCCTAACGCTGCCCGGCGGGTGCGCCGCGGCCCGGAGGACGGCCCGGCGGCCGCGGCGACGGTCACCGGCGCGCTCGGCGGTCGTCGGCGGGAGCGGCCTGACCCGGGTCCGCGGAGTGGTAGGCGTCCATGGCGTCGGCGAGCAGATCGGCCAGGCGGGGCCCGGAGTCGTCGGCGCGCCGGGCCGTCGGGACCCCGGTGCGCGGGCGCGGGCCCGGGCGGTCGTCGGTGCGGCGCGGCGGCGCGGGACCGCCCGCCGGGCCGTCGGGGCGGGCCTCGACCTGCGTGGTCG